>NZ_JBITFK010000001.1:1096745-1435747 GCF_044455985.1 Streptomyces sp. NPDC051064
CACCCGCGTAATCGACCTGGTCCGTGCACTTCGTGCCGGACTCGGCGGGCGTGCCGGACGACTTGCCCTCCACCGTGTCGGACTGCGAGGTGCTCGTGGCCGTCACCGATGAGCTGCTCGCGGAAGAGGACGCGTTGCCGCCACCGTCGTTGTTGCATGCCGTCAGCGCCAGGCCGAGGGCCACTGCGGTCATGGTCAGTACCGAGATCTTCCGAGTGCGCATGCTGGTCTCTGTCCTCTGCATGGGGGTGTCGCTCGTGGGGAGCGGGCGAGTGGGCTGGGCGACTGTTCGCCCGTCTGGCTTTCTGTCTTCCCAGACGGCCGGTGCGGTTGCCCGAGTTGCTTCTTGATCGTCTTCAGGACACGTTCGTGACATGACAGTGGTCGCGTCGTGAAGTCCGCATCGGGCGTGTCGCCTGCGGGGCGGCGCGGCGAACGCGTGAGCGCCGGACCGTCCCCCGGTGGTGAAGGGGAGGGCCCGGCGCTGTCCGGCTGTCACCGGGTTTCCGCCGTCACGCGGGGTAGGGGTTCGCCTCCCGCGCCGTCCGGAGGGCACCCGCCCACCAGGCCAGCTGCTCCAGCAGGGTCTTGGCGTACCCCGGGGCGCCGGGGTCGAGGGGGCGGCCGTCCTCCCACGCCGTGTAGTAGTTCGGGAAGGCGAGACCGTCCCGGATCGTCACGGCGTGCAGTTCTGTCAGCACGTTCTCCAGGTGCAGCACCGCGTGCCGGCCACCTGCGGCCCCGCCGTAACTGACGAAGGCGACGGGCTTGGCCGCCCACTGGGTGAAGTGCCAGTCGATCGCCGCCTTCAACGACGCCGGATAGCTGTGGTTGTACTCCGGCGAGACCACGACGAACGCGTCAGCGCCCTCCAGGGCGGACGTGAGTGCCGCCATCCCGGCCGGACGGGGGTAATCCTCCCCGGCGTACTTCGGTGAGGCCGCCGGCAGCTCCAACGGAATGTCGATATCGGCCAGATCGACGATCTTCACATCGAACGCGCCGTGGCTTCCCGCCTGTTCGGCGACCCAGGAGGCCACGACCGGTCCGAACCGTCCTTCGCGGACGCTTCCGACGAGGATCACCAGTCTGTACGTGTCGTTGTCCATGCCCACCACGATCCGGCCGCCCGGCGGCCGCAACCAGACCGTGCTCAGGCTGGCCCCCGCAGGGCCACCCTGAGCCCTCCGCCGTCCGTGCGCACCGCCCTATGCTCGGAGCATGGGGACGCCGTTGGGAGATTTCATCCGGGCCAAGCGTGACAGCATCCAGCCGCAGTCGCTGGGGCTGCCGGACCACGGGCGCCGCAGGGCACCGGGGCTGCGGCGCTCGGATCTCGCGGGGCGGGCCGGCATCAGCGTGGAGTACCTGACGCGTCTGGAGCAGGGCCGAGACCGCAACCCCTCGGTCGCGGTGGTGAACGCGGTCGCCGACGCGCTCAGTCTCGACACCGCGGAGCGCGGTCATCTGCGTTACCTCGCGAAGATCACCGGCGGCGAGTGCACCGCCCACACCCAGCCCTCACCGGCGCCCCGCGAGGTCCGTCCACCGGTCCTGGAGACGCTCCGCCTCATCGAACCGGGCATCGCCGTGGTGACCAACCGGCTGGGCGACGTCCTGGCCCGCACCAGCGCGTACGAGGCGGTGACGAGCGGGACCGGGCTGCTCGACGGCGACGCCCCGAACCTCACCCGCTACCTCTTCACCGACCCCCGTGCCCGGAGGTTCTTCGCCGACTGGGACGACGTCGCCGACGAGCAGGCCTTCGACCTGTGGCTCGCCCCGTCCATCGAGAACACCGAGTGGTTCACCGCGGAACTGGCCCCCGTCGCCGGCCCTGACTTCACGGGCCGCCTGAACGGCCATGTGGTTCCGCGGCGTGGGGTCCTGCGCCTCAACCACCCGTCCGGGGACGAACTCCGGCTGCTCCGCGAGACGCTCGACCTCTCCTCGGACGCCCAGCAACTGGTCGTCTTCCTCCCCGCGGACGAGAGAACGGCCCAGGCGGTCGCCCGGCTCCGCGGCCTGCCGCCGCACGGCCGGCTCCGCGCCGTCTCGTAGCGCCTCGCCGGGTCAGCGCCCCAGCCGCTCCAGCAGCGCCGGCACGTCCGCGAACGAGTCCACCACGTGGTCCGGGGTCCCGTCGGCGGCCTCATGGGTCTCCGGCCGGTACTTGCCCGTCCTGACCAGCGCCCCGGTGATGCCGTGGCGCTGGGCGGCCAGCACGTCCGTCTCGATGTCGTCGCCCACCATCAGCGTCCCCTCCGGGCCGGTGCCGAGGTGGGCCAGTGCGGCGGCGAAGAAGGCGCCGGACGGCTTGCCGGTGATGACGGCCTCGGTACGCGCGGCGCGCTCCAGGCCGGTGAGGAACGCCCCGGTGTCGAGGTCGAGCCCGTCGGCGGTGCGCCAGTACAGGTTGCGGTGCATGGCGACGAGTGCCGCGCCCTGCTGGACGAGGCGGAAGGCGCGGTTGAGCGCCGCGTACGTGAAGGCGCCGCCCGCCCCGCCGAGGACGACGACATCGGGCACGGCCCCCTCGGTGTCCTCCTCCTCGACGAGGGTCACCCCGGACAGGTCGTCCCGTACGTCACCGGTGTTGATCAGCAGGCAGCGGGCTCCGGGATGGTGCTCGCGGAGATGGGCGGCGGTGACGGCGGGCGCGGTGAGGATGTCGCCGGGGCCGACAGGGAAGCCGGAATCCGCGAGCCGTTCGGCGATCCGGGCGCGCGTCCGCGACGTGGTGTTGGTGACCAGCGCCAGGGGGATGTCCGCGGCGCGGAGCCGTTCCATGGCCTCCACCGCACCGGGCAGCGGCTCCCAGGACACCGTGAGTACGCCGTCGATGTCGATCAGGACCGCGCCGATCAACTCCATGTACCCGACCCTCCCCGACTTGCCCGACCGGCGCAAATGCGGTTGCTTCGAAGGTGGGGGTGCGCGTGTGTGTTCCGCTCTTCCCTCGCTTGGAGGTGAACCACCGTGCTGTTCACCGACCGCACGGACGCCGGGCGGCGGCTCGCCGTGGCGCTGCGGCACCTGGAACGCCGCGATCCCGTCGTCCTGGGGCTGCCGCGCGGCGGCGTCCCGGTGGCGTACGAGGTGGCGCAGGCCCTCGGCGCTCCGCTCGATGTGATCGTGGTCCGCAAACTCGGGGTGCCCTACCACCCGGAGCTGGGGTTCGGCGCGATCGGCGAGGGCGGGGTGCGGGTCATCAGCGACGAGATCGTCCGCCATGCCGGGGTCCGGGAGAAGGACCTCGACTCCGTCGAGCGCACCGAGGAGGCGGAGCTCGTGCGCCGGGCTCGGACGTACCGCGAGGGCCGGCCGCGCCTGCCTCTGAAGGGGCGCGCGGTGGTCGTGGTGGACGACGGGGTCGCCACCGGAGCGACCGCGCGGGCGGCCTGCCAGGTGGTGCGGGCACAGGGTGCCGCCCATGTCGTACTGGCCGTGCCGGTCGCGTCACCGGATGTCGCCGACAGGCTGCGCGAGGACGTGGACGAGGTCGTCTGCCTCTCCACACCGCACCTCTTCTCCGCCGTGGGTGAGTGGTACCGGGACTTCTCCCAGACCTCGGACGAGGAGGTCGTCTCCCTGCTGGCACGGGCTTCCGGGAGTGCCGCCACGGCCGAGGAGGTCGAGGTGGACGCGGGCGGGGTCCCGCTCTCCGGGGACCTCGTGCTCCCCGGGGACGCGGGGGCGGTCGTGGTGTTCGCCCACGGCTCGGGCAGCAGCCGCCACAGCCCGCGCAACCGCGCTGTGGCCACGGCGCTGAACCGCGCCGGCCTGGGCACCCTGCTCTTCGACCTGCTCACGCCCGGGGAGGAGGTCTACCGCGCCAACGTCTTCGACATCGGCCTGCTGGCCGGGCGGCTGGCGGACACCACCAGCTGGCTCCGCCGCCGTGTGCCCCTCCCGGTCGGCTCCTTCGGGGCCAGTACGGGCGCGGCCGCGGCACTGCGGGCCGCCGCGGCGGCGGACTCGGGCGTCGGCGCCGTGGTCTCCCGCGGCGGGCGCCCCGATCTGGCCGGAGCGGATCTGTCCGCGGTACGGGCGCCCACCCTGCTGGTGGTGGGCGGCGCCGACACCACGGTGATCGACCTCAACCGGCAGGCGCAGGCGGCGCTGCACTGCGAGAACCGGCTGGAGATCGTCCCGGGTGCCACGCACCTGTTCGAGGAGCCGGGAGCCCTGGACCGGGTCGCGGAGCTGGCCGAGGACTGGTTCACCACGCACCTGGTCCGGCCGGCCGGCTGATGCCCCGCCGGCCCTGTTTCAGGGACGGACCACCGCCTTCCCGTACGGAACCAGCCGCACCGGCCCCACCAGGCCGTACTTCTGCCGCTGCGCCACTCCGAAGACGGGTGCGTTCGACACCCGCAGCCGGTTGAGGAGGGTCGTGGCGACCTCCACCTCGATCGTGTTGGTGCCGCTGCGCAGATACGGGCCTACGTCGACGGTGGTGGTCACCTGGTCGGCGGGCGGCAGATGGCGCCCGTTGACCGTGACCCGGTAGGTGTCGAAGACCTCGCCCAGCTCCAGCGTCGCTCCGTGGCCGCCGGTCCAGGGCCCGCCGAGGCGGACGGTGGCGCGGTAGCGGCCGATGCCGGAGGAGTCGGCGAGCTCCGGGATCTCCGACCAGGGCAGGAGGCCGTCGATCTCGACCGTTCGGCGGGTCCTTCCGGTGGTGGAGGAGGTGGCACCCGGCGTCCAGTCCTCGGCCGTCAGCGTCCAGCGGGTCAGCGGGACCGGCTCGGGTACGTCGTCGATGCGTGCCCGGAGCGTGCGGCCGTCGCCGAGCGTCGTCGCGTAGGTCCCCGGGCGGGTGTCCCGGATCTCGACCCTGTCGTTTCCGGCGCGGCGCACCTCGGCCGCGTCGGACGCGGTGGCGTACCACTGCGGTGCCGGGCCGGTGGCCCAACGGCCCGGGCGGGCGGTCGCGATGATCGTGGTGGCGCCGGGTTCGAGGGTGACGCGCAGCCGCAGTCGCCCGTCGGGGAGGCGCGTGTACGCCGCGAGCGGCTCGATCGTGCCGGTCCACGCGTCGAGGCGGTAGGGGACGACGTCGCGGTGGCGGGTGGTGAGGGTGACGTCGTGGCTGATGCGGGTGCCGGTCGAATTCTTCTTGCTGACGGCGTCGTTGGCGAAGAAGTAGTAGTCGGCGTCGCTGTCGGCCCGGTGGTTGTGGAGCAGCATCGAGGACTCGGCGTACTCGACGTCGCGGGTGAGTCCGAGCGCGGCGATGCCCTGCGGGACGTCGGGGCGGTCGGGGACGTTGCTGACCGTCGGCTGGGCGAGCAGCTTCCGGATCAGGGTGAGGAGCCGGTCGTTGTCGCCGGTGCGGGGCATGCCCGGCACGTGACCGTCGCTCCAGTCGCCGATGACGATGATCGGCAGGCCCTTGCGGGCGTAGCCGAGCAGCTTCTCCGCCACGTCGGTCTGGAGGGTGTGCTCACGGCCGATCATGACGTCGCCGTCGACGAGCAGCGCCTTGTAAGCGGGCCCTTCGGGGGCGAGCCTGCCGTTCTTCACCACGGCGCCGGGAAGGCTCAGGAGGCGTGGGCTGAGGAAGAGGTGGGTCCAGCCCACGGGGACTCCGTCGGCAGTGAACCAGGACGCCCCGAGCCCCGAGCCGGCATAGCCCTTCTGCCACAGGACGCCGACGTCGACCTTGTTGACCCCGGTCTGGAGTACCTGCTGGGTGCGGCTCAAGTAGCCCGCGATGTCGGGGAAGTGGCCCCAGGTGGGCTGCCGCGGCCCCCAGGCCTCGCCGTAGCCCGTACCACCGTTGTACGGGGAGAAGGCGGCGAAGCCGGGCCAGGCGGCACCGGGTGCGGAGGCGTACGCGAAGCCGTGGAAGACGGCCTGGTTGACGCCGGCGGCGTACTGGGTGACGAGCTTCTTGAGCGTGGCGTCCCAGGTGGTGGCGTAGGCACCGCCCGCGGTGCCGCCGGCCTCGTTGGAGAGGATGAGCTTGCCGCCCATGTCCCGGCCACCGGCCAGGGTGCGGAAGTCGTCGAGGTTCTTGAAGCCGAGCGACTCGCCCTCGGAGATGTCGAGAAGGGCCGCTTTGTACATGGCGTCGGTCTGGAGGCCGTACGGCTGGATGCGAAGCTGCAGTCCGAGGCCGTGGGCCCACTTCTGCACCGGCCGCAGATGGTTCTCCACGTACAGCTCGGTGACGACCTCCATGAAGTCCCGCCGGACCGCCTTGTCGGTGACGGCGCCGAAGGCGAAGACGTACTTCTCCTTCGTCTGGAGGAGTGCGGGGAGGTACGGGGTGAGGGCGTAGCCCATGCGGCGTTCGAACTCGGCCGCGATGCCGGGGGTCCAGAGCGTGGCATGGGTCTCCATCTCGATGGAGTCCTCGAAGAGCGCTCCCCCGTTCTCCCGCAGCAGCGCGCGCATGCGGGAGGTGAGGATGTGCTCCTCCCAGTAGTCGATGACCGCGCGGGTGCCGGCCGCGCTGAAGTGGTCCACGACGTAGCTGAGCGGGGAGGTGTGCGCGGGGCCCTCGGGTCGCTGGCCGGAGCCGCGCTCCCAGCAGGCGATGACGAGCCAGGTGCCGTCGTCGGGGGCCGTCCACTCCAGGGTCCCGGCCGCCGGCACACGCGCGGTGAGGTCGGTGACGGTGTCGAGGTCGAGCTTCACGGGGGCGGCGGTGGGCGAGGTGCCGGCGGTGACCCGGGCGGCCAGGACGCGATGGAGCGCGCGGGCGGTGACGCCGGAGCCCGGTGCGGTGACGGGCTCGGGCAGCGGGCCGGGGAACGCGGCGCCCGCGGGAAGGACCGTGACGCCGTGGGCGAGCTCCTTCACGGCGCCGGGGCTGTCGGGCGTGATGCCCGGGACGGCGGCGGGCCAGGCGGGGCCCAGGGTGAGGTCGACGACGATGTCACGCTTACGGGCCCGCTCCAGAGCGGTCTCGACGGCGTCGGTCCAGGCACGGGTGCCCCAGCCGTGCCGCACCGGGTCGATCGGTTCGGAGAGGCTGTGGGTGACGGCGGCGATCTCGACCCCGCCGAATCCGGCGGCCGCGATCTGGTCGATCTCGCGCTCGATCTCGTCGGCGTCGACGAGGGCGTCCGGCCACCACCAGCGGAACTTGGGGCGCACGGCGGGGGCGGGATCGGCGAAGCGGCGGGCGAAGGCGCCCTTGGCGGCCGGGCCGGCGGCCGGTGACGCGGGCGCGGCCACCGCCGCGCCTTCGGAAAGGGGGAGCGCGGCGAGCGCGCCCGCCGCCGCGGCCATCCTGAGGACGGCCCGTCGGCGGAGGCTGGTCCGCGAGCCCGTCCCGCCGTCCGTCGCAGCCTCGCTCGCGACCGTTTCGCCGTGCCCCGGTCTGTTCCGCATCTCGCCACCCTGGTGATTCGCCCCGTCCTGCACGCATGTCAGCGGTGCAGGAATGCCTAACGATTTAAACGATTCAATATCTCAGGCTGGAACATATGTGACCACTACCTCCGACCACAAGAGGCGTGCGCGATCCCGTCCCCTGCTGACGCCCCGACGCAGGCACTCGACCGGCCAACGGCGCGCGACTAAAGGGATGAATCAATACTTGACGCCCAGTCACCCGCTTCCGGTGTGAGGTCTTGACGCTCACCGCAGCAGCACCTAGCTTGCCACCGGATGTCGTAAAACGATTCAACTCACCTCTGGGGAGACCGCGTTCGCAGCCGACCGGCCCTCGGCTTCCGACGGCCGCTCCCCGCCGGAAGGAGCCCGGTCCTTGACTGCCTCGCCTCCCCCGCAGCCGTGCCGCCCGCCGACCCCCTCCCGCCGCCGGGTGCTGACCGCGACAGCGGCGACCACGGCGGTCGTGGCGCTGTCCGGCGGCGCCGTGAGAGCCGCGTCCGGGGCGCCCCCCGCGGACACCTCCGAAGCGGCCGTCGCCCCTCCGGCGCTCGCCTCTCTGCCCCTGGGTGACGTCCGTCTGCTCGACAGCCCGTTCCGGGAGAACATGCGACGGACCTGCGCCTATCTGCTCTTCGTCGATCCGGACCGGCTGCTGCACACGTTCCGCCTCAACGTGGGGATCGCCTCGGAAGCCGAGCCCTGCGGAGGCTGGGAGGCCCCGGACGTCCAGCTGCGCGGGCACACCACCGGCCATCTGCTGTCCGCCCTGGCACAGGCCCACGCCCATACCGGCGAGGAGGCGTACGCCGCCAAGGGCCGCCGCATCGTGGCCGCGCTCGCCGAGTGCCAGGCGGCGGCGCCCGCCGCCGGATTCCGGCCGGGCTATCTCTCCGCCTTCCCCGAGGAGGTCTTCGACCAGCTCGAAGCGGGCGGGAAGCCGTGGGCCCCGTACTACACGCTGCACAAGGTGATGGCGGGGCTGCTCGACCAGCATCTCCTCTGCGGCGACTCCCAGGCCCTGGACGTGGTGCGCGCCATGGCCGCCTGGGTCGACGGCCGGACCGCGGCCCTCGCGTACGACCGGATGCAGGCGCTCCTGAAGGTCGAGTTCGGCGGCATGAACGAGGTGCTGACCAATCTCTTCCTGGCGACCGGCGACCCGGCCCACCTGGTGACGGCCCGGCGCTTCGACCACGAGGAGCTGTACGGGCCGCTGGCCGCCGGCCGGGACGAGCTGGCGGGCCGGCACGCCAACACCGAGATCGCCAAGATCGTCGGCGCGGCCCGGAGTTACGAGGCGACGGGAGAGCGCCGCTACCGCGACATCGCCACCTACTTCTGGAAGACCGTCGTCGCCGACCACTCGTACGCCATCGGCGGCAACTCCAACCAGGAGCTCTTCGGGCCGCCGGGCGAGATCGTCAGCAGACTGTCGGAGGACACCTGCGAGAACTGCAACAGCTACAACATGCTCAAGCTCGGGCGGCAGCTGTTCCTGCACGACCCGGACACGGCCGCCTACATGGACCACTACGAGCGGGCCCTGGTCAACCAGCTCCTGGCCGAGCAGGACCCGGACTCCGCGCACGGCTTCGTCACGTACTACACGGGCCTGTGGGCGGGGTCGCGCAGGCAGCCCAAGGGCGGGCTCGGTTCCGCACCGGGCAGTTACAGCAGCGACTACGACAACTTCTCCTGCGACCACGGCACGGGCCTGGAGACCCACACGAAGTTCGCCGACTCCGTCTACTTCCGGTCGGCGGACGGCAGCGCGCCAGGCCCGTCGCTGTACGTCAACCTCTACATCCCCTCCGAGGTGCGCTGGCGCGAGCAGGGCGTGTCACTGCGTCTGACCACGCCCGACCCGGCCGGTGACCTCAACCGGCTCACGGTCACCGAGGGCGGCGGCAGATTCGCGCTGCGGCTGCGGATACCGGGCTGGCTGGCCGACGGGCACGGCAAGGCGGCCTCCGTACGGGTCAACGGGCACGTGGTGGGCGGGGATCCGGCCGAGCCGGGCACCTATTTCACGGTCCGCCGCACCTGGAAGCGCGGCGACACGGTGGAGCTCCACCTGCCCCGCGAGCCCGTCTGGCGTCCCGCACCGGACAACCCGCAGGTCCAGTCGGTTTCCTACGGGCCGCATGTGCTGGCCGGCGCCCACGGTGACACCGCGGTCGCGACCATCCCCCTCGTCCGGCCCGGCTCGCTGCGTCCGGCCACCGGGCGGTCCGGCGGGGCCGGGGAGTTCACCGCG
This sequence comes from Streptomyces sp. NPDC051064, assembly GCF_044455985.1. Taxonomy (NCBI): domain Bacteria; kingdom Bacillati; phylum Actinomycetota; class Actinomycetes; order Kitasatosporales; family Streptomycetaceae; genus Streptomyces; species Streptomyces sp. NPDC051064. Next base: position 1,106,356 of record NZ_JBITFK010000001.1, read on the forward strand.
CTCGCCGACGGACAGCGGATACGGCTGCTGCCCTTCCACCGCGTCCATCACCAGAACTACTCGGTGTACTGGGCCGTCGCGCCCGGCCCGTCCCGCCCGCGCGAGGTCGTCCGTCACTCCCTGGACGAGGGCGTGGGCGCCTCGTCCGCCGACCGCACCGGTTCCTTCCCTCCCGCGCGGCTCGCGGCCGGTGCCACCTGGACGGATCAGGGACCGGACGGCCGCAGCGCCGTCGCCCTGGACGGTACCGGCGGCCACGTCGTCCTGCCCCCGTCCGTGCCCTCGGGGCTCGACGCACTCACCGTGAGCGTGCGCGTCCGTCTGGACAGCCTCGCCGACTCGGCCCGGGTCTTCGATCTCGGGTACCACAAGGGCACCTACCTCTTCCTCACCCCGCGCACCGGCGCCGGGAAGGCACGCGCCGCGCTGAAGATCTCCGGCATGCAGGGCGAGGACGTCGTCGACGCGGCCGGCCCGCTGCCCACCGGCCGCTGGATCCACGTCGCGCTGACCATCGGCGCGGGCACCGCGGTGCTGTACGTCGACGGGGCCGAGGCGGGCCGCAACCCGGCGATGACCCAGAGCCCGCTGCTCCTCGGCGCCTCCACCCGCAACTACCTGGGCCGTTCACAGAACTCCACGCACCCCGCCCTGCACGGCGCGGTCGCGGACTTCCGGCTGCACAACCGGGCCCTCACCGCGGCCCAGGTCGCCGCGCTCTGAGCTCCCCGCCTCCCGCACCCCCCTACACGGAACACGGAGTACCCGCATGCCCGCATCCCCCCTGTCCAGACGCACGTTCGTGGCCGCTGCCGGGGCGGCAGGCACCGCCTTCGCCGTCGGCTCGCCCGGCATCGCCTCCGCCGCACCCGGGCAGTCCCCCACGTCGGCCCCGGCCGCCTCCGGCTACTCCCCCGCGCGCTTCACCGACCCGCCGCGCGACAGCCGCCCCGCCGTCTACTGGTACTGGAACGGCAGGGTCACCCCGGAACTGGTCGACACCCAGCTCGCCGATCTCCGCGCCAAGGGGATGTTCGAGGTGATCGTCTTCCCCTTCGACAACGCCGAGATGCAGCCCGAGTTCTTCACCGAGGGCTGGTTCGACATCATCGAGCACGTCCTGCGGGTCGCGGAACGCACCGGCATGCGGGTCTGGATCTTCAACGACGACCACTTCCCCAGCGGCCGCGCCGGCGAGTACATCGTGAAGGGCGGCACGGTCGGCTCACGCACCTACGAGCCCCGCCCCGACCTGCGGCTCAAGGCACTGTGGCGCTCCACCACCGTCGTCGAGGGACCCGTCCGCACGGACCTCGTCAGCACGACCGGTGTCGGCACGGACAACAGGCGCCTGGTGGCCGACGCGGCGGTCCTCGGGGGTTCCGCCGTGCTGCGGGCCGGCGCCGGATGGACCGATGTCACGGTCACCGCGAGCGCCCAGGGCGATCATTCCTCCTCCGCCGCCCTCGTCGTGCGGGCGAACGCGGACGGCTCGGACGGATACGTCGTCGAATTCGACCGGACCGGTGTGGTCACCGTGTCCCGGCTGACGGGCGGCGAGGCCACCGAACTCGCCAGGACCACCCGCACCGACGGTTTCAACAGCACGAAGTTCCACACCCTCGTGGTGAAGGTGTCCGGGCCCGCCCTCTCCGTCACCCTCGACGGCAAGGACAAGGGAACCGTCACCGACACCGTGTACGGCACGGGCAGCGCCGGGGTCCGTGCCACCGGTGCTCAGCGCTCACTGTGGGACAGCCTCACCGTCACCGATGCGTCGGGCGCTCTCCTCTACGAGCAGGACTTCACCGACCCGTCCTCGCCGGGCGACTTCCCGGCGAAGGCGGGCGTCGCGGGTGAGCCCGTCGCAGCGGCCGCCCGTCCGCTCGGCGCCACCGGCACCGGCTCGCTGACGGATCTGACGGCCGAGCTCCGTGCGGGCGACGGCTGGCAGGTCCCTGCGGGCCGCTGGCAGATCGACCTGTTCGGCGGGTCCCCGCTCATCGACGACAGCCAGGGTTACAGCCGCAGCTATGTCGATCTGCTCGCCGACGAGCCGGTCGAGCTGCTGCTGGACATCGTGCCGGGTGAGTACCACCGCCGTTTCGGCCGGTACTTCGGCACGGTCGTCCCCGGCTTCTGGGACGACGAGCCGTTCTTCGCCTCCGCCGAGGCCCACTTCAGGCGGCTCCCGTGGTCGCCCGCCCTGGAGGACGCGCTGCGCGCCGTGGGTACCGAGCCGGGAATCGCTTACGCCTGCGCCTTCGACGACCTGGGCCGCAGCGGCAGGATCGAGCGCGGCCGCTTCTGGCAGGCGGTCTCCGACCGCTTCGCCGCGGCGTTCGAGAAGCAGGCGCGCTGGTACGAGAAGCGGAAGACCGTCCTGATCACCAATCCGCTGTACGACGAGACCTCGCCCTCCAAGCGCATCTGGTCGACCGGCGACCTGCACAAGGTCAACCAGTGGGCGCAGGTCCCCGGCGGGGACGTCATCACCGCCGAGTACGAGGCGGGCGGTTCGACGATGACGCCGCGCAACCCGGCTTCCTCCGGCCATCAGATGGGGCGCGAGAGGGTGCTGATGGAGGCCTTCGGCAACATGGGCTGGGCCGTCGCCCCGGACTTCGTACGCGCCCTTCTGGGTGCGCACGCCACGCGAGGCGTCAACCTCACCGTGCTGCACGCCCTGTGGACGGACGAGACCCGCGTGTTCTTCCCGCCGCCCTTCGGGCCGCGTTCACCGTGGTGGTGGGCGATGGAGCCGATCTCCGACTGGATCGGGCGGGTGATGGAGCTCGCCCGGGGGACCTCGGCGGTCCGTACGGCACTCGTGCAGCCGCAGCGGGCGGCGGAGCAGTTCACGGGGACCGCACGGCAGGGTGAGGTCGACGGCGCGTTCAACGGCGCCGCCGAGGCGCTGGAGCAGGCCCAGGTGGACTTCGACCTGGTGCACGAGGGGGCGCTCTCCGGCGACCGCGGGCTGCTGGCGCACGGCTCGGTGCACGACGGCCGGCTGGTGGTCGGCGCGGCCCGCTACGACCTGGCCGTCCTTCCCGTGACCCCGGCCCTCACCGCGGCGAGCGTGCGGAAGCTGGCGGAGTTCGTCCGCGCCGGCGGGACCGTCGTCGCCGTGGGCGAGCTGCCCGTGGAGGACGCGGACGGCCAGGACCGGGCCCTGCAACGGGCGTTCGGCGGGCTGTTCGGCGACGGCGTGCCGAGCCGCCGCCGCTCCGGGAAGGGCGAGGCCGTACGCGTGGCGGACACCGGCGGGCTGCGGGACGTGGCGCACGCCGCCGGGGTGGCCGCGGCCGTCCTGGAACCGGCGGCGCCCGCTCTGCGGGTCCTGCGCACCGTGCGCGGCGAGGACACCGCCTTCCTCGTCAACAACGAGAGCGGTGAGACGGTCGAGACCGTGGCCGCGCTGCCTGCCGACGGGGTGCCGGAGCTGTGGGACCCGGCCACAGGGACCGCCCGCCCGGCGCCCGTGTACCGCACGGAGCGGCGGGGCCAGGGCGGGACGGGTGTACGGGTGCCCCTCCGCCTCGCGCCGTACGAGACCCAGGCCGTCGTGCTGCGCCACGGGGCACGGTCCGGGCCTCACCTCACCGACGCCGCGCTCCCCGTCGAGGCCGTCACCCGGCACGGCCGTGAGCTGCGGGTCACCGCGGTCGCCGACGCACCCGGCCGGTACGCCGTGGCGGGCACCGACGGATCGCACAACTACCGCGGCACCGTCGTGGTCACCGATCCGCTCACCCCGGTCCCGCTGGACGGCGACTGGACGCTGCTGCTCGCCCGCGAGGGCGCCGAACCGGTGACCCGGCCGCTCGGCAGCTGGACGGATCTGGAACCGCTGTTCTCCGGCAGCGGCACGTACTCCACCGCGTTCACCCTGGACCGGGCGGCGCTGCGGGACCGGGGGTTCCGGCTCGCCCTCGGTGTCGTACGGGAGGTCGCCGCGGTCACGCTCAACGGCACCGAACTGCCGCCGCTGCTGTGGAGCCCCTACACCGCGGACGTCACGGGGCTGCTGCGGCCGGGCCGCAACACGCTCTCCGTGAAGGTCTCCAACACCCTGTCCAACGAGCGGAACAAGCCCATCCCGTCGGGGCTCCTCGGCCCTGTCGCCCTCCGCCCCTACCGCCGCGCGACGGCCGCGCTCCCCCGCGTCTGATCCGCCCCTCCCAACGTACAAGGAGCACCCGCGTGCCCAGATCCAGACCTCTCACCTCCCGCGCCCGGCGCCGCCCGGCGCTGCTCGCCGCCAGTGGGCTCAGCGCCCTGGTGACCGTCCTGCCGACGGCCGTCACCGCCGACGCGGTCGCCCCGGCCGCCCTCTCGGCGACGGGGCTGCGCACCCAGCACCTCTCCCAGGCGCTCGGGATCGACGACACGACGCCGTCGCTGAGCTGGCGCACCACCGCCCGCGCCCGGTCGACCGTCCAGTCCGCCTACCGGATCCAGGCGGCCACGTCCCTGGACAAGCTGCGGCGGGGGCGGGCGGACCTGTGGGACTCCGGCAAGGTGGAGTCCGCCGTGCCGGAGGCGACGTACGCCGGTGAGAAGCTCGGGTCCCGTACCCGTGTCCACTGGCGGGTGATGCTCTGGTCCGGCGGTTCCGGGCGGGACTCGGGCTGGAGCGAGGCGGCCGTCTTCGAGACGGGCCTGACGCAGCCGCGGGACTGGGACGGCGCCGACTGGATCACCCACCAGGACTGGGCGCTGAGCGGGCGCACCGTCGCCCCGGTGGTCGTCAAGGTGGAGCGCACGACCGCGCGTTACGTCCGGCTGGACGTGACGAAGCTCGGTCTGCCGCTCGCCGACGCCTTCCCGGAGCGTACGTGGCGCGTACAGCTCGGTGAGATCGACGTACGGGACTCGACGACGGGCACCTCCGGGCTGGCGAAGGGCTCGGCGGTCACCGCCTCCGAGACGAACACACTCCGCAAGACCTGGGAACCGGCCCTGGCCGTGGACGGGCTGCCCAACAGCGCCCTGCAGACGGCCGCCGGGTACGCGAGCGCCGCGCACACCGGTCCCGATGTCTCCGGGCAGCCCGTCGTGCTCACCCTGGACATGAAGTCCGCGAAGACGTTCGACGAGGTGGCCCTGTATCCGCGCGCCGACGTGCTGACCGAGGACGGCGAGGTGCCGAACTTCCCGGTCGACTACACCGTCTCCGCGTCGGACGCCCCGGACTCGGGCTTCACCCGGATCGCCGGGGTCACCGGGCAGCGCCCGCCGAAGCCCTACCTGCCGGCCGGACTGCCCGTGTTCGCGAAGGACTTCGCGCTGGAGCAGAAGGTGCGCAGCGCCAGGCTGTACGTGTCCGGCCTCGGCGTCCACGAGACGACGCTCAACGGCGAACCGGTCGGTGACGCGGTGCTCGAACCGGCGAACACCGACTACCGGGACCGGGTGCAGTACGCCACGTACGACGTGACGAAGCAGCTCGGCAAGGGGGCCAACACGCTCGCGGTGGCCCTCGGGAACGGCATGGCGAACGTGGTCTCCACCGCCGACCGCTACCGCAAGCTGTACGGCAACATCAGCGACCCGAAGCTGATCGCCCGGCTGGAGATCACCCTGGCCGACGGTTCGGTGCGCACGGTCCGCAGCGGCGACGACTGGCGCACCGCGCTCGGCGCGACGACGTCGTCCAACTGGTACGGCGGCGAGGACTACGACGCGCGCCGCGAGATCCCGCACCGGGACGAGCCGCGCGGGTCACGCGTGGGCTGGGAGCGCGCCGAGGAAGTGGCGGCCCCCGGTACCCCGGAGCGGCCCGCCGTCCTCAGCGCGCGGGAGACCGAGCCGGTCCGGGTCGTCGAGACCCTGGAGGGCCAGGAGGTCGAGGGCGCGGCGGGGAGCCGGGTCTTCGACCTGGGCCGGAACATCGCGGGCTGGCCCGAGATCACGGTGCGGGCGCCGAAGGGCACCGCGGTGCGCATCTACCCCTCGGAGTCGCTGAAGGACGGCCGTGCCTTCCAGTCGATCAGCAATGTGGGCGGCCCCCTGTGGGACAGCTACACGACGGGCGGTGCCACGTCGGAGACCTGGCACCCGTCCTTCAGCTACCACGGCTTCCGCTACCTGGAGTTGCGAGGCCTGCCCGAGGGCGCCACCGTCTCGGTGCGGGGGAAGGTCCTCCGTGCGGACAACGCCTCGGCCGGGGACTTCACCAGCTCCGACGAGCTGATCAACGGCATCCACTCGATCATCCGGCGGTCGATCGAGGGCAACATGATGAGCGTCCTCACCGACTGCCCCAGCCGGGAGAAGCTCGGCTGGCTGGAGCAGAACCAGCTCGTCTTCCCGGCCCTGGCCGGCAACTACGACATGCAGGCCTACCTGCGCAAGATCATGCGCGACATGAGCGACGCGCAGACCGAGGACGGCCTGGTCCCGAGCACGGTCCCGGAGTACACGAACCTGCCCGGCAGTTACCGCAACGACTCCAACTGGGGCGGCGCGGTGGTTCTCGTCCCGTGGCAGATGTACACGACGTACGGCGACAAGGACACGCTGTCCGCGTACTACCCGCAGATGAAGGCCTACGCCGCGTTCCTGGAGGGGCAGGTGAAGGACGGCATCCTCGACTACGGCCTGGGCGACTGGTTCACCCCTGACCGCACGTTTCCGCGCGCGGTGGCCGGGACGTACGGCTACTGGCGGGTCGTCGACGCGCTCAGCCGGATCTCCGGCGTCCTGGGCGACGAGGAGGCGGCGGCGCGGTACCGGGTGAAGGCGGACGCGAGCGCGAAGGCGGTCTCCGACGCGTACTACGACCCGGCGTCCGGCACGCTCGGCGGCGGCGGGCAGGGCGCCGAGGCGCTGGCCCTGGACATGCGGGCCTACCCGGCGGGCGAGCGGGAGCGGCTGCTGGGACACCTGGTGGGCAGCATCGAGGCGGCGGGCGACCACCTGCTGCTGGGTGAGATCTCGCTCCCGGCCGTCTTCCGGGTGCTGTCGGAGTCGGGCCGTGACGACGTGGTGCACCGGATCGCCACGCAGACGACGAGTCCGAGCTACGGCTACCAGGTACGGGCGGGCAACACCACGCTCGGCGAGAGCTGGGACGGCGGCCCCGGGCAGTCGCAGAACCACTTCATGCTGGGCGCCGTCGACTCCTGGTTCACCGGCCGGGTGGCGGGCATCCAGCAGGCCGAGGGCTCGGTGGGCTACCGCAGGCTGCTGGTGGATCCGGCGGTCGTGGGCGATCTCACCTCCGCGTCGGGGTCCTACACGACGCCGTACGGCAGGGCGGCGACGTCCTGGCAGCGGGACGGCGAGCGCTACCGGCTGCGGGTGACCGTGCCGGCGGGTTCGACGGCCGAGGTCCATGTCCCGGTCAGCTCCGGACGCCCCCGCGCCACGGCCGGAGCACGGCTGCTGCGCACGGGGAACGGCGAGGCGGTGTACGAAGTGGGCTCGGGCGACTGGACGTTCACGACGGCGTACACGGGCGCGGCCACCGGGTCCTGACCGGTCACCGCACCCCCTCCGCGCGGGGACGCCCTCCGGAACACCGGGGGGCGTCCTATCCTTTTCCTTTCCGGAGCGGTCCAGGGGCGGGGGTGCGGTCATGCGGGTCCGGCTGATCGAGGGCGGAAGCCTTCCCGCGTACGCCGACGGGATCCGGCGGTTGTACGCCGAGGTCTTCTCGGCGCCGCCGTGGAGCCACCGACGGGGCGGGGCCCTGGAGGTCGACGAGCTGGCCGTCGCCCCACAAGCGCGCGGCACCGCACTTGTAAGTGGAGCGATGCACGACCGTTACGTGAATCGATTCAAGGCCCCGGAAGATAGTGGCCCGCCCCGAACACTGTCAAGGGCGCCCACCCATTCCCCCCATTCAGGTCGCACATCGCCCCTCTTCCTGGAACTTCCCGCCATCAACCCATTGACGGCGCCCGCAATCCCCGTTTAGCTTCCGAGCAACCTCATTGAAACCTTTCACGGCGGTGGAGCGGCACAGTCCCTCCGCTGAGGAGCTCCCATGAACCAGTCCGCCCCGGACCCGGCCCCGGTCCTGGCCCTGAAGGGCGTGAGCAAGTCCTTCGGTGCCGTACGGGCCTTGCAGGGCGTGTCCCTGCAGTTGTTCCCCGGCGAGGCCCACGCACTCGCGGGTGAGAACGGCGCCGGCAAGTCGACGCTGATCAAGGCCCTCGCCGGGGTGCACCGCCCGGACAGCGGCGAGGTGCTCCTCGACGGCGAGCCCGTCGTCTTCCACGGCCCGGCGGACGCCCGTGACGCCGGCATCGCCGTCATCTACCAGGAGCCGACGCTCTTCCCCGATCTGTCCATCGCCGAGAACATCTTCATGGGCCGTCAGCCCCGGCGCTCCTTGGGCCGGATCGACCGAAGGGCCGTGCACGAGACGACCGCCGGGCTGATGCGGAGGCTCGGGGTCGACCTGGCACCGGACCGGCCGGCGCGCGGACTGTCGATCGCCGACCAGCAGATCGTCGAGATCGCCAAGGCGCTCTCCTTCGACGCCCGCGTCCTGATCATGGACGAACCGACGGCCGCCCTGACCGGGAGCGAGACCGCCAGGCTCTTCTCCGTCGTCCGTACGCTGCGCTCCGAGGGCGCGGCGGTGCTGTTCATCTCGCATCGCCTGGAAGAGATCTTCGAACTGTGCCAGCGCGTCACGACCCTGCGCGACGGCCGGTGGATCTCCTCCGAGCCGCTGGAAGGGCTCACCGAGGACGACCTGGTGCGCAGGATGGTCGGCCGTGACCTCGACGACCTCTACCCCAAGCAGGACGCCGAGGTCGGCGAAGTCGCCCTGTCGGTGCACCGGCTGACCCGCGAGGGCGTCTTCCGCGATGTGTCCTTCGACGTACGCCGCGGCGAGATCGTCGCGCTGGCCGGCCTCGTCGGCGCCGGGCGCACGGAGGTCGCCCAGGCCGTCTTCGGTGTCGACCGCGCCGACGCGGGCGAGGTGAAGGTGGCCGGCACGGTGCTGCGCCCCGGTTCCCCGACCGCCGCCATGGACGCCGGGCTCGCTCTCGTACCCGAGGACCGGCGCCAGCGCGGACTGGTCATGGATATGTCGATCGAGCGGAACATCGGCCTCACCGGCCTGGGCGAGGTCCGCAAGCGCGGGCTCGTCAGCCGGGCCCTGGAGCACGACCGGGCCGCCGACTGGGCGGTGCGTCTCCAGCTCAAGTACAACCGGCTGGCCGACACCGTGGGCGTGCTCTCCGGCGGCAACCAGCAGAAGGTCGTGCTGGCCAAGTGGCTGGCGACCGGTCCCGCCGTGCTGATCGTCGACGAGCCGACCCGCGGGATCGACGTCGGCACCAAGGCGGAGGTCCACCGGCTGCTCTCCGCGCTCGCTGCCGACGGCCTCGCCGTACTGATGGTCTCCTCCGACCTTCCCGAGGTCATCGGCATGGCGGACCGGGTGCTCGTGATGCACGAGGGCCGGCTCGTCGCCGAGATCCCGCGCGAGAGCGCCACCGAGGAGTCGGTCATGGCCGCGGCCACCGGACGCAACGAGAGGGCAGCGGCATGACCACCACCATCGAGAGCCCCCCGGACACCGCGAAGGCGCCGGAGCGGAGTGCCTCCTCGCTCGTGGACGCGGTCTTCCGGGCGCGGGAGATCTCCATCGCCGGGGCGCTGGTCCTGCTGGTCCTCGGCACCTACCTGGCCAACCCACGCTTCCTGTCCGACCAGGGCATCAAGGACCTGCTGCTCAACGCGTCGATCCTGGTGCTGCTCGCGGTCGGCCAGTCCGCCGTCGTGATCACCCGCAACATCGACCTTTCCGTCGGTTCCGTCGTCGGCCTGTCCGCCTTCGCCTGCGGCAAGTTCGTCGCGGGCAGCGACCACGGCGTGCTGACCGTGATGCTGCTCGGCATCGCCATCGGTGTGGTCTGCGGCCTGGTCTCCGGCACCCTCGTCAGCTTCGGCAAGGTACCGGCGCTCGTCGTGACCCTGGGGATGCTCTACATCATCCAGGGCATCGACTACTGGTGGGCGCAGGGCGAGCAGATCAGCGCGTCCGACGTGCCGGAGGCGATCCTGGGCCTCGGCAGCGGCAGCGTGCTGGGCATCCCGTACCTGCCGCTGATCGCGGTCGTGCTGCTCGCGGCGACGGCGTACTTCCTGCGCGGCTACCGCTCCGGACGGGAGCTGTACGCGATCGGGTCGAGCCCCGAGGCCGCCCGGCTCGCCGGGATCCCGATCCGCCGCCGGGTGCTCGCCGCGTACGCCTTCTCCGGGGCCGTCGCCGGCTTCGCGGGCGCCCTGTGGCTGGCCCGTTTCGGCACCGTCGTCGCGGACAACGCGCACGGCTGGGAGCTGACCGTCGTCAGCGCCGTCGTCGTCGGCGGTGTCGCCATCACCGGCGGCACCGGCACCGTCTGGGGCGCCGCCCTCGGCGCCCTGCTGCTCACCACCATCGGCAGCGTCCTGGTCGTGCTGAAGGTGGACTCCTTCTGGCAGGGCGCCATCACCGGTGCGCTCCTCCTGCTGGCCATCAGCGTCGACCGGATCGTGAACCTGCGGATGACCGCCGCCCTGAGGAAGAGGAACGCCCGCCATGACCACGGCGCCTGACACCAAGCCGGCCCCCACGCCGCGGGCCGCGACGAAACCCTCTCCCCTGCGCGCCCTGGCGCTGCGCTGGGACACCGCGGTCGGTGTCCTGCTGGTCGCCGTCCTCGTCGTCGGGCTCGGGTCCACGGAGGGCTTCGGTTCGAGCGAGAACCTCGCGTTCGCCTTCAACGACATCGCCGAAGTCGCCATCATCGCGCTGCCGATGACCCTCCTGGTCGTCGCCGGGCAGGTCGACCTGTCGGTGGCCTCCATGCTGGGCCTGGGCAGCGCGCTGACCGGCGCGCTGTGGGAAGCGGGCTGGGCCTTCGAGATGATCGTGCCGGTGGTGCTGCTGGTCGGCGTCGCCGGAGGCCTCCTCAACGGCTGGCTGGTCACCAAGGTGGGTCTGCCCTCCCTGGCCGTCACCATCGGCACCCTGGCGCTCTACCGGGGTCTGGCCTCGGTGGCGCTCGGCAGCGACGCGGTGACGGACTTCCCGCAGGTCTACGCGGACTGGGCGGTCGACACCACGACCGTCCCCGGCACCTTCCTCACCTATCCGGTGCTGCTCTTCGTCGTCCTGGCCGCGGTCACCGCGGTGGTACTGCACGCCACCGGGTTCGGCCGCTCGCTCTTCGCGATCGGCGCCCAGGAGGAGGCCGCGTACTTCGCCGGCATCCGGGTCAAGCGGATCAAGCTGCTGCTCTTCGTGGTGACCGGGCTGTTCTCGGCCTTCGCGGGTGTCGTCTTCACCCTCCGCTACGGAAGTGCCCGCGCGGACAACGGACTCGGCTTCGAGATGCTCGTCATCGCGTCCGTCCTGCTCGGCGGAATCGACTTCGACGGCGGAAAGGGCACACTCTTCGGCGCGGTCGCCGGTGTCCTGCTGATCGGCCTGCTGAAGAACCTGCTCACGCTCAACGACATCGCCAACGAGGTGCAGGTCATCGTGACCGGGCTGCTGCTCGTGGCGTCCGTGCTGACCCCACGGATCATCGCGACGGTCGTCGAACGCCGGCACAGGCGGGCCGCGAACGCCCCCGCACCCCAGTCGTCCTAACGCCCCTCCCCCGTACCTCTCCGAAAGGCACACGCCGCCATGATGCTCCGCAATGCCGCTGGGCGCCGCGCCGTCGCGACCGCAGCCACCGCCGTCTCCCTGGCCCTCGCCCTCACCGCCTGTTCCGGCACCACGAAGGACAGCAAGGAGAGCGGGAGCGCGAAGGCGGGCAGCTCCGCGAAGGCCGACCCGGACGCGCCGCTGAAGAAGGGCCTGAAGCTCGGCTTCCTGCCCAAGCAGATCAACAACCCGTACGAGAAGATCGTCGACGAGGCGGGTATCGCGGCGGCGAAGGAGTACGGCGGCACGGGCAAGGAGGTCGGCCCGTCCGACGCGAACGCCTCCTCGCAGGTCTCCTACATCAACACCCTGATCCAGCAGCGCCAGGACGCGATCCTCATCGCGGCGAACGACCCGAACGCGGTCTGCGGCCCGCTCAAGCAGGCCATGAAGAAGGACATCAAGGTCGTCGCCTACGACTCGGACACGGCGAAGGACTGCCGCCAGCTCTTCATCAACCAGGCCAGCTCGGAGGAGATCGGCCGCAGCCTGGTCCAGCACCTCGGCGAGCAGATCGGCTACAAGGGCAAGGTCGCGATCCTGTCGGCGACCCAGAACGCGACGAACCAGAACACCTGGATCGAGTTCATGAAGGAGGAGCTGAAGCTCCCGAAGTACAAGGGCATGGAGCTGGTCAAGGTCGCGTACGGCGACGACGCGGACCAGAAGTCCTTCCAGCAGACGCAGGGCCTCATGCAGGCCTACCCGGACCTCAAGGGAATCATCTCCCCCACGACGGTCGGCATCGCCGCCGCGGCGCGCTACCTGAGCGACTCCTCGTACAAGGGCAAGGTCGTGCTCAACGGGCTCGGCACGCCGAACCAGATGCGCAAGTACGTCAAGGACGGCACCGTCGAGCAGTTCTCGCTCTGGAACCCGGAGGAGCTCGGCTACCTCGGCTCGTACGCGGCCGCGGCGCTCGCGTCGGGCCAGATCACCGGTGCGGAGGGCGAGAAGTTCAAGGCGGGCAAGCTCGGCGAGTACACCGTCGGCAAGGACGGCGAAGTCATTCTCGGCGAGCCGACCGTGTTCGACTCCAAGAACATCGACACGTTCGACTTCTGACCGGAGGGGCCGACTCCATGCAGCGCGTCTGCTTTCTGCTGAAGGTCCGTGAGGACCGCAAGGACGAGTACCGCGAGCGCCATGCCGCGGTGTGGCCGGACATGCTCGCCGCGCTGTCGGAGGCGGGCTGGCACAACTACTCGCTCTTCCTGCGCGAGGACGGCCTGCTGGTCGGCTATCTGGAGACGGAGGACTTCGACGCGGCCCGGGAAGCGATGGCCGCGACGGAGGTCAACGCCCGGTGGCAGCGGGAGATGGGCAAGTTCTTCGAACAGTCGGAGGCCGCCGACGAGGCCATGGTCCCGCTGACCGAGGTGTTCCACCTCGCCTGACCGGCGTCCGCCCCGGCTGTCCGTGACAGCCGGGGCGGACGTACGTGGACCTGGCCCCACCGGCGGTGCACGCGGGTGATGTTCAGGTCGCGGCCCTGCGGGATGTCCACGGACATCACCGTGCCGAGGTTCGGTTCGGTGCGTCGGTGCGGCCCTCCCAGCGCCGGGCCCTGGCGGCCGTGTCAGCCGAGTTCGCCTTCGCCCTCGTCGCCCGGCGGCTCGTCACCGCCGCTGTTCCTGATCCGGTCGGCCTGCTCGATCGCCGTCGCGAGCTTCTCCACCGAGCTGTCCTCGGTGGAGGACGCCAGCTTCCGCGCACGGCCGGCGAGTTCGCCGAGCGTGGGCGCCCCCTGGAGGTCACCGCCGCGCAGGGTGTCCGCGAAGTAGGCGGCCACCGCGGTCACCTGGAGCCGGGCGCCGGCGTCGTCCCAGAGCCTTCCGTCGATCGCGCCGGTCCCGACCGACCCGGTCTCCTCGTGCGCCTCGCGTGTCTTCGGGTCCAGCCAGCGCACCGTCGCCGTCGCCACATGGCCGGAGGCGCCCTCACGGAGCCGCACGGCGTAGAGCGCGGTCACCGTGTGGCCGGGGCCCACCTCGCCGCCGTCGACGCTGTCGTCCCGGAAGTCCTCGTCGGCGACCTTACGGTTCTCGTAGCCGATGAGCTCGAACTGCTTGACCGTCTTACGGTCGAACGCCACCTGGGCCTTGGCGTCGCGGGCCCGGAGCTCGACGTGGGCGGGCAGCTGGTCGACGAAGACCTTCCTGGCCTGCGTCTCGTCGGCGATGTAGGTGGTGTTGCCGTCGCCCTTGTTGGTGAGGCGTTCCATCAGCTCGTCGCCGTAGTCGCTGCCGACACCGACGCCGAAGAGGGTGATGCCGTACTCCTTGCGTGCGTCCCCGATGCGTTCCAGGATCGCGTCGGCGTCCGTCTCACCGGTGTTGGCGAGGGCGTCGGAGAGCAGGACGACGCGGTTGTTGGCGCCCTTGCGGTGGCCTTCGACCGCTTCCTCGTAGCCGCGCCGCACGCCGGCCGCCACGTTCGTGGAGTCGGCTGGTTCCATCGCGGCGATGGCGTCGCGGAGCTTGGTGCGGTTGCCCTGGAGGCGGGTCATCGGCAGCCTGGTCTCGGCCTCGTCGCTGAAGGTGACCAGGGAGACGGAGTCGTCGTCGCGCAGTTCGTCGGCGAGGATGCCCAGTGAGGTCTTCGCGAGGTCGAGGCGGCCCGGTTCGGACATCGATCCGGAGATGTCGACGACGAAGGTCAGCGCGGCGGGCGGGCGTTCGCCCGAGTCCTGGGCGGTCTTCGTCGCCAGCCCGATCCGTACGAGCGACCAGTCGGCGGCGTCGGTCCTGGCACCGTCGACGTTCACCGAGAAGCCGTTTCCGTCCGGCCTCTCGTACCCCTGGCGGAAGCTGTTGACGAACTCCTCCGGGCGCACCGTGCCGGCCGCCGGGAGCTGTCCGTCGCCCAGGGTGCGGCGCGCGTATCCGTAGCTGGCGGTGTCCACGTCGAGGGCGAAGGTCGACAGGTAGTCGGGCGCCACGCTCTCTCGTGCCGCACCGTCCTCCGCCCGACCCGCCCCGTCCTCATCCTGCCCCGGCACGGCGGACGGAGCGGCGGGGGGCTGTTTGCCCCCGGCCGGTCCGCCGCTGCCGGCGAGGCCGCGGTCGGCGGTGGCGGAGTCGTTGCCCGTGCCCGGCCCGCCGCAGCCGGTCACCAGGATCCCGCCCGCCAGGAGCAGTGCGAGTGCTCCCGTGTACGTCCTTGCCCTGCGGTCCATCCGTACCCCCCACGTCGTAGACATTCGTCAATGTGACGTGCGAGGCGGCCGGGCGGAGTCGTCAGAAGCGTTGCGGAACCGTCTCGATGGCGCAACGGCGGGTGCCGACGTGGCGGAACATCAAGGTCAGGACACGATGTCCTTACGGCTGAACCCGCGGAAGGCGAAGGCGAACAGGATCAGGGCATAGGTGACCGATACGGCCGCGCCCTTGACCATCCCGCCCCATGCGAGATCGGGCTGGAGCGCGTCGGCCCAGGCGAACTGCCAGTGGGCGGGCAGGAACTCACGCCAGGTACCGAGCGCGGTGACGGCGTCCAGGACATTGCCGACGATGGTCAGCCCGACGGCGCCGCCCACCGCGCCGAGCGGTGCGTCCGTCCTCGTCGACAGCCAGAACGCCAGCCCGGCGGTGACGAGCTGGGAGACGAAGATGAAGGCGACGACGAGCGCGAGGCGCGGCACGGTGTCCGATGTGGCGAGCGCGCCCCCGGTGGGCAGCTTCAGCGGCCCCCAGCCGTACGCCGCTGCTCCCGCGCCGAGGGCGACGAGCGGCAGCAGCACCATCGCGGCGAGGCTGAAGCCGAGCGCCACGACGAGCTTGCTCCACAGCAGCCTGGCCCGGGGAACGGGGGCCGCGAGCAGGTAGCGCAGCGAGGACCAGCTGGCCTCGGAGGCGACCGTGTCACCGCAGAACAGTGCGACCGGCACCACGAGCAGGAAGCCGGCGGAGACGAAGAGGCAGGTCGCCGCGAAGTTCGCGGCGGACTCCGTCGCCACGTCCATGAGGTTGATCCGCGAACCGCCACCTCCGCCGCCGCCCTCGCCGCCGCCGGGGGTGCCGCCGACCGCGAAGGCGATGATCAGGACGAACGGCAGTGCTGCCAGCACCCCGAACATGAGCAGGGTGCGCCGCCTGCGCAACTGCCTCATCGCCTCCACGCGCAACGGCAGGGTGCGGCGGGCGTGGTAGCCGGGGGCTTCGGCGAGTGCCTGGATCTCAGTTGCGGAGCTCATGCGGATCCTTGGGAGATGAGGGTGAGGAACGCGTCCTCCAGGCGGCGGTGCGGCCCGACACCCGTCACCGGCACGTCGAGACGGACCAGTTCGGCGACCAGCTGCGCGGCCGTGGCACCGTCGAGGCGGACCAGCAGGCCGTGGCCGTCGTCGAGGCGGACGGCGGAGCCGATGCCCGGCAGGGCGGCCACCTTGTCCACGAGCGGTTCGGCCACCTCGGCGCCCGTGGTGACGAGCAGCATGTCGCCGGAGCCGGTGATCTCGGCGACCGGACCGGCCTGGACGAGCTGACCCCGGTCCATGACCACCAGGTGGGTGCAGGACTGTTCCACCTCGGAGAGGAGGTGGCTGGAGACGATCACGGTCCGGCCCCCGGCCGCGTACCGGATCATCACGTCCCGCATCTCGCGGATCTGGGGCGGGTCGAGACCGTTGGTCGGTTCGTCGAGGATGAGGAGGTCCGGCATGCCGAGCATGGCCTGGGCGATCGCGAGCCGCTGCCGCATGCCCTGGGAGTACGTCCGCACGGCGCGGGCCAGGGCGTCGCCGAGCCCGGCGATCTCCAGGGCCTCGTCGATGTGGGCGTCCTCGGCGGGCCGCCCGGTGGCCTGCCAGTACAGCTCCAGGTTGGAGCGGCCGGACAGATGCGGGAGGAAGCCGGCGCCTTCCACGAAGGAGCCGACGCGGGACAGCACGGGCGCCCCGGGACGGATCGCGTGCCCGAAGACGCGGATCTCACCGGCGTCGGGAGTGATGAGCCCCATCAGCATGCGCAGGGTGGTGGTCTTGCCCGCGCCGTTCGGTCCGAGGAGGCCGAGCACCTGCCCCTTCTCGACGCGGAAGCCGAGGTCACGCACGGCGTACCGGTCGGTGGACCTGGCGTACTTCTTGGAGAGCCCGGTGATCTGCAGCGGGACTCCGGTCAGCGCCGGGTCGGGGGCGGGGGCCGCGGTACGCCGGCGTGCGGTGAGCAGGACGGCGGCGGCGATGACGAGCCCGGCCGCCGGGAGCCCCCAGGTCCACCAGGGCAGCGTGGCCGCGGCGGTCTTCACGGCGGGTGCCGTGGGGACGGTCAGGGGCCCGTCGAGGGAGACGGTGTACGTCGCGGGCTCGGCGGGAGAGGCGTAGGCGAGGTCGGTCGCGGAGAGGACGAGGCGGAGGCTGTGCCCGGCCTCGACCTCGTGGTCGACGGCGGGCAGGGTCAGCTCGACCGGCTTGCCCTGCTCCTCGGGGGTGATCCGGTAGGGGGAGACGAGCTGGGAGGGCAGGACCTGCTGTTTCCCGTCCGGCGAGACGTCGTAGACCTTGCCGAACAGCACGGCGTCGCCGTGGTCCGCCTTCACGTTCACGCGGACGGTCGGCGATCCGGTGACGTGTACGGCGCTGCCCAGCGGGGCGGAGTCGAAGCGGGCGTACTGCCCGGGGAAGTCGAGGGAGAACCCGACGCCGAGCGAGGACAGCTGGGAGAGCCCGCCTCCGACGCCGGGGACGGCGGAGATGGAGGGCGGGTTGGCGCCGGCGGGGTTGCGGAAGGTCTGCGTGAGGCCGCCGGCAGCGGGCTGCTGCTCCTTGCCTCCACCACGCGCTCCCGCCAGGGTGATCTTCCGCCCGCCGCTGTTCAGGCCGGGGTACGTGTCGCTGCTCGCGCCGCGCTTCAGGGCGGCACCGTCGGTGGAGTCGACGCCGCCGGTCCGGGTCACGCGGAACCCGGGGCCGGTGTCGGCGCCCTCGTCCTTCTTCAGGTACCGGTCGAACCAGTCGCCGACCCGGCCCTCGACGCGGTCGCCCTCGTCGTCCCCTCCGTCGTGTCCGCCCGCGATCCAGTCGACGGAGACGGGTGCGCCGTTGGCCTTGATGGCCCCGGCCATGGCATCGGCCTGGCCGAGCGGGAACAGCGAGTCGCTCTGGCCCTGGAGGATGAGCGCGGGCACGTCGATCCGGTCGGCCACGGCCTCGGGGGAACGTTCCGTCAGGAGTTCGCGCGCGGCGGCGTCCGGTTTGCCGCTGACGGCGACCCGCTCGTACATCTCGCACAGCTGCTTCTGGAACTTCTGGCAGCCGCCGCCGGAGCTGACGAAGATCCCGGCCCAGAGTTTCTTGAAGACCCCGTCCGGGAAGAGCGCGTCGGCGAGGTTCCAGTAGCTGATCACCGGTGCGATGGCGTCGACCCGGTCGTCGTACCCGGCGGCCAGCAGCGACACGGCACCACCGTACGAAGCGCCGGTGACACCGACGCGTGGGTCCCCCTTCGCGTCGAGCTGCACCTCGGGCCGGCCGGCCAGCCAGTCGATGAGACCGGACACGTCCTTGACCTCGCCGTCGGGGGCGTTGAGCGTGATCTCCCCGCTCGTCCTCCCGAATCCGCGGGCGGACCACGTCATGACGGCGTACCCGTCGGCGGCCAGCTTCTCGGCCTGGGCGCGCACATCGTTCTTGCTGCCGCCGAAGCCGTGCCCGATGAGGACGGCGGGCCGGGGCCGCGTGCCCCCGGACGTGAAGTACGACGTGTCGACCGACACCCCGTTCATCTTCATCATCCGGTCCTGCCGGTGCACGGTCGGGGGGCTGTCGTCGGCGACGGCGGTCCAGGTACCGGCCCCCACGAGCACGGCGAGGGCGGCGACCACCGCGGCCCACCGGCCTGGGGTACGGGGCAGCCGGTGCCGCCACCGGGAAGTCGGTTTCTCCATGACTCGACCCTAAACGGAGCGTGCGGTGCGCCAGGATGCCCCCAGGGGGAGCTCCCCGGCCTCCCTGAGAGGTACGGCACACCCCGCCCGTACTCCGCATGCGGTACACCACACGCACGAAAGCCCCATAAGTGAACATCCGCCCAGCCACCACCACCGCCGAGCTCCTCGCCGCCGCGCATCTCCACGCCGCCGAGCCCCGCCCCGAGTGGGCTGCCCGCTTCCTGGCGGCGGAGGGGGACGGGGTTCGCCATGCTGACCTGGGAGTTCGACGGGACGGACGCTCTCGGCCGGCCCTGAGCACGGGCGCCCACCCCTGACGAACGTCGCATACGGCCCCTGCCGTTCGGCCCGGGTGCCCGGCCCCCTGCCGCTCGTACGTTCGGCGTCATGACGAACCCACATTCCCCGGCCGCCCGCCTGCTCGGCGCGGCGGCCCTTCTGGCGCCGGCCGGCGGTGCCGTCGCGCTCCTGTCACCGGGCGGTTTCGGCCGGGCCGAGCCGACCGAGGTGACCCAGGGTGTCTCCGTGTCCGTGTACCGGTCGTTGACGGCGGCGGTCGCGGACGCGCCCGACCGGCTCGCTCATCTCCTGGAGCCGGTCACCGAGCTCACCCTGGTCGCCCTGGGCCTCCTGCTGCTCCTGCTCGGCTGGACGGCCGTACGCCGCAGGGACTCGCGCCTGGCTGCCGGAACCGTCCTGACCGGCGCCGGGACCGTCGTGGCGTACGCCGTCAGCGAGGCGCTGAAACTGGTGGTCGACGAGGAACGCCCCTGCCGGGCCGTGCCCGGGGCCGAGGCGGTGGCCGCGTGTCCGGAGGCCGGCGACTGGTCGTTCCCCAGCAATCACGCCACGCTGGCCGCCGCACTGGCGACGGGGCTCGCACTCCGGCGGCCCCGTCTGGCCGCCGTGACCGTGCCGTTGGCGGTGGCGGCGGCGCTGCTGCGTGTCCTGACAGGAGTCCACTACCCGCACGACGTACTGGCCGGCTCGCTGCTGGGCGCGGCCGTGGTGGCCGCGCTCCTGCTCCTCGCGCAACAGCCGGTGGAGCGCGCCGCGTCAGTCGTTCTCCGTCGGGTGCGCGGGCACGACACCCGCCTCATGGGCCACGACGGCGGCGGCGGCCCGGTTCTCCACCCCGAGGCGGGACAGGACGGAGCTCACATGTGCCTTGACGGTCCCCTCCACCACATGGAGCCGCCGGGCGATCTGCCCGTTGGACAGTCCGCTGCCGAGGAAAGACAGCACCTCGCGTTCCCTGGGGGTCAGCCCGGCGACCTTCTCCCGGGCGGCGACCCTGCGCCCGGCCCGGGCACCGGCTCCGCCGGAGGCGAGGTGCGCGACCACGCGCGCGGCGACCTTCGGTGACAGATAGGCGGCGCCGTCGGCCACCGCCCTCACGCCTGCCAGGAGTTCCTCGGGCTCGCCCGACTTGATCAGGAAGCCGGCGGCCCCGCAGCCGAGCGCCCGGAGGATGTAGTCGTCCTCACCGAACGTCGTGAGCATGATGACGCCCGTGGCGGGAACGGTCCGGCTGATCTCCGCCGCGGCGTCGATGCCGTCGGTCCTCGGCATCCGTACGTCGAGCACGGCCACGTCGGGACGGTGCAGCCGCACGAGCTCCACCGCCTCGTGTCCGTCGCCCGCCTCGGCGACGATCTCGATGTCCGGGTCGGTGGACAGCACGGCCCGGACACCGGCCCGGATCATCGGCTCGTCGTCGGCGATCAGCACCCTGGTCATCGCGCGCTCACCCGGCCAGGGCATCGAGCGAGACCAGCGTGTCGTCGCGGAAACAGAGCCGGTAGGCGTCCCCGGAGCGGCTGTCGAAGCGGTCGGCCGTCATCGCGTAGTACTCGCACGTCACTCCTCGTCCCTCGGGCCGCTGGCCACCGGAGGGCCGGTGGACCGACTGGCGGTCCGGCAGCACCCGCCGCACCTCCGCACGATCCTGCCCCACCCGGAGCCGGGCGTAGTCCCCCGGATCGAGGGTCGACCGTGCCGCCGCCACCATGTCCCACCCCATCACCGCCGCGCCCAGCACCGCGCCCGCGCCCAGCGGGACCAGGAGCGCGGTGGCCAGGGTGCGGCCCGCACGCCGCCGTGCCCTGCGGAACTCCGCCGGCGCCCCGTCCGCGGACCGGCCGGCCCGGTCCGGAGCGGGACGGTCCTGCACACGGGCCGGAGGGCGGTGCGGCAACCGGGCGGACACGGCGAAGCCGTCGCCCCGGGGCCCGTGTTCGAAGGTGCCGCCGGCGAGCCTGACCCGCTCGTCGAGCCCGATGAGCCCGCGGCCCCCCGAGCCGGGCGGCCGCCCGGCCGGGGTCTTCGCGGCACCGTTGACGACGACCACCTCGGTCTCGGTCTCCGTGTGCCTGACCTGGACGGTCGCCGCAGCGCGGGGCGCGTGCCTGGCCACATTGGTCAGCGCTTCCTGCACGACCCGGTGCACGGCCCGTGCGACGACGGGAGGAAGCCCGTCCGCCTCCCCCTCCACCCGCAGTTCGACCCTCAGCCCGGACTCGGCCGCATCGCCGACCAGTTCGGTCAGCTCCCGCCCGTGCGGCCGCAGCGGGGTCCCGTCCGTGTCCTCGCTCAGGACGCCGATCACTCCGCCCAGGCGCTCGACCGCCGTGGCCGCCCGTGCCCTGATGTCCTTGGCGGCCCGCCGCTGCTGGTCGTCGAGCCCGGGTGCGAGCTGGAGAGCGCCTGCCGACAGGGCGATCAGGCTGAGGTCGTGGCCGAGCACGTCGTGCATGTCCTGCGCGATGCGGGCCCGCTCCGCCAGCCGTGCCTGTCCGGCGACAAGCTGCCGCTCCCGCTCGAGCCGTTCGGCCCGCTCCCAGCCGGCCCGGGCCAGCTCCTGGTACTGCCGCCAGAACCGCCCCGCGAACCAGGGCAGCAGGACGCCCAGAACCATCACCCCGACGAACCGGGTACCGAGCGCGAGCAGGGGCGGCACCAGCGAGGCGGCCACCACCCCGGCGGCGAGCACGGCGGCCAGCGAGCAGAGCACCGCTCCGGTACGCCCGGGGCCGCGCCCCGCCACGAACGCGGCGACCACGGTCGGCGCGGCCCACCAGGGACTCACCAGGCTCAGCCCCCCGAACACGGCCACCGTCGCAGGCACCAGGACAGCAGCCGCACGTTCCCCGCTCACGTTCCCGCGCGGAGTCAGGTTCAGGTTCACCGGCCCGACGGTACGGAATCCGGGGCCTGTCCGGCACTGCCGAAAGTCATGGTCGTGGCGGGGAAGCCGGAGCCACCGGACGGGGCGCCCTGAGATCGAGCGGCGTCTCCACGGGCAGCAGGGCGGCGGCCCGCTCCCGCTCCCCCGCCCGGACCGCCGCGTGCACCTCGCGGGCCAGGGGTGTGACATCGCGTACGGAGACGGTCCACTCGTCGGCGTACCGCCGGGCGGCCTCCCCCGAGAGCCCGAGTTGCAGCGAGCGGTACGGGAGCGGGTTCAGGGCCAGATCGCGCTCGGGGTCCCACTGGACCCGCGCGGGAGCGGACCGCAGCGCCCGCTTCCACGCGCCCTGGTCCTCGTGCACATCCCTTACGTAGTGCGAGAGTTCGGCGTTCTCCAGCGCCCAGGCGAAGCCGTCGCGGGTGATCTCGACGGCGAGCACGGTCTCCTGGCCCTCCTTCGTGCCCCAGCCGCAGCGGTACATCATCCAGAGGAAGCTCGGCTTGATCCAGGTCATGCGGTCGCGCTTCCAGGCCGGCGGGAAGCGCCCGTCGCGGGCGGCGGGCAGTCCGATGGCCGGCCGGTAGGCCTGGTACACGGTGACGGTGGAGTCGGTGTGCTGCGCGCGGATCTCGTAACGGGGCGGGTGTGTCCGGTCGTTCATACGTCCCAGGATGCGGGCCCCGGCGCGCCACAGCACCTGGTTTTCGCTGTGCGGTACGGCCCGCCTCGAACATGAGTTACCTGCCCGGCCGATCCGGCCCACCCGCACCGTCTGAGCTTCCGGTGACTCCTACGGGCACCGCCCGCACCGTCGGCCAGCGGTCGAGGACGGCGCGGCGCAGGTCTCCCGCGAGAGACCCGAGATGCCGCAGGTCGCCGTGGTCCGTGGTCATGTCGGCGACCACCCCGAGCCGGTGGGC
Source organism: Streptomyces sp. NPDC051064 (assembly GCF_044455985.1). Classification (NCBI taxonomy): domain Bacteria; kingdom Bacillati; phylum Actinomycetota; class Actinomycetes; order Kitasatosporales; family Streptomycetaceae; genus Streptomyces; species Streptomyces sp. NPDC051064. Next base: position 1,129,022 of record NZ_JBITFK010000001.1, read on the forward strand.
GAGGCGTTGGCGGGCGGTCGCCGTGCCCCAGGTCCAGTCCTCGTCCGGGACGCGGGCCAGGTGGTCGGTGGTGCCTCGGTGCGCCCGCTGGACCAGGGCGTCGCCCCGGATCAGCCACCCCGCGCAGGCGTCGGCGAGGCCTGCTTCCGGCAGCGCGGTGCCGGTCTCGGCGTGCCAGGCCGTGCGGTAGGCGGCCTCCGCCCCCTCCAGCAGGGGGCCGGACGCCCTCGTGACGCACCAGCAGGTCGGGAATCCGATGCGTAGGTAGGCGAGTTCCATCAGGCCGCTGCCCAGGGACGCCTGCTCGAAGTCGATGAACCTGACCCCGTCCGGGGTGTGCAGGTCGTTGCCGGGGCACGGGTCGCCGTGGAGGAGCGCGGTCCCCTCCGCCCGGCCGAGGCGCTCCACGAGGGCGTGGAGTTCGTCCCGTACTCCTGGCGGCCCGACGGCCCCGAGGGTCTCGGCCAGGGTGAGGAACGACGTGACGTCGGCGCGGGTCGGGCCCTGCCAGCGGGGCAGAGTGTCCGCGTCGCCGATGCCGGCGGTGGCGTGCAGCCTGGCGAGGGCGGTCGCGTAGGGGACGATCCAGTCGGCGGCGGGACGGCGGTCGGCGACGTGTTCGAGGACGAGGACCCGCTCGGCCGGATCCGTGCCCAGGAGCGCGGGCACGACCGGGGTGCCTGACGCACGGCCGCCGATGCGCAGGGCGGCCACCTCGCGGGCGTACCGCTCGTCGGCTTCGGGGCCCGCCACCAGCTGCTTCAGCACCGCCGGGCGTCCGGACAGCTCGATGCGCCAGACCCGTGAACGCGGGCTGCTCTCCAGGGCGGACGGGTGCGCGGGCGGGCCCAGACGGTTCCTCAGGGTCTCGCCGAACGGAAGCTGCGACGCCGTCACCATGCGGTCAGTCTTCCAGTCGGCGAGCGCCCGCGTCCGCCGTGTCAGTGATTGCGGGGGAAGCCGAGGTCGACGCCCGCCGGGGCGTCGGCCGGGTCGGGCCACCTGGTGGTGACGACCTTGCCCCGGGTGTAGAAGTGCACGCCGTCGTTGCCGTAGATGTGGTGGTCGCCGAAGAGGGAGTCCTTCCAGCCGCCGAAGGAGTGGTAGCCGACGGGCACCGGGATCGGGACGTTGACGCCGACCATGCCGGCCTCGATCTCCAGCTGGAAGCGGCGGGCCGCCCCGCCGTCGCGGGTGAAGATCGCGGTGCCGTTGCCGAAGGGCGAGGCGTTCATGAGGGCGACGCCGTCCTCGTACGTCTCGACGCGCAGGACGCACAGGACGGGGCCGAAGATCTCGTCGCGGTAGGCGTCGGAGTCCGTGGAGACGTTGTCCAGGAGGGACAGGCCGATCCAGTGGCCGTCCTCGAAGCCCTCGACCGTGTGGCCGGTGCCGTCGAGGACCACGTCGGCGCCCTGCGCGGCGGCGCCGGTGACGTAGGAGGCGACCTTGTCGCGGTGGGCGGCGGTGATCAGCGGGCCCATCTCGGAGGCGGGGTCCGTGCCGGGGCCGATGGTGATCTTCTCGGCGCGCTCGCGGATCTTCGCGACCAGCTCGTCCGCGACGGAGTTCACGGCGACGACCGCGGAGATGGCCATGCAGCGCTCGCCCGCCGAGCCGTACGCCGCCGAGACGGCGGCGTCGGCCGCGGCGTCCAGGTCGGCGTCCGGAAGGACCAGCATGTGGTTCTTCGCGCCGCCGAGGGCCTGGACGCGCTTGCCGTTGGCGGAGGCGGTGGCGTGGATGTACCGGGCGATGGGGGTGGAGCCGACGAAGGAGACGGCGGCGACGTCGGGGTGGGCGAGGAGCCCGTCCACGGCGACCTTGTCACCGTGCAGGACGTTCAGCACGCCGTCGGGCAGGCCCGCCTCCGCGGCGAGCTCCGCCAGCAGGTTGGCGGCCGACGGGTCCTTCTCGCTGGGCTTGAGGACGAAGGTGTTCCCGCACGCGATCGCCAGCGGGAACATCCACATCGGCACCATGGCCGGGAAGTTGAACGGGGTGATGCCCGCGACGACACCGAGCGGCTGCCGGATCGAGGAGACGTCGACCCGGCTGGAGACCTGGGTCGACAGCTCGCCCTTGAGCTGGGTGGTGATGCCGCAGGCCAGCTCGACGATCTCCAGGCCCCGGGCGACCTCACCCAGCGCGTCGGAGTGCACCTTGCCGTGCTCGGCGGTGATCAGCGCGGCGATCTCGTCGCGGTGGGAGTCCAGCAGGGCGCGGTAGCGGAAGAGGACGGCGGTACGGGCCGAGAGCGAGGAGGTGCCCCATGTCTCGTACGCGGTCCTCGCCGCGGACACCGCGGCGTCGACCTCCTCGGTGGAGGCGAGCGCCACCTGGGTCGTGACGGCGCCGGTCGCCGGGTCGGTGACCGGACCGTAATTGCCCGACGTGCCCTCGACGGTCTTGCCACCGATCCAGTGGTTGACGGTCTTCATGACGGGGTCTCCTTCACAGGTGGCGGCGTCGGGCTGCGATCTGCCGGTCGTACTCTTTCCTGGCCTCGACCGCCGACGGGCGGGTCGCGGTTTCGGCTACGGGAACATCCCACCACGCCTGTGCCGGGGGAGGCCCCGACACTGTGTCTGCCGTTTCGGTCTCGACGTAGACACAAGTGGGACGGTCCGCGCCGCGCGCCTCGGCGAGGGCCCGGCGCAGCTCCCCCACCGATCCGGCGCGCAGCACGTGCATGCCCAGCGAGGCCGCGTTGGCGGCGAGGTCGACGGGCAGCGGGGTGCCGGTGAACGCCCCGTCCTCGGTGCGGTGCCGGTAGGCGGTGCCGAAGCGTTCTGCGCCCACGGACTCGGAGAGGCCGCCGATGGACGCGTATCCGTGGTTCTGCAGGATGACGAGCTTGACCGGCAGGCCCTCCTGCACGGCGGTGACGATCTCGGTGGGGTTCATCAGATACGTGCCGTCGCCGACGAGCGCCCAGACGGGCCGGCCGGGCGCCGCGAGCTGGACGCCGAGGGCGGCGGGGATCTCGTATCCCATGCAGGAGTAGCCGTATTCGACGTGGTATTGGTGCGGGGAACGGGCCCGCCACAGCTTGTGGAGGTCGCCGGGGAGGGAGCCCGCCGCGTTGATCAGGATGTCGTCCTCGGTGACCAGCTCGTCCAGCAGCCCGAGGACCTGGGCCTGGGTGGGGCGGGCGCCCGGGTCACCGGTGGCGAAGGCCGCGTCGACGCGCTGCTCCCAGCGGTCCTTGGCGTCGGTGTACTCGCTCTCGTAGGCGGGGTCGACGCGGTGTCCGCGTGCGCCGAGGGCCTCGCCGAGGGCTTCGATCGCGGTGCGGGCGTCACCGACGAGAGGGAGGGCGGCGAGCTTGTGGGCGTCGAAGCCGGTGACGTTGAGGTTGAGGAAGCGGACGGCCGGGTCGGCGAAGAGGGTGCCGGACGCGGTCGTGAAGTCGGTGTAGCGGGTGCCGATCCCGATCACCAGGTCGGCCTCGCGGGCCAGCGCGTCCGCCGTGGCGGTGCCGGTGTGGCCGATGCCGCCCACATCTGCGGGGTGGTCGTGGCGCAGGGATCCCTTGCCGGCCTGGGTGGAGGCGACGGGGATGCGGGTGGCGGCGGCGAACGCGGCGAGGGTCTCCTCGGCGGCGCTGTGGTGGACGCCGCCGCCCGCGACGATCAGGGGGCGCCGTGCGGCGCGCACCGCCCGGACGGCCTGTGCGAGTTCGTACGGGTCGGGGGCGGGCCTGCGTACGTTCCAGACGCGCGTCGCGAAGAACTCCGCCGGCCAGTCGTACGCCTCGGCCTGGACGTCCTGCGGCAGCGCGAGGGTGACGGCGCCGGTGTCCGCCGGGTCGGCGAGGGTACGCATCGCCTGGAGGGCGGCCGGGATCAGGGCCTCGGGTCGGCTGATCCGGTCGAAGTAGCGGGAGACGGGGCGCAGGCAGTCGTTGACCGACACGTCGCCGGTGTGGGGCACTTCGAGCTGCTGGAGCACGGGGTCGGCGGGTCGGGTCGCGAAGGTGTCGCCGGGCAGGAGCAGCACGGGCAGGTGGTTGACGGTGGCGAGCGCGGCACCGGTGACGAGGTTGGTGGCGCCGGGGCCGATGGAGGTGGTGACGGCGTGGGCGGAGAGCCGGCCCGACTGGCGGGCGTATCCGACGGCGGCGTGCACCATGGCCTGTTCGCTGCGGCCCTGGAGATACGGCATCGCCGGGCCGGCCTCGACGAGTGCCTGTCCGACGCCCGCGACGTTGCCGTGGCCGAAGATGCCCCAGGTGGCGTTGATCAGGCGGTGGCGCCGGCCGTCGCGCTCGGTGTACTGGCGGGCGAGGAAGGCGACGAGGGCCTGGGCGGTGGTGAGCCTGCGGGTGGGCTTCGGAGCGGCTCGGGGCGTGCTGCGTGGTGTGGTCACCGGGCACCTCCCGTGCCGTGGAGCGGCAGCCTTGGGTCGACGGGCTGTGCGGGCCAGGTGTCGCGGATCCAGCGGTGGTCCGGGTGGTCGCGGATCAGCCACTCACGCTGCTCACCCGGGCCGGCCATCACGTTCAGGTAGTACAGGGTGCGGCCGGGCGGGGCGATGGACGGGCCGTGCCAGCCGTCGGGGATGAGGACGGCGTCACCCGTGGCGACCTCGGCGAGGACGTCCGTGCCTCCGGGGCGGGACGGCGACACCCGGTGGTAGCCGAGGCCGCCGCCCTCGACCTCGAAGTAGTAGATCTCCTCGAGCACCGACTCGCTGCCGGGGCGGTGCTCGTCGTGCTTGTGCGGGGGGTACGAGGACCAGTTCCCGCCGGGGGTGAGGACCTCGACGGCGATGAGCCGGTCGCAGTCGAAGGTGTCGGCGGCGGCGAAGTTGTTCACCTGGCGCGAGCAGGCGCCGGCGCCGCGGAGCTCGACCGGTACCTCCGGCGCGGGGCCGTAGCGAGCGGGGAGTCGTCGCTCGCACTTCGCTCCTGCCAGGGCGAAGCGGCCTCCTGCGCCGGAGGCGATCTGGGCGCGGGCGTCGCGTGGGACATAGGCGAAATCGGTCGCCGCGCTGAACACGTCTTTCCTGCCCAGCAGTTCAAAGATCTCACCTGCCGCCTGCACCGTACAGCCACCGGACAACGGCAGGATGATCCATTCGCTCTCCCCGGTTACCAGGGTATGAACACCTCCTGGTTCGAGCTCCAGGACGCGCAGACTCGACCGTTCCCACCCGGCGCGCTCCGGGTCGACGTCGAGGGCGTAGGGGCCGCGTGCGGCTCGGCCGGCCCTGAGGTGGTACCTCTGCTGCTCGTCGGTCGTCGTCATGGCTTCATCCCTACCCGTCGTCCCGCCCGTTCACGGGCACCCGTGGCCGGGTGCGTTCACAGCAGCCCCACGGCCGTGTCGACCGCCCCCGCCACGTCCCCGTCGGCGGGGTAGAGCAGCGAGCGCCCGACCACCAGCCCCTGGACGGTCGGCAGCCGCAGCGCGCCGCGCCATTTCTCGTACGCCGTGTCCGGGTCCCCCGTGACCTCGCCGCCGAGCAGCACGGCGGGGAGGGTCGAGGCCCGCATCACCCGCTCCATGTCGTCGGGGTCGTCGGTGACGGGGACCTTGAGCCAGGTGTACGCGGATGTCCCGCCCAGGCCCGAGGCAATGGCGATGGAGGTGGTGACGGCGGTGGCGCCCAGGTCGGTGCGGAGCCCGGCAGGGGTGCGGTGGCAGAGGAACGGCTCGATGAAGACCGGCAGCCGGAGGGCGGCCATCTCGTCCACGGCGCGGGCGGCGGTGTGCAGCGTGTCCAGGGAGCCGGGGTCGTCGTGGTCGATCCTCAGCAGGAGTTTGCCCGCGTCGTAGCCGTGGCGGGAGAGGTCGGCGGGGCGGTGGCCTGTGAAGCGGTCGTCGAGCTCGAAGGCCGCTCCCGCGAGCCCGCCGCGGTTCATGGAGCCGAGGACGACCTTGCCCTCCAGGGCGCCGAGGAGGAGCAGGTCCTCCAGGACGTCCGCGCCCGCGAGTACTCCGTCGACGCCGGGGCGGGCGAGGGCGAGGCAGAGGCGTTCGAGGAGGTCGAAGCGGTCGGCCATGGCCAGGTCGTCGTCGCCGACGGCGAGGGCGCCGCGGGCCGGGTGATCCGCCGCGATGATCATCAGGCGTCCGGTGGGGCCGAGGAGGGGGCGTCTGCGGCGGGCGGCGGCGGCCTCGGCGACGGCTTCGGGGCGGTGGGCGCGGAGCCGGACGAGATCGGCGACGCCGGCCGCGGCGGGCGGGGTCATGGGGTGGCTCCCGCGGCTCCAGCAGCTCCCGAGGCCCCCGTGGCTCCGGTAACTCCCGAGGCCCCCGCGACTCCCGAGGCTCTCCTCGCCGCCGTGGGTGCGCCGGCCGTGCCCTCGGCGAGGGCCTGTTCGACCTCGTGCGGGAACGGCATCGCTGACGAACAGGCCAGGCGGGAGGCGACGATGGCTCCGGCCGCGTTGGCGTAGCGCATGATGTGCGCCGTGTCCCAGCCGGCGAGGAGGCCGTGGCAGAGGGCCCCGCCGAAGGCGTCCCCTGCGCCGAGACCGTTGACGACGTCGACGGGCAGCGGCGGGATCTCGGCGGTGGTGCCGTCGCGGTGGAGCGCGAGGACGCCCTCGGGCCCCTGTTTGACGACGGCGAGTTCGGGCCCGGCGTCGAGCAGGGCGCGGGCGGCCGCGTGCGGTTCGCGTTCTCCGGTGGCGATCTCGCACTCGCCGAGGTTGCCGACGGCGACCGTGGCGTGGGCGAGTGCCTCGCGGTAGTGGGCGCGAGCGGCTCCGTCGCTCCCGTCTCCCTCCTCGCCCCAGAACATGGGACGCCAGTCGAGGTCGAAGACGGTGGCACGCGGGTGGCCCGGCGGAGCTGTCGCGCCACGGGCGCGGAGCGCGGTGAGGGTCGCGGTGCGGCTGGGCTCGGCGCAGAGGCCGGTGCCGGTCATCCAGAAGACCCGGGCCGCCCGCACCGCGTCCAGGTCGAGCTCGCCGCCGTGGATCTCCAGGTCGGGCGCCTTGGGCTGCCGGTAGAAGTAGAGCGGGAAGTGGTCCGGAGGGAAGATCTCGCAGAAGGTGACCGGGGTCGGATACTCCGCCACGGCGCTCACCCACCGGTCGTCCACCCCGAACTCCCTCAGCGCCTGGTGGAGATAGTCGCCGAACGCGTCCCGGCCGGTCCGGGTGATCACAGCCGTGCGCCGTCCCAGCCGGGCAGCCGCCACCGCCACGTTGGACGGGGAGCCGCCGAGGAACTTCCCGAAGGTCTCGACCTGGGCCAGCGGTACACCGGTCTGCAGCGGGTAGATGTCCACCCCGATCCGCCCCATGGTGATGACGTCGTACGGCTCAGGCATACGCATCCCTTCGACCCGTCGCTCCGGCCCGGTACGTCCTCCCGGGAGGCGGCCACGGCCGGACGGCCGCTCCCAGGTCTAGCCCTCGCCCGGAACCCTGTCAACACTTTGTCCGGACATTCGGACGAACTCTTGACACTCCTCCCCGAGGACTGAAGGGTGGGCGATATGACCTCCTCCGTAACCCCTCCGGCCCGCATCCGCATCGGTTCGGCACCCGATTCGTGGGGAGTGTGGTTCCCCGACGATCCGCAGCAGGTGCCCTGGGAGCGATTCCTCGACGAGGTCTCCGAAGCGGGTTACGAGTGGATCGAGCTCGGCCCTTACGGCTATCTGCCGACCGATCCCGCCCGGCTCGCGGACGAGACCGCACGCCGGAATCTCGCCGTCTCCGCGGGCACCGTCTTCACGGGATTGCACCACGGTCCGGCGGTCTGGGACCGGACCTGGGAGCATGTCGCGGGCATCGCGGCACTCACCCGGGCGATGGGCGCAGGACATCTGGTGGTCATCCCGTCGTTCTGGCGGGACGACAAGTCGGGCGAGGTGCTGGAGGACCGCACGCTCACCGCCGCGCAGTGGCGCGACCTCACCACCCAGACGGAACGCCTGGCCCGCGAGGTCCGGGACCGCTACGGACTGCGGATCGTGGTGCACCCGCACGCCGATACGCACATCGACAGCGAGGAGAACGTCAACCGCTTCCTCGACGCCACCGACCCCGACCTGGTCTCGCTCTGTCTCGACACCGGCCACTACGCGTACTGCGGCGGGGACAGCGTGAAGCTCATCAGGACCTACGGCGAGCGGATCGGCTATCTGCACCTCAAGCAGGTCGACCCGGAGGTGCTCGCGGACGTCGTGGCGAACGAGGTGCCGTTCGGCCCGGCCGTGGCGCGGGGCGTGATGTGCGAACCACCGGGCGGAGTGCCCGCGCTGGAGCCCGTGCTGGATGCCGCGCGCGCCCTGGGCACCGACCTGTTCGCCATCGTCGAGCAGGACATGTATCCCTGCCCGCCCGACAAGCCGCTGCCCATCGCACGCCGCACCCGGGAGTTCCTCCGGATCTGCGGGCCCGCGCGGCCGTCCTCCTGAGCTTCCTCTTCAGCCTCTCGAGCCCCTCCCCCAGCAGTCACCTCTCTGTCACGTATGTCCGCGTTCCGCTGGGTCCCTGTCACGGACTCGCGACGCCCCCTGCCCGGGCCGGGCCGCTCTCGTTCACCGGAACAGAGGCGCGCGGACGTACAGAGAGGTGTCATTCATGACGGACAGAACGCTCTGGTCGTACAAGGACATTGCGGCACACATCCGGGTCCAGCCGGACACGATCCGTTCGTACCGCAAGCACGGGCTTCTTCCGCCTCCCGACGATGTCCGGAACGGGAAGCCCTACTGGTACGTGGACACCGTCCTGGCGTGGATCGCGTCCCGGCCCAGCAACCGGCGCCGTTGAGCCGGCCGGCCGTTGAGCCGGCCGGACACGAACGCTCAGGCCTCCTCCGCCGGTTCGATGATCGTGACGCCCGCTCCTGGGGCGGTGCCCATCGCGGCGAGGGCCGCCGGGACGGCGTCCAGCCCGATGGTGGAGGTCACCAGCAGATCCGGCCGCAGGGTGCCGGCCCGGACCATGTCCATCATCGGCGGGTAGTCGTGGGCGGCCATGCCGTGGCTGCCGAGGATCTCCAGCTCCAGTGCGATCACCCGCGCCATGGGTACGACGGGGTCGCCGGCCGCAGACGGCAGCAGCCCGACCTGGACATGACGGCCCTGCCTGCGCAGGCTCCGCACCGAGGCGGCACAGGTGACCGGGGACCCCAGCGCGTCGAGCGACAGATGCGCGCCGCCGCCGGTCAGTTCGCGTACGGCCTCGTCGGCACCGGCGGGGTATGCCGAGGCGTCCACACAGGCGGACGCGCCGAAGGCCCGCGCCAGCTCCAGAGCCTGCCGCGAGACGTCGACCGCGACGACCCTGGCCCCGCACGCCACCGCGATCATCACGGCCGACAGCCCGACCCCGCCGCAGCCGTGCACGGCGACCCACTCCCCCGGCGCCACCCGCCCCTGTCCCACGCCGGCCCGGAACGCGGTGGCGAACCGGCATCCGAGCCCGGCCGCCGTGGCTGACGACAGCCCCTCGGGCACCGCGACCAGATTGACGTCGGCCTGCTCCAGTGCCACGTACTCGGCGAACGATCCCCAGTGGGTGAAGCCCGGCTGGGTCTGCCGCTCACAGACCTGCTGGGCGCCGGCCGCGCAGGCGGAGCACCGGCCGCAGGCACAGACGAAGGGCACGGTGACCCGGTCGCCGGGGCGCCAGTTGTACACACCGGAGCCCACCCCCTCGACCACCCCGGCCAGTTCGTGTCCGGGGACGTGCGGCAGGACGATGTCCGGGTCGTGCCCCATCCAGCCGTGCCAGTCGCTCCGGCACAGCCCCGTGGCCTCGACCCGGACCACGACACCCCCGGCCGAGGGGGTGGGGCCCGGGAGGTCCCGGACCCGGGCCTCCTGCCCGAACTCCTCGAACACCACTGCCCGCATCGGCCCCGCCTCCCATGGTCCGGCTCGCGCCGTCCGGTTCCTCAGGGCTGCGCCGCCCCGCGATCCGGCGAATCTACGCCCCGGCCTTGATCTTGTTGATACGCCGCTACGTGGAGCCCCTGGTGTGCGACACACTCGATGGAGGGACACCGGGAGCACATAAATACCCCCTAGGGGTATAGTTGTCCGTGCGGGTAAGTGCACCGGGCCCCCCGGCGCCCCCTCGCACCACATCCGCCACACATCAGTGCCTGCGAAGAGGAGAACGTCATGACCGCCGAGACCGACACGCCCCGGACCGCCGGCTCCTGCTGCTCGTCCACCGGTTCCCGCCACGACGGAGCGGCCGACGCCCAGGCGGGCGGCGTCACCACGGTGTACGAGGTGAAGGGGATGACCTGCGGCCACTGCGAAGGAGCGGTCACCGAGGAGGTCTCCGGGATCGAGGGAGTCACCTCCGTGAAGGCGGAGGCCGCCACCGGCCGGGTGACCGTCACCTCCGCGGCGCCGCTGACCGACGACGCCGTACGCGCGGCCGTCGACGAGGCGGGCTACGAGCTCGTGGGCCGCGCCTGAGGATCGGCGGCCCGCGCCTCGCGCGGCTCGCATCGAGGGCGGCCTCACGCCGGTTCATGGAGATCTCAAGGTGGCCCCTGCCCTCATCCGCCCTTCGAGGCGTACTCTGTGCAGCATCAGAAGCAACCGCTTCCAGGCTGGGGCCACCCTGTGGCCACTCTGCCGCTCACCACGTCCTGGCAGGTCAGAGCCATGTTCGCGGGGGCGACAGCAGACGTCACCGACGGTCTTCGTCACGACGGACGGCCTGCGGTTGCACTCCTTCACATAATTTCTACAAAGAGACTTAGATCACACCGATTTGAGGGTAACCATCTGATGGGTTGGTGAGTCTAAGAGTGCGATGCCAAGGATGTCTTGGGGGACGTCCGACGGAGTGTCTTGGGGGACGCTCCGGGCAAGCGTGGCCGGGGCACGTGCACCGGGGAGCTTTGAGCGGCCCTCCCGTGCGTACGTACCCCGGCAGTCGCACAGCAGGACCGAACTGAATACGCACCACAGGAAAACAAAGGGAGTTCAGGCTCCCGCGCAAACGCCCGGCCGGATCCCGTGGGGGGAATCCGCTCCGGGATATGGGAAGCGCCCTGTCCGTCGACCCGTGGGGGGATCGGCAGACGGGGCGCTTCTCGCGTTCCGCGGCTTCACGGTGTGAACCGCTCAGGGGCCCCTGCGCGGCGGCTCAGCAGCGCGGTCACCGTCGACAGGGGCTCCCACTCCGTGGCGCCTCCGGTCAGTCTCCTCGCCACCCGAGCCCAGGCCGCCCCGTCCGTGCCGAGCCGGGTCCGTACGAGAACGGCGAGCTCGGCCCGCGCGGCAGCGGCCTCGGCCGGTGCGTCCGTGCGGCGGCCGGCCGCGTTCAGATAGGCGAGCATCCGTACGGCCGGGGTCGCGAGACTCAGCAGGTCCGCGCCGGTCAGCAGACCCGAGGTGAGCAACCCGTCCAGCTGAGTGGCCGGCGGGCAGTGGTACTGGTCGCCCAGCCCGTGCCGGGCCCGCTCCCGGGTCAGCCGCTCGCCCTCCGGCAGCCCGTCGGGCCCCGGCTCCGGCAGCAGCGCCGCGTGCCGCATCCGTACGTCCTCGGGGACCCCGGGCAGATTGATCAGATCACCCCAGTACGGCAGCGGGTCCTGTTCGTGGGCGGCTTCGAGCGCCTCCCAGTCGACGGGCTCACCGGGCGGAAGTGCCTGGACGATGCCGCGCGCCTGGGCGGCGTGACGGGCGCGCCGCAGTTTCACGAGGAGCTTCTCCGGGGCCAGTTCACGGTCGAGCCGGGCACGGAGCACCGCGGCGGGGTCGGCGGACGCCAGAGCCTTCGCGCACAGCGATGTGGCCGCCCGCCCCAGCACATTGCGGCCCGCGAGGCCGGCCAGCCGGTCGGCTCCGCCGTGTTCGAGCAGCCGCAGACATCCCAACAGCTGGTGCCCGAGACCCAGTTGGGCACCCTCGCGGATGAGGAGCTCCTCGACCAGGCCGGGTTCGGCCGAGCACAGCCAGGTCAGACCCCCGGCCGGGCGGGCTCCGCCCCCGGCGCGCCACTCGGCCAGTACGCGGGCCCCCGACGACGGCGGTCCGGCTCCCCGGTGAGGGCGGGAGCGGGTCACGATCCGGTGGACGGTCGGCCGGTGCGTCAGATGCCGCAGGAGCACGAGGTCGATGTCCGGGTCGTCGAGATCGGCCAGCCGCTCCGCCGAGCCGTCCTTGAGCCAGCGGCACTGCGCGGCGAGCACGCGGAGCGCGTCGGGATCACGACCGGCGAGCAACCGGTCGAGGAGGTGGCGCGGAGTGCGGTCGTAGCGCAGCAGGTACGCGGCGAGGAGCCAGGGCCCGTCGGGGCCCAGCCGCGGCAGCACGGCGTCGGCCACCTCGGCGTCGGCCAGGCACAGCAGAGTGCCTTCCGGCCACGCCCACAGATGGTTGCCCCGCTCCAGCAGCTTGATCGCCTCGTCGGGGGTGCGCGGCCGGGGCGTGTCCGGGAACCAGCTCTTCCGCGGCGTGGGGACCTTGGCCGGCGACTGGGCCGCGGTGTGCGGGGCAGGCCCGTCACCGGAGCGTGCCAGGCGCAGCAACTGCACCCAGGTGGGCCCCTCCGGGTCACCGGTGGATCCGGACACGGCGGACGCCGGCACCCTGGCGGCCAGGCGCAGCCATGCCTCCGGATCGGCGCCGAGATCGGCGCGCAGCCGGCGGGCGAGCGCGGCCCGCCAGGCGTGGGCGAACGCGAGCCGTCGCCAGTCGTGGGGGAGCAGCAGCAGGTGGCCGGCCGGCAGCAGGGTGAGCAGTTCGTCGGCGGGCAGAACGCCCTGGACGTAGGCGTGTTCGGTGAGGAGGGCGCTGGACCCGTGGGTCTGCGGACGCTGCGCCCGTATCTCCGCGAGGGTGGGCGCCACGTGGACGGGTCCTTCCCCGGACGGGGCGATGCCGTGGGCCGCGCAGGCTTCGGCGAACCATTCCGGGGTGCTCAGCCCAGGGGCGTCACTCCAGTCGCACTCGGCCAGCGCGCGCAGCACATCGGGGTCGTCGGGCAGCGGTGTGCCGGCGGGAGCGAGGGAGTACAGCAGGTCCAGGGCCGGCAGGGCCAGGGACCGGTCGCGGCGGCTCAACTGCGACGGTGCCGGAGCGCAGGCGTGTGCTTCCGGGGAGGGACGCTCCTCCTCGACACCTGGCGCGGTAGCGACCTCACCGATGGCGGCCGGGGCGGCCCTGCCCGCGTCCGCGATCAGCTCCGCCACGGATCCGCGGTGCTCGGGCAGCAAGCTGTCGAGTACGGCCCAGATCCCGGGGTCCTCGCCCAGGTGGGTGTCGGCCAGCATGCGGAGCGCGGCCACGGCCTCGTCCGTCAGCAGGGCCCGCTCGGCGAGCGCGGCGAGGGCGGCCATCGCGTGGACGGCCGGTCGCGCCCCGTGTATCAGCTCGACCGGGTCGAGCAGGCCGGCATCGACCATGCCCTCCGCCCAGCGGGCCGCACTGTCGTCGAGCGTCTCCTCGGCCAGGCGCTGTCCCGGCAGACCGATGTTCCCGGCACGGCGGCCGTCGGCCCGCCACGGTTCGTTGAGGACACTCAGGCGAAACGCCAGGCGCTGCGCGTCGCTCGCCGCTTCGTGGCGGGCCAGCTCCTCGCACGCCTTGGGCATGAACGGGCTCTTCGCGTGGGCCAGGGCCAGGGCGTCGATGTCGTGGACGTACGGCTCGGCGAGCAGATCACGCAGGGTGCTGGTGCCCCGGGTGGTCGCCAGCAGGGCGGGCAGGCGCGCGGGATCCTCGTACGGCTCGCACTGTTCCCGCAGACGACGTACAGCGTCTGCGGGGCGGCCGTCCCGGCCGGGATCCTCGCCCACGCCGCCGCAGCCGGCGTCCGACAGGGCAGCACTGACCGCGCTCACGACATCCCGGCTCAGGTGACGGGCCACGGACGGGTCGTCGAGCAGGGCTCGTACTTCGTGCGGCCCGGTGCGCTCCCAGACTCTCAGCAGCGCGTACTGCTGAGCGACCCGCCGGGGTCCGGACCGCAAGGCCGACGCCACCAGCTGCGGATCTCCGGAGCCGAGCAGCGGCGCGAGCCAGGTACGCGGAACGTCGTCGCGCGGTGAGACCAGCTCCGTGCGCAGCGTGTCGTCCATCGGCTCGGCGGGGAGCCGGTGCGCGACGGTACGACGCAGGGACTGGGTGGCGCGGGGGTTGCGGTAGACGGCCGCCGCCACCTCGGAGTCGCCGACGGTGAGCAGACGGGCCAGGACCCGGGTGTCGAGCCGCGGGTGGCGGGCCAGGGCGGCGCGGACGCGGGAGTCGCCGTGGTCGAGGACGGCGGTGACGAGGGACGGCGCGGGGAGCGTCCCGCCGGCGAGCAGCTCCGCCGCCACCCGTTCGGGAAGGCCGGCCAGGGCGACGGCGGCGTGCTGCGGCTCGACGTGCTCCAGCAGCAGGCCGAGCGTGGCGTGGACGCTCCGGGGCGCGGGCGGGACGACAGCGCCCTCGGCGGGGGGCTTCGCGGGCACCGGCGCCTCGGCGAGCACTTGGGGCAGGCTGCCCCGGTGGCCGATGAGTGCGTCGTGCAGGCCACGCCACCGCTCCACGTCGCCGCCGAGCTGACTCCCCGCCAACTCGCGTAGCAGCAGAGCGGTTTCGCGGTCGGCTCCGCCCGCGGCGGCGACCTTGGCCGCGACCGTACGCGCCGGACGCGTCTGCTGTACGGCCCGGAGAGCGGCGCCCGCCTCGCCCTGGGCCGATGCGGCGCTACCCTCGTTTCCGGGTGTGCCGGAGGACGCTCCGAGGAGGGCGCGGAGCACGCGGCCGGCGGGCCCGGCCTGCATTTCTGTCATGCCCGACATGCTAGGTCCGGCCCAGGACTCCCCGGCCGTCCCCCGGAACGCCGAATCGCCCCGTACGCCGCGCTCGATGATCGAGCACGGCACGCGGGGCGAAGGCAGTGGGCCCTGAAGGCCCGGTACGTCAGCGGCTCCGGCGGGGCGGAACCGACGGGTGGTCGGGGATCAGCGGCCCTCGACCGGGACGAAGTCGCGCAGGACCTCGCCGGTGTAGATCTGGCGCGGGCGGCCGATGCGGGATCCCGGCTCCTTGATCATCTCGTGCCACTGGGCGATCCAGCCGGGAAGGCGGCCGAGCGCGAACAGCACGGTGAACATCTCGGTCGGGAAGCCCATGGCGCGGTAGATCAGACCCGTGTAGAAGTCCACGTTGGGGTAGAGGTTGCGCGAGACGAAGTACTCGTCGGAGAGCGCGTGCTCCTCCAGCTTGAGCGCGATGTCGAGCAGCTCGTCGGACTTGCCGAGCGACGACAGCACGTCGTGGGCGGCGGCCTTGATGATCTTGGCGCGGGGGTCGAAGGACTTGTACACCCGGTGGCCGAAGCCCATCAGGCGGACGCCGTCCTCCTTGTTCTTCACCTTCTGGATGAACGAGTCGACGTCGCCGCCGTTGGCCTGGATGCCCTCGAGCATCTCCAGCACCGACTGGTTGGCGCCACCGTGCAGCGGGCCCCACAGGGCCGAGATGCCGGCGGAGATCGAGGCGAACATGTTCGCCTGCGAGGAGCCGACCAGACGCACGGTGGAGGTCGAACAGTTCTGCTCGTGGTCCGCGTGCAGGATGAGCAGCTTCTCGAGCGCCGAGACGACGACCGGGTCCGGCACGTACTCCTGGGCCGGCACGGAGAACGTCATCCGCAGGAAGTTCTCGACGTAGCCGAGGTCGTTGCGCGGGTAGACGAACGGGTGGCCGATCGACTTCTTGTACGCGTACGCCGCGATCGTCGGGAGCTTGGCCAGCAGCCGGATCGTCGAGAGGTGACGCTGCTCCTCGTCGAACGGGTTGTGGCTGTCCTGGTAGAAGGTGGACAGCGCGCTGACGACCGAGGACAGCATGGCCATCGGGTGGGCGTCGCGCGGGAAGCCGTCGAAGAAGCGCTTGACGTCCTCGTGCAGCAGCGTGTGCTGGGTGATCTCGTTCTTGAAGGCCGACAGCTCGTCGACCTTGGGAAGGTCGCCGTTGATCAGCGTGTAGGCGACCTCGAGGAACGTCGAGCTCTCGGCGAGCTGCTCGATCGGGTAGCCGCGGTACCGCAGGATGCCCTGCTCACCGTCGAGGTACGTGATGGCGGATTTATAGGCGGCTGTGTTGCCGTATCCGCTGTCCAGCGTGACCAGGCCCGTATTGGCCCGGAGCTTCCCGATATCGAAGCCCTTGTCGCCGACGGTGCTGTCGATCACCGGGTAGGTGTACTCGTCATCGCCGTACCGCAGTACTACAGAGTTGTCGCTGTCGCTCACGTCATCCCTCACCGACGTAGTGCCTCTTCTTCGAGGTGCCCTGACTGTCTCCACCCTCCCCCATTTGGCTCAGGAGAGTGCACTCGGGGTCGTCCATTGGACCTAATGGCGGCACTGAGTGCCGTCAACTTTCTCATCCTGCCCCCTGGGGTCCGGTTCCGGAAGGGCTCAGTGATGTTTCCCACCGTTTTGATCGATCATTTTTTCGGGAGGTCTTCCGACGCCTCGCCGCGGAGCCGGAAATCCAGTGCCGTGCAGCGCCTGCCTGCGGAAACCGTGCGGACGGCCTGGCCGATGGCCTTGCGTGAACCGACCAGTACGACGAGCTTCTTGGCCCTGGTCACAGCGGTGTACAGCAGGTTCCGCTGGAGCATCATCCAGGCGCTGGTGGTGACGGGGATGACGACTGCCGGATACTCGCTGCCCTGGGAGCGGTGGATGGTCATCGCGTAGGCATGGGCGAGTTCGTCCAGTTCGTCGAAGTCGTACGCGATCTCCTCCTCCTCGTCCGTCAGGACCGTCAGCTTCTGCTCGTCCGCGTCGAGAGCGGTGACGACGCCGACGGTGCCGTTGAAGACGCCGTTCTCCCCCTTGTCGTAGTTGTTCCGGATCTGGGTCACCTTGTCGCCGACCCGGAAGACCCGGCCGCCGAACCGCTTCTCGGGCAGGTCGGGGCGGCCCGGGGTGATGGCCTGCTGGAGCAGTCCGTTGAGATGGCCGGCGCCTGCCGGACCACGGTGCATCGGGGCGAGGACCTGCACGTCACGGCGGGGATTCAGGCCGAACTTGGCCGGGATCCGACGGGCCGCGACATCCACGGCGAGCACCCCGGCGTCCTCCGTCTCGTCCTCCACGAAGAGGAAGAAGTCGTCCAGTCCCTGGGTCAGCGGCGGCACCCCGGAGTTGATCCGGTGGGCGTTGGTGACGACGCCGGACTTCTGGGCCTGACGGAAGATGGTGGTCAGCCGGACCGCCGGGACCGGGCCGCCGTCGGCGAGCAGATCCCGCAGCACCTCCCCGGCGCCGACCGAGGGCAGCTGGTCCACATCGCCGACCAGCAGCAGATGGGCACCGGGTGCCACCGCCTTGATGAGCTTGTTGGCGAGGAGCAGATCGAGCATCGACGCCTCGTCGACGACGACCAGATCGGCGTCCAGCGGCCGGTCACGGTCGTACGCCGCGTCCCCGCCGGGCTTCAGCTCCAGCAGCCGGTGCACGGTGGACGCCTCGGCGCCGGTCAGCTCCGAGAGCCGCTTGGCGGCCCGCCCGGTGGGGGCGGCCAGCACCACCTTCGCGTTCTTCGCGCGGGCCAGCTCGACGACGGAGCGGACGGTGAACGACTTCCCGCAGCCGGGGCCGCCCGTCAGCACGGCGACCTTCTCGGTGAGGGCGAGCCGGACGGCCGCCTCCTGCTCGGGCGCCAGCTTCGCCCCCGTACGCCCGGCGAGCCAGGACAGCGCCTTGTCCCAGTCGACGTCGCCGAAGGCCGGCATCCGGTCCTCCGGCGTACGCAGCAGACGCCGCACCTGTGCGGCGAGGGAGATCTCGGCGCGGTGGAAGGGGACGAGATACACGGCGGTGACCGGCTGTCCGTCCTCGGGACCCGGCACCTTCTCCCGCACGACACCCTCGGGGTCCTCCGCGAGCTCGGCCAGGCAGTCGATGACGAGACCGGTGTCGACCTGGAGCAGCTTCACCCCCTCCGCGATCAGCCGCTCCTCGGGGAGGAAGCAGTGCCCCTGGTCGGTGGACTGCGACAGGGCGTACTGCAGCCCGGCCTTGACCCGCTCCGGGCTGTCGTGCGGGATCCCGACGGCCTGGGCGATGCGGTCGGCGGTGAGGAATCCGATGCCCCAGACGTCGGAGGCCAGCCGGTAGGGCTGGTTCTTCACGACGGAGATCGAGGCGTCCTCGTACTTCTTGTAGATGCGGACGGCGATGGAGGTGGAGACGCCGACGGTCTGGAGGAAGACCATGACCTCCTTGATCGCCTTCTGCTCCTCCCAGGCCGCGGCGATCATCTTCGTCCGCTTCGGCCCGAGCCCGGGCACCTCGACGAGCCGCTTCGGCTGCTGCTCGATGATGTCCAGGGTGTCCACCCCGAAGTGGGTGGTGATGCGGTCGGCCATGACCGGCCCGATGCCCTTGATCAGGCCGGAGCCGAGGTAGCGGCGGATGCCCTGGATGGTGGCGGGCAGGATCGTCGTGTAGTTCTCGACGGTGAACTGCTTGCCGTACTGCGAGTGGGAGCTCCAACGCCCCTCCATCCGCAGCGACTCACCGGGCTGCGCGCCGAGCAGCGAACCGACGACGGTGAGCAGGTCCCCTGCTCCTCTTCCGGTGTCGACGCGGGCGACCGTGTAGCCGTTCTCCTCGTTGGCGTAGGTGATCCGCTCCAGGACGCCTTCGAGTACGGCGGTGTTGGACATGGGGTCGACGGTATCGGGCGGGTACGACAGCCCGCGCCGGGACTACGGCACCTGCGGCCACGACGGCTCCACACGTGCCTGGGAGCGGGGGCAGCAGGTCCCGCCTGTTCGGGCACCTGTCGTGCCCCAGGGCTTCCTGACTCGGCACCATCGCCGCGTTTAACGTCCGGGAGTGAGCCTCTGGACTTCCCTTGAGCCCGCCTCCACGACCGTGGACCCGGGTGGCAGTGCGACTGTGCGGCTGCGTCTGCGTAACACCGCTGACGTGGTGGAGGAGTACCGCTTCGAGGCGGTGGGCTCTCTCGCGCCCTGGACCGCCGTGGAGCCGCAGTCGCTGCGGTTGTACCCGGGGACGACGGGGTCGGTGGATCTGACGTTCGCTCCGCCGCGTACGCCGGATGCGACGGCGGGGCCGAATCCGTACGCCGTGCGGATCACGCCGACGGAGCATCCGGAGGCGACGACGGTTCCGGAGGGGAACGTCACCATCACTCCGTTCACGGAAGTGCGGGCGGAGTTGATACCTCCGACGGTGAAGGGCCGTTTCCGTGGCCGTCCGAAACTGGCCGTCGACAACCTGGGCAACACGAAGCTGACGGCGTCGGTGAGTGGCAGCGACAACGGCGACCAACTGTCCTACGAGATACATCCGGGCAGTGTGCAGATCGAGCCGGGCCGTGCGGCGTTCGTGAGGACGACGCTGAAACCACGGCAGATCATCTGGTTCGGGTCGGCGGAGCAACGGCCCTACACCCTGGCCGTGCAGCGGTCGGGTGTGACGCCGCTGGACGTGGAAGGCACGTACGTGCAGCGGGGTTTCCTGCCGCGCTGGCTGGTGGCCTTCCTCAGTGTCCTCCTGGCGCTGGCGATCACGTTCGTGATGCTGTGGATCGCCTACAAGCCCCAGGTCCGCAGCACCGCCACCGAGAAGTCCCAGGACGCCGCCATCAGCACGCTGCCGCCCTCTCCCTCACCGTCCGCCGGTGCGCCGAAGGCCCCGTCCGCCGAGGCGACGGCACCTCCGGCCGCGGCACGGCAGACGGGCGGGGCGGGGGCGGAAGGCGGCGGTTCCGACAAGGAGGAGACCGAGGCACCGGAGAGGACGGCGGCGACCGCCGTCCAGCAACTGGCCACGGAGGACCCGGGCGGACGGCACATCTGCTACCGGGTGTACACGGCGGACAAGGGCTGGACCGACGCCGTGTGCGACGGTGAACCGGCGGGCGCAGCCGGCGAGGGAACGCCGCTCAAGGCCGTCAACATCGCCGTGTCCGGAACCAACGGCACATCCGGCGGCGCCTTCACTCCCGACCCCGCGTCGACCAAGGGTGAGGGACACTTCCCCGAGCCGTGGTCGAACGCCGCGGACGGCATCGACAACTACGTCGGCAGCACCAAGAAGGACGCCCCGGACCTGATGGGGTTCACGATCAGCGTCGACGCCGGCAAGGGTGCCGTCTGCCAGTCCACCTACGTCAACAGCGATGCCTGGCTCGGCCTGGCATGCGACGATCCCGAGAACGGGCTCGAATTCACCTACGCCGGCACCCACGACAACACATCGTGGATCGAGGCGGTCAAGCTCAGGGTGTGATCGGCCGGCAGCCTCCGCGACCTGATGATGGCCCTGATCGGGCCCTTGACCGGCGCCCGGTCAGGAGCGGCGTCGTATGTCGAAGCTGATGTGGAAATTGCCGTCCGCGTCCTTGGTCAACTCGCCTCCCGAGATGAAATACGCGCGCTCCGGGGGAAGTTCCTTCACCTTGTTGTACGTCCGCACGGTGTTGAGCGTCGATTTCCCGTTGACCGTGCCCATCATCTGCTTGTACTCATCACTGTCCTCGGGGAAGGAGACCTTGGACTTGTCGCCGAGGATGCCACCCAGAGTCTTCTTGGCCTGTGCTCCCGAGATGTTCTGCCGGTAGATGCGGTCCGGCAGCTTGTCCGGGATCCCGGCAGAGGCGGTCTTCTCCTCCGCCAGTGCCCCCTTGACCTTCTTGTTCAGCGCGGCGCCACTGAGGCCGCCGCTCGTACCGAGTACCGAATCGGCCGCTGTCCACTGGTTGAGGAAGACGTCACTCGCGGTATAGGCGGGAGGCGGGACCACTTCCCCGGTCTCCGGGTCCTCCGTGTCCTTGCTCTGGCGGTAGTTCTCCATCATCACCGCGAAGGAACCGCCGTCGTCCTTCCCGAAGAGGTTCTTGAACGCCCCGCCCCTGAGCGGCGGCTTCCCCGAAGCGTCCTGCGGGTCGGCCTCGTAGTCCTGTGACTCTTCACCGATCTCGATCATCTCGTCCGGGACCGGCCGCCCGAAGGCCTTCAGCGCCGACGAATGCCTGGCCTTTGCGCCCACGTCGGCCTTCTTCTCATGCGCGTTCGTCTTCTCGATCCACGCGTCGAGCCTCTCCTGCGGGTCCTCCACGAGGCGTTGCACCGGGACACCGGCCCCGGGGCCGCTCCGCAGGGGCCGCTGCAAGGCGGCATTGCCGGCAGTGCTCTGAAAAGCGGCGACCTGTGACGCCGTGAGCAGCTCCCGCGAAGCCGGTGACACCCCGGCGTGCGGCCGGCGGAGGCTCGCCGGCGGGGGCGTACGGGCCCTGGCGCCGCGCACGGTCCAGGAGTCACGGTCGAGTCGCTCGCGCTCGGGCATGCTCGTCTCTTCTCTCCGTCTGCGGCACAGGGCCGGCTCAGCCTCACCCGGCCGGGAACGTCTGCCAAGGCCTGCCAGGGCACTTCCCGGGAAGCATCTGCCTGCCCTCCCGGCCATCCCCCACTCCTCGCGTGCGTCTGGGCGAAGTCCGCGAGAAAGACGTCCCGGGGGAGCCGGCATTGACCCCGTGGCGGCCCTCGGGTGGGGCGTGGGCGCGTGGGCGCCCGTGCGCCTGAGGGGTTGGTGGCGGGTGTCCGGCGAGGTCGCCACCCAGCCGTTCAGGGGCGCCGCTCACCTGCTCTGACCTGGCCCTTCACGTCGGGTGGCGATAAATTCGGGTCCTCGGAAAGGGGGTTCCGGATGGACCGGAACGTGCGCTCCGTCGACGATGTACTGAAGCTCATGGACAGCCTGTTCGCGCCGGAGGCCGACCGGTGGACGAGCGGGGCCGGCAATTGGTGGGACGGGTTCTACGAGGACCGGTCGAAGCCGGTGCCGTTCTTCGCGGCGAAGCCCGACGAAAGCCTCGTCTCATACGTGGAGCGAGGGCTGGTCCCCCCGGGGCGCGCGCTCGATCTCGGATGCGGTCCGGGGCGCAACGCACTCTGGCTCGCCTCGCGTGGCTTCGAGGTGGACGCCGTCGATCTGTCGCCCGGCGCCATTGCCTGGGCGGAGGAACGCGCCCAGGAGGCAGGCGCGGACATCCGCTTCCGCTGCGGCGACGCCTTCGCCGAGGACGCGTCGGCCGGCCCGTACGACCTGATCAACGACTCGGGCTGTTTCCACCACCTGCCGCCGCACCGGCGCGTCAGCTATCTCCGGCTCGTGGAGCGGTCCCTCGCACCCGGCGGGCATCTCGCCCTCAACTGCTTCGCCTCCGGCGCGGTGGGCTCCGAGCTCCCGGACGCCGAACTCTACGGCGCAGGGGGGCTGCAGGGCGGCCTCGCCTTCACCCCCGAATCCCTGCGCTGGATCTTCGAGGGGATGGAGGAGGTCGAACTGCGCCGGATGCGGGACGAGCCGGCCGACTCCCCCTGTTTCGGTGAGGACTTCCTCTGGGCCGCGCTCTTCAGGAAGCCTGCCGGCCCCGGGCCCCTCACTCCATGACCGCGGTGGCCTCGATCTCCACCAGGTGGGCGGGGACGTCCAGCGCCGCGACCCCCAGGAGTGTCGCCGGCGGGGCCGCGGTGACCCCGAGCTTCTCGGTGGCCCGGGAGATGCCCGCGAGGAGCAGGGGCATCTTGTCGGGGGTCCAGTCGACGACGTACACGGTCAGCTTCGTCACGTCGGCGAAAGAACCTCCGACCCCGGCCAGGGCGGTGCCGACGTTCAGGTAGCACTGTTCGACCTGGGCGGTGAGGTCGCCTTCGCCGACCGTGACACCGTCGGCGTCCCAGGCGACCTGGCCGGCGACGGAGACCAGCTTCGAACCGGTCGCGACCGACACCTGGCGGTAGACGTCGATCTCCGGCAGTCCCTTGGGGTTCGTCAGGGTGATGGCCATGCTGTCCGCCTCCTTGCCGCGCGGCCCGACGGGTCGACGCGTGCTCTCTTGTGGTTACTGGGAAACCTTAGGAGAGTGAGGGCTGACGTGGAAGAGCGCACTTTTCGGTGACAGGGGAACCTGAAGGTGACCAAGCAGTTCAGCGGCTCGCCCGAGGAGCGGGCGGACCTGAGGCGCGCGGATTCGCTGGCGCGGGAGATCTTCTCCGACGTCGCCAACAAGTGGGCGCTGCTGATCATCGAGGCCCTGGGCGACCGCACCCTGCGCTTCGGTGAGCTGCGGAGCGCTGTCGAGGGGATCAGCCACAAGATGCTCACCCAGAACCTGCGCATGCTGGAGCGCAACGGTCTGGCCGAGCGGACCGTGTATCCCACGGTCCCGCCGAAGGTCGAGTACACCTTGACCGAGCCGGGCCAGGGGCTGCGTAAGACGGTCGACGTGATGTGCGACTGGACCCACCGGAACCTCGGCAACATCGAGGCGGCCCGGAGCGGCTTCGACGGCTGAGGCAACCGGCCCCGGGCCCACGGGAGGCCGCGGCGCCGCTCCCGCGAGCGCCCGGCCCGGCGCCGTGCCGGCTTCAGCCCGACCGGCCCAGCCGTCGCCGTACGCGCCGGACCTGGCCGTTGTCGGCGACCGTGTCGAGGATCCGGCGTCCGGCGCCGGCCTCGTACGCCGGGCCCTCCAGCCGGAGCAGGGCGCCGCCGCGGACCACGGCGTACGCGACCGGCGCGTCCGCCTTCGGCAGGGTGACCGGGTGGCGTCCGTCCGGGAGCTTCAGACGGGCGGGCAGGCGCAACGCCGCCGTCGGCCCGTCGGCGGCGGGGACCACTTCGGCGGTGACCGTCAGAGCGGACACGGTGACCTTGACGGGAGCCGGGTCTCCAGGGCTCGCCGCCACATAGGGCAGCGGGAGCGAACGCCCGCCGCGTACGGCGTTCGCCGCGGCGGCACCGGCCGTGTCGGGGCCGAGCCTTCGCAGGCGCTGGTCCATGTCGAGGGCGAGCTGGCCGACACCGGCGGTCAGGTACGGGAGCGCGAGCCGGCCGCCGGTCAGCGCCGGACCCGCGGCCGGGCCGCCCGGGACGCCCTGGCCGGCCACCCGGACCATCCGGTCGATGCCCAGCAGGCTGACGAACGCCCACACGTCGTAGACCCCGCGCTCGAGCCGCCGTCCGCCGGCCAGTCTCCGCGGGTCGAGGCGGAGCCGTCCGGAGGCGAGGAGCCGGGACCGGCCCTCCCCCAGGGGCTGGAGCCTGACCTCCAGGTCACCGTCCGGGTACCACCAGTCCTCCCGGTCGCGGTCCTTGACGACCAGTTCCGCGTACGCCATCCGGAGCGGGTCGCGGACCTCCCATCCGCCTTCCGTCCCCGGTACGCCGGTGAGCAGCTCCGGGTCGAGCCACCACTTCCCGTCGCGCTCGGTCAGGACCAGCGGCTCACCGTCGCCGCGCAGCAGTTCCAGCGTGACGTCGGCGACGAGGCAGCCGTCGTGCCAGTGCGGTGCGCCGAGCTCGCTGCGGGCTGTCACGGTGCGGACGTGCTCCGCGAACGCGACCGCCCCGGCGAAGTCGCCGCGTTCCAGCAGTTCGGCCCTCACCCCGCTCACCGCGGGCAGCCCACGCCGCACGGCGGCCGGGAACTCCCCCAGCGCCACCTCGCGCGCGGTGTCGAACCGCTGTCGCTGCTCGGCCGGGTCCTCGCGCAGGATCTCGGGCTCACGGGCCCTGGACAGAACCTCGACGTGGTAGAGGCGGTGCAGGAGCCGGTTCTGCAGGGCGTCGACGTCGTCGGAGGGGCTGGTGCCGTCCTTGATCTGCCCGATGACGGTACGGAGGTTGGGCCAGAACCCGTGCCGCGGATTGAACCGGTGGCGGGTGTTGTTCCCGCCGTCGTCCCGCTTCATCCAGTAGTAGCAGGGGTAGTCGGCCAGGACCGAGATCCGTTCCGCCTTCAGATAGGCGGCGGTGACGAAGGCGAGATCCTCCATGATCCACGGGCCCTCGGGGAAGCGCAGCCCGTGCTTCTCGACGAAGGCCCGCCGGAACATCTTGTGCGGTGACATGCTCTGCATGAGCTCGTCGTTCTCGATCGTGCAGCTGTCCAGCGTGTACCGGAACAGCCGCCGGGGCCGCACCATCGTGCTGGACATCTTGCCGATCACCACGTCGGCCCGATTGCGCGTCGCGTGCTCGTACAGCCGCTCGAGGGCCTCGGGTCCGAGCTTGTCGTCGTGGTCGACGAACTGCACGTACTCGCCCCTGGCGTGCTTCATGCCGAGGTTGCGCGGCGCGCCCGGCCAGCCGGAGTTGGGCTGGGTGTGCACGTGGACGTGGTCGTGCCCGGCCGCCAGCTTCTCCAGGCGTGCCAGGGTGTCGTCCGTGGACCCGTCGTCGACGTAGATGACCTCGTATTCGTCGGCCGGAAGGCTCTGGCCGAGCAGCGACGGGGCACACTCGTCGACGTATTTCCCGGTGTTGTACACGGGGACGATCACGCTGACTTTGACTCTCGGCATTCCACGGACCTTCACGTTGGCGGGCGCGGGGCATCCGAACCCTCCCTCCCCGGGCCGGACGACGAGGGGTTGAAACCCTGATCCGGTCCTCCGAACCGTCCGGACGGCTCACGGACGGCTCACGCAAGCGGAATGGGGCCCGGCCCACGGGCCGGACCCCCCTCGCTTTCCCCCTCCGTCGGGCTTCCCGATCCCCCCGGACCCCTCCCCGGAAGTCCCGACGCAGAGTACGACCGGGAAGGGTACGTAAAGGTTGCACGCCTTGACGATCTCTTTGCCTTCGAGTCGTCGACCCGCTCTCAGCAGGCATGTTCCAGGTACCGGGCGGCGACTTCGGCGATCACTTCGGCTCCGTCACGGGCCCAGAGCTCCTCGTTGAAGATCTCGACCTCGATCGGCCCGTCGAAGCCGGTGGCCTCGACCTGCCGGCGCATCGCGCGGAAGTCCACGCTGCCGTCGCCCAGTTGGCCCCGGCCCACCAGAACTCCCGCCGGAAGCGGAGTGATCCAGTCGGCCAGCTGGAAGGAGTGGATCCGGCCGCCCGCGCCCGCCCGGGCGATCTGTGCGGGCACCTGGTCGTCCCACCAGATGTGGTACGCGTCCACGACCACGCCGACCTGCTCGGCCGGGAAACGCTCGGCGAGGTCCAGGGCCTGGGACAGGGTGGAGACGACGCAGCGGTCCGAGGCGAACATCGGGTGGAGCGGCTCGATCGCGAGGCGGATGCTGCGCTCGGCGGCGTACGGGGCGAGCTCCGCCAGCGCGTCGGCGATGCGCTCCCGGGCGGCGTACAGGTCCTTCTCCCCGTCGGGAAGACCGCCCGAGACCAGGACGAGGGTGTCGGTGTTCACACCCGCGGCCTCGTCGACCGCCGCACGGTTGTCGTCCAGGGCGCGGGCGCGTGCGGCGGGGTCCGTGGCGGTGAGGAAGCCGCCGCGGCAGAGGCTGGTGACGGTGAGGCCCGCGTCCCTCATCAGCTGCCCGGCACGCTCGACGCCGTACTCCTGCACCGGGGCGCGCCACAGGCCGACCTGGCCGATGCCCGCCTTGGCGCAGCCCTCGACGAGCTCCGGCAGGGAGAGCTGCCTGACCGTCTCCTGGTTGATGGAGAGGCGGGAGAGTTCGCTGGTCATCGGCTTCCTCCGTGGACGTTCAGCAGAGCGCGCATGCGGGCCTCGGCCAGCTCGGGGTCCGGGAACAGGCCGAGGCGGTCGGCCAGTTCGTACGCCTTCGCCAGGTGCGGCAGCGAGCGGGCGGACTGCAGGCCTCCGACCATCGTGAAGTGGTCCTGGTGGCCCGCGAGCCAGGCGAGGAACACCACGCCCGTCTTGTAGAAACGGGTTGGGGCCTGGAACAGATGGCGCGACAGCTCGACCGTGGGGTCCAGGAGCGCGCGGAAGCCCTCGGTGTCCCCGGTGTCCAGGACCCGCACCGCGTGGGCGGCCAGCGGGCCGAGCGGGTCGAAGATGCCGAGCAGGGCGTGGCTGAAGCCCCGGTCGTCGCCCGCGATCAGCTCGGGGTAGTTGAAGTCGTCGCCCGTGTAGCAGCGCACCCCGCTGGGCAGACGGCGCCGGACGTCGACCTCCCGCTCGGCGTCCAGGAGCGAGATCTTGATGCCGTCGACCTTGTCCGGGTGTTCCGCGATGACCTTGAGGAAGGTGTCCGTGGCGGCGTCCAGGTCCGCGCTGCCCCAGTAGCCCTCCAGCGCGGGGTCGAACATGGGGCCGAGCCAGTGCAGGACGACCGGCTCCGTGGCCTGGCGCAGGAGATGGGCGTATGTCTCCAGGTAGTCCTCGGGGCCGTTCGCCGCGGCGGCCAGCGCACGGGAGGCCATCAGGATGGCCTGGGCGCCGCTCTCCTCGACCAGGGCGAGCTGTTCCTCGTACGCGGCGCGCACCTCGGGCAGGGTGGCGGGGCCGGTGAGCTGGTCGGTGCCCACGCCGCAGGCGATCCTGCCGCCCACCGACTTCGCCTCGGCGGCGGAGCGGCGGATCAGCTCCGCCGCGCCGGCCCAGTCCAGGCCCATGCCGCGCTGCGCGGTGTCCATGGCCTCGGCGACGCCCAGGCCGTGCGACCAGAGGTGACGGCGGAAGGCGAGGGTGGCGTCCCAGTCGACGGCGGCGGGGTCGTCGGTGCTGATGTCGGCGTACGGGTCGGCGACGACGTGGGCTGCGGAGAAGACCGTACGGGAGGCGAGCGGCGCCCCGGACGGTGCCAGGCCGAGCGGGGTGGTCCGGGGCTCGTAGGGCCCCTGCGGGAGGTGGATGGTCACAGGCTCAGCTCCGGCACGTCGAAGCGGCGGCCCTCGGCGGAGGACTTGAGGCCGAGCTCGGCGAGCTGGACGCCCCGGGCGCCGGCCATCAGGTCCCAGGTGTAGGGCTCGTCGAGGACGATGTGGCGCAGGAAGAGCTCCCACTGGGCCTTGAAGCCGTTGTCGAACTCGCCGTTGTCGGGGACTTCCTGCCACTGGTCGCGGAAGGGCTCGGTGACCGGCAGGTCGGGGTTCCAGACCGGCTTGGGGGTGGCCGAGCGGTGCTGGACACGGCAGTTGCGGAGGCCGGCGACGGCCGAGCCGTGGGTGCCGTCGACCTGGAACTCGACGAGCTCGTCGCGGTTGACGCGGACCGCCCAGGAGGAGTTGATCTGGGCGACTGCGCCGCCCGCCAGCTGGAAGGTGCCGTACGCGGCGTCGTCGGCGGTGGCGGCGTAGGGCTTGCCCTGCTCGTCCCAGCGCTGCGGGATGTGCGTCTGCACATGGGCCGAGACGCTGGTGACCTGGCCGAACAGCTCGTGCAGGACGTACTCCCAGTGCGGGAACATGTCGACGACGATGCCGCCGCCGTCCTCCGCGCGGTAGTTCCAGGAGGGGCGCTGGGCCTCCTGCCAGTCGCCTTCGAAGACCCAGTAGCCGAACTCGCCGCGCACCGAGAGGATCTCGCCGAAGAAGCCGCCGTCGATGAGGCGCTTCAGCTTGAGCAGGCCCGGGAGGAAGATCTTGTCCTGGACCACGCCGTGCTTGATGCCGGCGTCGCGGGCGAGGCGGGCCAGTTCGAGCGCGCCCTCGACGTCGGTCGCGGTGGGCTTCTCGGTGTAGATGTGCTTGCCGGCCGCGATCGCCTTCTTGATCGCCTCGACACGGGCCGAGGTGACCTGGGCGTCGAAGTAGACGTCGATCGAGTCGTCGGCGAGCACCGCGTCCAGGTCCGTCGACCACTCGGTGAGGCCGTGCTGCTCGGCGAGCGCCTCCAGCGCGTGGGCGCGGCGGCCGACGAGGACGGGTTCCGGCCACAGCACGTCGCCGTCACCGAGGTCGAGGCCGCCCTGCTCGCGGATCGCGAGGATCGAGCGCACCAGGTGCTGCCGGTATCCCATGCGTCCCGTGACGCCGTTCATGGCGATGCGCACTGTCCTGCGTGTCACGAAAGTTCCTCCATACAGCCGTAGCAAGCGCTTTCTATGCGGTATGACGCTAGCCTGCCGACAGTGGCCCGGACAAGGGGGGCCGCGCCACAACTCCTCGGAGGAGAGCGATGACAGTCACCCTGGCGGACGTAGCGGCCCGCGCCCGGGTGTCCCCGGCCACCGTGTCCCGCGTCCTGAACGGCAACTACCCGGTGGCCTCGTCCACCCGGGAGCGGGTCCTGCGCGCGGTGGACGATCTGGACTACGTACTGAACGGCCCGGCCAGCTCGCTCGCCGCCGCCACGTCCGACCTGGTGGGCATCCTGGTCAACGACATCGCCGACCCGTTCTTCGGCATCATGGCCGGAGCGGCGCAGAGCGAGATCGGCGGCCCGGGCGACGGAACCGGCCGCGCGGGCGGCGAGAAGCTCGCCGTCGTGTGCAACACCGGCGGCTCCCCGGGGCGCGAACTCACCTATCTCACCCTGCTGCAGCGGCAGCGCGCCGCGGCCGTCGTCCTGACCGGCGGCGCGCTGGAGGACCCGGCACACCAGGCCGCGATGGCGGTGAAGCTGGCCAAGCTCGCGGACGCCGGCACCCGGATCGTCTTCTGCGGACGCCCTCCGCTGCCGGGCACCGACGCGGTGGTCGCCGCGCTGACCTTCGACAACCGGGGCGGTGCCAGGCGCCTCACCGAGCATCTGATCGCCCTGGGCCACCGCCGGATCGGCTACGTCGCCGGGCCCATGGAGCGCACCACGACCCGGCACCGGCTGGAGGGGCACCGCGAGGCCATGAAGGCCGCGGGGCTGTACGGGGACGAGGAGAGCGTCACCGTGCACGGCCCGTACGACCGGAGCTCCGGCTACGACGCCACCCTCGAACTCCTGCGCAGGGAACCGGACGTGACGGCGGTCGTCGCCGCCAACGACACCGTGGCACTCGGTGCCTGTGCGGCGGTCCGGGAGCGTGGGCTCCGCATCCCCGAGGACATCTCGGTGGCCGGCTTCGACGATCTGCCGTTCTCCGTGGACGCCGTACCGGCCCTGACGACCGTACGGCTGCCGTTGTTCGAGGCGGGGGCGCGGGCGGGCCGGCTGGCGATGGGCAAGGAGACACCTCCGGCGGGAGGCACGGCGACGATCGCCGCGGAGCTCATGGCACGCGGATCGACGGCGCCGCCGCGGCTGGGATGAGGATTCTCCCCCGCGAACACGGGTACTGGTCAGGACCGCACCGATGAAAGGACAGACACCGTGAAGCTCGCTTTCTCCACCCTCGGGGTTCCGGGGATGCCCGTGGCGGACGTGGTGCGGCTCGCCGCCGGGAACGGCTACCAGGGGGTGGAGCTGCGCGCCCATCCCGAGGAGCCGGTCCACCCCGGCCTGACCTCGCTCGAACGGGCCTCTGTGGCGGAGGAGTTCAAGCGTGGAGGCGTCGAGATCCTCACCGTCGCCGGGTATGTGCGCGTGGCCTCCGAGGGTGAGGACGGGCCGGTGATCGCCGCGCTCGCCGAGCTGGTGGAGCTGGCGCGCGACCTGGGCGCGGCCAACGTCCGGGTGTTCCCCGGCGGCGGGGACCAGGACCCCGCGGAGGCCGACGCGATCGCCGCACGGCGCCTGGGAGCCGCCGCGCCGCACGCCGCCGACCTGGGCGTACGCATCCTGCTGGAGACCCATGACTCGCACCGCGCCGGGGCCGACGTGGCCCGGGTCGTGGGCACCGTCGGACACGGGCAGATCGGCGCGATCTGGGACGTCATGCACACCTGGCTGGCCGGCGAGGACCCCGCGGCCAGCCATGCGGTGCTGGCCCCGCACCTGGGATACGTACAGGTGAAGGACATCGCCTCCGCCGAGGACACCGCGCCGCTCGCCCTCGGCGCGGGAGCGCTGCCCCTGAAGGCATGCCTGGACATGCTGGACCAGGACAGCTGGGTCTGCTGGGAGTACGAGAAGCGCTGGTACGCCGGGGCCGCCGGTCTGCCGGACCTGCTCGCGGCGGGGCGGGAGCACATCCTGCGGCTCGGCGCGCCGAAGCAGTAGGTCAGGCCCGCGCCTCCTGGGGCTCCTCGGCCCCCTGGACCTCCGGCAGCCGCGGAGCGGCGACGCGACGGGGCCTCGCCAGGGAGGTCAGGGCCACTCCCCCGACCAGCAGCGCCGCCGCGCACCACCGCAGAGGGCTGACCGTCTCGCCGAGGAGGAGCGCGGCCGAGGACATCCCGAAGACGGGCACGAGCAGGGTGAACGGGGCCACCGACGAGGCCGGGTGGTGGCGGAGCAGGAAGCCCCAGGCCGCGAAGCCGAAGACCGTGGAGATCCAGGCGACGTAGACGACGGTGCCGACGCCGCTCCAGTCGAGCGCGGCGAGGGCGTCGGCGTCACGGTCCCAGCCCTCGAAGAGCAGGGACAGGGCGAGGAGCGGCAGTACGGGCACGGTCGACACCCAGACCATGAAGTTGAGGGAGTCGGACGGCGCCGCCTTGCGGGTGATCACGTTGGAGACGCCCCAGCAGGCCGCCGCCAGGATCACCAGGACGAAGGCGAGTACGGGTCCGCCCGCCCCCTCGTCGGCAGCGGCCACGCCGATGCCGGCGAGTGCGACACCCATGCCCAGGACGCGTGTCCTGCCGGGGCGTTCGGACAGGACCAGGGCTGCGAACAGGGCGGTGAAGACGGCCTGGACCTGGAGGACGAGGGAGGAGAGCCCGGCGGGCATCCCGCGGTCCATCCCGATGAAGAGCAGCCCGAACTTGGCCACTCCCAGGGCGAGACCCACCCCGAGGATGTACTTCCACGCCACCGTGGGCCTGCCGACGAAGAACACGGCGGGCAGCGCGGCGACGAGGAAGCGCAGGACGGAGAAGAGCAGGGGCGGGAAGTGGGCGAGACCCAGCTCGACGACGACGAAGTTCACACCCCAGACGGCGGCGACCAGCGCGGCCAGGGCGATGTGGAGAGGACGCATGGACCGAGCATCCGACGCCGGACCATGTAGCACCAGCGCGGATTTCTTCATGGTTGGATTGAGAACGGCTAACGCTTCCCGCTCGTCCGGAGGTCCCGGTGCTCGACCTGTCCCGGCTGCGCGCCCTGCACGCCGTCTCCGTCCACGGCTCGGTCGCGGGCGCCGCCGCCGCTCTCGGCTACACCGCGTCGGCGGTCTCCCAGCAGATCACCAAACTGGAGCGGGAGACCCGTACGACCCTGCTCGAACGGCGCGGGCGCGGGGTGGCGCTCACCGAGGACGCGCTTCATCTCGCCTCCACCGCACAGCAGTTGCTGGCGATCGTGGAGCAGGCCGAGACGACGCTGGAGCAGCGCAGGGGGCAGCCGACGGGGCGGCTCTCCATCGCCGCGTTCGCCTCGGCGGCGCGCGGGCTGCTGCCCGGGGTGCTGGCGGAGCTGGCACGGGAGCACCCGGCACTGGACGCGCGGCTCACCGAGGTCGACCCGCATCTCTCGGTCGACCTGGTGGCGAAGGGCGTGGTCGATCTCGCGGTCGCCCACGACTGGGACATCAGCCCGCTGCCCGCACCGGAGGGCGTCGCCCAGGCCGTGCTCGGGGACGACCGCTGCGACCTGCTGGTGCCGGAGGGCCATCCGCTCGCCGGCCGGGAGGCGGTGCGGCGGGAGGAGCTGGCCGAGGAGCGGTGGGTGTGCCAGCCGCCCGGCACGGTGTGCCACGACTGGCTCGTACGGACCCTGAGGGCGGCGGGGTACGAGCCGGACATCCGTCACCGGGCGGAGGAGAACCACACCCAGCTGGCCCTCGTGGCGGCCGGGCTGGGCGTGGCGCTGATTCCCCGGCTGGGGCGGGGCCCGCTGCCCCCCGGTGTGGTCGCCGTGCGGCTGGATCCCGTACCGGTGAGGCGGCTGTACGCGCTGTGGCGCACGGAGGCGGCGCGGCGGCCCGCGATCATCGCGGCGGTGTCGGTGCTGCGCGGGCACGGAGCGGGAGCGGGCCTTTCCTGACGGCCGGACACCACCCGTCCTTCCACGCCGTCACGCCCGTTCCCGGACCGCCCTCTTGACTGGTAGTTACTTTCCATATATCCGTACCTTCTTGGAAGTTTCTTTCAGCACCGGAAGGGGCTCACGTGCACCACCGCACCTCCAGACGCACCCTCCTCACCGCCACCGCGGCGACCGCCGCAGCCGCGGCCACCGGCGTCGCCGCTCTCCCCGGCGCCGCGCAGGCAGCCGCGACAGGTACCTCCCAGGACAGCCGCCTCAAGCGGCTCATCGCCCGGATGAGCCTGGAGGAGAAGGTCGGCCAGCTCTTCGTGATGCGGGTGTACGGGCACTCCGCGACCGACCCCGACCAGGCGGACATCGACGCCAACCTCGCCGAGATCGGGGTCCGCGACGCCGCCGAGCTGATCTCCACGTACCACGTCGGCGGCATCATCTACTTCGCCTGGGCGCACAACACCCGCGACCCGCACCAGATCGCCGCCCTCTCCAACGGCATCCAGCGGGCCGGGCTCGCCGGCCCCACTCCGCTGCCGCTCCTCGTCTCCACCGACCAGGAGCACGGCATCGTGTGCCGCGTCGGCGAGCCCGCGACTCTGCTGCCGGGTGCGATGGCACTGGGCGCGGGCGGTTCACGCTCCGACGCGCGCGCGGCGGGCAGGATCGCGGGGGCCGAACTGGCGGCGCTGGGCATCAACCAGAACTACGCGCCGGACGCGGACGTCAACGTCAACCCGGCCAATCCCGTCATCGGCGTACGCTCCTTCGGCTCCGACCCGGAGTCGGTCGCCGGGATGGTCGCCGCGCAGGTGAAGGGGTATCAGAGCGCCGGGATCGCCTCCACGGCCAAGCACTTCCCGGGCCACGGGGACACCAGCACCGACAGCCACACCGGTCTGCCCGTCATCTCGCACACCCGCGAGCAGTGGGCCGCGCTCGACGCCCCGCCGTTCCGGGCGGCCGTCGCCGCCGGCATCGACTCGATCATGACGGCCCACATCGTGGTGCCCGCCCTGGACCCGTCGGAGGACCCGGCGACCCTTTCCCGCCCGATCCTCACCGGCATCCTGCGCGAGGAACTCGGCTACGACGGTGTCGTGGTCACCGACGCGCTGGGGATGGAGGGTGTCCGCACGAAGTACGGCGACGAGCGCGTCCCCGTACTCGCACTGCTGGCCGGCGTCGACCAGCTGCTCAACCCGCCGCACCTCGACGTCGCGTGGAACGCGGTCCTGAACGCGGTGAAGAGCGGCGAGATCAGCGAGGCCCGCATCGAGGAATCGATCCTGCGCATCCTGCGGCTGAAGACACGGCTCGGCCTGTTCCGCGACCCGTACGTCACCCAGCGGGGCGTCGACCGCACGGTCGGCATCCCGTCGCACCTCGCCGCCGCCGACCGGATCGCCGAGCGGACGACGACGCTGCTGGCCAACACCGGTTCGCTGCTGCCACTCTCCCGCCGGTCCCACAAGAACCTCCTGGTGGTCGGGGCCGATCCGGCCTCCCCCTCCGGCACGACCGGCCCGCCGACGACGACGCTCGGCGGGGCCTTCGAGGAGCTGGGATTCGCGGTGACCGTCCTGTCCACCGGCACGGCGCCCTCGAAGGCGAAGATCGCCGAGGCCGTGGCCGCGGCGGAGGGCAAGGACGCCGTGGTCGTGGGCACGTACAACGTCACGGCGTCCAGCACCCAGCGCACCCTGGTCAGCGCCCTCGCGGCGACCGGCGTCCCGGTGATCACCCTCGCGATCCGCAATCCGTACGACATCGCCCAGCTCGCCGGTACGGGCTATGCCGCGAGCCTCGCCGCCTACTCCTGGACGGACGTCGAGCTGCGGGCCGCCGCTCGTGTGATCGCGGGGCGGGCCCGGCCGGAGGGCAGGCTGCCGGTCCCGGTGCAACGGGCGGACGCCCCCGCGCAGGCGCTGTACCCCGTCGGCTACGGGCTGTCGTACCGGAGCTACGCCACGCCCTCGCCGTAACCACCCGATGAGCTGAAAACACCCCGTGCACCTGGCGTGTGCCCGCTCCGGCGGGTCACGCTGGGTGCACGTCCGTGTGGAGGTGCAGCTGGGCGGGGACATGCCGATGGGCTGCGCCCACCGGATGTGAACATCCGGCAGGCCCAGCCCACTTCGGCGCGGAGCGGCCCTACGGCCGCAGTGTGCCCCGGTCCCGCTGGAGTTCGGC
The DNA here is from genome assembly GCF_044455985.1 of Streptomyces sp. NPDC051064. Taxonomy (NCBI): domain Bacteria; kingdom Bacillati; phylum Actinomycetota; class Actinomycetes; order Kitasatosporales; family Streptomycetaceae; genus Streptomyces; species Streptomyces sp. NPDC051064. The sequence continues at coordinate 1,163,876 of NZ_JBITFK010000001.1, forward strand.
GTCACGCACGTCCAGGCGCGCGTCGAACTTCGCGAGGGGCTTCGCCTTCGCCGGATCGGCCTCGACGGCCGCGGGAGCGACCCCGGCCCAGCGCAGGATGGCGGCGGTCGCCTTGGCCTTCTCGTCGGCGACGAGGCCGGCGACCTTGGAGCCGTGGTTGCCGCCCGGCACCGTGTAGACGTAGCTGTCACGGGCGCCGCGGCCCAGGCGGAAGGGCTCGGCTCCCCACGGGTCGTTCTCGCCGTAGACGTACAGCATGTGTTCGGCGTTGTTCCGGACCCAGCTGTCCACGTCACGCATGGCCGAGGGCTGGAACTTCATCGGGATGGAGCGCGGCACGAAGTTGCGCGGCGGCTGGTAGCCGTAGCGGCTCAGATTCCCGAGCCAGGGCTGCTCGATGTCGGGCGACCCGAGCTGCGTACCCGCCTGGTAGTAGTACGGCGTGTACGTCTCCAGGCCCTGGTCGGCGTAGGCGGAGAAGCCGGAGATGCCGTCGATGGAGTCCCAGATCTCCTGGTCGGTGGCGTTCGGGGCGTCGGCCGGGATGGAGTCGCAGTCGGCGAGCAGGCTGTACTGCCAGTACGCCCAGACGTAGTCCATGACGACGGCCTCGTACGCCTTGTCGAGCGTGCCGACGGTGTCGAAGGTCAGGCCGTTCTCGGCGGCGTATGCCTCGAACTTCTTCTCCAGCGGCTCGCGGCGGACGAGGGCCTCGCGCTGGACACCGGTCAGCCGGTCTCGGCACTCCTCGGTGCCGACGCGGGCGAAGAACCGGTCGTACGCCGAATCCTCCTTGTTCACCACGTCGTTGGGCGCGACATAGGCGACGACGCCGTCCATGTCCTTCGGGTAGAAGCGCTCGAAGTAGGTGGCGGTCATGCCGCCCTTGGAGCCGCCGGTGGTGAGCCAGTTCTCGGAGTAGATCTTCTTCAGCGCCTTGAAGACCCGGTGCTGGTCGCTGGCGGCCTGCCAGATGTCGAGCTTCGACCAGTCGGCGGGGGCCGGGCGGGACGGGGTGAAGAAGCGGTACTCCAGGGAGACCTGGTTGCCGTCGGTGATCTGCGTGGGCTCGCTGCGGCTGGGGTTGGTCGAGACGTTGTAGCCGCTGGTGAAGAAGACCGTGGGCCGGGTCGTGTCCTTGTGCAGCAGGGTGAGCCGCTGCTGGAACGTGCCCTTGGACGGGTGCCTGTGGTCGACCGGCTGGGTGTAGTTCAGGACGAAGAAGCGGTAGCCGGGGTAGGGCTTCTCCTCGATCAGACTCATGCCCGGGATGGCCAGGATGCGGTCCTTGATGTCCTCGCTGCTGCTCTCGTTGCTGCTGAGGCCGCTGCTCTGCTTCGCGGCCGGTTCCGCGGCTGTGGCCGCACCGGCCGAGGCTCCGGTCGCACTCACTGTGCCTATGAGCACCGCGAGCGACAGAACGCCTCTGAGCGCCTTGCGCATGCACCCTCCCCTTGGTTCACGACAGTCGCCGTGAACCTAGCGGTGGTAACACCCGTCACGCCAGACCCACTCGCGCGTCAGCACCCGATCCACCCCGTGGAACCGGAGGACCCCCCGATGGAACCCGAGGCACGGACGCAGCGGTTGAGCGCGTGCACCGTGACCGGGCCGGCCAGTTCGGTGAACCTGCCGCTGTCGACGACCGCCCGGCCGCCGCGCGGCTGGAGCGAGACCCGCATCGCCCGGCGAGCGCCCGGCTTCTTGGCGACCGTGACGGCGCACGCGTAGGCACGGCTCTTGTAGACGCGCAGCGAACCGGTGGAGAACTTCACCGTCTTGACCAGCCGTCCGGAGCAGGGCGACGCGGCCTGCGCCGGGGCCTGCCCGACGGGGCCCGTCACCAGCACCAGGGCCCCGAGCAGCGGCAGGAGGAGCGACGCCGTCATGCGCCGGCCTGTCGCCGGCCCGTGCCGCTCAAGCCCCGTCCGTCCCGATGACCTCAGCTGTCTCGCCACACGGTCCACCCCATCGACCCCTCGAACACATCGACCTCCATCAGACACACGTACGCATGGGTGTACGACGCGGGAAGACGGCGTTCAGTTGCGGAGGGGTGTCACACGCCCGCCGGGGCGTCCTCCCCGATGCCCTCCCCTATGAAGGTGCGCCACAGCCGGGCATACGTGCCTTCCCTGGCCAGCAGCTCGGCATGCGTGCCGTCCTCGGCGACCCTGCCCCGGTCCATCACCACGACCCGGTCGGCGCGCGCCGCCGTCGTCAGCCGGTGGGCGACCACCAGGGTGGTGCGCCGTCCTGCCAGCCGGTCTGTGGCCTGGTTGACCTGCGCCTCGCTGGCGAGGTCGAGGGAGGCCGTCGCCTCGTCGAGCAGCAGGATGTCGGGGTCGACCAGTTCTGCGCGGGCGAGCGCGATCAGCTGGCGCTGGCCGGCCGAGAGATTGCGGCCCCGTTCGGCGACCTCGTGCAGATAACCGTCCTCCAGGGTGGCGATCATGTCGTGCGCGCCGACGGCCCTTGCCGCCGCCTCCACCTGGGCGTCGGTGGCCTCCGGGAGCCCGTAGGCGATGGCGTCGCGGACCGTCCCCTCGAAGAGGTAGGCCTCCTGCGGCACGACTCCGAGCCGGTGCCGGTACGCCGTCCTGTCGAGCTGCCGCAGATCCGTGCCGTCCGCCGTGACCCGTCCGCTCGTCGGGTCGTAGAACCGGGCGACGAGCTTGACCAGCGTGGACTTGCCCGCCCCCGTCTCGCCGACGAAGGCGACCGTCTGGCCCGCCGGGATCCGCAGATCGATGCCGGTGAGGGCCTCCTCCTCGTCGGCGTAGGCGAACGAGACGTTCTCGAAGGCGATCTCGCCGCGCAGCGACGTCACGTCCACCGGCTCGTCGTGGTCGGCCGTGGAGGTCGGCTCGCGCAGGAGTTCCTGGATCCGGCCGAGGGAGACGGTGGCCTGCTGATAGCCGTCGAAGACCTGGGACAGCTGCTGCACGGGAGCGAAGAACAGGTCGATGTAGAGCAGATAGGCCACCAGCGCGCCCGTGGTCAGCGTGCCGTTGTCGACACGGCCGGCGCCGACGATCAGCACGGCGGCCGCCGCGACCGAGGCCAGCAGCTGGACGAACGGGAAGTAGACCGAGATCAGCCACTGACCGCGCACCCTCGCCTGGCGGTAGTGGTCGCTGCGCGCCGCGAACCGCTCGGCGCCGTCGCGCTCGCGCCGGAACGCCTGGACGATCCGCAGACCGGAGACGGACTCCTGGAGGTCGGCGTTGACGACGCTGATGCGCTCACGGGCGAGCTCGTACGCCTTGACGCTCTTGCGGCGGAAGAAGAACGTACCGACGATCAGCAGCGGCAGCGTGGCGAAGACGACCATGGCCAGCTGGATGTCGAGAACGAGCAGCACGACCGTGATGCCGAAGAAGGTGACCATGGAGACGAAGGCGGTGACCAGGCCGGTCTGCAGGAAGGTGGAGAGCGCGTCCACATCCGTGGTCATCCGGGTCATGATCCGGCCGGTCAGCTCGCGCTCGTAGTAGTCGAGTCCGAGCCGCTGGAGCTGGGCGAAGATCTTGAGGCGCAGGGAGTACAGCACGCGTTCGCCGGTGCGGCCCGTCATCCGGGTCTCACCGATCTGGGCCACCCACTGCACGAGGACGGCCAGCAGACCGAGTCCGGCCGCCGCCCAGACCGCGCCGAGCGCCATCTTCGTGACGCCGTCGTCGATGCCGTGCCGGATCAGCACCGGCAGCAGCAGTCCCATGCCCGCGTCGACGGCGACCAGGGCCAGGCTCACCAGCAGCGGGGCTCCGAAGCCGTGCAGCAGTCTGCGCAGACCGTACGACTTCTCCGGTCGCACCGCGCTCGCCTCGTCGATGCCGGGAGCGTCCGTGGCCGGTGGCAGCGCCTCGACCTGGGCGAGCAGCTCGGGAGTGGCGGGCATGCCGGCGGCCGCCGCGTCGCGCCGCTCGTCCTTACGGATCCACAGCCCGGGGGTGAGACCGCGCTCGGCGTCGAACTCCGCGTCCAGCTCCTCCAGGAGCGCGCGGTCGTCCTCCGGTTCGGCGGTGACCGACGGCTGGTGCCCGGGTGAGGTGCCGCCCATCTCGTCCGGGTCGGTGAGCAGCCGGCGGTAGAGCGCCGAGCGGCGCTCCAGTTCCGCGTGCGTGCCGATGTCGGCGAGCCGCCCCTGGTCGAGGACGGCGATGCGGTCGGCGAGGCCGAGCGTGGACCTGCGGTGAGCTATCAGCAGGGTCGTGCGGCCCTCCATGACCTGGGCCAGGACTTCGTGGATCTCGTGTTCGACCCGGGCGTCGACGGCGGAGGTGGCGTCGTCGAGGAGCAGCAGGCGGGGGTCGGTGAGGATGGCGCGGGCGAGCGCGACGCGCTGGCGCTGGCCACCGGAGAGGGTGAGCCCGTGCTCGCCGACCTTGGTGTCGTAGCCCTCGGGCAGTTCGGAGATGAAGCCGTGCGCCTGGGCGGCGCTCGCGGCGCGTTCGATCTGCTCCTGGGTGGCGCCCGGGTATCCGTACGCGATGTTGGCGCCGACGGACTCGGAGAAGAGGAAGCTGTCCTCCGGTACGAGCCCGATGGCGGCCCGCAGCGAGTCCTGGGTCAGCTCACGGACGTCGTGGCCGCCGACCAGGACGGCGCCGTGCGACACGTCGTAGAAGCGGGGCAGCAGGAGCGAGACGGTGGACTTGCCGCTGCCGGAGGCTCCGACGACGGCGACGGTCTCGCCCGGCTCGATGGTGAGGGAGAAGCCGTCCAGGACCGGCCGGTCGTCGTCGTAGCCGAAGCGGACGTCGTCGAACTCGACGCTCGCGGGGGCGTCGGCCGGGAGCGTCTTGGTGCCGTCCTCCATGGACGGCTCGGTGTCGATGAGCTCCAGGACGCGCTCCACACCGGCGCGGGCCTGCTGGCCGACGGTGAGGACCATGGCGAGCATCCGGACCGGGCCGACGAGCTGGGCGAGGTAGGTGGAGAAGGCGACGAACGTACCGAGCGTGATCTCGCCCCGGGTGGCGAGCCAGCCGCCGAGGGCCAGCATCGCGACCTGGCCGAGCGCGGGGACGGCCTGGAGCGCCGGGGTGTAGCGGGAGTTCAGCCGGATGGTGCGCAGCCGCCCCGCGAAGAGCCTGCGGCTGACCTCGCGGAGCTTGCCGGTCTCCTGCTCCTCCTGGCCGAACCCCTTGACGACCCGGACGCCCGAGACGGCGCCGTCGACCACTCCGGCGACGGCGGCGGCCTGGCTCTGGGCGTACCAGGTGGCCGGGAAGAGGCGCGTCTTGGAGCGGCGGGCGATGAACCACAGCGCGGGGGCGACGGCGAGGGCGACGAGGGTCAGGGGCAGCGAGAGCCACGCCATGATCACCAGGGAGATGAGGAAGAGCAGGATGTTCCCGATGGTCATCGGGAGCATGAAGAGGAGCCCCTGGATCAGCTGGAGGTCGCTGGTGGCCCGCCCCACGACCTGCCCGGTGGAGAGCTCGTCCTGGCGCTTCCCGTCGAGCCGGGTGAGGGTGCCGTACATCTCGGTACGCAGGTCGTGCTGGACGTCCAGGGCGAGCCGCCCGCCGTAGTAGCGGCGGATGAAGGTGGCGATGTAGACGAGGACGGCGGCCCCGATGAGCAGTCCGGTCCAGACGCCGAGGGAACGGGTGTGGCTGCCGACGACGTCGTCGATGATCACCTTGGTGATGAGGGGGACGAGCGCCATCACGGCCATGCCCACGAGCGACGAGCCCAGCGCCAGCACGACGTTACGCCGGTAGCGCCACGCGTATCCGCTCAGCCGCCGGCCCCACCCCTGTGTCTCGGGGTCCTTCGTCTCGGCGCCCTGTTTCTCCGCGCCCTGCTTCTCCGCGCCCACGCGTGCCTCCTGTATCGCCCCGTTGCCCCGCCTGGGCCTACCGCAAGTCTCCAACGCGGTCGGCCGAAGATTTCATCCTCCCGCAACAATTCTCAGCCGATGGGCGGATCCGGGGGCCGGTGGTCCTAGGACTCGGGCGGCGGCAGCGGCGGCGGTCAGCGGGCGGCGGCGCTCAGCCGGCGGCGGGCCCGATGTCCTTGTGGACGGCCTTGGAGACGGCCTGAATGGTGTCGATGCCGTCCTCCATCGTCCTGTTGTCCTGCGTGAGCACGGTGATCACGTAGTCGTGGCCCTTGCCGCTGAACGCGCCGACGCTGTGCACACGCCAGCCGTGGGTGGAGCGCTCCAGCCAGCCGTTCTTGAGCTGGACCGTCGCGTCGCCGGGGGCACCGGCCGGTACGCCCCAGCGCTGTTCCGGGACGACCTTGCGCATCCGGTCCAGGACGAAGGTCCGCGAGCTGTCGTCGAGGACCTTGTTCCTGGCCGTCACGAGGGTCAGCAGACGCTGTTCGTCATGGGCGGTGATCTGGGTGAGCCCCCATGCGCCCTCGGCGTCCAGGGCCGTACGGGTCATTCCCGCGGCCTTGAGGAATCCCTCGACCTTCGCGGGGCCGAGCTTGTCCCACAGCTCGGTGGTCGCGTCGTTGTCCGACTCGGTGATCATGGCCGTGGAGAGCCTGCTCTCGTGCGGGGTGAGCGGCCGGCCGGTCTTCTGCGCGTCCCAGAGCAGTGCGGCGAGGACGGTGACCTTGACCACGCTCGCCGAGTCCACCTGCTGGGTGGGCCGCAGCGTGCAGCTCGTACGCGTCCGGTGGTCCTGCACCGCCAGGGCGGTGGTGGACCTGTGCCCTTTGAGGGCCGCGGTGATGTCCTTGGACATCTTCGCGGCGAGCCCGGCCCGGTCCGAGGCGCAGGAGACGGCGGGGGCCGGTGCCGCGGTGGCGGGCGACGCCACGGCCGCCGGGGTGAGAGCACCACCGATCAGGGCGGCGCCGAGCGCGACGCGGGTGTACCGGGTCATCCGCTGGTGAGTCATACCGTCCTCCGCACCGTCTCGCTGGTCGCCCCTGCGGAGCACCCGGACATGATGCGCGGAACGGACAAACCGAGCTATGGCCTGGGACACAGGCAGGAGGGCCGTCCCGGCGCCCGTCCCGCGCCGCAAGGCCTCCGGGCCGGGCTCAGTGACCGACGCCACGCCGCTCTCCCTCCGCCAGGTCCGGCCGGAAGCCGGTCCGGGACCCGGCGCAGGGCCGGGCTCAGAGGTGCGTCGGCTCGAACATCTTCAGCAGCGCGGGGAGCACGACGACCGCGGGCCCGGGGGCCGCCAGAGCCTTGCCGAGGTCGGCGGCGAGGGTCTCCGGCGTCGTACGGACCGCGGGGACGCCGAAGGACTCGGCGAGGGCGACGAAGTCCGGGCGGGAGAGTTCGGTCGCCGTCGCCTCGCCGAAGGCGCCCGTCATGTACTCCCGCAGGATGCCGTAGCCCCCGTCGTCGACGATCAGCCAGGTGACGGGCAGGTCGTACTGCCGCACGGTGGCGAGCTCGGCGATCGAGTACATCGCGCCACCGTCGCCGGAGACCGCGAGCACCGGCTTCGTCGGATCGGCCGCTGCGGCGCCGATCGCGGCGGGGAAGCCGTAGCCGAGTCCGCCCGCGCCCTGGGCCGAGTGCATCGTGTTCGGACGGCGGGCGTCGAAGGCGGACCAGGCCCAGTAGGCGAGGATCGTCATGTCCCAGAAGCTGGGCGAGGTGTCGGGCAGCGCCTCGCGGACCGAGGCCAGCACCTGCTGCTCCAGCGTGAGGTCCTGTGCCGCGATGCGCTCGTGGACCCGCTCCAGCAGCGCCCGGACGCGCTCGGGCGCGGTGTCGTCCTCACGGGGCTCCACGGCGTCCAGAAGGTCGGCGAGGGCCTCTCGGGCGTCGGAGTGGATGCCGAGCGCGGGGTGGTTGGACTCCAGCTTCCCGGCGTCGGCCTCGATCTGGATGACCCGGCCGCGCGGGGCGAACGTGTGGTAGTTCGAGGAGAGTTCACCCAGTCCCGAGCCGACGACCAGCAGCACGTCCGCGGACTCCAGGAAGTCCGTGGTGTGCCGGTCCTCCAGCCAGGACCGGAGCGAGAGCGGGTGTTCCCAGGGGAAGGCGCCCTTCCCGCCGAAGGTGGTGACGACCGGGGCGTTGATCTTCTCCGCGAGCGCGCGCAGCTTGCCGGACGCGTCGGAGCGTACGACTCCGCCGCCCGCGATGACCGCCGGGCGCTCGGCGTTCGAGAGCAGGTGGGCGGCCGCGAGCGTCAGCTCCGGTCGCGGGTACAGCTCACGCGGGGTGGCGTCGAGTGCGCTGACCACGGGCAGGACGGTCTCGGCGAGCAGCACGTCCTGCGGGATCTCGACCCAGACCGGGCCGTGCGGGGCGGTCAGCGCGGATTCCCAGGCGGCGGCGATCGCGGAGGGGATCTGTGACGCCGTGCGCACGGTGTGCACGGACTTCACGATGTCGCGGAAGGACGCCTTCTGGTCGCGGAGTTCGTGCAGATAGCCGTGGCGCCCGCCGCCGAGTCCGGCGGTGGGGATCTGGCTGGAGATCGCCAGCACGGGCGCGGAAGCGGCTGCCGCCTCCTGGAGCGCGGCCAGGGAGGTCAGGGCGCCCGGACCGGTGGAGAGGAGCAGGGGCGCCACCTCGCCGGTGATCCGGCCGTAGGCGTCGGCGGCGAAGCCCGCGTTGTTCTCGACGCGCAGTCCGACGTACGAGAGCGAGGAGCGGCGCAGCGCGTCGAACATCCCGAGCGCGTGCTGGCCGGGCAGCCCGAAGACGGTGGTGGCGCCGAGGCCCTGGAGGGTCTCGACGACGAGGTCGCCGCCGTTGCGTCCGGGCGGAGGCTTCAGGGCGGCCTCGGCCTGCGCGGCGGTGAGCCGCGGCCGGTCGTCGTGGTCGTGACTCACCGGTTGCGGCCCTCCGCGATCTGGCGGGACATGATCGTCGTCAGCTCGTACGCCGTGTGGGACGCGGCGACGGAAGTGATCTCCGCGTGATCGTACGCCGGGGCGACCTCGACCAGGTCGGCCGAAACGAGGTGGCAGGAGGAAAGTCCGCGCAGGATCTCCAGGAGCTCGCGCGAGGTGAGGCCGCCGGCCTCGGGAGTGCCGGTGCCGGGGGCGTGCGCCGGGTCGAGCACGTCGATGTCGATGGAGATGTAGAGCGGGCGGTCGCCGATGCGCTGCCGCAGCTGGTCGGCGATCTCGTCGACGCCGCGCCGCATGACGTCGGCGGAGGTGACGATGCCGAAGCCCATCTTGGCGTCGTCGGTGAGGTCCTGCTTGCCGTACAGCGGGCCGCGCGTGCCGACGTGGGACAGCGCCTCCGTGTCGAGGATGCCCTCCTCCACGGCGCGGCGGAACGGGGTGCCGTGGGTGTACTCGGCGCCGAAATAGGTGTCCCAGGTGTCCAGGTGGGCGTCGAAGTGGAGCAGGGCGACGGGGCCGTGCTTCTTGGCGACGGAACGCAGCAGGGGCAGCGCGATGGTGTGGTCGCCGCCGAGCGTCATCAGCCGGGCGCCGGTGGAGAGCAGGTCGTCGGCGGCGGCCTCGACGGTCTCGACGGCCTCGTTGATGTTGAACGGGTTGGCGGCGATGTCACCCGCGTCGGCGACCTGGGCGAGGGCGAAGGGGGAGGCGTCCTGCGCCGGGTTGTAGGGGCGCAGGAGGCGCGAGGCCTCCCGGATCGCGTTGCCGCCGAAGCGGGCGCCGGGCCGGTAGGAGACGCCGCTGTCGAAGGGCACGCCGACCACGGCGACATCGGCGGAGCCGACCTCGTCGAGCCGGGGCAGCCGGGCGAACGTCGCGGGTCCGGCGTACCGCGGGACCCGGGAGGAGTCGACGGGTCCGCGCGGCGATTCGTTGCTGCTCATGGGTGCGGGTGCCTTTCGTTGTGCCATGCGCGCCTTGTGGGCGTTCATACGGTATTCAGTCTGCCAGGGGCCCGTCCCGGCCCCTGGGCCGGTGAACGGGCGGTCAGACGGCGACCGGGTCCGGGGTGGCCGGGTCCTCGGTCCCGCGTCCGGCCAGGCGCTCGCGCCAGGCGGTCAGCACGGCAGGATCGGTCGGCCTGGTCGCCAGCGATACGACGACGTACACCGCGAGTGAGGCGATCAGCCCGTAGTAGACCGGCTCGTTGGCGAGGATTCCGTAGGCGGCCATCAGTCCGATCACCGCGACACCGCCGACGGCCACGGCCGCCAACGCGCCCGCCGCCGTGCCCCGGCGCCAGAGCAGGCCCCCGAGGATCGGCACCAGCAACCCGCCGACCAGCAGGTTGTAGGCGACGGTCAGCGCCTCGACGACGTCATTGAGCGCGATGGCGATCACGATGACGGCGACGCCCATGATGAGGATGAAGGCCCGGTTGCCCTTCACCTCGTCCCGCTCCTCGCCGCCTTCCTCGGCGACCACGCCCCGCAGCCGCGACCAGATGTCGTTGTTGGCCACGGTCGCGCAGGCGATCAGGGCGCCGGAGGAGGTGGACATCACCGCGGCGAGCGCGGCGGCCAGCACCAGTCCCCGTACGCCGACCGGCAGTTCGTCCTTCACGATCGTCGCGAAGGCGGCGTCGGCACTGGGCAGCTTCGGGTACATCACCTTGGCCGCCGTCCCGATGACGGCACCGGCGACGGCGTAGACCAGACAGTACGTACCGGCCACGGTGCCACCCCAGCGTGCCGTGCGGTCGCTGCGCGCGGTGAACACGCGCTGCCAGATGTCCTGGCCGATCAGCATGCCGAAGGTGTAGATCAGGACATACGTGAAGATCGTCTCGCCGCCTATGCCCAGCGGGTCGAAGTACTCCGTCGGCAGCTTCGCCTTCATCTCGCTGAAGCCGCCGGCCTTGACGACGGCGATCGGCAGGAGCAGCAGCAGGACGCCGATCGTCTTGACGACGAACTGCACCATGTCGGTGATCGTGATCGACCACATGCCGCCGAGCGTCGAGTACGCGACGACGATGGTGCCGCCCAGGATGATCGCCACGGTCCGGTTCACGTCGAACAGGACGTCGAAGATGGTGGCGTAGGCGATGGTCGAGGTGACCGCGAGCATCAACGTGTACGCCCACATGACGACACCGGAGATGACCCCGGCCCGGCCCCCGTAGCGCAGGTCCAGCATCTCGGAGACGGTGTAGACCTTCAGCCGGGCGATGCGCGCGGAGAAGAAGACGGACAGGGCGAGAAGCCCGAGGCCGATCGTGAAGACCATCCAGGCGCCGGAGAGCCCGTACTGGTAGCCGAGGCCGACACCACCGATGGTCGAGGCACCGCCGAGGACGATCGCGGCCATGGTGCCGGAGTACATCCAGGGGCCGAGCCGTCGTCCGGCGACCAGGAACTCGCTCTTGGACTTGGCGCGGCGCATGCCCCACCAGCCCATGGCGAGCATGCCGGCCAGATAGACCACGATCACCGCGTAGTCGACAGCCATGGGCTTTCCTCCGTCTCGGTTCCGCTCAGGGGGTGTGGTGATGAAGACGGTAGGTGGCCGGAAGCCGACGCTGAAGTGTACGTTTCCTCCATCCTCATGAAGCTGAATGGATGGACCATCCATGCCGGACTCCCCCGCCGGGCCCCCCGCCCCTCCCATCGCCCTCTCCGAGCTGCTGGCCCGGGAGGAGCTCGGGCTGCGCCGGATCGCCGGTCCGGACCACGCGGATCTGCTGTGGGTGCACACCTCGGAGATGGCCGACCCGTATCCGTATCTGCTCGGCGGTGAGCTGCTGCTGAGCGCCGGGGTGCAGCTCACGGACGCGGACACCTACGTGACCCGGCTGGTGCAGGCGGGGGCGGCGGCGCTCGGCTTCGGGGTGGCGCCGGTGCACGACACGGTGCCGGCCGCCCTGGTGGAGGCGTGCGACCGGCACGGGCTGCCGCTGCTGGAGGTGCCGCCGGAGACCCGCTTCACCGCGATCGCCCAGGCGGTGTGGCGGCTCATGGCGGAGGCCCGGCACCGCGAGCTGCGCCGGGTGACCCGGGCCCAGCAGGCCCTGGCGACGGCGGCGGCCCGCCCGGACCCGGTGCCCGCGGTGCTGCGCCAGCTCGCCGTGCAGCTGGAGGGCCGGGTCGCGCTGCTCACGGCGGACGGCGCTGTGCTGCACGCGGCGGGCGGGCGCCCGGCACCGGATGTGCAGACGGCACTGGCCCGGCTGGCCCGGGTGGTGGTACCCGCACCCTCCGCCCCGCCCCCTGTGGCCGCTCCCACCGCGCGCTCCTCCCCCGGCCGGAAGCCGAACCCGTCGTCGGCGACCGACACCCGGGGCGGCACCCACCTCTTCGCGTACGCGCTCGGCGGCGGGCAGGGCCTGGCCCTCGCCCTGGCGACGCCCCGGCGCGACTTCGGCGACCACACCGTCGCGGGGATCGCCGTCGTCCTGCTCTCCCTGCTCACCGCCCCGCACCAGGGCGCCGACGCCGCGGGCCGTTCGGCGGCGCTCGTACGGCTGCTGCTGGGCGCGGCCCCGCAGGACGTGGCCCCGCTGCTGGGCGACGGCGACTCCTGGACGGTGGTCCACGCCCGGCGGGCCGACGGCACCCCGGCCGGTGCGCTGAACGCCGGGGCCCTCGGCGCCGCGCTGGGCTCCGCCCTCTCGGACGTGGACCGCGAGACCGTACGGGTCCTGCTCCCCGGCCGCCACGAGGCGGTGCCCGCGCAGCCCGGCTGGACCCTCGGCGTCTCCGGCCCCGCCCCGGTCACCGCCCTGCCCGACGCCGACGCCCAGGCGGCCCGCGCCCTGGGCCACGCCGAGGCGACCCGCGCCCCGCTGAGCACACACCGTCCGGGCACCGGCTTCACCGCCCTGATCCCCCGTGCGGAAGCCGAGGCCCACGCGCGCGCCCTGCTGGCCCCTCTCACCGAGACCCTGGCCGAGACCCTGCGCTGCTGGCTGAGCCTCCACGGCAGCTGGGACCGTACGGCGGTGGCCCTCAAGGTCCACCGCAACACGGTCCGCCAGCGCATCGCCCGGTGCGCGGCGCTGCTGGACGCGGACCTGGACGACATGGACGTACGGACGGAGCTGTGGTTCGCGTTGCGGGACCACGGGCCCGCGCGGGCGTGAATCCTGGCCTCGGGCTACGGCTCAGCCCTTGTTGACCTTGATGACGACGGTCTTGCACACCTTGTCGGCGAAGGTCTGCTTCTTCTCGTCCCACAGCGGCCACAGCCAGCCGAGGTAGCAGGCGAAGCTGTCCAGGAAGTGCGCGAGCTTACGGACGAACGCCATGCCGAACCCCAGGGGCCTGCCGTCGGCTTCCCGGTGCAGGCTGATGCCGAGGACCTTCTTGCCGGTCGTCTGACCGGTCTTGCCCTCCAGGTAGAGCTGGTAGAAGGCCATGGCGAGGGTGTAGACCACGCCGATCGCGAAGAAGACTCCTGGCTCGGCAGTCGCCGGGTCATCGCTACCCGCGAGGTCGATGAAGCCGAGCGCGTACATCGGGCCGGCAATGATCAGCACGTCCAGCAGGTACCCGCCGACGCGCTGCCCCCAGTGGGCCAGCGGCGGCAGTCCTGCCCCCGGCATGCCGGGCGGCGGGTACGCGCCGTACGGCTGCTGCTGATAGCCGTACTGAGGGGGCACGCCCTGCGGCGCCTGCTGCGGGTAGCCGTACTGAGGAGGCACGCCCTGCTGGGGGTAGCCGGGCTGAGGGGGCACGCCCTGCGGCGCCTGCTGCGGGTAGCCGGGCTGGCCTTGCGGAGGCTGCTGGCTGTAGGGGTTGTTGGGATCGCCGAAGCTCATGGCGAAGCTCTCCAGTTCCGAGGTGGGGACGGAGCGACCTGAGCGGAGGGCTGTTTCACTCCACACGCAGGTGCCCCCCGTACAGCCGCGGTTGTGCGCGATCATCGTGTTCGTAGGACTGTCTGCTTGTCTAATCCGACCAGGACCTGTCCGGCCAGGCGCAGGTATGTCTTCCTCACCGTCACCACGGGGATGGTCGACATGAACTCCTACGCGACCCAGCAGTAGACGCCTTGGCCCTGGAGTCGGGCGCTGCTGACGAGCGCGGCCAGATCGCTCAGGATCACTTCGGCGATCTCCGCGTCGATGACCTCGCCGTCCTCCGCCCGTTGCAAGGACCATGCGGCGGCGGCAACCTTCAATTCGGGCCGTTCGGCCCCGGCGAGTGCCGCGGACAGGCGAGGCGAGATGGCGAAGACGACGCACCCGTCATCGTCCAGGCCGGCGACGAGACGCGGCTCATCGGCTTCGACGAGTTCCTCGACGCTGCCGCCGGCAAGCAGGCACTCCCACTCGACCACAGCCTCTTCGGGATCGAAGTTGCCGAAGGAGAGCGACGCGAACGCGCGTGGCCCGGTCCGGAGAGCAAGAGCCGCGGACGCGTCGTCCGGAGCAGCGAAGAACTCGACGATGACGCTCACCCCGACATCATGCCGGTCCGCCCACGGCCGTGACCGGCCGCGCCTGGTATGCCGAAGCCCGTCCTCCACGACTTCGGGCGGTCTACACGGGCATGTACGCCGGGCCGGCGCCGATTCCGTCAGCCTTGAGGGACATCCGCACCAGTATTCCCGACTCATTGATCAGCAGTTCCGGCACATGGTCCTCGTAGAAGCGGATCTGCCCGATGACGCCCTCGGTGCTGCTGTGCCGCGCCAACTGCTCCAGCACCGGCCCCAGGTCGGAGAGACACTCTGCGTGCACCTCCTGGCGTGCGGTGAGAGCCCATCCGCAGTCTGTCCGGTGCAGCTCACCCACCAGCAGGCCGCCGATGCGCGCCGCCGGTCCACGCTCGGCGAGGAGAGGGAACACGTCGTCCGGTCCGGCCAGTTCTTCCGCGGGAACGTCTGCCGTTCCCTCCGCCCGCCCGGCGCCGGTGCCGGTGGCAGTGCCGAGATGCCATTCCAGCTCGTCCACGACCGCGCTCGGCATCGTGGCGCGGAGATCCAGTGAGAGCTCGACTGCGTACATGTCACCCATCCCGGCAGCCTATGCATGCGCGGTGGGCGGAGAAAATGGGAGGCAGCCCCGAGAACAGTCTGCTAGGAATACGAATTCCTCTTCAGCCGACAGGACTTGGATGTCATGCCCCGCGCCGTCACACTCATCCGTTCCACCGCGCTGTCCGACGTGGCCGAGTACGCCTACGCGGCCACCGCGCCCGCCGACGCACGGCTGATCTTCCTCGCCGGGGCGTGCCCGCTGAACGAGGACGGGTCAACAGCGGCCGTAGGCGACTACGCCGGCCAAGCGGCGAAGGCCCTCGAGAACATGAAGACCGCACTCGCAGCGGCGGGGGCCGGTCTGGAGGACGTCATCAGCACACGCGTACTGGTGGCCTCCACGCGACAGGAGGACCTGGGGACCGCCTGGGAGGTGGTCAGGAACGCCTTCGGTGACCACGACGTCCCGAGCACGTTGCTCGGCGTCACCGTGCTGGGATACGCCGACCAGCTGGTGGAGATCGAAGGCGTCGCCGCCGTACTCGACTCCTGATCATCACGGGGCAGCTCAGCCCCTGCGTCGAGCCGTCGGCCGAACCCTCAGACCCCGGCCGTGCAGAACACGCACGCCTCCCAGAAGGGCAGGGCGCCCAGCACCCGGTGACGTACGCACGAGGCCATCGCGGCCTCCTGCGGACCGGGAAGGACGCCCGCCTCGCCTCTCGCGGTCGCAGGGTCGAACTCCTCCACCATCGCCCGGTACGTGCGCAGGTAGCCCTCGGCCCAGGGCGGCTCGTACGTCAACTCCTCCCACCTGTGCCCGGACAGCGCCAGATCGAGGACGCGAAGCAGGAAGTTCTTGGCCGCGGCCTGCTCCTGCGGTGTGTCCCCCCAGTCGAGATCCTCCAGATCGAAGCCGACCACTCCACGCCCCATCACGCTCTGGTCCTGGAGCGTCAGCAGGGCGGCGAAGCGGAAGTGCCACGGCTCACGGGCCAGTGCGGACACGGAGAGCATCAGCAGGTCCACGAACACCGCCGTGCCGCCGTTGGTCATCTCCAGGCGCCGGCCACCACCGGCGCGAAACACGTTCATGGTCCGAGGGTAGAGAGAGGGAAGACGCCGCACCCGGTACGGGCTTACTGACTCAGCCCGACAACGCCCCAGCCTCGCCTTTCCGCTTCGTTGAGGACCCGGCCCCAGTCCTCCAGCAGGTCGGTGAACTCGCTTAACTCGCCGACCGACCTCCCGGGGTTGGCGGCGTGCTCGGTGAACGCCGCACTCAGCCCGCCGAGCAAGGGCTCTACCCGCTCCCAGGTCGTGGCAAGCTCCCGCACGCTTTCGGGCGACCGAGCCAGAAGCATGCCGTAGGAGATTTCGGGGTCATCGCAGAAAAAGTCCGGATCGATGTGCTGCGCCTCACCGTCCGGCCCGTCCCAGATCAGACCGATCAGCAATGCGTCCAAACCAGCGCGCACCTGCGGATCGGCGTAGTCGCGGACAGACTCCCACCTCTCCCCGGCCCAGAAGTGCGCCTTGAACGAGTCCATGGTGCGCCGGAACTCGTAGAGGGCAAAGTAGGTGCTATCGGGGCCCTGCGGCCACGTGAACTCACCCTCGGGCTCCGGGGTTCCGTAATCCCACAGCCCCGTCTCGTCTGCGTACCAAGCATCCCTCAAGCGCTCAAGTCGCTCACGCTGAGGAGCCTCGCCCAGCCAAGACCAGTCGGCGATCATCACACTGATATCGAGCCCCATGGCTCGACCGTACCGATCGCCGGGGCTCAGAAGTTCACGCTCCTGAATCCCGAGGCGGAGCGCTCTGTCGCGGCGCGGACCCCTGGGGCGTCATTGGGGAGTTACGGACAGCGATTGACCCCATATGCCCGGGATGGACGCCCGTAACTTCCCAACGACCGGAGTCGCGGCGTCCCTGCCGCGCCGCACCCAGGTCAGCGCAGGGCGTGCGGTCGCCCTGTCCGCCCGCGGCGTCGTGGTCGGAACGGTGCACACGGCGCAGCTGCCCGCCCTCCACGCCGCCACGTCACCCGAGGCCGTGGGCGGCGGGTTCTACGGACCGAGCGGGACCGGGCACATGGGTGGCGGCCCGGCGGAGCAGAAGCTGTACAGCTGCCTGCGCGGCAGGGAGGACGCGCAGCGCATCTGGCAGATCTCCGAGGAACTCGCGGGCGTTCGCTCCTGGGGATAGAGCCGATCAGACCGATGCCGCTGCTCTTCCGGGCGGCACGCCTCCGATCGGTGAACCCACATTCTGGTGTCAGTGACGTGCGCTTTCATGGGCCGCATGACTGTTCATGATGTTGCTCAAGCTCTTCCTGATATCCCGGCACTGCGGGACCGGTGCCGGTCGATAGCCATGCTGGAGACCGTGCTGAACCCTCACGGTGAACGCTGCTACTCATTCAGTTCGAGCTGCTCGGCGACGGAGGAGGTCGCCTCCATGCGGAGCGGTTCAGGGGACGAGTTCGACGTCATCTTCTCTCCAGCGGGTGCGTACATCCGAGGCTTCGACCACGAGTCGGCAATGAGCCCGTATGTCGGCGACGAACCCTGGCCAGGCGTGGTGGACTCGGTGCCGGAGGTGTTCCGCAGGTACGTCGAGGAGCCGGCCTTCACCGATGGCGGAGTGCCTACGGTCACGGCCTGCCTGTGGCGTGAGGCGGTGAGTGGGCACTGGCAGGCGGGGGAGATCGACTTTCCCGAGAACAGCGCCGACCCTGACGGCTCGGGTTGGATGTTCCGTCTGCTGGTCGCCCCGTCGCCGGAGGAGTTCCAGAGGTTCGCCGAGGACTACTACGAGATCCAGGTGGACCTCGACGCCGTGCGTCACGTGTATGCCCTCCGCCCGCTGACCCAGGAGGTGGTGGCTGCTTTGAACAGCAAGGTTGCCTGGGCGGAAATCAGCGACGCGGCCACCGCGATCGGCTATGCCGTCGCGGTCGGCGCGGCTTCCTGACCTGGACCTGCCCGGACAGGCTCCATGGGTGGGGAGCTCACCTGCCGGAGCTCCTTGAGAGACTTACGGCCATGACCACGAGCGATCACGAAGTGCACAAGTCGCGGGATCGCATCGAAGCCTGGTTCAGGGACCGTCTTCGGACGAGCCCCGTCAGACCGGCCGCGGACGAGAGTCGGCTCCGCGCGGTGGAGGCGGACCTTGCGGTGGCACTTCCCACCGACGTGCACGAGTGGTGGAGCCTGGACCGTGTCAGCGCCGACTACTGGATTCCTGGATCGTTCGCTCCGTTGAGCCTGGAAGAGGCCCTGGAGACCCGAGAGATCTGGTTGCTGATCGCTGAAGAGGAAGAGGCATCCTTCGACGCGAACGGCGAACCGGAAGCGCGGTTCCTGCCGTTGTTCCTGCCGATCGCGATGAGCCCCGGCGGTGACGGACTCATCGTCGACCTGCGCCCCGGCGATTCCCATGGCGCGGTTTTCCGTTGGGACCACGAGACGTGGCTGCTCGGGGTGCCGCTGTGGAGTTCGGTGGGTTCCATGCTCCAGGACATCGCTGCCGCCCTCGAATCGGGGACGCCGGTTCTGCTCCGGCACGCTGCCCTCGGCGGCACCGAGGAGACCTGTGTCGCTGTCGTGGATCACGCCGGTGATCTGGTCTGGGATGCGGCAGAACACTGATTGCGGCTCACACCCTCTCGGTGAGGACGGCACCCTCGAAGGGCGGTGCATGAGCCTTCGGGTGCTGCGGAATCCCGATACCGCACCCGCTCCCGGCCGGCGACTACGAACACCGGCCGGGGACCGGTACCGGACATCGCCACCGGCCGGGCAGGGGCTGCCGCGCCGCCGGGACCCGCCGTGTGGCGCGGGTCACCGGAACTCCCCGGTCCGGCCGGAGAGGTAGGGGGTGTGAGGTGTAATGAACAGGGAGATCGGGAGCGCATGCGTGCACGGATCAGGGCGGGCGACCGCGAGGCGTTCGCCGCGCTCTACGAGGAGTACGCGCGGGCGGTCTACAACCACGCCTACCGGCTGACGGGCGACTGGTCGACGGCCGAGGAGGTGCTGTCCGAGACCTTCCTGGCGGCCTGGCGCACCCGTCACGCCGTCGAACCGGAGGGCGACTCGCTGCGGCCGTGGCTGCTCGGCATCACCACGAACAAGGCGCGCAACGCGAATCGCGGCATCGGGCGACGCCTGGCCTTCCTGGCCCGCCGCCCCGCCCCGGAACCGGTGGCGGACATCGCGGACGCCACGGCAGGGCGTGTCGACGACGCACGGCGGCTCGCCGCGGTCCGGCGGGCGCTGGGCGGGCTCCGCCGCCAGGAACGCGAGGTGCTGGTCCTCTGCGTCTGGTCCGGGCTGGACTACGCCGAGACCGCCGAGGCCCTCGGCATCCCGGTGGGCACCGTGCGGTCGCGGCTGTCCCGTGCCCGTGCCCGGCTGCGCCGGCTCACCGACGAGGAGCTCGGCCGGCCGCCGGACGGGTCCGCGCGGGAGGCGCGATCCGGAGAAGCGGTCCGATCCGGCCGGGAACCCCGCCCCGGCCGCGGAGAGGTAGAGAGCAGGGCCCCGTTCGTGGCCCTGCCCATCCAGGAGGAAGCCCGATGAACGACCGCACCTCCGGCCCCGAACAGGCCGAACTCGAGGAACTGGACCGGCTGTTGCCGGCCCCGGCCGAACGGGACCTGCCCCCGGGCCGCCATCTTCACCACAAGGACACCCTGATGCGTCTGATCGACCAGGACGGCGACCGCGCCACCGCTCGCCCCCGCCCCCGCCTCCTGCGCCCTGCCGTTCTGCTGCCCGCCGCCGGACTGGCCCTGGGCGGGGTGCTGCTGACCACGCTCGCCGTGACCGGCCAGGACGGCGCTCCGCCACCCTCCGCCGCGGGCACCGGCTCCCACGCACCGGCCCCGCGCGGCGCGACCGTACTGCTCGACCGGATCGCGTCGGTCGCCGGGAAGAGCGACGAACAGACGGTCACCGGTGACCAGTTCGTGTACGTCAAGACACTGCAGACCGGAAGCGAGGGGAAATTCGGTGGCCCGTTGAAGCTGGGAAAGCCCCACGAGCGTGAGGTCTGGATGGCGCAGAAGGCGGGACCGGTGATCGATGTCGGCCTGATCCACGAGGAGGGCTCGTACTACCCGATCGAGGTCGGGGTCCCGGACGGCGAGACCCCCGTCGGCGACCCGGCGGGCCTCAACCGGCCGACGTACACGTGGCTGGCCTCGCTGCCCACCGACCCCGACGTCCTGCTCCGGCGGCTCGCCACCGAGATCACCCGGGACCAGGACTCACGCGACACCCCGGCCGAGGATCGTGACCAGGCCCGGGACACCTTCGACACCATGGGTCGACTGCTGCAGGAGACGGTGATGCCGCCGAAGACCGCGGCCGCTCTCTACAAGGCGGCGGCGAAGATCCCCGGCGTGACCGTGGACACCGACGCGGTGGACGCGGCCGGCCGGCACGGGATCGGCGTGGCCCGCGACGACACCCGGGCCGGCTGGCGCACCGCCTGGATCTTCGACCCGACCACCCTGGAGTACCTGGGCGAGCGCACCTACCTCATCCGGGACACCACCATGGGCAAGAAGGGCGCCCTGCTCAGCAAGTCGGCGGTCCTTGAGCGCGGGGTCGTCGACGACCTCCGCGAGAGGCCGTCGGCCGGGAAGCCGTCGACGACCTGATCCCGGCGGGGCCTGCCGGGGCGTGACCACACGCCCCGGCACCGGCCTCTCTCCGCACGACCCCTGTCACGCCCGGTCGCGGGTGGGGTTCAGCCGGAGTGCCGAGACGAGGAAGAACACGCCTCCGGGGAAGGCGTGGCCCGCGAGGTTCACCAGCGTCGGCTCGCCGCTCCCGGCCGTCGGGAAGTCGGCCGGCGCAGGGCACTCGGTCGCGGAGTTGGCCGACTCGGTGCTCGCGACGGTCGACACGCAGGTCGCCGTGGGGCGCTCACCCGACGGGGGGCTGACCGGACCTCGCACCCCACCAGCGCGGGCCCCGCGACGAGCGTCAGTGCGCTGCGAGGTCTGCGAGCAGCTCGGCGGCGGGCTTCGGGTGGACGAGCCAGCGCAGGTGACTCCCCTCGAGTGTCCGGACGTCGAAGGGATTGTCCGGTGTGAGCGCGTCGGCTTCGCGGATCATGCGGTCCTGCACGGCGGGCGGAACACTGGCATCGGCGGCCAGGCGCACATAGGTCCTGGGAATCCGGCCCCAGGTCGCGGCCTGCGCCCGGTCGGCGGACGTACCGGCGTCGAGGTTCTCGTCGGGCTGGAAGATGTTCAGGAAGGTCCGGAACTCGTCATCGGTGAGGTCGGCGGCGAACGCCTGCCTGAACGCGGTGAGCGCCGCCGGGTCGGCGGTGCGGAAATTGACCCGCAGAAGGCCCAGTTCGGCCGGGTTCCCGACGAGCGCGGGAGCCAGGGCTCCCGGGTCGACGTCCGCCATCTCCGGCTGGGCGTAGTAGCCGGCCACGTCCAGATCGACGGGGCACCAGGCGGAGACGTAGACGATCCGGTCGACCAGCTCGGGCCGGGCGTTGGCGACGGCGGTGATGGTGATGCCGCCCCTGCTGTGGGCGACGAGGACGGTGGGGCCGTTCCGCTTGGCACGCTCGAGGGCTTCGATCACTCGGGCGACGTTGTCCGCGAGCGTGACTCCCTTGATGCTCCCCGGTTCCGCGGAGAGGGCGTCCAGGTCCTGAGGGGCCTGGTAGGCCGAGGGGAAGGTCGCCTCGAATCCGTGCCCGGGAAGGTCGACCGCGACCGAGCGATGCCCCAGGAGGGCGAGTTCGGCCTGCAGCGGCGCGAACGAGAACGAATTCGCGAAGGCCCCATGGACAAGGACGAAGGTCGGCAGATTCTGCATGCCTCAGCCTCCAACAGAACGATCTTCGGAGCAATACCCGTACCAGGAACGCCCCCTCGCCCGCCCGAAATGTCGGGCCTTCCAGCATGTGCAACCGGGGGTTGACCATCTCCTCCCGCGCCCCTAAGTTTCTCGCAACCCGCTGGTACATCGATTAACCACCCTGGTCAACGTCCTGGTTGGAGACATCCCGCTGTGCGCTCACCTCTGAGTCGGCGCGGTTTCCTTGCCGCTGGTTCCGGCCTCGCCGCCGCTGCCGCGCTCCCCGCAACGTCCGGCTGCTCCACGCTCGCCTCGGCCGATTCCGACCCCGGCTCCCTACTCGTCCACACCCAGCTCGGGACCACCGCGCCGGGCTCCGCCACGTACACCGCCGTCGTCAAGGCCTTCGAGAAGGAGAACCCGGGCATCCGGGTCAAGAACCTCGTCAACGGCGACGACCTCCCCCAGGTCTACGAGACCTCACGGCTGGCCCGTAAGGAGCCGGACGTGGTCATGGTCAACCTGTACGACAAGACGCTGGCCTGGACCGACGTCGGTGCCACCGTCGACGTCAAGGGCTACCTCGACGACTGGGGGCTGCGCGACCGCGTCCTGCCCGCCGCCCTGACGGAGTGGACCGACGACAAGGGCAGGCTCCGCGCCTTCCCGTACTTCGCCACCAACTGGCCCGTCGCCTTCAACACCCACCTGCTCGACCGGGCCGGCGTCGGCTCCGTCCCCACCACCGGGGACCAGCTCATCGGCGCAGCACGGAAGTTGCGCGCCAAGGGCATCGCCCCTGTCACCGTCGGCGGCAACGACTGGACGGGGCAGAAGCTGCTCGCCCAGATCATCCAGACCTTCCTCACCCCCGAGGAGGCCAGGCAGGTCTACACGACCGGCGACTTCAGCGGCAGCCGGGGAGCCCGCGCGGGCATCGACTACTTCGTGACCCTGCGGGACGCCGGTGTCTTCGCCGACAAGGCGCAGGGGCTGACCTCCGACACGATGACCACGCAGTACAGCACGGAGGCGGCGGCCATCCAGTCCGCCATGTCCTCCGCGCTGGCGAAGGTCCCGGCGAAGGCGGCCGGGCACACCGAGATCGGCGGCTGGCCGCTGGCGCCGGGTGCCGCCCACGAGAAGCCGACCATCCTGCGCTCGTACACCCTCATCGGCTTCTGGATCAGCCCCAACGGGGTCAAGAAGCTGTCCTCCGTCGAGAAGTTCCTCAGCTTCATGTACCGCCCCGACGTGGTGTCGCGCTTCATCACCGAGAGCGGGCGGGACATGGCGCTCGTGACCGACACCGTCAGCAAGGACTTCCCGCTGGTGGCCGAGGCCCAGCAGCTCGGCGAGCGGGTCGGTCAGGTGCTCCTCCCCGACCTGTACGTCCCCCCGACCGCCACCCAGCCGCTGATCACCGCGACCAGCACCGCATTCACCCGGGGGACGAGCGCGGCCTCCGTGCGCTCCGCCCTGGAATCCGCCTACCGCACGGCCTGATCCGCGCGCCCGAGCCCTTGCGAGTCCTCCCATGACGATGCTCTCGTCCGCCCCGGGCGGCGCCTCGGTCCGCGGACCGGTCCCTTCCCCGCCGTCCGCCCCCACCACGAAGCGCCGCACGCAGGGCGGGGTCGTCCTCGCCGTGCCCGCGCTGGTCTGGTACCTGGTCTTCATGGTCGGCCCGCTGGTCGCCATCTTCGTCATCGCCGCCCTGCACTGGCCCGGCATGCTCCAGCCGGTCTCCTTCGCCGGTACCGGCAACGTCAGCGCGGTCCTGGACGACCCGGTCTTCTGGGACGCGGTACGCAACACCGCCGTGCAGCTCGCCGTGGCCGTGCCCCTGATGATCGTCGGGGCGTACATGCTCGGGTACTACGTCGCGCAGAAGCCGCCGGGCCACCGCGTCCTGCGCTATCTGCTCTTCATCCCCGGGCTGATCTCCACCCCCGCCAAGGCGATGGTCTTCTACGCGGTCCTGTCCCCGGACGGCCTGCTCAACGGCGCCTTGGACAAGGCGGGTCTCGGCTCGCTGACCGACGCCTGGCTCGCCTCGCCGTCCACCGCGCTCGGCTCCCTCGTCCTCCTCGACGTGTGGAGCGGCATCGGGTTCACCGCCGTGCTGTTCGCGGCCAGGCTCGGCAGCGTCCCGGACGAGATCGGTGAGGCCGCGCAGCTCGACGGCGCCGGGCACTGGCGGGCCATGTGGCGTATCCACTTCCCCGTCATACGTGACTTCGTGGGCGTCGTGACGATGCTCCAGTTCCTCTGGACGCTGTTCGGCTCCGCGCAGAACGTGCTGCTGCTCACCCAGGGCGGGCCGGGAAGCTCGTCTACGACGTTGTCCTTCCTCGTCTACCAGAAGGCGTTCATCGCGGCCGACCTCGGCTACAGCCAGACCGTCGGTGTGGTCCTCTTCCTGGTCGGCCTGGCCGGGCTGCTGACCATCCGCCGCGTCTTCCGCCAGAACTACTGATCGGAGCTGGTCCCATGAAGTTCGGAAGGTCCTGGCTGCCGGCGCACATCTTCGCGTGGCTGTACGTGGTGCTGCTGGTCGTCCCCCTCTACTACCTGCTGGTCTCGGCGTTCAAGACGAACGACCAGATCTTCGGGAGCCCGTTCTCCCTCCCCACCTCCCTCTCCACCGCGAACTTCACCGAGTCGTTCTCCTCGGCGCACCTCGGGCCGGCGATCCTCAACTCGATGCTCGTGACCGTGCTGGCGCTGCTGCTCACCCTCGCCCTCGCGATACCGGCCGCCTTCGCCATCGCCCGTGCGGAAGGGCGGCTCGGGGCCCTGGTCGAGCGGGTGTTCTCGCTGGGCTTCCTGATCCCCACGTTCGCCGCGCTCTTCCCGACGTTCCTGCTGGCCGCCGCCACCGGGCTGTTCCACACCCGCGCGTTCATGGTGCTGTTCCTGCCGGCCACGGCGATGCCGCTCTCCGTCGTCATCCTGGTGCAGTTCATGCGGACCATCCCGCGCGAGATGGAGGAGGCGGCGCGCATGGACGGCGCGTCCACCTTCGCCGTCCTGCGGCACGTCCACACACCGATGTGCATGCCGGGGATCGCGACGATCCTGCTGCTGAACTTCCTGACCTTCTGGAACGAGTACCTCTACTCGCTCGTCATCATCGGCCCCGACCCGGACCTGCGGACCGTGCAGGTCGCCCTGCCCACGCTCAAGTCCCTGACGGGCACGGACTACGGCATTCTTACGGCGGGCACGGTGCTGACCCTGGTCCCGGTCTGGGTGGTCTACACCGTGCTCCAGAAGCGGATGCAGCAGGCCCTCGTCAGCGGAGCGGTGAAAATGTGAGCAAGCCTCTCGAAGGGCGTACCGCCGTACGTCCCACCATCAAGGCCGTGGCCGCCGCGGCGGGTGTGTCCACCGCCGCGGTCTCCCAGGCCGTCAACGGCACCGGCCGGATCTCGGAGGCCACCCGCCGCCGGGTCCTGGACGCGGCCACCGAACTGGGCTGGTCCCCCAGCGCCTCCGCGACGGCGCTGCGCCGGGCCCGCACCCGTACGATCGCGCTCGTCGTCCGGCGGCCCACGGATGTGCTGGGCTCCGACCCGCACTTCAGTGAGCTGATCACCGGTCTGGAGGGCGAGCTCGCGCCGCGCGGTTACGGTCTGCTGCTGCACCTGGTCGCCGACATGGCCCAGGAGAACGCGCTGTACGAACGGCTCGTCGCGGAGGGCCGTATAGACGGCGCGGTGCTGACCGACGCCCGTGCCGACGACCCGCGCCCGGTCCTGCTGCGGGGCCTCGGGCTGCCCGCCGTCCTGCTGGGCGCCCCCGACGCCGGATCGCCCGTGCCCCGGGTAGGGCTCGGGCAGCAGGGCGCGGGCGTGAAGGAGGCCGTGGCCCATCTGCTGGAGCTCGGCCACCGCCGCGTCGCCTACGTCGCGGGCCCGGCCGAACTGCTGCACACCCGGCTGCGGTTGCACGCCTTCGAGGAGGCACTCGCCGAGGCGGGGCTGGCGCCCGTCGCCGTACGGCACAGCGACTTCACCGAGCAGGCCGCCGTCGACGTCACCGAAGAACTGCTCGCCCTGCCCGACCGGCCGACGGCCCTCGTGTTCCCCAACGACTCCATGGCCGTCTGCGGCATCGGCACGGCCCAGCGCGCCGGGCTCCGGGTGCCCGGCGACCTGTCGGTGGTCGGCTACGACAACCTCGCGCTCGGCCGCTGGGTCCACCCCCGGCTCACGACCGTCGACCAGCAGGTGCAGCGCGTCGGTGCCGCCGCCGCCCGGACCCTGCTCGCCGGGTGCGGGGAGGACGTGCCCCCGCCGGAGCTCGACGGCAGGCCCCGGCTGGTCGTACGGGAATCGACCGGCCCGCTGACACCCCCGACCTGAACCGCCGCACCACCCCGGCGCCCCCCCGCACATCGAAGAGGACCCAGAAACACCATGCGACGCCACAGCGCCCAGCTCACCCACGACTCCGCCGTCCTCCCGTGGCTCGGCGCCAACTTCTGGTCCCGCACCGGCGGCCCGCTGATGTGGCGGAACTACGAGCCGAAGACGGTCCGCGAGGAGCTGGCCGTGCTCCGGGAGCACGGCCTGAACATGACCCGGTCGTTCTTCTACTGGCCCGACTTCCACCCGGAGCCCGGACGGATCGACGAGGCACTCTGCGACCGCTTCCGGGACTTCCTGGACGCCCACCACGAGCTGGGCATGGGCACGGTCCCCACGTTCGTCGTCGGCCACATGTCGGGCGAGAACTGGGACCCGGCGTGGCGTGGTGACCGGGATCTGTACGAGGACGTGTGGCTCGTCGGCCGGCAGGCGTGGTTCGTCTCGCAGATGACCCGCCGCTTCAAGGACCACCCGGCGGTCACCGGCTGGCTGATCACCAACGAGATGCCGGGCTACGGCCGGATCTACCAGGTCGACCCGCCGTCGAGCGATGTCGTCACCGCCTGGGCACAGTTCATGTGCGACGCGGTGCGCGCGGCGGGCGGCACCCAGCCGGTGTCGCTCGGCGACGGCGCCTGGGGCATCGAGGTGACGGGCCGCGACAACGGTTTCTCGCTGCGGGAGACCGCCGAGTACGTCGACTTCGTCGGGCCGCACGTCTACCGCTCCGACACGGACCGGCCGCGCCAGCACTACCGGGCCGCGTTCGAGTGCGAGCTCGCCGCCGTCACCGGTCAGCCGGTCGTCCTGGAGGAGTTCGGGCTCTCCACGGACACGGTCTCGGCCGCGAACGCCGGGATCTTCTACCGGCAGACGCTGCACAACTCGCTGCTGGGCGGGGCCACCGGCTGGATGGCCTGGAACAACACGGACTACGACGACCTGTGGGAGCAGTCGCCGTACGACCACCACCCCTTCGAGATGCACTTCGGGATCACCGACAGCGCCGGGCGTCCGAAGGAGCCGCTGCGTGAACTGGCCGCTTTCGCGAAGGTCCTGGAGCAGGTCGACTTCCCGCGCTGCCGCCGTACGGACGCGGACGCGGCTCTCGTCGTGCCGGCCTTCCTGGAGCGCGGCTACCCCTACAGCCGGCCCGCCGACCGCCCGCTGATCTTCACCTCGCTGCACCAGGGTTACGTGGCGGCGCGCGGCGCGGACCTGCCGGTGGCGTTGGCCCGGGAGGCCGACGGGCTGCCGGACGACGCCTCGCTGTATCTGCTGCCGTCGACCCGCCAGCTGACCACCCGCACCCGCCGCGCGCTGGAGCGCAGGGCGAGGGAGGGGGCCACGGTCTACCTGTCGTTCTGCTCGGGTGAGTACCCGACGACGCGCGGCCCGTGGTTCCACGACCTCGACGGGCTGTTCGGCGTGGAGCTCCAGCTGTCCTACGGGGTCGCCGAGCCGATCGAGGACGACGTCCTGGAGATGACGTTCACCGAGGACTTCGGCTCGATAGCCGCCGGCGAGGTGCTGACCTTCCCGGTCGCGGGCAACGAGGACAGCCGCGCCTATCTGCCGGTCGTCCCGGACGGCGCGCGGGTGGTCGCCACCGACGCGCACGGCCGCCCGGCGCTCCTGCGCCACGAGACGGGCGCGGGCCGCACCGTCCTGGCCACGTATCCGCTGGAGCACATGGCCGCCCGTACGGCCCGTGCCAACCCCGAGCAGACCCACCGGCTGTACGCGGCGCTCGCCGAACTGGCCGGTGCGGCGCGCCCCGTGACGGTGGGCACCCCGTACGTCAGCGCCGACACGCTGGTCCGCGAGGACGGCACGCGCTTCGTGTGGCTGGTGAGCCAGTCCGGCGAGGAGCTGACCGTGCGCCCGTCGGCGGACGGGGAGCTGCGCGAGCTGACCGGCGGGGACCCGGTGCGGGACGTGACCCTCGCCCCGTACGGCGTGCGCGTCCTCGAACTGCGCTGACCGCCCGACCCCTGAGGAGCCGCCCGATGTCCGAGCCTCTGTTCCGCGACCCCGAGGCGCGCGTCGCCGACCGGGTGCGCGATCTCCTGTCGCGGATGACGCTCACCGAGAAGGTGGGCCAGGTCAACCAGCGGATGTACGGATGGGACGCGTACGAGCGCACGCCGTCCGGCCACCGGCTGACGGACGCGTTCCGTGCGGAGGTGGCGGCCTACGACGGGATGGGCGCGCTGTACGGACTCCAGCGCGCCGACCCCTGGTCCGGTGTGACGGCGGAGACGGGGATCGGCGCCGCGGACGGGGCACGGGTCTCGGACGCCGTGCAGCGGCACGTCGTCGGGACCACCAGGCTCGGCATCCCGGTGCTGCTGGTCGAGGAGATGCCGCACGGCATCCAGGCGCTGGACGGGACGGTGCTGCCGGTGAACCTGGCCGTCGGCGCCACCTGGAATCCGGAGCTGTACGAGGAGGCGGCGGCCCTCGCCGCCGGGCAGCTCCGGGCCCGTGGCGGCCATGTGGCGCTGGTGTCCGCGCTCGACCTGGTGCGGGATCCGCGCTGGGGCCGCGCGGAGGAGTGCTTCGGGGAGGACCCGTATCTGGCGGCGCGCTTCACCGAGGCGCTGGTGCGCGGGGTGCAGGGGCCGGCCGGGGACCGCATCGGGCGGGACCGGGCGGCCGTCGTGCTCAAGCACTTCGCCGGGCAGGGGGCCACGGTCGGCGGCCGCAACAGCGCGGCCACCGAGCTGGGCGCGCGGGAACTGCACGAGATCCATCTCGTGGCGGCTCTCGCGGGCGTACGGGCCGGAGCCGCGGGGCTCATGGCGGCGTACAACGAGTTCGACGGCGTCCCGTGTGCGGCGAGCCGCCACCTGCTGACCGGGATCCTCCGGGAGCGGTGGGGCTTCGGCGGCCTGGTGATGGCCGACGGGCTCGCGATCGACCGCCTGGTGCGGATGGCGGGTGATCCGGCGGCGGCCGGTGCGATGGCGCTGCGGGCCGGGACCGACCTGAGCCTGTGGGACGACTGCTACCCCCGGCTGGCGGAGGCGGTCCGGCGCGGGCTGGTCGACGAGGCCACGCTCGACACGGCGGTCGGGCGCGTCCTGGCGCTGAAGTTCCGCCTCGGCCTCTTCGAGGATCCGTACACCGGCCCCCGGGTGACGGACCGCGCGCGCGTGGAGGGGCTGAGTGAGCGCGTCGCCCGCGAGTCCGTGACTCTCCTCGAACACGACGGGGTGACACTGCCGCTGGCCGGCCGGCCCGTCGGGACCGTCGCGGTCATCGGTCCGAACGCCGACTCCGTGCCGCAGCAGACCGGGGACTACACCGCGCCGCAACGGCCCGGCACGGGCAGCAGCGTGCTCGCGGGGCTCCGGGCCGCGGCGCCCGCGGGCACGGACGTCACGTACGCCCGGGGCTGCGGCCTCATCGGCGGCGACCGGTCGGAGCTGCCCGGGGCGGTGGCGCTCGCCTCCGCCGCCGATGTGGCGGTGCTGGTCCTCGGCGGGTCGAGCGCGCGCGAGTCCGGGACGCGCTTCGACGCGAACGGGGCGGCCGTCGTCGCCTCCGGGAATCCGGTGGAGATGACGTGCGGCGAGGGCGTCGACCTGGCCGAACTCGCCTTGCCTGAAGGCCAGTCGGCGCTGCTGGACGCGGTCTCCGCGACGGGCACCCCGGTGGTCGTGGTGCTGGTCCAGGGCCGGCCGCACGCCCTGCCCGACCTCACCGGCAGGGCGGCGGCGGTGCTGAGCGCCTGGTATCCGGGCCCATGGGGCGGAAGGGCCGTCGCGGACGTACTGTTCGGCCGGTCGGGCCCCCAGGGGCGGCTGCCGGTCTCGGTTCCCCGCTCGGCGGCCCAGCTCCCCGTGTTCTACAACGGGAAGGACCACGGCTACCGGGGTTACGTCGACCAGCCCGCGACCGCTCGTCACGCGTTCGGCCACGGGCTGTCCTACACGACGGTCGAATACGGCGCGCCCCGGCTGTCCGTGCCGTCCCTGCCGGCGGACCGGTTCGACGGGCCGGCACCGCTGAGCTGCACGGTCCGACTCACCAACACGGGCGCCCGGCCGGTGCGGGAGACCGTCCAGCTCTACGTGCGCCGGGTGCTCGGCGGGACGTCGTGGCCGCGGGTACGCGAACTGCGGGGCTTCGTCCGGGTGGAGCTGGCGCCGGGCGAGAGCACCGAGGCCGTCTTCCCGGTGGACGCGGCGGTCCTCGCCTCGTTCACGTACGCGGGGGAATGGGCCGTGGAGCCGGGCGCGTTCGCGATCGGGACGGGGCCGTCCTCACAGCTCACCCAGGACGTCCGGCTCACGGTGACGGCGGCGCCCACCGGACGGGGTACCGGGCGCCGATGACGGCGTACGCTCCGCAAGGCCCGGCAGCCCTCCCCGCCCTTTCAGACCGTCCCGGGCTCCGCCTGCACGGTCCTTGCCGTGCCCGGCGCCGCCTCCGGCGCGGGGGCCGCGGCTCCCTTCGCCGTACGGACACGAGGGCGGTCGTTGCGCCCGCCGCCCCGCACCAGCAGCACGCTCACCGCGGCCAGGAAGCCGACGACGGTGAGGCCGACCAGGCCGCCCTTCGTCGAACCGGTCGTGTCCTCGATGATCCCGAAGGCGGTGGGGGCGACGAACCCTCCGAGGTTGCCGATGGAGTTGATCAGCGCGATGCCGGGGGCGGCGGCCCGGGCGTCGAGGTAGCTCTGCGGGATCGTCCAGAAGACCGGTGAGGCGGGCTTGAAGCCCACTGCCGCCAGGCAGAGCGCACCCAGGCCCACCCAGGGTGAGACGAAGACAGCGAGCAGTGTGCCGCAGCCGCCGATGAGGAGAAGGACCACCAGGACCGGCCGCCGTTTGCCGATACGGTCCGAGATCCGCCCGCTGACGTACACGGCGAGGATCGCGCAGATCCAGGGCACGGACGTCAGCAGTCCGACCTGGAGGTCGTTCAGGCCGCCGATGTCGTCGACGATCGACGGCAGCCAGAACGTCACCGCGTACAGGGCGACGTTGATCGCGAAGTAGATCCACAGGAAGAGCAGCATCTGGGGGTCGGCGAGCAGCTTCCAGCGGGAGACCCGGGCCTTGGTGCCGCGCTGTGCGTCCCGCGCGTCCTGTTCGGCGTCGATGGTGGCGACGAGGCCGGCCTTCTCCTCGTCCGTCAGCCAGGTCGCCTTCTCGATGCTGGAGTCGAGGAAGCGGTAGACGACGAAGCCGAGGACCACGGAGAAGACGCCCTCGACGAAGAACATCCACTGCCACCCGGAGTGGCCCCAGAGTCCGTGCATCTCCAGCAGCGCCCCCGAGATGGGACCGACGATGACGGTCGCCGTGCCGGAGCCCATCAGGAACACGGAGGTGGCCCGGCCGCGGTGGGAATCGGGCAGCCAGCGGCTGAAGTAGTAGATGACGGCCGGGAAGAAGCCGGCCTCGGCGACGCCGAGCAGGAAGCGCAGGGCGTAGAACATGCCCGGGCTGTTGACGAAGGCCATCGCGGTGGCCACGACGCCCCAGCTGATCATGATGCGGGTGAGCCACACCTTGGCCCCGAACCGTTCCATCATCATGTTCGAGGGGACCTCGAAGATGGCGTAGGCGATGAAGAAGATCCCTGCGCCGAGTCCGAACGCGGCGGCGGACAGCCCGACGTCGGCGCGGAGCTGGTCCTGGGCGAAGCCGAGGTTGACGCGGTCCATGTAGTTCGCGACGAACATCACGAAGAAGAGGGGGACCACGCGGCGGAAGATCTTGTGGATCGCGGACCGGACGACGGCCGGGTGCTGGACCTGGGGGGTGGGGGGAACTGCGGACACGAGCGGCACTCCTTTGTGCGGCCGGGCCACCGCCGCTCTCGCGGCGGTGGCTGCTCGCCGTCGGTGCGGTGGGGCGAGGAGTCGGGGAACGGTTACCAGCGCGGCACGGACGGGGCGACCCACTGCGGGTCGGTGACGCGCATCGCGGCCGCGTCGTCGCGGTCCTTGTACGTGCCGTCGTCGTCGAGCCACCGCTGGTGGAGGAACGCGAGCTTGTCCCGGTCGAGTTCGACTCCGAGGCCGGGTGCGTCGGAGACGGCGACCTTCCCGGCGTCGAAGGTGAGCCGCTCGGTGAGGACGTCCTCGGACTGCCAGGGGTAGTGGGAGTCGCAGGCGTGGTGGAGGTCGGGGACTGTGGCGGCCACATGGGTCATGGCGGCGAGGCTGATGCCGAGGTGGGTGTTGGAGTGCATGGACACTCCGACGCCGAACGCGCGGCAGATGGCGGCCAGTTGCTGGGTGTTACGCAGGCCGCCCCAGTAGTGGTGATCGGAGAGGACGACCTGGACGGCGCCTTGGGTGAACGCCTCCTTGATCTCGTCGAACGTCGTCACGCACATGTTGGTGGCGAGCGGTACGCCGGATTTCGCGGCGACCTCGGCCATGGCGGGGACGCCGGTCGCCGGGTCCTCCAGGTACTCCAGGACGTCCCGGAGCTCCTCGGCCACCTCCAGGGAGGTCTCCACCGACCAGGCCCCGTTGGGGTCCAGCCGCAGCGGATGGCCGGGGAACGCGGCGGCGAGGGCCTTGACCGCGGCGATCTCCTCGGCCGGGGGGAAGACGCCGCCCTTGAGCTTGAAGGAGGTGAAGCCGTACCGCTCGGTGAAGGTGCGGGCCTGCTCGACGATCCCGGCGGGATCGACGGCGGCGCCCCACCCGTCCTCCTCGCCGGACCGCTCGCCGGACGGACCTGCCGGATGAGCGGCGCACTTGTAGAAGAGGTACGCGCTGTACTCGACGGCGTCCCGCACCTTGCCGCCGAGCAGCGCGTGCACGGGCAGGCCGAGCGCCTTGCCGAGGGCGTCGAGGCAGGCGA
This sequence comes from Streptomyces sp. NPDC051064, assembly GCF_044455985.1. Taxonomy (NCBI): domain Bacteria; kingdom Bacillati; phylum Actinomycetota; class Actinomycetes; order Kitasatosporales; family Streptomycetaceae; genus Streptomyces; species Streptomyces sp. NPDC051064. The sequence goes on from NZ_JBITFK010000001.1 coordinate 1,196,699, forward strand.
CCTCGAAGGCGGAGACCACGGACAGGCGCAGTTTGTCGGCGGTCTGGACGCCGCGCAGCCCGCCGACGTCGACCTGGCCGGTGACCCGGGCGGCGTCGACGGCGACCTCGTCGGCCGCACCGAACAGGCCGTTGAGGTCGCTGACCTGGTGGCCGATCAGCTGCTCGGCGAGGGGCCGGGCCAGCTCCAGGTACTTGGTGTCGCCGTAGGTCTCGCCGAGGCCCGTGGTCCCGTCGGCCGTGACCACCTCCACGATCAGGCGCGGGGTGTACGGCTGGTGGACGCCCGCGGTGTTCAGCAGCGGCGGGTCGGCGACCAGGATCGGGGTCAGCGTCACGTCCGTGATGGTCAGGTCGCGGGTCACAGGGAGGCTCCTACGAGGTCGAGTCCGGTGGAGAGCAGGGCCTTGAGCTCGGCCAGGTCGGCGGCCGAGGGGTCGGTGAGCGGGGCGCGCACGGGTCCGACCGCCCGGCCGCGCAGCCGGGCGCCGGCCTTCACCAGCGACACGGCGTATCCGGGGACGCGGTCACGGAGCTCGACGAGCGGCACGTAGAAGTCGCGCAGCAGTTTGTCGACGGTGCCGGAGTCGCCGTCGCGCAGGGCGGCGAAGAAGGCGTTCGCGATCTCGGGGGCGAAGGCGTGGACGGCGGAGGAGTAGGCGGGGACGCCGACGGTGGCGTAGGCGCGGGCCTGGATCTCGGCGGTGGCGGCGCCGTTGAAGAACAGGAAGCCGTCGGGGGCGGCGAGGGTCAGGCGCTGGAGGCGGTCGAGGTCGCTGTGGCCGTCCTTGACGCCGATGACGCCCGGGATACGGGCGATACGGCGGAGCGAGTCGGCGGTGTAGGTGACCTGGCCGCGCTGGTAGGCGATGAGCGGGAGCCGGGTGCGGGCGGCGATGTGCTGGAGCTGGGCGACCAGCCCGTCCTGCGGGGCGGCGGTGAGGTAGTGCGGCAGGACGAGGAGCGCGTCGGCTCCGGCTTCCTCGGCCACGCGGGCGAACCGGACGGCCTGCGCCCAGCCGTAGCCGGTGCCGGCGACGACCGGGAGGCGGCCGGCCGCCTCCTCGACGGTGATCGTGACGGCCTGCCGGTACTCGTCCTCGTCCAGTGAGAAGAACTCACCGGTGCCGCAGGCGGGGAAGACGGCCCCGGGGGCGGTGGCGAGCTGCTCTGCCACGTAGTCGCGGTAGCCGTCCGGGTCGAAGGATCCGTCCTGGTGGAAGCTGGTCAGCGGGAAGGAGAGCACACCGCCCGCCATCCCGTTCCGCAGCCGTCGTGCCACGGCCTCCGCGGTCTCCGTGCCGGTGTCGAGGCTCACGCCATCTCCCCATGTAGACGTCATCCATGTATGAGGATGGAGATTAGGGAGGTGGACCTCAGGGCGTCAATGGGTGTGCATCGCCCTTCTCCGAGCCCGATTACGATCGGCGCATGCCTGACACAAAGGGAGAGGCGGGCGGCGTCCGCGAGGTGAAGTCCGCGGCACGCACGGTCGAGTTGCTGGAGGTCCTGGCGGCACGCGGCGACCGTCCGGCGCGGCTCCAGGAGCTGGCGGACGAGCTGGGAGTGCCGCGCAGCTCGATGTACGCGCTCCTCCAGACGCTGATCTCACGCGGCTGGGTCCGCACGGACCTGACCGGCTCCCTGTACGGCATCGGCATCCACGCCCTGCTCACCGGCACCAGCTACCTGGATTCCGATCCCCGGCTGAGGGCGGTGCGGCCGTATCTCGACGAGGCCTCCGAGGCGCTGGGCGAGACGATCCACATGGGCCGGCTGGACGGGCGGGACGTGACTTATCTCGCGACCCGGGAGTCGCACGAGTACCTGCGGACGATCAGCCGCGTCGGACGGCGTCTGCCGGCGCACGTGGGCGCACTGGGCAAGGCGTTGCTGGCCGAGCGGCCGGACGAGGAACTGCCCGAGGGGCCCTACGAGGCGCTGACGCCGAACACCCACACCGACCGGGGCACCCTGGTGGCCGACCTCGCGGAGATCCGGACGCGCGGTCACGCGGTGGACCGGGAGGAGGGCGTATCCGGGCTCGTCGGCTTCGGGTTCGCCCTGCGGTACGACAACCCGCCGCAGGACGCCGTCAGTTGCTCGGTACCCGTGGCCCGGCTGACACCGGAGCACGAGGAGCGGATCGTGGCGGTGATGCGGGAGATCCGGGCGAAGATGGAAGCGGCGGTTCCCACCGGGAGCGGAGCGGCGCACTGGCGCTGACGCCCACCGGCCCGGTGACGTCCCGCACTACGACCGCCCGGCGCGCAGACCGTCGATGACGATGGCGAGCATGCGTTCGCCGCGTTCCTGCCAGTCGGGCCCACCGGCCTTCCACAGGAACGACACGAGCAGCAGGACCTCGTCGGCGTCGGCGTCGGGGCGCAGCTCCCCCGCCTCCTTGCAGGCGGTCAGCAGCCGGTCCAGCGCGGCGATGACCGGCGCGTAGTACTCGTTGCCCAGGTCGGCACGGGTGGCGGCCTCGACGGCCAGGGACGCGCCGTGCTTGATCCGGCCGTAGGCGGCGAGGCGACCGAACCAGAGGCGGAGCGCGTCCAGCGGCTCGTGCTCCGTGAGCAGGGCCGGGGCGGCGTCGACGAGGGCCTCGACGTCCTCCCGGTAGACGGCGACGAGCAGTGCCTCGCGGTTGGGGAAGTTCCGGTACATGGTGCCCTGGCCGATGCCGACCGCCTTCGCGATCGACTGGAGGGTCGCGTCGGGGGTTTCGGTGAACACGGCGCGCGCGGTGTCGATGATGCGCGCCCTGTTGTCCTGCGCGTCCGACCGCGTGGCGCGGCGGCGTGGCTCCGTCATCGACTCTCCCTCGTTCCGGGCGTACGGGCACCGATTGCTTATCCGGACACATGTCCGCTACCGTGGAATCCGTACTGGACACATGTCCGCTTAACAGTCTAGAGCGTCTGGAACGGAGATTCGGCATGCCTGGAACCGAGGGCAAGGTCGTGGCGATCACAGGGGCGAGCAGCGGGATCGGCGCCGCCACCGCGCGCCTGCTGGCGGAGGGCGGGGCGCGGCTCGTACTCGGCGCCCGCCGGGAGGAACGGCTCGCCGCCCTGGCCGACGAGCTGCGGGAGAAGGGGTGCGAGGTGGCGTTCACCTCGGTCGACGTCACCCGCCGCGAGGACCCGGCACGCCTGGTGGAGCTGGCCCGTGAACGCTTCGGCCGGCTGGACGTCCTCGTCGGCAACGCGGGGATCGGCCCGGTGTCACCCCTCGACGACCTGCGGGTGGACGACTGGGACGCGATGATCGACGTGAACGTCAAAGGACTGCTGTACGGCATCGCGGCCGCCCTCCCCGTCTTCCGGAGCCAGGGGCACGGCCAGTTCGTGCACACCCTGTCGACCGCCGCCTACCGGACGGTGCCCACCATGGCCGTCTACTCGGCCTCCAAGGTCGCCGCGCGCACTCTCACCGAGGGCCTGCGGCAGGAGGCCGGGCCGTCGATCCGGGTCTCCGCGGTCTCGCCGGGGTTCGTGGCCACCGACTTCATCGACTCCGTGCCGGACGCGGGTCTGCGTGCGCGGATGAACGAGTCGAAGGAGGAGGCGGCCATCCCGCCGGCGGCGGTGGCGCGAGCCATCCGGTTCGCGATCGAGCAGCCCGACGACGTCGACGTCAACGAGATCGTCGTCCGGCCGACCGCCCAGGCCTGAGGTGGCCCGACGGCACGGCGGGGAGCGCCGCACGGGGTGTCCCGGCAGGCGGGCGGGCGGTACGAGGCCCGGGGCCACCTCAGGACGTCGGGCCGAAACGCAGCGCCGGGTCAGGCCGGCTGGAGATCTACGGGCCTTCGGCCGCCGGCCGAAGGCCCGGCGCAGGCCGCAGCGCGCGCCACCGTGGCCCCGGGCGGTCGCTGTCCTCGCGGTGCTCTCACTGCACGCGCGCGGAGGCCCGGCCCGAGCGGTCGCCCTCGTCCTCCTCGTCCTCGTCCTCGTCCGGCACATGGACGTCGAAGACGTAGATGTTGATCTCGACGACCTCCAGACCGGTCATCGACTCCACCGCGTCCGTCACCTGGGTCCTGATGCGGTCGGCCAGCTTGTGGATCTGGACGCCGTACTCCACCTCCACGTCCACGTCGATCGCGGCCTGCTTCTCGCCCACTTCCACCTTGACGGCACGCCCCGCCCCGGACGACCCCGACCTCCGTCCCGTGACCGCGCCTATGGCCTTCGAAGCCCCGCGGCCGACCGAATACACGCCGTCGGTCTCGCGGATGGCGATTCCGGCGATGGTGGCGACGACACCGTCGGCGATGGTCGTCGTGCCCCGCCCGGCCTGCCCCGTGCTCCTGTCCGCGGTTGAACTCCCGCCCTGGGTCCCGACATCAGCCATGACTGCCTCACAGAGAGTTGATGCGACGAGGCTGCTCGTGTCCCCGTCGGCTCCTCATTTCACTGTGCGCCTGCCCGCCGCCGACCGCCATCGAGGCGTACGCAGCGCTCGCCGCGGCCACGCTCCGCTACCGGCGCTCAGCTGAGCCGGGCGTGCTCAGCATCACCCTGGACAGCCACCGTGACCGCCGGGTAACTTTTGACCAGGACTGAGCAAGCGCTTAGCCACCGCGACCGACGCTGAAGCTGACACCAGGAGGCATCCCGTGCGCCGTACGGTTTACAACGAGGACCACGAGGCGTTCCGGGAGACCATCCGCGCCTTCATCGAGTCCGAGGTCGTCCCCGTCTACGACGAGTGGTTCGCGGCGGGCCAGGCGCCCCGCGACTTCTACTACAAGCTCGCCGAGCTGGGGATCTTCGGCATCGAGGTGCCCGAGGAGTACGGCGGCGCGGGCGTGGAGTCCTTCAAGTTCGAGGCGATCCTGTACGAGGAGACCGCCCGCGCGGGCATCTCCTTCGGCGGCTCCGGGGTGCACGTCCTGCTCTGCCTGCCGTACCTCAAGGCGTACGCCACCGAGGAGCAGAAGAAGCGCTGGCTGCCGGACTTCGTCTCCGGCAGGTCCATGTACGCGATAGCCATGACGGAGCCGGGCACCGGTTCGGACCTGGCCGGCATGAAGACGACCGCCAAGCTCTCCGAGGACGGCACGCACTACGTCCTCAACGGCGCCAAGACCTTCATCACCGGTGGTGTGCACGCCGACAAGGTCATCGTCTGCGCCCGCACGGACGCCCCCAAGGCCGACGACCGCCGCCACGGCATCTCGCTCCTGGTGGTCGACACCAAGTCCGAGGGCTACTCGGTCGGACGCAAGCTCGACAAGCTGGGCCTGAAGGTCTCCGACACCGCCGAACTGGCCTTCGTGGACGTCAAGGTGCCCGTCGAGGACCTGCTGGGTGAGGAGAACAAGGGCTTCTCCTACCTCGGCCAGAACCTCCCGCAGGAGCGCCTGGGCATCGCGGTCGGCGCGTACGCGCAGGCCGCCGCCGCCGTGCGGTTCGCCCAGCAGTACACGCAGGACCGCACCGTCTTCGGCAAGACCGTCGCGTCCTTCCAGAACACCAAGTTCGAGCTGGCCGCCTGCAAGGCCGAGGTCGACGCGGCCGAGGCCGTCTGCGACCGGGCGATCGAGGCCCTGGACGCCGGTGAGCTCACCCCCGCCGAGGCCGCCTCGGCGAAGCTGTTCTGCACCGAGGTCGCGCACCGCGTGATCGACCGCTGCCTCCAGCTGCACGGCGGCTACGGCTTCATGAACGAGTACCCGATCGCCCGCCTCTACACGGACAACCGGGTCAACCGCATCTACGGCGGCACCAGCGAGGTCATGAAGTCGATCATCGCCAAGTCCATGGGCCTCTGAGAACGGCTACGTTTCTCCTTCATGAGCGCAGCACTTGAATCCCTGCTCGATCTGCTCGACCTGGAGCAGATCGAGCAGGACATCTTCCGGGGCATGAGCCGTTCCGCGGTCGTGCCCCGTGTCTTCGGCGGCCAGGTCGCGGCCCAGGCCCTGGTCGCCGCCGGGCGTACGGTCCCCGAGGACCGGGGAGCCCACTCCCTGCACGCGTACTTCCTGCGTCCCGGGGACCCGGGCGCGCCGATCGTCTACAGCGTGGACCGGATCCGCGACGGGCGGTCCTTCACCACCCGCCGGGTCGTCGCCGTCCAGCACGGGAAGCCGATCTTCCACCTCTCGGCGTCGTTCCAGGTGCACGAGGAGGGCATGGACCACCAGGCGGTCATGCCCCCGGCCCCGGACCCGGAGACCCTGCCGACCGCGGCGGAGATGCTGCCCCGGTACGCGCACCGCTTCACGGACCCGCGCATGGCGGACCGGCTGCTGGAGGCCCGGGCCGCGGTCGACCTGCGGTATGTGGACGCCCCGCCGTTCGCCACCGCCGGTGAGCCGCGCGAGCCGCGCTCCCAGGTCTGGTTCCGGACGCACGGCAAGCTGGCGGACGACCCGCTGCTGCACGTCTGCATGGCGACGTACGTCTCCGACATGACGCTGCTCGACTCGGTGCTGCTCGCCCACGGGCGCGGCGGCTGGTCGGTCGGTGACGTGGTGGGCGCCAGCCTCGACCACGCGATGTGGTTCCACCGCCCCTTCCGGGCGGACGAGTGGCTGCTGTACGACCAGGAGTCGCCCTCCGCGTCCGGCGGGCGCGGTCTCGGCCAGGCCAGGATCTGGACGGCGGACGGGAAGCTGGCCATCACGGTCATCCAGGAGGGCCTGGTCCGCGTCCCGAGGGACTGAAGCCCGCACGTTCGGACATACTGCCCCCCATGAGTGACGACCGGTCCGGCGGCAGCGAGTCCACGTTCACCGTCGTCGTCGCGGCGGTCGCCAATCTCGGCATCGCCGTGGCGAAGCTGGTGGCGGGACTGATCAGCGGTTCGAGCGCGATGCTGTCGGAGGCCGCGCACTCGGTCGCCGACACCGTCACCGAGGTCATGCTCCTCACCGCGCTCAAGCGCAGCGAGAAACCCGCGGACGAGGACCATCCGCTGGGCTACGGCCCCGAGCGGTACATCTGGGCGATGCTCGCAGCCGTCGCGACGTTCGTGGGCGGAGCGGTGTTCTCCCTCTACGACGGGATCCACACCCTGCTGCGGGGCGAGGAGCTCGGCGATCCGCTCGTGTCGTACCTCGTGCTCGCCGTCGCCTTCCTGCTGGAGGGCTTCTCGCTGCGTACGGGCGTCCGGCAGGTGCGGGGTGAGGCCATGCGGCTCCGGATGCCCGCGCCGCACTATCTGCGGCGGACGCCCGACACGGCGGTCAAGGCCGTGGTGATGGAGGACTCGGCGGCGCTGGCCGGGCTGCTGCTGGCGGCCGGCGGCCTGCTCGGCGGGCAGCTCTCGGGCTCCGGGGTGTGGGACGGGATCGCCTCCGTCCTGATCGGCGTACTGCTCGTGTACGTGGTATGGGTGCTCTGCCGGTCCAACGCACAGTTGCTGATCGGCCGGCCGCTCCCGGCCGGGATGCGGGACGGGGTGCGCGAGGAGCTGCTGTCCGTGCCGCACATCGTCGAGGTGGTGGAGCTGACCACGCTGATCCAGGGGCCGTCGGAGATGCTGATCGCGGCGAAGATCGACTTCCGGGACGCGTCGACGGCCGCGCAGATCGAGTGGGCGTGCGAGGAGGCGGAGCAGCAGCTGCGGGAGCGCTACCCGTCGATCCGGCGGGTGTACCTGGATCCGACACCGGGGCGCGCGCAGCGTCTGGCGGCGCGCGCCGGCGGCTGAGAGGGGCGCGGGCGTGCCGGCCGCGCCGCCGGAATGTGAGACTGCTGCGAGGTGTGGGGTCCGCGCTCCCCGGGAGGGGTAGGACCGTGCCGATCTCTTTCCCGACAGAGGAGAACCGGCCGTGCCGCAGCGCCCCGCCCCCATCGTGCTCGACCCCGCCGCCCGTGACGCCGACGCCGAGCACGAGCTGTTACGTGCTCAGGGGCCCGCGGCGCGTATCGACATCCTCGGTGTGGAGGCCTGGTCCGTCTCCGATCCGGCCCTGCTCAAGGAGCTTCTGACCAGCCCGGACGTCTCCAAGGACGCGCGCCGGCACTGGCCGGGTTTCGAGGAGGCGGTCCAGAGCTGGCCGCTGGCCCTGTGGGTCGCCGCAACGAACATGTTCACCGCGTACGGAGGCGAGCACCGCCGCCTGCGCCGCATCGTCGCCCCGGCGTTCAGCGCCCGGCGCATCGCCGCGCTGAGGCCGACCGTCGAGTCCATCGTGGAACAGCTGCTGGACGGCTTGGAGGCCACGCCACGAGGTGAAGTGGCGGACCTGCGCGAGCGGTTCGCGTATCCGCTGCCCATCACGGTCATCGGACGCCTCCTGGGCGTCCCCGACCAGCGGGCCGACGAGTTCCGTGTTCTCGTCAACGACGTCTTCTCCACCACCCTGACCCCGGAAGAAGCAGCCGCCAACACGGCCCAGTTGTACGCCATGCTCGACGTCCTCATCGCGGGCAAGCGGGCCGAGCCGGGCGAGGACGTGGCGTCGGTGCTGATCGCCCTGGGCGAGGAAGGGGCCGACGGACAGGGTCTGGCCGAGGAGGAGTTGCGCGACACGCTGCTCCTGATGATCAACGCCGGCTACGAGACCACCGTCAACCTGATCGACCAGGCCGTCACGACGCTGCTCACCGACCCCGCGCAGCTCGCCCACGTCCGTGCGGGCCGCGCGTCGTGGCCGGACGTCGTGGAGGAGACGCTGCGTCACTCGCCCCCGGTGAAGCACCTGCCCCTGCGGTACGCCGTCGTCGACATCCCGCTGCCCGACGGGCAGACCATCGCCAAGGGCGAGGCGATCCTGGCGTCCTACGCGGCGGCCAACCGCCACCCCGGCTGGCACGACGATCCGGACACCTTCGACGTCACCCGGATCACCAAGGAGCACCTCGCCTTCGGGCACGGGATCCACTTCTGCCTCGGGGCGGCCCTGGCCAGGATGGAGGCGGAGATCGCCCTGAGCGCCTTCTTCGACCGCTTCCCCGACGCCGAGATCGCTCCCGGCGAAGGGGACATGGGTCCGGTGGCCTCGCTGATCAGCAACGGCCACCGGTCCCTGCCCGTCCGCCTGCGGCCCTCGGCGTCCCCGGACGAGAGGCCCTAGACCCGGTCGGCGGAGGGGAGCAGCCCGGCCGCGTCCAGCAGGTAGTCGGTCATCGGGTCGTAGTAGCGCGGGTCGGTGACGTGGTCGTCGAGCGGCACAGTGACCTGGAGGGTGCCCTCCGCCTCGCCCAGGAAGAGCGCGGGGTCGTTGCAGTCCGCGTAACCGATCGAGTCGATCCCGCGCTGCCCCGCGCACCCGGCCCACCCGTGGTCGGCCACGACCAGGTCGGGCCGGGGCCGGCCCTCGCGCTCCAGGCCGTCCAGGATGGCGGCCATCGGCACCGGTGAGTGCGTGTGCCACAGGGTCGCGCCGCGCTCCAGGACGGCGACGTCGGCGAACTGGAAGACCATGCCCTCGTCCGCCATCAGGCCGCCGGGGATCCGTACGATCTCGCATCCGGCGGCCCGCAGCGCGTCCGCGGTCTGCCGGTGCACGTCGAGCAGACCGCCCGGGTGGCCGGTGGCGAGCAGCACCCGTTCCCCGTCGGCCGCCGCCTTCCGCAGCCGTGCGGCCATCCGGTCGAGCGCGTCGACCGTCAGCTCGGGGTCGATGGTGTCCTGGCCCTGGCGGTGCTCCGGGTCGTCGTTGACCCCGCATCTCTCGGCCATCACGGCGAGGACGTCCTGCTCGTCGGTCCACCGGTCGCCGAGCTCCAGCCCCAGCCAGAAATGGCGGTTGCCGTTGGCGAGCTGGCGGTAGTGGGAGAGGTTGTTGTCGCGGGGAGTGGCGACGTCGCCCGCGATACGTGTGCGGACGAGGTGCTCGACGAGTTCGGCGCGGCTGGGTATCGGCATGCACCCATTGTGCCGTCGGCGACGCACTGTGTGCCCGGTGTCTCGTTCGGCGGAATCCTCCGCGGCACGGTGCGCCGCGTGGCTACGCGGTCCGGGCATTGCGGCCGCCGGCACGAGGACCGCGAGTCCGAGCCACAGCAGCACGGCGGACGTGGCGATGACGGACGGGAGCGGCACCTGACCGCTCCCCCGGGTTACGAGGCCGCCGCCTCGAAGGCCCCGCGCGCCAGCCGGTGCAGCAGGGCTGCCGTGGCGGCCCTGCCCGGGAGCGCTTCGGGGCGGGTCAGGTGGGGGGTGGAGTTCAGCAGGCCGAACACCGCGTGGACGGTGACCCGGGCCTCGTTCTCCGCGAGGTCCGGGTAGAGGGCGCGTACGGCCTCGACCCAGACCTCGACGTACTGCCGCTGGAGCTGGCGCACGCGCTTGCGGTCGGTGTCACGCAGGCGGTCCAGCTCGCGGTCGTGGAGGGTGATCAGGGGGCGGTCGTCCAGGGCGAAGTCGATGTGGCCCTCGATGAGCGCGTCCAGGAGTGCGTCCGGGGAGCCGTCGCGGGAAGCGCCGCCCTCCGTGACACGCAGCTTCCCGCCGGCCAGCAGGCGCTCGCTGATGCCGACGAGCAGTTCGGCGAGCATCGCGTCCTTGCCGGGGAAGTGGCGGTAGAGGCCGGGGCCGCTGATGCCGACCGCGGCCCCTATCTCGTCGACCCCGACACCGTGGAATCCGCGCTCGGCGAAGAGGCGGGCGGCCTCCCGGAGGATCTGCTCGCGGCGGGTGGGAGCCGCGACACGGGCGGCGGCATGGGTGCTCATGAGGATTCATTCTAGACAGGCGGGTTAGCGCTCGTTAACCTGAGCACCATGCGTTAACGCTCATTAACTATCGTCCGACTACTGCGGTACGGGCAAGGGGGCTCGACAGGATGCAGCAGGCACCGGTCCTGGTGAGCGCGGCCGATCCCGCCTCGGAGGCCTGGCAGGCCAACGAGGCGGCGCATCACGCGCTCGCCGAGGAGCTGCGCACGCGGCTCGCCACGGCACGGCTCGGCGGAGGTGAGAAGGCCCGCGCCCGGCATGTGGCGCGCGGCAAGCTGCTGCCCCGGGAGCGGGTGGACACGCTGCTCGACCCGGGCTCGCCCTTCCTGGAGCTGGCACCGCTCGCGGCCGAGGGGCTGTACGGGGGCGCGGCGCCTGCCGCCGGGGTGATCGCCGGGATCGGGCGGGTCAGCGGCCGGGAGTGCGTGATCGTCGCCAACGACGCGACCGTCAAGGGCGGCACGTACTACCCGATGACCGTGAAGAAGCACCTCCGCGCCCAGGAGGTGGCCCTGGAGAACCGGCTGCCCTGCCTGTACCTGGTGGACTCGGGGGGCGCGTTCCTCCCGATGCAGGACGAGGTCTTCCCCGACCGGGACCACTTCGGGCGGATCTTCTACAACCAGGCCCGGATGTCGGGCGCCGGTATCCCGCAGATCGCGGCGGTGCTCGGCTCGTGCACGGCGGGCGGGGCGTACGTCCCGGCCATGAGCGACGAGGCCGTCATCGTCCGGAACCAGGGCACGATCTTCCTGGGCGGCCCCCCGCTCGTGAAGGCGGCCACGGGTGAGGTCGTCACGGCGGAGGAGCTGGGCGGCGGCGAGGTCCACTCCCGGACGTCCGGGGTCACCGACCATCTCGCCGAGGACGACGCGCACGCGCTGCGGATCGTGCGGAACATCGTCGCGACCCTCCCCGGGCGCGGGCCGCTTCCCTGGTCCGTGGAGCCCGCCGAGGAGCCGACGGCGGATCCCGCGGGCCTGTACGGGGCGGTGCCCGTCGACTCGCGTACGCCCTACGACGTGCGGGAGGTCATCGCCCGGGTGGTGGACGGCTCCCGCTTCCAGGAGTTCAAGGCGGAGTACGGCCAGACGCTGATCACCGGCTTCGCCCGGATCCACGGCCATCCCGTCGGCATCGTCGCGAACAACGGGATCCTGTTCTCGGAGTCCGCCCAGAAGGGCGCCCACTTCATCGAGCTGTGCGACCAGCGGGGCATTCCGCTGGTCTTCCTCCAGAACATCTCGGGCTTCATGGTCGGCCGGGACTACGAGGCCGGGGGCATCGCCAAGCACGGCGCCAAGATGGTCACGGCCGTGGCGTGCACGCGGGTGCCGAAGCTGACGGTCGTGGTCGGCGGGTCGTACGGCGCGGGGAACTACTCCATGTGCGGCCGGGCCTACGGGCCGCGCTTCCTGTGGATGTGGCCGAACGCCAAGATCTCGGTCATGGGCGGCGAGCAGGCCGCCTCGGTGCTGGCCACCGTCAAGCGCGACCAGATCGAGGGGCGCGGCGAGGAGTGGCCCGCCGAGGAGGAAGAGGCCTTCAAGGACCCGGTCCGCGCGCAGTACGAGCAGCAGGGCAACGCCTACTACGCCACCGCCCGGCTGTGGGACGACGGTGTGATCGACCCGGTGGAGACCCGGCAGGTGCTGGGGCTCGCCCTGACCGCGTGTGCCAACGCCCCGCTGGGCGAGCCCAGTTTCGGCGTCTTCCGGATGTGATGTGAGGACTTCCATGTTCAGCACTGTTCTGGTCGCCAACCGTGGCGAGATCGCGGTCCGGGTCATCCGGACCCTGCGCGAGCTCGGCGTGCGGTCGGTCGCCGTCTTCAGCGACGCGGACGCGGACGCCCGGCACGTCCGGGAGGCGGATACGGCGGTACGGATCGGGCCGGCCCCGGCCGCCGCGAGCTATCTGTCGGTGGAGCGGCTGCTGGACGCCGCCCGACGCACGGGAGCCGAGGCGGTCCACCCGGGTTACGGCTTCCTCGCGGAGAACGCGGGCTTCGCCCAGGCGTGCGCGGAGGCGGGGCTGGTCTTCATCGGCCCGCCCGCCTCCGCGATCTCGTTGATGGGCGACAAGATCCGCGCCAAGGAGACCGTCGCCACCGCGGGGGTGCCGGTCGTGCCGGGCTCCTCCGGGAGCGGGCTCACCGACGCCCAACTGGGCGCGGCTGCCCGGGAGATCGGGATGCCCGTTCTGCTGAAGCCGTCGGCGGGCGGCGGCGGCAAGGGCATGCGGCTGGTGCGCGAGGAGGCGCTGCTCGCCGACGAGATCGCGGCGGCCCGGCGCGAGGCGCGCGCCTCGTTCGGTGACGACACGCTCCTCGTGGAGCGGTGGATCGACCGGCCGCGCCACATCGAGATCCAGGTCCTGGCCGACGGCCACGGCAACGTGGTGCACCTCGGCGAGCGCGAGTGCTCCCTCCAGCGCCGCCACCAGAAGATCATCGAGGAGGCGCCCTCGGTCCTGCTCGACGAGGCGACCCGGGCCGCGATGGGTGAGGCGGCCGTGCAGGCGGCCCGGTCCTGCGGGTACGTGGGCGCGGGCACGGTCGAGTTCATCGTCCCGGGCAGCGACCCCTCCTCGTACTACTTCATGGAGATGAACACCCGTCTCCAGGTCGAGCACCCGGTCACCGAGCTGATCACCGGACTCGACCTGGTGGAGTGGCAGCTCCGGGTCGCCTCCGGCGAGCGGCTGCCGTACGCGCAGGCGGACATCACGCTCACCGGGCACGCCGTCGAGGCCCGGGTCTGCGCCGAGGACCCGGCGCGCGGCTTCCTGCCGTCCGGCGGCACGGTGCTCGCGCTGCACGAGCCGGGGGGCGGCGGGGTGCGGACGGACTCGGGGCTCAGCGAGGGCGTGCCGGTCGGCAGCACGTACGACCCGATGCTGTCGAAGGTCATCGCGTACGGCCCCGACCGTGCGACCGCCCTGCGCCGGCTGCGGGCGGCGCTCGCGGACACGGTGGTGCTGGGCGTCCCGACGAACGCCGGGTTCCTGCGGCGGCTGCTGGCCCATCCGGCGGTGGCCGCGGGCGATCTGGACACCGGCCTCGTGGAGCGGGAGGCGGACGGCCTGGTGCCGGACGGGGTGCCGGAGGAGGTGTACGCGGCGGCGGCGCTGCTGCGGCAGCCGTCGCCCGCTCCCGCCGGCGGCTGGGTCGATCCGTTCTCGGTGCCCAGCGGCTGGCGGCTGGGCGGCACCCCCGCGGAAACCTTCCACCACTTCCGCGTCCCTGGCCATGACCCGGTGCGCGTGGGTCTGCGGACGGGCGCGGAGTCCACGGCGGCGCTGACGTTCGGCCACGCCGGGGACCGGCGGGAGCCCGCGGACGCGTGCGGTCCGGTGCCCTCGCTGCCCGGCGCGGAGAGGTCCCGGCTGGTCGAGGCGTCCGGGCGGCGCGTGGTCGTCGAACTCGACGGCCTGACCCACACGTTCAGCCTGGTGTCGTCCCCGGAGGGGGTCTGGCTCGGCCGGGACGGGGACGCCTGGCACGTCCAGGACCACGACCCGGTGGAGGCGTCCCTCAGCGGTGCCGCCCGTTCGGGCGCCGACACGCTCGCCGCGCCCATGCCCGGGACCGTCACGGTGGTGAAGGTGGCGGTCGGGGACGAGGTCGTGGCCGGGCAGAGCCTGCTGGTCGTCGAGGCGATGAAGATGGAGCACGTCATCTCCGCCCCGCACGCCGGGACCGTCACCGAGCTGGACGTCACCGCAGGTGCCACGGTCGCCATGGACCAGATCCTGGCCGTGGTGGCCCCGAGGGAGGAATCGTGACCGACACCGGACTGCCCATGACGGTGCCCGCGCCGGGGCTGCCCGCCCGGGTCCGTATCCACGAGGTCGGCGCCCGTGACGGACTGCAGAACGAGAAGTCCGTCGTACCGACCGGGGTGAAGGCGGAGTTCATCCGCCGTCTCGCGGAGGCCGGGCTCTCCACGATCGAGGCGACCAGCTTCGTCCATCCGAAGTGGGTGCCTCAACTGGCGGACGCTGAACAGCTGTTCCCGCTCATCGGCGACATCGCGGATGTCGGGGACGTGGCCCTGCCCGTCCTGGTGCCCAACGAACGCGGCCTGGACCGGGCGCTCACTCTCGGTGCCCGCAGGATCGCCGTGTTCGGCTCGGCGACGGAGACGTTCGCCGCCCGCAACCTCAACCGCACGGTGGACGAGTCGCTCGCCATGTTCGAGCCGGTGGTGGCCCGGGCGAAGGCGGCAGGGGTGCATGTGCGCGGCTATCTGTCGATGTGCTTCGGGGACCCGTGGGAAGGCGCCGTGCCCGTCGCGCAGGTCGTGCGGGTCGCGAAGGCGCTGATGGACCTCGGCTGCGACGAGCTCTCCCTCGGCGACACGATCGGCGTGGCCACCCCGGGCCATGTGACGGCGCTGCTGACCGCGCTGAACGGGGCGGGGGTCCCCACCGGCACGATCGGGGTGCACTTCCACGACACGTACGGCCAGGCGCTCTCCAACACCCTGGCCGCGCTCCAGCACGGTGTGACGACGGTGGACGCCTCGGCCGGCGGCCTCGGCGGCTGCCCGTACGCGAAGAGCGCGACCGGAAATCTCGCCACCGAGGATCTCGTGTGGATGCTCGACGGCCTCGGTGTCGAAACCGGGGTCGATCTCGGCGCACTCACCGCCACAAGCGTGTGGATGGCCGAACAGCTGGGCCGCCCGAGCCCTTCCCGTACCGTCCGCGCGCTGTCCCACAAGGAGTGAACGACCCATGTCCCTTGACCACCGGCTGACCGCCGAGCACGAGGAACTGCGCCGCACCGTCGAGGAGTTCGCACACGATGTGATCGCCCCGAAGATCGGCGACTTCTACGAGCGCCACGAGTTCCCGTACGAGATCGTGCGGGAGATGGGGCGCATGGGCCTGTTCGGCCTGCCCTTCCCGGAGGAGTACGGCGGCATGGGCGGCGACTACCTCGCCCTCGGGATCGCCCTGGAGGAGCTGGCCCGGGTCGACTCCTCCGTGGCGATCACGCTGGAGGCGGGTGTCTCGCTCGGCGCCATGCCGGTCTACCGGTTCGGGACCGAGGAGCAGAAGCAGCGGTGGCTGCCGAAGCTGTGCGCGGGCGAGGCGCTCGGCGCGTTCGGTCTGACGGAGCCGGACGGCGGCTCGGACGCGGGCGGGACGCGGACGACGGCCGTTCTGGACGAGGCGGCCGGCGAGTGGGTGATCAACGGCTCCAAGTGCTTCATCACCAACTCCGGTACGGACATCACGGAGCTGGTCACGGTGACGGCGGTCACCGGCCGCAAGGAGAACGGCGCCCCGCGCATCTCCGCGATCATCGTCCCGTCGGGCACCCCCGGCTTCACGGTGGCCGCCCCGTACTCCAAGGTCGGCTGGAACGCCTCGGACACCCGTGAGCTGTCCTTCTCCGACGTCCGCGTCCCGGCGGCGAACCTGCTGGGTGAGGAGGGCCGCGGTTACGCGCAGTTCCTGCGGATTCTGGACGAGGGCCGGATCGCGATCTCGGCGCTCTCGACGGGCCTGGCGCAGGGCTGTGTGGACGAGTCACTGAAGTACGCGAAGGAGCGGCACGCCTTCGGGAAGCCGATCGGCGCCAACCAGGCCATCCAGTTCAAGATCGCGGACATGGAGACGCGGGCGCACATGGCCCGGGTCGGCTGGCGGGACGCGGCCTCGCGGCTGGTGGCGGGCGAGCCGTTCAAGAAGGAGGCCGCGATCGCGAAGCTGTACTCCTCGACGGTGGCGGTGGACAACGCCCGCGAGGCGACGCAGATCCACGGGGGCTACGGCTTCATGAACGAGTATCCGGTGGCCCGCATGTGGCGCGACTCCAAGATCCTGGAGATCGGCGAGGGCACGAGCGAGGTCCAGCGGATGCTGATCGCCCGGGAGCTGGGGATGGACGCCTGACGGGCGGGGCCGACACGGCATATACTCCATCTCAGGCGTATATACCCATCGGGCCCCAGGAGGTCCGCCATGACGAAGACCCTCGTGGACGTGGACGACCAGATGCTGGCGTTCGCCCAGCAGCAGCTCGGCACCTCGACCAAGCGGGAGACGATCAACCGGGCACTGACGATAGCTGCCGCGGTGAGTGCGGACGACCGGGCCCGGGCCTTGCGCTGGCTGCAGGACAACGCGGACCAGTTCCTGGACTTCGATGTCCTCGAAGACCGGGAGCGGTCAGGACTGTGAGCTATCTCGCCGACACATCGGCCGTCTGGCGGCTGCTCCGGCGCCAAGTAGGAGAGCCCTGGCCGAGGCGCGTCGCCCAGGGACTCGTGTCGCTCTGCCCACCCGTGGAGTCCGAGCTCATGCCGGCCCTTTGGACGGACCGGGACCATGAACCGTTCTTCACCATGCTCGGTCAGACCTTCGGATGGGCTCCCGCACTCGAAGACCCCTGGCCGAGGATCATCGAAGTGCAGCGAGAGCTCGTGAGGATCGGCCACCACCGGGGGCCCTCGCCCATCGACATCCTCATCGCCCTCACAGCCCGACAGCACCGGCTCACCGTGCTGCACGTGGACGAT
This sequence comes from Streptomyces sp. NPDC051064, assembly GCF_044455985.1. Taxonomy (NCBI): domain Bacteria; kingdom Bacillati; phylum Actinomycetota; class Actinomycetes; order Kitasatosporales; family Streptomycetaceae; genus Streptomyces; species Streptomyces sp. NPDC051064. The sequence continues at coordinate 1,213,877 of NZ_JBITFK010000001.1, forward strand.
GACTTCGGCGCGATCGCGAAGGTGTGCCCGGACATCGACATGCTGCGCCTCCAGCCGGTCACCGGCTGAGCCGGACGTTCGCGAGAGCCGCCTTCCCCGGTCACGGGGGAGGCGGCTTTCCCGTGGGCCGGAGACGGAACGGCCGCCCCCCTTGCCCTCCCCGTCCACGGCATGTGAGGTTAGGCTAGCCTACCTTCGAATCGTCAGCGGGCGCCCTGAGGCGCGTACGAAAGCAGACCCACTCATGCCCAACCTCCGGACCAGCCCACTCTCCCGCCGCGGCCTGCTGGCCGCCGGTGGCGCCGTCGGTCTCGGTGCCGTCCTCGCAGCCTGTGGCGACGGCGACGAGAAGAGCTCCGCCTCGGGTTCGGGTACGGAGAAATCCGGCCCCTGGTCCTTCAAGGACGACCGCGGGCAGACGGCCGAGGCCGAGTCCGTGCCGAAGAACATCGTCGCGTTCATCGGTGTCGCCGCCGCGCTCCACGACTACGGCGTCGAGGTCAAGGGTGTCTTCGGCCCGACGAAGACCTCCGACGGCAAGGCCGATGTACAGGCCGGCGACCTGGACATCAGCAAGGTCGAGGTGCTCGGCAACGTCTGGGGCGAGTTCAACGTCGAGAAGTACGCCGGTCTCGCGCCGGAACTCCTCGTCACCGCCATGTGGGAGAAGGACGCCCTCTGGTACGTGCCGGACCAGTCCAAGGACAAGATCCTCAAGCTGGCCCCGAGCGTCGCCCTGTGGGCCGCGCAGACCACCGTGCCGAAGGCGATCCAGCGTCACGAGGACCTCGCCGCCTCCCTCGGCGCCGACGTCAAGGCCAAGAAGGTCACCGACGCCAAGGCCGCGTTCGAGAAGGCGGCGGCCCGGCTGCGCGCCGCCGCCAAGTCCCAGCCGAACATCAAGGTCATGATCGGCTCTGCCAGCCAGGACCTGTTCTACGTCTCCCTCGCCAAGACGTCCGCCGACACCCTGTACTTCCAGGAGCTCGGCGTGCAGTTCGTCGAGCCGAAGGTCAACGCGGCCGGCTTCTTCGAGGAGCTGAGCTGGGAGAACGTCGACAAGTACGACGCCGACATCATCATGATGGACAACCGCTCCTCGGCCCTGCAGCCCGACGCCCTGACCTCCAAGCCGACCTGGGCCCAGCTGCCCGCCGTCAAGGCCGGCCAGGTCGTCCCGCGTACGACGGAGCCCATCTACTCCTACGACAAGTGCGCGCCGATCCTCGACGCCCTCGCCGAGGCCATCGAGAAGGCCAAGAAGGTCAGCTGACCCTGCGGCCCTGCCGGGAGTGGCTCCCGGCAGGGCCCTCGCCGTTCCGGTTCCTGGGAGGACCCCTCGCATGACGACCGCCACCGCACCCGCCGTCGCCCCCTTCCGGTTCTTCGGCCTGACGGTCCTCAGGACCAGCAGGCTGAGCCCCTCCCTGCGGAGAATCACCTTCGGCGGACCGGGGAGCGACGGCTTCGTCGCCGGGGGCCGGGACCAGAGCCTCTCGATCTTCCTGCCACATCCGGGCGAGACCGAGGCGGTCGTCCCGGTCGACGAGAACGGTGAGTGGTTCGCGGCCTGGCGGGCCCTGCCCCCGGAGGTCCGGGCCGTGATGAGGTCGTACACCGTGCGCGCCCAGCGGTACGCCCCGGACGGCTCGACCGAGATCGACATCGACTTCGCCCTCCACGAGGACGGCGGGCCGGCCTGCCGCTGGGCCGAGGCCGCCACGCCGGGGCAGCGGCTCACCGTGCTGGGCCCCACCGGCGAGGACAACAACGGGATCCGCTTCCAGCCGCCGCGGGACACCGGCTGCGTGCTGATCTGCGCCGACGAGACGGCACTTCCCGCCGCCTCGGCCGCCCTGGAGTGGCTGCCGGCCGGCACGAAGGCCAGGGTCTGGCTGGAGGTCCCGCACACCCAGGACCGGCTGGACATCCGCACCGAGGCCGACGCGCACATCACCTGGCTCGTACGGGACGAGGGCGCTCCCTCCGCCGTGGACGCCGTGCGCGCCGCCGCACTGCCCGGGGGCGCCCCGTACGTCTGGATCGCCGGCGAGTCGTCCGGGGTCAGGGCACTGCGCCGCCACTTCGTGCGGGAGCGGGAGTTCGACCGCAGGCGCGTCACCTTCGTCGGCTACTGGCGGCGCGGGCTGAGCGAGGAGCAGCTCCGGGAGGAAGCGGCGCGGGCGGCCGCGTAACACGCCTGCGTTTCTTGTGGGGTTCCTGTGACGGACCCCCCGGGGGGGGCGAGGATCGCGAAGTTGTTAGGTTAGGCTTACCTAAGTCAATTGTTCGCGCCCTCGTCCCCTTTTCTCTGCCCGGACGCGACGACGTCCCTGCCCGGGAGGCCCCCACCATGCGTTCCCACCTGCTCAACCACACGACGGCGGAGGACTACCGTCGCTCCGTCACCGCGGGAGTCGAACAGGTCGCAGCCAGACTCGCCTCCACCGAGCAGCCGTTCAGCGGCATCGGCGTCGAGGCGCTCGCCCGCGTCGTCGACGCCATCGACCTCGACCGGCCGCTCGGCGACACGGCTGCCGCCCTGGACGAGCTCGGCGAGGTCTACCTCCGCGACGCCGTGTACTTCCACCACCCCCGCTACCTCGCCCACCTCAACTGCCCTGTGGTCATCCCCGCCGTGGTCGGCGAGGCCGTGCTCTCCGCGGTCAACTCCTCCCTGGACACCTGGGACCAGAGCGCGGGCGGCACGCTGATCGAGCGCCGGCTGATCGACTGGACGGCCGCCCGCATCGGCCTCGGCCCCGCGGCGGACGGCGTCTTCACCAGCGGTGGCACACAGTCCAACCTGCAGGCGCTGCTGCTGGCCCGCGAGGAGGCCAAACTCCGGCCCGAGGAGTTCACCCGGCTGCGGATCCTCACGTCCGAGTGCAGCCACTTCAGCGTCCAGAAGTCGGCCAAACTCCTCGGCCTGGGCCCGGACTCCGTCGTGTCCGTCCCCGTCGACCGTGAGAAGCGCATGCGGACCGTGGCGCTGGCCGCGGCCCTCGAACACTGCGAGGCCGAGGGCACCGTGCCGATGGCGGTCGTCGCCACCGCGGGCACCACGGACTTCGGCTCGATCGACCCGCTGCCCGAGATCGCCGCGCTCTGCGAGCGGTACGGGACCTGGATGCACGTCGACGCCGCCTACGGCTGCGGACTGCTCGTCTCGCCCACCCGGCGCGCACTCGTCGACGGCATCGAGCGCGCCGACTCGGTCACCGTGGACTACCACAAGTCCTTCTTCCAGCCGGTGAGTTCGTCCGCCGTGCTGGTCCGCGACCGGGCCACGCTGCGCCATGCGACGTATCACGCGGAGTACCTCAATCCGGAGCGCACCGTCGAGGAGCACATCCCCAACCAGGTGGACAAGTCCCTGCAGACCACGCGCAGGTTCGACGCGCTCAAGCTGTGGATGACGCTCCGCACCATGGGCGCGGACGGTGTCGGTGAGCTGTTCGACGAGGTGTGCGAGCGGGCCGCCGAGGGCTGGCGGCTGCTGGCCGCCGACCCGCGCTTCGACGTCGTGGTGGAGCCCCGGCTGTCCACCCTGGTGTTCCGCTACGTCCCGGTCCACGTCAGGACGCCCGCCGACATCGACCGGGCCAACCTCTACGCCCGCAAGGCGCTCTCCGCCTCGGGTGAGGCCGTGGTCGCGGGCACGAAGGTCGGCGACAGCCAGTACCTGAAATTCACCCTGCTCAACCCCGAGACGACCGCGGCCGACATCTCCGCCGTCCTCGACCTGATCGCCGGCCACGCCGAGCAGTACCTGGGAGAGTCCCTTGACCGCGCTTCCTGAGCCCCTTGACGCCCCGTACGACTTCATCGGGATCGGGCTCGGCCCGTTCAACCTCGGACTCGCCTGCCTGACCGAGCCCGTCGAGGAGCTGAACGGACTGTTCCTGGAGTCCAAGCCGGACTTCGAGTGGCACTCCGGGATGTTCCTCGAAGGGGCCCATCTCCAGACGCCGTTCATGTCGGACCTGGTGACGATGGCCGACCCGACCAGCCCGTACTCCTTCCTGAACTACCTCAAGGAGCGGGGCAGGCTCTACTCGTTCTACATCCGGGAGAACTTCTACCCGCTGCGCACCGAGTACAACGACTACTGCCGGTGGGCCGCGGCCAAGCTGAGCAGCGTCCGATTCAAGCAGACCGTGCAGTCGGTTACGTACGACGAGGGTGACGGCCTGTACACCGTCCGCACCGCCGACAGCGCCTTCCGCGCCCGTCACCTCGTCCTGGGCACCGGCACCCCGCCGCACATCCCGGAGGCCTGCCGGGGCCTGGGCGGCGACTTCCTGCACAACTCCCGCTATCTGCGGGAGAAGGCGGCGCTGCAGGCCAAGAAGTCCATCACGCTGGTGGGCAGCGGGCAGAGCGCGGCGGAGATCTACTACGACCTGCTCTCCGAGATCGACGTGCACGGCTACCGGCTGAACTGGGTGACGCGCTCCCCCCGATTCTTCCCGCTGGAGTACACGAAGCTCACGCTGGAGATGACCTCTCCGGAGTACGTGGACTACTTCCACGCCCTGCCCGAGGAGACGCGCTACCGGCTGGAGTCCGGCCAGAAGGGCCTCTTCAAGGGCATCGACGGCGAGCTGATCGACTCGATCTTCGACCTGCTCTACCAGAAGAACCTGCCGGGCCCCGTCCCCACCCGTCTGCTCACCAACTCCTCGCTGAACAGCGCGCGCTACGAGGAGTCCACGGGCACGTACACGCTGGGCCTCCGCCAGGAGGAGCAGGGCAGGGATTACGAGCTCGACAGCGAGGGCCTGATCCTCGCCACCGGCTACCGGTATGTCCCTCCTGCCTTCCTGGAGCCCGTCCTGCACCGGATCCGGCACGACTCCCGCGGCCGTTTCGACGTGGCCCGCAACTACAGCATCGACACCACCGGGCGCGGGATCTTCCTGCAGAACGCCGGGGTGCACACCCACTCGATCACCTCGCCCGACCTGGGCATGGGTGCCTACCGCAACGCGTACATCATCGGCGAAATGCTCGGCCGCGAGTACTACCCGGTCGAGAAGTCCGTCACCTTCCAGGAGTTCGCAGCATGACCAGCACGAAACCCCGGGGGACGTTCACCGTCCGCCCCATGGACCCCTCCCCCGGCCGGCCGGGCCGTAGGTCCGACGCCGAGCTGGTGCACGAGTGGGTCACCCACCCCAGGGCCGCCTTCTGGATGATGGGCGACGCCCGGCTGGAGGACGTCGAGCGGGAGTACGTGGCGATAGCCGCCCACCCGCACCACGACGCCTTCATCGGGCTGCACGACGGCCGGCCCGCCTTCCTGATGGAGCGCTACGACCCCACCGAGGTCGAGCTCAAGGGGCTGTACGAGGCGGAGCCCGGTGACGTCGGGATGCACTTCCTGGTCGCCCCGCCCGAGACCCCGGTGCACGGCTTCACCCGGGCCGTGATCACCACCGTCATGGAGACCCTGTTCGCCGATCCGCGGGTCCGCAGGGTCGTCGTCGAACCCGACGTCTCCAACACCGCCGTGCACGCGCTGAACAAGGCGGTCGGCTTCGAGGTGGTCCGCGAGATCGCCAAGCCGGAGAAACAGGCCCTGCTCAGCACCTGCACCCGCGAGCAGTTCGAGGCCGCGACCACTGGAGCCCACCGATGACCGACCGCACCACCACCACCGCAGCCGTCGACCACCTGACCCCCGAGCGCTGGGCCGTCGCCAACCGGCTGCTGATCCGCAAGGCGCTGGCCGAGTTCTCCCACGAACGGCTGCTGGTCCCCGTCCCGCTCGACGACGGCGGCTACAGCGTGCGCGGCGACGACGGGACGGTCGAGTACCGCTTCACCGCCCGCCGCTTCGCGCTGGACCACTGGCAGGTCGACGCCGGGTCGATCACACGTCACCGGCACGGCTCGGACCTCCCGTTGGACGCGCTGGAGTTCTTCGTCGAGCTGCGCTCCACGCTGGGCCTGTCGGCGGAGATCCTTCCCGTGTACCTGGAGGAGATCTCCTCCACGCTGGCCGGAACCGCGTACAAACTGACCAAGGAACCGACCACCGCCGCACAGCTCGCCGTGTCCGGTTTCCAGGCGGTGGAGACCGGCATGACCGAGGGGCACCCCTGCTTTGTCGCCAACAACGGGCGGCTCGGCTTCGGGGTCGACGCCTATCGCGCGTACGCCCCGGAGGCGGCGACCGGAATCCGCCTGGTCTGGCTGGCCGCCCGTCGCGATCGCGCCACCTTCACGGCGGGCGCCGGGCTGGACTACCCGGCCCTCATCGCGGGTGAGCTCAGCGAGGAGACCCTCGGCGGGTTCGCGGCGCGGATGACGGACCTCGGGCTCGACCTCGACGACTACCTCCTGATCCCGGTCCACCCCTGGCAGTGGTGGAACAAGCTCGCGATCACCTTCGCCGGCGAGGTGGCTCAGCAGCACCTGGTCTGCCTGGGCGAGGGCGAGGACGCCTATCTGGCCCAGCAGTCGATCCGGACCTTCTTCAACACCGACCACCCCGGGAAGCACTATGTGAAGACGGCGCTGTCCGTGCTGAACATGGGCTTCATGCGGGGGCTCTCGGCCTCGTACATGGAGGCGACCCCCGCGATCAACGACTGGCTGGCCGGTCTGATCGAGCGGGACGAGCTGCTGCGCGGGGCCGGGTTCTCGATCATCCGGGAGCGGGCCGCCATCGGCTACCACCACCGGACCTACGAGGCGGCGACCGCCAAGGGGTCCCCGTACCGGAAGATGCTCGCCGCGCTCTGGCGGGAGAGCCCCGTCCCGTCCCTGGCCGGGCGGGAGCGGCTCGCGACGATGGCCTCGCTGCTGCACACCGACGCCGAGGGCCGCTCGGTGGCGGGCGCGCTGATCGCCGAGTCGGGGCTCGCCCCCGCCGACTGGCTGCGGCGGTACCTGGACGCGTACCTCGTGCCGGTCCTGCACAGCTTCTACGCGTACGACCTGGTGTTCATGCCGCACGGCGAGAACGTGATCCTGGTGATCGAGGACGGCGTGGTGCGCCGGACGGTCTTCAAGGACATCGCCGAGGAGATCGCGGTCATGGACCCGGACGCGGCCCTGCCGCCCCAGGTCGAGCGGATCCGCGCGGACGTCCCCGAGGACATGAAGCTGCTGTCGGTCCTCACCGATGTCTTCGACTGCTTCTTCCGCTTCCTGGGGGCGGACCTGGCCACGGAGGGGGTCCTCGACGAGGAGACCTTCTGGCGGACGGTCGCGGCGTGCGTCAGGGGCTACCAGGACTCCGTGCCGTACCTCGCCGACAAATTCAAGCAGTACGACATGTTCGCGGAGGAGTTCGCGCTGTCCTGCCTGAACCGGCTGCAGCTGCGTGACAACCAGCAGATGGTCGACCTGGAGGACCCGGCGGGCGCGCTCCAGCTGACCGGCAGGCTGCGGAACCCGATCGCGGGGTACTGAGGCCGAAGAATGAGAATGTAACGGACATTCCCGCCAGATCAACCCAGCAGGATGAGATTTCTGCCCGATATCGGGCAGATTTCTTGCGTAGCGCCATCGATCCACGCAATATCGACGAGTGCTCGAACACCGCCCCGCGCATGACGACCTCATCGACCACCTCGTACGCTCCACCGCGCTCCAGCGCGGCGAGGCCGCCAGGGTGATCCTCGACGTGCTGGCGTACTTCGACGAGACGACCGAGGCCTTCGTCCGGCGCCGCCACCGCGAACTGCAGTCCGGCGGCCTGGTGAACACGGAGATCTTCGAGCGGATCGCGGCCGAGCTGCCGCACCGCGCGGTGGCGCCGCAGGAGCTCTCGCTCCGCCAGCTGCGCCGCATCGTCTACGGCTGAGCGGGACGGGCCGGGCACCGGATTTTTTGTACGTCGATGGAGGGGCAGAGACTCTATGTGCGGGATCGTCGGTTACATCGGGAAGCGTGACGTGGCTCCGCTGCTGCTGGAAGGCCTGCAGCGGCTGGAGTACCGGGGCTACGACTCCGCGGGCATCGTCATCACGGGCAAGGCCCCGGCGGGCAGGCCCGGCGCCCTGAAGATGGTCAAGGCCAAGGGCCGGGTCCGCGAGCTGGAGGCCCGCGTGCCCAAGCGGTTCGCCGGCACCACCGGCATCGCCCACACCCGCTGGGCCACGCACGGCGCCCCGAGCGACGAGAACGCGCACCCGCACCTGGACGCGGAGAGCAAGGTCGCCGTCGTCCACAACGGGATCATCGACAACGCCTCCGAGCTCCGCGCGAAGCTCGTCGCCGACGGTGTCGTCTTCCTCTCGGAGACCGACACCGAGGTGCTGGTGCACCTGATCTCCCGCTCGCAGGCGCTGACGCTGGAGGAGAAGGTCCGCGAGGCGCTGAAGTCCGTCGAGGGCACGTACGGCGTCGCCGTCCTGCACGCCGACTTCAACGACCGCATCGTCGTCGCCCGCAACGGCTCCCCGGTCGTGCTCGGCATCGGCGAGAAGGAGATGTTCGTCGCCTCCGACGTGGCGGCCCTGGTCGCGCACACCCGGCAGATCGTCACCCTGGACGACGGCGAGATGGCCACCCTCAAGGCCGACGACTTCCGTACGTACACCACGGAGGGCTCGACCACGACGGCCACACCGACCACCGTGGAGTGGGAGGCCGAGTCGTACGACATGGGCGGCCACGACACGTACATGCACAAGGAGATCTCCGAGCAGGCCGACGCCGTGGACCGCGTGCTGCGCGGCCGCATCGACGACCGCTTCTCCACCGTGCACCTGGGCGGCCTGAATCTGGACGCCCGCGAGGCGCGCGGGGTCCGCCGGATCAAGATCCTGGGCTGCGGCACCTCGTACCACGCGGGCATGATCGGCGCCGGCCTCATCGAGGAGCTGGCCCGCATCCCCGCGGACGCGGAGCCCGCGTCCGAGTTCCGCTACCGCAACCCGGTCGTGGACCCCGACACCCTGTACGTCGCCGTCTCGCAGTCCGGCGAGACCTACGACGTGCTGGCCGCCGTGCAGGAGCTCAAGCGCAAGGGCGCGCGCGTCCTGGGCGTCGTGAACGTCGTCGGCTCGGCGATCGCCCGTGAGGCGGACGGCGGCATGTACGTCCACGCGGGCCCCGAGGTCTGCGTCGTCTCCACCAAGTGCTTCACCAACACCGTCGTCGCCTTCGCGCTGCTCGCCCTGCACCTGGGCCGCATCCGCGACCTGTCGGTGGCCGACGGCAAGCGGATCATCGAGGGGCTGCGCAAGCTGCCGGAGCAGATCGGTCAGATCCTGGAGTCGGAGGACGAGATCAAGAAGCTGGCCGAGGAGTACGCCGGAGCGCAGTCGATGATGTTCATCGGCCGCGTCCGGGGCTACCCGGTCGCGCTGGAGGCCTCCCTGAAGCTCAAGGAGATCTCGTACATCCACGCCGAGGCCTACCCCGCCTCGGAGCTCAAGCACGGCCCTCTCGCGCTCATCGAACCGGCGCTCCCGACGGTCGCGATCGTCCCGGACGACGATCTGCTGGAGAAGAACCGCGCCGCGCTGGAGGAGATCAAGGCCCGCAGCGGACGCATCCTCGCCGTCGCCCACCGCGAGCAGGAGAAGGCCGACCACACGATCGTCGTCCCGAAGAACGAGAACGAGCTCGACCCGATCCTGATGGGCATCCCGCTGCAGCTGCTCGCCTACCACACGGCGCTGGCCATGGGCCGTGACATCGACAAGCCGCGCAACCTGGCGAAGTCGGTCACCGTCGAGTAGCGGACACCGTCCCGCCGCCTGCGGGAAGGCCCCTGACGTCGCGTCAGGGGCCTTTCCGTGCGCTCAGGGGATGACGATGACCGGGCGCTGGGCGCGGCGCGCGAGACGGCCGGCCACGGACCCGAAGATGCGGCCCACGATGCCGTGCGTCGAGCCGACGACGATCGCGTCGGCCGAATACTCCCGGCCGACCTCCTCCAGCTCGTGGCAGATGTCCCCGCCGCGCTCCACGAGGACCCAGGGGATCTCGGCGAGATAGTCCGCGCAGGCCAGCTCCAAGCCGAGGACCTCGGTTCGGTGGTCGGGAACGTCGACGAAGACGGGCGGCTCGCAGCCGGCCCAGACGGTGGTCGGCAGCCGGTTGGCCACATGGACGATGATCAGTCCGGAACCGTGCCGGTTGGCCATTCCGATGGCGTACGCGAGGGCTCGTTCGCTGGACATGGAGCCGTCGAAACCGACCACGACGCCATGCCGGAAGGCGGGATCGCAGGAAGGGCGCGACTCTCCGACCGGCTGCGGTTCCGACCCGGGGTCGGCTACCTGCTTGCGGTCTGCGGGTTCAGGGATTTCGTGACCGGCCATCGGTGTCTCGGCGAAGAGAGTCCTCGTGAGGAGGGAGCGGTTTGGAGGTGTACCTGCGAGCTGTGGAGCTGTGTCCGGGAAACATCTTCCCAACCCCCTACCCCTAAGGGTACGGCGCCACTCCTCCACTGCCCAGCGCTCACACATCGCGGGCGGCGATGGAGGGAGCATGCCGGAGACTGCCCCGGTATGGCAATGCCGGTTGCGTCGTACATCCAGCTCGTGGACGCTTCGACGGGTTCCGGTCACGGTGTCCGGCCGGCGCTCACCGCGATCCGGGCGCGGCGGCCGGATGTGCCACCCGCCCCTCCGGCCGGGATCGTCACGCCCCGCCATCGTGCAATTGCACATCGTTCACCCGGAGAGGCCGAATGGCCTCCAGGGGCTCCAGAGGCGTATGGATGCTCCCGTGAACAGGGGGCGTACGCCGGTCGTATGACTGGATTGCGCACACACAACCATCGGTTTTCAGCCAACTTCACCCCCATCCCGTTCCCTTGGGGCCGGAGCCGCCCAACCCACGTGCCACCAGGCAGGAATAGACCGCGCGGTACGCTTTGACCCTATGGGGACGGGCCATGATCGCCATGCGCACTTCCCTGTGGGGCTCACGGGTGAAACGCTTCGTGATCGAACGCTTCGCGCCAAGTTGCCTTGTCGACATAGTGCCGGTGGGGGAACGTGTCACGTCGGGACCACGGGACGCAGTAGATTCGATCTTGACTGTGTCGAGGACTGGGGACGCGTGCGAGACCGAGGGGAAACGTGCAGGAGCGACAGGCCCGTAAGGACCAGGAAGACGCGAACACCGAGGGGGGCTTAGCGTCATGAGCCAGGACTCCGCCACCGCAACGGAGGCGTCACGGAAGCTGACCGGGCGGCGACGCCGGGAAGTCGTAGCCGTACTGCTGTTCAGTGGCGGCCCTATCTTCGAGAGCTCCATTCCGCTCTCAGTTTTCGGAATCGACCGGCAGGACGCGGGCGTTCCCCGCTACCGCCTGCTGGTCTGCGGGGGTGAGGAAGGACCGCTGCGCACCACCGGCGGGCTCGAACTCAGCGCACCGTACGGCCTGGAGGCGATCAGCAGGGCTGGCACCGTCGTGGTGCCCGCCTGGCGGTCCATCACCTCCCCGCCGCCCGCAGAGGCCCTGGACGCGCTGCGCCGCGCCCATGAGGAGGGTGCCCGCATCGTCGGACTCTGCACGGGGGCCTTCGTCCTCGCCGCGGCCGGCCTGCTGGACGGCCGCCCGGCCACCACGCACTGGATGTACGCACCGACGCTGGCCAAGCGCTATCCGTCGGTGCACGTCGATCCGCGTGAGCTGTTCGTCGACGACGGCGACGTGCTCACCTCGGCCGGGACGGCGGCCGGAATCGATCTGTGCCTCCACATAGTCCGTACCGACCACGGCACCGAGGCGGCAGGGGCCCTGGCCCGCAGGCTCGTCGTACCGCCGCGGCGCAGTGGCGGTCAGGAGCGCTACCTCGACAGGTCTTTACCTGAAGAGATCGGCTCCGACCCGCTCGCCGAGGTCGTGGCCTGGGCGCTGGAGCATCTCCACGAGCAGTTCGACGTGGAGACGCTGGCCGCGCGCGCCTACATGAGCCGGCGGACCTTCGACCGCAGGTTCCGTTCGCTCACGGGCAGCGCACCGCTCCAGTGGCTCATCACCCAGCGCGTGCTGCAGGCGCAGCGGCTGCTCGAGACCTCCGACTACTCCGTCGACGAGGTCGCGGGCCGCTGCGGCTTCCGCTCGCCGGTCGCGCTGCGCGGGCACTTCCGCCGCCAGCTGGGCTCCTCCCCCGCCGCGTACCGGGCCGCCTACCGGGCCCGCCGTCCGCAGGGCGGGGCACTGGAGGGCGTCACCACGGTGCTCGAGACGTCCGTACCCGTCCAGGGCGCGGGACCGAGCCGGCGAGCCGCAGCGGCGTCCTCGCCCGGCCCGTCGCCGGTCACCGCGACGGCCGCTCCCGGCGGCGGCGTGGACCGCCTCGGACCGGGTCCCGAGGCGTACGCTCCGGGCCGCCCGGCCCTGCCGGGGCAGCGCAGCGCCCCGTAGGGTGGGGCCCATGAACGACCGTATGGTGTGGATCGACTGCGAGATGACCGGGCTCTCGCTGACGGACGACGCACTCGTCGAGGTGGCCGCGCTGGTCACCGACTCGGAACTGAACGTGCTCGGCGAAGGGGTGGACATCGTGATCCGCCCGCCGGACGCGGCCCTGGAGACCATGCCCGAGGTGGTGCGGCAGATGCACACCGCCTCGGGCCTCCTCGACGAGCTGGCCGGGGGCACGACCCTGGCCGACGCGGAGGAGCGGGTCATGGCCTACATCCGCGAGCACGTGAAGGAGCCGGGCAAGGCCCCGCTGTGCGGAAACTCGGTCGGCACCGACCGGGGCTTCCTCGCGCGTGACATGCCGTCGCTGGAGGGCTACCTCCACTACCGGATCGTCGATGTGTCCTCGGTCAAGGAGCTGGCGCGCCGCTGGTACCCGAGGGCGTACTTCAACAGTCCGGAGAAGAACGGCAACCACCGGGCGCTCGCCGACATCCGCGACTCCATCACGGAGCTGCGTTACTACCGGGACGCGGTCTTCGTGCCGCAGCCCGGACCGGACTCGGCCCGCGCCAAGGAGATCGCGGCACGCCACACGCCGGCCGCCGGGCAGTAGGGACACACCGCTGGTCACGGGCCCTCCGGGGCCCGTGCACCCGCCCCGGAGAACCGGGGCGCGAGCACCCGCTCGGACCCTGTACACTTTTTCTCGGCCGGTCAGGAAAGCGACCGGACGACATGGTGGGTATAGCTCAGCTGGCAGAGCACCTGGTTGTGGTCCAGGATGTCGCGGGTTCAAGTCCCGTTACTCACCCTGAACGATCAGCCCCTGACCTGGGAAAACGGGTCAGGGGCTGAGTCTTTTCCCCGGCGGCGGACATGTGGCGCCCCTCGCTTCCCCGGCTCCGTACACCGCCGGTCACCCGGGGCGACCGGCACGCGGCGCCGACGGGCGGGCGGCCCTCCCGCCCCCTCGCGCGCCGGCCCGGCCGGGTGACACCCGCCACACCCCGCTCCGCCCCGCATGGCGAGCCGCGGACCGGGCATCCGGCTTCGCGGGCCCTGCCGCACCATCCCCCGACGCGGCAGGGCCTCCTCGCGCCCGCGCGACGGTGACGGCCCCCGGACGCCACCGCCCGGGGCCCGCTGCGTGCCAAAAATCCGCAGCTGTGTGGAAGGCGTGATGAGGGTTCATGCATACGTTCGGGTCTCATGGGCACGCGGAGTGCATCCCGAACGAATGGCTGACCGAACGAAGCCGATAGGAAGCCACAATGACGCGCGGCAGGTGAAGCACATGGCCACGACCGAGAACACCAAGAGCGATCACGGCAGCAGTGGCGGCAACGGCCGGATCGATGTCTCCACAGCAATGCGGAAAGCGGCCGAACAGCTTGCCGAACTCCTCCAGCGCCAGCCCGATTCGGTGTCCTCACTGAATGCGACGGACGACGGCTGGGCGGCGGATGTGGAAGTCGTCGAGATCGAGAAGATCCCCGACACCATGAGCGTGATGGCCTCTTATCGCGTCAGGCTCGACGGCCAGGGTCAACTCGTGGGCTACGAACGAATTCGACGGTACTCGCGAGGACAGGTCGACCGCTGAGCCGACCACTCGCCGAGCAGCCGAACCGCGCAACACAACTCATTGGAAGGAAGACCGACCATGAGTCTCGTACAGCAGAGCAACGCCTCCAACAGCAGCGGGGGCGGTTCCGGAAATCTCTACGACGTTCTTGAGCTCATTCTCGACAGGGGGCTCGTCATCGATGCCTTCATTCGTGTCTCGCTCGTCGGTATCGAGATCCTCAAGATCGACGTACGTGTCGTCGTCGCCAGCGTGGATACGTATCTGCGTTTCGCCGAGGCGTGCAACCGGCTGGACCTGGAGTCGGGCCGAAAGGCTCCCACGCAGCTCACCGACATAGTCGGGGACACGGTGGAGAGCGGCGCCAAGGGCAAGTCGAAAGGGGCACTGACCGGCGCGGTCGAAGCCTTCACGGACTCCCTCCAGGGTGGCCGTGACGACTCCGACGAGAAGGAGAAGGAGAAGGAGAAGCGGCCGGCGCGCAAGACCGCTTCGAGCAGCAGCCGCCGGACGTCCCAGCGAGGGGAGGAGTGACGCATGCCGACCTACATCTACGCCATCACCGCGGCCGACCACCCGCTGCGGCTGGACGGCCTGTCCGGCGTCGGGGAACCGGCGTCGGAGCTGCGCACCGTCAGGACGGGGGCGCTCGGCGCTGTGGTCAGCGACACACCCGCCGACCTGCGGGCGAAGCGACGTGATCTCGTCGCCCACCAGAGCGTGCTGGAGAGGCTGATGGCCGACGGCGCCGCGCTGCCGATGCGCTTCGGCCTCGTAGGGCCGGACGACGATCAGGTACGGGCCGCGCTCGAGCAGGGCGAGGACAGCTACACGGCCCGCCTTTCCGAGCTGGACGGCCGCCTCGAGTACAACGTGAAGGTCTCGCGCGACGAGGAGAGCCTGCTGCGGGAGATTCTCACGGAATCGCCCGAGGCCCGGCGGCTCAGCGAACACACCCGGCAGAACCCGGGGGCGCAGGACCAGAAGATGGCTCTCGGCGAACTCGTGTCGCACGAGGTCCAGGCCAGGCAGGAAGCAATGGGACGGGAATTGGCGAGCGCACTGGCGACCGCCGCGGAACGGGTCTCCGAAGGAGAACCCACGAAGACCCACTTCCTGAACGTGTCCTACCTCGTGAGGCGCGACGAGGCGTCCGCCTTCTCGCAGGCGGTCCACGAGGAGGCCGAGCGCAGGGGTGACGATTACACGTTCGCCCTGAACGGCCCTCTTCCGCCCTACAGCTTCGTCTGACGTACATCCCTCGCAGAGGGGAGGCATCTGTTCATGGGCCTCATTACGCAACTGCTCACCCTTCCGCTGGCTCCGGTACGCGGCACGGCATGGGTTCTCGATCAAGTGGTGCAAGCCGCGGAACGCGAGCACTACGACCCGTCGTCCGTACGCACGCAATTGGCCGAGCTGGAACGTGAACTGCTGAGCGGCGAAATCGACGAGGAAGAATTCGACCGACGCGAGGACGAACTGCTGGACTGGCTCGCCGAGTGCGAGGCCTACCGGAATCGTCCGGACAACAACTCCTGATGGCGGGAGATCGAGGTGTTCGACAGATGACCGGAAATGCAAAGATAGGTGCGGCCCTGGTGGGCGGCTATCTGCTGGGACGTACCAAGAAGGCCAAGCTGGCGATCGGCTTCGGGATGTTCCTGGCAGGGAAGAAGCTGAGCCTGGACCCGAGGCAGCTCGGCAGGATGCTGGCGGACTCGCCGCTCCTGGGCGGCGTCAACGACCAGGTCCGCAAGGAGCTGGTGGGCGCCACGAAGACGGCCGCCACCCATGCCCTCACACAGCGGGCGACCGGCCTTGCCGACTCCCTGCACAAGCGCACACTCGAACTCGAGGACCCGTCCGGCGCCAAGGGGCGGGACGAGGCCGACGAGGAGTCCGAGGAGGACGACCTCGACGCGCGGGACGCCCAGGACGACGAGGACAGGGACAGCGAGGGCACGCAGGAGAAGCCGGCCCCGCGCCGCACGGCAGCTGCCAGGAAGGCCGCCGAGCCGGCGGCCAGGTCCACGGGCGGTGCCCGGCGGACCGCATCGGGCGGCGCGCGGAAGAAGGCCGCTCCGGCCGCCCGCAAGGCCGCCTCCGGGGCCCGTGGGAAGCGGGGTGGCAGCAATGGCTGACTCGGCTTTCAGCAAGCTCAAGGACGACGTGGCGAACAATCCCGCCACCGACCGCCTCAAGGAAGAGCTGCAGAACTACCTCAAGGCGCGTGCGCAGCACGCGGTCACCAACCTCGGCCACAAGCTGGGCGAGGGGGTCGGCAGACTCGCGGACGGCGACGCCCCGGGGGGCGCGGCGAAGACCCTCGCCAAGGGCGGCAAGGCGCTCAGCGAGGGCAAGTCCCCCGCACAGGCCGCCGTCAGCGCCGGCGCGTCCCATGTGAAGGACGCCGTCAAGGACAAGGTCAAGGGGCTGTTCGGCAAGGGGCGCAAGGGCGGCGGAGGCAAGTCGAAGAGCGTCACGATCTCCGAGGACATCGACGTCGGTGTGCCGGTGCGCGAGGCCTACGACCAGTGGACGCAGTTCCAGGAGTTCAGCACCTTCGCCAAGGGTGTCGTGAGCGTCGAGAAGTCCGACGACACGAGCAGCAACTGGAAGGTGAAGGTCGCCAAGTCCACGCGCAGCTGGAAGGCGAACGTCACTGAGCAGGTTCCGGACGAGCGGATCACCTGGACCACCGAGGGTGCCAAGGGCACGGTCAAGGGAGTGGTGACGTTCCACGCCCTCACCGACGACCTGACACGGGTCCTGCTCGTTCTCGAGTACTTCCCGAAGGGGCTGTTCGAGAAGACCGGGAACATCTGGCGCGCCCAGGGCCGCAGGGCCCGGCTCGATCTGAAGCTCTACCGCAAGTTCATCATGATGCGCGGCGAGGCGACCGACGGCTGGCGCGGTGAGATCCGCGACGGCGAGGTCGTCGTGGAGCACGACGAGGCCGTCGAGGAGGAAGAGGCCCGCGCCGAGGAGGAGAACGGCTCCGAGGCGGAGGAGCCCGAGTCCGGGAACGGCGAGGAGGACGAACTCGCGGACGACGAGGACGGCGAACTCCCCCCGGAGGACGAGGCCTACGAGGACGACGAGGACGAAGAGGCTCCCGCCGACGAGCCCCGTGCGGACGACTCCTACGAGGACGAGGACGAGGACGCGGACGAGGACGTGGAGGAGGACGCGGATGCCGAGGAGGAGGAGCCTCTCGAGGACGACGAAGAAGAGGAGCCGGCCCCGCGCACCCGGCGCCGTACCGCCTCCGCACGGAGCTGACATGCTCCGCCTACAGCACGGATGGGACTGATCCGACGTGTCCGACTCACTGGCCGGCCGGATGGGGGCCTCTTCGGGAGCGTCCCCGTACGGCCAGCAGCAGTCCTCCGCGAATCTGGCCGACATCCTCGAACGCGTCCTGGACAAGGGCGTCGTCATCGCGGGTGACATCCAGATCAACCTGCTCGACATCGAACTCCTGACGATCAAGCTGCGCTTGCTGGTCGCTTCCGTGGACAAGGCCAAGGAGATGGGCATCGACTGGTGGGAGCACGATCCCTCGCTCTCCTCCAGGGCCCGCCCCCGGCAGAGGCCCCAGGCGGTGGACGCGTCGCGGGACGGAACGGCGGTGGAGGCGGAGAACGCACGGCTCCGGGCCGAGATTGCCGAGCTGAGGGCCGCTGTGGGGCTGCCGGCCTCATCGGCGGCCGGGGCCGGCCAGGACGCGCTCACCGGGCGTGCCGGCGTGGAGAACGCGGAAGGTGAGGATGCGAAGTGACTGCGGAAGTGGACCCGGCGACGGGCCCGGAGATGTCCTACGTCTACGCCGTCAGCCGCGCCGGAGCCCCTCTCGAGGCGGCTCTCGCGGGGCGGCCGGGCCTGGAGGGGTCTCCTCTGCGGACGGTCCGCGCCGGGGACCTCGTCGCCCTGGTCTCGTCGGTCCCCTCCGCGTCGTACGGAACCGAGGGCGTGAAGGCGCAGATGGAGGACCTCGGCCGGCTGGAGGTGCTGGCCCGCACCCACCACGCGGTCGTCGAGGCGGCCTACGAGCACGCGGCCGTACTGCCGATGCGGCTGGTGACGGTGTACCTCGACGACGGGCGTGTCCAGGACATGCTCGGCGCGCGCGAGGCCGAGTTCTCCGCTCTGCTCGCCCGCCTCGAAGGCCATGTCGAGCTCGGCGTCAAGATCTACGCCGACCCGCGCGAGGCGGTCTCGGTGGGCGGCGGCGGAGCGGAGGCGGAGGCGCCGGGCTCACCCGGGCGGGCCTACCTGCAGCGGCGCCGTGCACAGCAGCAGAACCACCGCGCGACCTACCGGGCGGCGGGCTCGGTGGCCGCCGAGGTGCCCGCCCGGGTGGCCGGCATCGCCCGGGCGCACGTCACGCACCGTCCCCAGCAGGGAGACCTCGCCCAGGCCGCGGGCGAGAACATCGTCAACGACGCCTATCTGGTCCAGGGCACCGAGGCCGACGCGTTCCGCGCGGCCCTCACGGGGCTCGCCGACGACGTACCGGGCGTGCGCGTGGAGATCACCGGCCCTTGGGCCCCGTACTCCTTCGCGACGCCGCCCTCGGCGGACAGCGGTGATCCGCGATGAACGACGAACTGGGCGCCGCCATGCCCGGTGCGGGGTTCGCCGAACCCCGCACCGGGCATTCCGGGCCGCCCGACGAGTCCATCGAGTCCCTGGCCGGGCGCCAGGTGGCACTGATCGACCTGCTGGACCGCTTGCTGAACGGAGGAGCGGTGCTCACGGGCGATCTGGTCCTCTCCATCGCCGACGTCGACCTGGTGCACATCAACCTGAGGGCCGTGATCCGGTCGATCACGTCGGACGAACCGGCGCCGTGGTGAGGACCGCACGGCGAATGAACGAGGAGCAGTCCATGGTCGAGGAAACCGGGGAAACACAGCCGCGTACGCAGAACCTCCAGGAGGTCGCCCAGGCGGCGGCCCGCGCTTTCGATCTGGTGCCCGCGAGGCCCGACGAGGCGAGCACGCGCAGCGGACCGGCCCAGCGGCTGGAGACCGACCCGGAGACGGTGGAACGCGACCTCATCAAACTGGTGCTGACGATCGTCGAACTGCTGCGCCAGCTCATGGAGCGCACCGCTCTGCACCGGGTCGACGTGGGCGATCTCCGTGAGGACCAGGAGGAACGCATCGGCATGACGCTGATGATCCTCCAGGACCGGATGTCGGAGCTCTGCGAGCGCTACGACCTCACCATGGAGGACCTCAACCTGGATCTGGGTCCGCTGGGTTCACTGCTTCCACGGGATTCCGGCTGAATTTTCACCGCACCGTTTCGAGCCGCGGCGAGGGGTAACACGAACACCATGACTGCAGAGAGCGAAGAATCCAAGAAGGTAAACGGTTCTGCGGCGAAGGCCGGTACGGGTGCCAGGACGGCCGCCGCCAAGGGGCGACAGACCACCGCGGCAGCCAACAACCACGCCAAGTCCGGCTCGGCGGTCGCGGCCTCGAAGGCCAAGTCATCGGCGCAGGACGCCAAGTCCTCCGCCGGGGAAGCCGCCCGCTCGGCGGAGACCGGAGTGCGGTCGGCCGGCCAGGCGACGAAGCGCGCAGCGGCCGCCGGCTGGGACACGGGCCGGCAGACCGTCCTGGACACAGCAGGGAAGGTGACCTCGACGGCCACCACCGCGTGGACGGTCGTCAAGCACCGCAAGGCCATAGCGGTGGGAGCCGCCGCGGGCGTCGGCGGTCTCCTGGGCGGCGCGTTCGCCCTCGGACGCCAGACGGCCAAGACCCATGCCGGACCGATCACCCGCCTCACCGGCGGCCGGATCTGACCGCACCGCGGCCCTCGCCGCGCCCCCTCCCCAAGAGGGCCGACAGACCACTGTCGGCCCTCTTGCCTGCGGAGCACCTCGTCAGACCCGGCGGCAGTGATCTCGGAGCTCGGAGATGACAGCTCTCTCTCGCGCGTTGACGTCCCCGTCCACCGTGGCCACCCGGTCAGCCGCGTCGAGGAGGTCGCTCAGATCCCCCGGCTCGGCGTCCAGGCGTCGCCACACCTCGGCGGGGTCGACGTCGACGACGTGGGCGAGCTGTTCGTCGACCACCTGGTGCTGATCCCGGGCCAGTCTCACCAGGTGCCGCATCAACAGCGCCTCGTCATCGGCGATCTTTTCGTCCGCCATGACGACGAGCCACGCGACCCACAGCATCAACTGCGGGTGCTGACTCCGCTTGCTGAGCCCCTCGGCGAGTTCGATCACCCGCGCCTCGTTCCGGAAGACGGCCTGCGCGTGCCGGCCCGCGAGCAGCGTCGTATAGCGGTTCAGCACCACCGCGAGCGGAACGCCGACCACGGGGATACCGATCTTGATGACGTTGCGCTGCAGGAGGTACTTCCCGACGACGGGGAGCCCCTTCGCGGCGGTCAGCACCCCCTTGGAGTAGAAGCGCTTGATCACCGGCCGCATGAGGGCCGGGACCGCCTTGATCACGCCTTCCCGGACCACCTCCCCGCTCTTGATCGTGAAGGCCACGCGAATGAGCTTCCACATGTCGTCGGGGTCGGACAGGTCGAGCGGGACCCGGTAGAGGACTGCGACGTCGTAGGCCAGGCGCAGCTGGAGCCGGGTGACGAACGCGACATCGACCATCATGGTCGCGACGGCGGCCGGGACGGTCGCCGCCGACGCGCCACCCAGGCTCCCGAGGGTGGCGGCGACGGTCGCCGTGTAGGCCCCGGCGGAGAGCCCGCCTTCGAGCGCGGCGTACCGTGCCGCCATCTTGATCCGCTGATCGACGACGGCATCCGCGGGTACGCCCTCGTACCGCTCCTGGAAGTACTGCCGGTCGACCTTGGCGGTGTAGGAACTCAGGGCCTGAGCGCTGAGCTTGGTGAACCAGCCGCCCGACTTGATGTCGTCCGGGCTCAGCCCCTTGATGAACTCCCGTAGCTCGGCCCGCTCATGCTCGACAGCCTCCCGGTCGGCGTCGCTGTCGTCACCCGGGGCGTCGGCAGCGTCGGTCGGGGTTTCGCTCGTGGCGAGGTCTTCGGGGAGGTCCGGCGTGGGGCCGGTTCGCCCCGCAGGCTTCTCCTCGCTTCTCGGCTCCTCGGCGCTCGCTACGGCCTCGGGCGCGGGCTCCGATGCCCGGGGTGAGGGCACCGTCGCCGTCGGGGACGCGACCTGCGGGCCTGCGTCGGTCACGGCGTCCTCGTCCGGGCTCAGGGCCGCACCCTGTGCATCCGCATCGATGTCGACACCGAAGTCCGTCGCCAGTCCGGCCAGTCCGGATTCGTAGCCCTGGCCCACGGCTCGGAACTTCCACTCGCTGCCGCGCCGGTAGAGCTCTCCGAAGATGAAGGCACTCACGGCCCCGGCGTCCTCGATGGCGAACTGGACGAGGCCCTGACCGGAACTGTCGGCGACGGTCAGGCGGAGGTCGTCGAGATCCCCGAACCGGGACCCTCCGTGACGGCTCGCCGCCACGATGATCTGCTCGACGTCAGGTGGTACGGCGTCCAGGTCGAAACTGATCCGGGCCTCGTCGCCATCCGTCGTGGCGGCCTTACCGAGCAGTTGCACACTGCCGTCTCCGACGACCGGGTTCTTGTGGGAACAGAAGTCGGCGGCGCTGCGCACCTTGCCGTTGCCGTCGAGCAGGAGCACGGAGACGTCCGCGTCCCCCTCCGCGTTCGCGCTGCCCCAGCCGAGGCTCATCACCACGGACCCGACGTCCTCGCTCAGCGTGGCCAGACCGACGTTGGCACCCTTGATCATCTTCTGCATGCGACCCCCCAAATGCGCTGCCGGCCCGGAACGCACGCGCGGCAGAAGAGTGTGACGTTGTGTGGTGCGTCACACGTTCGCCGTACGCGAGGAATCCTAGCGGCCGAACGCTCCAGTTATGGAGGAGTTGTGAAAGACAAGTCGTTCATATGAGTGCCCGGCCGGCTGCACGAACCTCAGGACGACTCCCGGACCACCAGCTCCGTCGGCAGCACGATCCTCGGCCGCTCCTGCGCGCCGTCGCCCGACGAGCGGTTCGCGATCTCCTGCAGCAGGACGCGGGTCATCGTGCGGCCCATCTCCTCGATCGGCTGACGCACGCTCGTCAGGGGCGGGTCCATGTGGCGGGCCACCGCGGAGTCGTCGAAGCCGATCAGGGCCACGTCGTCCGGGATGCGGCGGCCGGACTCGCGCAGGACGTGGCGGGCGCCCGCGGCCATCACGTCGGAGGCGGCGAAGACCGCGTCCACGTCGGGACGGCGCTCCAGCAGCTCCCGCATCGCGCGGGCGCCGCCCTCCTCGCTGAAGTCCGCGGGGGCGATCAGCCGTTCGTCGGGGTCGAGACCGGCCGCGGCGATGGCCTTGCGGTAGCCGTCGAGGCGGCGCTGGGCACCGTAGACGTCCAGGCGGCCGGTGATCGTGGCGATGGAGCGGCGGCCTCGCGATATGAAGTGGTCGACGGCCGCGCGTGCACCTTCGAAGTTGTCGGAGTCCACGGAGGGCAGCGTCTCCGCCGCGTGCCTGCGGCCGCTGATCACGGCGGGCATGCCGAGCTGTTCGAGGAGGTCCGGCAGCGGGTCGTCGGCGTGGACGGAGACCAGGAGCACTCCGTCGACCCGGTGCGCGGTCAGATACTGGGCCAGCCGGCGGCGCTCGCGGTCGTTGCCCGCGAGGGTCAGCAGCAGCTGCATCTCCGTGTCGGCGAGGGCCGCGCCGACGCCCCGCACGATGTCCGAGAAGTAGGGCTCGGCGAAGAACCGGGTCTCGGACTCGGGCACGACGAGCGCGATGGCGTCCGTGCGGTTGCCTGCGAGGGCGCGGGCCGCGCGGTTGGGGACGTAACCCAGTTCGGCGACCGCCGCCTCGACGGCCTCCCGGGTCTGTGCGCTGACCCGCGGCGAGCCGTTGATGACGCGTGAGGCCGTGCCCCGCCCCACTCCGGCCCGGGCCGCTACCTCTTCGAGCGTGGGCCGCCCGCCACTCCGTACTCGCGCTGCCGCCATGGCTGCCTCCCGTTCGCGGTCAATTTCTCACAGCGGGTCGGCCAAACCAAGTCCCACCGTCCGATCCCTTGACACGTGGCAGGACCCAGCGGTCCCTGCAGCGCCACAACTCTTGGGAGCGCTCCCAAGCGTACGGGGTCCGGATGACGAACACGTAAGGCGGGCGGGGCGGACACGAAAAGCGGGACCCGGCGGAGTGCCGGGTCCCGCTTTTCCGTGCCGGTCGGGGTCAGACGGTGCCGACCGGGGGCAGTGCGTGGCGGCGGATCACGTCGGAGTACCAGTGGGCGCTCGTCTTGGGAATCCGGCGCTGGGAGGCGTAGTCGACGTACACCGCGCCGAAGCGCTTCGAATAGCCGTACGCCCACTCGAAGTTGTCCATGAGCGACCAGAGGAAGTAGCCGCGGACGTCCGCGCCGTCGGCGATCGCCCGCTGCACGGCGTCGAGGTGACCGTGCAGGTACGCCACCCGCTCCGGGTCCGCGACCTTGCCCTCCGGAGAGACGTAGTCGTCGAACGCGGCGCCGTTCTCGGTGACCATCAGCGGGAGGCCCGGGTGGTCCCTGGTGACGTCCATGAGCAGGTTGTAGAGCCCGTCGGGGTCGATCGACCAGTCCATGGCGGTGCGCTCCTTCCCCTCGGCGAGGTGGAAGGCGACGTGCTCGGAGCCGGGCCAGGGGGAATGGTCACTGGCCCCGTGGGCGTCGCTGCGCGCGTAGTCGGCGCCGTCCACCGGGGTGGAGACCAGCGTCGGGGTGTAGTAGTTGATGCCGAGGGCGTCGACCGGGCGGGAGATGGTGGCGAGGTCGCCGTCCCTGACCAGCTTCGACCAGTCCACCAGGTGCGAGGTGTCGGTGATCAGGTCCGCGGGGTACTCCCCGCGCAGCATCGGGCCGGTGAAGACGCGGTTGCCGACCGCGTCGATGCGGCGGGCTGCGTCCGCGTCGGCCTCACTGTCGGTGAGGGGGCGGACCTGATGGAGGTTGAGGGTGACCGAGGTCTGCGCAGAAGCGGGGAGTTGGGCGCGCAGAACCTCGATCGCCCGGCCATGGGCGAGGTTGAGGTGATGGGCCGCCTGCAGCGCCGCTGCGGGCTCGGTACGGCCGGGGGCGTGCACACCGGAGCCGTAACCGAGGTAGGCCGAGCACCAGGGCTCGTTGAGGGTGGTCCACATGCCGACGCGGTCGCCGAGGGCGCCCGAGACGATGGCGGCGTAGTCGGCGAAGCGGTCGGCGGTCACGCGCTCGGGCCAGCCGCCGGCGTCCTCCAGCTCCTGGGGCAGGTCCCAGTGGTAGAGGGTGGCGACGGGCATGATGCCGGCGTCCAGCAACTCGTCGACGAGCTTGCGGTAGAAGTCCAGACCGCGCTCGACGGCGGGGCCGCGGCCGGTGGGCTGGACCCGGGACCAGGAGACGGAGAAGCGGTACGCCTTCAGCCCGAGCTGTTTCATGAGCGCGACGTCGTCGCGGTAGCGGTGGTAGTGGTCGGCGGCGATGTCGCCGGTGTCGCCGTTGCGGACCTTGCCGGGCGTACGGCTGAAGGTGTCCCAGATGGACGGCGTGCGGCCGTCCTCGGCGGCGGCGCCCTCGACCTGGTAGGAGGCGGTCGCCGCGCCCCAGATGAAGCCCGTGGGGAACTGCGTCTCGGGCGCCTGCTTCGGGGTGGTGTCGGGTCGTACGGCTGTCATGCGGGAGCGCTCCCATGGGGGTGGACGGGACGAGGACGGGGAAGTGCGGGACCCGGCAACCGTACGGCCTGTGGTCAGGTACAGGCCGTACGGGGCGGCCGGGTACGGACCGCGGCGGACGGGCAGGTCAGCCCTTGACGGCGCCGGACATGATGCCCCCGACGATCTGCTTGCCGAAGATCACGAAGACGACGAGCAGCGGCAGGGTGCTGATCAGCGCGCCCGCCATGACGATGCTCTGGTCGGGCACGTAGGACGCGCTCAGCTCGCCGAGTGCCACCTGGAGCGTCGGGTTCTCCGCGTTCAGAGCGAGGTAGGGCCAGAAGAAGTCGTTCCAGGCCTGCACGAAGGTGAGCATGCCGAGCACCATCATGGCCGGTCGGGCGACCGGCAGCACGATGCTCCACACGATGCGGAGGTTGTTCGCTCCGTCCACCCGGGCTGCCTCGATGAGTTCGTACGGCAGGGCCTCCACGAGGTACTGGCGCATGAAGAACACACCGAACGCGCTCACCAGGGTCGGGAAGATCACCGACTCCAGCTGACCGCCCCAGCCGATGTCCGACATCATCATGAACAGCGGTACGACGCTGAGCTGCGGGGGGATCGTCAGCGTGGCGATGACCGCCGTCATCAGTGCGCCACGGCCTTTGAAGCGCATCTTCGCGAAGGCGTAACCGGCCAGGGTGCAGAAGAACAGGGTCGCCAGCGTGATGCTGGCGGACACGATCACCGTGTTGACGATCGCCTTGCCGAGGTGGGCCTGCTCCCAGGCCGCCTGGAGGTTGTGGAACAGGTTCCCGCCCGGGATGAGCGGCGGGGTGGTGCCCAGAATCTCGTCCTGGGTACGGGACGCGGCCACGAGCGTCCAGTACAGCGGGAACAGCGAGCCGAGGCCGACGACGGCGAGGGCGAAGTAGGCGAAGGGGCCCGCGTGGTGCTGACGGCCGGCGCCTGGCCTGAAGCGGCGGCGCGGGGGTTCGTCACGGACGGCCGCCTTGGAGACGCGCCGGTGGTCCGGAGCGGTGATGGGGCTTGTGGTGGTCATGGATATGGCTCCCGTCAGGCCGCGGTCTTGCGCCCGAGGCGCCCGATGAGCCAGTTGATCGCGGCAATGAGCAGCAGCAGGATGAGCATGGCCCAGGCGACCGCGGCGGCCGTACCGAGATGCCCGAGGTTCCAGCCGTAGTTGAAGAGGTAGATGCTGAGCGTCTCGTACTGGTGCTCGGTGCCGCCCTGAGCGCCGTTGGTGCCGCCCTCCAGAAGGAGGGGTTCACCGAAGAGCTGCATCGAGCCGATGGTCGAGACGACGATCGTGAAAAGGATCGTCGGCCGCAGCGCGGGAATCGTCACGTTGCGGAACTGCTGCCAGCGCGAGGCACCGTCGAGCGAGGCGGCCTCGTACAGGTCGGACGGCACCGCCTGCATCGCGGCGAGGTAGATCAGGGTGTTGTAACCCGTCCAGCGCCAGATCACGATGACGGCGATGGCGATGTTGGACGTCCAGTGGCCGTTGACCCAGTTCGTCTCGCCGAAACCGAAGAATCCGAGCACCCAGTTCAGCAGACCGCCGTCGGCCCGGAACACCAGGGCGAAGACGATGGCGGCGGAGGCCACCGAGGTGGCGTACGGGGTGAGGATCACCGTGCGCCAGAACGTGCTGGCCCGCAGTTTGTAGTTCAGCAGGTGAGCGAGGCCCAGCGCGACCATCAACTGCGGGACGGTCGAGATGACGCCGATGACGAACGTGTTGGTGACCGCGGTCCAGAACTCGGAGTCCTGCAGGATGGTGCTGAAGTTCTCCCAGCCGACCCATTCCATCTGGTCGAGGCCGGTCATCTCCACCTTGTGCAGGGCGATCCAGCCGGTGTAGACGAGCGGGTAGAGCCCGAAGGCTCCGAAGACGAGGAAGAACGGCGCGATGTAGGCGTACGGCGACGCCTTGTCGTCGAATCGCCACAGCCGGCTGCGCCACGCCTGGCGGCCGGGAGTCATGGGCTTCGGAGCGCGGCGGCTGGGCCGGGGGCCGCCGTGCGCGTCCCGGGTGGGGGTCGTGGTTGCCACAGGTGGGAGTCCTTCCCTGGGGTGTGCCGACACCTCAGGGGCAGGCCGGTCCTCTGGTCAGGCCCGGCGGGGGTGTCGGAGAAGGTGCGCGGTGCCGGTGAGGGAACCGGCACCGGTGCGGGCCGGCCGGGACGCGCTGGTCCCGGCCGGCCGCACGGTGGAAGATCAGCCGACCACCTTGTCGATGTCCTTGATGGCGGCATCCCAGGCGGCATCCGGAGCGGTGCCCCGCTGCTCCATGTTGTTGATCTGCTTGGAGAAGGTGTCCTTGATCACGCCGTCCTTCGGGCCGAGCACCGCGGCCGGGATGACCTGTGCCTCTTCGGCGTAGATCTCACCGATGGGGGCGTTGTTGAAGTACTCGAGCTTGGCGGTCTTCACGTCGGGGAGCTCGTAGGCGCCCTTGTTCGACGGGAAGAGGCCGGCGGCCTTGAACACGGCGGCCTGCTGCTCGGGCGCGGTCAGCCACTTGACGAGCTCACCGGCCTCCTTGACGTGCTTGCCCTTCGCGGGCACGGCGAGGAAGGAACCGCCCCAGTTGGCCGCGGTCTCACCCGGGGTGCGGGCGATGTCCCACTTGCCCTTGAACTCGTCGCCGGAGTACGTGGCTATCTGGGCCGCCATCCACGCGGGGCAGGCAACGGTGGCCATGGTGCCCTGGCGGAGAGCGGCCTTCCACGGGTCCTGGAACTGGGCCAGGCCCTGGGTCAGCTTCTTGTCGACCGCCTCGGAGGCAAGCTTCCAGCCCGCCTTGACGCCGGCGCTCTCCTTGTAGATCGGGTCGCCGTTCTTCGCGTAGTACTGCTCCGAGCCGGAGCTCACCACGCCGTTGTACATGGCGCTGGCGGAGTCCATGAAGAAGGTGTCCTTGGGGGCCTTCTTCACGTACTCCTCACCGAGCTTGAGGTAGTCCTCCCAGCCGCCGGCGAGCTTCGCGGCGACCTCCTCGCGGTCGGTGGGCAGTCCGGCCTGCTCGAAGAGGTCACGGCGGTAGCAGATGGACATCGGGCCGATGTCGGTACCGGCGCCGATGACCTTGCCGTCGTCGGTGGTCGCCTGCAGCGCCTTCCAGTTCACCCACTGGCTGGTGTCGATGACCTTGGACAGGTCGGCGAAGGCGTCCGCCTTGGTGTCGACGAGTTCCTTCGCGCGGCCGACTTCGATGCCCTGCACGTCGGCCAGGCCGCTGCCCGTGTTGAGCTGCTGGAGGAACTTGGTGTAGTAGACCGGCTCTTCGGCGGCGGTGTTCGCCTTGACCGTGATGTTCGGGTGGAGCTCGTGGTACTTCTCGAAGAGCTTCGCCTCCTTGTACCCGAACTGTCCGAAGTCGGCGAGGGTCAGGGTGATGTTCCCGTCCGCGTCGGCCTCGTCGGAATCCGAGCCGGAATCGCCGCAGCCGGTCAGCAGCAGGGCGGCGGCCGTGAGGCCCGTTGTGGCCATGATGGCGGTTCTGCGGCTTCGACCTGCGACGGTGCGGGTGATGCGCATTCCACTACTCCTTGTTCCAGGGTGGGACTTGCGTTCGATCTGCGGCATACGCGCTGGTGGGTGCGGGTGCCGGTGGTGCGGAGACGACATGGGCGGTGCCGTCCCCCGCACGAGCGAAAAACCTCGTCCGATATGGGAGCGCTCCCATGCGCTGATGCCGGAAGATTGCTACCTCCCGGGGTGGGTGTCAAGAGTTGAAGACGCTTCCGTTGCCCGAGCGTGTCCTGCAAGTCACGGGAACGTGTCCGACCGAGGGCTTGCGTTTACCTCCGCACCCTGCATGTGAAGTGCGCGGGAATCCCAATTGCCGCAGCTCAGCGAGGTGTTGGGCGTCGGCATGCCGTTCCGGCCGTGAGAAAGGGCCGTCCGCCGCGCAGATTTCCGCGCCACGCTCGAAAGGGCCCCTCGAGCCCCCGCCGTCACGAAAGGCCCGCCGGAAAATGAACGGGGCGGGGGGTCACGGAGGTGCACAGGGGGGTCATGGGGCGTTTCCGTGTTCTTTCCCCGAACTCCACTGCGGCGCGGGGAGGTTCCGGTTCCTTCCGTACGGGCGGGCACAGCAGTACCCCTCCGCGCACCGGGGAACGGGCCTGGAGGGGTACGGAGGGGACGCGCGTCCCGGCCGGGTGTGGGGGGCGTGGGGGGCGGCCGGGACGCGCGCGTCGAGGTGATGGCCGAAGGGGTGGTGCGGACTATCCGAAGGCGCCGAACGCCTTGGTGAAGGCCAGCGGCTCCTGGAGGACCGAGCTGCAGGTCGCGTCCGCGGTCGGCTTCGCGCCGCCCTCGCACTGCGCGTCCCGCGTGCCCGACCACATCGCCAGCCGGCCGATGCCCTTCTCCTGGGCGAACTCCACCAGCTGCGTGGCGTCCTCGACGGTGAAGATCTCGGTGGCGACGTCGTTCACGCCGATCATCGGGGTGACCGCGACGGCCTTCCACGCCTCCGCGTCCGTGAGCCCGAGCACGCCCTTGATCTGGGCCTGCGTGGCGGTGGCCGCCTGGGTGGCGTAGTCGCCCATGTCCTCGCTGTACGACGCCCCGTAGTCCATCGCCATGATGTTGACCGCGTCGATGGAGACTCCGTTCTTCTTCGCGTCCGCGATCAGGTCCACGCCCGGCTGGGTCAGCCCCTCGGGCATCACGGGCAGCGTGAAGGACACGTCGAGACCGGGGTGCGACTTCTGGAGCTGGGCGATGGCGGCCGAGCGTCGGGAGTTGGCGGCGGTGTCGGGCAGTGCGCCGCCTTCGATGTCGAAGTCGACCTTGGTCAGCTCGTACGTGTCGATGACTTCGGCGTACGCCGCGGCGAGCTCCTCCACCGAGGAGCAGTGCAGCGCCAGTTCGGCGCCGGCCGCCCCGCCGAAGGAGACCCGCACGTCGCCGCCCTCGGCCCGCAGCGCGCCGATCTGGGCGGCCACCTTGTCGTCGGCGAGTCCCGTGACCCCGCCCCACAGCGGGGCGCAGCTGCCGCCCGACGTGATGAACGCCAGGTTGAACTCCTCGACGCCGGTCCTGGACGCGGTGTCGAGGAGGTCGTAGGCGGGGTGGAGCGACGTGTCGACGTACGGGGCGAATCCCGCTCCGCCGGCCGTGCCCCCGGGGATCTCGGACGGTTCGGCCGTCGCGGTCTCCGTGGGCGTGGCGTCCTCCGTCGGCGTCGATGTGGGCGCCGGGGTCCCGGTCGGGCGTCCGCTCGGTTCCGGGGTCGCGCCGCCGTCCGCGGAGCAGGCGGCGTCGTTGATGCGGCAGCCTTCCGGATCGGCGGCGGCCGTCGCGGGGTCGGACGTGGTGACGAAGCCGACCGTCGCGGACGCGCCAGGAGCGATGTCCTTGTTCCAGCTCTCGGGCTTCACGGTGACGTGGTTTCCGCTGACGGTGTGCTCGCCGTTCCAGAGCGAGTCGATCTCCGTGCCGGCGGGCAGGTCGAATTCGAGCGTCCAGCCCGACTGGACCGTCCCGGTGTCGTTCGAGACGACGTACTGCCCGGTGTAGCCACCGGTCCAGCCGCTGGCCCTCGTGTACGTGGCGCCCACGGCCGCCGCCTGCGCGGTGCCGGTGAGCGCGAAGACCGTGCCGCCCACGACGGCCGCCGCGACGAGGGCGCCGACGGCCTTCGTGCGGGTGCTCGTCGTGCGGCGGTGCGTACTGGTGCCCATCGCGTGCCTCTGTCCTGCCGGGGGGTGATTGCGTCTGCACGCTAGCCGCCGGCAACCAGGCAAAAGGTACTCATGGGACCCGAGTTGCTGTTCTTAGGGTTTGCTTAAGGGAGACATCGGTGCCGGTTAAGACGGTGTCCTACATGGCGAGTTTGAGGAGTCGTCTGTAGCAGCAGAGGGCTGCGGCGAGGCCGAGGAAGGCCCAGTAGTTGCCTGGTTGGCGTTCGTAGGGGGGCTGAGCCTGCGGTAGCCGGACAGCCACGACATCGTCCGCTCGATCACCGACCTGCGGCGCCCCAGGTGTTGCCCTGCATCGAGTCGTGATCAATTTGCCGGAGTCGCTCTCGTTGCGAAGGTGGATCCGGTAGTCCAGTGTGCATGAGGCACGCGCAACTGACGTGCCAGGAACGGGGGTTCGTCGAGCCGTATCTACCGGTCGGTGAGTACGGCCCGTATCCCGAGCGGCTGCGGCAGCAGTTCGAGGGCGTGATCGCCGAGGCGGCAGAGCGGCACCCGTTACGGGCCCGGGACAGCAAGCATGTACCTACGAACCTTGATCCTTGCTGGGGGCGACCGGGAAGGATGCCTCCTCGCGGCCCGTGCCGTCGGTGATCCACCATCTGTCCTCGCCGAGAATGGTCAGTTCTGCGCGGCCGTCGCCGTCCCAGTCGTGGACGGCGAAGAGCGTGCCACCGTCGGGGCCGTCGTCACCCGGCACGGACCGCTTGGTGGAGTGCCAGGGTTTCGATCCGAGCCCGTGCTCGGAGCCGCCCTGCAGCACCTCGATCCGCGCGTCCCCCGCCTCCTTCTTCTTGGTGAGCTGTACGGCCAGGTCGTCGCAGCCATCGCCGTTGAAGTCCCCGACGGCGAGCCTGGTGCCGAAGCCCTCCTTGAAGTCGCCGCCGTCCATGGTGACCCACTTCCCCGGCTCCTTCCCGTAGCGGACGTTGACCTGGCCGCGCCGGTGAGGTGTGTCGACCTCGTCGTAGCTGTCGACGAAGCTCCGACCGATGGCGATGTCCTGGCGCCCGTCGCCGTCGAAGTCGCCGAAGACGATGTTCTCGCCCTCCGGCAGCCGCTTGGGTTCCTTGCTAAGGCCGCCGACCGTACGGGCGCCGCCGGTGAACAGCAGGGGCGGAACCCACGGAGAGTCGTAGAGCGCGAGATCGGTGGCACGGTCGTCGTTCGCGTCCCCGGCGACCAGTACGGGTGACGCGCCCTCGTGGACCGGGCTGGGGATCTCCACGGTCCTGACCGGGGCGCCGGAGCGCTTGAACGGTCCCTTGAGGACGACCAGTTCCCGAGCCTCGTTCGAGTCCCTGAACACCGCGAGGTCGGTGTGACCGTCCCCGTCGAAGTCGCCGGCGACCGGCGCGGTGTGGTATCCGCTGCCCGGCAGTGGCACACGCCCGTGCGCTCCGCCGATCCGCGGGCCCTTGGGGCCTCCCCACAGGACCTGGGCGGCGCCGCTCACGACGAGGTCGGCGTGGCCGTCCTCATCCAGGTCGGCGACCGTGGGCTGCAACGGGTCGTCGCCCGTCTGGACGTCGTGCGGTACACCGAGGTCGTCGTGGGCGAAGACGGTCGTGCGGTCGGGGTCAGGACCGTGCTCGGAGCCGGGCACGACGAAGAGGTCGAAGTTCTCCGTCTCGGAGATCTCGTGCACCAGATCGACGAGGCCGTCCCCGTCGAGGTCGGGGGTCGCGGGCGTGGCCTCGCGCGCGGAATCGACCGCCCGGCAGGGACTGTTGGGCACCGCACGCGCGCCGCCTGACGGCCGAAGGACGAGGAACGCCATCACCGCCACCACTACGAGGGAGGCCGCCACGGCGTGCCACACGCGCAAGTGGCGGAAGAACGGACCGCCTGCTGTCGGAAAGTGCATCAGCCCACTTCACGGGCGTGGACGCGGCCCGCACAAGGAAGCGGATCATTTCGTTACGGGGGTGATGCACGACGGTCCTGCCCCCCTTTCTGGCCCACGGGTACGTACGGCGGTGAGCCAGGGCTTCCTCCGGCCGGATCTCGGCATCCTCCGGGTAGCCCCGCGGGCTTCGATCTGTGACAGCAGGACCGGAGCAGATCGCGGCGCTCGTCGCCGACGCCGGGGCCGACGCGGTCGTCAATGCCGCAGGCCGGGCCCGGAAGGCCGACGATACGGATCTTCATCTGCGCGGCCCAACGCTTAGGACAGAGCCCTACATGCCGCGTCTGGGTAGACCGCCTTCATGAAGAGTGGGCGGTGGGACTGGATTGTGCCGGTCCGACTATGGGAGATCGCGGGGACCTGGTGGCGCGGAGCGGCTGGGAGCAGATAGAGGCTCGCACCGTGCTCAACGATCTCGGTCGGGAGTGGGCGGAGGATCTACACGCTCTAGCTGGCCGTCGGGGCTGAGCCCGTCAGCCCTCAGGCCCTGATGCTTCCCTGACGTTGCCCGCAGCCGCGCCCGAGGCACGGAAAGTGCGCCGGTAGGCCGACGGGGCGACCCCGGCCTCCGCCGCCAGGTGCCGTCGGAGCGAGGTGGCGGTGGCGAAGCCGACCTCGTGGGCGACCCGTTCCACCGGCAGGTCGGTGGACTCCAGCAGGTGCCGCGCCCGTCGCAACCGCTGCTGGGTCAGCCAGCGGCCGGGGCTCAGACCGGTCTCCTCCCGGAAGCGCCGGGCGAACGTACGGGTGCTCATGGCCGCGTGCGCGGCCAGCTCGTCCAACTGCAGAGGCTGTTCCAGCCGCTGCAGCGCCCAATCGCGGGTCGGCCCGGTGCCGGTTCCGCTCGCCGGCGGCAGCGGCCGCTCGATGTACTGTGCCTGCCCTCCGTCCCGGTATGGCGGCACGACGCAGCGGCGGGCGACCTGGTTGGCGACCTCGCTGCCGTGGTCTCGGCGCACCAGGTGCAGGCAGACGTCGACACCGCTCGCCGCCCCTGCGGAGGTCAGCACGTCACCGTGGTCGACGAAGAGCACACCGGGGTCGAACTCGGCCTGGGGGAACAACGCCTGGAAGTGGTCGGTGAGCTCCCAGTGGGTGGTGGCCCGGCGCCCGTCCAGGAGACCGGCGGCGGCCAGCAGGAAGGCACCGGTACAGATGGACACCAGGCGGGTACCAGGGCGGACGCGGGACAGGGCGGCGAGGGCGTGCGGGTCCGGGGTGGCCGACGCCGGGGAGATCGCGTACGGAGGGATGACCACGGTGTCCGCCTCGGCCAGCACCTCGGGGCCGTGCCCGGGGGTGACGATCAGGTCCGAGTCGGTATGCACGGGCTGCCCGTCCACGCTCGCGGACAGCACCTCGTAGCGGCCATCGGCGGAACCCAGGATCCGGTGAGGGATGCCGAGTTCGAAGGGATAGACGCCGTCGAGGGCAAGGACGACGACCTTGTGGGCGCCGGGCCGCAGATCCGGGCGCAGCCCGCAGTCCAGTTCGGCCGCGCGGTCGGCGAGGTCGCGGGCCTGGGACGGGGCGGCGGACGCGGGACGGGTGGCAGGGCCGAGGGGCATGGCAAGAATGTATCGGAGGCTGACCTTCTTGCCAATCGCCCCGGACGGACCGTACGGCCAGGATCGAGACATGACTTCGACGGACACCTCTGAGCACCTCAACTTCCCGGACCCGGCGGCTGCCACGGACTTTCCGGACCGCGCCGCCGCGGACCGCGCCGCTCCGGACGGCGCCCCCGTGATGCTCGCCCTGCACCAGACGGCCCTCGGCGGCCCCGAGGTCCTGCAGCTGACTGAGCTTCTGCGGCCCTCGCCCGGCCCTGGGGAGATCCTCGTCGCCGTGCACGCGGCCGGACTCAACCCCACGGACTTCAAGCACCGCGCCCTGAGCATCTTCCTGCCGCCCCCGCCGCTGACCCTCGGTTGGGACGTCTCCGGCACCGTGGTGGAGACCGGGTTCGGCGTCACCCTCTTCCGGCCCGGTGACGAGGTGTTCGGCATGCTGCCCTACCCGTACGGGGCCGGCTCCCACGCCGAGTACGTGACCGGCCCCACCCGCGCCTTCGCCGCCAAGCCCACCGGGATCGACCACATCCACGCGGCCGCTCTGCCGCTGGCCGCGCTCACCGCCTGGCAGGCCCTCGTCGAGACCGCGGACCTCCGGGCCGGACAGCGGGTGCTGATCCACGCCGCAGCCGGCGGAGTCGGTCATCTCGCCGTACAGATAGCCAAGGAGCGCGGCGCGCACGTCACCGGGACGGCGAGCGCCCCCAAGCATGACTTCCTGCGCGAGCTCGGCGCGGATGCCTGCATCGACCACCGCTCAGAGGACTTCGCCGAAACCGAGGAGCGCTACGACGTCGTCCTTGACACCCTCGGCGGGGAGACTGCCACCCGTTCCGTGGGCGTGCTCCGCCCCGGCGGTGTCCTCGTCTCCCTGATGCCGGGCGCCGAGGACACCCAGGCAGCGGCGGAAAAGGCACAGGTCCGCGCCGTCATCCTGATCGTTGAGCACGACGGGGCCGGGATGCGCGCCGTCGCCGAGCTCGTAGCCCGGGGCAGGCTCCGTGCCCACGTCTCCGGCACCTTCCCACTCGCCGAAGGCGCCCGGGCCCACGTCCTGGGAGAGACGGGCCGCACCACGGGGAAGCTGGTCATTACCGTGCGCTGAGGCGTGACACCTACGAACCGTACTCGACTCGCGAACAAAGCCAATTGGATGACAGCGGACACCCGGGGTACTCCGGCCTCGGGGAGCATCAGTACAGCAGTTGACGCCAAGCCGGTGATCATGGTCGGCCGGCGCGAGCGCGCTGACGCGGTTCTTCCCGCGGCACCTGCTGTCAGACGGGTGGCCAGTTCCGCAGCGCGACGTCGGCCACCTGCTGGAGTTCGGAGCGGGTGGCACCGTCGGCAGCCTGGACGGCGATGCCGTTCGCTACGGTCATGACGTATCGAGCGAGCGGTTCCGGGTCCACGCCGGGGGGCAGATCACCCTCGTCGACGGCCTGCTGGAACCGGTGGCGGAGGCGAGCACGGGCCTCGTCGCGCCAGGCGCTCAGGGCTTCCTGGGCCGGCCGCCCGGAGTCGCCGGAGGCCAGCGAGCCCTGCACACCCAGGCATCCGGCGGGGCAGCCAGGGCGGGTGGCCTGCAGGGCATCGCACCGGATACACGCTGGGACGGTACGGCGCTATGCGGCTGACTCCGGAACGCGCGGAGCAGGTGTTCACGAAGCTCGCGGTACCAGACACCGCCTGGGTCAGATCCGAGGAGACTGGCCAAACCGTGCACCAGACGGAATCGCAGCAGCTATCGACTTAAGACCGGCTGTCCCTGGGGTTCGGGCCGGCCCCCTGAGCACCTCGGAACTCTGCGTTCCGGCCTCGCGCTCCCCGGGGCCCCCGCCTTCCGGTACGCCGCCCCACCCGGTGCCCCCGGCGCGCGCGCTCGGCCGGGCCGCCGTCGAGCCCTATCCAGATGCGCACCTCCGTGCCGCCGAGCACCGACCGCCCGATCCGCAGGTCGCCGCCGGTGGATTCGGCGACCCTGCGGACGATGTCGAGACCGAGGCCGGTCGAACCCACCTCGCCCCGCGCCCCGTTCCGCCCGCTGGCACCCCTGGCCAGGGCGGATTCCGGATCGGGTATCCCGGGCCCGGCGTCCGAGACCAGCACGATCACCGCGTGGCCGGTGTGGTGCACGTCGACCGCGAAGGCGGTGCCTTCCGGGGTGTGCCGGAACACGTTGCCGAGCAGCGCGTCCAGAGCGGCGGCCAGCTCGGGCCGGGCCACCGGGATCCGTACGGTGCGGTCCACACCCGCCAGCCGCACCGTGCGCCCCTCGTCCTCGGCCAGCGCCGACCAGAACCCCATGCGTTCCCGGATGACCTCCGACGCGTCGCACCCGGCTCCCGCCCCCGTCTGCCCGCCCTGGGTCTGCGGGCGCTGTTCCCGGGCCGTACGGATGATCGTGTCTACCTCGTGCTCCAGCTGTTCGACGGCCGCCCTGGTCTGCTCGGCGGCCGGGCCCTCGCCCAGCGAGGCGGCGTTGAGGCGGAGCACGGTCAGCGGGGTGCGGAGCCGGTGCGAGAGGTCGGCGGCCAGTTCGCGTTCGTTGGCCAGGAGCTGGACCACCTGGTCGGCCATCGAGTTGAAGGCGACCGCGGCGGAGCGGAGCTCGGTGGGGCCCTCCTCGGGGACCCGGGTGCCCAGCCGGCCCTCCCCCAGGTCCTGGGCGGCGCCCGCGAGCCGCTGGGCGGGCTCCACCATCCGTACGCCGAGCCGGTCGGCCACGGCCACCGAGCCGACGATCAGCGCGATCCCGACCCCGGCGAGCACCAGCCAGGCCGTTCCGACGCCGTTGGAGACCTCGTCCTCGGGCACGAACACCTCGACGACCGCGATGCCTCCGGAGCCGAGCGCGGTGGGCTGGAGCAGCGCGGAGCCGCCGGGCACCTCGGCGATGGAGGCGCGGCCCGACTTCCGTACGGTCTCCAGGTCCTCGCGGGTGGCGCGCCGGGTGCCGATCTCCAGGCGGTCGCCGCCCTGTCCGGCTGCGGGGACGTGGACCGCGAGGCGTCCCCGGCCGCCGGGCTCGGTGGACAGGACGGCCCGGGTCAGCTCCTCACGGTCGGTGGTGATGGTGAGGGTCGGGCCGATCGTGGCGGCCTGCCGCTCGGCGTCGGAGAAGGCGCGGTCACGGGCCATCTCCTTGATGACGAGCCCGAGCGGGACGGCGAACGCGATCACGACCATGGCGGTGACCGCCAGGCAGACCCTGACCAGGGCCCATCTCATGCGGACGGCCCCGGGGCCGGTGGTTCGAGCTTGACGCCGACTCCGCGCAGGGTGTGCAGATAGCGCGGCCGGGCGGCCGTCTCGCCCAGTTTGCGGCGCAGCCAGGAGAGATGGACGTCGATGGTCTGGTCGTCGCCGTAGGACTGCTTCCAGACCTCGGCCAGCAGCTCGCGGCGCGGGACGACGACGCCGGGGCGGCCGGCGAGGAAGGCCAGAAGGTCGAATTCACGGCGGGTCAGGTCCAGCGCGGCGCCGTCCAGTTCGGCCTGGCGGCGCAGCGGGTCGATGGAGAGCCCGCCGACCTGGAGGACCCGCGGGGGCGGCGCCTGGGCGCCGGGGCCACGGGTGCGGCGGAGGACGGCCGCCATGCGGGCGGAGAGGTGCTCCACCGAGAACGGTTTGGTCAGGTAGTCGTCGGCACCGTCGTTGAGGAGCCTGACTATCTCGGCCTCGTCGTCCCGCGCGGTCGCGATGATCACGGGTACGTCGGTGATGGAGCGCAGCATCTTCAGGGCCTCGGAGCCGTCGAGGTCGGGCAGCCCGAGATCGAGGACGACGACGTCGAAGCGGAAGTGGGCGACTTCGCGCAGCGCTTCGAGCGCGGTCCCGACGCTCCGTACGGTGTGCGAGGCCTCGGTCAGGTGCCGGATGAGGGCGGAACGTACGAACTGGTCGTCCTCGACCACGAGCACACTAGGCATGCGCCGCACCGTAGCCCATCCGGAGGAACGGGGTCCCTCCCGGACAGCACGTGTGCGGGTGGTGCAGGATGTGCCCGATGCAACGAGGACTCGTACACGCGATCGCGTGGTCGCTCGCCACGGGTGCGGCGGTGACCCTGTCGTGGTGGGGCGTGCACACGGTCATGTCGGGGACGGCGTACGACCCTCCGCGTGCGGTTCCGATCTCGGTGGGGGCGCGGGGCGCGCAGGCGACGGACGAGCCGGTGTCGTCCTCGACGCACCGCGCGCCGCCCTCCCCCTCGCCGAGTGCCACCGCCTCCCGCTCCACGGCCCGGGCGTCCCCACGGCCCTCCCGGAAACCGTCCTCCCGGCCGCCGGCCGCGAGCAGCGGGGCGGCAGAACCCCCTGCGCCCCCGGCCGCCTCGGGCGAGGTGAAGAGCTACCCGACGCGCGGGGGCAGGGTCGTCCTGGAGCTGGCGGATGCCTCGGCGAAGCTGGTCTCGGCGACGCCGGAGCCGGGCTGGTCGATGCAGGTGTGGACGAACCCGGAGTGGATCCGGGTGGACTTCAGCGACGGGGCGGGTGCGACGGTCTCGGTGTTCTGCACCTGGAACGGCCATCCGCCGACCGTGGAGACCGTGGACCAGTAGTCCGGTTACGAGAACGCGTCGGGCGGCGGGGCCGGGGACGGCTTGGCGCCCGCGTCGGTGACGACGGCGGCGCCTCCCGTGAAGTCGGCGAGCGCGCGGCCCTGTTCGACACGGCCGGGGTGCGGGTCGCTCGCGACCCGCCGGGTCAGGTCGGCGACGGCGATCGGCAGGTCGGAGGCGACCAGGACCGCGTTCCCGAAGCGGCGGCCGCGCCAGACGGTCGGATCGGCGGCCAGGGCCAGCTCGGGGAAGAGCGAGGCGGCCGTGGCGATCTGGCCGCGCAGATGGGCGAGCGGCGGGCCGTCAGCGAGGTTGGCGGCGTACTGCCCGCCGGGCTTCAGCACCCGGCGCACCTCGGCGAGGAATTCGACGGAGGTGAGGTGCGCGGGGGTGCGGGCCCCGCCGAAGACATCGGCGATGACGAGGTCGGCCCAGCCGTCCTGGATCCTGCCGAGCCCGGCGCGGGCGTCCGCCGAGCGGACCCGTATCCGCGCCTGTGGGTCCAGGGGCAGCTCCCGCCGCACCAGTTGAACGAGGGGCGCGTCGATCTCCACGATCTGCTGCGTGGAGCGCGGGCGGCTCGCGGCGACGTACCGGGCGAGCGTGAAGGCTCCGCCGCCGAGGTGCAGCACCTGGAGGGGCCGGCCGGGCGGCGCGGCGAGATCGATGACATGGCCGAGCCTGCGCTGGTATTCGAACGAGAGGTACGCGGGATCGTCCAGGTCCACATGGGACTGCGGGGCGCCGTCCAGCAGCAGCGTCCACGCGCGCGGGCGCTCACGGTCGGGCACGAGCTCGGCGAGGCCCCCGTCCACCGTCGCGGAGACGGACTCCTGCCGGCGCTCGGACCGCTTCCGGTCGCTCGCGCCCCGGGCCGCTCCTCGACGTGCCACGCGCGCTCGTCCCCACTACTCACCGGTTCGGGCCGGTTCCCCGGGAGGGCCGGCGACGGCGGGAAACCCCGCCCACCTGGCCATTATGGCCTCAGCGGCAGTTGTCAGCCGCCTCGATGAGCCTGGCCGCCTGGTCGAGGGCGGCCCGGAGGACGGCCGGATCGGTGACCGGGGTCTCCTCGGCGGGCGGCAGGAGCCACCCCCCGCCGATCACGGGCGGCTCGGCGGGAACGCGCAGCCCGCGGCCGTCCGTCCTCGTACAGGCGCTGCCGGGTACGTCCCACGCCTCCGCCGTACCGGGTGGCACCAGGAAGCCGAGGACGGCGCAGGCTCCGTCGTGCAGGATCGGGCCGACGGACTCGTTCTCCGCTCCCCTGCGCAGGATGTCCACGGCCTCCAGGCCCTGACGCGCCGGGACGGTCACCAGGTCGCACGGTGTGGTTTCCGGGGCGCTGTCCATATGAGGCAAGGGAACCCCTCCTCTTCATCTCAGCGGGGCGGTGCCGCGCCCCGTCTCCGCAAGGACCAACGCGCCGACGGCGTCAAGGGCTACGGCGGCACACCGCCGTAAAGGGTGGCAGTTCATGGCGGATCATGGGTGAGATGTCCGCTTTATGGCTAAACGCTGCGTGTGCGGTCTGTCACAGCAGGTACGTTCTTGCTCCGCCGGGACACCGGAAGCACGAGCCCGGCTGCACCAGAGAGGGCCCCGCCATGGTGTCGACACGGGCAGTTCCCAACCTCGCCTTCCGGCGGCTGCGCGGACAGCGCTCCGCCGGGGAGTTCGCGGCCGCGATCCGCCGGGCCGCACGCGAGATCGGTGAACACGTCGCGTGCGACGCCCGGTACATCGGACGCGTGGAGTCCGGCGAGATCCGCTGCCCCAACTACGCGTACGAACGGGTGTTCCTGCACATGTTCCCCGGGGCGAGCCTCGCGGACCTGGGCTTCTCGGCGCGCGAGAGCGTGCGCGGCCGGGGGGCCCGCACGACACCTCTGCCCCCGCCCACCACACCCCCCGCGCTCGACAGCGAGATCCACGAGGAGAGCGACGTGCTGCGTCGCGTGTTCATGACCAGCGGTACCGCCACGGTGGCGGCCGCGTCCCTGGGCCTGGGCGGCCATGCGTCCGCCGCGGGCCCCCTCACCGTCCCCGCGCAGCGCCGGATCGGCGAAGCCGAGGTGAGCGCCGTGGAGAAGGCCGTGCGCCAGATCCGGCTGCTGGACGACCGGCACGGCGCGGACGGCCTCTACCGGCGGGCCTCCCAGCCGCTCCGGGCCGCGTACGCCCTGCTCGACTCCGGGACCACGGCGCGGCGCAGCACGGCGGACCGGCTGCACGCCGGCGCCGGTGAGCTGGCGATCTCCGTGGGCTGGCTGGCCCACGACTCGGGGCGCTTCGACGACGCGCGCTCCCATTACGCGGAGGCGCTCGCGACGGCCCGGCTGGCCGGGGACGCCGCGCTGGAGGCGCACGCGTTCTGCAACGCCTCGTTCCTGGCCCGCGACACGGGGCGGGCCCGGGAGGCCGTCCGCGCGGCGGAGGCCGGGCAGCGGGCGGCCGGGCCGCTCGGCTCACCGCGGCTGCTGGCCCTGCTGGCGCTGCGGGAGGCGGGGGCCAGGGCATGGCTCGGGGACCGCACGGGATGCGAGCAGGCGATCGGGCGGGCACAGACGGCGTTCGAGCGCGGGCCGAGCGACGCGGACCCTGAGTGGATGACCTTCTTCAGGGAGGCGGAGCTGGAGCTGCTGGAGGCGCAGTGCTGGTCGGCGCTGGGTGACTGGCCCCGGGCGGCGCGGCATGCCCGGCGGGCGACCCGGCTGCAGGACCCGCACTTCACCCGGAACCTCGCGCTGTACCGCGCGCAGCTCGCCGGTGACCTGGCGCGGGCGGGCACGGCCGACGAGGCCGCGGCGGCGGGCCACCAGGTGCTGGACCTCCTGGACCGTGTCCAGTCCTCCCGGATCCGCGGGATGCTGGCGAGCGCCGTACGGGTGCTCCGTCCCCGGGGCGGCCCGGAGGTGACGGCCCTCCTGGCCCGCTACGAGGAGCTGCCCCCGGACGCGTGAGGCGGGCCCGCTGACCCCGGTCCAGGCGGGCAGAACCCAGCCCGGACGGGCTTGAATGGGCCGGCCCGAGCCGAAGAGCGAGCGGGCTTGAATGGGACGGCCCGAGTTGGATGTGCTCGCCCGAGCAAGAGACCGAACCGGGTCCCCCGGGTCAGCGGTCCAGGTGGCCCGTGTCGTTCCAGCGCTCCAGCGCGGGGAGGCCGTACGCCCACCCCAGCACCGACAGCGACGTGGGCTCCAGCCTGATCC
Organism: Streptomyces sp. NPDC051064; assembly: GCF_044455985.1. NCBI lineage: Bacteria > Bacillati > Actinomycetota > Actinomycetes > Kitasatosporales > Streptomycetaceae > Streptomyces > Streptomyces sp. NPDC051064. The sequence continues at coordinate 1,255,483 of NZ_JBITFK010000001.1, forward strand.
GCGCGGCGAACGACACGTCCTCGCCCAGCCACCGCGCCCCCAGCGCCCGCAGGATGTGACCGTGCGCGAAGACCAGCACATCGCGGTCGGCGGACCGCGCCCACTCGACGACCTCGTCCGCCCGGGCCGCCAGTGAGGCGAGGCTCTCGCCCCCCGGGACCCCGTCGCGCCAGATGAGCCAGTCCGGCCGGTCCGCCTTGATCTGCGCCGGGGTCAGCCCCTCGTAATCCCCGTAGTCCCACTCCATCAGCGCGTCCCACGGCTGGGCCCGCTCACCGAATCCGGCGATCGCGCAGGTCTCGGAGGCCCGGACGAGCGGGCTGGTCCGCACCTCGACGCCGGGCAGGCCGCCCCAGGGCTCCCGGTGCAGCCGTTCACCGAGCAGCTTGGCGCCCTCGCGGCCCGTGTCGAGGAGGGGAATGTCGGTCCTGCCGGTGTGATTGCCCTGGACCGACCACTGTGTCTGGCCGTGCCGGGCGAGCAGGATTCGCGGTGCCATGACGGCTCTCCCTGAAAAAATACGGAGATCCGAAGATCCGGGGACCCTAGGATCTGGTGGGTCCGGGACGGCGGTGTCCGGGACGGCGACGGGGCGGCGGACGCGAGCGGCCGGCTGGGAGACCGGTGCGGGACCGGGCCCCGCTCCATCATCTCCCACATGCTTCACGGGCAACCTGCGGGGCGGCGTCCGCGTCCCTCCCCACGCATGACCAGGGCTGTCCGCGTGGGACCGGCCCCGGGGGGAATCAGGACATACGACCACCGTACGGTTGAACGCCCGCCGACGACCGCATGAACACTGGGGAGAGCTGCCGGATGCCGCACGCCACCGCCGCGACACCGTCCTCCGGTCACCGGCCCCGCTGGTGGACGGAGCTTCCGCTGATCGCGGTGGTGTACGGGCTGTATTCGACGGGCCGGCTGCTGGTCCACGAGAACATACCGGCGGCCGTCGAGAACGGGCTCGCGATACTCCGCCTGGAGAAGGCGCTGCATCTCAACGCCGAGCACCCACTCAACCGGATCCTGACCGGCAACCCCACGCTCGGGATACCCGCCGACTTCGCGTACGCCTCCCTGCACTACCTGGTCACCCCGGCCGTCCTGGTCTGGGTCTTCCGGCGCCGTACCGCCGCCTACCGGGCGGCCCGTACCTGGCTGATGACCTCCACCCTCCTCGGGCTGGCCGGCTTCACGCTGATGCCGACCTGTCCGCCCCGGCTGCTCGACGCCCACCACGGTTTCGTTGACACCATGGCGCAGTACAGCGCGTACGGGTGGTGGGGCACGGGCGCGAGCGCCCCCCGCGGGCTCAGCGGGATGACCAATCAGTACGCGGCGATGCCCAGCCTGCACGTCGGCTGGGCGGTGTGGTGCGGCGTCCTGCTGTGGCGCCACGGGCGCCACCCGCTCGTCCGGGCCGCGGGGATCGCCTATCCGCTGATCACCGTGTTCGTGGTGATGGGCACGGCGAACCACTATTTCCTCGACGCCTTGGCCGGCGCCGCCGTGATGGCCGTCGGCGCACTGCTGACCATGCCGTTGATGCGGCTCGCGGACCGCGTCAAGGACCGGGTGAGGGCGGTGTTCGCACGGGTGCCCGCATCCGTCACCCCCACGGTATCCACGATTGTCAGTGAGGGATGCAAGACTTCCGCGGGTGAGCGAATACCCGGCCGGCGGACCGCCTCCGCAGATTCCAGCGACGCGCGCACCCGCTCCGCAGTCGAAGCCAGCGACGACGCTCCGGCAGCGGCTCGCTGAGCTGCGCGGTCCGGCCGTCGCGCCGCATCCGCTCGACGCACGCGCGCTGGCCGCGCTCGCGGCCAACCCGGGATGCAAGCGGCGCGCCCTGCTCGACGGCGCGGGCGTCGACAAGGCCGTGCTGGCCACCGCGCTCGGCTCCCCCGCGGCGTTCGGCCAGTCGCAGTTCGCGTTCGTGCGGGGCAACGCCTTCGAGGCGAAGGTCAAGGCCGACGGCGGGACGGAGCTGCTACGCCTCCTCGTCGAGCGGCTCGGCGGCGGCGCCGAAGCGCCGGACTCGGCCGTGGTGCCCGATCTGACGGCAGCCGGCCCCGAGGGCCGCGCCGCGCGTACGGCGCTGGCGCTGCGCGAGGCCACGGAGGCGGGCGGCTGGGCGCTGCTCGACCATCCGATGCTGGCCCTGGAGGTCGCGGGCTCCCCCGCCTACCTGGAGCCGGACGCCGTGGTGGTGCATCCCGACGGCACCTGGACGGTCGTCGAGATCAAGTCCTTCCCCATGATCGACAGTTCGGCGGACGCCGCGAAGGTCGGTGCGGCGGCCCGCCAGTCCGCGGTCTACGTCCTGGCGCTGGAGCGGATCGCCGCGAAGACGGAGGGCGCCCGGGTCGGGCACCGGATCCTGCTCGTCTGCCCGAAGGACTTCTCCAACCTGCCGACCGCCTCGGTCGTGGACGTGCGCAAACAGCGTGCCGTCACCAGCCGCCAGCTGACGAGGCTGACCCGTGTCGAGGACATCGCGGCCGCCCTCCCCGAGGGCACGACCTTCGACCCTGGCTGCTCCCCCGAGGAGCTGGGCACCGCGGTCGACACGGTCCCCGCGGCGTACGCCCCCGAGTGCCTGGCCGCGTGCGAGCTGGCCTTCCACTGCCGGGCCAAGGCCCGCGCCGAGGGCGCGGTGGAGTCGCTCGGCCGGAGCGTGCGGGGCGAGCTCGGAGGCCTGACGACGGTCGCCGGGGTGCTGTCCGCGGCGGCCGGCAAGGAGGGCGACGCGGCCGACCCGACGGTTGCCGCCCTGCGCCGGGCCGCCGCGCTGCGGGCCGAAGCGCTGGCCGGTGTGGACGGCGGCGTTCCATGTCGCTGATCAGCACTCTCGCCCGGCTGGAGGCCGTGGACAGCGGCCGGGCCCAGCCGCTGGCCACCGTCCGCCACCGCCATCTGACGGACCGGCCGCTCGTGCTGGTGCCGCTGACGACCGCCGGTGAGGCCGGCGCCCCGCTCGGCGTGCTCGTGGGCACGGACCGCGCGGCGCCCCGGCTGCTGGTGGTGGCCCAGCCGCGCGACCGCGATCTGCGGTTCGCGTTCCTCGCCGAGCTGGCCGAGGCGGTGCTGCCGCACATCGAGTCGTACGCCGATGCCGTCGAGCCGGCCGAGCGCAACGAGGTCGATGCCGGGACCGGCAAGAAGGTCAAGGTCGAGGTCGAGCTGTGCACGGACGCGGCCCAGCTGATCGTGCCCAGCAGGGCCGGCCTCGACTTCGTACGGCTGCTCGGGCGGTCCATGCGGTTCCGGCGTACCGCCGAGGACGACCCGGACACCCCCTATCCGGCTCCCGCCCGTGTGCCGCTGCTCGGCCGCTGGCTGACGCATTACGGGGAGCGGGCCCGGGTGCCCGGCTCCTCGCTGCTGCTGGCCACGACGGATCTGCTGAACCGGCACTGGGCGACGGGACAGAGCAGCCTGGAGGACCAGCATCTCGGCGCGCTGCTCGCCTGGGTCGATCCGCCGGACGGCGAGTCCGGTGCGGAGGCCGCGCTCCGGGCGGAGCTGGAGCGGGACCGTGCCGGCCAGCTGGTCTGCCCGCCGGCCGGACCGGCGACGGATCCGGCGTTCGACAACAGGCTGCTGGCGCCCGCGATCGAGCGGTACGACCGGGCGCGCACGGCGCTGGCCGCCGCGGAGGACGGCCTCGACGCCGACACCCGGCTCGGCGAGCTGAGCGGTGCGGAGCGGGAGATCAGGTCGCTGCTCGCGGGGGTGCTGCTGCCCACCTGGGACGCCGTGTGGCGGGGGCTCGACCTGCTGCGGGAACTGCCGGAGGGGGCCAGGGCCCAGGACCGCTGGACCAGGGACCGCTGGTCGTTCACCGCGCACCGGGACCGGGTGCGGGCGGGCGAGCCCCCGCAGCCGCGCCGGGACGACGCGGTCACGGCCGCGCAGAAGCTGGCCTCGCGGGAGACGGCCCAGGCGCAGCTGGACGCCCAGGAGGCGCTCGACGACCCGCTGGTGCTGGCGGGCCGCAGGCTGGCCGGTGAGGCGTTCGTCGGGGAGGTGACGGAGATCGAGATGGCGTACAGCGAGTCCAAGCGGCCCTCGCCGCGCCCGCTGGTCACGGTGCGGACCGAGGAGCGCCCGCATCTCGGCGAGCGGACCAAGGTGTACCGCTCGCTGGAGGGGAAGCCGCAGACGGCGGAGTTCGTGGGGTACGCCGCCGAGGACCCGCACACCGGCACGGTCGACCTCGTCCTGCGGATCACGGACCGGATGGGCCGGAGCAAGGAGCCCGCGCCCGGTTCGGTGCCCGAGCCTGGCGACCGGATCGCCTGGACCCTGTTCGAACACGACCAGCGGGGCGGTCCGAAGCTGCCCGATCCGGAGGACACCCCGTGGACCCATGGCGGTCCGCCGGGCGCCGCCGGCTCCACCGGCCATGCCGAGCAGCCCGACCCCGTGACCGCGGAGGACCTCCTGTGACAGCCGTTACCGACCCGGGGGCCGCTGCGGCGCGGGCGACCGACGCGATCCTCGGCGACACCCTGCGCGGCACGGCGCGCGGCATCGTCGTGGACTCGCCGCCGGGCGCGGGGAAGTCGACGCTGGTGGTGCGTGCGGCGCTGGAGCTGGCCGCCGCAGGCCGCCCGCTGATGGTCGTCGCGCAGACCAACGCCCAGGTGGACGATCTGGTGGTGCGGCTGGCGGAGAAGGCCCCCGAGCTGCCGGTGGGCCGGCTGCACAGCAGCGACTCCGATCCGTACGACAAGGTCCTGGACGGCCTGGACAACGTGCGGAAGTCGGCGAAGGCGGCGGATCTGGCGGGCCTGGACATCGTCATCTCCACGGCCGCGAAGTGGGCGCACGTGAAGAACGTGGAGCCGTGGGGGCACGCGATCGTCGACGAGGCGTACCAGATGCGGTCGGACGCCCTCCTGGCGGTGGCCGGACTGTTCGAGCGGGCGCTGTTCGTCGGGGATCCGGGCCAGCTCGACCCGTTCTCGATCGTGGGTGCCGACCAGTGGGCGGGCCTGTCGTACGACCCGTCGGCGAGCGCCGTCTCGACTCTGCTCGCGCACAATCCTGAGCTGCCGCAGCACCGGCTGCCGGTGTCGTGGCGGTTGCCCGCGTCGGCCGCGCCGCTGGTGTCGGACGCGTTCTACCCGTACACACCGTTCCGCAGCGGTACGGACCACGGTGACCGGCGGCTGTCGTTCGGCGTGCCCTCGGACGGGTCGGGCCCCGACCGGGTGCTGGACGAGGCGGCGGAGTCCGGCTGGGGGCTGCTGGAGCTCCCGGCCCGGCACACCCCGCGCACGGACCCGGAGGCGGTCCGGGCGGTGGCGCTGGTGGTGCGCAGGCTGCTGGACCGGGGCGGCGCCGCGACGAGCGAGCGTGGCCCGGATCCGGTCCCGGTGACGGCGGAGCGGGTCGCGGTCGGCACGGCCCACCGCGACCAGGCCGCCGCGGTGCGGGCGGCGCTCGCGGAGCTGGGTGTGACGGGTGTGGCGGTGGACACGGCCAACCGGCTCCAGGGCCGCGAGTTCGACGTGACCGTGGTCCTGCACCCGCTGTCGGGCCGCCCGGACGCCACGGCCTTCCATCTGGAGACGGGCCGCCTGTGCGTCCTGGCCTCGCGGCACCGCCACGCGTGCGTGGTGGTGTGCCGTGCCGGGGTGGCGGACCTGCTGGACGAGCACCCGTCGACGGAGCCGGTCCAGCTGGGCGTGACGGTGAAGTTCCCGGACGGCTGGGAGGCGAACCACGCGGTGCTGGCGCATCTCGCCGAGCACCGCGTGCATTGGTCGCCCTGATTCTGGGCAGCGCTCTTGCGCTCGGCTGGACAATGGAAGGTGGCCGTCCGGCCGCACGAGGAAGGAACACCACATGGCACAACCCGAGCGGAACGAGCGGCAGAGGCTGCGTCCGGCGCCGCTGCTCTTCGAGCCGTCGGAAGCGGCGGCGGATCCTGAGCACTTCTTCGACCTGGAGTCGATGGAGGACCCGAAGGAGCTGCTGGCCCGCGCGACGGAGCTGACGCTCGCCTTCCGGGCGGCGACCGACCGGGCCGTGGAGTTCCAGGCCGTGGCCGCCGCCCAGCTCGCGGATCCGCGGCGGTTCGACCGGCTCACGGCCGCGGACATAGCCGAGCGCGCGGAGTGGACCGAGGACTACGCCAAGAAGATGATCGAGTTCGGCCGGTCCCTGCTCGACGCCCCCGCGCCCTGACCCCGGGGCCCCACGGCGGCCCCTGACACCGCACGGCCGTCCGTCACTGCGGGTACACCTGTGGCATATGCCGTCGGGCAAGATACTCCGCCGGGGTCCGTCCTGTCCGACTTTCGGCAACTCTGGGGAACAGGAACGTCACGGCCGGTAGACATGTCGTCATGAGCGCATGGCTGAATGACGAAACGACGCAGCGGACCGCTGCCGCCCCGCGCCACGGTGTCGACATCTTCGCCCTGCTGCGGGACCGCGTGGACCGCCGGGCCGACGACAGGGCCGCCCAGGTCACGGCGTCCGGTGCCGCGTGGCTGGCGGGTGCTTCGGCCTACCCCCGCAGCACGCTCTCGCAGTGGGAGGCCCGTCCCTGCTCCCCCGGCGTGCTGCCGTGCGGCTCCTCGTTCGATGTCGTGAGCGTCCCCGCGCTGTTCGGCAGGCGCATGCTGGAGCAGCTCTGGTCGGAGGGGCCGGGATCGGGCCCGGTCGCCACGCACCGGGGCCGGATGCTGCTGTTCGCCTCCCCCGGCACGGCCCAGCGGCTGCCGTCCCTGCTGGCCTGGGAGGAGTGGGGCACGGGTTCCGCCGACGGCCCCCGGCGGCAGGGCGCCCTGCCGCCGGTGCTCTGTCACGGCACGGGGGACGCGGTCACCGTTCCGCCCCTGACCGGCGGCGCGGGCGCCGGCGGGCCCCGCTGGGTGGTCGCCCCGGACACCCGTAACCCCTGGCTCCCGGGGCCGGACGTACTGCTGTGGGCCTGTGTGAGGGTGGGCAGGTCGGCGGCCCCGTCGACCACCGGGAATTCGATTTTTCCTCCCGCCGATCCGGGTGCTAATGTCTACGAGGTCAGCAGGCGCCGTTAGCTCAGTTGGTTAGAGCAGCTGACTCTTAATCAGCGGGTCCGGGGTTCGAGTCCCTGACGGCGCACCGACGGTGGAAGCCCCCTCGTGGAAGCGAGGGGGCTTCTTCGTGTGCCGGAGCGGGTCAGGTCCCGGTGGCGATCCGGACGGTCCAGGCGCCCGACCGGGTGCGGTCGGCGACGTCGATGCGGATGCGCTCACCGGGCACGGTGTAGCGCTCACCCTCCCGGAGCGGGGCGTCCGCGAGCGGCGGGTAGACCGACCTGTCCCAGCAGGCGTCGGAATCGGGGTGGGTGTCCAGCACCTCGACCGGGCCGCCGCCGGACGGCGTGGCGTTGCGGATGCGGTAGACGAGCACGCCCTCGGTGCACGTCGTACGGTCGTTGCCCGTGGCGCTGCGGGCCTCGATGGCCAGCGCGCTGTCCGGGCCGGTCCTGACGACCGCGAGCCGGGTCCCGAGGGACGCGCCGCGCACGGGCACCTCGGCCATCGGTTCCAGGGTGAGGTCGGCGGCGCCCTGCACACACACGACCTCCTCGCCGTCCAGCCAGCCGAGCTTCCACTTGTGCCAGCCGAACAGGTCCGGGGAGAGTCCGAACTGGCTTCCCATCACGTCCCAGTCGCCGACGTAGGTGTCCCAGTCGCCCTTCCCGTCCTCCGGGCGGTGGTAGAGGTCCGCCAGGTCGAAGACGTGTCCGGTCTCGTGCGCGAGGACGTTCCGGTCCGGCGGGTGTTCCTCGAAGACGGTGACCACACGCCTGATGTCCGTGCCGTCGGCGCGCACCGGACGGTCGAAGTTGACGACCTTGGTGGCGTCGGAGTCGACTCCGGGGGCGTCCGGGTCGGCGACGAGGTAGACGATGTCGTAGGCGGAGAAGTCGGTCTCCTCGTCGGCCGCCTCGATCGCGTCACGCAGGTAGGCGCTGCGGCGCTCGGAGCCCCAGTCGCGCTGTATGCCGTACCAGGTGGAGGGGTGGGGCATGGAGGTCCACCGCCGCTGCGGGTGGATGCGCAGGGTGAATCTCCCGTACGACGCGCGCTGGAAGAAGCGGGTGGTGGAGGGGAAGTGGTCGGCGGCAAGCACCTCGGGGGGCACGACGGGGTCGGAGTCGGGGAACGAGAGAAAGACCATGACCGCGTCGAGGCTGCGGTCGGGGCGCGGGTAGGCGCCGTTCCAGGTGTCGAGGCCGAGGGAGTGATGCGCCCCGGTCCTGGGCAGGGCGCACGGTCCCGCGTCGCGCGAGGCCGCCACGGCGGGCCCTGCCACGAGTCCGGTGGCGGCGAGCGCCAGGAGGGACGTGAGAGCAGCCGCCGCGCTGCGCAGCCTCGAACTCTCGGCTCTCCCGGGTCTGCGCTGACGCGGCACATCTACCTCCGGGTGGCGAATGCGGGACTTCCCCCTCACCCTCTGCCGAGTCAGCGGCGTACGCCCTGTTGTGCTGCCCCACACGGGTCAGCGGAGGCCCCGGTGATCATCTGGATCCACACGATCACCCTTACGGACAGTCACATTCGCTCACTCCGAAACCTGAATCGTCCAGATCAGCACAAAAATGATCATCTACGACCATCGAGCATGCGGGTGTCACGTGCGGGACAGGCGTGGGGCAGGAGTGGGCCATGCGCGTGCCCCCCGTCCGAAACGGCGGGCACGTTGGAACGGCCGGTGTGCAACCCTCTATGCTTCACCTCGTTTTCCTGCGTGGTTCCCGCCTCCGGCGCGGCGCTCCACTCCACGCAGCTGCCCGGCCACATCTGTTCACGACAATCTGCACAGCGGGAGCGAGCGGTGAGCGGAACCTCCGAAGGGCCGACGCCCCGGGCGGGCACGGCCCCCGGCGCCGGGCCGTCAGAGGTCACACAGGGTGATCATCCGAGGCCGAACCTCTCCGAGCTGCGCGACTACCGCGCCGCGTTCGCGGCGTCCGCCCTCCCGATGGCCGTCGTCGACCACCACGGCCTGATCGTCAGGCCCAACGACGCGCTCGGCGCGCTGCTCGGCGCCGACGCCTCGTCCCTGACCGGGCGGACCGCGGCCGACCTCCTCGGTCTCGCCTCGGACAGCCCCACCTGGCGGGCGTACACCGAGGTCCTGCGCGGCGGCCGCCCCCGCCTCCGGTGCACCCGGCGGCTCAAGCACGCGGACGGCCGGCCCCTGTGGGCCGAGGTCACCGTCGTGCCGATGGGCGACCGGGCCTCCGGCGCGGGCCGTGTGCTGCTGTCCGTCGCCGACGTCAGCGACCGGCGCGAGATGCGGGAGCGGCTGCGCCATCTGCGGATACACGACCCCGTGACCCGGCTGCCCAACCGCACCCTGTTCTTCGAGCGGCTCGCGAGCGCGCTGGAGACCCCGCCGCACCAGGACGGGTCGCCGCCCCCGCACGGCCGGATCGGCCTCTGCTACCTGGACATCGACGGCTTCAAGGCGGTCAACGACACTCTGGGGCACCGCACCGGCGACCGTCTCCTCGCCGCCGTCGCCGGGCGGCTCACCGACTGCGCCGAGGCCGACGGCCACCGCACCGGCGGTCACCTGGTGGCGCGCCTGGGCGGTGACGAGTTCGCGATCCTGGTCGAGGACTCGTCGGGTACGCCGCAGCTCACCGAACTCGCCCGCTCGGTGCTCTCGGCCCTCCAGCGGCCGTTCGAGGTCTCCGGGCACCGGCTGTCGGTCTCGGCGTCGATCGGGGTGGTGGAGCGGTCGTCGGCCGGCACCTCGGCCACCGCCCTGATGCAGGCCGCGGACACCACGCTGTACTGGGCGAAGGCCGACGGCCGCGCCCGCTGGACCCTCTTCGACCCCGAGCGCAACGCCCACCGGATGACCCGGCAGGCGCTCTCCTCCACGCTCCGCCCGGCCGTCGAGCGCGGGGAGTTCACGCTGGAGTACCAGCCGCTGGTCGGCATGGCGGACGAGGTCGTACGGGGTGTGGAGGCCCTGGTCCGGTGGAATCACCCGCGGTTCGGCCTGCTCGCACCGAGCCGGTTCGTCCCGATCGCCGAGGAGGACGGCACGATCGTCCAGCTCGGCCGGTGGGTGCTGCGCACGGCCTGCCGTCAGGCCCGCCGCTGGCAGCTGGAACACCCGGACGAGCCACCGCTGTTCATCAGCGTCAACGTCGCCGTGCGTCAGGTCCGGGACTCCGACCTGGTGACCGATGTCGCGGAGATCCTCGCCGAGACCGGCCTCGAACCCGGTCTGCTCCAGCTGGAGCTGACCGAGTCCGCGGTGATGGGCTCGTCGGGCAGGCCGCTACGGGTGCTCCAGGCACTCAGCGACATGGGGGTCCGTATCGCGATCGACGACTTCGGCACCGGCTACTCCAACCTCGCCTACCTCAGCCGGCTGCCCGTGTCCGTGCTGAAGCTGGACGGCTCCTTCGTCCGCGGTTTCCGTTACGAGGACGGCGCGCACCCCAGCCCGGCCGACGAGACGATCGTCGAGGCCATGGTGCAGCTGGCGCACCGCCTGGGCCTGACGGTCACCGCGGAGTGCGTGGAGACCTCGGGCCAGGCGGAGCGGCTGCGCCGGATCGGCTGCGACACCGGGCAGGGGTGGCTGTACTCCCGGGCGGTGGCCCCGGAGCGGATCGCCGAGCTGATCGGCACGAGGCCGCCGGAGCGCCTGTAGCGGCACTCGCGGCGCCCCGTTCCGCACCCTCTCAGAGGGAGAACTCCCGGATGACGGTGTTCTCGAAGACCGCGGCGCCGCCGACGGTGAAGAGGGCCAGCCCCGTGTCTACGAGATAGGGGAAGGCTTCCATCGAGTGGGTGTGGCGGCCGTCGTCGAAGAACACCTCGACGGTGGTGCGATCGACCAGCACCCGGAGCTGGACCTTCCTGGCGGCGGCGTCGAAGGGTGTTCTGCTCTCCTGCCACTTCCCGGAGGTGTCCGGGTTGACCGCCCCGCGCCGGTTGACGTAGGCGTAGTCGCCGTGGACACCGGCGTCGATGTGGCGGCCGCCGTCGTTGGACCTGCGCAGCTGTACGCCGGCGCCGGTGAGCACCTCCCAGGTGATCGTGGTCGACAACTCGTACGCGGTGCCGGTGTAGTCGAGCAGGAGGGTGCCGTCGACGCTCACGTCGCCGAGGTCCACGGTGCGCGAGACGCTGTCGTCCAGGGCGGCCACGGGGCGCGACGCCAGGTAGTGCGTGCCCGCTGCGGTGCGGCGCAGGGTGATCTCGCGCACGATCGAATCCGTGCCGTTGAAGCCGTCGGAGTCGATGGTGGGGGTCGTGTTCGCGTAGTCCCAGTTGTTCATCCAGCCCATCGCGTACCGGACCGCGGGGTCCACGGTGCCGTCAGCGGAGTGCTTCTCCCAGGTGACGGCGCCGTACCAGTCGAAGCCGTGGTCGAGCCACTGCGGTTCGGCCGCGTCGGGTGCGAAGGTGGTGCCGTCGAACTCGCCCGTCCAGTACGCGTAGGTGTTGGGGAGCCCCGCGGCCTTGCCGTTGGCGCTCACGCCGAGAACCCACTTGGTGACGGAGTCCGCGCCGGTGATGCGGAAGAGGTCGGGGCACTCCAGGACGCCGATGCCCTCCTTGACGAAGCCGGAGGCGTAGGTCCACTCCTTGAGGTCGTGCGAGTGGTAGAAACCGGCCTTGGTGTTCTCCGCGAGCACCATCACCCAGCGGCCGTTCTCCTGGTCGCGCACCACCTTGGGGTCGCGGAAGTCCTTGACCCCGGGGTTGGGCAGCACCGGCGCGGTGCCGTGGGCGGCGAAGCTCCGGCCGCCGTCGGTGGAGTACCAGAGGTACTGCGCCTGGGAGTCGGCGCCCTCGACGGGTTCCTGGGTGGCGAGCACGACCACTGCGCCGGCCCCGAAGCCCGCCGTGTCGTCGGTGTCCACGACCGCACAGCCCGACCAGACGTCGCCGTTCGGCGTGGTGTCCTTCGGCACCGCGATGCCCTGGTCCCGGAACGACACCAGATCGGTGCTGGTGGCCAGGCGCCAGGCGGTGCCGGTCGTGGTGCCGCCCGCGAGGTAGTCGGCGTTGTACAGGTAGTAGTAGTGGTATTCGCCGTCGATCCACACCGGCCGTTGCGGGTCGTTCTTCCACTGGTCGGGGACGGTGAAGTGGTAGGCGGCACGGTAGCTCGCCGCCTGCTTCGCCTCGGCCCGGCCGGGAGCGACGGCAGCCGCGCCGGCGGGTACGGCCGCCGCTGCGGCGCCGATCGCGCCGGCCCGGAAGAGAGTCCTCCTGGTCATTCCACGCATGGTGATTTCGCCTTCCTGACGACGGCGTCCCGGCGGCCCTGTCCGGCTCGCCACGGCTCTGTACGGGCATGCGGAGGCTCGCTGCGGCCCACTGCGGCTCACTGCGGCTCTCACGCTGCATCAGGACTGTAGACCTAACTCGTTAAAGGTCAAGGGGTGCGGCAGCCGGGAGCCATGAACAGGTACCTCGAACAACCCGTACGACGCCTGAGGTCCACCGCCCGGTCGCCCCTGTGCCGGGGCGCGTGCCGTCACGGGCCGGGCGGTGGCCCCACCGAGGCGCGGCCGACCACCGGGCACTCCAGACGCAGCACCTCCGCGGCGGGCGGGCTGCCCGCCGCGATGGCGTCCAGCAGCAGCCGCGCAGCCGTCTCGCCCATCGCCCGGTGCGGGAGCGCCACGGTGGTGAGCGGCGGGGTGAGAAACGCGGCCATGTGCTCCTGGTCGTCGTATCCGACCACGGACAGCTCGCCGGGGACGTCGATGCCGAGCCGGGCGGCCGCGTGCAGGACGCCCGCCGCGACCCGGTCGTTGTAGCAGACGATCCCGGTGGGCCGCTCCTGGGGTGGAGCCCCGTCGAGAACCCGCAGAGCACCGTCGTATCCGGCGGAGATCTCTCCCCCGGTCCGGACGATCCAGTCCTTGCGGAGCTGCAGTCCCGCGCCCCGCGCGGCGTCCCGCAGTCCCCGCAGCCGCTCGGACGACGCGATGTCGTCCATGCCCCCGACCAGGGCGATCCTGCGGTGCCCCGCGTCGATGAGCAGCCGGGCCGCCGCCCGCCCTCCCGCTCTCTCGGCGGGGATGACCGTCGCCCGTGAGCCCTCCTCGGGCAGACAGTTGGCGAGCACAGTGAACGTCCGGTCCAGGCCCTGCGGGAGGTGGGCACGGTGCAGAGACATGGCGGCGTAGATGATGCCGTCCACCCGTCGGTCGAGGAGCTCCGCGACGGCCGCCTCCTCCTTGACCGGGTCCCCGGTGGAGTCGACGGTGAGGACCAGGTGTTCCTCGTTCCAGGCGGTCTCCATGGCACCGCGCAGCAGGGGCCCGGCGAAGGGGGAGGACGCGATGTGGTCGGTGACCAGTCCGATCACGGCGGTGCGGCGTCGCCGCAGACCCCGGGCGACGGCGTTGGGACGGTAGTCCAGCTGCTCGGCGGCCTTGCGGATCCGGTCCTGGGTCGCCGCCGAGAGGTTGCCCTCGGCGCGTCCGTTGAAGACGAACGAGACCGCGGTGTGAGAGACACCGGCGAGACGCGCCACGTCCTTCGACGTGGGCCGATCACGGGCGCTCGCGCCCCCGCTGTCGGGCTTGTCCATGGAGCGGTGCCCCTCCCCCGTTACCGGTTCGAATCGTGCCACCCTATCCGCGCCGGCGGTCGCCGCACGGAGGGCTGCGCCCCTTGGGGATACTTGCCCTGCCAGGTGTGAGGCCCTCAGGAGGAGAAGCGACGTGAACCGCCCGACCGCCCGTGATGTGGCCGAGCTGGCCGGGGTCTCCCGTGCCGCCGTGTCCTTCGTCTTCAGCGGGCGGGCGGCGGGGAATCTGTCCGCGGACACCCAGCGGAGGATCAGGAGCGCGGCGGAGCAGCTGGGTTACCGGCCCGACGAGGTGGCTCGCTCGCTGCGCAGGCAGCGCAGTGCGGTCATCGGACTGCTGAGTGACGAGATCGCGACCAGCCCGTTCGCGGGCCGGATGGTGCTCGGCGCCATGGAGGCGGCCCGGGAACGGGGGCATCAGGTGCTGCTCCTGGAGTCCCGCCTCGATCCGACGGCCGAGGCCGAGGCGGTGGCCGAGCTCCGGGCCCGGGGCGTGGACGGCATCGTGTACGCGGCCATGTCGATGCGCCGTACGGCCGTGCCGGAGGGCATCGACCCGGCACGTGCCGTGCTCGCCAACTGCCTCCCGGTCGAGGCGGGTGCGTACGCGGCGGTGGTGGCCGACGAGCGGGCGGGCGGCCGGGCGGCTGTGGACGTGCTGATCGAGGCGGGTCACCGGGAGATCGCGATGCTCGGCGGCGAGCAGGAGAACATCGCCGCCCTCGACCGGGGCGCCGGCTTCCGCGACGGGATGCGGGCCGCGGGAATCCCCGTCCGCGAGGACCGGCTGATCGGCGCGGGCTGGCAGATCGACGAGGGGTACGCCGCCGCTCTGCGAGTGCTGGACGGTCCTGACCGGCCTACCGGGCTGGTGTGCGCCAACGACAGGGTCGCGGCCGGCGCGCTGCTCGCGGCGGCCCGGCTGGGCATCGACGTGCCCGGAGACCTGTCGGTGGTCGGCTACGACGATCAGGACCAGATGGCCGGCCATCTGGTGCCGGCACTCACGACGGTCGCCCTGCCGCACCACGGGATGGGCGCGGTGGCGGTGCGGACCCTCCTCGACGCGGCCGACGCCGGGGAGGGCGTCGACCGTACGAGAACGTGCCTGCTGGAGTGCCCGGTCGTCAGACGGGATTCGGTCCGGAGGCCTCCCAGCCACTGACGCGCGTGGCGGCGGAGCCGCGTACGAGCACGTCGTACGTGCCCTCCGGGGCCGGGTACACCTTCTCCGTGATCACCGCCCGCTCGTCCAGGAACGCCTCGATGAGCGGGCCGTCCACGAGGACCCGCAGGTGGGCGCTGACGCCGCCGGGCACTGTCGCGGTGGCCAGGGCGGTGCGCGGGCGGGGGTGCGACGAGGTCGCCGGGGCGTCCGTGCGGTCCAGGACGAGGGTGCCGCGCGTGGGGTTCACATGCAGGCGGACCGAGGGACCGAGGGTGAGGGTCACCTCGCTGTCGGGCTGCGCCACGGTGACGTCGAGTTCGAGCTCGTAGGCCGCGGGCAGCTCCGCGCCGGGCGGCAGCTCCGCGCCGCGCAGGGCGGCGAGTTCGGGTGCCGGGGCGAGGCGCAGCGTTCCGTCCGGATGCACGCCGACCTCGCGCGGGTACGTGAGGCAGCCGGCCCAGCCGGCCGCGACGGACTCCTGCTCGGTGCGTGACTCCCAGCTCCAGCCCCACACCAGGGTGCGGTCCTGCTCGACGAGTGCGGTGGGCGCGTAGAAGTCACGGCCGTGGTCGAGCATTCCGCCTGCCCCTGGCACGAACCTCAGCCCCTCACCGGCTTCCCGCAGCTCGCCGATCAGATAGGCGGTCGAGTACGTGATGTCGTCGATCCAGAGGGAGAGGAGGAGGATCCAGCGGCCGTCACCGGCCGGGAGGAGCGCCGGGCACTCCCACGCGGTGGCGGGCGCGGCGACACGTCCGGCGACCGGGTCGGTGGCGTCGACGAGCGAGCCGGCGTAGGTCCACTCCGTGAGGGAGTCGACCCGGTAGAGGAGGACGTCACCGAGGCCGGTCCCGCGATGCCCGGCGCCGACGATCCCCCAGCGCCGGCCGTCGTGGGTGAAGAGGTACGGGTCGCGGAACGCGTGCAGGTCGAGGCCCGCCGGCGGTCCCGGTACGACCGGTTCGGGGTCGGCCTTGAGCTCGCCGACGGTGCCGTCCGTGGCCCGGGCGATCATGACGGAGCCGACCCCGTCGCGCCGGTCCATGCCGGTGTAGACGGCGGTCGGCACCCCCTCCTCGACCACCGCGCAACCGGACCACGCGCCCAGCTCGTCCGGGCTTCCCGGCGTCGGTGCCAGGGCGACGCCGTGGTCGGTCCAGGTGACCAGATCGGGGCTGGAGGCGTGCCCCCAGTGGATGTCCCCCCACACCGCGGCGCCCGGGTTGTGCTGGAAGAACAGGTGGTAGCGGCCGTCGTGGAACAGCGGGCCGTTCGGGTCGTTGCACCACTGCCCCGCAGCAGGCCGTACATGGCGGCGGGGGATGTCGCGGTCTGCCATATCGCTTCACTTCCTTGTCATCGAACCTCTTGCCTTTTGGAACCTAACACGTGATAGTGGTGCCGCCCTAGCACGTGTTAGGCGCTACTGCGGAACGGCTGGTTCCGCCATCATGAGCAGGCGCTGTGCGGGGACACCGCAGCGCCCAGCACGAGGGAGTGCCCATGACCACCCACAGTCCAGCGGCTCCGAGCCCCGAGGCGGCGGCCCCGATGAGGAGCAGGCGGCGCCTGAACTTCACGCTGATCAGCGCGGCCCTCTTCATGTTCTTCGTGACCTGGTCGCTGTCCTGGTCGCTGTTCTCCATCTGGCTCACCCAGGACATCGGGCTGAGCGCGGGCCGCAGCTCCCTCGTCATCAGCGCCAACGCCGTCGGCTGTCTGGTGACCATGCCGGTGTACGGCTTCGTCCAGGACAGGCTGGGCCTGCGCAAGAATCTTCTGTACTGGATCAGCGGACTGATGCTGCTGGTCGGCCCGATGTACATCTACGTCTACGGCCCGCTGTTGAAGTCCCACTTCGTCATCGGCCTGGTCGTCGGCTCGGCGTATCTGGCCATGGCCTTCGCGGTGGCCGTCGCCACCCTGGAGAGCTACACGGAGCGGCTCAGCCGTTTCCACGGCTTCGAGTTCGGCCGCGCCCGGATGTTCGGTTCACTCGGCTGGGCCGCCGCGACCTTCTTCGCCGGCCGCCTCTTCAACATCGACCCCGCGCTGAACTTCTGGGCCGCGTCCGGGGCCGCCGCCGTCTTCGTCCTGCTGCTCGTCGCGATCCGGGTCACCGACGGCCGGCGGGCGGCGGCCGTCGATCACGCCGCCTCGTCCGTCTCGGTCGCCGACGTGAAGTCGCTGGTCACCTACCCGGCGTTCTGGGGTCTGCTGCTGTTCGTGGTGGCCGTGACCGCGACGTACAACACGTACGACGCGATGTTCCCCTCGTACTTCTCCTCGCTCTTCTCCACCTCGGCCGCCGGCAACCGGATGTACAGCGATCTGAACTCCGTCCAGGTCTTCCTGGAAGCCGGCGGTATGGCGCTCGCACCCTTCCTGGTCAACCGGCTCGGCCCCAAGAAGTCGCTGCTCCTCTCCGGCTGTGTCATGGCGACCCGGATCTTCCTGTCCGGTGTCGTCACCGACTCGCTCGCGATCTCGGCGGTGAAGCTGCTGCACGCCGTGGAGCTGCCGATCATGCTGATCGCCATCTTCAAGTACATCAACCGGCATTTCGAGCCACGGCTGTCGTCGTCGATCTATCTGGTCGGCTTCCAGCTGGCGACGCAGATCGGGGCCGCGGTCATCTCCCCCCTGGCGGGCATCGGTTACGACAGCATCGGCTACGCCCACACCTACCTCGTCATGTCCGGGTTCGTGGCCGCCTTCACCGCCCTCTCGGTCTTCACACTGCGGGCCGACTCCAAAGGCATTCCCGGGACGCTGCCGTCCCCGGACGGCGAACTCTCCCCCGAACCGGCCAAGATCTGACCGGCACCGCTCCACCCGTCGGACGGACAGTTCCATCAACCATGTGAGGAAAACACAGTGATCGTCGTCGCCGGTGAGGCCCTGATCGATCTGGTGCCGCTGACCCCGGGCGACACGCTGGCGCCGATGGCTCCCGTGCGCGGCGGCGGACCGTACAACACGGCCGTCGCCCTCGGCCGGCTCGGTGCCGACGTCTCCTTCTGCTCGCGGATCTCCACCGACGCCTTCGGCGAGGCCCTGTTGCGAGGCCTGCGGGACGAACGGGTCGACGTGTCACATGTGCAGCGCGGCCCGGAGCCCACGACGCTGGCCGTCGCTTCGCTCGGCGCCGACGGCTCCGCCGCGTACACGTTCCATGCCGGAGGCAGCGCCGACCGGCTCTTCACCGTGCCGGCAGCCTTCCCGCCCACCGTTCGGGCGCTCTCCTTCGGCACGTGTTCCCTGGTTCTCGAACCGGGGGCGAGCGCGTACGAGGAGCTGATGCGCCGGGAGGCCGGACGTGGGGTGTTCATCGCGCTCGACCCGAACATCCGGGCAGGGCTGATCGCCGACGCGGACGCCTATCGCGCCCGCTTCCGTAGCTGGCTGCCGCACGTCTCGCTGCTGAAGCTGAGCGAGGAGGACGCGCAGTGGCTCGGCTCCGACGTCAGGGCCTGGCCGACGACCGGTCCCGCGGCCGTGGTACTCACACGCGGCGAGCGGGGGCTGACGGTGTTCACGCGCGACGGACGGGAGATATCCGTTCCCGGCGTGGACGTGGAGGTGGCGGACACGATCGGCGCAGGTGACACGGTGAACGCGGCGCTGCTCCACGGGCTGGCGGAACGTGACCTGCTGTCCGCCGGGGATCTGGCAGCACTCCCGGACGGGACCTGGGCGCAGGTGCTGGCGTTCGCCGCCCGGGCCGCGGCCGTCACCTGCTCGCGCGCCGGGTCGGAACCGCCGTACAGCACCGAGCTCTGACCCGTTGCGCCGGCGGGCCCGTACACCCGGAGGCGTACGGGCCGTTCCGGTCAGCCGAGGCGGGGCAGCCCGTAGGCGTCGGCGATGAGTTCGTACGAGCGCAGCCGGGCCTCGCCGCCGTGTGCGTTGGCCGTGATCATCAGCTCGTCGGCTCCGGTGCGCTTGGCCAGGTCGTCCAGGCCGCTGCGGACCTCGTCCGCCGTGCCGTGGACGATGTCCTTCAGCCAGCCGTCGACGAACTCGCGCTCCATGGGGCTGAAGTCGTACGCCTCCGCCTCTTCCGGGCTCGGCACGAGACCCGGGCGCCCGGTGCGCAGCCGGACCATGGACAGGGCGCCGGTGAGCACCTGGCGCCTGGCCTCGCGCTCGTCGTCGGCGGCCAGGGCCGCGACCCCGATGAGGGCGTAGGGGGCGTCCAGCACCGCGGAGGGGGTGAAGGACTCCCGGTACAGGTCCAGGGCCGGCACGGTGTTCCGGGACGAGAAGTGGTGGGCGAAGGCGAAGGGCAGGCCGAGCACGCCGGCCAGCCGGGCGCTGAAGCCGGAGGAGCCCAGCAGCCAGACGGGCGGGCGGCCGGGCGACTGCACGCCGCCGGGCGAGGTGGCCTGCACGGGCCCGGGGACGGCGTGGATACGGGCGTAGGGGTGCCCGTCCGGGAAGTCGTCGTCCAGGAAGCGGGTCAGCTCGGCGAGTTGCTGCGGGAAGTCGTCGGCACCCTCGTTCAGCCGGTCCGTGCGGCGCAGGGCCGCGGCTGTGGCGCCGTCCGTCCCGGGGGCGCGGCCGAGGCCGAGGTCGACACGGCCGGGGGCCATCGCCTCCAGGGTGCCGAACTGCTCGGCGATCACCAGGGGGGCGTGGTTGGGCAGCATCACCCCGCCGGAGCCGAGCCTGATGCGCTCGGTGTGGGCGGCCAGGTGCGCGAGAATCACGGCGGGGGACGAGGAGGCCACCCCGGGCATGGAGTGGTGCTCGGCGACCCAGTAGCGGTGGAAACCGCGGCTCTCGGCGAGCTTGGCGATGTCCACGCCGGTGCGCAGGGCCTGGGTCGCCGTGCGGCCCTGGCCCACGGTCACCAGGTCGAGCACGGAGAGCGGTACGGAGGCCGTACCGCCCGCTGTGCCGCGAATCCCGTCGCCTCGGTGCTCGTCGCCTCGGTTCTCGTCCACGTGTTCGGCCTCTCCGGTGCTACGTCTGTGTACCGGAGGGTGCAACAGGAGGATGGCTCCGCTTATTCCCGACCGCTCCCCGGACCTGGCCCTGGACGCCTACTCCCGGACCTCGATGCCCCGGGGCTCCGAGGCGCCCAGCGGGGGCTCCCGGGTGGCGAACAGGGTGCCGAGCGTGGGGGCCCAGATCCGGCGTTCGGCCAGCCGGAGCCCTTCCCAGACCGCCACCTGGTTGGCGGTGAGGACCGGCTTGCCGAGAAGTTCCTCCAGTTCGGGGACGTACGCGGCGGTGTGCAGAGCGTTGTCGGGAAGCAGGACCACCTCGGCGTCCGGGTGGTCGCCGGCCACGGCCAGCTCCTTCACGAGCTCCACGTCCGCGTCGGCCGCCGCGGACGCCGTGACGATGCCGCCGCCCCTGGTCGAGGTCACCTCGACGCCCCCGGACCCCAGGAAGCCCGCGAAGAGCGCGGCGACATCCTCGGAGTAGGTCGCGGCGACCGCGACCCGGGTGGCACCCAGCTCGCGTACCGCCTGGACGAAGGCGATGGACGTGCTGGACGCGGGGAGCCCGGCGGCCCTGGCCAGGCCCGCGGCCTGCTCGTGGGCACCGGCCCAGCCGTAGGCGAAACTGCCGCCCGAGCAGGCCCAGACCAGCGACTCGGCGCCGGCCATCCGCAGTTCCTCGACGCCGGCGCCCAGGCGCTCGGCCGAACCGGCCGCCCGTAGGCTGTCGGCCCTGCGGACGTCCTCGTCGATGTCGGTGTGGAAGAGCGGCACTCTGATGTCGCTGTCGAGCATGACCTCGATCCGCGGGAAGTCGTCCTCCGCGGCGTGGCCCGGGTAGAGAAGTCCTACGGTCGTCATGTCCACCCTTCCCGTGCGTCCGGATGTCCTGTCGGCACTCGTCACCACCGCTGCCCCCGCCTGCGACAAGTATTCCCCTTTTCACCCCATACCGCCGCCCGCAACGGGGGTGACCAGCGGTTTCTCCTCGGACGCGAACGCCCTGTTGACGGGCGTGTTCCCCGGTGCGAGCGTGGTCATTCCGATGACCGCTCCCGTGATCCTCGTCCTGGACACCGACCCGTCACCGCGCCTGGGCCGGCTGACCGGCCGGGCCGCCGTCCGGTACGCCGACGAGCGGACGCTGGCAGCCCGGCTGACCGACGCGGATGTGCTGCTCGTCTGGGACTTCACCTCGGACGCCGTCCGCGAGGCCTGGCCGGGCGACGGGCCACGCCCCCGCTGGGTGCACACGGCGAGCGCCGGGGTGGACCGGCTGCTCTGCCCGGAGCTGGCCGCCTCCCCCACCGTCGTCACCAATGCCCGTGGCGTCTTCGAGCTGCCCATCGCCGAGTACGTCGCGGGACTGGTGCTCGCCTTCGCGAAGGACCTGCCCCGCACGCTGGAGCTCCAGCGGCAGCGCCGCTGGAGCCACCGGGAGACCAGGGGACTCTCCGGCAGCCGCGCCGTGGTCGTCGGCGCGGGCCCCGTCGGCCGGGAGATCATGCGACTGCTGCACGGCCTCGGCGTCCAGGTGGCGCTCGTCGGCCGTACGGCCCGGCGCACGATCCACGGCGCCGGAGATCTGGGCCGGCTGGCGGCCGGCGCGGACTGGGTGATCTGCGCGGCCCCGCTGACGGACGAGACGCGCGGGATGTTCGACGCCCGCTTCTTCGGACTGCTCCAGCCCTCCGCCCACTTCATCAACGTGGGGCGCGGCCCGCTGACCGTCGAGGAGGACCTGACCGACGCCCTGCGGAAGCAGTGGATCGCGGGTGCGGCGCTCGACGTGTTCCACGAGGAGCCGCTGGGCCCGTCCAGCCCGCTGTGGGACGTGCCCGGGCTGCTGGTCTCCCCGCACATGAGCGGCGACACGGCCGGCTGGCGGGACCGGCTGGGCGAGCAGTTCGTCTCGATGTACGAGGGCTGGGTGGCCGGTGAGCCGCTCCCCAACGTGGTGGACATGGAGCGTGGTTACGTACCTTCTCCTGACATTCCGGCCTGACGGTCCAGGTGACGGGCGGTCATGAACCCGCACGCGGCGGGGAACACGCCCCGCACACCCGTCGTCGCACTCCGCCCATGACGAGACACGGGAAGGTCACCCTCCGGCCACTGTTCGATTACGTGGCAGCGCTTGCTGCATAGATGTCCGGGAGCGGGAAGGTGCTCACCCTGTCCGGACTGTTCGACACCCCGATTTCTCCAGGAGATTGCGAACCATGGCTGACTTCCCTCACCTGTCCCGTCGGGGCTTCCTCAATCGATCGGCGGCCGTGGGAGGTCTGATCGTCGTTCCCGGCCTGCTCTCCGCGTGCAGCAAGACCGACGCCGGCGCCACGGACGGTGAGGGGGCGCTCGACAAGCTCCGCAAGCAGGGCTTCGTCAGGGTCGCGTACGCCAACGAGGCCCCGTACGGCTACATGGAGGGCAAGGAGCTCAAGGGCGAGGCCCCCACGCTGCACCGGGAGATATTCAAGGCGCTCGGCGTGGACGAACTGAAGCCCACCCTCTCGGAGTGGGACGGCCTCATCCCCGGCCTCCAGGCGGGCAAGTACGACGTCGTCAGCGCGGGCATGGCCATCACCCCCGAGCGCTGCGCCAACGCCCTGTTCTCCGAGCCGGAGTTCATCTCCCCCACCGCCCTGATGGTGAAGAAGGGCAACCCGAAGAAGCTCACCGACCTGGCGTCCGCGAAGGCGGCCGGGGTCACCGTCGGCGTGATGTCCGGTGCGGTCGAGGCCTCGTACGCCGAGGGCGCGGGAATCGCCGAGGGGAAGATCAAGACGCTGCAGAAGCCGCAGGACGGCGCGGACGCCGTCAAGGGCGGCCGGGTCGACGCCTTCCTGCTCACCGGCATCTCGCTGCGCTGGCTCGCCAAGACCAACCCGGACACCGAGGTCACCGAGGCCTTCGTCCCCGAGCTGGACGGCGCGAAGCAGTACTCGCCGGGCGGCGCGGTGTTCCGCAAGGGCAACGAGGATCTGCGCGACTCCTTCAACCGCGAGCTCAAGAAGATCGTCTCGGACAGGTCCCGCTACGTGGAGCTCCTCCAGGAGTACGGCTTCGGCGCCACGGAGATTCCGCCGGCCACGCTCAAGACGGCCGACCTGTGCAAGGGCTGACGAGGACGGATCCCACCGTATGAGTGACTTCCTCTCCATACTCGGCGAAGAGTTCCCGCAGGTCAGGTCGGGCCTGTGGGTGACGCTCGAGGCGACGGTCCTGGGCTCCCTGCTCGCCCTGCTGCTGTCGTTCGTCCTCGGCCTCGCCGCGGGCAGCAAGCTGCTGCTGGTGCGCGGGGTCTCCCGGACCGTCGTGGAGTTCTTCCGCGGCACCTCGCTCTACATCCAGCTGTTCTGGCTCTACTACGCGATGCCGCCCCTCACGGGGTACGAACTCACCCCGCTGGTCTGCGGGGTCGTCGCCTTCGGCCTGAACTACGGGGCGTACGGGTCCGAGATCGTGCGCGGCGCGATCAACTCCGTGCCACGCGCTCAGTACGAGGCGGCCGTGGCGCTGAACATGACGCCCTTCCACCGGATGCGGAAGGTGATCATGCCGCAGGCCTGGGTGCAGATGATCCCGTCCTTCACCAACCTGCTGATCCAGCTGCTGAAGTGCACGCCCCTGCTGTGGCTGCTCTCCGCGGCCGATCTGATGACCGCGATCGAACACGTCCGCAGCCGCAGCGGTGAGAGCCTCATCACCTATCTGCTGCTGCTGGCCGTCTACTTCGTCCTCGCCTACGCGCTGACGCTTCTGATGAACATGCTGGAGCGCACCGCCAAGCGGCGGCTGGGACTGCACACCGGTGCGGGCAGCCTGCTCAGGACACGCACGGCGGAAGCCGCCGCCACAGCGGGAGGTGCCCGGTGAACCAGTCGTTCCGGTGGGATGCCGTCGGGGACGCCTTTCCCCTGCTGCTCGAAGGATTCCGGGTCACGCTGCTCGCGACCGTGCTCGGCACGCTCGTGGCGGCGGTGCTGGGGCTGGCCGTCGCCGTGGCCGGGCGGGCACCGTCCCGCGTCGTGACCGTGCCGGTGAAGGCGCTGACGGAGTTCGTCCGTTCCACCCCGCTGCTGGTCCAGCTGGTGGGCGCGGCAGCCGTCTTCAGCTCCGTGGAGCCGCTGACCATCGGCATCATCGTGCTGGGCATCCACTACGCCGCCTACACCTCGGAGGTCTACCGGGCCGGGATCGACGGTGTGCCCAAGGGACAGTGGGAGGCCTGCCGGGCGCTCTCCATGTCGCCGCGGCGGACCTGGCAGGCCGTGATCCTGCCGCAGGCGGTGCGCAACGTGCTGCCCGCGCTCGGCAACTACGCGATCTCGATGTTCAAGGAGACCCCCTTCCTCGCCGTGATCACGGTGCAGGAAATGGTCTTCGAAGCCCGGAAGTACGGAGCCGACCACTTCGTGTACACCGAGGTGTTCACGCTCGCCGGACTTGTCTTCCTGGTCGCGAGCTACCCCACCTCACTGCTCATGAGAAAGCTGGAGAAGCGCCTTGGCCACTGAATCCGCCCCCCTCAAGGAGCCCGCGGACGCGGCTCCGGACGCCCGGCTGACCGGCGTCGAGCCGCTGGTCCGCTTCGACAAGGTCGTCAAGCGGTACGGCGACCATGTGGTCCTGGACGAGCTGGACTTCACCGTCCGGCGCGGCGAGCACGTCACGCTGATCGGACCGAGCGGCTCGGGAAAGACGACCATCCTGCGGCTCCTGATGACGCTGGAGAAGGTCAGCGACGGCGTGATCTGGGTGGACGGCTCGCCGCTCTCTCACGTGAGGACGCCGTCCGGCTCGCTGAAGCCCGCCGGTGAGAAGCAGCTGCGGGAGTCCCGGAAGAAGATCGGGATGGTCTTCCAGCAGTTCAATCTCTTCCCGAACATGAAGGTGCTCCAGAACATCACCGAGGCGCCCGTCAACGTCCTCGGCATGGACAAGGACGAGGCGGAGACCCGGGCCCGGGAGCTGCTCGACCTGGTCGGGCTCGCCGGCAAGATCGACGCCCACCCCTCCCAGCTCTCCGGCGGCCAGCAGCAGCGCGTGGCCATCGCCCGTGCGCTGGCGATGCGGCCGGAGATCCTGCTGCTCGACGAGGTGACGTCGGCGCTGGACCCGGAGCTGGTGGCGGGTGTGCTGGACCTCCTCAGCGACATCGCGAGGAACACCAACATCACGATGCTCTGTGTGACCCACGAGATGAACTTCGCCCGGGACGTGTCCGAAAAGGTCCTGATGTTCGACGCGGGACGGGTCGTGGAATCCGGTACGCCGGAGAAAATATTCACCGACCCCGAGCACGAACGCACGCGCGAATTTCTCAACGCGGTGCTGTGACCTTGCCTTCGGAATGTCGATCGTGACCTTGGCATATGCCATGCGGGTGCGCCCCGGCCGACACGGCCGGGGCGCACCATCAACTCCTCGACAGCCCCTCCCCAACGGCCTGTTGACGACTATCGTGGGTCGTGAGCTTGCGGTCACAACCTGGCAGATGCCCTGGAGGGGGAACCGTGGCGTTGAAGCCCGAGCCGAAGGCACCGTTCCATTCGGTGCAGTACGCCCTTCGGGTGCTGGAGTCCGTGTCCACCCACGGCAGCGGGGTGACCGAGGCACGGCTCTCCCGCGAGACGGGGCTGCCGACGGGCCATCTCACGCCGCTCCTGCTGACGCTGCGCCGCGAGGGATACGTGGAACAGGTCGCCGACGGCGCGTACGTCATCGGGTCCTCGCTCCTGGAGCTCGGCTCCGGCGCCGCCCGCAGGCGGGCCCTGGAGGCGAAGCTCCAGCAAACCCTCGTACAGCTGCGCGACTCGGTCGGTGCGGCCGTCTATGTCAGCCGCTACGTCGACGGGGAGATCCGCGTCACACAGATGGCCGACGGGCCCCGCACGCCGGCCGTCAACGAGTGGGTCGACTTCCGCTCGGCGGCGCACGCCAGCGCGATCGGCAAGTGCCTGCTGACGCAGCTCGACCAGAACGGCCGGCGCGACCATCTGGCCCGGCACCGGATCGCGCGGCTGACGTCGCGGACGATCACGAACGAGAAGGTGCTCTTCTCCAAGCTGGACAGCCAGCCGGCGACGGTCCCGGTGCTCGACCTCCAGGAGTACGCCGTGGGCACGGTGTGCGCGGCCGTTCCGCTGACGGCGGGCTCGTCGGCCGGCTGCCTGGCGCTCTCCCTGCCGATCGAGCACGCGCACCGGCTGCGGGCCGCGGCCGCGACGATGAACCGGCGCGCGGCGCCGGTCCTGCTGTCGCTGGCTCTGTGAGCCGCGTTCCGCAGGCCGCTCCCTGTGGGATACGCCACGCCCGGACGGTGGCGCCCAGGCCTGGCCCGGTATACATGCACGGACGCGGGCCCGCAGGTCAGGGGCGGATCCGCACGATCCGACGGCTGACGTCGGGGTGCGGCGGGCGTGTGTCATCAGCACCCCTGAGGACCAGGTATTATTTTCGAGTCAGCAGGCGCCGTTAGCTCAGTTGGTTAGAGCAGCTGACTCTTAATCAGCGGGTCCGGGGTTCGAGTCCCTGACGGCGCACAGACACCACAGTGGGCGGTCTCCTTCCGGGGAGACCGCCCACTGTGCTTCGTGCAGCGCTGGATCAGAACTTCACGTCGGAGCACGCGTAGAACGCGTTGCTGGTGTCGGCGACGTTCCAGACGGCCAGGATGATGTGCTTCCCGGACTTCTGGGTGGGCATCGTGCCCTGGTGCGTCAGCGTCGCCGGCGGCTGCTGGTTGCCGTACGGCACCGTCATGAAGGGCTGCGATTCCAGGGCCGCCCTGGTCAGCGGCTTGGTGGAGTCCCAGCCGTTCTTGGTGATGTAGTAGCGGAAGTCGCTGGTGGAGTGCCGGGCGGTGAACTGCCAGCGGAAGCTGTAGCCCTGCCCCGCGGTGACCTGGGTGGCGGGCCAGTTGCCGCCGCGCGGGTCGTCGAGCTGAGCGAAACCGCTGTTCCCGCCGGCGCAGATCTTGCCGTCCGCCGGTCCTGCCGCCGGGAAGCCCTTGGGGCCCTCGACGCTCTGCGGTTCCCACTGGATGTTGCCGCAGCCGGTGACGGTGCCGTTGGCACAGAGCTTCTGCCGGCTGATGGGGGAATCCGTGTAGCCGTGGCTGCTGGCGCTGCTGGTCGCGAACATGGAGACGCCCGCTATCGCCAGGCCGATGACGGCCGCGCTTGCCCTTTTCCGCATGCTGTGTCGCTCCTCGAGAACGTGGGGGATGTTCTGGGGATGATCCGAACTGTGCTGCGCGCCTCGCTGTGCGGTCTAGACCAAGTCCAGATTATTGACGCGGCATGAACATGTCCAGACCAATGTGGATCGGGTTTCAGCGCACCCTCCGGTGCAAGCGGAGGCGCTCAGGCCCCTTCCCCGCCGCTGCGGCCGGTGTAGAACGCCACCGTCAGATCCCTGACCAGGGCCTTGTGTTCGTAGGCGTCGAGCTCGACGATGCCGCGTGCGGTCAGCCGGCCGACCGTGTCGTCCACCGCAGCGACGACGGAGGTCAGCACCTCGTCCCGGTGCTTCGCGTCGATGGCCGCCACCCGGCGCCGCTGCATCGCGGCCGCGACCTCGGGGGCGTACTCGATCCCGGTGGGCTGCGCGGAGTAGACCTCGATGCCCACGGGCACGCAGTCCGCCTTCACCAAGCGGGTCAGCGCGTCACCCACCGCCTCCGCGTCGCGCAGGGTGCGGGTGTCCTCGTGGAAGGCGTCGGCAGGCAGCTGCGAGAGGACCCGGGCCAGCGCCGCCTCCACCTGGTCGCGCAGGTACCGCTCGTGGTCCGCCACTCCGAGCGTGGCCCGCGCGGTGTCCCTCACCCGCCATACGACGAGGACCACGGCCCGCAGCGCGGTACCGCTCGCGTCCACGGCGGACAGCGGCTCGCTGCGCCAGTGCCGCAGGCGTACGTCGATGCGGCGGCGCCGCAGGATCGGGGAGATCCAGAGGAGGCCGGCGCGCCGGACGCTGCCCCGGTAGTCACCGAAGAGCGTCAGCACCGAGGCGTGTCCGGACCGGCCCCGTCCGAGGCCGCAGAGCACGAACAGCGCCACCGCCATCACGAGGGCGAGCAGCGCCCAGGTCCCGGTGCCGATGCGGTCGTACGGCCGTGCCCCGAGTCCGAGCCGGCCGGTCACGTCGGTGGGCAGCGCGCCGTGCCACCACAGCGTGGCGAGTCCGGCCGCCACCCCGGCCGTCGCGGTGAACAGCGCGGCCCAGCCCGGCAGTACGGGCCCGGGCCGCTCGGTGAGCCGGGGGTCGGCGAGGGGCGCCGGCCGGGTGGGCGCCTGCGTCCGGCGGGACTGCGGCAGGGGCGCACGGCGCTCATCGGACCGCGGGGCGGTGCCGGCCCCCGCACCGGCGGGGCTGTCGCCCTGGTCGTCGTCGCGGAAGAGCAGGTGTACGGGGATGGGCGCGGTGGTCTCGGTGGTGATGACGGGCTGCCGGCGCCCGGCCCCCCACCAGGCGACCGGGTCCGCGGCACCGACGGTGAGCGTGACCGGGGCACGCTCCTCTCCTTCGGCCGGCCGGAACCGGCCGGGCTCGGGCTTCCGGAGATCCAACGGCCATTCCTCCTGGGCGGCCGGAGCGGGCACCTGGCCGGTGTCCTGGTCCGCCGGGGCGGGCGCCGCCCCGGTGTCCGCCCCGACGACCGCTTCCGGAACGGACGGCAGAAGACGCGTCTCCGGCTCCGCCTCCAAGGGCTCGGTGCCACGCACCGGCTCGGAGCCGAGCCACGGCTCCAGGTCCAGGTCGAGGTCCGGGCCCCTCGGGCCGAACGCCGGCTGCGGCACCGGCTCCATGCCCAGCCCCGGCCCCAGGTCCAGGTCCACCGGAACACCCACGCCGTCCGCCGGTACCGCCCGCCCCACCACGGCGACGGCGTCCAGGGCCGGCCCCAGATCCGCCGGGATGTCGTCCTCCACCGCCGCCGGCACGTCCACCGCGGGAGCCGTGGCCGCGTCCGCCCCGCCCCCGGCCGGCTCCGCCGACGGCTCCGGAACCACCGGCGGCAGCACCTCGACGGGCGCCTCTCCCTGCGCGTCCCCCACGCCGGGACCGGGGACGATCACCCGCGTGTCCCGCTCGCCCAGCTCGTCCCACTCGCCCCGTACGTTCTCCGTTGACCGCATTCCCGCCTCCGTCATGTCCGTTCCGTCGCTTCACCCGTCACGCGAAGAGCCGTCGCCATGTCTCCGGCCCCGGATATCCGTCGGCCGCGCTCCCGCTCCAGCCCTGGGCGCGCTGGAACGCCTGGACGTTGCGGCGGTCCGCCTCCGTCCAGCGCGGGCCGGGGCCGGTCACGTAATGGGTGCCGTATCCCTTCTTCACCAGCCGGTCGCCGAGCTGTTCGACGTGGCTGTTGGACTGCCCCGGCCGGAAGAAGCTCTTCCCGGGGTACGCCACGGCTCCGCCCGTGGTCCCGCCGGACCCGGCGGCGGGGATCCTGTGGCCGGTGCCCTTGAGGAGCAGACTCCAGGTGCCAGGGCCGGGGATGCCGTCCGCTTCCTTGCCCTTCCACCCCTGCGCCAGCTGGAACGCCTGGGTCGCGCGCTTGTCCGCGTCGCTCCAGCGCGGCCCCGCGCCCTCCTTGTAGAAGCGCTTGCCGCCCTGCGCGATGAGCAGCTGTCCGAGCCGGGTCACATGCGCGTTGTCGGCACCGGGACCGAACTTCCCAGCGCCGGGGAACGCGGTGGTGGCCGAGCCGCTGCCGCTCGCGCCGCTGACGATGCCCTTGTAGCGGTAGGCCACGTACTTCGAGGAGTTGCTCCAGTACGCCATCGGCGTCGTCGCCTTCCGCGCGTTCGGGCGGGTCTGCTCGTACGCGAGGTAGTGACTGTGCGTGTGGTCGGTCCAGCCGCCGAAGACCGTGACGTGCGACCCCACCGCGGGGTCGGCCAGGTTGTGGAAGAGGAGGATGTCGCCGGGCTCCAGGTCGGCCCTGGCGATCTTCGTCCCGAAGGTGGCGAGGCTGCCGGTCCACTCGTTGCTGCCGAGGTCCCACGCCATCGACACGAAGCCGGAGCAGTCCTGCCGGTAGCCGTCCGACCAGTACGCCGCCATGTCGTAGGGGACCTTCGCCGTCACCCATTTCTTGGCGCGGTTGATGATCTCGGTCCGCGTCGTCGTGCGCGACGCCGTGTCCGGGGCGGAGGGCGGCCCGGAGGACCCCCCGTTGCCCAGGGGCCCCACCGGGCCCTGAGGGGTGACCGGCTGGGGGTCGGTCACCGTGCCGCCGCGGGCGTCCCGTCCGGCAGCGGTGGCGGCGGCCTGACCTGCACCGCAGGCCAGGACCACCCCCGCCGCGGTGACCAGCACCAGCGCCCGCCGCGCGCCGTGCGCGGCCGGGTGGCCGCCGTGGCGTACGGGCAGTGCGGAGGCCGTACGGCGACGTCGCGCGCAGCCCGGACAGCCACAGTCGGCGGCGGGTTCGTACTCCTCGAAGACCGGCACAGTCATGCGACTCCTCTTCCCCTCGGCATTCGTCCAGATCTTCCGTATCTCAACTTTCCCGACATATCTCATGGTGACGGATTAAAGAGACAAAACGACCGTCCGACAGGCCGTACCGGAGAGGAATTGGTCGGGAGCACTCCAGGACATCGGGTAAAGTTCTTCAGGTCAGCAGGCGCCGTTAGCTCAGTTGGTTAGAGCAGCTGACTCTTAATCAGCGGGTCCGGGGTTCGAGTCCCTGACGGCGCACGCAACAGCGAGGCCTCCTCACCGAGTGTGAGGGGGCCTCGCTCGCGTTTCCCTCCAGCTCGTAAGCGCCCCCGGGGCGCCTTTCGTCACCTCCGTGCGCCTCCTTCACGGTATTCCCTCAAATCACACGTATGGCGGGTAAACAGCCCGTTTCCCCCTTGCGCTCAAGCCGCATAGTCGGACAACCTGACCGGGTGTCGTCCGAGGGATCCACGGATCTCCCGGCCGGGGGGAGCAGCGAACGGCATGTGCGCGGAGTGGGGACTCCGCCGTCGTACGCACGGAGAGAAAGCACGCAGAGCTTTGCGTGCGGGGGGATGACCATGACGTCGACGCCGTCAGGCGACCGGCAGCACCACGACGCCGCCCACACGGTCCAGCTGCGGCCGCCTCCGCAGCCGCGCGCCGACAGACCCGGGCGGCAGACGAAGAAGGCCCTGCCGCGCTACGACTACGAGCACTACAGCCGGCTCGCCGGGCCTCTGACCCAGCCCGATCCCGACCGGCCGTATACGGTGCGCTACCGCTCGCTCCTCTCGCAGGAGACCCACCGGATACGCGCGGCCCTGCTGCTGGGCGCCGCGCCGCTCGTCTCGCTGGGCCTCTTCGCCTGGCTCATGCAGCCCGAGCACTGGACGGAACGTGACCCGAACCTCGAGAACGACACGCTGCTCGTCCTCGACATGGTGATGCTGGTGTCGATCGGGCTGATCGAGCTCTTCCGCACCATGAACGTCCTGTCGAACGCGCACGCCACGCTGGTGGCCCGCGACCCGGTGCCCGTCATACCGGAGAGCGGCACGAAGGTCGCCTTCCTCACCTCCTTCGTCCCGGGCAAGGAGCCCCTGGAGATGGTGACGAAGACGCTCGAGGCCGCCGTGCGGATCCGGCACCGCGGCCAGATGCACGTCTGGCTGCTCGACGAGGGCGACGACCCCGCCGTGAAGGAGGTCTGCCTCCGCCTCGGCGTGCACCACTTCTCCCGCAAGGGCGTCGCCCACTGGAACCAGGCCAAGGGCCCGCACCGGGCGAAGACGAAGCACGGCAACTACAACGCCTGGCTCGACGCGCACGGTGACGCGTACGACTTCTTCGCCTCGGTCGACACCGACCACATCCCGCTCCCCAACTACCTGGAGCGGATGCTCGGTTACTTCCGCGACCCGGACATCGGCTTCGTCATCGGCCCGCAGGTCTACGGCAACTACGACACCTTCGTCACGAAGGCCGCCGAGTCCCAGCAGTTCCTCTTCCACGCACTGATCCAGCGCGCGGGCAACCACTACGGCGCCCCGATGTTCGTGGGCACCAGCAACGCCGTACGGATCTCGGCGCTCAAGCAGATCGGCGGCCTCTACGACTCGATCACCGAGGACATGGCCACCGGCTTCGAGATCCACCGCCACCGCAACCCGCTGACCGGCAGGAAGTGGCGCTCGGTCTACACCCCGGACGTCCTGGCGGTCGGCGAGGGCCCGACCGCGTGGACCGACTTCTTCACCCAGCAGCTGCGCTGGTCCCGGGGGACGTACGAGACGATCCTCAAGCAGTACTGGAAAGGCTGGTTCTCGCTCCCGCCCGGCAAGCTCTTCAACTACACGATGATGATCATCTTCTACCCGATGTCGGCCCTGAACTGGATCCTGGCCGCCCTCAGCTGCGCCCTCTTCCTCGGCATGGGCGCCTCCGGTGTCCAGATCGACCCGGTGATCTGGATGATGCTGTACGGCAACGCCTCGGCGCTCCAGATCGGCCTCTACATCTGGAACCGCCGCCACAACGTCTCACCGCACGAGCCCGAGGGCTCCGGCGGCCTCGCCGGTATGGCGATGTCCGCGCTCTCCGCGCCGATCTACGCCCGCTCGCTGATGGACGCGGTGCTGCGCCGCAAGAGCTCGTTCGTGGTGACGCCCAAGGGTGACTCGTCCAGCCCGGACACCCTTTTCGGCACCTTCCGCATCCACCTCTTCTTCATCCTGGTCTTCGGCGGTTCGATCGCCGCTTCGTTCGTCCTCGGGCACAGCCACCCGGCGATGCTGACGTGGGCCTGTCTGGCGCTGCTCATCACCGCCGCGCCCCTCATCGGCTGGCGGTACACGATCCGCGCCGAGCGGAGGAAGCGCCGCGGCGGGCCCCCCGCACCGGCACCCGAGCCCGCGCCGCGGACCGGGTCCACCCGGGCGGGGAACGAAGACACCGTGCAGATCGCTCTTGGGGGACGTCACACATGAAGTACCGTCCGAGCCGCCGTACCCGCCGCCTGGCGATCAGTACGGCGGCGGTTCTGGCGCTCGCCGGGGCGAACGGGCCGTGGGTGTACCGCTTCGGCACCGAGCGCTACCACGAGTACGCCGTCAACCAGCAGGATTACAAGGCGGAGAACGGCCACTGGGACTTCCTCGACGTCCCCTCCGAATTCCGGATCAACACGATCCACGCCGCCTTGCTGCACACCGGCAAGGTGCTGCTCGTCGCGGGCTCCGGAAACAACCAGAGGAACTTCGACGCGAAGAGCTTCCGGTCGGTGCTGTGGGACCCGGAGGAGAACAGCTACAAGAACATCCCCACGCCGAAGGACATGTTCTGCGCCGGTCACACCCAACTGCCGGACGGGAAGCTCCTCATAGCCGGCGGCACGAAACGGTACGAGAAACTGGAGGGCGACGTCACCAGGGCCGGCGGCCTGATGATCGTCCACAACGAGGACCCGGACAAGCCGGTCACCCTGCCGGCGGGCACCCGCTTCACCGGACGGGAGAACGGCAAGTCGTTCGTCTCCAAGGACCCGGTGCTGGTGGAGAAGGCCACCAAGGTCTTCGACGAGGAGACCGGCGCATTCCTGCGTAACGAGCCGGGGCTCGGCCGGATCTACGTCGAGGCGCAGAAGTCCGGGACGGAGTACGAGACGGGCACCGAGGACAACTACCGGGTCTCGGGGCTCTCCGGCTCCGACAGCCGCAACGTCTACGGGATCGCCCAGAAGCTCGCCCTCGACAAGAAGGACTTCCAGGGCCTCAAGGAAGCCTACGAGTTCGACCCGGTGGCCGAGAAGTACATCAGCGTCGACCCGATGAACGAGGCCCGCTGGTATCCGACGCTCACCACCCTGGAGGACGGCAAGGTCCTCTCCCTCTCCGGGCTGGACGAGATCGGGCAGATCGTGCCGGGCAAGGACGAGATCTACGACCCGGAGACCAAGAAGTGGGAGTACACCGGCATCGTCCGGAAGTTCCCCACCTATCCCGCCGTC
This sequence comes from Streptomyces sp. NPDC051064, assembly GCF_044455985.1. Classification (NCBI taxonomy): domain Bacteria; kingdom Bacillati; phylum Actinomycetota; class Actinomycetes; order Kitasatosporales; family Streptomycetaceae; genus Streptomyces; species Streptomyces sp. NPDC051064. The sequence continues at coordinate 1,289,159 of NZ_JBITFK010000001.1, forward strand.
TTCCTCATGAACAACGGCAAGCTCTTCTACTCAGGCTCGAACGCCGGTTACGGTCCCGCGGACGTGGGCCGCGATCCGGGCGTCTGGGACCTGGAGTCCAACACCTTCGAGAAGATCCCCGGGCTCAGCGACCCGGACAAGATGGAGACCTCGGCGACCGTACGGCTGCCTCCCGCCCAGGACGAGAAGTACATGGTGATCGGCGGGGGCGGTGTCGGCGAGTCCGAGAGGTCCAGCGAGAAGTCACGGCTGGTCGACCTGACGAAGGACGACCCGCGCTTCACGGACGGCGCCAGCCTCTCCGAGGGCACCCGCTACCCCAGCGCCTCCCTCCTCCCGGACGACTCCCTGCTGGTCACCGGTGGCTCCAGCGACTACCGGGGACGCGGCGGTTCGGACGTGCTGCAGGCCCGGCTGTACGACGCGAAGTCGGACACCTACCAGCGGGTCGCGGATCCGGCGGTGGGCCGCAACTATCACTCGGGGTCCGTGCTCCTCCCCGACGGCAGGGTCATGATCTTCGGCTCGGACTCGCTGTACGCTGACGAGGCGAACACGCGGCCCGGCACGTTCGAGCAGCGCATCGAGATCTACACGCCCCGGAGCTGACGGCCGGCCCCGAGCGGATCTCCCGTGGCGGCACTGGGTTGTTCACGACCCAGCACGCCTCGTCGATCACCTCGGCGAAGCTGATGCGCCCCAGCGCCGTCACCCACGTCACGGACACGGACCAGCGGTCGATCGCCCTGGATCTGGAGAAGTCCGCCGACGGCATCACCGTGACCGTCCCGGAGAACCGGGCCCTGGTCCCGTCCGGCTGGTACATGCTCTTCGTCACCGACGCCGACGGCACACCGTCGGAGGGCATGTGGGTGGAGATCCCCTAGAGGACGGGACGCGTCGTGGGAAGGGGCCCGCCTGACGAAGGGCCGCGGGACCCGCCGGGCTACTTCGTGGCGCGGGCCAGGCCCAGCGCGTACTCCGGCCACCAGTCGCCGGCCTTCGGGCCGCCCTTGCAGTCGCCGTCCGACTCCCCCGGACGCTTGACCCAGAGGTACGCGTCCACCAGCTCGTCGCCCGTCTCCGTCGTCGGGGGCTCACCGAGTGCGCGGCCCGGGGGGTTGCACCAGTTCTCCGCGGGGTCGCCCCCGTCGTACGCGCCGTTGCCGTTACGGCTGGTGTCGATCACGAACGGCTTGCCGCCCACCTTCGCGGAGAGCTGTCTGCCGAATTCCGTGCTGGCCGCCGTCGTCTGGAAGTTGGACACGTTCACCGCGAAGCCGTCCGCCTCGGCGATTCCCGCCCGCTGCAACGGCTCGAACAGCGCGTCGGGCGACTGCCACCCCGCGTTGCCCGCGTCCACGTACACGGTGGTCGCCGGCTGCTGCTTCAGGCGCTCGACCGCGCCCTTCAGCAGGTCGTACCGCTCCTCCTGGAACTCCTGCGGCGTGCACCCGTCCACCAGGTGCAGGAGGGCGTCCGGCTCCAGGATCACCGTGGCCCGGCGGTCGCCGATGCCCTTGGCGACACCGTCCAGCCATGCCCGGTACGCGTCGCCGTCGGCCGCCCCGCCCTTCGAGAACTGACCGCAGTCCCGGTGCGGGATGTTGTAGAGGACGAGCAGCGCGTCCCGGTCGGCCTTCTCGGCCGCCTCGGTGAAGCCCTTCGCCGCCTCCTGCGGATTCTCGGGGCCGATCCACTCCCCCACGGGCTGCTCCGCGATCTTCCGGATCAGCTCGGCGTTCCCCTTCTCGCCGTCCTTCACATAGGACGCGACCTGCCGCGCGGCGTTCCCGTCGGGGTTGACCCAGTACGGATCGTCGCCCTCGGGCTGCCGGCCGACCGCGGCCGGCGCGTCCTTCGCTCCGTCGTCGGACGAGCCGTCGCCGGACGAGGAACACCCGGCCAGCAGCAGAACCACGAGCGCCCCGGCCGCCGCACTCGCCATCCGTCCGGTGTAACTGCCGTACATCCGTTCCCCCTTGTCGCGATGCACTGCCCGGTCGAATCCATCCTGGCACAGCGGTCCGGGCCCCGGCCGCTCCCGCCCGGATCCGGACATCCTGCCGAAAAACACTCCGGGTGCGGGGCGTGGTCGGCCTACGGTGTCGTGCCGGTGCGAACGACCCGACCTCCCGCGTCGTGCCCGGGTCACTCCCGCGGTCCGGGCGCCGTGGCAGAGGACCGGCCCGGCCGGCGGCTCCGAGGGGGAGCGGGCGCCGACCGGGCCAGGTTGCCTTTCAGGCGCGGCTCTTCGAGCCGTCCTTCTCCACGCTCTTCTCCGCCGTCAGATAGGCGGAGACCACGACGTTGGCCGTGTACGCATGGGACGTGTGGTCGTACGTACCGCCGCAGGTGATCAGACGGAGCTCCGCCCGTCCGTCCTCACGGGGCCCGTACGCCTTCTGCGCGTCAAAGCGTTCGCGGGTGAAGACCTGGACGTCGTCGATGGTGAATTCGGCGATCTTCCCGTCGGACCGGCTCACCCGGACCTTCTCGCCCGGTCTCGCGGCGCTGAGCCCGTAGAAGACGGCCGGCTTCGTCTCGGTGTCGACATGGCCGACGAAGAGCGCGGCGCCCTTCGTGCCGGGCTCGGTGCCCTCGGCGTACCAGCCGACGGCACCCGGCGTCTCGAACGGCGGGGGCTCGATCGCCCCTTCGTCGTCCAGCCCGCGGCTCACGAGGTCCGCGTCGATCCCGATGGAGGGGATCTCGACCCGCTGCGGCGTGGCACCGTCCAGCGGGTCGTGAGCCGGGGGCAGCGGTACACCCAGGGGGCGGCCTACCGCCGCGACGTCACCGGTCGTCGGGGCGGAGTTGCCCGCGGTGGCCGCACGGCCCCACAGCCAGAGCCCCAGCAGCAGAACGGCCCACGCGACACCGGTCAGCAGCCGTCCGGTCCCGGCGGGACGGTCCGGGGCCGACATGTCAGTGCTGCGCCGGGCGGCGGCGTCGCGCGCTGCGGAACGCGACGGCGACGGCCGCGACGGCGCCCAGTCCGAGACCGAGCACCGCGTGCCGGGTCCCGGGGCCCTCGTCGGCGGCCTCCTCGGCGAGCACCGCGGTGCCTCCGCCGCCGGCCCTCACGGGGGCGACGGGCGAGGGGCGGCTGTGATGGACGACGGTGACCGTGCCGGTGGCCTTGCCGTGGCCGTCCTTGCAGGTCACCCAGACCTCGTAGTCGTCGGGTGCGGCGTCGGAGCGGATCCGGGCCTCGGCGACGAGCTCCTTGCCGTCACCCCGCTCGAAGCGCGCTTCGGAGGCGAAGGCCTCGGAGTTGCCCCGGGCCGACCTGCCCTTGCCGCAGGCGTCGGTCCGGAGTTCCACCTCCCCGCCGGGTGAGACACGGGACGGACTGACCGAGACCGTCCCGGAACGCTTCTCGTCCCTGGAGTCGTCGGACGTGGAATCGGCCTGCGCGGCGGACGCGGGAAGGGCTATCGTCCCGGCCACGATCGCGGCACAGAACGTGAGGGGCAGTGAACGCATCGTAAACCTCCTAGGGGAAGGTTCACGCGTGGGGCGGCATCCCGCATCCGCTGTAGCCCGGTCGGGTTACGGCACGGGCAGGTCGACCAGGTCGACGAGGTCCGCGATCGAGTCGACGACCGTGGAGGGCCGGAAGGGGTACCGGTCCATGTCGTCCTCCGTGGTCAGGCCGGTGAGGACCAGGAAGGTCTGCATCCCCGCCTCCAGACCGGCCAGCACGTCGGTGTCCATCCGGTCGCCGATCATGGCGGAGGTCTCGGAGTGGGCGCCGATGGCGTTGAGCCCGGTCCGCATCATCAGCGGGTTGGGCTTGCCCGCGAAGTACGGCGCCTTGCCGGTGGCCTTGGTGATCAGCGCGGCGACCGAGCCGGTAGCGGGCAGCGGGCCCTCTGCCGACGGGCCGGTCTCGTCCGGGTTGGTGCAGATGAAGCGGGCGCCTCCGTTGATCAGCCGGATCGCCTTGGTGAGGGCTTCGAAGCTGTAGGTCCGGGTCTCTCCCAGTACGACGTAATCGGGCTCGTGGTCGGTGAGGACGTAGCCGATGTCGTGCAGCGCGGTGGTGAGCCCGGCCTCGCCGATGACGTACGCCGTGCCGCGCGGCCGCTGGTCGTCCAGGAACTGGGCGGTGGCCAGGGCGGAGGTCCAGATATTCTCCACGGGCACGTCCAGACCCATGCGCTTGAGCCGCGCGTGCAGGTCACGGGCGGTGTAGATGGAGTTGTTGGTGAGGACCAGGAACGGCAGCCCGGAGTCCCGCAGCCGCTTGATGAAGGCGTCGGCCCCGGGGATCGGTGTGCCCTCGTGGATGAGGACACCGTCCATGTCGGTCAGCCAGGATTCGATCGGCTTGCGCTCTGCCATGTGACGGGCTCCTGCCGTACGCACTGTGCACTCGGGGTGCCGGACGCCGGCGGCACCGCGTTGTGCAGCGCCGACGCCCCGATCCTAGGCCGCACGCTCCGTCGGGCGGAAGCGACCGGACGCGAGCAGCCGATCTTGGCCGGCATCCCGCCCTCGACGCACTCGCCCGCGGGGAGCCCCAGGTCAGTCCCGTGCGCGGCGGATCCTGCGTGCGCCCGCCAGGGCTGCCACACCGCCGGCGAGCAGCACACCGGCAGCGATTCCGGCCGCGGCGGCCTGGCCCTCATGCCCGGTGCGGGCCAGTTCGGAGGTCTCCGTGTCGCTCTCCTCGCCGGCGTCCTTCCCCGGGCCGGTGGGCTCCAGGTCGGTACCACCGTCGAGGTCTCCCTCGACGACGTCGAAGGTGTAGTCCTCCGACTCCCCCACCCAGTCCCCGTCGTCGCCGCGCTGCTCCACCGCCGCCAGCCGCTGCACGACGGCCGCGTTGGCCGTGACCCGTCCGGGCTCGGTGTCCGAGGTGAAGGCCATCCGGACCTGGACGGTGACGGTGCCCCCCGCGGGCACGGTGAAGCCGGGGAAGTCGTCGTCCTCGCCGCTGCCGAAGACCCCGATCTGCTCGTGCCGTTCCGTGGTCTCCCAGGAGACGCGGTGCCGCGTGTCCGGGTCGGACTCCTCGGAGAACTCCAGCTGGATCCGGGCGGGGGTGAGCGTGCGGTCCTCGTCGGTGAGCACCAGCACCGGGTGGATGGCACGGCACGGCTCGGCCGTGGTGTTGGTGAGGTCGAGGTACCAGATGCCGTAGCCGCCGCCGGAGGCGTAGGTGTCCGGGCCGCCGTGGATCCGGGTCTCGATCGGGAAGCGCTCGGCGTCCGGCTCACCGCAGACGGGCTGCCGGTCGTCGGCGACGACCGAGGTGGGGGCCACCGGTGCCGCGTCCGCCTGGGTTCCGCCGAGGAGGACCGCGGGTACGGCGAATCCGGCCGCCAGCCCGAACGTCCCGAGGGTGGAGAAGACACGGCCGTCGCGCGGCCGTGCGGGGGGTTTGGGGGGCATGGGAGAAACACCCTTCGCTGCTCGCGAACGACCGGCGCGGGAGGCCGGCTGCCGGGGACGACGCTGCCACGCGCGCGCGTGGGCGGCCACCGCCGTACGGGCGGTACCGCCCGTACGGGCGTCGGAAACCGCCCGATCAGCCCTGCCCGGACCGCTCTTCGGCCTCGCCCGCCCGGCCGAAGAGCGGCGCCAGGACCAGCTGGGCGGCCCCTTCGGCGACGGGCCGGTCGCCGCCGCCGGCCACGGTGACGGGCACGGCGGCGGTGACTCCCTCGCGCCGGGCACGCTCCTCGACGACGGCGCGCACCCCGCTCAGGTAGGCGTCCTCGTCGGCGGCGACGGTACGGCCGCCGAGGACGACCCGGTCGATGTCGAGCAGCCCGACGAGGTTGGCGGCGCCCGCCCCGAGGACCCTGGCGGCCTCCGCGATGTCGCCGCGGGCGGCGGCGGCCAGGCAGAGCGCCTCGATGCAGCCGCGCCCGCCGCAGCCGCACGGGGGGCCGTCCAGCTGGAGGGTCTGGTGGCCGAACTCTCCGGCGCCGGTACGGGCCCCTCGGTGCAGGGTGCCGCCGAGGACGAGGCCGGCGCCGAGGCCGGTGCCCAGGTGGAGGTAGGCGAAGTCGGCGTCGGCGCGTTCGCGCAGGGCGAGGCCGAGGGCGGCGGCGTTGGTGTCCTTGTCGACGACGACGGGCAGTCCGGTGCGTCCGGCGAGGGCGTCGCGCAGCGGGTATCCGTCCCACTGGGGGAAGCCGGTGACCCGGTGCAGCACTCCGCCCCGGTGGTCCAGGGGGCCCGGCAGGGCGGCGCCCACGCCGAAGACCTGCCGGTCCTCGGCCCCAGGGGCCGCTGCCCGTACCGTCTGCACCGCATGGGCGGCCGTGGCGAGGACCTCGGCGGCCGGGGCTCCGAGGTCGAGCGGGAAGGTGCGGGTGGCGACCGTGGTGCCGGCGAGGTCGGCCAGGACGGCGGTGAGTTCGTCGCGGTCCAGGTGGAGGCCGACGGCGTAGCCGGCGTCCGGGACCAGCCTGAGGACGGTGCGGGGCTTGCCGCCCGTGGAGGCGAGCCGGCCGGCTTCGGCGGCCAGGCCCTCCGCGCGGAGCCTGGCGGTGATCTTGCTGACGGCCTGCGGGGTGAGCCCGGTGCGCTCGGCGAGCTCCAGCCGGCTGATGCCCTGCTCACCGGCGACGCGCAGCAGGTCGAGGACGAGCGACGCGTTGTGGTGGCGCAGCGCCGGGAGATTCGCCCCGCCGCTCCTGCTGTTGCTCCTGTTCACCGCACCATTGTCTCCATCGCTTGCACTTTGGCAACAGCGTTGCTTAAGTGGATCGCATGACTGCCAACGCTCCTCTCCGCGTCGGGCTCGTCGGCTACGGCCTGGCGGGTTCCGTCTTCCACGCCCCGCTGGTCGCCGCGACCGACGGCCTCGTCCTCGACACGGTCGTCACGTCGAACGAGGAGCGGCAGGCGCAGGCCCGCGCCGAGTTCCCCGGCGTGCGGTTCGCGGCCTCGCCCGACGAGCTGTGGCCGCGCGCGGAAGAGCTGGACCTGATCGTGATCGCCTCGCCGAACAAGACGCACGTCCCGCTCGCGCGGGCGGCGCTGGAGGCGGGGATGGCGGTGGTCGTGGACAAGCCGCTCGCCGGCACGGCCGCCGAGGCCCGTGAGCTGGCCGCGCTGGCCGAGGAGCGGGGGCTGCTGCTCTCGGTCTTCCAGAACCGCCGCTGGGACAACGACTTCCTCACGCTGACCGGCCTGATCGAGGAGGGCGAGCTCGGTGAGGTGCAGCGCTTCGAGTCCCGCTTCGAGCGGTGGCGTCCGCAGCTGAAGGGCGGCTGGCGCGAGTCGGGCGACCCGGAGGAGATCGGCGGGCTGCTGTACGACCTGGGCAGCCATGTCGTCGACCAGGCGCTCACGCTGTTCGGGCCCGCGGTGCAGGTCTACGCGGAGTCCGACGTACGCCGCCCGGGCGCGGCGGCCGACGACGACACCTTCATCGCGATCACGCACCGCAACGGCGTGCGCTCGCACCTCTACATGAGCGCCACCACGGCCCAGCTCGGCCCGCGATTCCGGGTGCTCGGCTCAAAGGCGGGCTATGTGAAGTACGGTCTGGACCCGCAGGAGGCCGCACTGCGCGAGGGAGCGCGCCCGGCGGCCGGCGCGCCGTGGGGCGAGGAGCCGGAGGAGCTGTGGGGCCGGGTCGGTTCCGGTGAGTCCCCGCAGACCGGCGGCGGCGACCCGGTCCGCACGCTGCCGGGCGACTATCCCGCGTACTACGCCGCCGTGGCCTCGGCCCTGCGCGGCAAGGGTGACAACCCGGTGACGGCTCTGCAGGCCGCCGCCGCACTGGATGTCCTGGAGGCGGCGCGGCGCTCGGCCCGTGAGGGCGTGTCCGTGACGCTTCTGCCCCACCACGACGAGGAGCAGCACGCATGAGCCCCAGCGCTCCGACCATCTCCGAGCTGATCGCGCAGGAGCGGCGTCTGACGCTGCCGCGTTTCGGCTACGACGACGCGTACGCGCTGGGCGGCCTGCTGGTCGCGCTGGCCCGTGAGCGGCACGCCCCGGTCGCGATCGACATCCGGCGGGGCGGCCAGCAGCTGTTCCACGCCGCGCTGCCGGGTTCGAGTGCGGACAACGACGCCTGGATCGACCGTAAGCGGAAGGTGGTGGAGCGGTACGGGGAGAGCTCCTACCTGGTCGGTACGCGGTTCCGGGCGAAGGGCACCACGTTCGAGGAGTCCTCGCGGCTGGACCCGGACACGTACGCCGCGCACGGCGGTTCGTTCCCGATCGCGGTGGAGGGTGCCGGCGTGATCGGCTCGGTCACGGTGTCGGGACTGCCGCAGGCCGAGGACCACGCCCTGGTCGTGGAGGCCCTGGAGCAGTTCGCGACGCGCCCGCAGTCCTGACAGCGGTGCGGGGCGGGCCCGCCGGGATCACCCGGCGGACCCGCCCCGCACCCATTCCCTAGGCGTCCTTGAGCTCCTGGCGCTGGCGCCCCAGTCCCTCGATCTCGAGCTCCACCACGTCGCCCGCCCGGAGATACGGCTTGGGCTCGGGCCGGCCCATGGCGACGCCCGCCGGGGTGCCGGTGTTGATGACGTCGCCCGGGTAGAGCGTCATGAAGTGGCTCAGATAGCGCACGACCTCACCGACCGGGAAGATCTGCTCGGCCGTGGTGCCGTCCTGCTTCAGCTCGCCGTTGACCCACAGCTTGAGCGGCAGTGCCTGCGGGTCGGGCACCTCGTCCGCCGTGACGAGCCAGGGGCCCAGCGGGTTGAAGGTCTCGCAGTTCTTGCCCTTGTCCCAGGTGCCGCCGCGCTCGATCTGGAACTCGCGCTCGGAGACGTCGTGCGAGGTCGCGTATCCGGCGACGTGTCCGAGCGCCTCCTCGGCGGAGTCGAGGTAGCGGGCGGTGCGGCCGATCACGACGGCGAGCTCGACCTCCCAGTCGGTCTTCCGGCTGCCGCGCGGCACCAGCACCGTGTCCTCGGGGCCGACGACGGTGTCGGGGGCCTTGAAGAACAGGATGGGCTCTTCGGGGATCGCCGCCCCGGTCTCGGCCGCGTGGTCGTGGTAGTTCAGCCCGATGCACACGATCTTGCCGATCCGCCCGAGAGGCGGTCCGACCCGCAGGCCTTCCGCGTCGAGCGGGGGCAGGACGTCGGGCGTCTGCGCCGCTTCCCGTACGCGTGCCAGTGCCGAGGCGTCGGCGAGGAGCTCGCCGTCGATGTCGGTGACGAGGCCCGAAAGGTCACGCAAAGTCCCGTTCCGGTCAAGCAGCGCGGGGCGTTCGGAGCCCGCCGTACCCACTCGAAGAAGCTTCAACGGTCCATCTCCCCTTGGTCGCGATCGAGCCCGTCGGTGGGTTGCGGCCAGCGAAAGGCTCGGTCGATCCTCCAAGACATCGGATCACTCCGCAAGACCCTGTTCACACACTGGATCCGATGCGCCTACACGGCGGGCGCGACCGCGGCCTCGGTGGCCGGGGTCTCCCGGTAGAGGTAGGCGCGCTCGATCGCGGTCCAGGTGGTGCTCGTGACGATGTACAGAGCCGCCGCGAGCGGCACGTACGCGACGGAGACGAGGGTCAGGAAGGACATCAGCGGCATGACCTTCGTCATCGCGCCCATGCCGGGCACGGGCTGTCCGTCCGGGCCGGTGGCCGGCGTCATCGGGTTGGCGGCCATCTGCCGCTTGGTGCGTCCGTAGTTGAAGGTGGCGACGGCGGCGACGATCACGAAGAGTGCGAGGTAGACCATCCCCTGCTCGCCGAAGGGACCGCCGTCGGCCAGCGCGTCGTGCCAGCGCTCGCCGAGCGGGGCTCCGAAGAGTTCGTGGCCGAGCAGCGAGTTGGGGTCGCCGCCGATCCTCTGGCTGGAGAAGAGGTGGTAGAGCAGGAAGAAGGCGGGCATCTGGAGCAGGCTCGGGAGGCAGCCGGAGAGCGGGGAGACCTTCTCCTTCGCGTGGAGCTCCATGAGCGCCTTCTGCATCCGGTCGGGGTTCTTGGCGTGCTTCTTGCGCAGTTCGGCGATCTGCGGCTGGAGCTTGGTGCGGGCCTTCTGCCCGCGCGCCGCCGCCCGCGAGAGGGGGTGGACGGCGAGCCGTACGAGCGCGGTGAAGAGGACGATCGCGGCGGCGGTGGAGGCGCCCTGGAAGAGGGGCTGGAGCAGATCGGCGAATGCGCCGACCAGGCTCGCGAAAGCGGACATGAACGCGGACATGGGGTGAGCCCTCCGGGGGTCTCGTCGTGCCGGGGAGTGAATGACTCGGCAGGACGACCCGCGCAGGGGTGGTGGAAGTGTGTCCTCTACGCGGCCGTCAGGAGGGCGGCCCCGGGCGCTCGGGGCCTGGTGCGCCCCCGGGCGTCGGGGTCACGCTGCGGGAGGAACGCGGTGCGCTTCTCGCGGTCGCGCATGGCGGTGCGCACTCTCGTACGGGGTACGGGGGCGGCGCAGCGCGCGCTGATGACGGAGCAGACGAGGAGCGCCGAGCCGGCGGCCGCGGTGGCGGCGAGCGCGACGGCGGCGGAGAGGCTGCCGCCCTCGGCGAGGAGGACCTCGGTGAGGAACAGGACGAGGAAGGCGGCGGGGCGGAAGAGGCGGGCGACCGCACGGCGTACACGGTTCATGTCGTCGTTCATCGGCCCTCCCCCGTCGCTTCGCGCTCGTATGTGTCCTTCAGCCGTTATACACGATCGGTGTCCAGCGGCTGAAGGAGCCGGCGGGGGGCGAGGAGGGCGCGGCTGACGGGGTCGGCGGGGTCGGGGTCCAGTCCCGCACCGGGCCGCATCTCCACGTCCTCGAGCGGCACACCGATGTTCCCGCAGGCCGCGCACTGGCCGTACGCCCCGAGTTCGCTGTCGCAGGTGGCGTGGAAGAAGAGGCGCAGGGGCTCCGAGCCCTCGATGTGCTCACGGCCCCAGAGACCGAGGGAGCGCAGGGTGGGCCAGAGGGCCTTGCCTCTGTCGGTGAGGACGTACTCGTCGCGCCGAGGTGACTCCTGGTAGCGCCGCCTGGCCAGCACCCCGGCCTCGGTGAGCGCCTGGAGGCGGGAGGCGAGGACGGCGCGCGGGATGCCGAGGTGGGCGAGGAAGTCGTTGTAGCGGCGGACCCCGTAGAGGGCGTCGCGGACGACGAGCAGGGTCCAGCGCTCGCCGATCACTTCGAGCGCGCGGGCGATCGAGCACTGCTGGGCCGCGTAGTCCTTGCCGAGAGCCATGGCGTCCACTTTACCCCTTCGGTTCGGTGACCGAACCTACTCGTGCTAGCGTGGCCCCTCGGTAGGTTCATTCACCGAACCTTAGGCACGGACCTGGACCCCCGACGGGGCGGTCCCCGGAGGGACGTCATGACCCAGCAGCCCCTACAGACCGCCGCGGCCGACCTGAGACGGCCGGCGCGACTCCGCCCGCCGCACCGGCCCGGCGCGACCCTCGCCGTCACCAGCGCGGCCACCGCCGTCGCGCTGATGAACTACACGGCGCCGATGACGACGCTCCCCGCCCTCTCCGGCGCCTTCGCGACCCCGCCCGCCGCCCAGGCCTGGCTGCTCAACGGGGCCCCGCTCGGCCTCGCCGTGCTGCTGCTCGTCGCGGGCAGCCTCGCCGATGACTTCGGGCGCCGCAGGCTCTTCCTGATCGGCACCCTCGGCCTCGGCGTCACCACCGCGCTCGGCGCCCTCACCACGGGCACCGTCGGCTTCACCCTCGCCCGGGCAGCCCAGGGCGCCGCGAGTGCGGCGATCCTCGCCACCAGCCTCGGACTCCTGGTCGGCGCCTACCCGGTCGGGCACGCGCGGATCAAGGCGATGGGGGTGTGGGGAGCGTTCGTGAGCGCCGGGATCGCGCTCGGCCCGCTGCTCGCGAGTTCTCTCTCCACCGTGGACTGGCGGCTGACGTATCTCGCCCTGGGGCTCGGCGCCCTCGTCACCGGGGCCTTCGCCTTCCGGGTCCTCACGGAGTCCCGCGCACCCCGCGCCGGCCGCCCCGACCTGGCGGGCGCCGCCGTGCTCGGTCTGGCGATGACCGCGCTGCTGACGGCCCTGACGCTCGGCCGGGACGGCTGGCTGCGCGCACCGGTCGGCCTGCTGCTGCTCGCGGCGCTGACGCTGACCACGGTGTTCGCCGCGGTGGAGCGCCGGGCGGCGGCCCCGCTGATCGACCTGGCCCTCTTCCGCAGCCGCGCCTTCCTGGCGTCGGCCGTGGGCGGCCTGTTCACCGGGCTCTCGGTGATCGGACTGTTCAGCTATCTGCCGACCCTGCTCCAGCACGCGCTCTCGCTGTCGGCCCTGGACTCGGCCTGGCTGTTCCTCCTCTGGTCCGGCACGTCGTTCGTGGTGGCCCTCCAGGCGCGGCGGCTGACCGGCCGGATCACCGCCAGGCACCAGCTCGCGGCCGGCTTCGTGCTCCACGCGGTGGCGGTGCTGCCGATGCTGGGACTTCTGACCGGCGCACCGGGTGGCGCGGAGCCATCGGTGTGGGCGCGTCTCGTCCCGGCCCTGATCGTGGCCGGCGCGGGCAGCGGCCTGATCAACGCGGCGCTGCCCCGGCTCGCCGTCGAGTCGGTGCCGCCGGAGCGGGCGGCCATGGGATCCGGTGCCAACAACACCGCGCGCTATCTCGGCTCCTCGGCCGGTGTGGCCGTGACGATCGCGGTGGCGACGACCCCGGCGGGGGCGGACGGGGCGGTGCTGCTGTCCGCCGCCATGGCGCTCGCGGCCACGGCGGGCGTCCTCCTCCTGCGGGAGCGCCACTGAGGCCTCCCGGGGCCGGGGAGTCGGACCCGGGATCCTGAGGCCCCCCGGCTGGAGCAGGCCCCGGGTGTTCTCCCCGGCGCCCTGCGGCCTTCATCAGCACTCCGGCCCGCGCCCTCTCACCTCGCACCCGACCCGCAGTACCGTGTGGTCCATGCGCCCCGACACGCCTGCCGACCACATCGCCGAAGCCGAGCGCCTGCTGCGCACCGCGGCGCAGTATCCCGAGGACCACGAACCGCTGTTCCTCCAGGCCGCGGCCCATCTGGAGCTCGCCGGTGAGCGCGCCCGCGCGAGCACCCTCTACGACGAACTGCTCGACTCCACCGAGACCACCATCGACCACCCGCATCTGGTCAAAGCACTCAAAGCGTCCAACCTGTGGGAGTACGGCCACGAGGCGGAGGCCCGCGCGATCATCGACGGCATCCGCGCCGCCGGCCCGCTCGACGCGGCACCGTGGGAGATCGCCGCGGAGACGCTCGAAGCGCACGACGAGCTGGAGGCGGCCCACGACTTCTTCTCGACCGCGCTGACGCTGCTCCTCGCGCCGGGCGAGGAGGTCCCGTACGCCACCCAGTCGCTGGTGACCGGACGGCACCGGGTGCGCAGGCTGATGGGCGTCGCCCACGACGCGTGGGACGAGCTGGCCGACGCGCTGCACACGGCCGCCGTCCCCCTGGACGAGCTGCACGACCCGAAGCGTCTGTGGTCCCTCGGCTCCTCGGACCCGGGCGAGCTGCAGGCGGAGATCAACCGGCTCCGCGCCGAGCTGGGCACCTACCGAAGCGCGTTGTCCCGCCCGTTCCCCGTCGCGGTGCTGCACTGGCCCGAGGGCGAGCTGCGGGAACTCCTCACGGCCTACCCGGAGCTGGCCCAGGAGTACCTCTCGCACCAGGACCATCTGGCGCGCCTGGAGGCGGCGTTGCGGGATCTGCATGCCACGGGCACGCCGAATCTCGGCATCGTGACGGGCACGGTCCCCTCCTACGAGGCGTTCGCCGCGTCGGAGGCCGCGTCCCCGTCCGACCCCGACCTGCTCCCCCAGTACGCCACCACGCTGGCGGCCCGTGGCCGCGCGGTCCCGTGGCCCCCGGCGCGGAGTGCGGCGTGCTGGTGCGGCTCGGGGCGTCCGTACCGCGAGTGCCACGGGGCGGGCTGAGGGGGCTCCCCTCCTACTTCCCCGCGAACACGTCCCGCAATTCCTTGTCGAGCTTCTCGGCGGCCTCGTCGGTGTCGGGCTGCTCCGCGGCCAGCAGCGCGTGCACATGGGACTGCAGGACCTGGGTGAACGCGCCGTAGTAGGGGGTGCGCGGCCGCTGCACCGCCACGGTCAGCGCCGCGCCGAGGATCCGGATGTACGTGGCTCGCGCCTGCGCCCCCTGCCCCGTCGGAGGCCCCTCCCCCGTGGCCGCCGCCTTCGGCGCGTCCCCCGCCGGCCGGAGCGCGGCGGCGACCCGGGGCCGGCAGGGCATCGCGGCGCTGCCGTAGACGGAGGCCCGGGTCGCCGCGAAACCGGCGTCGAGCAGGCAGCGTTCGCTCTCCCGCGAGGTCAGGAAGGTGATGAGCTCGCGGGAGAGCTCGGCGCGGGGCGAATCGGCGGTGACGGCGAGGTTCTGCCCGCCGAGCACGGCCTTCCCCGGCAGCCGGTTCACGGCGTAGGCCTGCGGCTTCATCAGGCTCCCCAGGGCCCCGTACGCGTACGGCCAGTGGCGCAGGAAGACGGCGCGTCCCTCGGCGAAGTCGGTGAGGGACGCCGTCTCGTCCGAGGTGAGCGCGGCGGGCTGGACACGGCCCCGGTCGACGCGGTCGAGGAGCGCGTCGAGCCCCTTCTTCAGCTCTCCGGCGTTCGAGCTGTACTTCCCCTCGCTGTCGGTGAGTTCGACCTCGGCGTCGGCGAACGCCTCGACCGCGTTGACGGTCAGCCCCTCGTACTGCTTCAACTGCGTCGTCCAGCCCGCCAGTTCGTCACGCCGGACCGGGTTCAGCCCGAGGGTCTTGACGGAGGAGTAGAGCTGGTCCCACTTCCAGTGGGCGTTGGGCTGCTTGTCCGCCTTGATGTCGGCCTCCGTCAGGAGGTCGGGCCGGTAGTAGAGGAGCCCCACGTCGGTGTTGAACGGCCGGGCGTAGGAGCGGCCCTTCCAGACGGTGGTGGCGTGGACCTGCCGGATGAAGTCGAGGTCGTCTTCGGCGGCGGCGCCGGATTCCTCGACGGGCATCGGGCGGATGAGTCCGGCCTCGGCGAATTCCGGGATCCAGGTGATGTCGAGGTTCACCACGTCGTAGCGGGCGCTGCCGGACTGGAGGGCGCCGAGGAGCTGACTGCGCTGCTGGTCGGCGCCGCCGGGCAGCTCGACGAGCTTGGCCTGCTCGGCCTTCGACCCGGCGTGGAGGCGGTTCCATTCCTCCACGAGCTGCTGCCGCACGCTGCCGGAACCGGTGACGTCCAGCCCGCTGGCGACGACGATGGGGCCTTCCGCCGGCTCCTCCCGGCCGTCCTGCGGCGTGTCCCCGGGCCCTCCCGTGCAGGCGGCGGAGACGAGCGCGAGCAGGCAGGCCAGGGCGACGGCCGTCCTGGCCCTGCGGCGGCTGGTGCGACGGTCGCCGTAGGTCATTCCGCGTCCCCCGTACCGGTCTTGGCGACCTCCGCCGCCAGTTCCGCCGCGATGTCGTCGGCGGGGTCCAGGCAACGGCCACCGCTCGCCTCCGCGAGCCGCTCGCCGAACCGGCCGGGTGTGCAGGCGCCGTCCTGGAGCGAGACCGTCACGATCCTGACCAGCGGAGCCTTCCCCGCCTCCGCGACCAGCCGCTGCTGTTCCTTCTCCTTCACGTCCTCGAAGTCCTCGCCGTCGGTGACCAGGACGAGGAGCCGGGGCCGCTCCGCCTCGGGGGAGTCGCGCAGGGTGCCGAGCGCCTCGCGTACGCCCGCCGCGATGCGGGCGTCGAAGGCTGCCGTCCCCGCGCCGGCGACGGCCTTCTGCGCACCGGCCCTGGTGTTCGCCCCGAACGGGACGAGGTCCGTGGCGGGTTTCCCCTCGTCGACGGCCGTCATCCACACCCCGTAGGAGTCCCCGGCGCCCAGGGAGCTCATCGAACGGGCCACCAGTTCCTTGGCTCCGCCGGTGCCGTCCCAGACCCGCTTGTCGGCCATCGAGGTCGAGTTGTCGAGGAGATAGAGCACCCTGCCCGGCCCGAGCGCCCCCCGGTAGCGGTCCAGGGTGCCGGTCAGCGACGTGGAGGCATCGGCTCCCGGGCCGGTCTGCGGGACCTGTTCGCGTACGGCCGACGTGTTGTCCTCCTTGCTCAGCACCGAGTCGCCGCCGGGCGGGGCCGGGGCGCCCTTCTCGACGCCCCGGAAACCGTCGTCGGTGAAGCACTTCCGCGCGTCCTCGTCCGTGGCCAGCCAGTCGTAGAAGTCCTGGACGGCGGTCTTGCGGGCGGCGGCGTCCCGGTCGGCCCCGGCCCAGGTGACCCGGACGAAGGGAAGGTCCAGCATCGGCACGTCGGAGGGGTAGTGGGCCACCCGGTGCGCCAGCGCCTCGGTCGCGCAGGCGGGCCTGCCCGGCTCGCCCGCCGACAGGTTGAACTGCGCCAGGGTCTGCTCCGGCACGAGGACGGCCGCCCGGTCCTCCAGGTCGTTGTGGGCGCCGTCGGCCAACACGCACATCAGTTCCCGTGCGGTGGAGGGCATGGGCCGCAGCACCTGGGACATCCTCTGTTCGAGCGTGCCGACGCTCCCGGAGTCGGAGGAGGCGTAGAGCGCGTCGGTCGCCAGCAGGGCTCCCTCGGTGTCCTCGGGGTCAGGACGCAGGATCTCGGCGGTCTGGTCCTCCTTCAGCCCGGAGACGATCGCGTCGAGCGGATCGCCGGTCTGCAGGGACTGCGCCAGACGCATGGTGTCCGGCACGCCGAGGACCATCGGCGTGAAGGCGATGGGGCCCAGCCGCTCGAGCTCCACCACGCTCTTCCCGGCGGCAGCGGCGGGCTCGTCGCCGTCGGCCCCGGTCGCTGTCGCGGTGGAGGCCGTGCCGCCGCTCGCCCCGTCGGCCGTCGCCCGCTGCCACGCGCTGTCGGCGGCCGGGATCCAGATGTCCGGCTGTGCGCCGACGTCCCGCTGGGGCCGCGGGCAGTCGCCGGAGGCCGGGCAGGATGCGGGCGGTTCCTGCCAGAGCGAGGAGGACCGGAGGGCCGTCACGGCGTCGGTGGCCTTGGCGTCGTACACGTTGATGCCGACGGTCCGGCAGCCGTCGTCGTCCCGCTTGGGATAGGCGTCGGCGGTCTTCTGCACGGTGGCCTTCAGATCGGGGTCGGTGACCACGCGCAGTTCCAGGGGGGACGCGCAGGGGCCGCCGGAGGTCCCGCCGAGGAGGTACCATGCACCGGCCCCGGCGAGAGCGACGACGCCCGCCAGGACCACGGCTGCCGTACGCGTCATACGGCTGACCACGCCGGGAAGCAGGCGGCCCGGGAGGCGCGACGTCCCCTTCGCGGGGTCCGGCTTCACGTCGTCGTCCGGGGGTGTCGGGTCCGGCGGAGGAGGAACCGGGGGCGTCGGGCGTTCCGCGTCCGCGGCGAGCGCGAGCACGACGTCGTCGCCGTGCCGGAGCTCGTCGGGGATCCACGGGTGCCCGTCGACGGCCTTGAAGGGCGCCATCGCCTCACGGATCCCCGCGACGGTCCGGGTGAAGGTGACCGGCTCCCCCTTGCCGGTGGTCAGCAGCCGGTGGAGGGCCGCCGTGAACTCCGTACCGGTACGGGGATCGCCGGGCGGGACCTCCACACCGGGCTCGGCGGCGGTGAGCAGGGCGAAATTCTGTCCCACGGCCGGCTGGAAGGCCCGGAGCGCGTTTCCGGCGAAGCAGCAGTCGAGGATGACGACGACCCAGTCGGCGCCGGAGTTCCGCAGGACGCCCATGACGTCGTTGTCCCAGGACAGGGCGCCGACGAAGGGGTGGTGCCGGTCCCTGGTCACCTCCGAGTCGGTGAACATCAGGTTGAGGTCGCTGCCGTCGGGGCGCACGATGCCGTGCCCGGCGAAGTAGACCACCAGCAGCCCGGTGACCTCCTTGCGGGCAGCGGAGAGCGCGGTACGCACGTCGTTCGGATCGACGGTGGTGTCCGGGCCGCCGCCGTCCGCGGGGACCACGACGAGGTCCTCCGGGGCGAGCACACCGGTGCGTTCGTCGGTCAGGGCCTCCCGCATGAGGCGGAGGTTCGTGGTGACGGACGGCAGGTCGTTCCGGGCACCCCTGTAGTGCTCCACCCCGATGAGTACGGCCCGGTGACGCTTGGCTCCGTTCTCCTCGCCGCGCGCGTTGTACGGCGGCACGGCCGCTAGACCTCTCCGGGCTCGTCGCCACCGCGCGTTCGGTTCGGGCCACCGGACCCGGGCCCCGCGTCCGGGCCCCCGTCACGGGAGTCGCCCCGGGCGGCGTCGTCGTCGGTGTCGCGTCTCAGGTCGGATCCCGCACCCTGGGGCGGCCCGTCCAGCGTGACGCGCGGCCTCTCCTCGGGATCGGCGAACCGGCGCCGGTTGCGCAGCCAGGTCTCCACGGACCGCCAGGCGTTCTCGGCCACCGAGCGCGCCACCTCGACGGAGACGACCAGGATGATGTCCTGGATCAGCTCCCCGCCCATCGCCTCGGCCTGCGTGAGCGAGTCCTTGCGCGCCAGGGTGACTTCGTCCCGCTCCAGCGCGTCCTCGAGGACCGGCGCGTTCCTCAGCCACGTACTCAGGGCTTCGAGGTCGTCGCGCCGGGTGTGCGTCCCGCTGAGGCTTATCCGTAACTCGATGCTCTCCTGCCCCTGTTCCCGCACGCCCGTGTCCGGCCCGTCCGCCATGCCTGCCCCCATCGACCCCGCCGTCCTCGCCCCGCAAGGGACCGGTCACTGAACACAGAAGTATTTCACGGGCGTTGGCAGTCGGCACCCCTTTGTTCCTCCTCATCCGGAGCCTCGCCCGGGGGCCGTCGCGCGCCCACCGATGACTTCTGCGCCCGCCGGCAGTCATAAGCATCACCACGGACCTCATGACGGATTCACGGACAGGACGCGAGAACATGACCGAAGCAGTGAAGGGCCCGGCGAGCTACTTCCCCTCGATCGAGAAGAAGTACGGCCGCCCGGTCGCGGAGTGGAAGGAGCTCGTCCGCTCCTCGCACCTGACCAGGCACATGGAGCTCGTCTCCTGGCTCAAGACCGAGCACTCCATGGGCCACGGCCACGCCAACGCCCTGGTCGCGCACACGCTCGCGGAGGACAAGTAGGGCCTGGAGTGAGGCCGTTCACCCGTCGTCGTCAGGGAGCTCGTCGGAGGAGGGCCCGTCGTCGGGGGTCTCGACCTCGGTGCTGTCCTGACCGGAGATCGCCTGCTCCGACCAGACGGTCTTGCCCTCGGGTGCGTAACGGGTGCCCCACAGCGAGGCGAGCTGGGAAATGATGAAGAGGCCCCGCCCGCCCTCGTCGACCGCTCCGGCGTACTTCATGTACGGGGCGGTGGTGCTGCCGTCCCGGATCTCGCAGGTCAGCCCCCGGTCCAGGATGAGGCGCAGCTCCACCGGCGGGCGGCCGTAGCGCACGGCGTTGGTCACCAGCTCGCTGACGATCAGCTCGGTCGCGTCACCGGTGTCTCCGTCGACGTGCCAGCCGGCCAGCGCCTTCGACGCGAGGCGGCGCGCGGTGGCCGGGGCCGTCTTGTCGTACGGGAGCTCCCACGCGGCGTAGCGGTCCTCGGGCATCGCATGGGTGCGGGCGAGGAGCAGGGCCGAGCCGCGGAGGCCGGCGTCGTCGGGCAGGGCGTAGGAGACCGCGTCGCACAGTTCCCGCAGCGGCCGGTCCGGCGGTGAGAGCGCCTGGACCAGCGCACCCTCACGGAGGTCGGCGTGGTCCCGCAGCGCGTTGCTGTGGAGCACGATCAGGCTGCCCTCCCGGAGCGGGAAGGAGGCCGCGGCGACGGGCCCGCGGCTTTCCGAGCCGAGCGGTGGCCCCTGGGGGACGGTGACCTCCGTGGTGGCGCCGTCCGCGGCGATGACGAGGGGGGCGCAGTGCCCGGCGGAGGCCACGGTGCACGTCTCGGTGAACGGGTCGTACACGGCGTACGTGCACGACGCGGTCAGTGGTTCACGGTGCAGCGGGTCGCTCTGCGGCAGATCGGCTCGTTCCCTCGCCAGCCGGTCCGCGGTGTCGTACAGGCGCGCCAGCAGCTCGTCGGGCTCCAGGTCGAGTGCGGCGAGGGCCTGGACGACGGTACGCAGCTGCCCCATGGTGGTGGCCCCGTGGATACCCCTCTCGGCCACCTCCCCGATGACGAGGGCGGTGCGGGCCCCGGGCAGCGCGATCGTGTCGAACCAGCTGCCCGCGCCCCCGCCGGGCAGCAGCAGGTGGTCCGTCTCGACGGCGGGCTGGGGGGCAGGGCGCTGGGGCAGCAGCCGGCGCTGCAGGGCGCTGGCGATGGTGTACTCGTGCACGTAACGGCGGGCGTTGTCGATGCCGAGAGCGACGCGGGACGCCAACGCCACCGCCACGGGGATGTCCTCCTCGCTGAAGGCCTCGGAGTCCCCGCAGCGGTAGAGGCTCACCAGCCCGAGGACGGCTCCGCGCAGCGTCAGCGGCGCCAGCAGGAGCGTATGGGAGCGCTGCTCCCGGATCGAGCGCGCCCGCGCGGGGTCGGCGTCGGCCCATGGCGCGTCCTCGACCGGGACGACACGGGCCCGCAGGTCGGACAGGGCGCGCTGGAACGGCGTCCCGGGCGGCACGGCCCGCACGTCGCCGACCGGGTGGGCCGGGTCGTCGCCGCCGCCGAACGCGGCCCGCCGCAGCGGCACGTCCCGGCCGAGCGGCCCGGGCTGCGGGGCCTCACCGCGCAGGACCGCGTCGACGACCTCGACGACGCCGATGTCGGCGTAACCGGGGACCAGCGCGTCGACGAGGTCCCGGCAGGTGGCCTCCACGTCCAGCGTCCGGCCCACACGGTCGCGGACCGCGTCGAGGGCCGCGTCCCGGACGTGGCGCCGCACCTGTTCGGTGACGTCGACGACGGAGACGGCGACCCCCAGGACGGTGCCGTGGTCGCCCGGCCGCGCCCCGTGCCCCTCTTGGAGCCGGAACGCCGTCAGGGAGAAGGTGCGCCGCCCGCCGGGCACGTCGCCGGGGCGGGCGCGGAACGGGCGCTCGACGCCGGGCACACCGGTGCGCAGGACCTCCCGTACGAACGCCTCGACCCGCTCCGGTTCCTCGAAGGCGCACACGTCGCGGAACGGCAGGCCGCGCAGCCGCTCGGTCTCGTCGGTGTCGGGGTCCATGGAGTGGTCGCTGATCCGCAGGAGGCGGAGCTCCGGATCGAGCACATGGACGCGTACGCGTGCCTGGGTGAACATCACGTCCAGCAGCGCCCGCCCGAAGGCCCCGGGGCCGGTGCTCTCCTCGGCGGCCCAGACGGCCCAGCCCGCCCCGGCGAGCGGTTCCAGCCGCAGTCCCGTACGCGCCTCGCCCCCGTCCGCACCCCGGGTGTCGCCCGCGTCGCCCGCGTCGCGCGCCAGTACGTCCATGACGTGCAGGCCCAGCGCATCGGCGGTCGCCGCACCGAAGCGCCGCTCGGCCGCCCGGCTCCACCCGGTGACCACTCCGGCGCCGTCCACGACCATCAGGGGCGCATCAGCCATGAACCCAGCTCCTTCGCCCCCGCACGGGCCCAGGACGGGCCTCCGCACACGTGGACACGTACCGAACCAGCATCGGCCCGCGGCCCGCAGCCCGCTACCGGAGCGGGCAGGGGAGGCGGGTCCCCGGTCGTCTTCCTGGGCTCCGAGGGCGAGTGCGGCGTGGTGGCACGCACTGTGCCGGTGAGCCCTCGGGCGGGCACCACCGCGGATCAGCGTGCCGACGCCGTGGAACGGCCGCGGTCCGAGGGCGCCGGCGTTACGGGCGCCCGCCCGGCCGTACCCCGCAGGAAGCCGAACGAGAACACCCCGGCCCCGGCCATGACCACGGCCGCGCCGACCGCCGCGATGCCCAGCCCGTGGGTGAAGGCGTCACGCGCGGCCGACAGCACGGCGTCCGCCGCCGCGGCCGGCAGTCCGTCCGCGACCGCCGCCGCGCCGCCCAGGGTCTCGCGTACCGCGTCGGCGTGCTCCATCCCGGCGGGCAGGGCGTCGGCCATGTCCCGGCTGTAGACCGCGGCGCCGATGGAGCCGAGGATCGCCATGCCGAGGGCCCCGCCCAGTTCCTGGCCCGACTCCAGGACGGCCGCCGCCGATCCGGCTCGCTCCGGCGGGGCGGCGCCCAGCGCGAGTTCGTTGGCGAGCGTCATGGAGGCGACCAGGCCGCCCGCGTAGACGGACCCGCCGGCGAGGGCGAACCACAGGGGCGAGTCCGTACGCAGCTGAGCCAGCCAGAGGAATCCGCAGGCGGCGACGAGAAAGCCGCCCCCCATCACATACGCGCGGTCGGTCCGCTGGGCGAGCGCGGCCCCGGTCGGCGCCATGACGGCGACGCCCGCGGCGGGCACGAGGCTCCACAGCGCGGCGGTGAGAGGGCTCTGGCCGAGCACGGACTGCAGGTACTGCGTGAAGAAGACGGCCATGCCCACCGTGGCGAACATCGCGAGCAGGTTGGCGAGCACCGGCCCGCCGAAGGCACGGCGTCCGAGCAGGCCGAGGTCGATCAGCGGGTGGGCGAGGTGCCTCTGGCGGCGTACGAAGACGAGGCCGAGCACCAGCCCGACGGCGATGCAGAGCGCCGGCAGCGGTTCGTAACCGTGCCGGGCCAGCTCCTTGACGCCGTAGATGACCGCGAGCAGGGCGCCGAGCGAGAGCACGGCGCCGATCAGGTCGAAGCGGCCGCGGGCGGTGGTGACGGTCTCCGGCACGAGGACGGGCACCAGCACGAGCAGCAGCACCATGGCGGGCAGGTTGATGAGGAAGACCGACCCCCACCAGAAGTGTTCGAGCAGCAGCCCGCTGACGACGGGCCCCAGCGAGATGCCGGTGGTCATGACGCCCGTCCAGACGGTCACCGCCTGCCCGCGCTGTTTCGCGTCGTGGAAGAGGTTGCGGATCAAGGCGAGGGTCGAGGGCATCAGGGCGGCCCCGCCGATTCCCAGCAACGCGCGTACGCCGATGAGCATTTCGGCGGAGTGCGCGTACGCCGCCGCGACGGAGGCCGCACCGAAGACGGCGGCTCCGGCGAGGACCAGCGTGCGCCGCCCGATGCGGTCGCCGAGGGCGCCCATGACGATGAGCAGGCCGGCGAGCACGAAGCCGTACATGTCCAGGATCCACAACTGCTGTGTGGCGCTGGGCTCCAGGTCCTGGCTGATGAACGGGATGGCGAAGTAGAGGACGGACACGTCCATCGAGACGAGGAGCAGCGGCAGCATCAGGACGCCGAGGGCGGTCCATTCCTTGCGGCCCGCGCGGGGGCCGGGTGGGTTATCGGGTGCGTTCTCGGGTGCGTTCCGGGTTGTGTTCTCCATGTGCAGCACGGAAGCGGGCCATGACGTACACCGCAAACAGGTCCCTAGTGCACCGGTCCGAACCCCCAGTTGAAAGGGGTGCGGGCGCCCCAGGTGCACTAGTACGGTGACGCCATGACCACCGAACCGCCCTACCTCCGCATCGCCGGGGAGATCCGCCGCCGCATCGCCTCGGGCGAGCTGGGCCCGGGCGATCCGGTCCCCTCCACGCGGCGGATCACGCAGGAGTGGGGCGTCGCGATGGCCACCGCGACGAAGGCCCTCGGCGCGCTCAACCAGGAGGGCCTGGTGCGGGCGGTGCCCGGCATCGGCACGGTGGTCGCGGAGAGCGGCCGGGAGCGCGCCATGCCGCCGGGCCGGCAGCTCAGCCGCGAACGCATCATCCGTACGGCGATCGCGCTCGTGGACGCGGAGGGCCTCCCCGCACTCTCGATGCGGCGCCTCGCAACGGAGTTCGGCACCTCCACGATGGCCCTGTACCGCCATGTCCAGAGCAAGGGCGAGCTCGTCCAGCTGATGGCGGAAGCGGTGTTCGACACCGGCCCGCCCGGCCCACGCCCGACGGGCTGGCGCCCCCGGCTGGAGCGGGAGGCACGCTGGCTGTGGAAGCAGTACGAGCGACACCCATGGCTGGCCCGCGCCATGGCCGGCCTCACCCGCCCGATGGCCTCCCCGAACGCGATGCAGTACACGGAGCGGGTCCTGACGGCCCTGACCGGCACCGGTCTCACCCCGGAACAGATGCTGCACGTCCACCTCACGGTGCTCGGCTACGCCCAGGGCGTCGCGATGGCCGTGGAGCTGGAGTCCCAGGCGCGGCAGGACAGCGGCATGACGGCGGACGAGTGGATGGCGGCGATCGAGCCCCGGATGGACGCGATCCAGACGGCCTCGGCCTACCCGGTGCTGTCCACGCTCTTCGACCAGGACGGCTTCGACCTGGACCTGGACACCCTCTTCGAGTTCGGCCTGGCACGGGTGCTGGACGGGGTGGAGGGGCTGGTGGCGGGGGCGGGCTGATGCGGCGGGCGGGCCGCCGGCCTCGGGCTCGTATCAGTCGCAGGACGAATTCATGAGGGATTCCCCTCATGTCGCACCTTTGCAATACGATCACATTCAACAACTAGCTCCGGGCCACTCACCCCCCACACAGGCCCCGTTACGTCTGTGCGAGGAAGCCCATGCCGCCCTACCAGCCGTCCTCGGACTGGCAGTACGAGATCCCGACGACCGGCAGCAAGCGGCTGCCGCCCGCCGCCCGTTACGTCGAATCACTGTCGCATCAGGGGTACGGCTTCGAGGCAGCGATAGCCGACCTCGTCGACAACTCCATCGACGCGGGTGCGCGCAATGTCGTCATCAGCTTCCTGCGCGACGAGGACCGCCTAGTCAGTCTCCTGGTCGTCGACGACGGGCGGGGCATGAACGACGAGACGCTCGACACCGCGATGACGGTGGGCGGCCGGCAGGAGTACGGGGAGAACGCGCTCGGCCACTTCGGTGCCGGTCTCAAGGCCGCGTCCCTCTCGCACGCCGATTCGCTCACGGTGATCAGCCGCACCAAGCGCAGCCCGTCCACCGGCCGCCGGTGGCTGACCGCCCGCGCCCAGGCCGATTTCACCTGCGACATCGTGGACCCCGGCTACTGCCAGGACCTCGTCGACCGGTACGACGGTCTGATCGAGTGGCACGGCACCATCGTGCGCTGGGACAAGGTCCGCGCCTTCGACACGGTCACCGCTGGACAGGCCGACCGCTATCTCGACGACGCGATCGAGAAGCTGGAGACCCACCTGGGGCTCCACCTGCACCGCTTCCTGGCCGACGACTCGTTCAACGTCGACATCGTGGTCGAGGACGTCGCGACCACGGAGGAGCTGGACCACCGGGGCGTCGAGCCGATCGACCCCTTCGGCTACCGCGTCCCCGGCCGGGCCGGTTACCCGCGTACGTACACCGCCCCCGTCGAGGGCGTCGGTGACGTGGCGCTGACCGCGCACATCTGGCAGCCGAAGTCCCCGCTGGTCAGCTTCCGCGGGATCGGACCGCTCGCCGAGCGGCAGGGCTTCTACATCTACCGCAACAACAGGCTTGTGCAGGCCGGTGGATGGAACAGCACCCGCAGTGCCGAGGGGCACCTCGCGCTGGCCCGTATCGCGATCGACCTGCCGGCCGAGGCGAACGATGTCTTCAGCCTCACGGTCAAGAAGGACGGCGTGACGGTGACCCCCGCGTTCGCGCGAGGGCTCGAACAGGCGACGGATGCGACGGGGCACACCTTCGGCGAGTACGTCCAGGAGGCACAGACGACGTACCGGGAAGCCGCCAAGCGGGTCACCGAAGTGACGCGCGACGCGGTCATCCCCGCCGGGAAGGGGCTCGACCCGAAACTGCGACGGACGCTGCGGGACGAACTGCCTGAGCTGGAGGGGGAGGAACCGATCACCTTCCGCTGGGCGTCCCTGGCACCGGACCTGTTCTTCGAACTCGACCGCGACGTACGTGAGATCAGGCTCAACAAGCTGTACCGGACGGCTTTCAACGGCGGACGCAGGGGCGGGCTCAACGACGCCCCGGTCGTGAAGAGCATGCTCTATCTGATGGTGGAGGAGATCTTCCAGAAGTCCCGGGTCCGGGCCACGCGCGCCGACAAGATCGCCCTGTGGAACAGCGTCCTGGTGACAGCGGCACGCTGCGAAATGACCCGCTGACGCCCGCGCCGCACTCCGCCCCTCCCCGAGAAAGTCCGTACCGCCATGACCGACCACCTGTTCAACCTGCACGGCGATGTCCTGGCGGCCATGCGCCGGGGCCCGAAGGCATTCGCGAAGCTGGCCTTCGTGCTCTCGGAGGCGGAGGAACCGGCCGACATCGACCTCGGCCACTTCCGGGACCGGATCGTCGCGGCCGGCCCAGGGGACGAACTCGTCGCACTGTGGCACCGCACGCTGACCGCCTGGGACCTGGCGGAGCAGGCGGACTGGTCCGATGCCCCGCCGCGGACGGACGCCCGGCGAGCCGATACCCATGACCGCCTCGGCTTCGGGGCGGACCTGCGCAAGGCCCTGGACGAAGCTGTGCCGGTGTTCAAGGAGCCCGGGGCCACCGTCATCAGCAAGGAGTTCACGTCCTGGTACTCCAGGGACATGGCGGCGGCACGCGCCTTCTACTGGAACTCCTACGAGCAGACGCTGCGCCGCAAGGGCTGGTCGGACGCCGCCGTGTCGAGCCTGGACGAAGCCAGCCACGCCGTGGTCGAGCGTCTCTCCGATCCGACCCGCGCCGAGGCATACGGCGCCCGGGGCTTGGTCGTCGGCTATGTCCAGTCGGGAAAGACGGCCAACTTCACGGGCGTCACCGCGAAGGCCATCGACGCGGGCTACCGCCTGGTCATCATCCTCGGGGGCACCCTGAATCTCCTGCGGGGCCAGACCCAGCGCCGACTGGACATGGAGCTCATAGGGCGGGAGAACATCCTGCGCGGTGCGGACCCGGCCGACACGGACGCGCTCGTCGGTGTCGACTACCAGGACGACGAGGACTGGCCGGCGGAGTTCGTCAGCCATGGCGGCCGTCCGTCCACGCTGGGCGCCTTCGACATCGAGCGCCTCACGACGCGCGACGACGACTACAAGAGCCTGCTGAACGGCATCCGCACGCTCGAATTCGAGAAGCAGGTCCGCACGCAGCCCCTGTACGACCCGGCCAATCTGCACCACGCCGCCGCCCGCGTGATGGTCGTGAAGAAGAACGCGGACGTGCTGGACAAGCTGCTCAGGGACCTCAAGAAGATCGGCCCGATCCTCTCCGAGATCCCGGCACTGATCATCGACGACGAGTCGGACCAGGCGTCGGTGAACACGACGGACCCGAAGAAGTGGGAGAACGGCAAGGTCGCGCGCAAGGCGATCAACGGCCAGATCACACAGCTTCTCGGCCTGCTTCCGCGCGCCCAGTACGTCGGCTACACGGCGACGCCGTTCGCCAACGTCTTCGTCGACCCGGGCGACGAGGAGGACATCTTCCCCCGCGACTTCCTGATCTCACTGCCCCGGCCGACCGGCTACATGGGCGTACAGGACTTCCACGACCTCGAAGGCGAGGGCTCGGCCGAGGAGACGCACGTACGCGGGATCTACGACGACACCGGGGACCGGCTCCAGGAGGCCATGGATGCCTTCGTCCTCACTGGTGCGTTGAAGCTGTACCGCGCGGCTCACGGCGTCCCCGAAGGGCCGTTCCGCCATCACACGATGCTCGTCCACGAATCCGTGCAGCAGCGGGAACACGCGGCCCTCGCTCTGCGGATCAACTCGATGTGGCACCGGTCGGCATACACGGGCCAGGAGGGCCACGCACGCCTCGCCACCCTGCTGACCACCGACTTCCAGCGCTTCGCGGACGACGGCCTGCCGCTCCCCGCTTCGTACGACGACCTGAAGCCGTACGTCTCCCGGGCCCGCCAGCTCATCAACTCGGGCGGCGAACCGGTGATCATCGTCAACGGCGCCACCGAACGCGACTACGAACAGGCCGAGCTCGACTTCGACCGGACACCGCACGTGTGGAAGATCCTGGTCGGCGGCACGAAGCTCTCCCGCGGCTTCACGATCGAGGGCCTCACGGTCACGTACTACCGCCGCACGACCCAGCAGGCCGACACCCTCATGCAGATGGGCCGCTGGTTCGGCTTCCGCCCCGGCTACCGCGACCTGGTGCGCCTCTACATCGGCCGCGAAGTACCGATGGGCAAGAAGAAGACCGTCGACCTCTACGAGGCCTTCGAGGCGATCTGCCGCGACGAGGAGACCTTCCGCGCCCAGCTCACCCGGTACGCGGCCCTGGTGGACGGCAAGCCGCAGGTCACCCCGGCCCAGATCCCGCCGCTGGTCTCGCAGCACCTGTCCTGGCTCAAGCCGGCGGCCCGGAACAAGATGTTCAACGCGGAGCTGGTGGAGATCCGGTCGCCGGGGCAGTGGGTGGAGCCGACGGCGTACCCGACGAGCGCGGCGGACCTGCGGCACAACGCCGAAATCTGGCTGCCTGCCCTTGATGCCTTGAGCCAGGACATTGCCGTATTCGTCACTCTCTCCGACGACGACCGGGGCGGATTCACTCGCTACCCAGCCAAGACAGCGGTCCTCAGCCACTCCCAGCTGCTCGGCATCATGAGCAGCCTTGCCTGGGGCCGGCCGGACCTCTTCGCTCCGCACCTGGCCTATCTCAGGGACGGCAGCGACGCTGGCTGTGCTACTGACGACTGGTCGCTGATCCTTCCCCAGACTTCGGGACCGACAAGCGTTGCAGCCAGCATCCTCGGAAGTCAGCCCATCACCCTGGTACAGCGCAAGCGGAACGCGCGCGGCGTGTTCAACCGCATCTCGGGGGTGGCCCACCGGCAGTCCGCTGAGCGCATCGTCGGCCTTCGCCCGCTGAGCGATGACGACCCGTTCGCGTCTCAGCTCCAGCAGCCGCGCCGCGGTGCAGTGTTGCTGTACCCGGTGGTCGACCCTGATCTCGGCGATCCGGCAGACCTCGTGACTGGCGGCAGTATCGATCCAGCCAAGGTGGTGCTGGCAGTGGCATTCATCCCGGCCGCCAGCGCCGCAGGGAAGTCGGTACCCTACGTTCGCTTCCGGGCCGTCGACTCGTCCCGCCGCGGTGAAGCCACTATTGAAGTGCCATGACAATGATTCTGGAGTGACTCCGGTGCCTGAGCCCACAGACTGGACCCCGCCAAACGGTTCGTGGGCTTCTTCTGCGGCGCGCAGGAGGAACATGCAGGCAATTCGCAGCCGCGATACGCAGCCGGAGCGGCTCATCCGGCGGCTCGTGCACGCCAACGGCCTGCGGTACCGGGTCGCTGCCAGGCCGTTGCCGGACCTTCGCCGCACGGCAGACCTGGTCTTCCGTCCGGCGAAGGTAGCCGTATTCGTCGACGGCTGCTACTGGCACGGCTGCCCCGAGCACTACGTCGCCCCCAAGACCAATCCCGGCTACTGGTCAGACAAAGTGGCCCGGAACATGGCCCGGGACCGCGATACCGACACGCGCCTCGTTGAGGCGGGCTGGCTGGTCCTACGCTTCTGGGAACACCAGGACTCAGGCGCGTGCGCCCTCACGATCGTCGAAGCTGTCCGCGAACGCCGACGAGGGCTGTCCGGGTAGAACCCCTTCGGAGCCAGACTTACTACGGTCGCGCTCCTGGGCAGCGCGCAGCACATCCGCGATCGCTTTGCCCACTGCGGCCGCGACAGGCGGCGGGAACGCATTGCCGACCTGCCGGTACTGTGCGGTCTTACCCCCAGAGAATTTCCAATTGCCCGGGAACCCCTGAACAATCGCGGCCTGCTCGACTGTGAGCATAGGACCGGTTTCCCGGAACAGGTCCCTGTCCTGGCTCTGCCTTTTCACGCTCTCTTCGTGCGAGTTGGCAACGCCAACCCCCGAGACGCCCAGGAGTGCCCAGGCGGCCTTCGCACGACTCGGGCCGAGATCCGCACCGCCGTGCTTTTTCGAGCCGCCAACCAGGGTAGGTGCAACGCCGAAGTCTTTTTTACTCTCGGCCTTTTGCGCCCTCTCCTTCCACTGACCGAGCCGCTGCTCCGCCAGGCGTGCTACATCTCCACTCATTTTAAGATATGGCGCATACCTGAGATCCATGGACTCCTCAAGCGCACGGAAGACGCTTTTAGGGCTTCCCGTGGCGGTGGGCCACACAAATTTAATATCACCCAGCACATCCTTGCGGATAGCTACAAGGACTGCCCTCGGGCGCAGCTGCGGCACACCAAAATCACTGGCCTCAAGCACTTCCCACTCGCAGATTTCATAGCCGAGCCCATCGAAATTCTCATCGATGCCCGTGACGGGATGCCTGGCCCAGCCCCCCTGAAGCCGCGCTTTAATGTACGTGCGATACTCTTCGAATTTCGCGTCTTTAATGCCGCGAACGTTCTCAATCATCACCGCTTTGGGGTGAAGCTCATCAGCCAGCTCAAGAATCCGCGGGAAGAGATCACGCTCATCATCCTTCCCCAGCTGCTTCCCGGCATGCGAGAACGGAGGGCAGGGCACGCCACCAGCGAGAAGGCTGAGATCTCCCCGAGCGAGGGGCTTGCCGAGGTACCCCTGGCCCTTTTTTACATCAGATTCGCGACCTTCACCACGGGGAATGGGAACGAAATCATTGACGTCGCCGGAAATGACGTCACAGAACTCCCTTTCCCAACTCCACTCTTCCAGGCTGGCAATGTTCCCCCGAAGGGTCTCCGCAGCATGCGGGTCGATTTCCACAAGCGCCAGGTGCTTAAAACCGGCCTGATGAAGGCCGATAGCCTGCCCTCCGGCCCCCGCGCAGATCTCGATTGAGGTCAGCACATCATCGCTGGGACCCATCGGGTCCTCCTGGTGGGACTGGAGGCCCATCGGCTCAGGCTCCTCTTCGTACGGTTGGCTGACAGAAAGCAGGTGTCGCGTCGAGGCGAACCCACACGCGGGCCGAGCACCCGAGCCCGCGAGCAACCGCTTCGGCTCAAAGCTGAGACGCGATACGCGCAGAGCCTACCCGGGCCCGGCCTCACAGCGCCGGCCCGAGAGGCATCACCCCCAGAGCACCACCCCAAGCAGGGCGTCACTACAGGGGCGGACGGCTGCGCAATCGACAGCGTATTCGAACGAACGCTCCAATCTGTTCTGCTTTGCTCATCTGGCAGCTCAGTAGCCGCAGCAGGGGGCCGGGCGGCTGGCTCTCCAGCTCAGGCAGGAACCAGAGGTGACGCCTGGAAGGGCCCATACGGAAGCGCTCGGCAGCAGCCCATCAGGCAGGAGCACCCAAGTCTCCGTAGCCAGTCCTGGGGTGAGGGCGCAAACCGGCACCGTCAGCCTCACTGACTCCCAGCGGCCGTTCCTCTCCTGGTCTGTGGGAACGGTCGAGTGGAGCCACCCTCGGTCCACTGTGGCCACACTCGCCGCGTTCCCGTCACTGTCGACTAGAACTGCGGCCAGACACCAATCGGCATCCGCCGCCATGACTTCGTACTCATGGCGCGTCAGGTGAACGACCAGACGGGTCGGGTCTGTGGTGGCCTTGACCTCGATGTGAGCACGCTCAGGCACGGATCCGGCAGCCTCTATGTCGTACCCGTAAGCATCTGACTCCGCAGCCACGTGCCTGACGTGCGGCACTCCGCCCTGGCGCAAGACCCGGAGCAGCGCCTGCTCGCCAGCCGCTCCGACTGCCCTCTTTGCGTCTTCAGCAGCCTGATTCCACAGCACACGAGGAACTTCGTCGGCTGTTACGTCTTCCCACAACTCGCCATCACTTACCTCCACCACCGGCTGACCTGCCGCAGTCACCATGCCCGTACGTCTGAGCCACGCGAATCCTTCGGCATACTGTGCCGGCGTGAGATCCGCGTACCGCGGATGGTTCGTGAGGAGCACCCGCACCCGCGGCACCCCAGCCACCCGCAACTCGCTCAGCCAGCGAAGCGCCGCGCGGCGCGTTGACTCAGTGGCCAGCGACGGCATCGACGTGATTCAGCAACGCGCGGACATCCGCCATATCCATACCCGCCGCTCCGGACGGCTCATCCTCGAGATCGCCCAACTGCTGTACAGACGGGTCATCGAGGATCCGCCCCATGAATTCGAGCTTCTCCTCAAGCCTCATCGCCACCACTTCATCAATCGTGCCCTCGACCGCGAGCACGGTGACGCGGGTCTGAGTATCAGGCGCCAGTCCGAGCCGGTGAATACGGTCCAGACTCTGAAGGAATCGGCCCGCCATGAAGTCACGATCGACGTACACGGCGTCATGGCAGACATGGTGCAGACTGATTCCTTCCCCAAGGGTGGCGGGGTTGGACAAGAGGACGTGGCAGTCAGGATCCTCGCGAAAGCGCCTGATCTGCTCCTCCCGGTCAGGAGTGCCACCGTGCACTACGGCGGGCTGATACGCCGCGAACAGGCTCTCCATCGTCGTGATACTGCGCACGAAGGTCGTCCAGACCAGGGTCTTCCGACCCATCGCGGCATTCGTCGCGACGATATTCAGGGCCTCTTTGTACTTGGGAGAAAGTTCGTGCGCCGGAAGGTTCCCCATGAGTGCGTACAGTGATTCACCCTGAGGTACTTCGAGCGGCGGGACCTGGTAAGTCAGCGGCTCATATCGGCTTCCGCCCTCAATAAGCAATGCCGGACTGGTGGCTGCCATGAGAAGGCGAAGCATCGCCTTGCCCAGGGCGTCAAAGTCATCACGCGAGGCCTCCGCCCTCGTGGTGAATCGCCCCACCAGGGCGTCGTACACCTCACGATGCAGCTCCGGCATTTTCAGGCGCCGGATGCGTGTCTCGAACGGGGGCAGCCCCAGCTCCTTCTTCGTCGTCCGCGTGAACAACGGCCTCAGTACGGAGCTTGCGTAGGCGAGATCACCACCTGCAACAGCTTGGGTGACCACTCTCCGGCCATGCCCCGGCCAGACAAACGACAGCAGGTTCTCCAGATCCCGAGCGCCGTTCGGCGCCGGAGTCCCCGTGAGAATGAGACGTCGCCGGGTCAGCGGTCCAAGGGCCATACAGGCACTTCCGTACTTTCCCCGAGCACCGAGCTTCATCCGATGCGCTTCATCAAGAATGATCATGGAAGGCGCACCCCTGAGCCAGGTCGCCAGCGATGCCAGCGACCTGTCGAGACGTTCGTAGTTGACAACCAGGATCTCGGCCCGGCCTTCGGGGGTCTTTCCCATGACGGCTGTCCGCGGAGGCTCCTTAAAGCACAGCTCGCTCTCAGTGAGCCACGCTTCGTAGGCGGATTTCGGGCTGACAACCAACAGTCGGCGGACTTCGCCCCGTTCACGCATGGCTGCGTACACCGCCAGCCCGACCCGGGTCTTTCCAGCTCCAGGAACACTGAAGTTAGCCCCGTGCTGCAGTGACAACAGCCGGCCGATGTCCCGGCGCTGGAACTCCGTGAGGTCGGCACGCCATGTCGGCCCGAGCGCCGACTCCACAGCGCTGGCACCCCACGCCGTGTCTGAGCGAGGTGTCTGAAGTTGCTGCTCAGCTTGATCGGCATCATCGAGCACCTCTCCGACCAGGGCACTCAACTCATCCGCCCAGACAACGGACTCGGGGTGCGGCCAGTCGGCGAGGACGTCGATACCTACCAGGAAGTCATCGAGAGTCAGCTCAAGGGCGAGACGGTCGCGCAGCCCGCCTCCGGGGAATCTGGCTGCGAGCCGGTTCAGATCGCTGCGGCACTGCTCGCTCGCGCGCAGCACAGCTTTGGTCCGCGTGACATCAAAGCCGATATGCAAGGACGATTCCACAGTTGTCACGGTCACGCCTGCCCCTGCCGTACCGCGTCACGCAGCCACTCGACGCCCTCGCCAGGTACTTCGATGGTCTGCGTGGTGGCCTGGGCCAGCTTCCTCAGGGTGGCCTTCAACTTGAGGACAGCCTCGTCCAGGGCCTCCTCGTCCAAGCTGCGGGAAGCGCTC
Source organism: Streptomyces sp. NPDC051064 (assembly GCF_044455985.1). Lineage (NCBI taxonomy): Bacteria > Bacillati > Actinomycetota > Actinomycetes > Kitasatosporales > Streptomycetaceae > Streptomyces > Streptomyces sp. NPDC051064. The sequence goes on from NZ_JBITFK010000001.1 coordinate 1,322,791, forward strand.
GCAAGCACCATGTCAGTGATGCACTGTTCGATGTCCTGGCAGGCGTCGTTGAGGCGATCGGGGGCGGCCTGCTTGCGCTTGCGGACACGGGCGTCCTTGCCGGCAGGCTCAAGTGCGGCCTCGACAGCCTTGTGCGCCACTTCGAAGACAGAGGTAGCCGCATCAAGCTGAGCCGAAGGCACCTTCTCCTGCGCCCGGACCACCGCCTTCGCGCGAAGCACCGAGTCAGTGAAGGCACGAGCCGCAGCCACTTGGGGCACGTCTCCCTTGACCGCACGGTTAATACCAGGGATCACCCGCGCGGGGGCCGCAGCAGGAGCCGTCTTCAGTTCGTCAGGCAGCCGGTGCTCCAAGTAGCGGTTTCGGAAATCGGCTTCAATGAGACGGACGTCAGTCTTGGAGAAGTTCATCACGATGGCGGCAAGGCGGTTCTCCTTGAGCAGCTCCGCCTTCTGCGCATCAGCCTTCGACTCCTTGGCGTAGGCGCGGTGCACCTCCCGAAGCCTCTCCTGTGCGTCCTCGAAGTCCAGTAGCCGCAACTGCACATCGCCGGTCGAAGACCTGTCGCTCAGATCCCGGAGGCAGGAGAGCACCCAGAGGTCCTGTACCGCTGTCGATTCCCTGATGCGGAAGTCTCGAGCGACCTCCTTCAGCGGGCGGCCCGATTCCACCTGCTCGTCGATCGTGAGGAGTCTATTGATGTACGAATAGGGCCGTCGGGTGTCGTGGCGGAGCTGAAGGGAGAGTTCGACCCTGTTGATGTCCGCCCAGGTGCAGGAGTCCGGCAGCACAGCCACCCGGATGTTCTCTACGCCCAGCTCGCGCAGGGCCGCCGCCCTGGTGTTGCCGTTGACCAGGATCCCTTCACGGGTGATGAGCCCCGGCTCGTTCTGCTTGAAGTCCGCAAGGCTCTCCTTCAGCGCGTCGAAATCCTTGTCCCTCTTCGACGGGTCAGAGGGTTCCGCCTGGAGCAGATACTGAAGGTAGCTTTGACTGTCCTCATTCCAAGGGTCCTCATCGAGCCGGCGGTCGAGCTGCGGGTCGTAGCTGCGCTGCGCCCTGATCCGATGTGTCCCCGGGTTGTAGTAGAGCGAGTTCACCGGCATGTCGATAACCTGGACGACCAGCGGATTCGTACGCCACTCAATCGTCAGGGTCTCCTGAAGTCCGGTGCCGACAGCTACGTCGTTGAGACGCTCCTCCACGACATCCCGGTTCTTGGCGGCGTACGGCGGCAAGCCGAAGTCTCCGTCGTTCTTGATCACAGCTCGTTCTCCTCTGGCTGGTGCAAGTTCTGGCTGGGCTCATGGGTGGGGCTGCTGCCGGCAGCAGCCCCACCACAGCTCTACGGATGGAACTCAGGCGGGGGGGAGGCCAAGGGACTCGCGGACCTTGTCACGCGCCTCCGCCGGCAGCGTGCGGAAGTCTGCCCACAGCCGCTCCACGATGCTGAACTCACGCTCGTCAGCCGAAACCCAGTCCTTGAGGGTCTGCAGCTGCAGACCGCCGAGCTTCTGAACTCCTTCGAGCACGTCAGCGAGGTCCGCTTCCAGAGTGCGGCCGCCGACGCGGCAGCGATTGCATTCCGCGATGTGCTGCACCGACGAGGTGCCGCTGGGCAGCTTCACCGTCCGGCGGGCAATGTCGATCTGGGCGGTCTCGAAGGTTCCGGGATAGGTCTGTCCAGGCGTGATTCCGCATGACCGGCAGCGGTTGCCGTCACGGGTCAGAACCGCCCGCCGCTGAGTGTCCGTAATGGCCGAACTGCTCTTGGTGGCCTTGCCCGGCTCCCAGACAGGCTGCCCCGCCGCGACAAACCGCTGCTCGTGCTGGCCCAGGCTCGCGTCCTCGCGGTGGGTATCGATCTTCCACCCGTAGTCGCGCAGGTCACGCACCCTGCGATCGGCCTGGCTGATGCCGGGGAAGGCGGCCTTGACCTCCTCCTTGGTGAAGGTGCCTCCCTCCTTCACGACAGTCAGCAGCCACAGCGCGGCCCTCTTCATCGTGCCGAGCTTCTCGTTCTCCCACGACGGCAAAGTCATCCACAGCCCCCAGCTACGTCAGATACACGGCAGTCCCGAATGCCAGTCCTCTGGCACCCCTCGCTGACTCCGCCACTCTCGCGGCTTGACGACCCATCACGCCAGACTCTGCAAGCTTTCGAGGGGTTATGGAAAACATCCATACGCTGCTGAAATCTGCCCGTGTCGTACACAATTGGTGATCAACGCTGTCCTGACGATGAACGGAAGCCGTGCGTGACGCCGAAGCCGAGGACATGGAAAGAGCTGCCGCCTGGCATCACCGCCGCGCACAGGGCGTTAGTGACGGCACTGCGCGAGATCCGGGAGTGCAGCACTCGAACGCAGGCCGACATCGCCAGGGACGCTCACCAGGAGCCAACCACCCTCTCCAACCATCTGAACGCTGGCCGCATCCCCGAGGAATCGCTCCTGCGTGACTTCTACGCTGTCGTGGCAAAGGACGCCTCGGGCAGCGGCCCACTGCCGCACACCCTGGAGTTTCTTCTTGATCTCCGCATTCACGCCAAGAAGAAGCACTGCGCATGCTGCTCCGTCGGCTATCCGGCCACGAGCGAAAGCACCCAGACGGAACCACCACAGCAGCCGGCTTCGCGCAGTGGCAGGAACCCCGATCTAGTGCGGGCGCGGCACCTTCGCCGAGGTGCCCGGCGGCACACATTTCCGGGCCCCCGGGAACGCACCGGGGTGCCGGTCCCCCGAGGGGAGGGGGACCGGCACCCCGCAGACTCCGCGGAGCTCACCTGGTCCGAGACTGGAGTGGTGGCCCGATACCTTGCCGATGGCCAGAAACGGGACGCTGGCTTTCTGCTCTGGCAGGCAGGCACGTCCTACTCGGCCGCGGAAATCGTCGTGGCCGTCAGCTCCTGCCGCACGGCCGGGCTGCACGATGCCGCCGAGGCAATACTGATCAATGTTGCAGAACGGGCAGACAGGCAGGCTGTCTTGAACATCGCGGCAGCGCTAAATCAGGCCGGCCGGCACGACGACGTCGCGTTCATGCTCACTGCGGCGATGCGGGCCGTGAGCTAGGCCATTTCCTGCGGTCAGTGACCGGTCAGTGATGTGATGGCTGCATGCGACGTGAGGGCTGTGTGACCAGGAACCACATAGAGGTGTGGCATGAACGAGCCCTGCCCACAGCTCCGGGACGCGCCACGGTCTGGGCGGTGTTGCATGGCTCTCTCCTGCCACTCCTGGTCTGGGCTGGCGTCGCGTGCTTCGCCTACTTCGTCTATGACCCAGTCGTGGCGGTGGCCCTAGGTGGGCTCTTCGTCTTGTCGTTCATCGTGGGATTCGGCCTCCGTCGCCGGGCCAGGCACTCTCTCCGCTGCAGTGTCTACGGCGCGATGGGCGGTGTGCTCGACAAGTCCATGGCTGGGTTCTGAGGCGTTGCGGCAGAGGCGGTCCGTCCTACAGCGGCGGCAACGAGGTAGAGCACGGGCCAAGGTCACCGGGTAAACCTGCGCACGCTTCTGCCCTCAGAGGTGCGAGCCGGCCGCAAGTACCGTGAAGGCTGACCAAGCTCGCGGAGAGACCGTCAGCGCGTCCTGCTGCGTGTCCTTCGAATCTCGGACCAGCACGGCCCCGGGGCCGAAGGCGATCTCGACACAGTTGTCGCCGCCACCGCCGCTGTAACTGCTCTTGAACCAGGCCAGTTCTACGGTGCTCATTACTCTCCTCGCATCTGTTCCAGCAGGCCGGTCGTGTCCTGATGGCTCAGGGCTTGTGAGCGCATCTTGCCATAGCGCTGAAGCATGTAACTTGCCGCTTTCGCGTCAGTGATGAGCATGCTAGTGCCGTGGCCTTCGACGTAGCCGGCCCATCGGTGATCAGCGGTTTCCGCGAGGTACATCTCCCCTTCGAATCCGGCGTGGTCCTCCTGTACGAGGGGCATCACCTGGATTTCCACGTTGCGGTAACGCCCCACGAGGAGCAGGTGATCGAGGAGCGCCGTCGTCACCCGGGCTCCACCCAGGCGCCTCTCCAGCAAGGCTTGTTCGATGATGAAGCTGAAGGAGGTGTTCGGCCGGTCGATGAGCAGTTGCTGTCGGGCCAGTCGCGCCGCCACCTGGCGCTCAGACTGCTCCTGCGTGAGTGGGGGCAAGTGGCGTTCGAAGAGTGCGTGGATGTACGGCTCAGGCTGCAGAAGGCCAGGGATGACCCGGCACTCGTAGGCGTACAGCGAGGCCGTGTCCTCCTCGACCGCCGCCCACTGCAGGAACCACGACGCCAGCCCCGCCTTCCGCGTCAGGCTCCTGGCCGCCGCCTCCAGCACCCGCGCCGCCGCAGCCCCCAGCACCTCCTCCGAGCGCTCCAGCAAGTCCCTCGGCGGGAATCGCTTGCCCTGCTCGATCTTGGCGATGTACGCCGCCGAGTACTGCACCCGAGGCGCGAACTGCTTCTGCGTCAGGTGCGCTTCGTCGCGCAGCGCCTTGAGTACGGCCCCGAACGTCTTGAGACTGTCCGACGACTCCGGCTCGCCACACTGTCCCCCGCCCCCGTTGTCCGAAGCCATGCCCGGCCACCTTTCCCCTGCGCTGCGCCCGCTGGTGGGCCACGAGCCAGGGTTACGTACAGTGACCCTCCCAGTCCAGCGCGTGAACCAGTACAAGCCGATCTGTATTGGCGCCGTGCCTGCCGCGAGGGTCCACCTCCGCACCAGGCTGGGGCCCATGCCAGCCCCTCGCGCCTTTTCCCCCGCCACCACGCGCCTGTTCGTGCAGCGCTTCTCCGCCACCCGACGCGGAGCCCGCCTCGCACGATTGCTTGCCGGACTGCAGTTGGTCGAGTGGGGGCACCCTCGCGGTGCGGACGACCACGACACGGTCACAATCGTCGTTGCCGAGCTCGCCGCGAACGCCGTGTTGCACGGCCGCGTACCCGGCAGGGACTTCGCCCTGCTGCTCCGTTACGACGATGGCCAGGGCGTCATCCGTATCGAGGTATCCGACACCCACTCGGCCCGCCCCGCCCTCGTCGTGCCTGCCTCCGACGAGGACCACGGCCGTGGGCTGATCCTCGTCGACGCCCTCGCCACCCGTTGGGGCGTTCATGACCGCGTGGGCCCTGGCAAGACGGTCTGGGCGGAGTGCGCCCTGTCCACGGGGGCCGGAAGCCCCGCGTAGACGGCGGGTACGGGTTGGTCAGGGTGTCCGCTCCTGGCCGCCGCCGCTGGGTGCGTGGCTCAGGTCCACCACGCAGAAGATGTTGCCGTCCGGGTCGGCGAGCACGACGAAGTCGGGGTCCGGCGGGTACATGTCCCAGGCGACCGCCTGCGCGCCGAGGCCGATCAGGCGCTGCACCTCCGCCTCTTGTTCCTCCGCCGTGTCCGTGAAGAGGTCCAGGTGGATACGGGGGCGCGGCTCGGCGGGGGAAGCGCTCTGCATCAGGCCGAGGGCCCGGCCCGAGCCGTCTGCGTACAGGAGCGTCCGCCATGTGTCGCTCGCCCACTCCTCGGCGACGACCAGGTTCAGCGCCTCGGTCCAGAAGGCCACTGCGCGGGGGATGTCCGTGACACCGATGACAGGGATTCCGAGTTTCAGCATGGGACGAGACTAGGACCTGGCACGTAAATGATCTCTGTGCTCTGTTCACGAGTAGTTCTGGCTCAGGTGCGCGATCCGCGCCCTACGAGTGACAACTGAACCGGAAGTCCCTGTCCTGGCGCGCCTTTTGACATGACCGGATGATCTCGCACTTCGAAGCGGACCCGCCGGTGAGTCGCGCAGCCCGGTGACGGGGCACCCTCCCCCTTCAGCTGCCGCTCAGCGGCGAGCCCCACGCGGATTCGTGCCGGGGTCTTCCCCTGAGGTGGGCCAGCAGTCGCCCCGCCGTGTCGGAGGCGGTGTCCTGCGGCGCTCCAGCCGAAACCAGGGCGGCGCCGAGCCTCGCCGGCGCCGTCTCCGGCACCTCCAGGTCGTCGAGGAGCGGGAGGGTCAGCAGAAGGCGGGCGGCGGCGTCCTCGACTCCTTCGGCCCCGGGGGACGGGCTGTCGGCCATACGGACCAGGTCCTGCCACGCCAGCCCGGCCCCCGAGAACTCTCCTTCCCAGCTGCCGATCCGCCGCGCGTAGCTCCGGCCCGGGTGGGTGAGGAGATAGTCGATGCCGTAGTCGTCGACGAGGTTGCGGTAGATCACCACGGCTCCGGGACCGTCTGCGGCAGGTATGCGGAACACCGGCCACCGTTCGGGGTCGAACAGGGTCTCGGACATGGCATCCGTATCAGCGCCGTCGTCGCCGAACCACTCCGGAGAAGGAGGCCCGGCGCTCGTCCCCTCACCGCACATCGCCAGGAGGTGGTTCGACCAGAAGCCCCGGCGGGCCAGCAGCGGTTCCCCCGCGACCAGCGGAGCGTCATATCCCTTGATCAGCACCCCGCAAGCCTGTCACCGGCCACTGACACAGCCCGGCCAGGGATCCGCCGCGCCCTCGCCGCCCAGGCACGGGACAGCGCTCAGGTCGCCGCCGCGAACGCGTCGACGCCCGTGAGGCCGGCCGACAGCGCCCACAGGCGGGCGGCCTGCTCGGGGTCGGTCGCGTGCGCGTGCACGCCTCCTTCCGCGCCGTCACGGGCCGGCTCGGCGATGTCGCAGTCCTCGCAGTACACGCCGCCCATGTCCGCCAGTTGGGGCGAGGTCGCCGCCCATACCTGCGTCGCCGCGCCCTGCTGGGGCGTCTTGAAGGTGGGGTCGGTCGGGTTGCCGTTCTCGTCGATCCATCCCGCGTCGACCATGTCCGCCTTCGCGAGGTGGCGCTGCAGCGGGGTGAGGATGCTGCCCGGGTGCAGCGCGAACGCCCTGACTCCGGCGTCGCGGCCGAGTGCGTCGAGCTGCACGGCGAACAGCACGTTCGCCGCCTTCGCCTGTCCGTACGCACGCCATCTGTCGTAACCCCGCTCGAACTGCACGTCGTCCCAGTGCATTCCGGCACCGTGGGCGCCGGAGGACACCGCGACCACACGCGCGCCACCACGGGCGATCGCCGGCCAGAGTTGGTTGATCAGCGCGTAGTGGCCGAGGTGGTTGGTGGCGAACTGCGCCTCCCATCCGGGGCCTACCCGCGTCTCGGGGCAGGCCATGACGCCGGCGTTGTTGATCACGATGTCGACCTCACGCCCCGAGGCCAGGAACCGCTCGGCGAACCCGCGGACGCTTTCGAGGTCGGAGAGGTCGAGGTCCTCGGTCTCGACGCCGTCGATGCCCTCGACCGCAGCCTCGGCGGCCGCCCGTCGCCGGGCGGGGACCACGACGCGGGCTCCGGCACCCGCCAGGGCGCGGGTCGTCTCCAGGCCGAGTCCCGAGTAGCCACCGGTGACGATCGCGGTGCTGCCGGACAGGTCGATCCCGCTCAGGACGTCGTCCGCGGTGCTCCGGGCGTGGAAGCCCGATCCGATCTTGCGCTGAGGTGTGGTCATGGCCGGGACGCTAGGTGCTGGACCGCACTCCAAGTCAAGCCCCGATCACGGAGCGTCCGGAACGAATGCCGGGTGAACGCGTCCGTCCCGGACCCCTGGTGCGGGACGGACGCGTACGGCGGCTCAGTCGCAGAGCAGCGCCCACGAGTTGTCGGGACGCCAGGTCTTCTCACCCGAGGACGCCCCCTTCCAGCTGAACGTCGCCACCACACCGAAGCTCGACGTCGGCCACCTGCACGGGTCGACGGTGGTGGTGCCGGCCAGGTCCTCGGTGTCCTTCCAGCCGTCGCCGTCCGCCGCGGTGCGCAGCGTCACCCAGCCGCTGCCGCTGAAGCGCTGGAGCTTCACGTCGGTGACCTTGACCTGGTAGCTGCCGCCGCCCGCGACGTCGGTGATCTTCGCCCGCGCCCGGTAGGTGTCGGCCGTCTCGTCCCACCAGACGGCGGCGCAGCGCTTGACCTGGGTGCCGTAGCACTCCCAGGCGCTCTCCGCGGATGCCGACGACGGAGTGAGGACGATCGACGCGCCGAGCGACGCGGCGACCAACGCGCCTGTCGTACCGAACCGGCCCACACGCTTGAACCTCATGAAACCCCCTCATGATTCACCAGTGAGCTTTTTCAGCGGTGCCGCTCCAGGGTGAGGACGGCCTTGGCGATTGACGTCATGCGGTTCGGGCTACAGCGGGCGCGACGGAAGATTCGCCAGGATTTCAGGCGGGCGACTCCTCGTTCGACGGGTACGCGAGCGGCGGTGACTCGGGATCAACAGGGCTCCTGAGCCGGTGAGTTGGGACGTGGAACACCTCCCTCAACGGCACGGGAGCCTTTCCGTTGCGCACAACCCGGCCGTCACCCTTCCGGGGGCGCAGCCTGAAAACCCTCAGTATCTGCCGGTGGCAGTACGCCTCCGGCTGCCCACCCCGGCCGCGCAGCCAGCCCGGCACCGGCAGCAGCGGCCGGACCACGGCCCACTCCGCGTCCGTCATGTCCGAGGGATAACGCCGAACGCGTTCCGGGTGATCGGCCGCGTCTCCGAACCGGTGAGCGGCACAATCACACGTCGCTGCAGCCGAGTTGAACTCCACCAGCGTGGGCACATAGAACTGCGGTAACAGGGTCCCCTGGATCTCGGTTGGCTTCGCAACCCCGAGCTACCAAGAGGCCCTGCCTTCACGCCGCGACCAGCTGCGATCACCCGATCGAGACTCCCGTTCGACGCCCACCCCTCAAGATGACAACAGCTACTCAGAGGGGAACCGGTCCCCCGGAGTCGGAGGCCGAGTTGTCCTGGACGATGCAACGGGTTTCCCGCTTGATCTGGCCCAGCGGCAGGTCGATCCCATCTCCGCGGTGCCCGCAGGCCTGGTTCTGACGGCCGTTCTGGGCGGTGTTCTTCTCGATGCCGACCACCTGGCCAGCGTCGGCGGAGGCGGGGCCGCGATGCACGGCGGCGGGGCCGGAGCCGTGGGAGTGGTCGGCGGCGATGCAGGTGGTGTGCTTACGGATGGTGCCCAGCACGTTGAGGGTGACCGTGTTGGAGGAGTTGCCGCAGTTCAGGTTCTGCTTGCCGGTCTGCGCGGTGTTGACCTGCTGCCCGGCCGAGGTGCCGCCCAGCGCCTTGGAGCCGCCGACGTACCCGCCGTGGCCGTGGTCCTGGCCGTCACCACGGTCGACGGCAGCGCAGGTGGTCTCCTCGTTGATGGTGCCCGCGACGTTCACGGTGATCAGGTCCGCGGAGTTGCCGCAGTTCAGGTTCTGCTTGCCGGTCTGGGCGGTGTTGACCTGAGGCCCGAGGACGGTGCCGCCGACCGCCTGGGCGCCGTCGAGGTGGCGGCTGTGGCGGTGAGTGTGGCCGTCGGTGTCCACGCAGTCCTTCTCCCGGTGCGTCGTTTTCGCAACGTTGAGGCGGATCAGGTGGGCGGAGTTGCCGCAGTTCAGGTTCTGCTCGCCGTCCTGGTCGGTGTTCGCCTGCCCGCTGAGCGGGATCGTGCCCAGCCCGTCGGCGAAGGCGCTCATGCCACCCGTGGATACCAGCGCACCGGCGGCCAGCACCACGGCCGCTGCCCTGCGTACCTTGTGCACGGTCGCGTTGGGAGCCGCGTGCCGTCCCTGTCCCATGGCCTGTGTCTCCTGCCGTCGAGTCGAACCGCCCCGCCCGCGGGGGCGGCGAACGCCGTCACGGTCGACAACGCCCGTCCGGGGCGAAAGGTAACGGTATGCCGGAAATGGCCGCGTCCCTGCCCGGAGAGCCGGGCAGGGACGTTGAACCGTGCCGGAGCCGCGGACCCACGGACGGGGACGCGGAGGGTTACCGGTAGACGGAGTCGATGTTCTTCGACTCGTCCACGGCCACGCACTCGGTTCGGGTGCGGGAGCCGGTAGCGGTCAAGGTCAGGCCGTTGGGGTTGCCGCAGGCGTTGTTCTGCCGGCCGTCCTGCGCGGTGTTCTGCTGGAACAGGTCCGCCACGCCGTTCCCGCCGGTGGCCTCGGCGCCGCCGCTGGACTCGGCGGTGCCCACGTTCACGGAGCGGTCCACCGTCGCACACCGGGACTCCGCCCGGCCCCCTGTCAGGGTGATGTCGACGTCGTTGGGGTTGTCGCAGGCGTTGTTCTGCCGGCCCTCCTGCGCGGTGTTCTGCTGGAGCACGCCGCTGGCCGTACTGGTGCCGCCGCTGGCATCGGCGCCCCCTCCCTTGACCACGCTGCCCTTATTGAGGGAACCGTCCTCGTTGGCGCAGTGCCCCTGGGCCCGAGCCCCGGTGAGGCCGATGCCGGCGAGGTTGGGGTTGTCGCAGGCGTTGTTCTGCCGCCCCTCCTGCGCGGTGTTCTGCTGGACAGCGGCAAAGCCCAGGCTGTTGCCGCCGGTGGCATCGGCACCGCCGCCCTTGACCACAGTGTCCTTGTTGACGGAACCGTCCCGGTCCGTGCAGCGGTGTTCCGTCCGGCCCCCGGTCACCTCGATGCCGATGTCGTTGGGGTTGGAGCAGGCGTTGTTCTGCCGCCCCTCCTGCGCGGTGTTCTGCTGAAACATGTTGCTGACCGGGCTGTTGCCGCCGGTGGCATCGGCGCCGCCACCCTTGACCACGGTGCCCATATTCAAGGAACCGTCCTCACTGGCGCAGCCGTCCTCCGCCCGACCCCCGGTCAAGGTGACGGACGTGGCGTTGGGGTTGGCGCAGGCGTTGTTCTGCCGCCCCTCCTGCGCGGTGTTCTGCTGTGCACTGTGGCCAAGGGCGTTGCCGCCGGTGGCATCGGCACCCCCGCCCTTGACCAGGGTGCCCACATTGGCGGAGCGGTCCACCGTCGCACACCGGGCCTCTGCCCGGCCCCCGGCCAGAGTGACCGTCGTGTCGTTGGGGTTGGCGCAGGTGTTGTTCTGCCGCCCCTCCTGCGCGGTGTTCTGCTGAAAGCCACTGGCCCCGCCGCCGGTGGCGTCGGCGCCCCCGCCCTTCACCAGGCTGTGCCGGTTGAAGGAGGCATCGCCGGTCACACAGCGAGCCTCCCCCCGGCTCCCCGTCAACGCCGTCGGAAACGAAGACACGGTATTGGGGTGAGAGCAGTTGTTGTTCTGCCGGTGAGTCTGGGCGGTGTTCTGCTGGAACACGCTGCCCAGCACGCCGCCGGTGGCGGTGGCGCCACTGTCACCGCCGTCGCCGCCAGGGCCGTCGGCGAAGGCAAGGCCGGAGCCGGCGGAGGCCAAGCCCCCCACCGCCAGAGCCACCAGCGCGACCTTCCTGATCTTCTGCACTCGCACGATATTCCTCCCGGACCGACCGACAGTGAGCCTGCTCACCGCCTGCCCCAACGCGCCCTGGCCTTCCTGGACATGGCCACGGCCGACGTTGCACCCGAACGGCCCACCAAGCCTGGACCCACCGACGGCAGGTCTTTCGGCGTTGCCGCTCAAGGGTGAGGACGGCTTTGGCGATGACGGTCATACGGTTGGGGCTGATGCGGGATCTGCGGAAGATCTGCCAAGACTTCAGTCGTGCTATGCCGCGTTCGACGGGGCTCGTGCTTGGGCGAGGGCGCGGTTGAGGGTGCGTTGGGTGGGGGTGAGCTCACCTCCGGGCGGGCGTTTGAGGCCGGTGGTGACCCAGGGGCCGGCGCCTGTGTAGGCGCGGTCGGCGAGGATCGGGACACTCTGGCGTTCGCAGATCCGAATGTTGCGCTGGGTGCGGGCGGCGGTCAGGTCGTGGGTGCGGTGCGGCAGGGCGGGCGAGATCCACAGCACTTTCCCGGCGGGATCGGTGACGACCTGGATGTTGACGCCGTGGCGGCGGTGCTTGGCGGAGTAGTCGCCTCGGCTGTCGCCGACCCGGTCGCACTCGGCGAGCGTGCCGTCGAGGAGGACGAAGTCCGGTTCGTGCTCGCGCAGCGTCTTCAACAGGCTGGGTGCGCGGTCGGCGAGCAGGCCGGTGACGGCGGTGACGTAGGGCGTGGGCGGTGCCCACGGATATGCCGAAGCCGGCCGCGATGCGGGCAAGGGTGTCGTGGCGGCGCAGGTACACGAGTGCGACGAGCGCACGCCGGAGCGGCGGGAGCTTGCACCGCCAGTCACCCTCGCGGGGTGACGATGAGCATCGTGACCCACTCGACCAGAGCGTGAGGCAGGTCAAGTGCGGCAGGATACGGAACCAACAGGGCTCCTGTACTGCTGAGTTGAGACGTCGAACACCTCTCTCAACGGCACGGGAGCCCTGTCCGTTGCGTACACCCACCGCATGACCCCCCCAGCGTCACTCGATCGGTGGCCACGTTGAAAGGCTCAGTGATTCCGGGGGACCATATCCAGCAGGTGTTGGTAACTGTCGCGACGTGCGGAGCGGTTGCTCTGCTGTGACAAAGTCAGAATTCCGTTTCCCCGTTGCCCGCAATTCTTTTCCCGGACGGCCAGACGCTCGGGCGGCTGGTCGGTGGGAGGTTGAGGACACGTACGGGTCCGGTTTCGGGGGGTCCGGCTGTCCGTAACTTCCCAGCGACCAGCTGAACGCTACTTCTCCTCCGCGGGCTCCTGATCGTGGGAGAGCGCGCGTGCCGGGCCGGAGGCCTTCGCGTGGCGGGTGCCGATGGCCGGGGCGAGGAAGACGGCCACAGCGACGAACGCGAGGACGACGACCATGGCGGACCGCAGCCCGTAGTGGTCTCCGAGGAAGCCGAGCCCGGGAGGCCCGACGAGGAAGGCGACGTAGCCGATCATCGCGACGAGGCTGACCCGGGCCGCCGGGTCGGGTCCCGAGTCACCCGCCGCCGAGAGGGCGACGGGGAAGCCGAGCGAGGCGCCCAGGCCCCAGAAGAGGACGGCCGCGCCGGCCAGGACGGGCGAGTCGGCGAAGATGACGAGGGTGAGCCCGAGGGCGGCGGACAGTGCGCTGGCCCGGACGACGGGGGCGCGGCCGAAGCGGTCGATAAGGAAGGTGCCGCAGAAGCGGCCGAGCGTCATCGCGGCGGCGAAGCCCGCGTAGACGGCCGATCCCAGGGCGGGGTCGACGCCGTGGCCGTCGACCATGAGCAGGGGCAGCCAGTCGTTGGCGGCACCCTCGGCCAGCGCCATCGCGAGGATGATGCCGCCGATCAGCAGCAGGCGGCGGTCCTTCCAGACCGCGGGGCGGGCCGGTGTGGTGCCGCCCTCGGGCCGCCGGGCCTTGCTGGTCCTGCCGACGCCGGCGGGGATCGAACGGATGGCGTACGCGCACATCCCGGCCGTGATCACGGCCATGCCGCCCAGATGCCACTGCACCGGGAAGCCGACGGCGGTGCACAGGATGCCGAGCGAGGCTCCCACGACGGTGCCGAGGCTGAAGAAGCCGTGCAGGGTGGGCAGCACGGTGCGGCGGGTGATCTGTTCGACCTCCGCGCCGTCGACGTTGACGGCCACCTCTCCGCCGCCCATCCCGGCTCCGAAGAGGAACAGCCCGGCGGTGACGGTGGGGGCGGAGGAGAACAGGGCGCCGAAGCCGATGGCCACGGCGCCGGCGATGATCAGCACGGTCCCCACGCCCATGACGGGCCGGGTTCCGAAGCGTGCGACCAGCGGCCCGGAGGTGAGGATGCCGAGCATGGAGCCGACGGACAGGCCGAAGAGGACGAGCCCCATCTCCGTGGTCGACGCCCCCAGTTGGTCCCTGATGTCGGGTGTCCGCGTCACCCAGGAGGAGATCGACAGGCCGGGTATGAGGAAGAAGAGGAACAGTGCCGCCCGTCGGCGGCGTGTGGCCAGGTCCATCAGTGACGCGCTCTTTCAGGAGTGCACGGCCGGGCGGACGCCGCCCCCCGGATGAGTATGTACAAACGTACACTCCACTGCGGAAGCCCTCTAGAGCCAGCCGTGCTCGCGGGCGATGCGGGCGGCGACGTGCCGGTTCTCCGCGCCGAGCTTCATCGCCGCGGCCGAGAGGTAGTTGCGGACCGTTCCGCTGGACAGCGAGGCGCGGGAGGCGATGTCCGCGACCGGGGCCCCGTCCTCCGCGTACGACAGGAGTTCCGCCTCCCGGGGTGTCAGGGGCGATTCGCCGGCGGCGATGGCGTCGGCCGCGAGTTCCTGGTCGACGTAGCGGCCGCCGGTGTGGACGGTCCGGATGATCTGCGCGAGTTGCTGCGCGGAGACCGTCTTGGGTGCGAAGCCGCGCACCCCCACGCTCAGCGCACGCTTCAGGGCCCCTGCCCGGGCGTGGCTGGTGACGATCATCGCGGCGCATCCGGGCACGGCGGCGCGCAGCTGGTCGGCGACCGCCACGCCGTCGAGGCCGGGCATCTGGAGGTCGAGCACGGCGACGTCGGGGCGGTGCGCCGTCGCCATGGCCAGGGCCTCGTCGCCGGTTCCGGCCTCGGCGACGACGGCGATGTCGTCCTCCAGGGTGAGGAGGGAGGCGAGCGCGCCCCGGATGAGGTGCTCGTCGTCCGCCAGCAGAACCCTGATCATGCGGCTTCCTCCCAGGGGATGCGCGCGGAGAGGCGGAAGACTCCGCCGGAGTGCTGTTCGAAGGCCAGCGTGCCGTTCAGTGCGCTCAGGCGCTCCTTCAGTCCGGCCAGGCCCGTGCCGGTGCCGGGTTCCGCTTCGGACGCGCCGTCGTTCTCCATCACGAGCAGGGCCGTGGTCGGACCCGCCGTACGGAGTGACATGGTGCAGCGGGACGCGCCCTGCGCATGGCGGAGCACGTTCGTCGTCGCCTCGCGCACCACCCAGCCGAGGGCCGACTGCACGTCGGCGGGCAGGCGGTCGGCGGGTCCGTACTCGATGCGGCAGTCGATGCCCGCGGCCTCCAGGACGGAGCGTGCTCCGGCGAGTTCGGTGTGGAGGTCGGCGGTGCGGTATCCGCGGACCACCGAGCGGATCTCCCGCTGGGACTCCCGCGCGATGTTCTGCACCTCCTCCATGTGGTCGACCGCCTCGGGCCGGCCGCGCCGCGCGAGCTGTGCGGCGAGTTCGCTCTTGAGCGCCACCACCGCGAGGTTGCGGCCGAGTACGTCGTGCAGGTCGCGGCCGAAGCGCAGGCGTTCCTCGGCGACGGCCAGGCGTGCCTGCGTCTCGCGGGCGGCCACCAGTTCCTCGACGAGCCGGACGCCCCAGCCGGAGGCCAGGGAGGCGGCGGCCATGAACGGCACCATGACCGCGGTGGCGCCGATGAGCAGGACCAGGGTCTCGCCCGACAGCCCCGCCACGGCCGCCCCGGTCAGGGACGCGACCGAGACGACCGCCACGAGGGCCGCCCCCGCGCGAGGTCCGAGCGCCAGCACGGGCGGCCCGGCGTAGAACATCAGCAGCCACAGCATGTAGGCCGTCAGGTTGCCGTTCTCGATGCGGCCGGACGACAGCAGCACGCATCCCCAGGCGGCCATGGCCACGGTCACGGCCGTGTACAGCACCACGAGGCGGTAGGGCCGTGAGGCGAGGTCGAGGTAGTGGTACAGGGCGGAGCGCCACAGCAGGAGCTGGACTCCGGCGTGCGCGATGCCCAGCACGAGCACGGTCGCCGGCACCAGCACGCCGAAGTCGCCCCGCACGACCCAGACCGTCCACAGCCCCACCTCGCAGACGGACATGAAGCCGACGCTGCTCACCGCGTAGCGGCGGTACCGGCTGGGGCCGTCCGGGCCGCCGAGCCTCTCCACCCAGTCCTCCACGCTCATGGTGCTCATGGTCCCCAACTCCCTCGTCCGTGCGCCCGCGTGCTCCAAGGCGCGCTGTCAGCCGCGCGGGCCCCAACGGAACCACTGCCGCACTCCGAGGGCCGCCACACCTGTCCAGGCCAGGGCGGCGAGCAGCAGGCGGATCTGGTCCACGCCGCCGAGGCTGCCCGTCCAGCCGCCCTGGAGGAGGTCCATCACCGGTGAGAACGGCAGCCAGGCGCTGATGTCGCCGGCCACGCCCGGCAGCACCCCACGCGGTACGAACATCCCGGAGCCGACCATGCTCACCAGCCAGAACGGCAGGAAGGTCAGCTGCGCGCTCTCTGCCGTCCGGGTGACCGCGGCCGTCAGCGCGCTCGCGGCCACGAGCATCGCCACACCCACCAGCAGGCCGAGGACCACCAGGTGCGGCGCCGCGGGTGCCGGTGCGTCCAGGACCACCGTGAGGCCGACGATCAGCAGGACGCACTGCACCAGCGCCAGCATCAGGGCCGGGAGCGCTCCGCCCGCGAAGATCTCCCAGTCGCGCACCTCACCCGTACGCAACCGCTTGAGCACGAGGCTCTCACGGCGCGTCACGTACACACCGACCAGATTCGAGTAGACGGAGAAGAACAGCGCAAGCCCCAGCGAGCCGGGCAGCAGGACGGTCGCGATCGACAGGCCGGTGCCGCCCAGGTCCAGGCCCTTCACCATGGTCCGCATCGAGAAGGCCGTGACGGCCGGTACGAGGAGTGCGGTGACCAGCGCGGCCCTGCTGCGCAGCAGGAGTGTCAGCTCCGCGCGGCCGAGGGCGGCCAGCCGGGCGGTGGCACCGCTCCGCGCGGGCACGGTCGTCCCCGGTCGTGTCACGCTCGCGGTCGTCGTCATCGTGTCCTCTCGTTCCCGGCGTTCTCGCCCTCGATCCTCTTGGCGATCTCCATGAAGGCCTCTTCCAGTGATGCGGAACGCGCGTCGAGCGCATGCAGCGCGACGCCCGCGTGGTGGGCCCAGGTGAGCAGTTCGGTGGTCGTGCGCTGCAGGTCCCGGGTTTCCAGCCGCACGGTCCCTCCCTCGTCGGAGTGCCGGGTCACGCCCATCGGCGCGAGCGGTGGCAGTTCACCGAGGAAGCGGTCCTGGGGCAGCTGGAAGCTGATCCGGGAGGGCCGCTCGGCCACCACGTCTGCCACCCGGCCGGTGGTGGCGATCAGCCCCTGGTGCATGATCGCCAGCCGGTCGGCGAGCTGCTCGGCCTCCTCCAGGTAGTGCGTGGTGAGGAGCACGGTCGTGCCCTGGGCCTTGAGTTCGCGGATCAGCTCCCAGGTGTCCCGGCGCGACTGGGCGTCCAGGCCGGTCGTCGGCTCGTCGAGGAACAGCACCTCGGGCCGTCCGAGCAGGGCCAGGGCGAGGTCGAGGCGGCGGCGTTCGCCGCCGGAGAGCTGCTTGACCCTCACCGCGCGCCGGTCGGACAGGCTGGTCAGTTCGAGGGCGTCGTCGGCGGGGCGTGCGCCGGTCGTGCAGCCCGCCCACATCCGTACGGTCTCCAGGACCGTCAGCTCCGGCGGGAAGCCGCCCTCCTGGAGCATCACCCCGATGCGGTGGCGTACCGCCGTCCGGTCGTGGAACGGGTCATGGCCGAGTACCCGGACGGTCCCGCCGGTGGGGGTGTCCTGCCCCTCCAGGAGTTCGAGCGTGGAGGTCTTGCCCGCGCCGTTGGTCCCCAGCAGGGCGAAGAGCTCTCCGCGGGCGACCGTGAAGTCGATGCCGCGTACGGCCTCGAAGCCCCCGTAGCTTCGTTTCAGTCCGATGGTTTCGATGACTGCGTTCATGTCCTCCACACTCCCGGCGATACGGGGTGGACGGCAGTGCGGTGTGTCATCGGGTCCGTATGACGCCTGTCATGGGTACGCATGACAGGCGTCATACCGCTGGACACAGGAAATCCCCGTTCCAGAATTGCGGAACGGGGATTTCCTCACGTATATTGAGTGGTTCTGTGTGCCCACAGAAAAGGCCCCTCACCGGGGGCCACTAGAAACACCATATCCGGCAGGGAGCGATTTTGTCAACTCGCGGAAACGTCGAATTGCAGAAGGAGCAGGAATTCATCGACCGGCTCTACGACCGTGTCGACGAGCTGCGCGGGGTCACCGCTCAGCGCGTCGAGGACGCGTTGACGCCGGTGGGGAACGGCCTGCAGGCCCGGCTCGAACGTGATGTGCTCGTCTCCGAGCGTTCCGGTCTGCTGGCCGCCCTGAATGCGGTGGACGGTTCGCTGTGCTTCGGCCGGATCGATCTCCGCGACGGCGCCGCGCACCATATCGGCCGTATCGGAATTCGTGAGGACGACACCGAGCACACGCCCCTTCTGATCGACTGGCGGGCACCGGTCGCCCGCCCCTTCTATCTCGCGACCGGGCATATGCCGATGGGGCTTCGCCGGCGCAGACACCTCACCACCGAGGGCCGCACGGTCACCGAGCTGCACGACGAGATCCTCGACCTGGGGGACGACGAGCGCAGCGGTTTCGAGGACCCGAGCGGCGACGCCGTGCTGCTCGCCGCGCTGAGCTCCGCCCGCACCGGCCGCATGGGCGACATCGTGCGGACCATCCAGGCGGAGCAGGACCGCATCATCCGCGCCCCGCACCGTGGGGTCCTCGTCGTCGAGGGCGGCCCCGGGACCGGCAAGACGGCGGTCGCGCTGCACCGGGCCGCGTTCCTGCTGTACGAACACCGTGAGCTGCTCGCCAAGCGCGCGGTCCTGGTCGTGGGCCCCAACCCGGCCTTCCTGCGCTACATCGGCGAGGTGCTGCCCGCGCTCGGCGAGACCGGCGTCATGCTCGCCACCCAGGCCGAGCTCTTCCCCGGGGTTCACGCCCGCGCCACCGACACCCCCCGCGCGGCAGCCGTCAAGGGCGGCGCGGGGATGGCCGAGGCCCTCGCCCTCGCCGTACGCGACCGGCAGGGGCTGCCCGAGCCGGGCGCGCCCATGGTCATCCCGCACGACGACGGCGACCTGGTCCTCGACTGGGAGATCGCCTACGAGGCACGGCAGTCGGCCCGCGAGACCAAGCTGCCGCACAACCTCGCCCGCCCGTACTTCTCGTTCCAGGTGATCGACGCGCTCACCAGGCAGCTCACCGAACGCATCGGCGCCGACCCGTACGGCGGCCCCAACTTCCTGGGCCCGGACGACGTCGCCCAGCTCGGCAAGAGCGTCGCCACGAGCGAGGAGGTGCACGCGGCGGTCGGGGAGCTGTGGCCGCTGCTCACCCCCGAGGACTTCCTCGCCGACTATCTGACCGAGCCGGTGTACGTACCGGACGAGGACGCGCGGGCCATCCGGCGCGCCCCCGGCGACAGGGAGTGGACCCCGGCCGATGTGCCGCTCCTCGACGAGGCGGCCGAGCTGCTCGGGTCCGACGACAGCGCCGAGCGGGCCGCCGCCGAGGCGGAGCGCCAGGAGCGGGTCGCCTACGCGCAGGGTGTGCTGGAGCTGTCCCAGGGCTCGGAGACGTACGAGTTCGAGGACGAGGAGGAGTCGGAGATCCTGGCCGCCCACGACATCATCGACGCCGAGCGGATGGCGGAGCGGCAGGAGGAGGCCGACCACCGCAGCGCCGCCGAGCGGGCCGCCGCCGACCGGACCTGGGCGTTCGGGCACATCATCGTCGACGAGGCGCAGGAGCTGTCGCCGATGGCCTGGCGGCTGCTGATGCGCCGGTCGCCGACCCGCTCGCTGACCCTGGTCGGCGACCCCGCGCAGACGTCCGAGGAGGCGGGCATCGGCTCGTGGGAGAGGATCCTGGAGCCGTACGTCGGCGACCGCTTCGAGCATGTGCGGCTGGAGGTCAACTACCGTACGCCCGCCGAGATCATGGAGCTGGCCGCCAGGGTGATACAGGCCGATGACCCGTCGTTCGAGCCGCCCGGGTCGGTGCGGTCCACGGGCGAGACCCCGTGGACGCGGGACTCCGGAGCCGACCTGGCGGGCGCGGTGGCGCGGGCCGTCGAGGAGCTGACGCCCGAGGAGGGACGCCTCGCGGTGATCGCGCCGCGCGAGCTGCACGGCGAGATCGCGACCCCGCTCGACGGGATCACGCCGGGCGCCGAACCCGACCTCACCCGTCCCGTGGTGCTGCTGGGCCGGCGTGAGGCCAAGGGGCTCGAATTCGACAACGTGCTGGTGGTGGAGCCCGGGAGGTTCGGGACGAGCGACCTGTACGTGGCACTGACCCGCGCCA
The DNA here is from genome assembly GCF_044455985.1 of Streptomyces sp. NPDC051064. NCBI lineage: Bacteria > Bacillati > Actinomycetota > Actinomycetes > Kitasatosporales > Streptomycetaceae > Streptomyces > Streptomyces sp. NPDC051064. Next base: position 1,342,608 of record NZ_JBITFK010000001.1, read on the forward strand.
CGCAGCGGCTGGGCATCGTCCACCGGGAGGAGCTGCCCGAGTCGCTGCGGTGACGGGGGCTCCGGCCCGCCCCGACGCTCGGAGCTCGGGTCCCGGGATCCGAGCGCCGGGACGGGTCGGTTCACCCTTTCGGGGCCCGGAATCGGAGCTTCCGCCCGACGCTTGAGCTTCGGGATCCGGGCGTCGGGATCCGAGGGCCGGGATTCGAGCGATGCTTTTGACCGGTGGGGAAAGAAGGGGGTTTGGGAAAACCTCCCTGACCCCCCTGACCCGTCACGGCCAGCAAGTATGACTAATCGTGACCAACTTGCGGCGGAGCGTGGCGACTGCTTACGGTGCGAGAACAAGCGACCCCGGCACGGTGTTGGAAGCACCAGACCGGGGTCTGACCGCAAGATCGAAAGAAGCGATCCCGTGGCTACCGAGCACCTTAACTTCGCCCTGCGCGCCCCCGCAGCCTCGTGCCCGTACCCGATGGCCAAGCCCGGTTACGGCAAGCGCTCCATGCCTGACCAACTTCCGCGCACGGCTGACGACTTCGCCCTGCTGCCCGCCCGTGAGCGGTACATCGCCGGGTTCATCGACCAGCTCCCCGACGGCGCCTCGATGGACGTCAAGAGCCTCGCCAAGCAGCTGCCGCTGTACGGCCAGCAGGCCGTGGGCTCGGCCCTGAAGGCGCTGGCGACCGCCGGGTATCTGCGCCGCGTACGGTGCCTCGTCGGCGAGCAGGGGCAGGTCCGCTGGGTCTCGCGGACCTTCTGGTCGCGCACGGCCCGCGACAACGAGTGGTGGGCGGCCACCGAGGTCACCCCGGCAGCCACCGCCGCGCAGCCCTGCGCCCCTGCGGAGCCCCCCTCACCGCCGGAGCCTGCCCCTGCCGCGCCCGTCGTACCCCCACAGCGTGCCGCGGCCTCCGCCGAGCCCTCCCCCGCCTACCTCGCGCTGGCGCGGCTGGGCCGCATCGACTCCCGCCTGACGCTGTCCGCCGCCGACTGCGCGGTCCTGGAGGCCCTGGCCGCCGCGTGGTTCGACCGTGGCGTGGACGCCGACTACCTCACGCAGGCCCTCACCGCAGGGCTTCCGGCGCGGGTCGGCTCCCCGGTCGGCTTCGTACGCCGCCGCCTCACCGACAAGCTCCCGGCGCACGTGCCTACCGCCCCCGCGCCGCCCGCGCCGGGCACGCCCGTACACCGCGTGATGCTGGAGTGCACCAAGTGCGGCACCCCGGGCCGCCCGGAAGCCCTCCCCGACGGCCTCTGCCGCCCGTGCCGCCTGCCGGATGCCGACGCAGCGCCCGAGGTGCCCGTGGGACGGCCCAGCGAGGAGGACGTCCGTACGTTCGCCGCCGGGCTGAGGGATCTGCTCAAGTCCCCTTGATCAGAGGACAGTCACCTCCCCGCCGGATCAGGCGTACGAGTTCACGCTGACCGGGCGCGTCCCGGTGTACGGCGTCCAGCCCTGGAGGGTGGCGGGCAGACCCACGCGACTGTTGCAGTCGATCACCTGGAAGTGCAGATGCGGTGCGCTGGAGTTGCCCGTGCTGCCCGACCAGCCGACGATCCGGCCCTGCGGGACCCAGTTGCCCGGCTCGTAGAACGACCTGTTCAGGTGCGCGTAGTGGGTGCACTGGCCGTTCGAGTGCCGGATGATCACCTCGATGCCGTTCTGCCAGTACGGCGACCAGTTCGAGAAGACGATGGTGCCTGCCTGCGCAGCGGACACCTCGTAGTTGGCGGGGAGCCCGAAGTCCCAGGCGTACTCGTTGTAGGGGCCGGTGTGCGAGTACGTGCCCTCCGGTCCCTGGGTGACCGTGTATGCCTCCCCCGCCGGGTACGGCAGCTCGTAGTAGTAGTCCACCGCTGCGGCCGGGGACGCCCCCGCCATCGTGATGCCCACCGCCGTCAGCAGCGCACTCGCCCCTACCGCCATGCGGCGCAGAACCCTCTTCACTCCGCTCATGTGCGACTCCGTTCGTGTTCCGCGAGTACCCGACTCCGCGTCCGGTCGGGGCGGAGGAGTGCAAGGATCAGACGCCAACTGCCGGGCACACAAGGGCCGCAGGACCTATGTCCAGTCGCTGCCACCATCCCGCCGGCCGTAGCCATGGGCCCCGGCGGCCAGTCGTTCAGGACCGCAGGGCCCTTGACAGGACCCGGCCACTCGGGGCTCGGGCGCCGATGAACGACGTACCCGGACCAGGCCGATCCCCCGCAGGACTCGGACGCCGGACCGGGCCGAGCGCACGAACCGGGTGATCGTAGAGGTGACCTTCCTGGAAAGCGGGGCAGCCGCTGTCCGAGGAGGCTCAACACTATGAGTGCAACGAACAAGAAGAAGTCCAGGTCCAGGCTGTACCTGTCGCTCGGGACCACCGCCTTCGGCGTGTTGAGCGTCGTGAAGGAGGCCAAGCTCGCCCGGGAGGAGAACGACACTCTCCGGTTGGTCGACGCCGTCGTCTCCACAGCCAAGATCGTCACCGGTCTCGCGATCCTCTACCGCGAGGTCAAACGGCTCGGCGACGACGATGTCCTGCTGGGCTGACGACGCGCGCACCAGACGGGAAACCACCTCAAGTCGACCTGGCCTGAGGTGGTTTCCGGCCGGTTCCGTGCCCGCGGAACGCCCCGCGCCGTTCACATGGGGCCGCCCACGGCCAGGCGTCACACCTGCTTGATCGCGGAGATGTCGAGCTCCAGCACCACCTTCTCCCCCACCAGAACACCGCCGCCTTCGAGAGCGGCGTTCCACGTCAGCCCGTACTCCTTGCGGTTGACAGTGATGGAGCCCTCGAAGCCCACCCGCTGGTTGCCGAACGGGTCCTGGGCGGCTCCGGTGAACTCGAAGTCGATGCTGACCGGCTTGGTGGTCTCCTTGATCACCAGGTCTCCCGACAGCCGGAAGTGGCTGTCGTCCAGCTGCTCGGCCCTGGTGGAGACGAAGGTGATCGTGGGGTGGGTGGGAGCGTCCAGGAAGTCGTTCGTACGCAGGTGACCATCGCGGTCGGCGTTACCGGTGTCGATGCTGTCGGTCTTGATGGAGACCGAGGCACTCGACCGGGACGGATCGGATCCGTCCAGGCGCAGAGTGCCCTCGAAATCGTGGAACGAGCCGCGCACCTTGGTGATCATCGCGTGCCGGGCCACGAAGCCGATCCGGGTGTGCGCGGGGTCCAGCACGTACGTACCGGTCAGGTCGGCGAGGGCGGGTGTGTTCACAGTAAGCTCCTCCGGTCGCACAAGGGGCCTCTCACGCTACGTCAGGGTCGCTTCGCCCGGGCCGGGGCCGCGCTCCGCCCGGGCCTCCGGTCACCCGGTGGGCCGCACGCCCCTGGGCGGCGCCGGGGCCACTGGTCAGCTGTTGGCTGCCGATGACCGACAGGAGTTGCAGCGTCCCGATCTCGGGGTGGACGGCCGCGAATTCCTCGCTCTCGTCGAGGAGCCGGCCTGCGAGGGCGGCGCAGGTGAGTGCGGGCCTTGCCGGGCTGCGGCGCTTCGCGCGAACACCGCGGTCCCGGGCGCGGCGGGTGCCTTGGCGGCGCCCGCTCCGACGGCGGCGAGGACCACCGCCCACAGGAGGACCACGAGCCGGCGCCGCCGGAAGGCAGCGCGGCCCATGCGATACGGGAAGGTAGCCACGGGTCTGAGATCTCCGCATCCGATCTGGGGTACCGATCAAGACTCGCGAAAGGGGGCCTTTTCCGCGTCGTGCGCATACCGTCACTTCGGCCTGCTGCAACGGCACGAGGCACCGCTACGCGGCCAGGAACGGCGTCAGTGCGGCCGGCATCGCCTCGGGTGCCTCCTCGGCCGGGTAGTGGCCGCAGTCCGGAAGGATCACGCACGGCCGGGTGAAGGCACAGGGCGCACACGACGCCCGGCGGACGGGAGAGGCCCCGTCACCACCGGACGTTCCGGCTCCGTACCGTTCACAGACAATCCACAGACTCCGGGAACCGCATCGCGCGATTCGGCCGTCCTCAGGCCCGAACTACCGCACTGGTCACAGCGGGTGCCGTGCGGGGCACGCCATGCATCCGAGGAGCAGCATGACCGTCCACGGCAGTACGCGACCCCGGAACAGCCGCCCGAGGGGCGACGGTTCCCCGTCGGCGCGTAGCGGTCGCACGGTTCTCCGGGACTGCGCGAAAGGCGTCCTGATCCTCACGGTCGCGCTCGGTGCTGCCACGGCCTGCGGGCCGCTGTCGGACAGCGGCAGCGGGTCGCCGAAGGGCGGCAGCCAGAAGTCCAGGGACTGGAAGGTCGGTGACTGCGCGGGCCCGGACACGAGCCAGTCGAAGGACGGCTTCCAGGGCCTCGACTGCGACGACCCGAAGGCGACGATCAAGGCGCTCGCGGTGAAGGACGGCGAGATCTTCGCCGGGGCCGTCGAGTGCCCGGCCGGGACCGACGAGATCATCTCGGTGAAGGTCTCCTTCGGCGGGGACGCCTCCACCAGCGGCATCCCCAGCAAGACCATCTGCGGCCGCAACCTCTCCGGCGACCACCCCGGGGACGCGGGCGCGGGCGGCGGGCAGCTCGTGGTGGGCGACTGCGTGAGCGACGAGGCGAAGGAAGTGCCCTGCGCGAGCGGCGGGAACAAGGTCCTCGCCCTGACCAAGACCGCCGAGGAGTGCCCGGCGAACGCGGACAACCCGATCGAGCTCTTCCCGAGCCCGGGACGCCCGTACGACGCGATCTGCACCAGCAAGGCCTGACGGCGGGCCGGCAGCAGGCCCGCCCCGCCCGGTCGGGGCGGGCCGCCCGGGGCTCCGCACGGCCAGGAGGCCGAAGTGTGCGCGACGTCTTGACGTGCCCCTGCCGAGGTGGCTTTATGGGAGCGCTCCCACGTCATCCGATGTTTGCGTTCCGGCACCCACCTTGGAGTCGCAGTGAGATCAGCAACGAATACGGCACAGAAGAGCCCCTTAACCGTCCTGCTGAAGGGCCTGGCCGCCCTTCTCGGCATCGTCCTGCTGGGCGCGCTCGGCCCGGCCGCGGCGCAGGCCGCGCCCGCGCAGGCGGAGGCCGCGGCCACCGGCCTGCACATCAGCAACGGCCGTCTGCTGGAAGGCAACGGCAACGACTTCGTCATGCGCGGCGTCAACCACGCGCACACCTGGTACCCGGGCGAGACGCAGTCGCTGGCCGACATCAAGGCCTTCGGCGCGAACACCGTCCGCGTCGTCCTCTCCGACGGTCACCGCTGGACGAGGAACGGCCCCGACGAGGTCGCGGGCATCGTCGAGGACTGCAAGGCCAACCGGCTGATCTGCGTCCTGGAGGTGCACGACACCACCGGTTACGGCGAGGACGCCGCGGCGGGCACCCTGGACCACGCGGCCGACTACTGGATCAGCCTCAAGGGCGTCCTCGCGGGCCAGGAGGACTACGTCATCATCAACATCGGCAACGAGCCCTGGGGCAACACCGACCCCGCCGGCTGGACCGCGCCCACGACCGCCGCCGTCCAGAAACTGCGCGGCGCGGGATTCGCCCACACGATCATGGTGGACGCGCCCAACTGGGGCCAGGACTGGCAGGGCGTCATGCGCGCCAACGCCCAGGCCGTGTACGACGCCGACACCACGGGCAACCTGATCTTCTCGATCCACATGTACAGCGTCTACAACACCGCCCAGGCCGTCACCGACTACCTGCACGCCTTCGTCGACGCCGGACTGCCCCTTCTCATCGGTGAGTTCGGCGGCCCCGCCGACCAGTGGGGGGACCCGGACGAGGACACCATGATGGCCACGGCCGAGCAGCTGGACCTCGGCTACCTGGCGTGGTCCTGGAGCGGCAACACCGACCCGATCCTCGACCTGGCGATCGACTTCGACCCGAGCCGGCTGAGCTCCTGGGGCGAGCGCGTCTTCCACGGGGCGAACGGCATCGCCCAGACCTCCCAGGAGGCCACCGTCTTCGGCGACGGCGGCGACCCGGACGACACGGAGGCCCCGACCGCCCCCGGCACCCCGGCCGCCTCCGCCGTGACGGCCACGTCGGCCACCCTGACCTGGGCCGCGGCGTCCGACAACGTTGCCACCACCGGCTACGACGTCGTCCGTGTCAGCGGCGGCACCGAGACCACGGCCGCCTCCTCCACGACCAACAGCGTCACCGTGACCGGCCTCACCGCGGACACGGCGTACGTGTTCGCCGTCTACGCCCGCGACGCGGCGGGCAACCGCTCGGCCCGGTCCGCCACGGTGAGCGTCACCACCGACGAGAGCGGACCCACGCCGGGCGTGGGCTGCTCCGTGGGATACCGGGTGATCGGCGACTGGCCCGGCGGGTTCCAGGGCGAGATCACCATCCGCAACACCGGCACCAGCGCCGTCAACGGCTGGAACCTCGGCTTCACCTTCGCCGACGGCCAGACCGTCTCCAACATGTGGGGCGGGACCCCCACGCAGAGCGGTGCGACGGTCAGCGTGGCCCCCGCCGGATACACGGCCTCGATCGCCGCGAACGGCTCGGTCACGGTCGGCTTCACCGCCACCAGGGGCGGCACCAACCGCGCCCCGGCCGCCTTCACGCTCAGCGGCACCACCTGCACGACGGCCTGAACCCGGCCGTTCCACCGGCTGGCAGGCCCTGCCCCCGCCCCCTGCCGGCCGGCGGCCCTGAGAGGATGGGCCCGTGATCCGCGACCTGTACAACGTGCACACCGTGGGGCCCGAGCCCGGTCCCAGCCCGCTGACGCCCGACGAGGAACAGCGGGCCAGGGCCACCCTGTTCACCGAGCTGGGCAACGCGATCGCCGATCACGGCTGGACGCGCTTCCCCGCGTACAGCCCCGAGGAGCGCCGGCGGCTCGTCGCCGTCGGCCGCATGCTGAGCGAGCACTGGGGCATCCCCGTCACCGTCGAGGCGGAGGACGCGTGCGCCATGCGCCTCTCCCTGGCCGGTCACGCCCTGGGCGCCTGACGGCGGAACCCCCAGGCCATCATGACCCCATGACCTCTCACGCAACTCCCGTGCAGGCGCTTATCGTTGTCGACGTACGTCCGCGGGGACGATGCGCTGCCCGAGGCCGCGCGCCTCGTGGACCGGACGGCCGGACTGATCGCACGGGCACGGGCGGCCGGGGCGTTCGTCGTCCACGTCCAGAACGACGGAGCGGCCGGTGCGGACGACGAGCCCCACACCGCCGGCTGGGAGCTCCACCACCCCGTCGAGGCGGGTCCCACGGAAGTGGTGATCCGCAAGACCCACGACGACGCGTTCCAGGAGACCTCGCTGGAAGCCCTGTTGACCGCGTCCGGGGTGCGGTCGCTCGCCGTCTGCGGCCTAATGTCCGAGATGTGCGTGCAGGCGACGGCACGTACGGCCGTGGCGCTCGGCTACCGGGTCGCCCTGCCCCACGACGCCCACGCGACGCACGACATCCCGGCGGAGCCCGGGATCAGCGCGGCTGTTCCGGCGGCCACGGTCTCACGGGTCGCGGCCTGGCCTCTCAGCAGGGACGCCGACGTCACCGTCCGCGCGGCGGACGTGGCGTTCGCGGCGGCACCTTCGCCCGCCGGTTCCTGAACTCCCCTTTCCGGCGCGGCATCCAGCGAAAGTTTTCGAAGCTTTCGGAGCATTGACCGAAATTTATCGGAGCGACTAGCCTGCCGCTCGAATCCCCGGACGTCGGTGAAGAAGCCGTCCACACCTGTGGATTCACCCCTGCTTCCCCCACCCAGCCAGAGGGAGCACCACCGTGATCCGAAGATCGTCGATCCTCAGCCTGTTCGCCGCCGCCGCGCTCACCGCCGCAGTCGTCAGCCCGGCGCTCGGCGCCGGGGACGGCCACGGCCCCGGCAGCTCACCGGCGCCCGGCGAGCGCAACGCCCGCTGGGTGAGCACCTGGACGTCCATGCCGCAGCTGACGGAGCCGGGCAACATGCCCCCGGCCCCGTTCACCCAGGACGGCTCGGTCCTCGACGACGCCACCCTGCGGCAGACGGTCCACGTGTCCACGGGCGGTGAGCACATCCGGCTCCGCTTCTCGAATGCTTTCGGTGGCGCCGCACTGCCGATCACCAAGGTGTCCGTCGCCCTGCCGCTCGACGACAAGGCGGGCACCAGCGCGATCGCCCCGGGGACCACGCGGCCCGTGACCTTCCAGGGGCGTTCGTCGGTGTCGGTCCCGGTGGGCGCGCAGGCGGTCTCCGATCCGCTGGACTTCGCGCTCGCGCCGGGGTCGAACCTCACGGCGACGGTGTATCTGGCGACCGGTCAGGCCTCCACGTCCATCACCTCGCACCCCGGCTCCCGTACGACGTCCTATCTGCGGGCCGGGGAGCATGTCGCCGACGCCGACCTGCCCGGAGCGACGCCCACCGACCACTGGTACTTCCTCAGCGGCGTCGAGGTCTGGTCCAGGAGCACCACCTCGGCGGCCGTCGTGCTCGGCGACTCGCTGACCGACGGCCGGGGCTCGACGACGAACATGAACAACCGCTGGCCCGACCTGCTGCTGAAGCGGCTGGCGTCCGGTGCGGCCACGTCGAAGACGGCCCTGGTCAACCAGGCGGCCGGTGGAAACCGCCTGCTCAACGACGGTCTGGGCCCCAACGGCCTGGCCCGCATCGACCGTGACGTCCTGGCCCAGAGCGGCGTGGACTGGCTGGTCGTCTTCGAGGGCATCAACGACATCGGCACCGCCGAAGCCACTCCGGCCGCCCAGAAGCAGGTCGCGGCCGACGTCATCGCCGCGTACGAGCAGATCATCACCCGCGCCCACACCCAGGGCATCCGCGTCTACGGGGCGACACTGACCCCGATGGGCGGCAACACGGGGTACGACGACCCGGACGGCTACCGCGAGCAGGCCCGGCAGACCGTCAACACGTGGATCCGCACGAGCGGGCGCTTCGACAGCGTGATCGACTTCGACCGCACCGTCCGCGACCCGCAGGAGCCCCGTCAGCTGCGGGCGGAGCTGGACACCGGCGACCACCTCCACCTCAACCCCACGGGGTACCGGGCGATGGCGGACTCCGTGCCCACCCGGCTGTTCCGGCAGGCGCCGCTGCCCCGGGGCTTCGGATACAACTGACGCGGTCGTACGGCCCGTACGGTCCCCCTCGCGGACGAGGGAGACCGTACGGGCGACGCGGTCCGGAGAGCGGCACGGCAGCGGTCACCCGTCGCCGTCGATCCTGCTGACCACGCGCCGGAGCTCACGGGCCCCGCGGGGCGACAGCGCCCCCATCACGGTGTCGAGGAGCTCCCGCGCCGCCGACGGATCGCCGCAGCAGTCCCAGTGGGTGTCGCCCAGTTCGTGGTCGCGCCACAGCACGCGCAGCGACTGCCGCCTGTGCCGCTTCCACGTACGCACGGCCTCGCTGACCTCACCGGGCGCGAGGTAGTTGCGGCTCAGCTCCAGGCGGGTGATCTCGGCGAGCGTGCGTGAGGAGAGCCCGTCGATGACGGTGCTCGTGCCGTCGGGCCGGCGAGGGTACGCCCGGCCCCTTCGGAGGTGTCCTGACCGGCTACGCGGCATGGACCTTTCGGTTCGTCGTCATGGCGGTCATGGTGCCATGCGTGCGCGCGTTCGTTCCCGTCATTTTCGGCACCCCAACTGATGTGCGGACAGCACCGATTACTTTCCCGTGGTGCGGCAGTCTTCATGGCAGTGGATCCGGAACGGAAAGAGGAGCGAGAGCCGTGCGCATCGTCATCAATGAGTTCATGAGCCTCGACGGCGTCGTGCAGGCGCCCGGCGGGCCCGAGGAGGACACCGACGGCGGCTTCACGCAGGGCGGCTGGACCCATCCGTACTTCGACGAGGTGGTGGGCGGCGCCTTCGACGCCGCGCTGAAGGACGCCGACGCGCTGCTCTTCGGACGCCGTACGTGGCAGAACATGGCCGGGGCGTGGCCGGAGCGGGCGGGCGACCCCTTCGCCGACCGGATGAACTCCATCCCGAAGCACGTCGTCTCCAGCACCCTCGGGGACGACAAGCTGACGTGGGCCAACACCACCCGCGTCCCCGGTGACTCGGCCGTCGCCGGCATCCGGGAGCTGCGCGCGGCCGAGGGCCGCGACCTGCTGGTCATGGGGAGCGCCACGCTCGCCCGGACCCTGCTGCACGAGGGCCTCGCCGACGAGCTGCGGCTCCTGATCATGCCGGTGATCGTCGGCGGCGGTAAGACGATCTTCCCCACCGACGGTGCGCTGCGCCCGCTCGAACTGGTGTCGACGGTGATCAGCGGCACGGGCGTGCACGTGTGCACCTACCGGGCCGCCGACCCGGCGTAGAGAGTGTCCGCGGGCCCGGCGGCGTCACCGCTGAGAAGCTGCTGTCATGGCCTCTCTGCCCCGGATCGCCCCCATGCTCGCCACCCCCGGCCGCCTGCCGTCGGCCGCCGTCGACGAGCAGTGGGCGTACGAGGTGAAGCAGGACGGCCAGCGCGCCATGGTCTATCTGCCGGGGGACGGATCGGTCGAGCTGCTGGCCAGGTCGGGGGCCGTCATCACCCCCGCGTATCCGGACCTGGCCGCGCTCGGGCCCGCGCTCGGCGGCGTACCGGCGGTGCTGGACGGCGAGATCGTCGCGCTGGACGACCAGGGGCGCAGCGACTTCGAGCGGCTCCAGTCGCGGATGGGGCTCTCCGGATCGCCCGCGAAGGCCGCCCGCATGGCGCAGCGCGTGCCGGCGCACCTGGTGCTGTTCGACGCCGTGTTCCTGCGGGACCGGAGCCTCGTGCCGTCGCCCTACGCCGAGCGCCGGGCGGCGCTGGAGGAGCTCGCGCTGAACGGACCGCGCTGGTCGACGCCCTCGGTGGTCGTGGGGCACGGCGAGGAGGCCCTCACCATGACCCGGGAGGCCGGGCTGGAGGGCGTGATCGCGAAGCGGCTGACCTCGGTGTACGAGCCGGGGGTCCGCGCCCGCACGTGGATCAAGATCCGCCACGCCCGCACGCTGGACGTGATCGTCGGCGGCTGGGTGCCCGGGCGCGGCCGGCTGGGCGGCCTGCCGGGCGCGCTGCTGGTCGGCGAGCGGCACCCGGGCGGTCTGCGCTACGCGGGCAGCGTCGGGACGGGGTGGAGCGACGCCGAGCGGACCAGGCTCGCCGAGCTGCTCCGTGTCGCCGCGGTCGACACCTGTCCCTTCGACGAGACGCCCCCGGTGGCCGGGGCGCGCTGGGTGCTGCCGCGGCTGGTCGGCGAGGTGCGGTACTCGACGCGGACGAAGGCGGGGAAGCTGCGTCAGCCCTCCTGGCACCGGCTCCGCCCGGACCTGGCGCCCGACGACATCGAGTGAGGGGCCCGGCCGCCCCCGATGTCGGGCGGGTGACGGGGCCGGCCGCGGCGCGATGCCGTCCGGGACGGACCGGCCGCGGCGCGATGCCGTCGGGGACGGACCGGCCGCGGCGCGATGCCGTCGGGCGCCGCTCAGGAGGCGGTCCGCTTCTTCGCCGCCGTCTTCCTCGCCGGCTGCTTCTTGGCCGCCGTCTTCCTGGAGGCCGTCTTCTTCGCTGCCGGGGCGGCCTTCTTCCGGGCGCGGGACTTGCCCGGCGTCATCTCGTGCACGGTCGCGTCCTCGCCCCGCGTCTCCTTGGCCGCCTTCACCGAGGCGTTCAGCGCGGCCATCAGGTCCATGACCTTCCCCGGCTCCTCCTCTTCCCCTGCTGCCGCCGGGAGCGCCTTGCCCTCGGACTTGGCCGCGAGCAGCTCCTCCAGGGCCTCCCGGTAGCGGTCACGGAAGCCGGAGATGTCGTCCAGGGCCATGCTGTCGGTGAGCTGCACCGCGCGTTCGATCTCGTCCTCGTCCAGCTCGGTCTCCCGCGGGGCGAGGGATTCCGGGCTGCGGATCTCGTCCGGCCAGCGCATCGAGTGCAGCACGATCGCGTCCTCCCGCACCCGCAGCAGGCCGAGCCGCTCACGGTTGTGCCAGGCGAACTTCGCCACGGCGACCTTGTCGCTGCGCTCCAGCGCCTTCCGCAGCAGGGCGTACGGCTTCGCCGCGACCTGGCCGTCGACCGCGAGGTAGTAGCTGTCGCTGATCCGTACGGGGTCGATGCTGTCGGCCTCGACGAACGCGACGATCTCGATGGCCTTCGCCGTCGGCAGCGGCATCCGGTCGAGTTCCTCGTCGGTGACGGGCACGGTCCGGTCCTTGGCGACCTCGTAGCCCTTGCCGATCTCCTCCTGCGAGAGGACCTTGCCGTCGATCTCGCACACCTTGCGGGTGCGGATCCGGCCCATGTCCTCCTGGTGGTACTGGTGGAAGGAGATCGAGTGGTTCTCGGTGGCGGAGACCACCTTGATCGGGATCGTGACCAGCCCGAAGCTGATCGCTCCTGTCCACAGGGGCCGCGGCATCCAGTACCTCCATACCCCCCTGGTGGCTTGGCCGGGAGGCGGACCGGAGCGCCTGGAAGGGAGAACCGACCCGAGAGGGCCGAGGCGCGGCCGGGCCACCGCCCGTAATCACGATCCTCGCGCCCCCGCCCCCGGACCGCATGTGGATCACCGGGGGACCGGACGGTCAGCCGCGCGGCACGTCCATCTCGCCGACCACCTGGTCCCCGCTCATCTCGCCGGTCATGTGGAAGCCGAGCCGGAGATAGAACTCCTCGGGACCGTGCTCCCCCTGCCCCCAGGTCACCGTCACGCGCTTCTGTCCGCGCCGGAGGATCTCCTCGCAGACGGCGTCCACGGCGAAGCGCCCGTATCCCTTGCCCTGCTCCTCCGCCGCGACGGCCAGCCGCCAGAGCCCGGAACGGAGCCGGTCCCCGGGGTCGGCGGGGCCCCCGAGCCCGAACCGTACGTCGAAGAAGGCCATCACGAAGGCGACGAGCCGGTCACCGTCGTAGACCAGCCGGGGCCAGGCCCTGTCCGGATCGGCGTACGCCTCGGCCAGCGACCGCGCGACCGGGGAGACGAACCGTTCCTGCTCGGGTGCGACCTTCAGGCGGCACGCGTCGAGGACGTTGTCCGGGGTCACCTTCTCCAGGCGGAGCTGCGCAGTCATACGCGCACCGTACGGGCGGAGCCGGGCGCCCGGCCATCGAATTGTCGGCCCGGCCCGGCGCGGGGTCACCAGGCGGCGGGGCCGGCCTCGTCGAAGAAGCCGCCGGTCGGGCCGTCGGCGCCGATGAGCGCCATACGGACGATGATGTCCGCGCCCTCCTCCACCGTGTTGGGGCCCGAGTGGCCGTTGAGGTCGGTGGCGGTGTAACCGGGGTCGACGGCGTTGAACCTGATGCCCGGGAATGCCTTCGCGTACTGCGAAGTCACCATGACCAGCGCCGTCTTGGACGAGTTGTAGTCGAGCGCCGCCACGGTGAACTCGACACGGGCCGGGTCGTTCGTCGCCGCCAGCGAGCCGAGGCCGCTGGACACGTTCACGACGACCGAGTCCTTCCCCGCCTCCAGCAGCGGCAGGAAGGCCCTGGTCACGCGCACGGCACCGAAGACATTGGTCTCGTACGTGCTCCGCATGTCCGCCCCGGTCACCTCGCCCACCGGCTTGCGTGCGCCGGCGATCCCGGCGTTGTTGACCAGGACGTCCAGCCGGCCCGCGTCCTTCGTCACGAAGGCGGCGGCGGCCTCGACGGAGCCCTCGTCCGTGATGTCGAGCTGGACGAAGCGCGCGCCGAGCCGCGCCGCGGCCTCCTCCCCGCGCCGGGCGTCGCGCGCCCCGGCGTAGACGGTGTGCCCGGCCTCGATGAGACGGCGGGCGGTCTCGTAGCCGAGACCCTTGTTCGCTCCGGTGATGAGGGTGGTGGTCATGGTGGCGCTCCCGTGTTCGGCGGTCGGTGGGGTGATGCCTCCACCCTGCTCGCGCCTCCGGCGGACAGGGAGTGCCCGCCTCAGCGGGTGGACCGGCAGTACCAGGCTGTGCGACGGGCCTGCCCGGATACTGGAGAGGTGAGCGCATCCAAGGACACACCGTCCGCACCGTCCAAGGCCCCGTCCGGGAACCCGTCCGGCGACCCGGGCTCCAGGGACCTGGGCAAGGCCCTGCACGGCTGGCGGGACCGGATCTCCCCGGCCACGGTCGGGCTGCCCGCCGGCGGGGTGCGGCGGGCGGCGGGGCTCCGGCGCGAGGAACTCGCCCAGCTCGCCGCCCTTTCCGTCGACTACATCACCCGCCTCGAACAGGGCCGCGCCACGTCCCCGTCACCGCAGGTCCTCGCCTCCCTGGCACGCGCGCTGCGCCTCTCCGAGGCCGAACGCACCTACCTGTACCTGCTCGCGGGACAGCCCGAGCCCGGGCCCGGCCACATCTCGGACCACATCCCGCCGGGGCTGCGCCGGCTGCTCGACCAGCTGAACGGTGCCCCGCTGAGCGTTCACGACGCCGCCTGGAACCTCGTCGAATGGAACCCGTCCTGGGCCGCCCTGCTCGGCGACCCCTCCGCACTGCGCGGCCGCGAACGCAACATGATCTGGCGCCACTTCACCGGCCTGCCGGGCCGGGTCCGCCAGACACCGGAGCAGAAGGCGGACTTCGAGGCCACGATGGTGGGCGACCTCAGGGCGGCCACCGCCCGCTACCCGGCCGACCAGGGGCTGCGCTCACTGATCAAGGACCTGCGGGAGACCAGCACCGCCTTCGCCGGCCTGTGGGACTCGGGCATCGTGGGCATCCACCGGTCCGGCGCCAAGGCCATCGTCCACCCCGAGATCGGCACGCTCACCCTCGACTGCGACGTCCTGGTCGCCGCGGGCAGCGACCTGCGGGTCGTCGCGTACACCGCGGCCCCCGGCAGCGACGCCGCCGCCCGGCTCGGCCTGCTCGCCGTCATCGGCACCCAGGCCATGACCTGAGCCTTGACCCCACGTCAAGCCAGCCACAGCCTCCCGGTCACCACTTCAGCAGCCGCCTCCGAACCCTTCCGGAGGCGGCTGCTCTTTTCCAATCTGCTTCAAGCAGGCTATAAATGAGCAACTTCGAGCACCATTCGCCTGGGTTCACGCAGCCCGCATCCGCGAAGGACGCCCATGCCGCTCATATCCACCGGTGTCATTACGCACGGCGCCCGGACCGACGCGACCGGCGTCGGGGCCTTCAACGTCGTGCAGATCGAACACGCGCAGGCCATCGTGGGCGGGGCTGAAGCCGCCGGGCTGCCGGTGATCCTCCAGGTCAGCGAGAACACCGCGCGCTACCACGGCGGCCTCGAACCCATCGGGCTCGCCTCGCTCGCCGTCGCCCGGGCGGCCGGCGTGCCGGTCTCCGTGCATCTGGACCACGCCGAGTCGGCCGGGCTGGTGCGCGAGGCCGTCCGGCTCGGCTTCACCTCCGTCATGTTCGACGCGTCGGCGCTCCCGTACGCCGAGAACGTGGCGGCCACCCGCGAGATCACCGCCTACTGCCACAGCCACGGCGTCTGGGTGGAGGCGGAGCTCGGCGAGATCGGCGGCAAGGACGGGGCGCACGCCCCCGGCGTACGCACCGACCCGGACGAGGCCCAGGCGTTCGTGGAGGCCACGGCCGTCGACGCGCTCGCCGTGGCCGTCGGCAGTTCGCACGCGATGCTGACCCGGGACGCCGTCCTCGACTTCGCGCTCATCTCCCGGCTGCGCGACGCGGTAGGGGTCCCGCTCGTCCTGCACGGTTCCTCGGGGGTCGGCGACACGGGTCTCGCGGCGGCGATCGGCGCCGGCATGACGAAGGTCAACATCTCCACGCACCTGAACAAGCTGTTCACCCGGGCCGTCCGCGACTATCTGGACACCCACGCCGAGGCCGCGGACCCCCGCACCTATCTCGGCCCGGCCCGCGACGCGGTCGCGGCGGAGGTGGCACGCCTGCTGGGCGTCCTGGCGCGGCCCGGACGATAGGCTTGTGAGCTGCGAGCGAGGAGGATCCGGTGGCGGCACACACACGTTGGACCCGGCTGCTGGAGATCCTCAGCGACCAGGGCCATCTCGACGTACTCGACGCCGCCGAACGGCTCGGCTGTTCCGCCGCCACCGTCCGCCGCGACCTGGACGAGCTCGCCCGGCAGAATCTGCTGACCCGCACCCGGGGCGGCGCGGTGGTGAGCGCCGTCGCCTACGACTTGCCGCTGCGCTACAAGGCGGCCCGCAGGGCGGACGAGAAGCAGCGCATCGCGAAGGCCGCGGCCGAGCTGATCCCGACGGGCTCCACGGTCGGCCTCAACGGCGGCACGACGACCTCCGAGGTGGCCAGGGAACTGGCGCTGCGGCCCGAGCCGTCGGGCGGGGGCGTGGCGCTGACCGTGGTGACGAACGCGATCAACATCGCCAACGAGCTGGCGGTCCGCCCCCAGGTGAAGATCGTCGTGACCGGCGGGGTGGCCCGGCCGAATTCGTACGAGCTCGTCGGCCCCCTGGTCGACTCGGTCCTGCGCGGCCTCGCGCTCGACTACACGATCCTCGGCGTGGACGCCGTCCACGCCCGGTTCGGCGCGGCCACGCACGACGAGTCCGAGGCCGGCGCCAACCGGGCCCTCGCCGAGTGCGCGGGCACGGTGATCGTCGTCGCGGACTCCTCCAAGCTCGGCCGCCGGGCCTTCGCCCAGGTCTGCGAGACCGGCGCGGTGTCGGTGCTGGTCACGGACCGGGACGCGCCCGAGGGCGTCGTCGAGGAGTTCACCGCGCTGGGGATCGACGTCCTGCGGGTGTGACCCCGCAGGTCAGCGGTAGTCCTCCGGGTGACCCTGCATCCACGTGTTGACGCGGTCCCGGGTGCCGATCAGCTCCCCGGCCCTTCGGTGGTGGTCGCCGCGCCGCAGCCCACCAGCAGCGCTCCCAGAATCACGGCCGGCATCGCGGCACGCAGGCCGGTACGGATCAACATGAGGCCCCCCTCGTCGTGTTGGGCCGGACCCTATCGAATATCCCGGGCGGGTCAGCCCTCCACCAGGCTCTGCAGCGCCCGGGCGTACAGGTCCGCGAGGTGCTCGGAGGTCGCCTCCCGCGCACCCATTTGCATATACATACAATCGAGTGCATACTCTTCCTATGTCTAAGGTTCTCACCTCCCTGCCCACCGGCGAGCGCGTCGGCATCGCTTTCTCGGGCGGCCTCGACACCTCGGTCGCGGTCGCGTGGATGCGCGACAAGGGTGCCGTCCCGTGCACCTACACCGCCGACATCGGCCAGTACGACGAGCCCGACATCGCGTCGGTGCCCGGCCGTGCGAAGGCCTACGGCGCCGAGATCGCGCGCCTGGTCGACTGCCGGGCGGCACTGGTCGAGGAGGGCCTGGCAGCGCTCGCGTGCGGTGCGTTCCACATCCGCTCGGGCGGGCGTGCCTACTTCAACACGACGCCGCTCGGCCGCGCCGTCACCGGCACCCTGCTGGTCCGGGCGATGCTCGAGGACAACGTGCAGATCTGGGGCGACGGCTCCACGTTCAAGGGCAACGACATCGAGCGGTTCTACCGCTACGGCCTCCTCGCCAACCCCCACCTGCGCATCTACAAGCCGTGGCTCGACGCCGACTTCGTCACGGAGCTCGGCGGCCGCAAGGAGATGTCGGAGTGGCTGGTCGCCCACGGGCTGCCCTACCGCGACAGCACGGAGAAGGCGTACTCCACCGACGCCAACATCTGGGGCGCCACCCACGAGGCGAAGACGCTGGAGCACCTCGACACCGGCGTGGAGACCGTCGACCCGATCATGGGCGTCCGGTTCTGGGACCCCTCGGTCGAGATCGCCACCGAGGACGTCACCATCGGCTTCGACCAGGGCCGCCCGGTGACGATCAACGGCAAGACGTTCGCCACCCCGGTCGACCTGGTCATGGAGGCCAACGCGGTCGGCGGCCGTCACGGCCTGGGCATGTCGGACCAGATCGAGAACCGCATCATCGAGGCGAAGAGCCGCGGCATCTACGAGGCGCCCGGCCTGGCCCTCCTGCACGCGGCGTACGAGCGCCTCGTCAACGCGATCCACAACGAGGACACCCTCGCCCACTACCACAACGAGGGCCGGCGCCTCGGACGGCTGATGTACGAGGGCCGCTGGCTGGACCCGCAGGCCCTGATGGTCCGCGAGTCGCTGCAGCGCTGGGTCGGCTCGGCCGTCACCGGCGAGGTGACGCTGCGGCTGCGGCGCGGTGAGGACTACTCGATCCTCAACACCACCGGCCCCGCCTTCAGCTACCACCCGGACAAGCTGTCGATGGAGCGGACCGAGGACTCGGCGTTCGGCCCCGTGGACCGCATCGGCCAGCTCACCATGCGCAACCTCGACATCGCGGACTCGCGCGCCAGGCTCGAACAGTTCGCCGGCCTCGGCCTCGTCGGCACCACCCAGCCCTCGCTGATCGGCGCCGCGCAGGCGGCGGCCACCGGCCTGATCGGCGCCATGTCCGAGGGCGGCGCGCAGGCCATCGCCTCGCGCGGCGAGGTCTCCCGTGACGACGAGCTGCTGGACCGCGCCGCGATGGAGTCCGGCACCGACTGACGTTCCGGCCCGCCCCCCGGCCGACCGGCTGACCGGCTGACCGGCCGGCCGGTCCGGGACCTTATCCTCGGATTCTCGGCGGTCAGGCCGGGTGAGACGCAGGAAAGCGAAGGTGGCGGCAATGGCGAAGGTCCCGGCAGCGGCAGTGGCGGCGGGCGGACTCGTCGGCGGGTACGGAATCGCCCGCTGGACCAGGAAGCGCCCGCTGGGCGGCGTCGCGCTGGCCGCCGCCGGCTCGGTGGCGGCGTACGAGTGGAACCGGCAGGCCGGGGCCCGCGCGGCCACCGGGCTGACCGTCGCCTACGTCGCCGCCTTCGCCTGCTCGCACCCCCTGGCCAAGAAGCTCGGCGCCTGGCCCGCGGTGTTCACCGTGGCGGGCGGCGTCGCCGCCGCGTCGTGGGCGGTCACCCGGCGCGGCACCCGATAGGGCCACCGGGGAGCGGCCGCACGCGCGGCGCCGTCTCCGAGAAAGTCCGGCCCGGGGGATTGAACACGGGCGCCGCGGGGTGCGTACTGAAGAGCAACTCCCCGCGTGACCCGGGGGCGTGCCCGTGCGACAGGACGGGCACGTCTCCGGTCAGCCTCCCAGCGCGTGTGACACCGAATAGATCGCCAGGCCGGCCAGCGCACCCACCACGGTGCCGTTGATCCGGATGAACTGCAGGTCACGGCCGATGTGCGCCTCGATCTTCCTCGACGTCTGGTCCGCGTCCCAGCCGGCCACCGTGTCGCTGATCAGCGAGGTGATCTCCGTGCGGTACGTCGTGACGACATACGCCGCCGCGTCCTCCAGCCAGCCCTCCAGCTTCGCCTGCAGCCGCTCGTCCGTGGAGAGCCTGGCGCCCAGGGAGATCAGCGACGCCCGGGCCCGCATCCGCAGCTCGCTGCGCTCGTCCTCGGCCGCCGCGATGATCATCGTACGGACGGAGGACCAGGCGGAGGCGATGACGTCCTGGACCTCACCGCGCCCCAGGATCTCCGACTTCAGCCGCTCCACCCGGGCGCGGGTGTCGCTGTCGGTCTGGAGGTCGGCCGCGAAGTCCGTCAGGAACGTGTCGATCGAGCCGCGCGCCGGATGGCCCGGCATGTCACGCATCTCCGTGACGAAGCGCAGCAGCTCCTTGTAGACCCGCTCCCCCACCCGCTTGTCGACGAACCGGGGCGTCCAGCCGGGCGCCCCGCCCTGCACCGCGTCCATCACGGAGTCACCGTGCAGGACCAGCCAGTCGTGCGCCCGTACGCAGACGAGGTCGACGACCCTGCGGTGACCGCCGTCCTGGACGATCCCCTCCAGCATCTTCCCTATCCCCGGCCCGACTTCCGCCGCGTCCGCCCGCCGGGTGATCGCCTCCCCGACGACCGCCTGCACATCGGAGTCCCGCAGCACGGTCAGCGCACCGCGCAGCGCGGTGGCCAGCTCGGCGGTGACCCGGTCCGCGTGTTCCGGCTCCGCCAGCCACGCTCCGAGCCTCTTGCCGACCCCCAGAGCGTGAATTCGGTCACGAACGACGTCCCCGGAGAGAAAATTCTCGCCCACGAAGGAACCGAGTGATGCCCCCAACTGGTCCTTCTTGGTGGGAATGATGGCGGTGTGGGGGATGGGCAGGCCGAGCGGACGCCGGAACAGCGCCGTGACGGCGAACCAGTCCGCCAGCGCACCGACCATTCCCGCCTCGGCGGCCGCTGCGACGTAGCCCGGCCAGCCGCCCATTCCCTCGTTCTTCGCCCAGGTGGCGAGAACGTACACGAGCGCGACGAGCAGGAGCAGCCCCGTGGCGGTGGTCTTCATACGGCGCACACCGCGCCGCTTCTCCTCATCGGCGGCGGTGTACGCGAACCCGCCCAGTCCGGTCCCACGGCCCTCCGCCCCGGATGCCGATCCCTGTCCCGCGTCCTGTTCCATCCGCTCCACCCGTCCGCGTACACGTCACCCAGTGCCGTACGCATTGTCCCTACCTCACCTACTCCTGGGCCGCACGTCGAGTTCCCCAGGGCCTGTCGCATCATGAGAGCGACCCGAACACCGGGGCCGGACACCGCAAGGAGAACCACCACAGATGCCCAGGCGCCAGGGGTATGCCCTGCTCATCGCCCTCGTAGCGGGCACCGTCGCGCTCGCCGCCGCCGTCGCGTTCGGTACGTCGCTCATCGCCGGGAAGAGGCAGGAACCGCTGAGCGGGTCCCAGACCCATGCGGCGGCCCGCAATCCCGCCGCACCGGCCAACTCCGTCGGCACCTGGGTCGCCACCTGGACCGCGGCCCCCGTCAGCGCGGAGCCGAATTCCGCACAGGGCTACCCCGGCAGCACCATCCGCAACATCGTGCACACCAGCGTCGGCGGCGACGCCGCCCGCATCACGCTGTCCAACCTCTTCGGCGCCACACCGCTCGTCATCGACCAGGCCACCGTCAACACCCGCCAGGTGACCTTCCGCGGCCGGCCCACCGTCACCGTCGCCGCCGGCCTCCAGGTCGTCAGCGACCCGGTCGTGGTGCCCGTCGCCCCGGACGCCGATCTGGAGGTCACCCTCCGCACCCCGTCCGCCGGCGGGCCCGTCACCCAGCACCCCAACGCACACCAGACGTCCTACCTGGCCGACGGCCGGGGCACCTGGAGCACCACCCGGTGGCGCTACCTGACGGCCGTCGACGTCCGCAACGAGGCGTCGCCCGGCGCGATCGTCGTGCTCGGCGACTCCCTCACGGCGGGCAGCGGCTCCACGACCGACGCCGACACCCGCTGGCCGGACGTCCTCTCCGACCGGCTGCGGCACGCCTACGGCGTCGCCAACCAGGGGATCGCCGGCAACCGGCTCCTGCGCGACAGCCCGCTGACGGTGGACGGCGTCAAGAACGTGGGCGGCCGGAGCGGCGCCCACCGCTTCGAGCGCGACGTCCTGTCCGTCGCCGGAGCGAAGACCGTGATCATCGCCCTCGGCATCAACGACGTACAGCAGTACCCCCAGGAGCCCGACCCCCAGCGCATCACGGCCGGGCTCCGCGCCCTCACCGAGCGCGCACACGCCCAGGGGCTGCGGGTCGTCGGGGCGACCCTGACGCCCTTCCAGGGCTACTCCACCTGGTCGCCCCGGAGCAACAGCGTGCGCCTCGCCGTCAACAAGGAGATCCGCTCCGGCCGGATCTTCGACGCGTTCGTCGACTTCGACCGCGCCGTACGCGACCCTTACGCGCCCAACCGGATCCTGCCCGAGTACGACTCCGGAGACCGGCTGCACTTCAACGACGCCGGCTACCGCGCACTGGGCCACGCGATCGACCTCGGCGCCGTGGACGGGACGCCGAAGGCCGACACCTTCTGAAGCTCAGCCGAGCTCCTTGCGCCCGTCCCCCGTGTCCGGCTTCCGCAGCCGCAGCCGCTCCTGCTCCTGCAGCCGCCGCTTCTCCGCCCTGCTCCGCTTGCGCTCCACGCCGACCCCGCCCATCAGCGCGAACCCGGTGATCTTCACCCGGGGGGCCTCCGGAGCGGGGTACGGCTCCTCGTCGAGCTTGGAGTGCTCGCCGAAACCGCCCATGATCCCGAGGCCGTTGACCTGCACGTTGAGGTCCGGCGGGACCGTCACCTGCATGCCGCCCATGATCGTGAAGCAGCGGATCACGACATCGCGCTCCGCGAAGTGGGCCTCGCGCAGATCGATCTCGCCACCGCCCCACATCGCGAACGCGGTGAACTTGGGGCCCACCGTCCAGCGGCCCTTGCGGCTGAAGCCGCCCCAGAAGGCGAAGGCCCCCGACGAGGTGGCGGTGCCACCGATCCGCGCGGGCCAGTTCGCGGACGACCCCTTGCGCTCGGCCACCGCCCCCGCCACCGGCCGGGCTGGACCGCCCGGCACCGGCAGGTCGCGTACGAGCGGCACCAACTCCCCGTGCGTACGCGCCTTGAACGTCGCGTCGAGCCGCTGCTCGAACTCGTCCATCTCCAGCCGGCCCTCGGCCACGGCCTCCCGCAGGGTCTCTGCGACCCGCTCACGTTCCGCGTCGGAGGCACGCATGTCCGGGCTGTCACTTGTCATACCGGCACCCTATAGAGCAATCGAGGGAGGGACCTAGAGAGCAGAATCCGACACGTACATCTTCGCGATCACGGACTCGATGTCCGGTTCCCGCACCGAGAGGTCCACCAGCGGATAGTCCGCCGCGATACGCGCCACCAGCGGGGCGGCCGACGCCGCGGCCGGGAACGCCAGCCACTGCCGGGGCCCCTCCACCTTCACCACCCGCACCGAAGGCTCCGCCCCCAGCTCGATCGGCGGCAGCTCCCTCTCCAGGTCCACGACGAGCGTGCGCTCGCTCTCCCCCACCTCGTGCAGCCCGGCGAGCGCACCGTCGTACACCAGACGGCCGTGGTCGATCACCATCACCCGCTTGCACAGCTGCTCGATGTCGGTCAGATCGTGCGTGGTCAGCAGCACCGTCGTGGACCGCTCCGCGTTCAAGTCCCGCAGGAACCCCCGCACCTTCGCCTTGGAGACCACATCGAGCCCGATCGTGGGCTCGTCCAGATACAGCACCTCGGGATCGTGCAGGAGCGCCGCCGCGATGTCGCCCCGCATCCGCTGCCCCAGCGACAGCTGACGCACCGGGACCTCCAACAGCGCTCCCAGATCCAGGAGTTCGACGCAACGGTCCAGATTCTCCCGGTAACGGCTGTCCGGGATCCGGTACATCCGGTGCATCAGCCGGTACGAGTCACGCAACGGCAGGTCCCACCACAGCGTCGTACGCTGCCCGAAGACCACGCCCATCCGGTGCGCCAGCTTCGTACGCTCTCGGCTGGGGTCGATCCCCGCGACCCGCAGCCGGCCGCCGCTCGGCGTGAGAATGCCCGTCAGCATCTTGATCGTCGTCGACTTGCCCGCCCCGTTCGGGCCGATGTAGCCGACCATCTCACCGCGCGGCACCCGGAAGCTGATCCCGTCCACCGCCCGCACCTCACGCCGCTCACGGCGCATGAAGCCCGTCTTACGGCGCACGTCGAAGACCTTCTCGACGCCGTCCAGCTCGATGAAGTCCATGTCGTCCACGCCCACTCCTCAGCTTCCCGTACTGCGGTACGACCGCAGCCCCACACGCCACGCCAGCCCCGCGAGCACCCAGCACCCCGCCGCCACCACCGGCGGCAGGCACGCCACCCACTGCGGCAGGTCCAGCGGATAGTCCCGCCCCAGCACGTACAGGGCCGGCAGCCAGCTCACGAACGCCAGCGGCACCACGAACGTCACCCCGCGCACCAGGTCCTTCGCGAAGACCGTCGGCGGGTACTGCAGCATCGTCGTCCCCCCGTACGTGAAGGCGTTCTGCACCTCGGAGGCGTCCTGGGCGTAGAACTGGAACGCCGCCCCCACCACGAACACCGCCCCGAAGATCGCCGCCCCGCTCAGCACCATCAGCGGCAGCATCACCACCTTCAGCGGCGACCAGTCGATGTCCAGCGTCAACAGCGCGTAGCCCAGCACCAGCAGACCCTGCGTGATCCGCCCCAGCCGGCGCAGCGCGAACCGGTCCGCCGCCACCTGCGCCAGCACCGGGACGGGCCGCACCAGCAGCGTGTCCAGCGTCCCGTCCCGCACCCGGCGCCCCAGCCGGTCCATCGACCCCAGCACCAGGTCGGCCAGCCCGAACGCGGTCGCCGACGTCCCGTACAGCAACGCGACCTCCGGCAGGGTGAACCCGCCCAGCACGTCGACGTGCGCGAACATCAGCATGATCGTGACGAAATCGAACGCCGTCGACACGAAGTTCCCGACGGTCGTCATCACGAACGACGCGCGGTACGCCATCGTCGAGCGCAGCCACATCGCCACGATCAGCCCGTACGCCCGCACCCCCTCGACCAGCCGGGACCGCTCGGCGAACGCCGTCTCCGGCTCCACGGCCGCAACACGCCCGACCCGGACCTCAGCCACCCTGGACCACCACCCTTCTGGTCGCCACCGACTGCAGGAGCCTCCCGGCCAGCAGCAGCGCCACCGCCCAGCCGGCCTGGAAGGCGTATGCCCGCACGACGTCCCAGCCCGCGTACGTGCCGAGGAACACATCGGCCGGGACCTGGAGCAGCGACGACCACGGCAGGACGCGGGCCAGCTCCCCGAGCCAACCGGGGAACAGCGTCAGCGGCAGCATCATCCCCGAGAAGAACAGCCCGGCCAGCCAGGCGATCTGCATCGCGCCCGCCCCGTCCATCAGCCAGAACGCCGACAACGCGACCAGGAAGCGCACCCCGAAGCTCACCACGACGCCCAGCCCCACCGACACGAGGAAGGCCAGCCAGACCCACGGAGAGCGCGGCATCGCGAGATCGAAGGCCAGCGCCCCCAGCACCATCGGCACGATCCCGCGCCCCAGCAGATGGAACGCGGCCCGGCCCAGGTCCCCCGCCAGCCACCACAGCTGCAGATCGGCCGGCCGGTACAGATCGACCGCGATGTCACCCGTGCGGATCCGCTCCATGAGCTCGTCCTCGAAGCCGCCGCCCATCATCGCGCAGGTCATCAGCAGGGCCTGACCCAGCCACACATAGGTCAGAGCCTGCGACATGTCGTAGCCGCCGAGCTGCGGTCTCTCGTCCCACAGAGCGATGTAGGTGTACGCCATGATGAAACCGAAGACGGTGTTGGTGAACACCCCCGCGAGCGTCGCCACCCGATAGGTGGCATACCGCCGGAACCCACCGGCCGCCACCACGGCATAGAGCCGCACCTCGCCCCCCTCAATCCGCCAAAGCGCACGACCCTAGTCCACGGCGTTCGGCCGCCGCGACCCCATTTCCGTGGAGGGATCCGAGGGTTATCCGTCCGAAAAGTGCACTATAGGAAAATCATCCGTAGTCGAGGAGCCTCCACAGTCATGAGCCAAGAGCCACCGCAGCACGGCGGAGACCCTGGTCAGCAGGGCACCCAGGGCTGGGCCCCCCGAGACCCCTCGGCCGCGGCCCCCGCCTCCGACTCCCGCCACCCGAACGGCGCACAGGAGCCCAAGGGGCGCAAAAAACGCCCCAAGCGGCCCAAGCGCACCGGCTGGCGCCGCGCCATCCCCACCTGGCGCATGACCCTCGGCGGCGTACTTCTCCTCGCACTGCTCCTCGTCGGCGGATTCATCGCCGGCTACCAGCTCATCGACATCCCCGCCGCCAACGCCGCCGCGACCGCGCAGGCCAACGTCTACGTGTACGCGGACGGGAAGACCGTCATCGCCCGCGACGGCGAGATCAACCGCGAGAAGATCCCGCTGGACCGCATCCCCCCCACCATCCAGCACGCCGTACTCGCCGCCGAGGACCGGGACTTCTACTCCGAGGACGCCATCGACATCAAGGCCACCCTCCGCGCCGGCTGGAACACCGTCACCGGCAAGGGCAGGCAGGGCGGTTCCACCATCACCCAGCAGTACGTCAAGAACTACTACCTCGGCCAGGAACAGACCGTCATCCGCAAGGCCAAGGAATTCTTCATCTCCATCAAGCTCGACCGCGAGCAGAGCAAGGACGAGATCCTCGAGGGATACCTCAACACCAGCTACTTCGGCCGCAACGCCTACGGCATCCAGGCCGCCTCCCACGCCTACTACGGCAAGGACGTCGAAGACCTCGACGCCGGCGAAGGCGCCTACCTCGCCTCCCTGCTCAACGCCCCCAGCTCGTACGACGTCGTCGCCCACCCCGAGAACAAGAAGGCCGTCCTCGCCCGCTGGGACTACGTGCTCGACGGCATGGTCAAGCACCACTGGCTCAGCGCCGCCGACCGCGACGCGATGACGTTCCCCGCCCCCGACGAGGCCAAGCCCGCCACCGCACTCTCCGGCCAGCGCGGCTACATCATCCAGGCGGTCGAGGACTACCTCACCGCCAACAAGATCATCGACGCGGACACCCTCGCCACCGGCGGCTACCGCATCACCACCACACTCCAGAAGAAGAAGCAGGACGCCCTCGTCGAAGCCGTCGACGACAACGTCCTCTCCAAGACCAGCGACGACCGCGAAGCCGACCGCAACGTCCGCGCGGGCGGCGCCTCCATCGACCCCGCCACCGGCCACGTCGTCGCCCTCTACGGAGGCATCGACTACACGAAGCAGTACGTCAACAACGCGACCCGCCGCGACTACCAGGTCGGGTCCACCTTCAAGCCGTTCGTCCTCGCCGCAGCCCTCGCCAACGGGTCCACCACCCAGAAGGACCGCGCCATCACCCCCAACACCCGCTACGACGGCACCAACAAACGCACCGTCCAGAGCGCCGCCGGCTCCACCGGCTACTCCCCCGCCAACGAGGACGACGTCGACTACGGCTCCATCACCGTCCGCGAGGCCACCGACAAATCCGTCAACGCCGTCTACGCCCAGATGGCCCAGGACGTCGGACCCCAAGAGGTCAAGGACACCGCGGTCGCCCTCGGCATCCCCCAGGACACCCCCGACCTCACGGCCTCCCCCTCCATCGCACTCGGCCCCGCCACCGCCAGCGCCGTCGACATGGCCTCGGCCTACGCCACCCTCGCCGACCACGGCAGACAGCGGCCCCACACCCTCGTCGCCAAGATCAGCAAGGACGGCACCGAGCTGGACCTCCCCGCCAGGAACACCCGGCAGGCCGTCAGCCGCGAAGCCGCCGACACCACCACCTCCGTCCTGCGGAGCGTCGTGGACGGCGGCACCGGCACCGCCGCCCTGGGCGCGGGCCGCCCCGCAGCGGGCAAGACGGGCACCGCCGAGGAGGACAGGGCCGCCTGGTTCGCCGGCTACACCCCGGACCTCGCCACCGTCATCGCCGTCATGGGCCAGGACCCCAAAACCGGCGTACAGAAGCCCCTCTACGGAGCACTCGGCCTCGCCCGCATGAACGGCGGCGGCGCCCCGGCCCAGACCTGGGCCGCCTACACCCGGGCCGCGCTCGAAGGCAGCGAGGTGCAGGGCTTCGAACTCGAGGCCGACGAAGGCCCCGAGGAGCCCGACCCGGACGAGAGCGCGGAGGGCGAGGACACCGAGGACACCGAGGAAGCCGGAGGCACCGACGAACCCGGCACCGGAGACTCCCGCGAGAAGCGGGACAGCGCCCGCAACCGCACGCCGGACGCCGCCTCCGAAGCCTCCCGGGCCCCACGAACACCCCGCACCACCACCCCCGCCGACGCACCCTCCCGCGCCCCCGCCGAGGAAGGCACCGACCGCGACTCCGCCGCACAGGGACCCGACGCCGGGCAGGAACCCGACGCCGGGCAGGGACCCGACGCCGGGCAGCAGCCCGGCATCGAACCCGCCGGCCCCGCCGGGAGCCGCCCCGCCGACGACCACCCCGCCGACCGACGCGAAAGGGACGGACAGGGCCCCCACGGCCCCGCCCGCCCCTGAACACTCAGTGCCCGGACGTCGCCTTCAGACCCACCACAGCCACCAGCAGCAGACAGACGAAGAAGATACGGGCAGCCGTCACCGGCTCATGCAGCACCACCATGCCCAGCACCGCCGCACCGGCCGCGCCGATCCCCACCCACACGCCGTAGGCCGTACCGATCGGCAGCGTCTTCGCCGCCTGCGACAACAGCATCATGCTGGCCACGATCCCCAGGCCGGTGAACACACTCGGCCACAGCCGGGTGAACCCCTCGGTGTACTTCATCCCGATCGACCAGCCCACTTCCAGCAGACCGGCGACGATCAACAGAACCCACGCCACGACAGACCTCCACGACGAAACACGCGAACAACACGGGTGCGTCGTCTTTGCGGAAACCCGGTACGGCGCGTCTCGTCGGGGTCACACCACCGTAGCAAGCCCCCCGGGACAGCCAAAAGGCCTGGTGACCACGGTCACCAGGCCCACTCACCCCACACCTGCCTACAGATAGAGCCCGGTCGAATCCACCGAACCCTCGAACCGGTCCGCGGCCACCGCGTGCAGATCCCGCTCCCGCATCAGGACGTACGCCACACCCCGCACCTCGACCTCGGCGCGGTCCTCGGGGTCGTACAGCACCCGGTCACCCGGCTCCACGGTCCGCACGTTCTGGCCGACAGCGACCACCTCGGCCCACGCCAGACGCCGACCGACCGCCGCCGTCGCCGGAATCAGGATGCCGCCGCCGGACCGCCGCTCGCCCTCGGGCGAATCCGACCGCACCAGCACACGGTCGTGCAGCATCCGGATCGGCAGCTTGTCGTCGGTGTTGCTCATGCCGTTGTCGCTCACGCCCCGAAACCTACCTGCCCCGAACCCCTCCGCACGCCCCAGGGCCACACGGAACCGCTTTCAGCGCCTCCTGCGGCGCGCGCCCCGCGAAGACCGCGAGGACACCGTCAGCAACGCGACCGCCCCGGCCACCACCAGCGCCGCCGGAATCACCCGTTCCAGCCGCGGCGAACCATCCTCCGCGACGAACTGCGCCTTCACGTCCGAAACCGAACGGTTCACGGCGACGAACGCACGCCCGGCCGTCCGGTCCACCGTCGACGCGACCTTGGCCTTCGCGTCACCCATCATCGTCTTCGGGTGCACCCGCACCCCGATCTCGTCCAGCACCACCGCAAGCTGCTCACGCCTGCTGATGATGTCCGCCTCGATCTGCGCAGGGGTCCTGGTATCCGACACTGCGCCGCCTCCGTGGTCGTCGTCGGGTAAACCTTCATCGACAGTCTGTCAGCTCGGCCGCCCCTACACCCGGCGGCACCCCCTATTACGCTCGGTGCCACACAGCACGCGTGCCACTCGAGGAGAAACATGAGCGAGCGACTCCAGACCGGCGACACCGCCCCCGCCTTCACCCTTCCGGACGCCGACGGCAACGAGGTCTCGCTCGCGGACCACAAGGGCCGCAAGGTCATCGTCTACTTCTACCCCGCCGCACTTACCCCCGGCTGCACCAAGCAGGCCTGCGACTTCACGGACAACCTGGACGTCCTCGCCGGAGCCGGCTACGACGTCATCGGCGTGTCGCCGGACAAGCCGGAGAAGCTCGCGAAGTTCCGCGAGCAGGAGAACCTCAAGGTCACACTGGTCGGCGACCCCTCCAAGGAGACCCTGGAGGCGTACGGCGCGTTCGGCGAGAAGAAGCTCTACGGCAAAACGGTGACGGGCGTGATCCGCTCCACGTTTGTGGTCGACGAGGAGGGCAAGGTGGAGAAGGCCCTCTACAACGTCAAGGCCACCGGACACGTCGCCAAGATCATCAAGGACCTCGGAATCTGACCCGGTTCGTGGCGATCCCGGCCGGAAAAGGTGTGACCGAGATCGCAAAAGGCCGTTGATTCGGTTTGCAACCGCCATGACTGCGCAGAAGCCTTTCCTGGAACACCGTTCGACGAAAGGAACCGGCCATGGCGGCCTCCGACCCCCACCAGGCGGCCGACCCTGATGCGGTCAAACGCCACCCGGCGCTCTTCCGGGCCATCCGGAAGCGCCAGAACCCCCGGCTCCGTCGGACCGACATCACCGTCACCGACGACCAGGCGGTCAAGCGCGCGGTGAAGGCGGCGTCGCTCGGTAACGCCATGGAGTGGTTCGACTTCGGCATCTACTCCTACCTGGCCGTCACCATCGGGCATGTCTTCTTCCCGTCGGGGAACGACACCACCCAGCTCCTCTCGTCGTTCGCGACCTTCGCCGTGGCCTTCCTCGTCCGGCCCCTCGGCGGCATGTTCTTCGGCCCCATGGGTGACAAGATCGGCCGTAAGAAGGTCCTGGCCCTCACCATGATCCTCATGGCGATCGGCACCTTCGCGATCGGCCTCATCCCCTCCCACGGCACCATCGGCGTCTGGGCCGCGGTCCTGCTCATCTTCTTCCGGATGCTCCAGGGCTTCTCCACCGGCGGTGAGTACGGCGGCGCCTCGACCTTCATCGCCGAGTACGCCCCCGACAAGCGCCGCGGATTCTTCGGCAGCTTCCTCGAGTTCGGCACCCTGGCCGGCTACGTCGGCGCCGCCGGGCTCGTCACCCTCCTGTACGCCCTCCTGGACACCGGCCAGATGGAGTCCTGGGGCTGGCGCATCCCGTTCCTCGTCGCCGGTCCCCTCGGCCTCGTAGGCCTCTACCTGCGACTCCGCCTGGACGAGACGCCCGCCTTCCAGAAGCTGGAGGGCGGCACCGCCCACGCCACGGAGGCCGCCGACCACGTCGAGTCCACCGCCAAGGGCGACCTCGCCAAGATCTTCCGCCAGTACTGGCCGACGCTGATCCTCTGCATCGCCCTGGTCGGCGCGTACAACATCGCCGACTACATGCTGCTGTCGTACATGCCGACGTATCTCTCGGACGAGCTCGGCTACAGCGAGACCCACGGGCTGCTCATCCTGCTCGCCGTCATGGTGTTCCTGATGCTGATCATCAGCCAGTTCGGCAAGCTCTCGGACCGCTTCGGCCGCAAGCCGCTGCTGATGACCGGCATGGTGGGCTTCCTCGTCCTCTCGCTCCCGGCCTTCCTCCTCATCCGCCAGGGCAGCATCCCGGCCATCACCATCGGCATGCTGATGCTGGGCCTCTCCCTGGTCTGCATGCTGGGCACGATGTCCGCCGCCCTCCCGGCCCTGTTCCCGACCAACGTGCGCTACGGCTCCCTGTCGGTCGGCTACAACCTCTCGGCCTCGATCTTCGGTGGTACGACCCCGCTGGTGATCACCGCGCTGATCAGCTGGAGCGGCTCGAACCTGATGCCGGCGTACTACGCGATGGCGGCGGCCCTGGTCGGTGTGATCGCGGTGGCCTGCATGAAGGAGACCGCGAACAAGCCGCTGGCCGGCTCCCCGCCCTCGGTGGAGACGGAGGAGGAAGCGGCGGAACTGGTCCACGCACAGAGCCCGGACCCGAAGTTCTGACCCACGCACGTCCCCGCGAAAGGGCCCGTATCGCTTCCCTCGAAGCGGTACGGGCCTTTCCGTATCTCGTCGCTCTTGGACACGCCGGACCGTGGCCCCCTGGGCGCGCTCACCACCTCGACCGGCTGCCCGGTACGATGACAGGCGGCTAGCGGCGGTGGTGCAATGGCGACACAGCAGACTTAGGATCTGTGGCCCGTGAAACGGCTTGAGGGTTCGAATCCCTTCCGCCGCACCGCGAACGGCCTGCGAATCGAAGAATCGATGCGCAGGCCGTTTTTGCGTCCGGAGAATCAGCCCACCAGCTCCCGCACCATCGGCACCAGCGCCCGGAACGCCTTGCCGCGGTGGCTGATCGCGTTCTTCTCGTCGGGGGTGAGTTCCGCGCAGGTCCGGGTCTCGCCGTCCGGCTGGAGGATCGGGTCGTAGCCGAAGCCGTAGGCGCCGGCCGGGGCGGTGCGCAGGGTGCCCGTGAGGCGGCCCTCGACCACGCGGTCCGTGCCGTCGGGGAGGGCCAGGGCGGCGGCGCAGGCGAAGTAGGCCCCGCGGTGCGGGGCGTCGATGTCGCCGAGCTGGGCGAGGAGCAGGTCCAGGTTGGCCCTGTCGTTGCCGTGGGCTCCGGCCCAGCGGGCCGAGAAGATGCCGGGGGCTCCGCCGAGTACGTCGACGCAGAGGCCGCTGTCGTCGGCGATGGCGGGGTGGCCGGTCGCCTGGGCGAGGGCGTGGGCCTTGAGGAGGGCGTTCTCGGCGAAGGTGACGCCGGTTTCCTTGACGTCGGGGATGTCGGGGTACGCGTCCGCGCCGACGAGGTCGTGGGTGAGGCCCGCGTCGGCGAGGATCGCGTGGAGTTCGGTGATTTTCCCGGCGTTGCGGGTGGCGAGGATCAGGCGCGTCATGCGTCGATTATCGCCGTCCGGTCACGGGGTGCAGACCTTGCCGATCTCGGTGGCGGCGTCCGTGACGGGGGTGATGTCGGGGGTGGCGTCGCCCTTCTCGATGGAGTCGCGGACGTTGGTGACGCCTGCCTGGAGGTCGTCGACGGCCTTGTCCAGGTCGGCGTTGTCCGTGGTGTCGCCGAGGTCCTTGAGCTCCTTGTCGATCTGGTCCAGGGCTTCCGATGCCTGCGTCGGGTCGTTCGAGGCGTTGGATATCGCCTGCTGGAGGTTGTCGACGCTGGTGGCGATGGCGTCGGCGGTGCGGACGCAGTCCAGGGCCTTGTCGACGGCGCCGCAGCCGACGGCGGCGGTGAGGGTCAGCAGAGTGGTCGTGACGACGAGTGCGGTGCGGTGGCGGCGCGAGGCCATGGCGCGGTCCCTCCCGGGGGTGGATACGTGGACGGACGCACGGTTCGACCCGTGCGTCCGTACTCGTCACGACGCCGTGCGCTGCGTATTTGGTTGCTTCTTTACCCGCGTTTACTCGCCGAGGGTGCGGGCGAGTGCCTCTTCCTGGAGCTTGGCGAGGTCGGTGCAGCCGGCGGTGGCGAGGTCGAGGAGGGCGTTCAGCTCGGCACGGTCGAAGGGTTCGGCCTCAGCGGTGCCCTGGACCTCGACGAAGCGGCCGTCGCCGGTGCAGACGACGTTCATGTCGGTCTCGGCGCGCACGTCCTCCTCGTAGCAGAGGTCGAGGAGGGGAAGGCCGTCGACGATGCCGACGCTGATCGCGGAGACGGTGCCGGTGAGGGGCTTGCGGCCGTGCTTGATGATCTTCTTGCCCTGGGCCCAGGCGATGGCGTCGGCGAGGGCGACGTAGGCGCCGGTGATGGCCGCGGTGCGGGTTCCGCCGTCTGCCTGGAGGACGTCGCAGTCGAGGACGACGGTGTTCTCGCCGAGGGCCTTGTAGTCGATCACGGCGCGCAGGGAGCGCCCGATGAGCCGGCTGATCTCGTGGGTGCGGCCGCCGATCTTGCCGCGTACGGATTCGCGGTCGCCGCGGGTGTTGGTGGAGCGGGGCAGCATGGAGTACTCGGCGGTGACCCAGCCTTCGCCGCTGCCCTTGCGCCAGCGCGGGACGCCTTCGGTGACGGAGGCGGTGCAGAAGACCTTGGTGTCACCGAAGGAGATGAGTACGGAGCCTTCGGCGTGCTTGCTCCATCCGCGTTCGATGGTGACGGGGCGGAGCTGTTCGGGGGTGCGGCCGTCGATACGAGACATGGCGTCGAGCCTATCGGCTGCCGCGGCCGGGTCCGTTCGGGTGCACCGCAGGCCCCGCTCCAGGCCGGTCGGGGGGCGGAGCGGGGCCTGCGTGCGGACCTGGGTGGGCCGGCCGGGTCAGCCGGTCACATCATGTCTTCGATGTCGGCGGCGATGGGGTCGGCGTCGGTGCCGATGACGACCTGGATCGCGGTGCCCATCTTGACGACGCCGTGTGCTCCGGCGGCCTTGAGCGCGGCTTCGTCGACCTTGCTGGGGTCGTGGACCTCGGTACGGAGGCGGGTGATGCAGCCTTCGATCTCGTCGATGTTCTCGATACCGCCGAGCCCGGCGACGATCTTCTCAGCCTTGCTGGCCATGTCCTTCTCCCTGGTCTGTTCCTGCGTGCGGCGGCCCACCGTGGGTCCGTTTCGTCACGGTAACGCACGGTTGGCCCAACTTCACGGGCGGGTAACCGCGCAGTCCCCAATGATGACGATCACCGGCGCCCTGCCTTCCGGCGGGGCTCCGCACCGTATCGCGACTGGTCTACACCAGTTTGCAACGCTCGCCAAACCTTGCGCGTTCCGGGAGGATGCCGATGAGTTCGACCGCGGCCACGCAACCGCAGCGGAAGTGGTGGAACGGGCCGGTCCAGGGCTTGCAGAAGGTCGGCCGCAGCCTGCAGCTGCCGGTGGCCGTGCTGCCCGCCGCGGGCCTCCTCGTCAGCCTCGGCAACCTCTTCGACTCCTCGCTGCACGGCGCCTTCTGGGACAAGTTCGCGAAGGTCCTCCTCAACGGCGGCACGGCGATCCTCGACGGCGAGGTGGGCCTGCCGCTGCTCTTCTGCATCGGTGTCGCGATCGGCTTCGCGAAGAAGGCCGACGGCTCGACGGCGCTCGCCGCGGTCGTCGGCTTCCTCGTCTACCGGGGCGTACTGGCGGCGTTCCCGGTGGACGACTCGGTGACGGAGGCGATGCCGGACGGAGTGCCGCAGAACCCCGGTGTGCTGGGGGGCATCCTCATCGGGCTGCTGACCGCCGTGGTCTGGCAGCGCTACCACCGCACCAAGCTGGTCGACTGGCTCGGCTTCTTCAACGGGCGCCGGCTGGTGCCGATCCTGATGGCGTTCCTCTGCGTGATCCTGGGCGTGCTGTTCGGGCTGCTGTGGCAGCCGGTGGGTGACGCCCTGACGTGGTTCGCCAAGCAGCTGATCGACCTGGGCGCCTGGGGCGCGGCGATCTTCGGTTTCGCCAACCGACTGCTGATCCCGATCGGCATGCACCAGTTCCTGAACACGTTCTTCTGGTTCCAGGCGGGCGAGTTCACCGGGGACGACGGGGGCACCGTCCAGGGCGACATCTCGCGCTTCTTCGCGGGGGACCCGTCGGCGGGGCAGTTCACCTCGGGGTTCTTCCCGATCATGATGTTCGGCCTGCCGGCCGCCGCGCTGGCCATCGCCCACTGCGCACGTCCGGAGCGGCGCAAGGAGGTGTCCGGCCTGATGCTGTCGGTGGCGCTGACGTCGTTCGTGACCGGGGTGACGGAGCCGCTGGAGTTCTCGTTCCTCTTCGTCGCTCCACTGCTGTACGGGGTGCACGCGATCCTGACAGGGGTCTCGATGGGGGTCACCTGGGCGTTCGGCGTGCACGCGGGGTTCAGCTTCTCGGCCGGTCTGATCGACTACGTCGTCAACTGGCACCTGGACACGAAACCGTGGCTGATCATCCCGATCGGGCTGTGTTTCGCGGTGATCTATTATGTGATCTTCCGCTTCGCGATCACCAAGTTCAACCTTCAGACCCCAGGGCGCGAGCCCTTGGAGGTGGAGGAGAAGATCGAGGAGGACCTCACGAAGTAGAGGCCCCTCAGCCTTCCGCGCGGCCCCCGGACCTGACGGTCCGGGGGCCTTCGCCGTGTCACCCAGGGTGGCGGGGGCACTACGGGGCAAATTGAAGGTTCCTTATCCAACCCTCACCGTGCTAAAACTGGTCTACACCACTGAGTGGTCCAGACCACGCGCGCGTTTTCCCGCCGCGTTCCTCAAGTCGCCGCCTCCCTTCGATCAACGACATGGGCGGCACCTTGCCCCATGGAGGAAGTTGATGAGTACGGATACCGCTGCGCCGGCACCCGAGAAAAAGAAGGGCGCGGGCGTCATGGCCGTCATGCAGCGCATCGGCCGCAGCCTCATGCTGCCGGTCGCCGTGCTGCCCGCGGGCGCGCTTCTGGTCCGGCTCGGTAACCCGGACATGCTGGGGCGCGACTCGTTCCCGGACTTCATCGTCAAGATCGCCGGTTTCATGGCGGCGGGCGGCAACGCGATCCTCGACAACATGGCGCTGCTGTTCGCCGTCGGTATCGCGATCGGCTTCGCCAAGAAGTCGGACGGTTCCACCGCCCTCGCGGCGGTCACCGGCTACCTGGTCTTCAAGAACGTCCTGGCCACCTTCACCGACAGCAACCTGCCCAAGGTCGCCAGTGTGGTGGACGGCAAGATCGTCATGAACGAGGCGCCGGTCAACGCCGGTGTGCTCGGCGGTGTCGTGATGGGCATAGTCGTCGCCCTGCTGTACCAGCGCTTCTACCGGACGAAGCTGCCCGCCTGGGCCGGCTTCTTCGGCGGCCGCCGACTGGTCCCGATCCTCTCCGCGTTCGCGGGTCTGCTGATCGGTATCGTCTTCGGTTACATCTGGCCGGTGCTCGGCACCGGGCTGCACAACTTCGGTGAGTGGCTCGTCGGTTCGGGCGCTGTCGGCGCGGGCATCTTCGGTGTCGCCAACCGTGCGCTGATCCCCGTCGGCATGCACCACCTGCTCAACTCGTTCCCGTGGTTCCAGGCCGGTTCGTACGAGGGCAAGAGCGGTGACATCAACCGCTTCCTGGCGGGCGACCCGACCGCCGGGCAGTTCATGACCGGCTTCTTCCCGATCATGATGTTCGCCCTTCCGGCCGCCTGCCTCGCGATCGTCCACTGTGCCCGTCCGGAGCGCCGCAAGGTCGTCGGCGGCATGATGTTCTCGCTCGCCGCCACCGCGTTCGTGACGGGTGTCACCGAGCCGATCGAGTTCACGTTCATGTTCATCGCGCCGGTGCTGTACGCGATCCACGCGGTGCTGACCGGTGTCTCGATGGCCCTCACGTGGGGGCTGGGCATGAAGGACGGCTTCGGCTTCTCGGCCGGCGCGGTCGACTTCTTCCTCAACCTGGGCATCGCGACGAAGCCCTGGCTGCTGGTGCTGGTCGGCCTCTGCTTCGCGGTCGTCTACTACGTGGTCTTCCGGTTCGCCATCACGAAGTTCAACCTGCCGACTCCGGGCCGCGAGTCCGACGAGGAGCTCGCCGAGCTCCTGAAGGCCGAGGCCAAGTAGTCCGGCCGGTCTTCGTACGCCACGCAGAAGCCCCACCTTCCCGCGCGGGAAGGTGGGGCTTCTGCGTGTCCGGGGCGGGACCTAGATCTCGTACACCGCGCCCGGCACCGCCAGCTCGACCGGGCCGTCGTAGACCTCGCGAGCGTCGGCGAGGTTGCGTTCGGCGTCCGTCCACGGCGGGATGTGGGTGAGGACGAGGCGTCCCGCTCCGGCGCGGGCGGCGTACTCGCCTGCTTCGCGGCCGTTGAGGTGGAGGTCCGGGATGTCCTCCTTGCCGTGGATGAACGATGCTTCACAGAGGAACAGATCGGTGCCCTCGGCGAGTTCGGCCAGCGCCTCGCAGGTGCCGGTGTCGCCGGAGTAGGTGAGTGAGCGCCCGTTGTGCTCGACCCTGATGCCGAAGGTGTCGACGGGGTGGCGGAGCTTCTCCGTACGGACCGAGAAGGGGCCGATCTCGAACGATCCGGACTTCAGTGTGTGGAAGTCGAAGACCTCGCCCATCGCGTGGTCGGACGGGGTGTCGGCGTGGGCCGTGGTGAGCCGCTGCTCGGTGCCGTCGGGTCCGTACACGGGGATCGCGGCGGGGCGTCCGCCGTCGAAGCGGTAGTAGCGGACGACGAAGTACGCGCACATGTCGATGCAGTGATCGGCATGGAGGTGGCTGAGGAAGATGGCGTCGAGGTCGTAGAGACCTACATGGCGCTGCAGCTCGCCCAGGGCGCCGTTGCCCATGTCGAGGAGCAGCCGGAAGCCGTCGGCCTCTACGAGGTAGCTCGAGCATGCCGAACCCGCGGACGGGAAGGAGCCGGAGCAGCCGACGACGGTGAGCTTCATGGAGCGTGAACCTCCGAGGCGTGGGAACGGGGAGGGTTCGTGCGGTCCGTCGAGCGTAAGGCGCAAAACCGGTGGTCGCTCCTCCATGGCCTGCCGTTGTGGGGGAACTCACCTGTGCTGTCACCGGTTCGATGGAAGGCGGCGTGTCGCCGGGCGCCGGTACCGTCGGGATATGAACACGTGGTGGTGGGTGGCGCTGGTCGCCGTCGTCCTGTTGGCGCTCGTGGCGACGGTCTCCGACGCGCGGGGGCGCGGCGGGCGCGGGCCGCGGCGGCCGGGCGGGCGGACGCGGCCTCCGGGGCGGGCTCCGGAGCGGAAGAAGGGGCGCCCGCACGGTCTGCCCCGGCCGGGGGAGATCTGGTGGGCGGATGTGCCGTTCGAGGACGGTCCCGGGTCCAAGGACCGGCCGTGCCTCGTGCTGTCGGTGCGGGGCGGCACGGCGGTCGTCGCCAAGATCACCAGCAAGCACCATGAGGAGCGGCCGGGTGTGATCGCTCTGCCGCCGGGTTCGGTGGGGGACGCGCGGGCCCGGCAGAGCTTCCTGGAGACGGACGAGCTGCGGGATGTGGCGGTGTCCGGGTTCCGCCGGAAGGCCGGCGAGCTGGACGGTGAGGTGTGGGGGCGGGTGCGCGGGCTGGGCTGAGCATGCGGGAGGCGCGGGACGGGGTTCGCCGTCCCGCGCCTCCTGGGGCGCGCGGCCGCCGGTGCCGGGCGGCTTGAGGGGCCCTCAGGCCCAGAGCTGGCCGTGCAGGGTCTCGATGGCGGCTTCCGTCGTGGGGGCGGTGTAGACGCCGGTCGACAGGTACTTCCAGCCGCCGTCCGCGACGACGAAGACGATGTCCGCGGACTCTCCCGCCTTGACGGCCTTGCGGCCGACGCCGATGGCGGCGTGGAGTGCGGCGCCGGTGGAGACGCCCGCGAAGATGCCCTCCTGCTGGAGGAGCTCCCGGGTGCGGGTGACGGCGTCGGCCGAGCCGACGGAGAAGCGGGTGGTGAGTACGGAGGCGTCGTAGAGCTCGGGGACGAAGCCCTCGTCGAGATTGCGCAGGCCGTAGACGAGGTCGTCGTAGCGCGGTTCGGCGGCGACGATGCTGACGTCGGGCTTGTTCTCCCGGAGGTAGCGGCCGACGCCCATGAGGGTGCCGGTGGTGCCGAGGCCCGCCACGAAGTGCGTGATGGACGGGAGGTCGGTGAGGATCTCCGGGCCGGTGGTGGCGTAGTGGGCGCCGGCGTTGTCCGGGTTGCCGTACTGGTAGAGCATGACCCAGTCGGGGTGCTCGGCGGAGAGCTCCTTGGCCACGCGTACGGCGGTGTTGGAGCCGCCTGCGGCGGGGGACGAGATGATCTCGGCGCCCCACATGGTGAGCAGGTCGCGCCGCTCCTGCGAGGTGTTCTCCGGCATGACGCAGACGATGCGGTAGCCCTTGAGCCTGGCCGCCATGGCGAGCGAGATGCCGGTGTTGCCGCTGGTGGGCTCGAGGATCGTGCAGCCGGGTGTCAGACGGCCGTCCTTCTCCGCCTGCTCGACCATGTGGAGCGCGGGGCGGTCCTTGATCGAGCCGGTGGGGTTGCGGTCCTCGAGCTTGGCCCAGACACGGACGTCCTCGGACGGGGACAGCCGCGGGAGGCGGACCAGGGGCGTGTTGCCCACGGCCGCCAGCGGGGAGTCGTACCGCATCAGCGCATGCCGCCGGCGACGGCCGGGAGGATGGTGACGTTGTCGCCGTCGGCGAGCTTCGTGGAGATGCCGTCGAGGAAGCGGACGTCCTCGTCGTTGAGGTAGACGTTCACGAAGCGGCGCAGCTGGTCGCCGTCGACGATGCGCTCACGGATGCCGTTGTGGCGGGTCTCCAGGTCGGCGAGGAGGTCGGCGAGGGTCTCCCCGCTGCCTTCGACCGCCTTGGCGCCGTCGGTGTAGGTGCGGAGGATGGTCGGGATGCGGACCTCGATGGCCATGGCGTGGGCTCCTGTCGAAAGCGTGGAGGTGGCGTGGGGCGCGCGTCTGTGCCCCCGCGCTGGGGTGGTGCGTACGTGATTGCGCTCGGACCGCGGCTCAGGCCGTGCGGTTCACGGGCAGGCGACAGCCGGACACATCGCGCTGGAGAGCCTGCACAGGTCGACGTGCAGCCGCGCGACGAGCAGCATGCCCGGGGCCTTTTCGCTCACGTCATGGGGAACCATGCGCTCATCGTATCGATTCCCTGCCCCGGAACCGGAGTGTGATCCCACATGGTGGATGGTGAGCGTTCGCCATGTGGACTTTCCATGGGAGCCGGAGCCGCCCGGGGGCGTCACGCCGCGGTGGGGTAGGCGTCGACGACCTCGACCTCTTCCTCGGTGATCTCGCCGTCCACGATGCGGTACGAGCGGAACTGGAAGGGGCCCGCGTCGTCGGTGTCCGCGGTGGAGACCAGCACGTAGTGGGCGCCAGGCTCATTGGCGTAGGTGACGTCGGTGCGGGAGGGGTAGGCCTCGGTCGCGGTGTGGGAGTGGTAGATGATCACCGGCTCCTCGTCGCGGTCGTCCATCTCGCGGTAGAGCTTCAGCAGGTCCACGGAGTCGAATTCGTAGAACGTGGGTGAGCGCGCGGCGTTGAGCATGGGGATGAAACGTTCGGCGCGGCCCGCCCCGGCGGGGCCGGCGACCACTCCGCATGCTTCGTCGGGGTGGTCCGCGCGGGCGTGCGCGACGATCTGGTCGTGGAGCGTCCGGGTGATGGTCAGCATGGCGCCAGGATAAGCAGACGGGCCCTCCCGTACCGAGGGGTGGTACGGGAGGGCCCGGATGCCGGGCAGGGCCGTTGAGGCGGCCGGTGCCCCGGAGGCGCCGTGGCGCGGGTCAGCGCTTGGCGAAGGCGGTGTTCTCGGGGTTGCGGGCCTTGAGCACCAGGTAGGAGACACCGAGGATCAGGCCCCACACCGGTGCGCAGTAGAGCGAGATCCTGGCGTCCTTGTCGATGGCCATCATGACGATGACGAGGCCGATGAAGGCGAGGGCGAACCAGCTGCTGAACGGCGCTCCGGGTGCCTTGAAGGTGGACTGGGGCAGTTCGCCCCGGTCGGCCTTGGCGCGGAAGCGGATCTGGCAGACGAGGATCATGATCCAGGCCCACATGCCGGAGATGGTCGCGAAGGAGACGACGTAGTTGAACGCCTCGCCCGGCCACTGGTAGTTGATCCACACGCCGACGAGCATCAGCGCGGCGGAGAACGTGGTGCCGACCAGCGGGAGGCCGTTCTTCGTCAGCTTGGTGAAGGCCTTGGGTCCCTGCCCGTTGAGCGCGAGGTCCCGCAGCATGCGCCCGGTGGAGTACATGCCGGAGTTGCAGGAGGAGAGCGCCGCGGTGAGCACGACGAAGTTGACGATCGCGGCGCCGATGCCGAGGCCCATCTCCTCGAACGCGGCGACGAACGGCGAGACGCCCGGCTCGAAGGTGCTCCAGGGGACCACGGAGAGGATCATGATCAGCGCGCCGACGTAGAAGACGGCGATGCGCCACGGCACGGTGTTGATGGCCTTGGGCAGGACGGTCTTCGGGTCCTTGGACTCGCCCGCGGTGACGCCCACGAGCTCGACGGCGAGGAACGCGAACATCACGATCTGGAGGGTCATCAGCGTGCCGCTGATGCCTTCGGGGAAGAAGCCGCCGTCGTTCCACAGGTTGGCGACGGTCGCGGTGTCACCGGCGTCGGAGAAGCCGACCGTGAGCACTCCGGCACAGATGAGGATCATGCCGAGGATCGCGGTGACCTTGACCATCGAGAACCAGAACTCGAGCTCGCCGAAGAGCTTCACGGAGATCAGGTTGGCGCCGTACAGAATGATGGTGAACACCAGTGCGGACAGCCATTGCGGAATATCCCACCAGTACGTCATATAGGTGGCCGCGGCGGTGACTTCGGTGATTCCGGTGACGACCCAGAAGAGCCAGTACGTCCAGCCGGTGACGAATCCGAAGAAGGGGCCGAGGAATTCGCGCGCGTACTCCGAGAAGGAGCCCGACACCGGGCGGTACATGAGGAGTTCGCCCAGGGCGCGCATGATGAAGAAGATGACGAGGCCCGCGATGGCGTACGCCAGGATGAGGCTGGGGCCGGCTCTGTCGATGGCTTTGCCCGCGCCGAGGAAGAGCCCCGTGCCGATGGCTCCGCCGATGGCGATCATCTGGATCTGGCGGGCCCCCAGGCCACGCTGGTAGCCCTCGCCCGCCGGGGCGTCGACGGCCTT
The DNA here is from genome assembly GCF_044455985.1 of Streptomyces sp. NPDC051064. Classification (NCBI taxonomy): domain Bacteria; kingdom Bacillati; phylum Actinomycetota; class Actinomycetes; order Kitasatosporales; family Streptomycetaceae; genus Streptomyces; species Streptomyces sp. NPDC051064. The sequence goes on from NZ_JBITFK010000001.1 coordinate 1,384,380, forward strand.
CGGGCCGTCCGCCTGTCCGTTGTCGACCTGCGCCGATGTCATGGTGGTGCGCCTTTCTCCACGCCGATCCGCGCCGTCGTCGGCGTCGGATCAGGTCCTGATCCCCCCGGATATGGATGGAGTGCCGCCGGCGTTCGGCCGGCTCGTAGCGCCCCCGGGGACAGGGGTGGCGTCCCCGGGCGGTCGTGAAGATTTATCACGGGTACCCGCTGAGGCCACCGGACATTATGTGGCGCACGCCACAGGAAAAAGCGGACAAGGGTTTCCAGCCGCTGCAAAGAGAGCCATTCAGGTGACAGGATCGTTATTCGGATTTGAGCATCCGTTGAGCGAACCCGTCGGGCCGGCCGGGTCAGTCGGGCATCAGCGTTTCGACGAGGGTTTCCTGCAGTGCGCCGAGCCAGAGATACGCCATCACCATCGGCTTGCGCGGATCACTGTCAGGGAGCCGGTAGAGCGATCCGTCCTTGCCCTCGTCCTCGTCGGACACCTCCAGGCGGGTGCCGATGGTGAGCCGGAGGTCGTTGAGGGAGCCCAGCCAGTGGTGGCACTCGTCGGGGGTGAGGGTGAGCACCGCGCCGCTGTCCGCCACGGGCGAGAGCGCGTCGAGTGACCGTACGACGGCGAGGGCGTCCTCGCGCTTGCGGGTGCGCAGGTCGTTCTCGGTGAAGCGGCGGAACTCGGCGGAGGCCTCGCGCAGCTCCTTGTCCTCGTCGCCGTACGCCTCGGGGAAGAGCCTGGCCAGGGCGGGGTCGGCCGGCGGTTCGCTGGGCCCTTCGGCGAAGAGGGCGGCGAGCGGGTCCTCGCCCTCGACGGGCTGATCGCCCGGGCCGATCAGTTCGAGCAGCTGGACGGCGAGGGAGCGCAGGATGGCGACCTCGACCTCGTCGAGCGCGACGGACGCGCCGCCGCCTGGGGTGGCCTGGAAATGGCCGGCCATGAATTCTCCGATGGTGGGTCGGACGGAGGGCAGCGGTCGGGTCAGTTGCGGTCCTGGGTCAGCGTGGCCCAGAGCCCGTAGCCGTGCATGGCCTGGACATCGCGCTCCATCTCCTCGCGGCTGCCGCTGGAGACGACCGCGCGGCCCTTCTGATGGACGTCGAGCATCAGCTTGTGCGCCTTGTCCTTCGAGTAGCCGAAGTAGGCCTGGAAGACATACGTCACGTAGCTCATGAGGTTGACCGGGTCGTTGTGCACCAGCGTCACCCAGGGGACATCGGGCTCAGGGACGGCGAAGGTCTCCTCGGCCGATTCGGGACGTTCGATCTCTACAGGGGCAGCAACGCTCACCTACCCCATGCTGCCACCAGAAAGGGCCCCACGCACAAACGGCGCCCCCATCTCGTCAGTTTGACGAATAGGGAGTAGCATCCCCGGCATGAACTCAGCGGACCTTGGGCGGCGGGTCGGTGTGCCGTCGACCGCGCTCTTCACCGACCAGTACGAGCTCACGATGGTGCAGGCCGCACTGAAGGCCGGCACCGCGGACCGGCGCTCCGTCTTCGAGGCCTTCACCCGCCGGCTGCCCGAGGGCCGGCGCTACGGCGTCGTCGCGGGCACCGGGCGGGTACTGGACGCGGTGGAGAACTTCCACTTCGACGACGAGATGCTCGCCTTCCTGCGCGACCAGCACGTCGTGGACGCCCGCACCGTCGACTGGCTGGCCGACTACCGCTTCAGCGGCGACATCTGGGGCTACCCGGAGGGCGAGGTCTACTTCCCGGGCTCGCCGCTCCTGCGGGTGGAGGGCTCCTTCGCGGAGTGCGTGCTCCTGGAGACCGTGATCCTGTCGATCCTGAACCACGACTCGGCGATCGCCGCCGCCGCCTCCCGGATGTCCTCGGCGGCGCAGGGCCGCAGGCTCATCGAGATGGGTGCGCGGCGCACGCACGAGCTGTCGGCGGTGGCCTCGGCCCGCGCCGCGTACATCGGCGGCTTCCACACCACCTCGGACCTCGCGGCCGGCTTCCGCTACAACATCCCGACCGTCGGGACGAGCGCGCACGCCTTCACGCTCCTGCACGACAGCGAGCGGGACGCCTTCCAGGCGCAGGTGGACTCGCTGGGCCGGGGGACCTCGCTGCTCGTCGACACGTACGACGTGACCGAGGCCGTCCGTACGGCGGTGGAGGTCGCGGGGCCGGAGCTCGGGGCCGTACGGATCGACTCGGGCGACCTGCTGCTCGTCGCGCACCGGGTCAGGCAGCAGCTGGACGAGCTGGGTGCCACGGAGACGAAGATCGTGGTGACGTCCGACCTGGACGAGTACGCGATCGCCTCACTGGCCGCCGCGCCCGTCGACACCTACGGGGTCGGCACGCAGCTGGTCACCGGGAGCGGGCACCCGACGTGCTCCATGGTCTACAAGCTGGTGGCGCGTGCGCGGTCCGCCGATCCGGCCGATCCGCTGCTGCCGGTGGTGAAGAAGTCGCTGGGCGCCAAGACGTCGAGGGGCGGCCGCAAGTGGGCCGCGCGCCGGCTGGACGAGGCCGGGGTGGCCGAGGCCGAGGTGATCGGCAGCGGTGAGGTCCCGGAGGAGCTGGCGGACCGGCAGCTCCACGTGGAGCTGGTCAGGGGCGGTGAGGTGATCGGCCGGGAGCCGCTGGAGACGGCGCGGGAGCGCCACATCGCGGCCCTGGCGGGGCTGCCGATGTCGGCGATGCAGCTGTCCCGGGGGGAGCCGGTGCTGCCCACGGAGTACGTGTGAGGCCCCGGGGTACATGTGACACCTGCCCGCCCGTGCGCCCCCGGCCGCCGGAAGGCCCCCGACGCGGCCGGACCGGGTTCCTCCGGAACCGTCCCCGCACGGCCGGGCGCACAGGGGAAGGAGAGCCGATGCGTGTGCCCCCTCCCGCAGGGTGCGCCGAGTCTCTAGGCTCGGTGGCATCCCCACCGCACCGGTCCGCGGAACCCGCCGGAACCCCCACCGAAGGACAACCGTCATGCATCGCGCCTTGATCGTCGTTGACGTTCAGAACGACTTCTGCGAGGGCGGCAGCCTCGCGGTGGCGGGCGGCGCCGATGTCGCCGCCGCCATCACCGACCTGATCGGTGAGGCCCAGCCCGGCTACAGCCATGTCGTGGCCACCCGCGACCACCACATCGACCCCGGGGGCCACTTCTCCGTCGCGCCCGACTTCGAGCACTCCTGGCCGCCCCACTGCGTCGCCGGCACGGAGGGCGTGGGCTTCCACCCGAATTTCGCCCCCGCCGTGGCCTCCGGCGCGATCGACACCGTCTTCGACAAGGGTGCGTACGCCGCGGCGTACAGCGGCTTCGAGGGCGTCGACGAGAACGGCACGGGGCTCGCCCAGTGGCTGCGGGACAGGTCCGTGACCGCTGTCGACGTCGTCGGCATCGCCACGGACCACTGCGTGCGGGCCACCGCCCTGGACGCGGCCCGCGAGGGCTTCGCCACGCACGTGCTGCTGGACCTCACCGCCGGTGTCGCCGAGGGGACCACGGAGCGGGCCCTGGCGGAGCTGCGGACCGCCGGCGTGGAGCTGTCCGGCAAGCCGGTCGTCTGACGGGCCGGCCCGTCAGCGCTCAGGCCGCCGGGCGGGCCGGTCCCGCGTATCCGGAGGAGCCCAGCAGCGCCCGTATCGGGTGCCAGAGCTCCTGGCCGGTCTGCGGCGCCGTGCGCCAGAGCAGCCCGTCCGGGTGGTGCAGGACCGCCGTGATCTCGTCCGGGGTGGGCGGATGGGCGTTGCCCCTGAGGTAGACGGCCCGCAGTCCGAGGTTGCGCAGCCTGGTCAGGGCGCGCGCCCGGTTCACCGCGTGCACCAGCACCCGCACGGGCTCTCCGGGCCCGGATCCCCCGGCCGGGCTGTTCAGGGTCAGCGCCACCACCACAGTGCCGTTGGGCAACCTGCAGAAACCTCCGCCTGCCATGCTTCGCGCTCCCCCGTAAGACTTCGTGTCAATAAGGATCGGTAGGACGCACCTAAACACGACCGGCCGTCACCCCGCTAGAGGGCGACGGCCGATCACGCTTTGACCAGGTGTTTTTCGGACTACTTGCCCGAGGGGCCGACCTTCACGGTCATCGTCGAGCCGCTGAGCGGCTCGTTCACGATGGTGATCCGGGTGTTGGTGTCAGTAACCTTGACACTTCCTGTCGGGTTTTCCTCGTACCAGTAGGTGCCCTTGCGGTCGTCGAAGACCGGGACGCCCAGCGACGGCTTGATCTTCAGCGCGACGTCCGCCTTGTGCAGCGTGAAGCCCTGGTTGGGGTACCCGCTGAACGGCGCGTCGAAGGGCTGGATCTTGTTGCGCAGGAGCGTGCCGTCCGTCCACTTCAGCGGCTTGGCGTGCGAGTCCACCGGCAGGATCAGACCCTGGCCGGGGTGGACCGAGGTGTTGTTGTCCTTCTGGGAGGTGTCCCAGAGCCAGACCATCAGACCGTTCTGGTACGAGTAGTGCTCGACCCAGTCGGGGCGGGTGGTGGAGAAGCCGAAGTTGTACGGGCCGACCTCGAGGGTCTTGTCGTACGAGACGTACTGGCGGTTCTCGGCGATGTAGTACTGCGGGTAGTCGTTGGTGAACGACTCACCGATGCGCGAGAAGCCCTTGGACGTCCAGCCGTTGTCGTCGCCTTCGGCGCCGTCCGTGAAGAGGGCGGAGCCGTCGGCGGTGACCGTGATGGCGTCGGCCGCGAAGCCCTTGCCGCCCGCGCCGCCGTCCGTCTGGTAGCGGAAGCGGATGTCGATCTTCTTGCCCGCGTAGGCGCCCAGCGGGAACGAGAGCTTCTTGTACGCGCCGGAGACGTCCGTCAGGGCCGGCTTGTCGCTGGCGTCGCGCGGGATGGCCTTGCCGTCCGCCGTGCCGTCGAGCGCGGTCCAGCTGGTGCCGCCGTTCTCGGACACCTCGGTGTAGAGGTAGTCGTAGTCGGCCTCGATGTCGTACCAGCCGGACAGGTCCAGCGAGGCGGACGACTTGCCGGTCAGGTCGACCGAGCGGGTCAGGGTGTTCGACAGGTCGTCACCCATGTCGCTCCACCACTGCTTGGAGCCCTCCGCGGGCTTCGTGACCGTGGTGGTGACGGCCTTCTCGGGCAGCTCGACGACGAGCGCCTGCTTGTCCTTGGTGTTGTACTCCGAGACCCCCAGCTTGTGGGTCGACTTCGTCGCGGCCTCGGCCGTGTCGTAGTCGAGCCAGCCGAGCTGGAGCTTGTCCCAGGCGGTCATGTCGCCCGGGAGGTTGCCTATCTCGCCCTTGCCGGTGCCGAGCCAGGAGCCCGCGGACATGAGTGACCAGAAGCCGACCGAGTTCTCGCCGCCGCCGGAGGTGTCGTACAGGTCCGGGAGGCCGAGGTCGTGGCCGTACTCGTGGGCGAAGACGCCCAGGCCGCCGTTCTCGGGCTGCGCGGTGTAGTCGCCCACCCAGATGCCCGTGTCACCGATCTCGGCGCCACCGGCCTTGTTGCCCTCAGGTCCCGTCGCACCGGCGTTGGTGCCGTACGCGTACCACCGGTGCGCCCAGATGGCGTTCGTGCCCTCGGTGCCGCCGCCCGCGGACTCGTCCTCGCCGGCGTGGACCAGCTGGAAGTGGTCGATGTAGCCGTCGGGCTCGTTGAAGTTGCCGTCACCGTCGAAGTCGTAACGGTCCCACTCGTCGTACTGAGCGAGGTCGGCCTTGATCTCGTCCAGGGTGCGGCCCTTGGCCTTCTGGTCGGTCACCCAGGCGTTGACGCCGTCGCGAACGGTGTCCCAGACGTTGGCGCAGTTGGTCGAGCCGCAGTAGTTGGAGCCGTAACGGGCCTCGTTGTACGGGACCTTGACCCAGTCCGAGACCTCGCCGTCGACGGAGTAACGCCCGGAGGACGTCTTCTCGTAGTACGTCTTCAGCGAGTCCTTTCCTTCACCCTCGCCGAAGTACAGGTCCTGGAAGTGCTCCTGGCTGTAGTCGGCCTGCCAGGCGGTGCTGTTGTCCTTCGCCGGGTCGGGCTCGGCTATCTCGTTGTGCAGCGGGCCGGGTGTGCCGCCGTACTTCTTGACGGGCGGCTTCGGGCCGTCGCCGTCGGGGTCGAACATCGTGGTGCCGTCGACCTGGTCGCCGAACTCCACGAGGATGGTGAAGATCTTGTCGGTCTTCTCGCGGCCGAGTTCGACGTACTTGCCCTTGCCGAGCTTGACGACCTTGGAACCACCCTTGGCGGTCACCTTCTTGTCGCCGGACAGGACCTGCTCCAGCGCGGCCTGACGCTGTGCGTCCTGCTCCTTGCTGAAGGGCCCTTCCAGGTCGTGCTCGTGGGCCTTCGCCGGCGCGGGGTCGCGCCGGTCCACGATGGAGGCGCCGGAATCCGACGTCCTGTCATCCGCCTGCGCGGTGGCGAAGGCGGATGCCGTCGCAGCGGTGGCGGCCAGGCACACGGCCACGGCGGTGGCGCGTAGCGCTCGTCTTTGAGTGGTCACTTGATGCAGTCCTCCCCGGCGTTCGCGTCCGCGGCCAGGGGGTGACATCGGGCCGCGCGCGTTCAACGCGTCACAAGTGACGACATTCGATCGGAGTTATGAGAGAAAAGACAGATCTTGACTTGCACATACCAAGTGCACTATGCGGGAGCCCTTTTCCGGTATCCGGACGCGAGTCCAAGCGAACCGGGCAGCCGACCGGCGCGCCGAGAAACCGTCCCGGCGTCGGTGTGACTCAGTGCGCCCCCCGTGCACCGGTACCGTGGGTTAGGTCACGCTTACTACCCGTTCCTCACGGGCATCCACCGTCGTAGAGTCGATTGACAGTGCGAACGTGTTGAGAGACTTCCCTATCCGACGCCCCGAGGACGGATACCGCCATGCCGCGTCCGACTGCCGCACAGTTCTCCTACGGTTCGGCCACCGTCGTCATCTCCGCCCTCGCCCTGCTGTTGCTGTTCCGCACAGAGTCGGGCATCGGTGTCGCCGCCGTCTCCACCGTGGCGCTGGCCCTCGGCCTGCTGGTGGCCATGGCCCTGCCCGCACGCACGAAGGCGGCCCGGCGGGCGACGGCACCGCCCACCGCTGCCCGCACGCACCGCACGATCGAGGACATCGAGATCGCCGCCGCTCAGCGGGAGCACGTCGGAGAGCACTCTCTGCACCGCTGAGAAGACTCAGGTCGCGGTGACGACCACGGTCTTGCCCGCCTTGTCCTGCAGACCCTGCCGGTAGGGCTTGTCCGTGAACATCAGCACGATGTTGATGAGCCACCAGAGACACGGGCAGCACAGCAGCGCGGGCAGCCAGAGCACGACGGCCCGCATCAGCGAGGAGCTCGTGTCGGGGACCGAGCCGTCGTTGAGCATCGCGACGCGCATCTTCAGCAGTCGCTTGCCGAGCGTCCGGCCGTCCTTGTGGGTGAAGTAGGTGTCGTACGCGACGTAGACCACCAGGCCGATCAGCGACCACACCAGCTGATGACCGGTGTAGGTGTTGCCGACGGCGTTGCCGAAGTCGTCGTTGCCGTCGTCCGAGGAGACGTCGACCGCGCCGCCGAAGGGCAGCGAGATCAGGTACAGCGGGATCGAGATGATGAGGAAGTCGATCAACCGCGCCAGAATCCGCTTGCCCGGTTCGGCGAGCGGCGGCATGCCGGCCAGCGGATCCGCGCCACCGTAGGGACCACCGCCGCCGTACGGGTCGTGCGGCGGCGGGGGCGGAGGCGGCCCGCTGTCGTAGGGCGAACCGCTCGACGGGGGCGGAGGCCCCTGTGGCGGCCGCTTCGAGAAAGGGTCGTCCTCGGGCGGCGGCGGAGGCGGTGGTGGTTCGTTACTCATGGGGGCAGTGCACCCCGGCCCGCGAAGGCCCGCAACGGCTGAGGTCCCTTCGGGGGACGGGGCGTCAGCACACGGGCGTACGGGACGCTTCCGCAAAACCGGCCGGTCCGAGCGAGGCGAGCATGCGCAGCTTCTCGTGGTCCTCGGTCCGCGGCACGGCGGTGAGCACGAGCAGTGTCTGGGACTGGTCCTCGGTGAACAGCGCTTGGCAGTCCAGTTCGATCTCACCGAGTTCTGGATGAACGAGCGTCTTGTGGTCCTCGAAGCGCTTCGCGACCTCGTGCCGCTCCCAGAGCTCGGCGAACTCCTCGTTCGCCTTCCGCAGCGTCCGCACGAGTTCGCCGGCGCGCGACTGCCGACCTCGCAGCCCGTAGGCGGCCCGTAGGTTCGCGACCTGGGCGCGGCTCTGCCGCTCCCGGTCGGCCTCGGGATAGACCGACCGCTCCCCGGGATCGGTGAACCAGCGGTAGATCGCGCTGCGGGCGAGACCCGTGTGGTGCGACGCGTCCCCGAACAGGGCAGCGGCCATCCTGTTCTGCACCAGCGTCTCGGCCAGGTCGGTCAGAACGAGCGCCGGAGTGTCGTCGAGGCGGTCCAGCACCCGCAGGAGCGCGGGGGCCACCTGTGCCGAGGCCGACAGCGACGCAGGAGCGTTGTGCCCGGCGATCCGGTACAGGTAGTCGCGCTCGTCGTCCGCCAGCCGCAGCGCTCTGGCGAGCGAAGCCAGTATCTGCCCGCTGGGCTGCGGGGCACGCTGCTGCTCCAGCCGCGTGTAGTAATCGGTGGACATCACGGCGAGGGACGCCACCTCCTCACGCCGCAGCCCCTGGGTCCGTCGGCGCGCACCCGGGGGAAGCCCGACGTCCTCCGGCCGGAGTGCCTCGCGGCGGCGGCGCAGGAAGGCGGCCAATGATGCACGGTCCATGAGGCCGATTATCGTCCGGTTGCCGTGCGCGAACCAGGGATCGCCGATCCCCCGATAGCCGGTCTCTGCACCTGCGACGACGGACCGGCGACTGTGGAGGCATGAACATCTCCGGAAACAGCATCTTCATCCCCGGCTCCACCAGCGGCATCGGTCTCGCCCTCGCCCTTGAGCTGCGGGCCAGGGGGAACACCGTCATCGTCGGCGGCCGACGCGCCGAGCTGCTGGAACGGATCGCGGCCGAGCACCCCGGCATCGACACCGTGCAGATCGACACCACGGATCCCCAGAGCATCGCCTCCGCCGCGAAGCAGGTACTGGCCGGCCATCCCGACCTCAACGTCCTGATCACCATGGCCGGCGTCATGCACGTCGAGGACTGGCGCGATCCCGCATCGTTCCTCGCCTCCGCCGAGTCCACGGTGGCCACGAACGTGCTCGGGCCGATCCGGCTCATCGCCGCGTTCGTCGAACATCTGCAGACGCGTCCGGATGCCACGATCATGACGGTCTCCTCGGGCCTGGCCTTCACTCCGCTCAAGGTCACACCGAGCTACAACGCGTCGAAGGCCGCGATCCACATGCTCAGCGAGTCCATCCGGCTGCAGTTCGCCGACACCTCGGTGAAGATCATCGAACTCGAACCGCCGTCCGTCCGGACCGCGCTGTTGCCCGGGCAGGAGGACAGCGAATCCGCCATGCCGCTCGACGCGTTCATCGCGGAGACCGTCGAGTTGCTCGACACCCGGCCCGACGCACGGGAGATCCAGGTCGAACGTGTGAAGTACCTGCGCTTCGGCGAAGCCCGCGGCGACTACGACCAGGTCGTCGAGACGCTCAACGCCTTCGACCCCCATGGGAAGTAGACCGGCAGGCATCCCTCACGGGGCCGGGCCGGGCAACCGTCGTCCTGCCTCTCCGCCTCAGCTCTTCAAGGCGTAGAAGGCCATCGGGGAATTCGGTTCGAAACCGATGCGGGGGTACACGGGCGCGCCGGCGGCGGTCGCGTGCAGGGTCGCACGGGTCAGGCCGGTGGCCCGGCCTCCCTCGTACAGCGCCTTGCGCGTCACCGCCTCGCCGTAGCCGTTGCGCTCCCACGCCGGGGCCGTGGCGACGAGCACGACGAAGAGACGGCCCGCCACCTCCACGGTCGCCGCGCACGTCACCGGCACGCCGTCCCGGATGCCCAGGTAGGCGTGAACCCGGTCCCTCCACATCACGGAGCCGACGAGGCCGTCGCGGCCGTCCTCCAGGGGGAAGCCGTAGGCCTGGGAGTTGAGGTCGGCGTAGGCCCGCAGGTGTTCGTCGGTGGTCACGCGTACGAACGTCAGGTCGCGGTGAGCCGGTTCGGGAAGGGGCAGCAGATCTCCGGCCATGCCGGTGCCGGGGAAGGCGTGTTCGAGGCCCGCCTGGCCGGCTGCCGCCCCGAGTGCCTCGCGCGCCTCACCGGTCAGGAGGTCCTCGAAGACCCACAGGAACCCCGGCCGCTCCTTGGCGCGCATGATCTCCGCCGCCTCGCTCAGCCGCTGCCGCACGAGCTCCGGGTCCGCGCCGACGTCGGTCAGGGTGACACAGTTCCAGAAGGCGAACCGGGAGTCTGCCCACCGTACGGCGATGCCCGGGAGGTCGCGCACATCCGCGGCCGCGTCCCGGTCGAGCACCATCTCACGCCAGCCCACGACGAGCTGCTCCATCGACTCGATCGCATCCGCGAGATCCTCCACCAGGGCTCCTGAGGTGCGTAGAAGGAAGGGCGAACCGGACGAGCGGGACCCGGAACTCCCCGGGGAGCTCCCTCAGCCCGCGACGAACGTACGGGCCGCCTTGTCGTGCCAGCACTGGCGCCACGGGCGGTCGATCAGACACCAGAGCACATTGAGCACCCCGACGACAACCAGGCCCAGCACCCCGTACACCAGCCAGCGGCGCAGTGCCGCACCCAGGGTCGGGGCGTCGTGGGACTCGATGTCCCGCACCTCGAGACCGCACAGCTTCTTGCCCAGCGTGCGGCCCCACTTGGCGGTGGGCACGGCCTCCAGGACGAAGCCGAGGACGAGGAACGCGGCGAGCACCCCTCCGAACAGCCCGGCCGTGGTCGAGTCCAGGAGCCAGACGGTGACCGTCTCTCCGGAGAGCTTCGCCGCTTCGATCTTCTGATCGATGTGGTCCGTCGCCTGAGTGACCAGCGGGAAGCCGGCCGCGCCGACGAACACGCCAAGAACGACCGTGTCGATGATCCGGGCGGTCAGCCGCTTGCCCAGCCCGGCGGGCCTGGCCGAGGCCTGGGACCGGACGAGCTGCTGGAACGGGTCCTCGACCGGGGGCTTCCAGGGCACGACGGGCTGCTGCTGCTCGGGCCCGGCGCCCTGCTGCTGCGCGGGCATCGGGCTCTGCTGCCGGGGCCGCGGCTGCGGGCGGGCCGCCTGCTCGGGCTGGGCGAGGTGGTGGACCTGCTGCGCCCAGGAAGCGGAACCGCCGCCGGGACCCGGGGTCAGGGGCGTGTTCAGCGGCGCCTGCGCCTGCGGCGGGGTGGGCGACGGTGCGGGAGCGGGCGGCGGCTGGGTGGAGCCGGGCGGTACGGCGCGGATCGCCATCGTGCCGTCGGCGGGGGCGGGGCCCTCCTCGCGCGGCCGCGGGGGACGGCCGCCGGAACCCACGGCGCGGATCGTGACCGTGCCGTCGGTCGGCGGGCGGCGGCCGGCGTCGCCGCCGCTGCCGGGCCGGTCGAGGCGGATGGCGACGGTGCCGTCGGTCACCTCGTCGTTGCCGTCCCGCATGCCGGGCAGGGCGCCGCGCGTCGGGTCCGGGGTGCCGGGCTGCCGGGGGTCGGCGGGAGCGTCCGGCGGGGTCGCACGGGCGGGAGCGGCCGGCGGCGTCCGCGTCCCGGATTCGGGCGTGTGCGCCTCGGGCGTACGCGGGTCCGGGCCGCCCCAGGAGACGCGGTGGTCGCGTTCACCGCCGAAGCCGGTCTGCCGGGAGGTGTCCGCCTGCCAGGCGGTCGCGGGCCTCGGCCGGCCGGGGGCGACGTCCGCCTCACCGGTGCCTGCCCCGGCGTCCCCGCCGGGTGCGTCCGGGGCGTCGACCTCGTCGAGGTACATCGGCCCGGTCTCGTCCACCGGGGCCGGCCGCTGCGGGGCGGCGTCGGCCGTCGGGGCGGGCGGCGCCGCCGGAGTCGTCTCGCCCTGCTGGGGCGCGGGCCGGCTGGTGCCGGGGACCCACGAAGCGCCGTTCCAGTACCGGACGTATCCGGGAATGGACGGGTCGGGGTAGTACCCCTCGCGGGGGCTTTCGTCACCGGGTGCCGGGGTTGGGGCGCTCATCACCGTGGTCCCGTATCTCTTCGAGGCCTCAATACAAGGGTCCACATCTATCAGACCGCCGAGCACCCCCGGGCCGGTCCTGTCGTTTGGACCACTTTCAGGTCCGGGGAAGTTTTTCTGGGAAGTCGCGTCATAGACGTCCGGGAGGGCGCTCTCTCCTTGTGCGGACCGGTCACGGGACCGGGCCCTACGAGCATCGGAAGGTCGTGCACCCTCATGCAGAACGCCGTGGAACGCGAACTGGAAGTGAATCTGGTCCTGTCGCCCGAGCGGTCCGTCCCCGTACCCGCGCGGCTGTCCTACTTCACCGACGACCCGTACGCCGTGCACATCATCTTCCACATCGGCTCCGAGTCGCCCGTGCACTGGACGTTCGCCCGTGAACTGCTGGTCGAGGGGGTGTTCCGGCCGTGCGGGCACGGGGACGTACGGATCTGGCCGACCAGGGTCGAGGACCGGGGCGTCATCTGCGTCGCGCTCACCTCACCCGACGGCAACGCCCTCCTGGAGGTGGCGTCGGGCGCGGTGTCCGCGTGGGTGGAGCGCACCCTGCGGGTGGTCCCGCCGGGGACCGAGAGCTCGCTGCTCGGACTCGACGGAGCCCTCGCCGAGCTGCTCACCCCACTGCCGGCGGACGACCTGTGGCTGAGCGACCCCTGGTTCCAGGACGAGCCGCAGGACGGGGAGGCCTGAGCGGTGGCATGGGCGGTCCGTCAGAACAGCTTGCCCGGGTTGAGCAGCCCGAGCGGGTCGAAGGCGGCCTTGATCCCGCGCTGCAACTCGACCCCGACCTCGCCCAGTTCGCGGGCGAGCCACTCCTTCTTCAGGACGCCGACCCCGTGTTCGCCGGTGATGGTGCCGCCCAGTTCGAGACCCAGCGCCATGATCTCGTCGAAGGACTCGCGGGCCCTGCGGGACTCGTCGGCGTCGGTGTGGTCGAAGCAGACGACGGGGTGGGTGTTGCCGTCGCCGGCGTGGGCGCACACACCGATGGTGAGCCCGAACTTCTCGGCGATGGCGGCGGTGCCCTCGATCATCGCGCCGAGCTGCGAGCGCGGCACGCACACGTCGTCGATCATCGTCGCGGACTTGACGGTCTCCAGGGCGGGGAGGGACAGTCTGCGGGCCTGGAGCAGGAGTTCGGACTCGGCAGCGTCATCGGCGGGCACGACCTCGGTGGCCCCGGCCGCTGTGCACAGTTCCCCGACGGCGGCCAGGTCGGCCGCCGGGTCGGGCGTGTCGAAGGCGCAGAGCAGCAGCGCCTCGGTGGTCTCGGGGAGGCCCATGGACGCCATCGCGTTGACGGCACGCACAGTCGTACGGTCCATCAGTTCGAGGAGTGACGGAGTGTGCCCCCGCTCCATGATCCGGCACACGGCGCCGCAGGCCGCCGCCGCCGACGGGAACTCGGCGGCGAGCACGAGCTGCTGCGGCGGCTGGGGCCGCAGCGCGAGGACGGCCTTCACGACGATGCCGAGGCTGCCCTCCGAACCGACGAAGAGCCGGGTGAGGTCGTATCCGGCGACACCCTTCGCGGTGCGGCGTCCGGTGTTCAGCAGCCGCCCGTCGGCCAGGACGACCTCGAGGCCCAGGACGTATTCGGCGGTGACGCCGTACTTCACGCAGCACAGCCCGCCGGACGCGGTACCGATGTTGCCGCCGATCGTGCACATCTCCCAGCTCGACGGATCCGGCGGGTAGTACAGCCCGTGCTCGTTGACGGCACGGGACAGCGTGGCGTTGACGACGCCCGGCTCGACGACCGCGATCCGGTCCACCGGACTGATCTCCAGGATCCGGTCCATCTTCACCAGGGAGAGCACGATGCAGCCCTCGGAGGCGTTGGCCGCACCCGACAGCCCGGTCCTCGCGCCCTGGGGGACGACGGGGACCCGCAGGGCGGTGGCGGTCCTCATGACGTGCTGGACCTCCTCGACCGTGCGCGGGAGCACCACGACGGCGGGGGCACCGGCGTCGCAGAAGCTCGCCATGTCGTGGGCGTACGACGCGGTGACGTCCGGGTCCGTGATCAGCGCCTCGGCAGGGAGACCTGCGCGCAGTCGTTCGAGAAGAGGGTCCATGATCCAAGCGTGGCACCCGGGGCCAATGGTGTGAACCCGTCTGCGTCACCCTTCGCGGAGCGCGATGTGATCTTCGTACTGACGCAGAGTGATGGCCATGGATGCCAAGCCGCAGCAGAACCCGGAGCCGCTCCCCTCCCCCCTGCCGCCCCAGGGTGCGACGTCCGTCCCGCCGCCCCCCGCGCCGATGCGCACCACGCTGCGCAGGGCGGCGTTCGGCGCGGTGGCGGGAGCCGTGCTCATGGCCGGTGCGGTGATCGCCGTACCGGACGACGACGAGGTGGCCGCACCGCCCACGCCGGGGCCCGTGGCCCGGGCCGAGGCCGCGGCGGCGGCGGGTTCCCCGGCGTCCCTGTCCGACCTGACGGCCCTCATCGGCGACCGGCAGAAGTGGGTGGAGACGCACCCCGCGGACGCCCCGTCCTGGGCGGTGCTCGGCACGGCGTACGTGGAGTGGGCCCGGCGCTCCGCGGACACGGCGTACTACGCCCGGGCCGAGCAGGCCCTCCAGCGTTCGCTGGCCGCGCAGCCGGGTGAGCGGGGGAACGTGCAGGCCTGGGTGGGGCTCGGGACGCTCGCCAACGCCCGTAACGACTTCCTCGCCGCGAAGAAGTGGGGCGAGACGGTCCGCGCCCGGCAGCCGAAGGACTGGACGGTGTACCCGGTGCTGATCGACGCCTACAACGGCCTCGGCGAGTACGCGGCGGCGGCCAAGGCCACGGAGAAGTTCGGCACCCTGCGCAAGGGCGCCCCCGCCCTGGCCAGGACGTCCGACATGTACCGCAACCAGGGCTGGCGCGAGGACGCCCTGGCCACCGCCCAGGAGGCGGCGGACCACGCCGGCACGCCGGCCGCGAAGGCGGTGGCCCTGCACCGCCTCGGGGACCTCGCCGGTGAGCGCGGGGACCCGGCGGAAGCCCTCGCGCAGTACGACGCCGCCCTGCGCACCGACCGCGGCCACCTCGCCTCCCTCGCGGGCCGGGCCCGCGCCCTGGCGTCCCTGGACCGCACGGACGAGGCGCTGGCGGACTACCGGACGGTGACGACGAAGCTCCCCCGCCCCGAGTACATGCTCGAACTGGCCGAGCTGTACGAGTCCCTGGACCTGGACGGCGACGCGCGCACCCAGTACACGAAGCTCCGCGACCTCCTCACCGGGGCGAGAACGGCCGGGGTCGACGAGTCCCTGACCGAGGCCCGCTTCGAGGCCGACCACGGTGACCCGGAGGCGGCGGTGGAGCTGATGCGCACCGAGTGGGCGGCGCAGCGCCGCAGCGCGGCGGTGTCCGACACCCTGGCCTGGTCGCTGCACCGGGCGGGCCGGAGCGAGGAGGCCATGCAGTACGCGGAGCGGGCGGTGGAGACCGGCGTACGGGACGCCACGTACGCCTACCACCTGGGCGTGATCGAGAGTGCGCTCGGCCAGGACGGCCCGGCCCGCGGCCATCTGGAGGAGGCTCTCCGCACGAACCCGGACTTCTCCCCCTTGGCCGCCCCGCTGGCGCAGGAGGCCCTGGACGCGCTGGGTGAGCCGGCGGCGGGCGGCCCCGAGGCGGTGCAGCCGCCCGAACCGGAGCCCGCGCAGGAGCCCGGGAAGCCGGAGGGGGCCGGGAACGGGCCCCGGACGGAGCCCTCGGCGGAGGCCGACGAGGAGGCCGCGAAGGGTGCCGGAGAGGGTGCCGGGGAGCCCGCACCGTCGGTGTCTGCCTCGGCGGCCCCGCGGGCGAAGCCCGGCGCCGCCACGGCGACCCCGTAACCGCATGCGGAAGGGGCCTTTCTCCCGGCCGGGAGAAAGGCCCCTTCGGCGCTGTGGCTACAGGTTGCCGCGCTTCTCCTGCTCGCGCTCGATCGCCTCGAACAGGGCCTTGAAGTTGCCCTTGCCGAAGCCCATCGAGCCGTGCCGCTCGATCATCTCGAAGAAGACCGTCGGGCGGTCCTGGACCGGCTTGGTGAAGATCTGCAGCAGGTAGCCGTCCTCGTCGCGGTCGACGAGGATCTTCAGCTCGCGCAGCGTCTCCACGGGCACGCGGGTCTCGCCCGCCCACTCCCCCAGGGTGTCGTAGTACGAGTCCGGGGTGTCCAGGAACTGCACGCC
This sequence comes from Streptomyces sp. NPDC051064, assembly GCF_044455985.1. Taxonomy (NCBI): domain Bacteria; kingdom Bacillati; phylum Actinomycetota; class Actinomycetes; order Kitasatosporales; family Streptomycetaceae; genus Streptomyces; species Streptomyces sp. NPDC051064. Next base: position 1,400,554 of record NZ_JBITFK010000001.1, read on the forward strand.
GGCCGCCCGCATCGCCTTCACGGACGCGACGATGTCGTTCGTGGCGAGCGCGATGTGCTGGACGCCCGCACCGCCGTAGAACTCCAGGTACTCGTCGATCTGCGACTTCTTCTTCGCGATCGCCGGCTCGTTGATGGGGAACTTCACCTTCAGCGTGCCGTCGGCGACGACCTTCGACATGAGGGCGGAGTACTCGGTGGCGATGTCGTCGCCGACGAACTCCTTCATGTTGGTGAAGCCCATGACCTTGTTGTAGAAGGTCACCCACTCGTTCATCCGGCCGAGCTCGACGTTGCCGACGCAGTGGTCGATGGCCTGGAAGGTCCGCTTGGCGGCCGGCTCGACGATGGGGTCGGCGGCCGTGTAGCCCGGGAGGTACGGCCCGTCGTAGCCGCCGCGCTCGACCAGCGTGTGGCGGGTCCTGCCGTACGTCGCGATGGCGGCCAGGACGACCGTGCCGTGCTCGTCCTTGACCTCGTGCGGCTCGGTGATGCCCCGCGCGCCGTGCTCGACGGCGTACGCGTAGGCCGCGCGGGCGTCGGGGACCTCGATGGCGAGGTCGACCACGCCATCGCCGTGGGCGTGCACATGGTCGGCGAGGAAGGTGCCCCACTCGGTGGACGCCTTGATGACGGAGGTGAGGACGAAGCGGGCGGAGCCGTTGGTCAGGACGTAACTCGCGGTCTCGCGGCTGCCGTTCTCCGGTCCGGAGTAGGCGACGAGCTTCATGCCGAAGGCGGTCGAGTAGTAGTGCGCCGCCTGCTTGGCGTTGCCCACAGCGAAGACCACCGCGTCCATTCCCTTGACCGGGAAGGGATCGGCCTGCCGGGCGGTGTCGGGGGTGGTGTGCACAGTCTCAGTCATGTCCGAAGGTTCCCGCCGCTTCGCAAGGTGCGCAACAGTTCGCGGATCCACTGGTCAATCTGTACACCCGGACGCCAGGATGGGCGGGCTGTCCGTACAGGCTGACCATCGGGAGGCGGATCATGGCGATCGATCGACTGGACGGCCGGCTCATCGTGCTGCTGGCCCGGGAGCCCCGTATCGGCGTACTCGAGGCGTCGCGGCGTCTCGGGGTGGCGCGCGGGACGGTGCAGGCGAGGCTGGACCGTCTTCAGTCCAATGGCGTCATCCGCGGCTTCGGCCCGGACGTGGACCCGGCCGCGCTCGGCTACCCCGTCACCGCGTTCGCCACGCTGGAGATCAAGCAGGGCCAAGGCGCCGACGTACGGGCCCATTTGAGCAGCGTGCCGGAGGTGCTGGAACTGCACACGACGACCGGCCACGGGGACATGCTCTGCCGGCTCGTGGCCCGCTCGAACGCCGATCTCCAGCGGGTGATCGACCTGGTCCTCGGCTTTGATGGCATCGTCCGGGCCTCCACGGCGATCGTCATGGAAAATCCGGTGCCCCTGCGTATTATCCCGCTGATCGAGCAGGCTGCAGAGGACACCGACTGAGCCGAGGGAGCAACATGTGAACTTCTGGGAGTATTTGAGCACGAGACACCAGCAGTTGCTCACGGACGCGTTCCAGCACGTCAGCGCCGTCTTCCAGTGCATGGTCATCGCCACCGTCCTCGGCGTCCTGATCGGTGTCGTCAGTTACCGCAGCGGCTGGGGCGGTGCCCTGGCGATCACCTCCACCTCGGCGATCCTCACCATCCCGTCACTCGCGGCGATCGGCCTGCTGATCCCGCTGGTCGGCCTCGGGGTCCCGCCCACCGTGATCATCCTGACCCTGTACGGGCTGCTGCCCATCGTCCGTAACTGCATCGTCGGGCTGCGCGGGGTCGACCCCTCCCTCGTCGACGCGGCGAAGGGCATCGGGATGTCCCGCACGAGGCGGCTGCTCAAGGTGGAACTGCCGCTCGCGTGGCCGCCCATCCTCACCGGCATCCGGGTCGCCACCCAGATGCTGATGGGCATCGCCGCCATCGCCGCGTACGCCTCGGGTCCCGGTCTCGGCAACGAGATCTTCCGCGGACTCGCCTCACTCGGAAGCGCCAACGCCATCAATCAGGTCCTCGCCGGCACGATCGGCATCGTCATCCTCGCCCTGCTCTTCGACGCCGCGTACGTACTGCTCGGGCGGCTCACCATCCCCAGGGGGATCCGTGCCTGAGACCGCCACCGGGTCGACGGAGTCGGCCCCGCCCCGCCCGGCCACCTCGGGCGCGACGATCCAGCTGGAGAACCTCAGCAAGTCCTACCCAGGGAACCCCAATCCCGCCGTGGACAACGTGTCCATGGACATCAAGGCCGGTGAGACCGTGATCCTCGTGGGCCCCTCGGGCTGCGGGAAGTCCACCACGCTGAAGATGATCAACCGTCTGATCGAGCCGACGTCCGGGCGGATCAGGATCAACGACGAGGACGTCACCGACATGGACCCGGTGAAGCTGCGTCGCAAGATCGGCTACGCCATCCAGTCCTCCGGTCTCTTCCCGCACATGACGGTCGCGGAGAACATCGCCCTCGTGCCGAAGATGACGGGCTGGTCGAAGTCCGGGGTGAAGGACCGGGTCGAGGAGATGCTCGACCTGGTCGGTCTCGACCCCCGGGAGTTCCACGGGCGGTACCCGCGCCAGCTCTCCGGCGGCCAGCAGCAGCGTGTGGGCGTGGCGCGGGCGCTGGCCGCGGACCCGCCGGTGCTGCTGATGGACGAGCCGTTCGGGGCGGTCGACCCGATCACCCGCGATCACCTCCAGGACGAGCTGATCCGGCTCCAGCACGAGCTGCACAAGACGATCGTCTTCGTCACCCACGACTTCGACGAGGCCATCAAGCTGGGCGACCGGATCGCGGTGCTGCGGGAGCGCTCGCACATCGCGCAGTTCGACACCCCCGAGGCCATCCTGACCAACCCGACGGACGACTTCGTCTCGGGGTTCGTGGGGGCGGGCGCGGCCCTGAAGCGGCTCAACCTCACCCGCGTACGGGACGTGGGGATCGCCGACTTCCCCACGGTGACCGTCGAGGACCCGCTCCAGTCGATCTTCAACAAGCTGCGCGACGGCCAGCACAACGAGCTGCTGATGCTGGACCGCCGCAACCGTCCGTACAAGTGGCTGCGGCGCGGCGACCTGATGCGGGCCAAGGGCTCGCTCGCCAGGGCCGGGCAGCTGGTGCACGACACGGTGACCCGGGACGCGACGCTGCACGACGCGCTGGAGGCGGTGCTGACCGACAGCGGCGGGCGGGTCGCCGTGACGGGACGGCGCGGCGAGTTCATCGGCGTCGTCGACATGCACACGCTGCTGAACTCCGTGCAGGAGCTCCTGGAGGCCGACCGGCTCGCCGCGATGGAGCACCGGCACGACCTGGAGGAGTCCCGGTCCCATCTGACGGAACAGGAGCTCGAGGGCGGTGGCAGCGGGCTATGACCCCCAGCCGACAGGTGTCCCCCAAGGACGCACGGCCACCCGGCGAGCACGACGTCCAGGGCCATGCCTTCCGTGACGAGGAGAGTGAGCCCACTCCGCCGCCGTCGGGTCCGGCGCGCAGGATCACCTGGCAGAAGCTCGTTCTGGTGCCGGCCGTCTGCGCCGTCGTCCTCGTGGTGACCTATCTGTGGATCTCCCACGTCGACCTCGACTCGATCGCGGAGAACTCACTGGCCGGCGACAACGTTCAGGTCCGCTGGTGGCAGCACGTCAGACTGACCGCGATCTCCACCTTCTGGGTGCTGATCATCGCGCTCCCCCTCGGTATCGCGCTGACCCGGCGCGGCCTCAGGAAGGCCGCCCCCTGGGTCACGGCCCTGGCCAACATCGGCCAGGCCACGCCCGCGATCGGGCTTCTGGCCCTGCTGGTGATCTGGCTGGGCATCGGCCCGTCGACGGCCATCACCGGCATGGTGATCTACGCGGTGCTGCCGGTGCTCTCCAACACGGTGGCGGGTCTGAACCAGATCGAGCCGACGCTGGTGGAGGCTTCCAAGGGCATCGGCATGTCCGCCATGAGCACGCTCACCAAGGTCGAGCTGCCGCTCGCCGTCCCGCTGATCCTGGCCGGCGTACGCACCGCCCTGGTGCTCAACGTGGGCACGGCGACCCTCGCCACCTTCGGCGGCGGCGGAGGACTCGGCGACCTCATCACCTCCGGGATCCAGACCCAGCGCATGCCCGTGCTGGTGCTCGGTTCCGTACTGACGGTGGTGCTGGCACTGCTGGTGGACTGGCTGGCGTCGCTGGTCGAACTGTGGCTGACGCCGCGCGGACTGGAGGAAGCGTGAGGGTACGTACGGGCCTGGCATCGGGGGCCGCGCTCGCCCTCCTGCTCACGGGGTGCGGGCTGAAGAGCGGATCACCGCTGGTGGACGAGGTGGAACCGGGGTCCATCGGGAAGGGGCAGCCCCTCAAGGGCGCGTCGCTGACGGTGACCTCGAAGAACTTCAGCGAGAGCATCATCCTCGGCCAGATCATGGGACTGGTCTTCAAGGCGGCCGGCGCCGAGGTTCTCGACCGGACGAACCTGCCGGGGTCGATCAGCGCGCGCGAGGCGGTCGTGAAGGGCGAGGCGGACGCGCTGTACGACTACACGGGTACGGCGTGGATCACCTACATGGGCCATGCCGAGCCGATCGTCGACCCGCAGAAGCAGTGGGAGGCCGTCCGCGACGAGGACATCGCCAACGGGGTGACCTGGCTGCCGCCGTCCACCCTCGACAACACCTACGCCCTGGCCGTCAGCAAGAAGAACAACGCCAAGTACAAGCTGAAGACGCTCTCGGACGTGGCGGAGCTGGCCAGGAAGGACCCGAAGGCGGTGACGGTCTGCGTGGAGAACGAGTTCGCCTCGCGGGACGACGGGCTGCCGGGCATGCAGAAGAAGTACGGGATGAAACTGCCGGCCTCGAACATCCAGAAGATGGACGCCGGGATCATCTACACCCAGGTCTCGAAGTCCGACTCCTGCCTGCTCGGCGAGGTGTACACCACCGACGGCCGCATCAAGGCGATGAACCTGGACGTCATGGAGGACGACCTGCAGTTCTTCCCCAACTACAACGTCGCACCGGCCATTCACACGGCGACACTCGACAAGTACCCCGAGATCGCCGAACTGCTGGCCCCCCTCACCGGGAAGCTGACGACGCCGCTCGCGCAGGAGCTGAACTCCAAGGTCGACGTGGACGGCCAGGACCCCCACGAGGTCGCGAAGGACTGGCTGGTGAAGGAAGGATTCATCAAGGAGGGCTGAGCGGAACGGGGGCTTCCAAAGAAGTCGTTGCAAAAAACGTGTTGCAAAGCAGTCTTTGCAACTCTATGGTCATGGCATGCCACCGAACGAGCCGGAACGCCGGCCGACGCCGTACGCCGATGACCCGAAGATCCACCACGTCGACACCCGCACCCTGCGCGGCCTCGCCCACCCGCTGCGGATCCGGCTGCTGAACACCCTGAGGGAGTTCGGCCCCGCGACCGCCTCCGGACTCGCCGACCGGCTCGGCGAGTCCAGCGGGGCCACCAGCTACCACCTGCGCCAGCTCGCGACGTACGGCTTCGTCGAGGACGACCCTGAGCGCGGCAAGGGGCGCGAGCGGTGGTGGAAGGCCGTCCACATGGGCAACACCTTCAGCACCAGCAGCTTCCTGGAACACCCGGACGCCGAGGTACGCGGCGCCGTCGGAGTAGTACTCCACGAGATCGCCACCACGCACGGCCAGGAGCTGAACACCTGGCTGGGGACGATGCACGAATGGTCTGGGGAGTGGCGCCGGGCCTGGGAACTCAGTGACTTCAAGCTGCGCCTCACCCCGGAGCTCTCGCAGGAGCTCGCGGAGAAGATGCACGAGCTCGTCCACAGCTACCAGGACCGCGTCCCCGAGGACACCGAGGGGTCGGCCGTGGTCCGCACCCATCTGCACATGTTCCCGCGTCCCACCGACTGAGGGGATCACCGTCATGCACAGCGACATCCACCTGCTGCTCCACACCTACCGCGCCGCCGAACTCCGGCATGAAGCGGCCGAGTTCGTCCCCGTACGCCCCGGACTGCGCCACCGGATGGGCTGGACGCTGGTCGAGCTGGGCCTCCGGCTGGCCCGGAGCACGCCTCCCCCGGCCCGCGCCGCGCGAACGGCCTGATGGTGGACGGGGGGAAACAGCCGCGGGACCGCACGCCGCTCGCCGCTGTCCTGGCGGCCAACTCGATATCCACGGCGGGCACTTCGCTCACCCTCATCGGCGTGCCGTGGTTCGTCCTGGAGACCACGGGGAGCGCCGGCCGGGCCGGCGTCGTCGCCTTCTGCGCGACCCTGCCGATCGTCGTCGCCGCCCTGATCGGCGGCCCGGTCATCGACCGGATCGGCCGGCGCCGGGTCTCCATCGCCTCCGACACGGTCTGCGGCGCCGCCATCGCCACGATTCCGCTGCTGCACCACGCGGGAGCGCTCCATTTCTGGATGCTGTGCGCGCTGATGGCGCTGAACGGGCTGGCCCACACGCCCGGGAACACCGCGCGCTACGTCCTGGTCCCCGACCTCGCCGAGCACGCCGGCACCACGCTCGCCCGCGCCGCCAGCCTCTTCGACGCGGTGTCGCGGGGTGCCCGCATGGTCGGCGCGGCACTGGCGGGCGTACTGATCGCCTTCGCGGGCGCCGAGACCGTGCTCCTGCTGGACGCCGCCTCGTTCGCGCTGTCCGCCCTGCTGGTCGCGGCGGGCGTACGAGGCATCCGCTCGGCCGAGCCGAGCAGGACCGCGGCCCCCGTGTCGCTGCGCATCTACCGCGCCGAGCTGCGGGAGGGCTACGCCTACCTGCTGGGCAACCGGCTGCTGCTCGCCGTGGTCCTCATGGTGATGTTCATGAACGGCACCGACCAGGGATGGAACGCCGTCCTGCTGCCCGTGCACGCCGAGGGCGAGCTGGGCGGGGCGGCCGACCTGGGGATGCTGACCGCGCTGTTCGGCAGGGTCTCGGGTGCCCTCACGGCGGGCTGTGAGCTCGCCATGCCGGTGGGCGGGCTGGCGGCGGGCCTGCTGGTCGAGGGGATGGGCGCGACGAGGGCGCTGCTGGCGATGGGCGGGGTGTACTTCCTGGCGACGCTGAGCCCGCTGGTCTTCCCCGCCTGGCGCACCATGGAGGGTCCGGAGCCGCAGGTCAGCAGCCCGGAACCTTGCCCCCCTCGTCCAGGGCCCGTAGCGAGGACACCGCGCTCTTCAGCGTCGTGACGGAGATCAGCCGCAGCCCGTCGGGCCGCTCGGCCTTCGCCTGCTTGCACTCGGCCTTCGGCACCAGGAAGACGGTCGCGCCGTCCCGCCGGGCTGCCTGCGTCTTGAGGCTGACCCCGCCGACCGCGCCGACCGCGCCGTCGGCCTCGATCGTCCCCGTACCCGCGATGGTGCGGCCGCCGGTCAGGTTGCCTCCGGAGCCGTTGTCCGAGAGTTTGTCGATGATCCCGAGGGAGAAGAACAGGCCCGCGCTCGGACCGCCGACATCGGCGAGGTGCAGGGTGATGTCCACCGAGCCGGGCTTCATGTCCAGGTAGTTCAGGGCCGCGTCGACGGCGACGTTCTGCGACTCCTTCATGTCCTGGAGGTTGTGCTGCTCGATCTCCTTCTCGGAGTCGCCGGCCGGATAGACGGAGTCCCGCGGCATGACCGCCCGGTCCGTCCTGAACCAGCTGTCCACCACGTCCCCGACGCCGATGTCGGCCGTCGGCGACGTCGCGAGGATCGTGGTCATCAGCAGCTTGCCGTCGGTGGGGTGGGTCGGCGCACCCTTGACCGTGATGACCGGTGTCCCCTTGTCGTCCCCGAGGACGTCCGCGGTGGTGCCGGGCTGCGCCACGGTGAACGGCAGCGGCGCGAAGGCGGCCGTACCGAACAGTGCGAGGACGGGCAGCGCGCAGAGGGCGAGAAGGCGGGGGCGAGAGAGACGAATGGCCACCCGCCCAATCTAACCGCCGCGCGCCTCCGGCTCCGACCGCCCCGGCGCCACCGGGGCGGTCGGGCCCGCACCGCGGCGCCCGTCCTGGTGCAGCGCGGGCGCTCGGCCCGACGCGGCGCCGGCGCTCGTGCTAACGCAGCGCGTCGGCGACCTCACGAGCCGCGTCGAGGACCCTCGGTCCGACCCGTTCCGGTACGGCGTCCGCGAGCATGACCACACCCACGCTGCCCTCCACCCCCGATACCCCGACCAGCGGCGCCGCCGCCCCGCAGGCACCGGCTTCGAGCTCGCCCTGGGTGAGGGTGTAGCCCGGGTGGTCGACCGTCTTCTGCCGGGCGGTGAGGATCGCCCGGCCCGCGGCGCCCCTGTCCAGGGCGTGACGGAAGCCGGCCCGGTAGGCCACGTGGTAGTCGGTCCAGGTCGGCTCGACGACGGCGACCGCGAGCGCGTCCGACCCGTCGACGAGCGTGAGGTGGGCGGTGGCCCCGATGTCCTCGGCCAGGGAGCGCAGCGCGGGCAGTGCCGCCTCCCTGACGAGCGGGTGCACCTGACGGCCCAGGCGCAGCACGCCCAGACCCACTCGGGCCCGGCCACCCAGATCACGCCGGACGAGCGCGTGCTGTTCCAGGGTGGCGAGCAGTCGGTAGACCACGGTGCGGTTGACGCCGAGTTTGTTCGACAACTCGGTGACGGTCAGGCCGTGATCGGTATCGGCGAGCAGCTTGAGGACACGCAGTCCCCGGTCGAGCGTCTGAGAAGTCTCCGCGGTCACGACGCCCTCTCCCTCGTGGTGAGCGGGGCGGTTGTCTCTCCGGGATGCCGACGCCGGTCCCACGGCGACGCACCGAGAGGCCGCCGACTGGCCATAACACCGGCTGCGCTCCGCGGCCACATTGCCACGGGGCGTTCATGTTTCGGGGACATTAGCGAGAGGGTCCGCTCAGCGGAAGCCCTCGTCCAGAATCCGGTCTCCCTCCGGAGTCGCATGACATAACCGCCGGTCAGCGGGAGACCGTCCGGAACGCGAACATCTACGCGCGTTCAAGTCGGGTGACGCCGTGACAACGCTCCGTACATCACACGTGAACGATTGTTAACTCACCGTGAAATATATGTCGCAAAAACTTCCCACCCACGGAGCCCGCCGCACCCTCACGCGCCCCCGGGGGACGGCGCACGCCCCGCGCGGAACCGCCCGCCGGCGCCCGGCCCGGATCACACCGGGGCCCCGGCACTCGGGCGGCGTGATCCGCGCGTGTGCCGGGGCCTTCGGAGCAGGAATCACCGCATTCGGGTGGCCCACTCCTGGACCTTCTTGATCCGGTCCTGGATCTGCCCGGCCGTCGCCTCCGCGCTGGGCGGCCCGCCGCACACCCTCCGCAGCTCGGTGTGGATCACCCCGTGCGGCTTGCCGCTCTGGTGGGTGTACGCCGACACCATCGTGTTGAGCTGCTTGCGCAGCTCCAGCAGCTTCTTGTGCGTGACCACCGGCCGCCCCTCGGCCGGCTTCTCCAGCAGGTCCGCCTCCTCCGCCGGCTTCTGCCTGCTGTGCGCGATCTGCCGGGTCTGCCGCTTCTGGAGCAGCAGCTGCACCTGATCGGGTTCGAGGAGGCCGGGGATGCCCAGGTAGTCCTGCTCCTCCTCGCTGCCCGGGTGCGCCTGCATGCCGAATTCCGCGCCGTCGTACAGCACCCGGTCGAAGACCGCGTCGGACTCCAAGGCCTCGAAGGGCAGCTGCTCCTCGGTCTCCTCGTCCTCGAGCTTCTCCGCGTCCGCGAGGAGCTGGTCCTCCTCGGCGAACGGGTTCTCCTCGTCGCTGCCCTTCTTGGGCTTGTCGAGCACGTGGTCGCGCTCGACCTCCATCTCGTTCGCGAAGTCGAGGAGCATCGGGATGGTCGGCACGAAGACGGAAGCCGTCTCGCCCCGGCGCCGCGACCGTACGAAACGGCCTACGGCCTGGGCGAAGAAGAGCGGCGTCGAGATGGTCGTGGCGTACACGCCGACCGCGAGGCGCGGGACGTCGACGCCCTCCGACACCATGCGCACCGCGACCATCCAGCGCGATTCGTCCTGGCTGAACTTGTCGATCTTCTTCGACGCCGCCTTCTCGTCGGAGAGGACCACGGCCGGGGACTCGCCCGTCACCTTCTTCAGGATCTTGGCGTACGCGCGCGCCGACTCCTGGTCCGTCGCGATGACGAGCCCGCCCGCGTCCGGAATCCCCTTGCGCACCTCGGTGAGCCGCTTGTCGGCGGCGGACAGCACGTTGGGGATCCACTCGCCGGTGGGCGCGAGCGCGGTGCGCCAGGCCTGCCCGATGGCGTCCTTGGTCATCGGCTCGCCGAGCCGGGCGGCGATCTCGTCCCCGGCCTTGGTGCGCCAGCGCATGTTGCCGCTGTAGCTGAGGAAGATCACGGGGCGGACGACCCCGTCGGCGAGGGCGTTGCCGTAGCCGTAGGTGTAGTCGGCCGAGGAGCGGCGGATGCCGTCGTTGCCCTCCTCGTACGCCACGAAGGGGATCGGGTTGGTGTCGGACCGGAAGGGCGTACCGGTGAGCGCGAGCCGCCGCGTCGCCGGGTCGAACGCCTCCTGGCAGGCCTCACCCCAGGACTTCGAGTCACCGGCGTGGTGGATCTCGTCGAGGATCACGAGCGTCTTGCGCTGCTCGCACCGGTTGCGGTGGAGCATGGGGCGCACGCCGACACCGGCGTACGTGATCGCGACCCCGTGGTACTCCTTGCTCACCGGGCCGGCGCTGTAGTCGGGGTCGAGCTTGATACCTATGCGGGCGGCGGCCTCCGCCCACTGCTTCTTGAGGTGCTCGGTGGGCGCCACGACGGTGATCTGCTGCACCACGTGGTGGTGCAGCAGCCATGAGGCGAGGGTCAGCGCGAAGGTGGTCTTCCCGGCGCCGGGCGTCGCGACCGCGAGGAAGTCGCGCGGCTGCTCCTGGATGTACTTCTCCATGGCACCCTGCTGCCAGGCGCGCAGCTTCCCGGCCGTCCCCCAGGGGGCGCGGCCGGGAAAGGCGGGTGAGAGGTGGTGGGAGGCGGTAGTAGTCACGGTCTCCGGTTCAGGGCACTCGGGTACGTGGGCGGCTGCCGATACGACAACCGGGCCACCCTACCGGCGGGCGGCGCGGAACCCCGTACGGATCAGCTGCGACTCGGCACTGCTGAGACCCGCTTCACAGGACACGGCTACCTGGCGAACCCGGGCAGCTGCTCCGCGATCTTGGCCATTTCCAGCACTCCTTGACACACATCCAGCACGAACCGCTCGGCCTCGTCCACGTCGAAGCCTGCGTCGAGCGGATGCCCGTTCATGTGCAGGAAAACCCATGTCGCGTACCAGGCGATGCGTTTGTTGCCATCGACGAGCGCGTGGTTGCGCGCCAGGGACTCCATGAGCGCCGCGGCTTTCTGCCACACGTCCGGATAGGCGTCCTGACCGAATACGCTCGCCTGCGGGCGCGCCAATGCCGAGTCGAGCAGCCCGTAGTCGCGTACCTCGGCGGCCCCCAGCCGTTCTGCAAGATTCAGAAGCTCGGGCAGTGTCAGGTACCGCATCAGGCGAGCCTCCGGTTCAGCTCCTCACTGACCTTCAGCACATGATCGGCTGCCTCGTTGAAGAGGCGCGAGTGTTCGTTTATGGCGGTGATCACCGCATCGTGAGCGAAGGACTGCATGCTTCGCCCCTCAGCCTCGGCGCGAGCACGCAGGGCGTCGAGCTCTTCCTCGGTAAACCTCAGATTCAGACCAGCCATGGACGAATGGTACCGCGTAGTACCACGCGGTACTAAGAATCCGTCCGCACCCGCGTAGCGACCCACACCCCCACCAGCGCCACCGCCGCCATCGGCAGGAACACCACCGTGAACGCCCCGGGATGCGCCGTGGCCGTACCGCTTTCCACGGCCCCGTGGGCGGCCACGCCCACCGCGCCGCCGCCGAGCGCGGCGAACGCCGCACCGCCCGCGGCGAGCAGCAGCGCGTTGGACAGGCCGTCCGAGATCTGGAGGGCAGCCGAGTTGGCACCCGCCTCGTGCGGCGCCGACAGCTTCAGCAGCAGCACGCTCGTCGACGCGATCACGATGCCCATGCCGAAGCACCCGACGCCCCAGACCACGGCCAGGGTCCACACCGGTACCGCCTCGATCAGCACACTCGGCGCCGCGACGATCGCCAGGGTCACGAGCACCATGCCCACCACCATGAGTGCCCCGCGGTGGGGCTCCAGCCGGGGCCGGGCCAGGACGTACGAGCCGAGCGCCCAGGTCAGACCCCCGGCGGCCAGGGAGAGGCCTGCCAGCGTCGGGGAGAGTCCACGCTGGGTCACGAGCATCAGCGGGACGAAGGACTCCGCGACGATGAACGAGCCGGCCGATATCCCCCGCAGCAGGATCACGGCGGGCAGTCCCCGCGCGGCCCGCACGGTCCCCCGGGGCAGCAGCCCGCGCACGGCGGGGACGAGCAGCGCGGCACCGGCGAGCGCCGGGACAAGAGAGACCCACCGCAGCTCCTGCCCCGCGTACTGGAGCAGCCCGGCACCGGCCGAGATCCCGAGCGCGAGCCGGATGCGGCGCCGGTCGAAGGGCTCCGCCGCGGCCTCCGCGTCCGCGGCCCCTCCCGCCATCCGCCGGATCGCGGGCAGCGCGAGGCCCAGCGGCAGGAGGATGAGGACCGGGATGCCGACGAAGACCCAGCGCCACCCGAGGTGCTCGGTCACGGTCCCGGAGGCCAGCGGGCCGACGACGGACGGCACGATCCAGGCCGCCGAGAAGCCGGCCATGATGCCCGGCCGGATCCGCTCCGGGTAGGCCCGCCCGATGACGACGTACAGCGCCACGATGACGAGCCCGCCGCCGATGCCCTGGACGGCCCGCCCCAGGATGAACGTCCACATGTTCGCCGCGGTCCCGGAGAGCAGCAGCCCCGCCCCGAAGGCCCCGATCCCGGTGGCGAGCGGGGCGAGCGGCCCGCGCCGGTCGGCCCACTGCCCGGAGAGCACCATGGCGAAGAGGCTGGTGGTGAAGTACGCGGAGAAGGCGAAGGCGTAGAGCGGGATGCCCTGCAGCTCACGGGCCGCGACCGGCATCGCCGTGCCCACGGCGGTCGCCTCGAAGGCGATGAGCAGTACGACGGAGACGATGCCGATGCTGAGTGCCCGGTAGGTCCGCCCGAGGACACCTTCCGCCGGTTCGACGACGGTGGTCTCGACTATGGCGGCGGTGACCTCGGCGTCACGGGGTTCCAGGGCAGTCATGAGCCCCAGAGTAAGGGCCACCACCCCCGGTGACCCCTGTCGGTGGGCGGAATCCGGCTGGTCCCTTCGCCGTAGGACCAACGGCTCGCCAGGACCGCGAACATGAACGCGGTATGGCAGTCACGTTGCGGCCCGCCCGTGACCCTTGGCCGGGCCCCGGCGGGCCCGTACGGTCGACAGCAGATCAAGAAACGCACGGCCGTGTGCCCGAGAGGTTCAGGGGCTCGACTGCAACTCGAGTTACACCGGTTCGAATCCGGTCACGGCCTCCGGCGAAAGGTGACGGCCGCCCCATCCCGTGGGGCGGCCGTTTCTGCGTGCGCGAGCCTGCCACCACCTCAGGGTTTCGGCCGCGCCTTCTGCCGGGCGCGCTCCTCGGCCTCCTGCATCTCCAGAATCCGGAAGACATGGGAGCTCGCCCGCTTGCGTGCGCTCCCGCTCGTGAACAGCGCCGCACCCGCGACAGCGGGGGGCACGGCAAGAAATCCGATTCCGAGCAGTTCTGGCCAGTCACGCTCGGCGCTGCACATCTTTGCCGCGCCTTGGCTGTACGAGGTGCTCTCACTGTCGTAGAACACCGGAGCTTCACAAGCGATTTCATCCTGAAAGTGATGCACAGTGAACGGGATCAGCAGCAAGTACCCCAACCAGAGGAACAGGGCTGCGGACAGTGCCATCAGGCCGGCGCCCCAGCTCTGCTGCCGTCCGGCCCAACGGTCGAATTCCTGTCGGGCTGGCCATTGCATGAGAAGTCTCCCATTGGTCATGAAACGCGCTTGTCCCGGCCCTGATCCGGCGCGGCCCGGGATGACGGGCGGGCGGTCAGCCCTTGGCCGCACCCGCCACGAATGCGGTCCAGGCGGTGGGGGTGACGGTGAAGGTGGGGCCGTCGGTGACCTTGGAGTCGCGGACGTGGACGGTGTGAGGGCAGGTGGCGACCTCGACGCAGGCCTCGCCTTCGTTGCCGCTGTAGCTGGACTTGTGCCAGTCGTAGGCGACTTCGAGGCAGGCCCCGCCCTCGTTGCCGCTGTAGCTGGACTTGAACCAGGTCAGCCGGGGTCCGTCGCTCACAGTTGCCTCACCTTCGTCTCGATGATCTCCGCGGACTTCCATGGGTTGAGCGCCTGCGCCCGCAGGATGCCGAAGAGGTCGAGCTGGTCACTCACTTGCTCCGGCTTTGAGATCAACCTACCGCCGCCCTGAGCCTCCACATACATCAAGTTGCGGCCTTCCGCCGTGGACATCAACTGCATGGGTCCCATCAGCCCCGCATGCGTGTGCTGAGCCGACGGCATCACCTGCACCGTCAGGTGGTTGAACCGCTCCACGCAGTCGAGCACGTGCCGCAGCTGCTCCTTCAGCACCTCGGGCCCGCCGAGCGTCCGGTCCAGGACCGACTCCTCGATGACGTACCCGATCCGCGGCGGCGGCGTGCGCGACAGAACCGTCTGCCGCTCCAGCCTCGCTCCGACGTGCCGGGCGATCTCGTCCTCCGTGTACGCCGGTACGCGCGACCGGTACAGCGCGTGCACGTACGCCTCCGCCTGGAGCAGGCCCGGGATCAGCATCGTCTCGTATGCGCTGATCACCCGCGCGTTCCGCTCCAGCTTCGCCCAGTCCAGGAACTTCGGCGGGTACTTCTCCTCGTCCACCAGTTCGCAGCACGCCTTCAGAGCCCCGCCCGCACCGAACACCCGGTCCGCGTCGATCAGCAGGTCGCGCGACGGAATGCGCTCCGCGCGCTCCACCGCGCCCATCAGCGACTCCGAGATCAGCAGTTGCTCCGCCGCTTCCTTCTGTGTGTGACCCGCCCGCACCCGGTGGATGCGGATCAGCTCCCCCACCAGCCGCCGCCCACGCGTCGTCCCGCCACTCGTCGCCACAGCCATCACCACTCTCCCCACATCGCGTGGATGTGGATCGCGTCCTGCTGGTCACGCTACGCAGTCACCACGATGCTCATAGCCATGACGAGCAAGAAGCTCCCCGAATGGGTACCCGCATCGGGGCTCCAACTCCGCCTCATCGGCATTCACTTCGACGCCATCCGGCTGCGCGGCGTCCGGGGCGAGGCGGTGCTGCACCACCTCGCCACCCTCACGGACGGCGATCCGGGGCCCGTCGTGCGGGAGATCGCAGGGGCGCGGTGGACGTACTTCCTACTGGAAGCCGGCGCGAGCCAGGACTTCGACTGGCCGCCCGGCGCGAAGCGCTTCGGCCCGGCGGCCCGCGACCAGTACGTCGGGATTCCTGCCGCCCACGGCAACACGTATCCGCTGAGCTGGCGGTGCGGGCCTCCGCAGGACGGGGAGTTCGTGGACGCCGAGCTGCTGTACGGGCTGGTGGTGGCCCAACTCGGCCCGGCGCGTGACTGCTCAGGGGGTGCGCATCAGGTTGCGGAGGCTCGCGACGAGGGCAGGGACGTCGCGTTCGACCCCGGCGGGCGTTGCGCCTTCGACTGACTGCGGGGGCAGGTGTGCGGTCGTGCAGGGGCGGCAGAGGCCGTCCGGGAGCGCTTCGGCCGGGCCGGGGCGGCCACAGTCGGCACACTCGACCAGGACGCTGCGGACGGGGGTGGCGGGGAGGCCGCCTTGGTTCGGTGCGGGTGCCGGGGGCAGGTGGGGCGGCATCTTGTCGGTGAGGCGGCGGCGTACCAGGCCGATGGGCGACCCGATGCACTCGGGCAGTCCGGCGGTGAGCGCCGAGGTCAGGTAGTCGGCGCCGACACCTCGCGTGAACCATGCGGCGGCGAGCGGTTCCAGCGCGGCGCAGTCGGCGGCGGAGAGCGCCAGGCGGGGTTCGCTGCGGCCGAGTTCGGCGAGGGTGAGGTAGGCGGAGGAAGGGGCCGCGACAGCCGAGGAGGCGCCTACGCCCGGCTCCTCTTGCGGCGCCGGGGGCGGGTTGGGGCCGGGCCGCTCCGCAGTGCGCTGTCGGGGTACGACCGCCGGTTCGGCGGAGGGTGCGGGCGCCTGCTCCGGGCCAGTGGCAGCCTCACCTGCGAGCCTGGCGATCCACCACTCGTTGTCGTGAGCGGTCCGGGACCAGTAAGTGAGCGTCACCCACCGGCACTGACCGGCCCCTTCCACCCGGCAGCGCACGCGACGCAGATGCCCAGCCACGGCGAGGGCGCGCAGTGCGGTGCCGATGGCCATCTGGCCGTACAGGGGCAGGTCCTTGGCCAGCGACTTGATGTCCATGGCGGCGCCGTCGGGGAGGTGGTCGACATACCCGGCGACGTAGCGTTCACGCTCGGGCAGATAGGCGAAGGCCACTGCACCGGAGGGACCTTGGGCCGGGACGGTCTGCTTGCCGTAGCCGGTGTGCGCCTTGCGGTACGGGCGCGAGGCTGCGGGAGCGGGCGGGGCGGAGCTAGGGTGCTGGATAGCCACGAGATCGTCCTTCTTGGGTGCGCGATCTTGGGTCAGACCCCGGCCGGTGCGGCAAACACCCGTCGGGGTCGTCTCGTTGTGGGCACCGTAAGCAGCCGCGACTCTCCGCCGCAACTCGCTCACTATTAGTCATACTTGCTGGCCGTGACGGGGTGGGGAGGGAGGGGCGGTTCCCCAAAAGCCCTTACCTACCCCCCGGATGAACAACAGCGCTCGAACCCCGGCCCTCGCGTCTCAGCCCTCGAAGCCCGAAGCTCAAGCGTCGGTCCGGCCGGCATCCCCCGGCCCCTCGAACGAGTGATGGCGCCACACCCGGCGCTCGAACCCCGAGCCTCGGGGCCCGAGCGCCGGGTCACCATCCGACCCCGCTGAGCAGCTACTTCGGCGTGAGATCGGGGGTCTCGGGCAGCCCCGCGTTGTTCTCACAGCCCAGCTCCTCCGCCATAGCCAGCGCCACGGAGTGGGCGACCGTCACGTAGGCGTCCATGAGCGCCTTCGCCCGCTTGTCGTCCTCAGGCTCGGGAGCGATGCCGTCGTACTCAGCGGTGATGGCGATGTGCGCCGGACTGGCACCTGCCAGCCTCTCGCTGCGGCAGGCGAACCTGACGATGCCACTGTCCGGAGCAGCCAGCGCCTGCTCCCCCATCCTCAGCAAGGTGAACTTGGACGCCGGTTCCCCGGCCGGGGCGCTCCCCACCAGCTCCCACCCGATCTCGACCTGCGGGGCGGCACTGCCGGACGCGAACGCTCCGCAGATCTCCCCGTCCCCCAGGGTGGACGAGGCGAACGCGTCGCGCAGCTCCTGCGCGGCGTGGGCAACGGTCGCCTCCTCGCCATCCGCCACGAACCGCGATGAGCCGGTGATCACCTTGACCGCTTCGACCGCACCGGCCGACATCACCTTCGCGCCGCAGAGTTGCTCGGCCGAAACGGAGGAGTTTCCCGCCTTCGTGGATTGGCCCTCTCCTCCCCCACAGCCCGCGGCTCCCACAACGACCGCACCGGCTACAGCCGCTCCGAGGAGCCCCCTGCACCCGCCCCTACGACTGATCACCATCTGCATCCCTCTGCTCCGCTGCCTTCCAACCACCGTCTCAGCCTGTCTCCGGGTCGTTGCCCTGCTGGTTCTCCCGGTCGTTGCCTGTCGCATAGCCGAGCCTCATGGACTCCTTCATGTCCTGACGGAAGTCAGCGTCCTTGTCCGTGGTGTTGCTCGCGAGGAACTCCTCCATCGGTGCCTCAGCCATGGACTCGCCGGACCGATAGATCCTGTTCCATTCCTCCCGCGTCAGCTCCTCGGCCTTCTCCTTGTTCGCGTCGACCGAGTTGTCCGACATGTCACCGACGAACTGTCCGATCAGCTGCTCCGCCCCACCGCTGGCCGTGTCGGTGGCCAGCGGAATGAGCACGGCAGCCGTCCCGACCGCCGCGGTGGCCGGCAGGAAGGCGACGCCCGCGGCGATGCCCGCCGCCGCGCCGAACTCGACCCACCCGGAGCGCTTTTCGACAGCCTTCTCGTAGTCCTCGTGGCTCTTCATGTTGTCGGCCTGGACCTGGTCGGCCCGGGACTGGTCGAGCATGCCCTGGACCTCGGCACCCACATGCACGGTCGACCTGGCACCACCCGTGTCGATCGCCCCGTTCGGACCGACCTGGTTCTCCAGCACACTGCGGGTGTAGACCTGCTCCGCCGCCGAGACCGTCGCGTAGGCGTCCGGGTGCTGGCCCAGAGCACTGAGGAATTGACGTGCGACACTCCTGCCCTCGTCGTCGTCCGCGAAGTCGATATGTCCGTCCGGGTTCTTGCCCGGGGCGAAGACACTGTCCGTCCCGCCCTTGTCCAGAGCCCAGTTGATGTCGTCGATGTACCCGGCACCCATGGTGCCCAGGCTGTCGGCCATCGCCTCCTGCTGCTTGAGCAGGCCGGCGTCGGCACCGTACTTCTCCATGACCTTCTGCATGACCGCGGCATTGTCCGCGTCCCGCACCACACCACCGTCCGGGTGCCCCGCCGGGTAGCCCAGCGTCGCCGATTCCAGGGCGTGGCCCAGCGCGTCGGGCATCTGGTTGAGGGAGTTCTTGAGCTCGTCCTCGTCCAGCGAGTTGACGTCCGGGAAGGACTCCCACTTCTCGTTGCCGAAGAAGTCGAGGTAGTTCTCGATCGGCGTGTCGCCGTTCTTGCCGAGGTCGGCCGTGGCTCCGTGGTTGACCGTGCCGTCCTCGTTGTACGCGGTCGGCGGGTCGTTGAAGAAGTGCTTCGCCGCGTCCGGGCTGTTGCCGAGCGCCTCCAGCATGGCGGTCGCCGGGTCGTAGCCGGCCCCGTTCACACCGGACGGGTTGAACGGGTTCTTGAACGGACTGTTCACCACCTTGTTGTCGGCGAACATGTACGGGTCCTTCTGGTGCAGCTGCGCCACGTGTTCAGCGATCGGATTGAGGAACGCCTTGTCGTAGTTCCCGTACCGCATGATGCCGCCGAGCAGCTGGTAGCCGTACGGCCCGTTGGAGTCGTACTTGGCCAGCGGGACGCGTTCCGTGCCCATCTTGCGGAGCTCGGGGCCCCACTCGTCGGAGAACGCCTTGTCGTGGGAGGCGGTGGCCAGGTTGAGGCCCAGGTTCTTCTGGAGTTCCTGGACGTCCTTCAGCCGCTCCTTGTCGAGCTTGCCGTATTCGTACGTGTCCGTGGAGAGCTGGCCGAAGAACGCGAGGGACTTCTCCGGGCCGAGCTTCTCGTAGAAGTTCTTCGAGAACTCCACGGACTTGCTGTTGTCCGCCAGCAGTTCGTTGAGCTGCTGGAGTTCGGTGTGCGTGATGTCGCGGCCCTTGGCGGCCAGGCCGGCGGCCCGGGCGGCCTCCTCCTGGTCCATCTTCGTGTACTTCGGGGCGTTGAAGTCCTTGCGGTCCGTGACGTTGGCTTCGAGGGAGTTCTTGAAGGACACATCGGTGTCGTTGCAGTTGTCGACGATCAGGTCGATCTTCTTCTGCCAGGAGGCGATGTTCGCCTTCTGCTGCTGCACCAGTGCGGGGTAGTCGGGGTCGTGCGCCTTCTGCTGGGGAGGCATGTCCTCCACCGGGTGGCG
Source organism: Streptomyces sp. NPDC051064 (assembly GCF_044455985.1). Taxonomy (NCBI): domain Bacteria; kingdom Bacillati; phylum Actinomycetota; class Actinomycetes; order Kitasatosporales; family Streptomycetaceae; genus Streptomyces; species Streptomyces sp. NPDC051064. The sequence continues at coordinate 1,420,182 of NZ_JBITFK010000001.1, forward strand.
TGCGGTGACCTTGCCGTGGCCGTCAACCTTGATCCCGGCCGCGGGCCCTTCGTGGTCCCGGATGTCGATCAGGTCGTCCTTGGCCTTCTTGATGGCGTTGTGACCCTCTTCGAGGATCTGCTTCACGCCCTTGGCCTCGGCCGCGGCGTCCGCGACCTCCTTGACCGTCTTGCCGATGAACGCCTTGGTGACACCGGCGTTGAGACCTTCCCAGTCCGCCTTGTCCGCCTTGGCCTTCATCCCGTCGCGGGCCTCGGTGGCGAGCCTCTCCAGATCGCCCGCCATCTTCGACCAGTCGTCGACCGCGGTCTTCAGCTTCCCCAGCGGGGCGTCGACTATGTCCTCGTATTTGAGCGTACCCATGATCCCCCGCCCCCTACTTCATGTATTCCGTGAGCTTGGAGATCGGCGCCAGATCTCCCTCGATCTTCACGTCGTCCTTCGCGTGCTGGGCCTTGGTGAAATCCAGGTGATTCGAAATGTGCGCAAGAGAATCCAGAAGGGTCTTCAGGTGTGTGTTCCAGCGGTCATGCACCTTGAGCACCGCAGAACCGCTCGCGAAATTACCGTTGGTGAGCGCGATGGCTGCCTCGAAGGTGGCAGGACGGGCGTGGTCGCCCTGCCGGGACACCTTCGTCCGCAGGTCATAGGCGTCATTTCCGATAGAACCGAGATCGTCGCGATTGACCACCAGGTCGCCGGAACTTCCCCCGCCGCCCTCGGCCGGGACACTGTTGATCCGCATGGCGCTGCGCGCGGCCGCGGCCGCGCGTAGTTCGGCCCATTCCTGTTCGAAGGTCACGAATTTCCCCAAGTCCGTCTCTACATACCGCTTCGTCCGAGACGCGCGGCCATCGGCCTGCTCACCGTACCGGTTTCGTCCTCACCGGCACCGATCGGACGAGAATATCGAGGCTCGACCGAGACCCGGCTCGCGCCGGTTCCGGCGAGTAGCATCTGCCCCCTTGTCCGGCACCGATTCAGCGGAATCACGGGGAGTGCGTACATGTCGGCCGTCGTCTTCTTGTTCGCCATCGCCGCCGCATTCCTGGTCATCGCGCTGGCCGGCCCGTACCGGCTGTACTGGCGGGCCCGGCCGCACGCGGGGCGGCAGCCGTCGGACGCGGCTCTGGCGGTGGGGCGGATCGCCGCCTTCGGGGTGGCCGGGGTGTTCGTCTTCGGTGGGTGCTCGGTCCAGGCCGGCGTCGACCAGAGGTCCTGGAGCGCGAGCGAGGTCCGGGAGGCCGCCGAGGACGCGGCCGAGTCCATGGCCGCCGACACTCAGATCCGCCGCGACCCGACGGACGGCTACACCTCACTGATCGAGGCGGCCGTCCTGAAGGCCGGCGAGGACCAGGGGCCCTTGTACAAGGTTTCCGTGGAGCGGGCCGGCGAGGGGCACGACTACGAGATAGCGGCGGGCGGTAGCGACACCACCGTCTGCATGCGCGTCACGGAGGAGGAGTCCTCGGAGGGCGGAATCTTCGTCCCGGGCGCGGACGGCAGCAGCAACTCCATTCCCGAGTACGAGCTGACCGCCACCGTCGACGACGGCGCCTGCTGAGCCGGCAGGCGCCGCCGGATCAGGACTTGGGCGCGGCCACCGCCGCCTGGGGGCGGATCGGCAGCCGGTTGACCGGGCGGCCCGTCGCTGCGCGGACCGCCGAGGCCACCGCCGCAGGGGAGGTCACCACCGGGGCCGCCGAGGCCGGCTTGGCGCCGAAGGGGGCCACCACGTCGCGTTCCTCGACCAGCTTGACGATGTGGATGTCCGGCGCGTCCAGGGACGTCGGGAGGGCGTAACCGGTGAGGTCCGGGTGGCGGATCACGCCGCGAGCGGTGCGGAGGTTCTCCGTGAGGGCCGCGCCGATGCCCTGGGTGACGCCCGCCTCGATGCGGGTCGCCAGCTGGGACGGGTTGAGGATCCGGCCGACATCCTGGGCGACCGCCATCTCGACCACCCGGACCGAGCCGAGTTCGATGTCGACGTCGACCACCGCGCGGACCGCGCAGAAGGCCAGGCCCACGAACGCGTCGCCCTGTCCGGACTCGTCCAGGGGCTCGGTGGGGTGGGGGCGGCACTGGGCGGTGGCCCAGAGTTCCTTGCCCTCCATCGCCTCCGTGACCGTCGTGGACAGCACACCGTCGTACGAGGTGATCTTGCCGTCGGCGATCTGGAGGAGCTCCGTGGACATCCCGAACTTGTGGGCCAGCGGCTGGAGGAGCTGCGTACGGACCATCTTGGCGGCGCGTTCGATCGCGCCGCCCGAGACCCACGTGTGGCGGCCGTGCGTCGCCGGGCCCGCCGGGGGCTGGTCGGTGTCCACCGCCGCCACGTGGACCTCTTCGACGCCCAGGGTCTCCTGGACGATCTGGCGGGCGAGGGTGGTGAAGCCCTGGCCGGTCTCGACGGCCGCGCAGACGACGGTGGCGACGCCGTCATGGACCCGCACCGTGGCTGTGGAGACCTCGTCGGCACCCTCGGCGCCGAGCATGTGGACCATGCCCAGGGCGTAGCCGACACCCCTCCGAACGGCTCCGGGTTCACCGGCGCCCTCCGGGCCCCCCGGGAGCAGCCAGTCGTCCTCCGGCGTGTCCTTGGGGAGCGCAGGGAGCGGGAAGTCACGGAGCGCGCCGAGGAGTTCGGCCACGGGCGCGGGGCAGGTCACGGTCTGGCTGGTGGGCAGGATGTCGCCCGTGGAGAGGGCGTTGCGCAGGCGGAGCTCGACCGGGTCGATGCCCAGCTTGGCCGCCAGTTTGTCCATCTGGCCCTCGTACGCGGCGCAGACCTGCATCGCGCCCTCGCCCCGCACATGCCCGGAGGGCGGATTGTTCGTACGGACCGCCCAGCCCTCGATGAAGGCGTGCGGGACGACGTACGGCCCGCAGGCGAAGGCCACGGCGGCGGCCAGGGACTCGGACGAGGAGTCGGCGTAGGCGCCCGCGTCGAGCAGGATCTGCGCCTCGACCTTGACCAGTCTGCCCTGCGCGTCCGCGTGGTGGCGGTAGCGCAGCAGGGTGGGGTGGCGGTGGGCGTGCCCGAGGAAGGACTCCTCGCGGGTGGCGGCCAGTTTGACGGGGCAGCCGGTGCGCAGCGCGAGCAGACCCAGCGGGATCTGGAAGCCGGGGTCCTCCCGGTCGCCGGTCGCTCCGGGGACACCGGTCACGACGACCTTGACCCGCTCGGGGTCCAGGCCGAAGCAGGCGGCGGCCAGATCGCGGTCGGTGTGCGGGTCGGTGGACGCCGTGTAGAGCTCGACGCCCCCGTCGGGGCGGGGCACGGCGAGGCCGGCCTCCGCGCCGATCGGGGCGGGGTCCTGACGGCCGATGCGGTACAGGCCCTCGACGATGACCTCGCCCACGGTGTCCGGGTCGCCGTAACGCAGCGGGATGTGGCGGATGAGGTTGCCGTCGGGGTGGAGGGGCTCGGCGGCGAAGGCCTTCTCGGGGTCGGTGACCGGTTCGAGGACCTCGTACTCGACGGTGATCGCCGCGGCGGCCAGCCGGGCGGTGTCGGGGTGGTCCGCCGCGACGGCGGCGATCGCCTCGCCGTGGTGGCGTACGAGCTCGGAGGCGAACACGGGACGGTCGACGACCCGGCGGCCGTACGAGCCGTCCCCGGGGATGTCCTCGTGCGTGACAACCGCGCGCACCCCGGGCATGCCGACGGCGGCCGCCGTGTCGATCGAGACGATGCGCGCGTGCGGGTGCGGGGAACGCAGCACCGCGGCCCACAGCAGCCCCTCGGCCCACAGGTCGGCCGCGTACGGGAAGGTGCCCTCCGTCTTGGCGCGGGCGTCGGCGGGCGGCAGCGAGGTGCCCAGTCCGAGCGCGGGCGGCTCCTGGTCCGGGCCGGGGCCCTCGGGCGGCGGTGTGGTGTGCGTGGTGCTGGTCGCGGTGGCTGCGTCGCTGGTCACGCCGCCTCCTTGTCGTTCGCTCCGCTGCGGCGGCTGGTGGGGGTGGGGATGACCGGTGGTGCGGGTGACGGCACGGTGTTCACCGGACGTCTCCCTCGTGTGCCCGGACGCTGCCCGCGCCGGGGGCGGCCTGGTGCGGGATGCGCGGTTCGGCGTCGTCCGCAGCGGTCGCCGCCGCGTCCGCGGTCGCCTCCCGGCCGGCGACGACGTCGCGTACGGCGTCGAGCACACCCCGGTAGCCGGAACACCTGCAGAGGTTGCCGCACAGGGCCTGCCGGGTCTCCAGCTCGCTGGGGGCGTGGTTGCCCTCCAGGAGGTCGTGGACGGTCATGGCCATCCCGGGGATGCAGAATCCGCACTGGACGGCCCCGCACTCGGCCAGGGCCCGCTGGACGTCGGACGGTTCGCCGTCCACCGCGAGCCCCTCGACGGTACGGACCTCGCTGCCCGCGGTCGTGGCGGCGGGAACCAGGCAGGAGGCCACGAGGCGGCCGTCGACCTGGACGTTGCAGGCACCGCACTCGCCCTGCGAGCAACCGTCCTTGGCGCCGGCCAGACCGAGGCGCTCCCGGAGCACGTACAGCAGCGATTCGCCGATCCAGGCGTCGCTGACGGGGCGGTCCACGCCGTTCACATGGAGGACGTACGAGGACGAAGGGTGCTCGCTGGGGCCCGCCAGGGGAGCCGGGTCGGCGGGCTCCTCCGTGGGCACGGGGCCGTGTTCGAGGGTGGGTTCGAGGCCGGGCCCGGCCTCGGCCGCCTCGGTCCAGGGCGCCTCGGCCGCGGATTCCGGGGCTTCGGCCGCGGAGGCAGCGGCCTCCAGGGGCTCTTCCGGCTCTCCTGCGGCCTCCACGAGGGCCTCGGAGCCCGCGAGGGGCTCCTCCTCGGTCTCCGCGCCCTCCGGGGCCTCCACGGGCTCCGAGGGCCCGGGCGGGGCCTCCTCGGGGGCGGCCTCGGGCTCGGGGGCACGCTCCTGCGTCGCCCACGGCGCGGATGCGCCGCCGGGCAGCGTGGCCGGGGGCGGGTCGGCGTACCACTGGGAGGCCATCGCCGACGACGCGAACTCGCCGGACTCCTCCGGGAGGTCGCCGTTCGCCACCGGGATCGTCCACTCGCCGGTGTGACCGGCGGGCTCGGGAGCCGGTTCGGGCTCGGGCTCCGCGGGGACGGCCTCGGTGAAATGCCACTGGGCCGTGGTGGACGACGTCTGCGCGTACTGCGACGTGTCCGGGTACGGCTGCTGGTACGGGTCCTGCTGCTGGTTCGGATCGGGCCAGTGCACCGCCTCCGGGGCGGACTCCGTGCCCGGGGAGTGGCCGGCCGCCCGCTCCTGCTGGCTCTGCGTCTGCACGACCCAGCTGCCGGTCGCCGCGGGGTCGAGACCCGCGGCCGGGGTCAGCGGAAGGATCATCGGCGGGACGTAGCCCTGCCCGGGGGCGGCCAGCGGGTCGCTTCCGAGGTCGGCGAGGTCCTCCGGGGGCAGGTGGACGAAGGCGGTCGCGTCGGCGTCGTACTCACCGCCCTGCGGGGTCGGCTGCCAGCCGGCGTACGGGTCGGGCTGCCCGTGCTGCTGCTCGGGGTTCTCTTCATTGCTCACGACAGTGCCCTCCCCAGTGCGCGTCGGGCGAGCGCGGCGACCGTGCGCCGCAGGTGCAGGACGGCGGGCGACAGCGGAGGTGCCTCTCCCCCGTCGTCCGGTGGAGCCTGGTCAGGGATGCAGGCCGCCGCGACGTACTCGCCGAAGGCGGCCAGCGCGTCGGGGGCCAGGCCGCGTTCGCCGTCCCAGTCGATCAAGGAGGCGATCCAGCGTTCGGCCTCCAGGGGCCGCAGAGGCATCGGGGCGATCGCGCCGACGGCGCAGCGCACCCCGCGCCGCGCCGGGTCCAGGACGATCGCCACGGAGGCGGTGGCGCGGCCGGGTCCGGTGCGGCCGGTCGCCTTGAGGAAGACCTGGGGGGCGTGCAGCAGGGGCACGCGGACGAAGCCGATCAGCTCGGCGGGCTCGAGCATCTCGCGGCCCGCCAGCAGGTGCGACACGGGGATCTCACGGCGGGAGCCCCCGGGGCCCGCGATGACCAGCTCGGCCTCCAGGGCGGCCAGGGCCGGCAGGGCGTCGCCGGTCGGCGCCGCGGTGGCGATGTTCCCGCCGAGCGTCCCGGCGTTACGGATCTGGGGCGGGCCCGCGGCACGCGAGGAGGCCGCCAGCGCGGGGATGAGGGCGGCGAAGTCGGGCCGCCCCATGCGCGCGTGGGTGAGCCCGGCGCCGAGCAGGGCGTGGCCGTCCTGGTAGTGCCAGCCGCGCAGCTCGCTGATCCGGCCGAGGCCGACCAGCCCCGAGGGGCGCAGGAGGCCCTTGTTGACGGCCGACATGAGGTCCGTGCCCCCGGCGACGGGAACGGCGGCAGGCATGGCGCCGAGAGCCGCCACGGCCTCGTCGAGCGAGGCCGGGAGCGTCACCGACTGCATCGCCTGCGGTGCGTGCGTGGTCAACCCAGCTGCCCCTTCCCGGTGTCCCGGCAGTCCCGCCTGTCCGCCGTACGGTACGTGCTCACGGCCGGGACGTGGCAACTCTGGCACATCTTCCGGGCTGTCCGACGCGAGGGTCCGCGAAGGGTGTTTCCACCCCCGACCAGGGGAAAAGTCACTTTTGGCATTCCTTCTGCCCGACGCACGAATTGACGCTCTTCAGCGGGTTCGTACGACTAATTCGGTTCCCCTGGCCGTCGGGTGGGGTGGCGGTCACACGGTCGGGGGCGGCCCCTCGATCGGGCGACCCAGAACGCCGGGCCGGCGTTGCCACGGGTGCGGGCCTGCCGGGGGCCGGTAGCCGACGCCCAGGGCGTCGAGCCGTGCGTAGTGCGTGTTCATCCGGCGTTCGAAGTCGGCGAAGTCCCGCTCACCCGGAGCCGGGAGCCGCGACCAGGCGACCTCGGCGAAGGCGGCGAGCCTCGGGAACACCTGGTAGTCGACGCGGTCCCGGTTCTGCATGACCTCGGTCCAGACGTTGGCCTGGGCGCCCATGATGTGCCGGGCCGCCTCCTCGGAGAGACCCGGGGGAACGGGCTCGAAGCGGTAGACGTCCTCCAGGGTGCGGACGAAGCCGATGGGCATCGGCTCGTCGGGGCCGCCGTCCTGACGGTGGTCCAGGTACACCTGCTGCTCGGGGCACATCACGACGTCGTGCCCGGCCTCGGCGGCCGCGATCCCGCCCGCGTAGCCCCGCCAGGACGACACCGCGGCGCCCTCGGCGAGGCCGCCCTCCAGGATCTCGTCCCAGCCGATGAGCCGGCGGCCCCTGGCCGTGAGCCAGCGGTCGAAGTGGCGGATGAACCAGGACTGGAGCTCGTCCTCGTCGGCCAGGCCGGCCCCGGTCATGCGGGCCTGTGCCGCAGGTGACGCCTTCCACTGGTCCTTGGGGCATTCGTCGCCACCGACATGGATGAAGGGCGAGGTCTCGGCGGGAAACAGGTCGAGCAGTTCCTCGAAGACCCCTTCGAAGAAGCGCAGGGTGTTGTCAGTGGGGGCGAGTACGTTCGGATTGACGCCCCAGGTGTCCCACACGGAAAGCGCGGAGGTGTCGATGACATCGGTGTTGCCCAGTTCCGGATACGCGCTGATCGCTGCCTGCGAGTGGCCCGGGATGTCGATCTCGGGGACCACCCGGATATGCCGCTCGGCGGCGTACGCGACGATTTCGCGGATGTCGTCCTGGGTGTAGAAGCCGCCGTGCGGGGTCTCGTCCCACAGTTCGGAAGCGCGGTGGCCGTATTTGGTGCGTGCGCGCCAGGCGCCCGTTTCCGTGAGCCGGGGGTGGCGCTTGATCTCGACGCGCCAGCCCTGGTCGTCGGTGAGGTGGAAGTGGAAGACGTTCAGTTTGTGGGCGGCCAGCAGATCGAGCATGCGCAGCACGCCGTCCTTGGGCATGAAGTGCCGTGCCACGTCGAGCATCAGGCCGCGCCAGCCGAAGCGGGGGCCGTCCTCGATCTCCGTGAAAGGGATGCTCCTCTTCGCGCCCGGGTCGGCCGGCGCGCGGCGGAACGCCTCGGGACCGAGGAGCTGACGGAGGGTCTGCGCTCCCCAGAACACTCCGGCCGCGCTTCCGCCGGTGACGCGTACGCCGTGGGCGGGCGCGACGGACAGCCGGTAGCCCTCGGGCTCCAGGGTGGCGTCGATCCGCAGGTGGACGGTGTTGCCGGCCGGCTCCGCCGGGGTGGACGGGGCCAGCGGCAGACCGAAGGCGGCTCCCAGGGTGGTGCGCAGCCAGCGTTCCGTGCCCTCGGTCCCGGGGCCGGCATCGAGGGTCGTGGCCCCGTCGAGGAGGAATGCGCCGCTGTCGTCTCCGCCGGTACGCACCGGCGCGGGAATCAGGTTGTCCATGTGTCAGTCCTTCACCGCTCCGCCGAGTCCGGAGACCAGACGGCGCTGTACGAGGACGAAGAAGACCAGTACGGGAACGGTCATCACCGTCGAGGCCGCCATGATCCCGCCCCAGTCGTTCTCGTCGGGTTTGAAGAAGACCAGCAGCGCCATGGGAAGCGTCGACTGGGAGGTGTCGCTGATGATGAACGATTTCGCGAAGAGGAAGTCGTTCCACGTCGAGATGAACGAGAAGACGCTGGTCGCCACGAGGCCGGGAAAGACGAGCGGGAAGAGGATCTGCCACAGGAAGCGGGTGCGGCTCGCCCCGTCGATGTAGGCGGCCTCCTCCAGGGCCTCCGGGACGGCCTTGACGAATCCGCGCAGCATCCAGATCGCGAACGGCAGCGAGAAGGCGAGGTGCGGCAGGATCAGTGATCCCAGGGTGTTCAGCTGACCGAAGTCCCGCATCAGGAAGAACAGCGGGATGGTCAGCGCCTCGACCGGCACCATCTGCGCCACGAGGAACATGATGAGCAGCGTGGTGCGGAACCTGAAGCGGAACCGGGTCACCGCCGTCGCCGCGAGGAAGGCGATCAGCGCGGAAGCGATGACGACCGTGCCGGCGACGACCAGACTGTTGAGGAAGTAGCGGCCGAATTCCTGTTGTTCGAAGACCCTGCGGAACGAGTCGAGGGACGGGGCCAGGGTCCAGGGGCGGGCCTCGGTGGACTGGATCTCGCCCGCCGGCTTGAAGGCGGAGAGCACCATCCAGTACAGCGGGAAGGCGACCACGACGGCGATGACGAGGGCCGCGGCCTCCGCCGCGAGCCTTCCGGGCCGGCGGACGCGCAGCAGCGTGCGTGCGCTCACAGTTCCTCCCCCTGGCGCCGCACCAGGCGCAGATAGACCAGTGTCACGGCCAGCAGGATCACCAGCATCACGACCCCGATCGCCGATCCGAGGCTGTACTGCGAGGACGCGAACGCCTTCTGATACGCGTACACGTTGAGCACCAGGTTCTGGCCGGCGATGCCGCCGCCGTTCGTCATGACGTAGATCTGTGTGAAGACCTTGAAGTCCCAGATGACCGACTGGATGGTGACGACGATCAGGATCGGCCTCAGCATCGGGGCCATGACCGACCGCCAGATCCGCCACTGCGAGGCGCCGTCCAGCGAGGCCGCCTCCAGCACCTCGGTGGGGATCGCGCGGATGCCCGCGTACACGGTCACCATCACGAACGGGAACGAGCACCAGAGCACTTCCAGGAGCACCAGCGCGAAGGCGCTGTAGCGCCCGTACGTCCAGGAGAAGTCGCCGAGGCCCAGCGCCTTGTTGACCGGGCCGAAGTCCGGGTCGAAGAGGAAGACCCAGACGGTCGAGCCGGTGATGGCCGGCGTGGCCCAGGCCCCCAGGGCGGCCATCATGAGCGCGAGCCGGGGCAGGGCGCGGATCCTGGTCAGCAGGACGGCCAGGGCGCAGCCGGTGAACAGGGTGGCGAGCACGCAGGCCGCGGCGAAGACCACGGTCGCGAGGAGCACCTGCCAGAACTGGCTGTCGCCGAAGAGGGTGGCGTAGTTGCCGAACCCCTGGAAGGTGGTCGGCTCGCCCCCGCTGACCTGGGCCTGGGTGTACTCCAGGAAGGAGATCAGGCCCAGCTGGTAGATCGGGTAGACGAGGAGCCCGCCGAGCAGGACGAGCGCCGGGAGCAGATAGAGCCAGGGGGTCCAGCCGGAGCGCCGCGCCGGTGACGCCGGGCGGCGCCGGGGCGCGCGGGACGGTGTCCCGCGCGCCCCCGACACGGCGGGGACCTTGTGCGGTGCGGTGTCGGCGGTCATCGTCAGCCCGCTTCGGCGAACGCCGCGTCCATCTTCTTCGCCGCGTCGTCCGAGGCGGCGGCCACGTCCTTACGGCCGCTGACGATCTCCTGGAACATGGTCGGCAGGACCAGCGAGGCGTCGATCTGGCCCCAGGCCGGGGAGGCCGGGACGAACTTCGCGCCCGCGCCGAGCGTGTCGACGAAGGGGCCGACGAAGGGCTCCTTCTCCGCGGCGGTGTCCAGCACGTCCGTGTACGTCGGCAGGAAGCCCATGGCGTCGAACATCTTCGCCTGCGTCTTCTTGCCGGTCAGGGACTTCATCAGGTCGACCGCGAGGGTGCGGTGCGAACTGCTCCTGAGTACGCCGATGTTGTTGCCTCCGGCGAACGCCGGGGCGATGGAGTCCTTCTTCACGCCGGGCAGCGGCACGACGGCGTACTCGCCCTTCACGCTGCCCGCCTCGACCGCGGCGTGGCTGAAGTCGCCGCCGATCGCCATGGCCGCCTTGCCGGACGCGAAAGCGGTCACGGTCGCGTTGCCGCCCATGGCCGCGCACTTGGCCGCCGGGCAGTTGTCCTCGCCGAAGAGCGAGGTGTAGGCCTCGATGCCCTTCCGGGCCTTGGCACTGTTGATGGCTGACCGGTAGGTCACCCCGGTCTCGTCGGCCAGCTCGCCGCCCTGGGCCCAGATGAAGGGCATCGCCCCGTAGGTGTACGCACCGCCGACCGCGAGGCCGTACAGGTCCGGCTTCTCCTGGTGGATCTTCCTGGCAGTGGAGATCAGCTCGTCCTGGGACCTCGGGGGCTTCATGCCGAGCTCCTCGAAGACATCGGTGCGGTAGTACAACGCCCGTACGCCGACGAAGAGAGGCGCCCCGTAGACCTGGCCGTTCACCGTCACGGAGCGCTTGGCCGTGGGGTCGGTGTCCTTGGCCTCGTCCCAGGCGGCGAACTCCTTGCTGACGTCGGCCAGTCCGCCGTCCTTCACGTATCCGGCGGTGTCGGTGTTGCCGTACTCGATGAGGTCGGGGGCGCTCTTCGGGTCGTTGAAGGCGGCCTTGATGCGCTGGGCGCGGGTGTCGACGGGTATGTACTCGACCTCGACCTCGGCCCCCTCGTGGGACTTCTCGAAGTCGGCGACGGCGGCGTCGACGACCTTCTCCTTGGGCTTGTTGCCGACCTCCTGGAAGAGCCAGACGCGGAGCGTCCCGGACTTCTTGTCGCCCTCGGCGCCGGTGTCGGAGGTCCCCGGCGCGCAGGCGGTGACGGTGAGGCCTGCCAGCACAAGTGCCGCGGCCGGAGTGGCGATTCGGGCAGAAAGCTTCATCCGGGACCCCTACCGGTCAATCGTTGCATTCCATGCAACGTACGTTTCGTTCTGCACAACTCGCAGGAGACTAAGGGCGCCCCAGCACGCCGACAAGTGGTCTCAACCACTCTGTGACCTCGCGGTGCAGCCCCGCGCGCCGCCGGCCCACGCTCCCGCCGTGCCGGGGACGGACACCCAGGGGCTCCCGGGTATGCGAACGGCCCCCGGGGCGCGCGTCTCCGCGCGTCCCGGGGGCCGGGGTCAGGGTCCGGAAAGAGATAAAAGAGCTAAGGGGTGATAAGGGCGGGGCGGGCTACTTCTTGCCGCTGTTGTCCTTGCCGCCCTTGCCCTTGCCCTTGTCCTTGTCGCCGCCGGCGCCCATGGACTCGTAGATCTCCTTGCACATGGGACAGACCGGATACTTCTTCGGGTCGCGTCCGGGAACCCAGACCTTCCCGCACAGCGCCACCACGGGAGTGCCCTCCAGGGCGCTCGCCATGATCTTGTCCTTCTGGACGTAATGGGCGTAGCGCTCGTGGTCACCGTCGCCGTTCGACACCTGCGGCGTCGGCTCTACGAGGGTCCCCGTACCTGCCCCGCGCTCGGGCTCAAGAGTGCTCATAACTGCCAAGCGTACTGAAAGCTCCGCGCATCAGTTCAGCGAAGGGTCGTCCGGATACGTCGCGATCATCGCCAGTTCGCTGCGCTGCCGCCGCAGAACCGCACGCCAGAGGTTCTCCGGGCGTGGCGAGGAGACGTCGCCGGGCTCCGACTCGACCACGTACCAGGCGCCGTCCGTCAGCTCGGTCTCCAGCTGACCCGGCCCCCAGCCCGCGTATCCGGCGAAGATCCGCAGCGAACCGAGCGCCGCCGCCAGCAGCTCCGGCGGCGCGTCCAGGTCCACCAGGCAGATCGCCCCGTGCACCCGGCGCCAGCCGATGGGGGCCGGGGAAGGCCCCTCGTCCCCCGGGATCACCGCCACACCCAGGGCGGAGTCGAGCGACACCGGACCACCCTGGAAGACCACGTCCGGCTCGCCGGTCAGACCGGCCCAGGACGCGAGGATGTCCGCGACGCCGACCGGGGTCGGACGGTTCAGGACCACACCCAGCGAGCCCTCCTCGTCGTGGTCGAGGAGCAGCACCACCGCACGGTCGAAATTCGGGTCCGCCAGGGCGGGTGCGGCCACGAGCAGCCGTCCTGTGAGCGAGGACACCTCCGTCATGGCACCGATGATCCCGCATCTCGGCCCTCCGCGGGGGCCAAGTGGCGCGACCGCCCCCGGACCGCGCCCCTCCGCAGCTCAGGGCGCACGGACGCCGCACGGGCGCACGGGGAGCGCACGATCGGGGGGCTGCCGGACGGGCCGTACGGACGGTGACCCTCCGCAAGGACCGGGGAGCAGAACGTGTTGCGGCGGATTCATGACGCCCCGGCACCTTACGGAAGGGGGGCGGGAGCCCATTACCCTTTTCATGGCCCCCTGCCCGACCACTCCGGAACGCGAGATACATGACCGGCACAGACGATGTCCTGCTTGTCCACGGCGGCACCCCGCTGGAGGGCGAGATCCGCGTCCGAGGCGCCAAGAACCTGGTGCCGAAGGCAATGGTCGCCGCGCTGCTCGGCAGCGGGCCCAGCCGGCTCCGCAACGTGCCCGACATCCGCGATGTGCGGGTGGTCCGGGGGCTGCTGCAGCTGCACGGCGTGACCGTCCGCCCCGGCGACGAGCCGGGCGAACTCATCCTCGACCCGTCGCACGTCGAGAGCGCGAACGTCGCCGACATCGACGCCCACGCGGGCTCGTCGCGCATCCCGATCCTCTTCTGCGGCCCCCTTCTGCACCGTCTGGGCCACGCGTTCATCCCGGGCCTCGGCGGCTGCGACATCGGTGGCCGGCCGATCGACTTCCACTTCGAGGTGCTCCGCCAGTTCGGCGCGGTCATCGAGAAGCGGGCCGACGGCCAGTACCTGGAGGCCCCGCAGCGGCTGCGTGGCACGAAGATCCGGCTGCCCTACCCGTCGGTGGGCTCCACCGAACAGGTGCTGCTGACCGCCGTCCTCGCCGAGGGCGTCACCGAGCTTTCCAACGCCGCTGTCGAGCCGGAGATCGAGGACCTCATCTGCGTACTGCAGAAGATGGGCGCGATCATCTCCATGGACACCGACCGGACCATCCGGATCACGGGTGTCGACAAACTCGACGGTTACACCCACCGGGCGATCCCGGACCGCCTGGAGGCCGCCTCCTGGGCGTCCGCGGCGCTGGCGACCGAGGGCAACATCTACGTGCGCGGCGCCCAGCAGCGCTCGATGATGACCTTCCTCAACACCTTCCGGCGTGTCGGAGGTGCCTTCGAGATCGACGACGAGGGCATCCGCTTCTGGCACCCGGGCGGCGCGCTGAACGCCATCGCCCTGGAGACGGACGTGCACCCCGGCTTCCAGACCGACTGGCAGCAGCCGCTCGTGGTGGCCCTGACGCAGGCCACCGGACTGTCGATCGTCCACGAGACGGTCTACGAGTCCCGGCTCGGCTTCACCTCGGCGCTCAACCAGATGGGTGCGCACATCCAGCTCTACCGCGAGTGCCTCGGGGGCTCCGACTGCCGGTTCGGGCAGCGGAACTTCCTGCACTCGGCGGTCGTGTCCGGGCCCACGAAGCTCCAGGGCGCGGATCTGGTCATCCCCGACCTGCGCGGCGGTTTCTCGTACCTGATCGCCGCCCTGGCGGCCCAGGGCACGTCCCGGGTGCACGGGATCGACCTGATCAACCGCGGCTACGAGAACTTCATGGACAAGCTCGAGAAGCTCGGCGCGAAGGTCGAGCTTCCCGGCGGCTCGCTCGTCTGACCACGCCGACGCGCTCCGGCGTACGCACAGTGCTGCCGCACACAGCATTGCGCACCAGCGCACCACAGTCCGCCGCCCCGGCCCCCACGAGGGACCGGGGCGGCGGGCTTTTCCGTCGTCCGGGCGCCGGGCATCGGTCCAGGCGCCGCAGAACGCCCGTACAGAGCCGAACGGGGCGCCCTGCCCTCCGGGGGCCGCCGGGGGGTGCCGGGGCGCCGCAGACCGCCTCACAGCGCCCGCACGGGCGGTGTGCGCCGCGATGAAGCCCCCCGGACACGGTCACGTGCATGCCGAAGGGCGGCCGCCCCGGTCGGGACGGCCGCCCTTCGTTGATGCCTTGGGGCCTTACTTGCCCTTGGCGGCTTCCTTGAGCTTGGAGCCCGCGGAGACCTTCACGCTGTAGCCGGCCGGGATGTTGATCGGGTCGCCGGTCTGCGGGTTACGAGCGGTGCGAGCGGCACGGTGGGTGCGCTCGAAGGTCAGGAAGCCGGGGATGGTGACCTTCTCGTCGCCCTTGGCGACGATCTCGCCGACGGTCTCGGCGAGGGCGGCCAGAACGGCGTCGGCGTCCTTGCGGGTCACCTCGGCACGGTCGGCCAGGGCGGCCACCAGCTCACTGCGGTTCATGTTTGTACTCCCGTGTTCTTCTTGCCTGTGAGGCGTGAGATCGAAGCCGATGCTGCCAGGGCCCTCTGACAGTCCCCGGACCCGGGTCTGCTGTCAGACCCTCGCGCCCGAATACGCATCCTGCCCCCACCTGCGGCGCTAACGCCAATCCGGAACCCCTCGTCGTCACACGAAAAGCACCACCGATTGCCTGTGATGACGTTCCGTCGACTCGTTGGAGCGGTCCGCAGCGGATGCCGGGCCTGTGGGGCTCGCTGCCCGCCCACCCTAAAGGGGCGTTTGGGACGCCGCGACACGCGACGCGCCGTACGGGCCGCCGGACGTGAGCTACGGCACCGTCCGCAGGAGTCGTGGCCGACCCCCGCGGACGGCGTGTGGCAGGGCCGTCAGGGCGAAAGATCCTAGGCGGGGTCGGACGCCGCCTCGGCAACGCCGGCCGCTTTCGCGGCCTCCCGGACCGCGCCCGCGACCGCGCCCGCGACCTTGTCGTTGAAGACCGAGGGGATGATGTAGTTCGCGTTCACCTCGTCCTCCGCGACCACGTCGGCGAGGGCGCGCGCCGCGGCGAGCATCATCTCCGTGTTGACGGTGCGGGACTGGGCGTCCAGCAGACCGCGGAAGACACCCGGGAAGACCAGCACGTTGTTGATCTGGTTCGGGAAGTCGGAGCGCCCGGTGGCGAC
>NZ_JBITFK010000002.1:0-479162 GCF_044455985.1 Streptomyces sp. NPDC051064
CCGCCCCAACCCCTGGTTTTGGCGGCGGCGCCCCCCAAATTTTGGCGCCGCCCCCTCTTGCCCCCCCCCCCCCCGCTTTTTTGGGGGCCCCCCCCCCCGGGGGGGGGGGGGGGGGCCCCGCCGGCCCCCCCCCCACCCGCGTCTTTGCTGGTCGGGGCGGCCTACCAGCGGTACCACCGGCCCCGCTTGCCACCGCCGGCCGTCGGACGTACGAAGAATCCGATCAGCCAGACCACGAGCACGATCACGGCGATCCACCACAGTGCCTTGAGTGCGAAACCGGCACCGAAAAGGATCAGGGCGAGCAGAAGAACGAGAAGCAGGGGAACCATTGTTATCAACCTCCGAGACCTCTGGTGCCCGGCAATCAATTGCCTACACACGCGTGTTCGTGAGGAAACCTTTGAGGCCTTCTCGTGACCACTCCCGGTATCGGCCGGGCAGCACCCCGGTGGTTGGCGGACGGCCGGTCAGACGCCCGCCGGTTCCTTCGCCGGGGAGCCGCCGGAGGCGGCGGCCGGGCCGGTGGCCGCGACCGTCGACGGGGCCGGTTCCTGGGAGACGTCGAACTCCTCCAGCAGCGCCTTGCTGAAGCCGAAGAAGTACGTCGCCACGAAGCCCGCGACGTAGCCGACGAGCAGGCCGCCCGCGTAGATCGCGATCGTGGAGCCGAGGCCGTGGTTGCCGTCGAGCAGCGGGAACAGGGCCCAGCCGGACGGGCCGATGGCCGTCGAGCCGACCGAGTCGCCGAGCTGGTTGAACAGGCCCACGAAGCCGCCGCCGAACGCGCCGCCCACACAGGCCGTGATGAAGGGACGGCCCAGCGGGAGCGAGACGCCGTAGATCAGGGGCTCGCCGACGCCGAGCAGACCCGCCGGCATGGCGGACTTGATGGTCTTGCGGATCGACTCGTTGCGGGGGAGGCGGAGGTAGACCGCGGCCGCCGCGCCGACCTGGCCGGCTCCGGCCATCGCGAGGATGGGGAGCAGGACCGTGAAGCCCTGCTGCTCGATCAGCGTCGTGTGGATCGGGATCAGGGCCTGGTGCAGGCCCAGCATCACCAGGGGCAGGAAGAAGCCGCCGAGCAGGAAGCCCGCGCCCGCGCCGCCCGTGGAGAGCAGCCAGTCGGCGAACGTGCCGATGGCGGAGGAGACCTCACCGGCCACGTACATCAGGCCGAAGATCGTGACGAGGCCGGAGATCAGGACCGTCAGGGTCGGGGTGACCAGGACGTCCAGGGCTTCCGGCACCCAGCGGCGGCACCACTTCTCGACGTACACCGCGAGGACCGCCGCGCCGAGGGCGCCGAGGACGCCACCCTGGCCGGGGGAGAGGGTCTGGCCGAAGGCGTCGATGTTGGCGACGCCGGGGAAGACGATGATCGCCGCGACCGCACCGCCGAGGATCGGCGTACCGCCGAACTCCTTCGCCGTGTTGTAGCCGACGAAGACCGCGATCAGGGCCATGAAGCCGGATGCCATCGCCGCCAGGGCGGGGGTGACCGAGGGCAGCCAGCCGAGGTTCACCAGGAGGCCGTTGAGGCCGGCGATGATGCCGCAGCCGATCAGGGCGGGGATCAGCGGGACGAAGATGTTCGCGATCCTGCGCAGGAACAGCTTGAACGGGGTGGCGTTCTTCGCCTTCTGTCGCGCCTTGAGGGACGCGCCCTTGTCGGCGAGCTCCTCCGCCGTGCGGACGGGGGCGGGGGTGCCGGACGCCCGGCCCTCCTCGACCAGCTGCTCGAACTCGGGGGTGACCCGGGCGACGGTGCCCGGGCCGAGGACGATCTGGTAGGTGTCGTCCTCGACCACGCCCATCACGGCGGGGACCGCCTTGAGGGCCTCGTCGTCCACGAGGGAACGGTCGTGCAGGCCCAGCCGGAGCCGGGTCATGCAGTGGGCGATCGAGCTGACGTTCGCGGCGCCACCGACAAGCGGCAGGATCGCGGCGGCAGTGGCGCGGTTCTTGTCTTCAGTAGCCATGGTGCGTGGTGCCTTGCTGTGCGGGGAAGTGGTGCGTCAGGTGGTTCGGACGGCCGCGAGGGCGGCGCGGAGGTGACCGTCGGAGTCGGCCAGGAGTGTGGCGGCGGTGGGGCCGTCGACCCCGCCGAGGATGGTGAGGATGGCGTTCTTCACCTCGCCGTCGGTGGCGGCGAGCGCCGCCTCGATCTCCTGGTCGGAGGCGCCGGTGGCGAGGGAGACGATCCGCCGGGAGCGGGCGCGCAGCTTCTCGTTGGAGGCGCGCACGTCGACCATGAGATTCCCGTACGTCTTGCCGAGCCGGATCATGGTGATCGTCGACAGCATGTTCAGGACGAGCTTCTGTGCCGTGCCCGCCTTGAGACGGGTGGAGCCGGTGAGGAGCTCGGGGCCGACGACGATCTCCAGGCCGTGTTCGGCCGCGGCGGCGAGCGCGGAGTCCGCGTTGCAGGAGAGGCCGATGGTGAGCGCGCCCTTGGCGCGGGCGTGCTCGACGGCCCCGATGGCGTACGGCGTGCGGCCGGAGGCGGAGATTCCGACCACGGTGTCGTCGGCGCTCAGGTTCAGTCCGTCGAGGTCGGCGGCGGCCAGTTCCTTGCTGTCCTCGGCACCCTCGACGGCCGTGACCATGGCGGAGGGGCCGCCCGCGATCAGGCCGATGACCTCGGACGGGTCGGTGTTGAAGGTGGGCGGGCACTCGCTGGCGTCGAGCACACCGAGACGGCCGGCGGTGCCGGCGCCCGCGTAGATCAGCCGGCCGCCGCGCGCCATGCGCTCGGCGGTGGCGTCGATCGCGGCGGCGATCTGCGGCAGCTTCTCGGCCACGGCGGCGGGGACCGTGGTGTCCTCGCCGTTCATGATCCGCGCTATGTCCTGCGTGGGGAGCTGGTCGATCTCGGCGAGCTCGGGGCGGAACGCCTCGGTGGTGAGGGTGGCGAGCTGGGCGCGGAGTTCGCCGTAGCCGCCGGGCTCGGCGTCGGTGCTGGGGTCGGTGGTGGAGGTCATGGACAGCGGCTCTGCTTTCTCGGGCTCGTACGGTTCGCGGGTGCGGGTGCGGGTGCGGGTGCGGGTGCGGGTGCTGCCGAGGTCAGCGGCTGCGGGGGGTGTGGCGGTGGGCGAGCGCCTCGTACGAGGCGGACAGCGCGGGTGCGGCCGTCTCGTACGTCTGCTGGGCGACCCCTATGAAGAGGCAGTCGACGACGAGGAGCTGGCTCGTGCGGCTCGACATGGCGGCGGGCCGCAGCTCGCTCTCCCGGGCGGTGGACGTGGTGAGCACGTGGTCGGCGTACTGCGAGACCGGCCCGTCGGGGCGGCCGGTGATCGCGATCGTCGTCGCTCCGCGGTCGAAGGCGACCCGGAGCGGCTCGATGACGTCGCCCGTGGAGCCGGAGTGGGTGATCGCGATGGCCACGTCGCCGGAGCGGAGCTGCACCGCGTTGGTCACGGCGAGGTGCGGGTCCATGTGGGCGTGGGCTATCAGGCCGATCCGGAGCAGCTTCTGGGCCAGGTCCTGGCCGACCAGGGAGGACGCGCCGACGCCGTAGATGTCGATGCGACGGGCGGTCGCGGCGGCGGCCACGGCGGCCCCGAGCTGCACGGTGTCGAGACCGGCCGCCGTGTCGGCGAGGGTCTGCTGCTCGTCGTAGGCGAGCTTCGTGACGACGTCGGCGATCGGGTCGTCGACCGCGATGTCGGCGGTGACGGCGGGCGCCCGGCCGGACAGCTGATGGGCGGCGAGGCCGGCGAGCGCGAGACGCAGGTCCCGGTAGCCGGGGTAGCCGAGAAGGCGGGCGGTGCGGACGACGGTCGCCTCGCTCGTGCCGGTGAGCTCGGCGAGACCGGTGACGGTGAGGGCGGCGCACCCGGCGGGGTCCCCCGCGACCGCTTCGGCGACCCGCTGCATGGAACGGGTCATGGTCGGGGCGAGGGTGCGCACCTTGGCGGCAAGAGCCGCAGGGGCGGGCGGGGAGTCCGGGTTGAAACTTTCCTTCACGTCATTGGTCACATTTGAAAGATATTTTCAGTCGTGAATCCCGTCAACCCCCCTTTGGTCCCTACCTCTGAAGGATGAAGGCCGGGCCGGTACGCGGCCGGGGGACAATGGGGCCATGGAGTTGAACAGCCTGGAACAGGAGCTGCACACCGCGCGTGCGCTGGTGATGGCCGACCTCGTCGCGGGTGACGTGGCCGAGGCCGGAATCGTCTCGATGGTCGAGGACGCGGTGGCCCACCGGCGGTGGTGGGTCGAGCAGTGGCCCGAGGGTGTGGCCTTCGTCACGGGGCTCGTGGCGCAGGACGTCCAGGACGCTCTCCTCGAGGAGCACGGGCGCTGGCCGCTGTGCCCGGTCTGCACGGAGGAAGGACCGCACGCCCTGGACGTCGAGCCGGAGCTCGGCCCCGATCCGCACTGGGTCTGCACGAAGGCGACGGTGTCCGTCGCACGGGTGGGATCGCTCGCCGAGGTGCTCGGACGGTGACCGTCTACATCGATCCGCCGACCTGGCCGGGGCACGGCCGTATGTGGTCGCACCTGGTCAGCGACGTGTCGTTCGACGAGCTGCACGCCTTCGCCGCCACGATCGGATGCCCGCCCCGCGCCTTCGAGCGCGACCACTACGACGTGCCCGAGGCGCGCTACGCGGACGCGGTGCGCGCCGGGGCGCTGGAGGTCGGCTCGAAGGAGATCGTGCGCCGGCTCACCGACGCGGGGCTGCGGAGGCCGAAGGGGCGTCCTGCGCCGGGATGACGTGCGCCGGTGTGCTTGTGGCGATGCGCCGGGACGGCTTGCCGTCGCCGCGCAGCCGCAGTGAGACCGTCACGGCCACCAGGCCGAGCAGCAGCATCGCGGCCCCCGCCCAGGCCGTGGCCCGGAAGCCGAAGTCCGCGTCGATCACCGCACCGCCCAGCCAGGGCCCGCTCGTGTTGCCCAGGTTGAACGCGGCCGTGGTCGTCGCACCCGCCAGCGTCGGGGCCACCCCCGCGACGTTGAACATCCGGGCGTTGAGCGCCGGGGCCGTGTAGAACGCCGACAGCCCCAGCAGGAACGCCAGGACGACGACGGCGACCTGGTTCGACGCGAAGAGGGCCAGGGCCACCAGGAAGACGGTCGAGGCGCTGATGCCGCTGAGCAGCACACCGAAGAGATGCGCGTCCGCGATCCGGCCACCGATCGTCGTACCGATCAGCGCACCCGCGCCGAAGAGCGCGAGGACCCACGGCACCCAGCCCGAGCTCAGTCCCGCCACGTCGGTGAGCAGCGGTGCGAGATAGCTGAACGCGCAGAACACGCCGCCGGCGGCGAGGGCCGTGATCACGATGGACAGCCACACCTGACGGTCCTTGTAGATCGCGACTTCCTTCTTGAGCTGCGGCTTCTCGTCCGGCAGCGGAATGCGCGGGATGCGTGTGACGACCCCGACCAGTGCCACGGCGGACGCGGCGCCCACGGCCCAGAACGCCGAACGCCAGCCGAAGCTCTCCCCGAGGAAGGCGCCCAGCGGCACCCCGAGCACGTTGGCGATCGACAGCCCGCCGATCATCACGGCCATCGCCCTGGCCCGCGCGTTCACCGGCACCATCGCGATGGCGACCGCCGCGCCGACCGCCCAGAAGCCGGCGCACGCCAGCGCGCTCACCACCCGGGAGACGAACAGCACCTCGTACGTCGGTGCCAGCGCACCGGCGACCTGGCCCAGCCCGAAGACCGAGATGAGGGCGATGAGCGTCGTGCGGCGAGGCAGCCGCAGCGTGGCGACGGCCAGCAGCGGGGCGCCGATCACCATGCCGATCGCGAAGGCGGATATGAGGAGCCCGGCCTTCGGGATGGACACGTCCATGTCGTCGGCGATGGGCGGCAGCAGCCCGGACAGCATGAACTCGCTGGTGCCGAGGGCGAAGACGGACAGGCCGAGGATGTAGACGGCCATCGGCATACGGGAGCGGCTGGAGACAGAGTCGGGCATGACAGTGGCCAACAGTGCTTTCGGCCCTGTCATTCCCCCGTCCCGGTGGCTGAACAGCTCAGTGGGTGAGCAGTTCCAGCTCCGTGGTCAGGTTCTGCCGGGCCCTCGGCTCCCACTCCGCCGCCCCCTGCGGCGTACGGAAGAGCCGGGGCAGCTCCAGCAGCTGCCGCAGGACGGCGGCCCGCCCCTCACGGAAGGCGTCGTCCGGGACGAAGCCGTACTCCTCCCGTACCCGCGCCGCGTACGCCGCGTACTCCTTGGGAGGCGCCGCCAGGATCGCGAGGTCCGCGTCGCACAGCACCTCGCCGTTGGTGTCGCCGTCCGCCGGGTCGTGCGTGACGGTGAGCCGGACCAGCCGGGCGACCTCGGCCGTCGCCGCGTCGGGGAGACCGGCCTCGGGCAGGGCCCGCTCGGCGAGCGCGGCACTGCGCTCCTCGTTCTCGGAGCGGTCGGGGCGGTACACCGCGTCGTGGAACCAGACGGCGAGGCGCACCAGGTCCGGGTCGGCGGCGTGGCCGGCCAGGGTGTCGACGCGGTCCAGGACCTGCGTCAGATGGGCGGTGGTGTGGTAGCGCCGCTGGGGTTCGGCCCAGCGGTCCAGGAGGTTGTCGGCGTACGGCAGGGGGTCGGGGCCCGGTGCGCCGCCCCTGGCGGCGACGAGGGCGTCCTGCCAGCGGATACGGAGCGCGGTGGCGTCGGTCATGGAGCGACTGTAGAGCCGGGAACACCTTGTAGGGCGGGGAGGTCAGTGGTTAGCGTGCGGCCGTGACGGAACCCGCTGAATCCACGTATCTCATCGATCTCAACGCGGACCTGGGCGAAGGGTTCGGACGCTGGACCCTCACCGAGGACGAGGCGCTGCTGACCTGTGTCACCAGTGCCAACGTGGCCTGCGGCTTCCACGCGGGCGACGCCTCCGTGATGCGGCGGGTCTGCGACACGGCGGCCGAGCGGGGTGTGCGCATCGGGGCGCAGGTCTCCTACCGCGACCTGGCCGGATTCGGGCGGCGCGCCATGGACGTGCCGGCGGACGAGCTGACCGCCGAGATCGCCTACCAGATCGGCGCCCTGCGGGTCTTCGCGGAGGCGGCCGGTTCCACGGTGTCGTACGTGAAACCGCACGGCGCCCTCTACAACCGTGTCGTCCGGGACGAGGAGCAGGCCGCCGCCGTCGTCGCGGGCGTACTGCTCGCGGGCGGCCGGCCGGCCGTCCTCGGGCTGCCCGGTTCGCGGCTGCTCGCCCACGCGGAGGCGGCGGGGCTGACCCCCGTCGAGGAGGCCTTCGCCGATCGCGCGTACACCCCGCAGGGCACGCTCGTGCCACGGGGCCAGGCCGGCGCCGTGGTGCACGACGCCGACGAGGTCGTACGCCGCAGTGTCGGCATGGCCGTCCACGGCGCCGTGACCGGGGTGGACGGCAGCCGGATAGCCGTCGCGGCCCGGTCGCTGTGCGTCCACGGGGACACCCCCGGGGCCGCCGCGCTCGCCCTGCGGGTGCGGACGGCGCTGGAAGAGGCGGGCGTCCGCGTACGGGCGTTCGCGTGAGCGGCATCCGGGTCCTCGATGCCGGGCCCCGCGCCCTGCTCGTGGAGCTCGCCTCCGGCGAGGACGCGGAGGCCTTCCACGCGGAGCTGCTCCGCCGCCGGGCCGCCGGGGAGCTCACCGGCGTACGCGAGATCGTCCCCGGTGCCCGGACCGTGCTGCTGGACGGGGTGGAGGACCGGACGCTCGCGGGGCGGCTGCGGTCGTGGACCGTGCCGCCGCTGAGCCGGGGCGCGGGGGAGGCCGTCGAGATACCCGTCGTCTACGACGGCCCGGACCTCGCCGATGTGGCCGACGCGTGGGGCGTCGCCGTGGAGGAGGTGGGGAGCATCCACGCGCGTACGGAATTCCGGGTGGCCTTCTGCGGGTTCGCGCCCGGCTTCGGTTATCTGACGGGCCTGCCCGGTCACTTGAGCGTGCCGCGCCGGGCCACGCCCCGGACCCGGGTGCCGGCCGGGGCGCTGGCCCTCGCGGGGCCGTACACCGGGGTCTATCCGCGCGAGTCGCCCGGCGGCTGGCAGCTCATCGGCCGGATGCCCGGGCCGGACGCACTCTGGGACCCGGGGCGCGAACCCGCGGCGCTGCTCGGCCCCGGGGTCCGTGTGCGCTTCGTGCCGACGGGGGTGTCCGGATGAGCCCGGGGCTCGAAGTGATCCGGGCGGGTGCCCTGACCACGGTGCAGGACGAGGGTCGGGCCGGCTGGGCCCACCTCGGCGTACCCAGGGCGGGGGCGCTGGACGCACCGGCCCGGCGGCTGGCCAACCGGCTCGTCGGCAACGCGCCGGACGCGGCCGTGCTGGAGACCACGTTCACGGGGTGCGCGGTCCGGGTGACGGGCACACGGCCGGTGTACGCCGTCGTCGGCGGAGCGGGGTGCCGGGTCACGGTGGACGGCCGCCCCGTCGCATGGGGCGAACCCGTCCGGGTGCCCGGCGGCGCGGTGCTGGAGGCCGGTCCCGCGGCGCAGGGGGTGCGCGGCTACCTGGCGTTCGCGGGCGGCCTGGTGCCCGGTCCGGTGCTCGGCAGCCGGTCCGCCGACCTGCTCTCCGGGCTCGGCCCGCCGGTCCTGTGCGACGGGGACGTCCTGCCGCTGGGCCGGCCGGGCGGCGCCCCGTACGCCGGCCCCGTGCCCTGGCCGGGCGCTCCGGCCGAGCTGGTGCTGCCCCTGCACCGGGGCCCGCGCGACAGCTGGTTCACCGAGGAGGCCCTGCGCACGCTCACGAGCGCCGCGTACCGGGTCTCGGAGCGCAGCAACCGCATCGGGCTGCGCACGGAGGGGCCGGCCCTGCGGCGCGCCCGGGACGGCGAACTGCCCAGCGAGGGCATGGTGCTGGGGGCCGTCCAGGTCCCGCCGGACGGCCTGCCCGTGGTGTTCCTCAACGACCATCCGACGACGGGGGGCTACCCGGTCGTGGGCGTGGTCGCCGAAGCCGCGCTGGCGGGCGCGGCGCAGGCGGCCCCGGGGACGCCGGTGCGCTTCGTACACGCGTGACGGACGGCTGACCTGCATCGCGAGTTCACTTCGAGGCAGGGTGTGAAACGGCGTACGCCATGATTTCACCGGATGGTGTAGATCATCCGCCATTTCATGGATTCGCCGCTCTTGGCTGCTGATGATCGTTGAGCGTCCGGTTCCCGCCGCGGAGTGTTGTCCGTGATCCCGGCATGCCCGGCCGCGCGCACCATTCGACCGACAGAATCGACTCATCGTGCATCTGACTCCGCATGAGCAGGAGCGCTTGCTGATCCACGTCGCGGCCGACGTGGCGGCGAAGCGCCGCGATCGGGGGCTGCCCCTCAACTACCCCGAAACCATGGCGCTGCTGACCGTCCACGTATTCGAGGCGGCGCGCGACGGCAGGACGGTCAGCGACATCATGGAGTCGGGCCGACAGGTGCTCGCACGTGATGACGTCATGGACGGCGTCCCGGAGATGATCAAGAGCGTCCAGGTGGAGGCCACCTTCCCGGACGGCACGAAGCTGGTCACGCTCCACGAACCCATCCCGGAGGGCGCGGAGAAGCCCAAGGTGTATCCGGGCAAGTTGGAGCATCCCCAGCCGGCACGCAGGCCGAAGTGCCCGGTCGACTGCGACGGCACCGACTCGTCCGCCTGCTGCGGCGGGTGCGACGACGCCGCGTCCTGGCACGAGGCGATCGCGTTCAACGGGCATCTGCAGGGCGACAAGAAGACGATCAAGGTCAGGAACGCCTGCGACCGCCCCATCCAGGTCGGCTCCCACTACCACTTCGCCGAGGTCAACCCCGGCCTCGAAGTGGTCGAGAACCCCGTCGGCACGCCTGTGACGGATGGCCGGCTCGAAGACTGCGCCGAAGCGAAGGGGCGACGGCTCAACATCGCCGCGGGCACCGCCGTGCGGTTCGAGCCGGGGGACGAGTGCTGCGTCGAACTGGTGAAGATCGAAGGCGACGCCAAGAACGACACCAGCAGGATCCAGGGACTGCGTGAAGGGATCGTCCGATGAGTGGTCAGCCGGGGCAGACGGGTCGGCAGAGGCCGAGCAACTTGCTGAAGCGGGTGGACTACGCCGCTCTGTACGGACCCACCACCAAGGACCGTGTCCGCCTCGCCGACACCGATCTCACCCTCGAGGTCGAAGCCGACTGGAGTGGCGGACCGGAATACAGCGGCAACGAGATGATCTTCGGTGGCGGGAAGGTGATCCGGGAGTCGATGGGCATGTCCCACATCCCGCGGGACGGGGGCGGTGACACGGCACGCGAGCCCGTGGACACGGTCGTCACGGGGGCGCTGATCCTCGACTGGTGGGGCGTGGTCAAGGCTGACGTCGGCATCAGGGACGGCAAGGTCCATGCCATCGGCAAGGCGTACAACCCCGAGACGATGGACGCGATCTCGGAGTTCGAGAAGACCGCTCGTGAACAGGCGGGTGAGCGGCTGCCGGTGACGGCGGCGAACTTCGTGATCGGCCCGAGCACCGAGGTCATCTCCGGCAACGGCCGGATCCTCACCGCGGGTGGTGTGGACACTCATGTCCACTTCATCTGTCCCGAGGAGATCCACGAGGCACTCGCCTCGGGCGTGACCACGCTGATCGGTGGCGGCACCGGCCCCGCCGAGGGCAGTACGGCCACCACCGTGACCCCGGGCGCGTGGCACATCGCCCGGCTTTTCGAGGCCCTGGACGAGTACCCGGTCAACATCGGTCTGCTCGGCAAGGGCAGCACGATGGACGCCAGGGCGCTGAACGAGCAGGTGGACGCCGGTGTCATCGGCTTCAAGGTGCATGAGGACTGGGGTTCCACGCCGGCGGTGATCGACAAGGCGCTGACCGTCTGCGAGGAACGCAAGGTCCAGCTCGCCCTGCACGCCGACTCGCTCAACGAGTCCGGTTTCCTGGAGAGCACCAAGGCCGCCTTCAAGGACCGTCCCGTCCACATCTTCCACGTCGAGGGGGCCGGAGGGGGCCACACCCCGGACATGATCGAGCTGGTCAAGGAGACCAACGTCCTGCCCGCCTCGACCAACCCCACCCGGCCCCTGACGGTGAACACCGTCAAGGAGCACATCGACATGATGGTCGTGTGTCACCATCTCAACCCGGATATCCCGGCGGACATGGCCTTCGCGGACTCCCGTATCCGGCCGTCCACCATGGCGGCCGAGGACCTGCTCCACGACATGGGAGCCATCTCGATAATGTCCTCGGATGCCCAGGCCATGGGGCGCATCGGCGAGATGATCATGCGTACCTGGCAGACCGCGCACGTCATGAAGCGCCGCTACGGCGCGCTGCCCGAAGACCTGCAGAACGCGAAAATCCGAAAGGTCGACGACGACCTGGACCACTCCTTCAACGAGGACGCGCCGGCGCCGAACGACAACTACCGGGCTCGCCGGTACGTCGCCAAGTACACGGTCAATCCCGCGATCACGCATGGCATCGCCGGCTATGTCGGTTCCGTGGAGCCAGGGAAGCTGGCAGACCTGGTGCTGTGGGAGCCGAAGTTCTTCGGCGTCAAGATGCACATGGTCCTCAAGGGCGGCCAGCTCGCCCGTGCGCAGGTCGGCGACGCCAATGCCTCGATCACGACGCCGCAGCCGTACCTGCCGAGGGCGGTCTGGGGCTCCACGGGTCGCGCCCCGGGGAGTAACTCGGTGAACTTCGCCGCTCCGGGCGTGGCTGACAGGTTGAACACCCGGCTCGTCGTCGTCCAGGACAAGAGCAACAAGGTCACGGAGACGAGGGCGGAGGGACTGGGACTCGGCAAGAAGTTCGTGGAGATCGCAGACACCCGGGGCGTCAGGAAGACCGACATGAAGCTGAACGACACGGTGCCCGAGAGCCTCGAAGTCGACCACAACAGCTTCGAGGTCACCATCGGCGGTGCGACGACGAGCGACTCCCGTACCGAGCTCAACGGTGCGACCGTGCCGCGCTCCTATGTCAGCGAAGTACCGCTGGCGCAGCGGTACTTCCTCTTCTGAGTCCGCCTTCCCCGGCCGTCGCGGCCGTTTGTCCCCGCCCCCTGAAAGGCAGTCGCTCGCCCATGAGTCGCACAGCCCTGCTTCTCCTGGCCGACGGCCGCTTCCCTGCCGGTGGGTACGCCCACTCCGGCGGTGTCGAGGCCGCGGTCGCCCACGGAGCCGTACACGACCCCGACAGCCTGGAGGTGTTCTGCCGGGGGCGTCTGCACACCACCGGTCTGACGGCGGCCGGGCTGGCCGCCGCAGCCGCCGCCGGACATGACCCGCTGCTGCTCGACGATGCCGCCGACGCGCGCACCTCCGCCCCCGCGCTACGGACCGTCGCCCGCAGGCTCGGCAGGCAGATGATGCGCGCGGCCCGTGCCACCTTCCCCTCGGCCGAGCTCGAGCGCCTGTCCTCTGCGCGTCCCCAGGGCGCCCATCAGCCCATCGTCCTGGGCCTCGCCACCCGCGCTGCCGGGCTCACCCCGGTGGACTCCGCCTGCGCAGCCGCATACGAGAGCATCGGCGGCCCGGCCACCGCGGCAGTGCGCCTGCTGAGCCTCGACCCGCTCCATGTCTCGGGGCTGCTGGCACGCCTCGGCCGCGAGGCCGACGGGGTCGCGGAAGCCGCGGCCGACGCCGCGGCCCGTGCCATGACCGAGGGCGTCGACGTTCTGCCGTCGGCATCGTCGCCCCTGCTGGACATCACGGCGGAGCAGCACGCCGCCTGGACCGTCCGGCTCTTCGCCTCCTGAGCACCATCCGAACACCGAGACGCCATCACGGAGTTGCCATGCACCTCGACCACTCGCTGCCCCACCAGCACTTTCCCAGCGCTTCGGCGTCCCGGCCCGACGGCAGTCGCCGCGCCCTCCGGGTCGGCCTGGGCGGGCCCGTCGGCTCCGGCAAGACCGCGACCGTAGCCGCGCTCTGCCGAACCCTGCGCGACCGCTGGTGCATCGCCGCAGTCACCAACGACATCTACACCCGCGAGGACGCCGAGTACCTGCTGCGCGAAGCCGTTTTGCCGCCCGAGCGCATCACCGCCGTCGAGACCGGCGCCTGCCCGCACACCGCCATCCGCGACGACATCTCCGCCAACCTGGAAGCCGTGGAGCATCTGGAGGAGACTCTCCACCCTCTCGACCTCGTACTCATCGAGTCCGGTGGCGACAATCTGACCGCCACCTTCTCCAAGGGCCTCGTCGACGTGCAGATCTTCGTCATCGACGTGGCCAGCGGCGACGACATCCCCCGCAAGGGCGGCCCCGGCATCACGACGGCCGACCTCCTCATCGTCAACAAGACCGACCTGGCCCCGTACGTCGGCGCCGATCTGGCCACCATGGCCGCCGATGCGAAACGACAGCGAGGCGACCTTCCGGTCATCTTCACCGACCTCACCACCGACGACGGCATCCGCGAAGTCGCCGACTGGGTCACAGGCCACCTCGCCCAGTGGCGTGCGGGGGCAGCCGTATGAGCCCGCCCTTCCGGCTCGCCATCGCCGGAGCCGCGTCCGGCCTCGACTTTCCTCCGGCCGACGCCCAGGGATCCACCGGGCACCCCGACGGCGTACATGCCACGGCCCGGATCCGGGCGGCGTACAACGGACGCGTCACCACGCTTCCGCAGCTGCGCAGCGACGGCCCCTTTCACCTGCGACGCCTGCGGAGCCAAGGCAGTGCCGCCACGGTAGGGATCATCGGCGCGATGAGTGCCCCGCTCGGTGGCGACCGGCTCACACTCGACGTCACCGCCGAGGACCGGGCCGAGCTGGAGGTCACCACGGCTGCCGCCACACTCGCCCTGCGCGGTCCCACCACCGACGTGGCGACGTACGACGTACGGCTCACCGTCGGAGAGCACGCCCGTCTGCGCTGGCTGCCGCAGCCTCTGATCAGCGCCGCCGGCAGCAATCTGCGCCAGACGTACACAGTCGAACTCGCCGCCACCTCACGACTGCTGTTGCGGGAGGAGCAGGTCCTCGGCCGGGCCGACGAGGAACCGGGCCACCTCGTCAGCAGGATCCTGGTCCGCCGCGCCGGGCGTGCGCTGCTCGACCAGCGCACGGCGTACGGCGCCTTGGAGCCCGGTTGGGACGGTCCGGCCGTCCTGGGCGGGCACCGCGCCGTCGGCCAGCTCCTCGTCGTGGACCCACGCCTCGACAGCCGACCTGGCCCGGTACTGCTCGGCGAAGGCGTCAAGGGTGGTTGTGCTCTCCTCGCACCGCTGGCCGACGGGCCGGCACTGCTCGCCACTGCGGTCGCCCCGACCACCTCGAAGCTGCGGGAGCTGCTCGACGAGGCACACGCACTCGTCCTCGCCCGCTAGCGACTTGCCCGGTAGAGCCCTGCTCGGTAGCGCCGGACCTGCCGTCTCACCCACGTTACCGAAGCGTAACTTACCGACGAGTTACCTCAGGTAACGCCACGGTGCTAGCTTGCGCGGACATTCATCGGAGCAGAGCGAGGAGTGAGCCGTGAGTCCGCGCAAGACCGCCCGTTCGAGCTCGACCGTGAACACCCCCCACCTCCTTGGTCCCCGCCGACCGGGGCGCCTGCTGGCCGCCTCGGTGGCCGCCGCGGCCTGTCTTGGCGCGGTGTCCGTACCCGCCTCCGCCACCACCTCGGCCTCCGCCGGGTCGGAGCCTGTGGTCTCCCGGGGAGTGACCATCCCCGACTTCTACAACCCGCCGGCGCGGCTGCCCTCCGCCGACGGGTCCCTCGTCCGTACGGAGCCGCTGCCGCTCGGGCTCAGCCTCCCCGGGCTGGACGGCCGGCGGATACCCGGCGCGGCGACGCGGCTGATGTACAAGTCCACCGACGCGGGCGGCGGGCCCGTCGCCGTCACCGGCGCGTACATCGAGCCGTCCGCCGCGTGGAAGGGTGACGGCCCCCGCCCCCTGGTGGCGCTGGCCTCGGGAACCATGGGCCAGGGTGACCAGTGCGCCCCCTCGCTCTCGCTCCAGCACCCGCTGATCATCGGCGAGGGCACGGTCTCCATCGGCTACGACAACATCGCGGTCCACCGCTTCCTCGCCGCCGGTGCCGCCGTCGTCGTCACCGACTACGCCGGCCTCGGCGCGACGGACCGGCTCCACACCTACGTCAACCGCGTCGACGAGGGGCACGCCCTCCTGGACGCGGCCCGCGCGGCGCGCTCCGTCTCCGGCGCCTCGATCACCTCCGCCTCGCGGGTCGGCCTCTACGGCTACAGCCAGGGCGGCGGCGCCAGTGCTTCGGCCGCCGAGCTGCAGCCGTCGTACGCACCCGACGTCAATCTGGCGGGCACCTACGCCGGAGCCCCGCCCGCCGACCTCACCGAGGTCATGAAGGGCATCGACGGCAGCGCCCTGGCCGGCGCGCTGGGCTGGTCGATCAACGGCTTCGCCCAGTCCGACCCGTCCCTGAAGGCGGTCGTCGACGCGCACACGAACGACGTCGGCAAGGCCGCGCTGAAGGACACCTCGACCATGTGCGTGGGCGATGCGATTCTCGGCCACGGCTTCACCGACAGCAAGAAGTGGACCGCGAACGGCAAGCCGATCGCCGACATCATCGCGGCCGAGCCGAAGCTGCAGGCGGTCCTCGCCCAGCAGCGCATCGGCAATCTGAAGCCGGCGACCCCGGTGCGGGTGGCGACCGGCGTGCAGGACGACATCGTCGGTCACAAACAGGCCAGGCAGCTCGCGGTGGACTGGTGCCGCAAGGGCGTGAACGTGACGTACGAGGCCGTGCGGCTGCCCAACCTCGGCGACAAGATCCTCACCAACCACCTGGCCCCCTACCTCACGGACCAGGGCAGCGCCATCTCCTGGATGACTGACCGTCTCTCCGGCAAAAAGGCCGCATCCAACTGCTGGTCGATGCCGCTCCAGCCCTGACCGTCCTCCTCGTGACCCTCGAGGCCGCGGCGCGTCCGTTCCCCGGATGCCGTCGCGGCCTCGCGTATCTTCACGCACGCGTCCCCGTGGGGAGCTGCGCGCCGGGTGGCTGACCCGTAGTCTGGTTTATTGGACTAGACCTGTAGTCCGTAGCCGCTCCGAAGGATGGGAACACCATGAGCAACCGTGCACTCCTGGAGGTGATCGCTCTCGACGCGGAGGACGCGGTCGCGGCGCAGGCGGGCGGTGCGGACCGCCTCGAACTGGTCACCGACATGGCGGCCGACGGCCTGACGCCCTCGCTCGCCGCCTTCGAGGAGATCCGGGCCGCCGTCGGGATCCCCCTGCGGGTCATGCTCAGGGTCGCGGACGGGTTCGCGGCCGGTGACATCGGCGTCCTCGTGGAGAAGGCCCGCACGATGCGCGGCGCCGGGGCCGACGAATTCGTCCTGGGCTTCCTCGACCAGGACGGCCACGTGGACCTGGTCGCTGTCGAGCGGCTCGTCGCCGCACTGAACGGCTGCTCGTGGACCTTCCACCGCGCCATCGACCGTGCGGCCGACCGCGATGTCCTGCGCAAGCACCTCGCCGACCTTCCGGGCCTGGACACCTACCTCACGGCGGGGTCGCCCGACGGCGTGGACGCGGGCATGGAGACCCTGCTCGCCGAAGCGGGACACTCCGACCTGCCCGGCTACGAACCGCAGATCATGGTGGGCGGCGGCCTGCGCCTGGACCACCTGCCGCGCCTGCGCGCCGCGGGCATCGAGGCCTTCCACATCGGAGGGGCGGCACGGCCCGGCGGCTGGACCGGCCCGGTGGACGCCGAGGCCGTACGGGAATGGCGCACGGTGCTCGACAGCTGACCGGGGCGCGGCGACGCTCCCGGACCCGGGGGCGTCACCCGTTCCCCCACTCCGGCGTGCCATGGCAGTGGGACCGGCTTTGAATGCTGAGTGTCCCAGGTGCCCGGCCCAGCCCCGGAGTCCCCATGTCGCATCAGCAGCCCGCCCACGACTCCGGCACGGCTGCGCGCCGGGCGGGGGTCCTGCACGCGACCGGGGCGTGGTGCGCGCGGCACTTCGTGATCGTCATCGTGCTGTGGCTGGCCGCGCTCGCCGCGCTACAAATGCTGCAGCACGCGTACGGCGGCGACTACTCCGACAACTTCTCGATCCCCGGAACCCAGTCGCAGGACGGCCTCGACGTCCTCGAAGCGCACGCCCCCTCGGCCGGCGGTTACAGCAGCCAGGTGGTGGTGCACGACGCGGACAAGTCCCTCAGCGGGCTGAGCAGCCAGATGTCCACGGTCGTCGGAAGCCTCCAGAAGCTGCCCGACGTGCTGTCCGCCCAGAATCCGCTGACGGCGCCGAGCAGCAGCGGCGGGCCGGACGTGGGCCCGCTCTCCAGCGACGGGAGGACGGCGTACATCACCGTCCGGTTCAGCGTGCAGCCCTCCACCCTGGGGGCCGGCTACCTCGACGGGGTGGACTCCGCCGTGCAGCCGCTGCGGGCGGCGGGCGCCGAGGTGGAGTACGGCGGCTCGCTGGGCGAACTGGCCCGGCCCGAGGCGAACGACCGCACCAGCGAGGCCATCGGTTTCGGGGTGGCCGTCCTGGTGCTGCTGATCGGCTTCGGCAGTCTCCTGGCAGCACTGCTGCCGTTGGTCACGGCCCTCATCTGTGTCGTCTGCGGGCTGGGCCTGCTGGGGCTGCTCGCCGCGGCGACGACCTTCGCCACCGTGTCACCGACGCTGGCCACGATGATCGGGCTGGGCGTCGGCATCGACTACGCCCTGTTCCTCGTCACCCGGCACCGTCAGAACCTAAATGACGGCAGGGATCCGGTGGCGGCCGCCGGGGCCGCGACGGCGACCAGCGGACGGGCCGTGCTGCTCTCCGGGTGCACGGTGATCATCGCCCTCTGCGGGCTGTGGGTCTCCGGCATCGGCTTCATCGGCAAGCTCGGCGTGGCCGCCGCCGTCACCGTCGTCACGGCGGTGCTCGGCGCCCTCACCCTCGTACCGGCCGTGCTCGGACTGATCGGGCGGCACATCGACCGGATCCACGTCCGCAAGCCGGTCGCCGAGGTGGAGGCCGACGCGGAGCCGGGCCCGGAGGCCGGCCCGGACCCGGGCAAGGGGCCGACGACGCGCGGCACCTGGCACCGATACGCACGGCGGGTGGAGCGCCGGCCGTGGTGGTTCCTCGCCGGTGGGGTCGTCGTGCTGGCCGTGCTCGCCTTCCCCCTCTTCTTCATCCAGCTGGGACACATCGGGGACGGCGCCGATCCCAAGTCCTTCACCGACCGGCGCGCCTACGACCTCATGTCCTCGGCCTTCGGCCCCGGGTCGAACGGCCCGCTGACGCTCGTGATCGACCAGAGCGAGGTCCCGCAGAGCGACCGGTCCGCGCTGCAGAGCCAGGCCCAGCAGTCCCTGAGCAAGGTGCCGGACGCGGCCGTCATCACCCCGCTCACCGCCACCCAGGACGGGGACGTCCTCACGGCGACCGCCTACTCCGTCGCCGCACCGCAGGACGCGCGGACCACGAGCCTGGTCAACCACCTGTCGGACGACGTCCTGCCCGACGCGGTCTCCGGCACCGCCGCGAGCACCTACGTGACCGGCACGACGGCCGCCCAGGTCGACTTCCTGGACATCGTCTCCAGCCGGCTGCCACTGATCATCGCGGTCGTGGTCGGCCTCGCGTTCCTCGTGATCCTGGCGGTGTTCCGCGGGGTGCTGGTCGCGGTCAAGGCGGCCCTGCTCAACGTCCTGTCGATCGCGGCCTCGTACGGAGTCGTGGTGGCCGTCTTCCAGTGGGGCTGGGGCGGACCCGCGCTCGGCGTCTCGGGCGACATCCCGATCGAGAGCTATGTGCCGATGATGATGTTCGCCATCGTCTTCGGTCTCAGCATGGACTACGAGATCTTCCTCCTGACCCGGATCCACGAGGCGTGGCTGGCCACCGGGGACCCGAAGGCGAGCGTCGCGCACGCCCTGGAGATCACCGCGCGGGTCATCACCTGCGCCGCGCTGATCATGGTCAGCGTGTTCGCGGCCTTCATCATCAGCGACAACATCGTCGTCAAGATGCTGGGCCTGGGTCTCGCGGTGAGCGTGCTCATCGACGCGACCGTCGTGCGGCTGCTGCTGGTGCCCGCGGTGATGACCCTGCTCGGCCGCGCCGCCTGGTGGACTCCGCGATGGCTGGACCGGATCCTTCCGCACCTCGACGCGGAAGGGGACGCGAAGCCCGGGGCCGACGGTTCGGCCCCGGGCCGGTGACGACCGGCCCGGGGCCATGAACGGTTCCTGGCGGTCAGCGGTTCTGCCCGGCCTCACGGCGTCGGCGCCGGCTCTGGGCCACCGCCCCCGCTGCGAACAGCAGGGCGGCGCCGGTCAGGGAGACCGCCGTCGCCGCGGGCAGGTAACCGGCCGAGGAGTCCTGGGCGGAGGCCACGAGACCGGTCTCACCGGCCGCGGCGGCATGCCCGGCGTGCTCCGCGTGGGCCGGTGCTGCCCGGGTCCCGGTCTTCTCCGCGACCTCCGCCAGCTCGTCCGCCGACAACTGGCTTCCCTTCATGCCGGTGACCTCGCCGTTGCCGCCGTCGAAGGCGACGTCGGAGCAGGAGTAGAAGTTCTCCTGGCTGTCCGAGCGGATCCAGTGGATGAAGATCATGTGTTTGCCGGACTTGCCCTGCGGGAGCTGGAGGTTCCAGTAGTAGTTACCGCCGTCCGAGCCGGCCCCGCCCGACTGCGGCGGGTTGTCCACGGTCTGGGTGAGCGTCAGGTCGTCCCACGCCAGGGGCTTGCTCGGCGACCAGCCGTCCTTGGTGATGTAGACGTTGAACTTGCCAGGGTGGGCAGCCCAGTTGCTGTACTTCACCTGGGTGGTGGTGCCCGCCGTGAGATGGGTCGTCGGCCAGTCGCTGCGGGCCGCGTTGTACGACGAGAAGTTGTACGGGCCGTTGTGGCCGCCGCTGCAGAGCTCGCCGTCCGGGATGTAACCCTTGGTCTTCCCGCCGCCGTTGGAGTCCAGGACACCGAACCAGTTGTACAGCGGAGTGGTTCCGGTCGCCGCGACCGCGGCGGCACAGGCCGGGTTGGACGGGGTCTGGTTGCCGCTCGCGATCATGTCCTTGTAGCACAGGTAGCTGCGGGAGCCCGGCTCCATGGCGACACCGTGAGCGGATGCGGGGGAGGGCAGGCCGGCCAGGGTGAGGCCCAACAGGCCGGCTCCCAGGAAGCTCAGCACGCGGGGCGCGCGCATCGGAGACGTTCTCCGGAAGAGGGTTCGCATGGCCATGAGGTTGTTCTCCTCTGGGGGGATGAAGGAGAGTGCGGGGGTGTGTGGGAGCGCTCCCAAAAACGTAGCGCGCACCAGGTGGTCTGTAAACGCCTCGTGCAGCGACTGCTGCAACATCCCGAGAATGTGCGGTAGTTACGGACATCCGAGTGGCCGGGAACTGATCGCTGCCTCTGTTCGTCACTAAGAGTAAGCGAATGGGCGGGGAGTGGAATCATGTCGGTCACGCTGGGCGAAGAGATCATGCTGCTGTCTCTGGACGACGAGTCCGGAGCGGCCAAGGACCGGCAGGCCGCCGGATGGGCCGTCGCGGGTGGCATCCTGCTCGAACTCGTCCTGGCGGGGCGGCTCTCGGTGGACGGCGGCCGGTTGTCGGTGACCGGCCGCACGCCCACCGGTGTCGCCCTGCTCGACGAGCGGCTCGGTCTGATCGACGCCTGGGCGGCGAAGAAGAGCAAGCCGCCCAAGGTGACGGACTGGCTGACGAGGGATCACGGCAAGGCGGTCGAGGCCACGACGGAGAGCCTGCGGGCACGTGGCCTCGTGAGCGAGGAGCAGCGCAAGGTGCTCGGCGTCTTCCCGGTGCGCCGCTATCCCGAGGCGGACGGGGCGACCGAGGCGGAGCTGCGCGAGCGCCTGGCCTCCGTGGTGCAGCACGGCACGGATCCGGACGACCGCACGGCCGGCCTCGTCGCCCTGATCCACGCCGCCAAGCTGCACCGGCTCGCGTTCCCCGAGGTGCCGGCGCGGGAGGTGAAGCCGCGCATGGAGAAGATCGCGGAGGGCCAGTGGGCGGGCGACGACGTCCGTACGGCGATCCGCGACATGCAGGCGGCGATGGTGGCGGTCACCGCAGTCACCGTGGTCACCGCGGTGTCGTGATCGCCTGAGCTGCCCGGCCTGATCCGGCGCGTACCGGCCTGCTAGCCGAGTTGCTCCGGCAGCGCCGCCGCGTGCAGCACGATCAGGCCCGACACCGCGCGGGTCAGGGCCACGTACAGGCGGCGCAGGCCCGTGCGTTCGTCGGGTTCGCCGTCGACCACGGCCGCCGGTTCGTCCAGCACCACGTAGTCGTACTCCAGCCCCTTGGCCAGCGAGGCCGGGACCAGGGTCAGCCGGGACGCGGCGGTCGTCTCCTCGCCCGGGGAGAGATACGCGTGGCCCGCCGCATCGAGCGCCGCCGCCAGGGCCGGGATGCGGGCGTCGGCGGCGATCAGGCCGATCGAGCCCTCGTGCCGCAGCGACTCCGTGCACGCCGCGACCACCGCGGAGTCCAGCTCGTCGGCCGACGCCACCGCACGCACCGCGAGGGAGCCGGGTGTCTCACGTACCGACTCCACCGGGGCCAGGCCCGGCGAGATCGCGGGGAGCAGCCGGGAGGCGTACGCGATGACCTCGCGCGGCACACGGAAACCGGCCGTGAGCTCCTCCACCACCGCGTCCGCCTTGCCCAGATGAAAGAGCGCCTGCTCCCAGCTCCCCGTCGACCACGGCGTCGTCCCCTGCGCCAGGTCGCCGAGCACCGTCGCCGAACCGGTCGAGCAGCGGCGGCCCACCGCGCGGTACTGCATCGGGGACAGGTCCTGGGCCTCGTCGATCACGACATGGCCCAGCGAGTGCGTCCGGGCCACCAGGTCGGCCGCCTCGTCGATCAGGACCGCGTCCGCCGCCGTCCACCTCGCCGACTTCACGCTGCGGGCGGGCTTCGCCATGAGGATCTGCTTCTGCTCGTCGCCGGTGAGGATCCCCTCCGCGTGCGCGCCCAGGAACTCCGCGTCCGTCAGGAGCCGCAGCACCAGCTTCGCCGGGTCCACCGCCGGCCAGACCGCCTTCACGGCCGCCTTCACCGCGGGATTGCGCGCCACCGCGTTCTGCACCCGGTCGTCGGGGGCCTCGCCCGCCTCCTCCATCCGTACGAGGACGGCGTGGGCGATGCGCTGCGGAAGGGCCTCGTGGGCGGCCCCGTACCGCATGTCACGGGCCAGCAGCTCGGTGGTCATCTCCTCGACCTCGTACGCCGGGACCCGCCAGCGACGGGAGCC
The DNA here is from genome assembly GCF_044455985.1 of Streptomyces sp. NPDC051064. Taxonomy (NCBI): domain Bacteria; kingdom Bacillati; phylum Actinomycetota; class Actinomycetes; order Kitasatosporales; family Streptomycetaceae; genus Streptomyces; species Streptomyces sp. NPDC051064. Next base: position 22,175 of record NZ_JBITFK010000002.1, read on the forward strand.
GCGCACCACCACGACCGGCTCCGTCGGAGGCGTCACGTGCGAACGGATCGCCCGGCGCAGGACCTCCGCCATCCGGGCGTCGCCCTTGATCACCGCGGCGGCGGACTCGTCCGTGCCCCGCACCTCGACGCGCGCCGCCACCAGGTCCTCGACGGTGGCCTGCTGCACCTCCAGCTCGCCCAGCGCGGGCAGGACCTGCTCGATGTAGTGGAGGAACGACCGGTTGGGGCCGACGACGAGGGTGCCGGTGCGGGCGAGGCGGTCGCGGTGCGCGTACAGGAGGTAGGCGACACGGTGCAGGCCGACGGCCGTCTTCCCGGTCCCGGGGCCTCCCTGGACGCAGACCGTGCCACCGAGATCACTGCGGACGATCTCGTCCTGCTCCGGCTGGATCGTCGCCACGATGTCGCGCATCGGGCCGACACGGGGCCGCTCGATCTCCGCCTGGAGGAGCTTGCTGGTCTGCTCGGTCTCCGCCGGGTCGGTGAGGTACTCGTCCTCGTACGCGGTCAGCTCCCCGCCGGTGTAGCCGAAGCGGCGGCGGTGGTCGACGTCCAGCGGGTTGTTCCTGGAGGCCTGGTAGAACGGCTGGGAGACCGGGGCGCGCCAGTCGATGACCATGGGGTCGCCATGGGCGTCGTGGACGTGGCGGCGCCCGATGTAGAACCGCTCTCCCTCGGCGCCCTCCGCCTTCTCGGCCCCGACCACGTGCAGATAGTCGAGGCGCCCGAAGAACAGCGGGGTGTGGGTGAGGTCGGCGAGCGCCTTGATCCGGTCGTCGATCTGCGACTGGAGGACCGCGGCGTTGACCCAGTTCGCGGTGACGTCGCGGATGTCGAGCGCCTGCACGTCCTCGCGCATGGCGCGCAGCGCGGCACGGGACGCGGCGAGGTGCGCCCGCTCCCTGACCAGTGGATTGCTTGACTCTTCGTGCGCGGGCACGGTGTTGCCTCCGGCTTTTCGACGCAGGACGGCGGACCGGGCTCACCGCCCGGTCCGCTCGGGGACGTTCACACACAGATGCGCACGCGCGGTGGGCGCGTGCGGCTGTTGTCGGCCGGTTTCCGTCCGGTCGGCGGCGCTCCCCCGGCTGCCGGCCGCTCGGAGGGCTGGCCGGTACCACGGTGCGGGAGGCGGGCAGACCGGCGATTGTATCGACCGCCGCCCCCGGGGGCGAACGAATAGATCGCAGGGACGGACACGCCAGGCGGTCGGGGCGCCCGGTGCCGCCTACCGGCCGTCGGACCCGTCCTGCTCCGACTCCTGGAAGTCCGCGACGGCCTCGCCGTGCAGGGTCGCCCACTCCGTCAGGGCGGCGATGGGCACCACGAGCGTCCGGCCGAGTCCGGTGAGGCTGTACTCGACCCGCGGCGGCGCCTCGGCGTACGCGTGGCGTTCGACGAGGCCGTAGCCCTGGAGCCTGCGCAGCGTCTGGGTGAGGACCTTGCGCGAGATGCCGCCGATGAGGTCGACGAGTTCGCCGTGCCGGCACGGCCGTCGGCTGAGCGCGAAGATCACGACGACGGCCCATTTGTCGGTGATGATCTCGATCGCCAGCCGGGCCGGGCAGTCGGCGAGGAAGACGTCTCCGGCCGAGTGGCTCATGGCATGGAAGGTACCAGGAGGTACCTGTCGGATCAGTAATTTCGTCTGTGTGCGGCGGCACCGGACGCGGACAACATCCGTGCACACCCGGCCCGTTGAGCGCCCTGCCGTCGCATCGCACAGCCCTCCGAGAGAAAGACGGTCACCCCATGCCGCGAGTCGTCGTGTTCGACAGGACCGGAGCCCCGGACGTCCTGCACCTCGTCGATCAGCCGGTCACCGAGCCCGCCGCCGGCGAGGTGCGGATCAGGATCGAGGCCATCGGCGTCAACCGGCTCGACCAGATGATGCGCGCCGGCTCCTACCCCGGGCCGGTGCGTCTGCCGCACGCCCGGCTGGGCTGCGAGGGAACCGGCGTCGTCGACGCGGTGGGCCCCGGCGTCGAGGGGCCCGGAGTCGGTGACGCGGTCGTCATCACCGCCGTCCCCGAGATGGACCTCAACGGCACCTACGCCGAATACACCACCGTGCCGGCCGCTTCCGTCGTCCCGCGGCCCACCGGGCTGGACGCGACCGGCGCGGCGGCCCTGTGGGTGGCGTACTCCACGGCGTACGGCGCGCTCATGGAGAAGGCCGGGATGCGGCCCGGCGACCATGTCCTGATCACCGCCGCCTCCAGCTCCGTCGGCCTCGCCGCCATCCAGGTCGCCAACCAGATCGGCGCCGTCCCCCTGGCGGTCACCCGCCACACCGCGAAGAAGGAAGGGCTGCTCGCCGCAGGCGCCGCCGCCGTCATCGTCACCGACCACGAGGACGTGGCCGAAGCCGCCCGCCGGCACAGCGGCGGGGCCGGAGCCGACATCATCCTCGACTCCGTCATGGGCCCCGGCCTGGCGGACCTGGCGAAGGCGGCCAGGGCCGGCGGGACCCTGGTCACCGCGGGCTGGCTGGACCCCCGGCCCGCGTCGTTCCCGATGTCCTGGCCCCTCACGGTCCTCGGCTACGCAAGCTTCGAGCACACGCTGGACCCCACGGTGGTCCGCCGGATCGCGGCGTTCGTGAACGCCGGCCTGCGCACCGGGGCGCTGCGGCCCACCGTCGACCGGGAGTTCGGCCTCGACGACATCGTCGAGGCGCACCGGTACCTGGAGAGGGGACAACAGGTCGGCAAGATCGTCGTCACCGTCTGACCGCGAGCGGCGCGGCACCGTCCGTCCCGTAGGGGACGGGTCCGTCTTTCGGCCGACCCGGATCCGCACAAGCTTCGGCCGGTCGGCCGATGCAGGGGAACGGGCCGGCGGAGCACCATGGAGTACATGAGCACCGTTTACCTGAACCCACGCAGGACCGGACCCGCGCACGGCGCCACGGCGGCCACCGGTCACCCTCGCGGCCACCGCATAGGAAACGCGGTGCGTGCCGTCTCGGTCTTCACACGCACCGCGTTCGGTGTCGCCGTCCTCGGCGAGTACGCGGAGGAGGCGGGCGTCGTCCGCCGCCACCGCTAGGCCCCGGCCATCTGTCCCTGTCAGCTCTCCGTCAGCAACTCGTCCGCGTCGACGATCCGGTACGCGTAACCCTGCTCGGCCAGGAACCGCTGGCGGTGCGCCGCGAAGTCCTGGTCGATCGTGTCGCGCGCGACCACCGAGTAGAAGCGGGCCTCGTGCCCGTCCGCCTTCGGCCGCAGCACCCGGCCGAGTCGCTGTGCCTCCTCCTGGCGCGAGCCGAACGTCCCCGACACCTGGATGGCGACCGTCGCCTCCGGCAGGTCGATCGAGAAGTTCGCGACCTTCGACACGACCAGCACACTGATCTCGCCCTGACGGAACGCCTCGAACAGCTTCTCGCGCTGCGCGTTGCTCGTCTCGCCCTTGATCACCGGGGCGTCCAGGTGCTCACCGAGCTCGTCGAGCTGGTCGATGTACTGACCGATGACCAGGGTCTGCTCTCCCTGGTGCTTGCGCACGAGCGCCTCGGTGACCTTCCGCTTCGTCGCGGTCGTCGCGCAGAACCGGTACTTCTCCTCGGCCTCCGCCGTCGCGTAGGCGAGGCGCTCCGAGTCGGTGAGGTTCACGCGGACCTCGACGCAGTCGGCGGGCGCGATGTAGCCCTGCGCCTCGATCTCCTTCCACGGGGCGTCGAACCGCTTGGGCCCGATGAGCGAGAAGACGTCCGACTCGCGCCCGTCCTCACGCACCAGCGTCGCGGTGAGCCCGAGACGGCGGCGGGCCTGGAGGTCGGCGGTGAACTTGAAGACGGGCGCGGGCAGCAGGTGCACCTCGTCGTAGATCACCAGCCCCCAGTCACGGGAGTCGAACAGCTCCAGGTGCGGGTAGATCCCCTTACGGCGGGTCGTCAGCACCTGGTACGTGGCGATGGTGACCGGCCGGATCTCCTTGCGCGTACCGCTGTACTCGCCGATCTCGTCCTCGGTCAGCGAGGTCCGCTTCACCAGCTCGTGCTTCCACTGCCGGGCGGAGACGGTGTTGGTGACCAGGATCAGGGTGGTCGCCTTGGCCTCCGCCATGGCGCCGGCCCCGACCAGGGTCTTGCCGGCGCCGCAGGGGAGGACGACGACGCCCGAGCCGCCGTGCCAGAAGCCCTCGACGGCCTGCTTCTGGTACGGGCGCAGCGCCCAGCCGTCCTGGGCGAGATCGATCGGGTGCGCCTCGCCGTCGACGTATCCGGCGAGGTCCTCGGCAGGCCAGCCCAGCTTCAGCAGCGTCTGCTTGATCTGGCCGCGCTCGGAGGGGTGCACGGCCACGGTGTCCGGGTCGAGGCGCGCCCCGACCAGCGGCTGGACCTTCTTCGAGCGGAGGATCTCCTCCAGCACCGGCCGGTCGTTGGACGTCAGCACCAGCCCGTGGACCGGGTGCTTGGACAGGGTGAGGCGGCCGTACCGCGCCATCGTCTCGGCGATGTCGACGAGGAGCGCGTGCGGCACGGGGTAGCGCGAGTACTCGACGAGCGCGTCGACGACCTGCTCGGCGTCGTGCCCCGCGGCGCGGGCGTTCCACAGGCCGAGCGGGGTCACCCGGTAGGTGTGGATGTGCTCGGGGGCACGCTCCAGCTCGGCGAAGGGTGCGATGGCACGGCGGCAGGCATCGGCCTGGTCGTGGTCGACTTCGAGGAGCAGCGTCTTGTCGCTCTGGACGATGAGGGGTCCGGTCACGCGCGTCGGCCCTTTCCGGCGTGGGGTGGCCGCCGGGTGCGAACGGCCAAACGTCCAGTGTGCCTCATCGGCCGCCGGTGGGCGGGGCTCCTGTGGCCGGCGCCTCTGGAAGGGCGCACCGCGCGTACGCACCCTGGGACCGCTTGTGACGCACGTCATGGCACGGAGGCCGGCGCATGGTCGGCAGGGAGGCGGGCGACGCGGGCATGGGCCGGCTGCGCAGTTCCCCCACGGGCGTGATCATGATCGCCCTGCCGTCGCCGGTCGGTGTGTGCCGGGCGGTGCTGCCGGCCATGTTCATCTGGCGCCGACCCGGGGACGAGGCCCCAGGCCCGTAGCGTGGAGGGATGGACGGAGCGGAAGCCGCGGGACGGGCGCCGGGCGCCGACGACCGGGGCTTCCCGGCCCACCACGCGCCGCGGTGCGGCACGCCGGGTGAGCTGGACGCCCTCGTCACGCGGTGCCGCGCCTGCCCCCGGCTGGTCGCGTGGCGGGAGGAGATCGCCGGGACCAAGCGCGCGGCCTTCCAGGACTGGGACTACTGGGCGCGGCCCGTCCCCGGCTTCGGGCCGTCCGACGCCACGGTGGCGGTGGTCGGGCTCGCCCCCGCCGCCCACGGCGGCAACAGGACCGGCCGGATGTTCACCGGCGACGCGGCCGGCGACTTCCTCTTCGCCGCGCTGCACACCGTGGGCCTGGCCTCGCAGCCGTCCTCCGTCCACGCGGAGGACGGGCTCACCCTGCGCGGCGTACGGCTCACCTCCCCCGTGCACTGCGCGCCCCCGGCGAACAGGCCCACGCCGGAGGAGCGCGACAACTGCCGTCCCTGGCTTGCCGCCGAGCTGGACCTGCTGAGCCCGGGGCTGCGCGCGGTGGTCGTCCTCGGCGGGTTCGGCTGGCAGGCGGTGCTCCCGGTGCTCGCCGAGGCGGGGTGGCGGCTGCCGCGCCCGCGTCCCGCCTTCGGCCACGGTGCGCACGTCGTACTGCCCGCCACGGAGCGCAGGCAGGAACTGCACCTGCTGGGGAGTTACCACCCGAGTCAGCGCAACACGTTCACCGGCCGGCTCACCATGCCCATGCTGGTCGACGTGCTCCGCGAGGCCGCGACCGCCGGCGGGCTCCCGGTGTCCTGAGCGCGGCACCCCCCGTCAGGGCGTCTGCTCGTCGGCGAGCTCCGCGACGCCCGTGATCCGGTGCAACGGATACGTCCGGACCTCGTCGGCCGTGTGGTCGTACGCCGTCACGAAGCCGCCCTCCACCTTGACCGGGGCGATCACCCGCTGGCTGGCCGCGCCGTCGGCGTTGACGTAGCCGATCCAGACGGCCGAGCCGGTCATCGCGGCCGCCTGCACCGTGGCCAGGGTCTCGGCGGGGGCCGTGCGGGGGAGTGAGCCCGCCGTGGCCGTGTCCGGGCCCTCCTTGTGGACGGCTCTGGCTGCCGTGTCGCCCGCCCGGATGGCCCGGACCGCGGCGCTCAGCAGGGTGGAGTCCGGGACCGGCGGGCCCTCGGGGACGGGGGCGGGGGGCGTACGCGGCGGAGTGCGGCGGGCGCCGGCGCGGGTGATCAGGACGTCGCCCTCGGCGGACTCGGCGGCCGGGGCGTACCCCATCTCGCGCAGCCCTTCGAGGAGCGACCCCGGGTCGGCCTGCGAGGCCAGGACGGTCGGAGCCAGCCGGCGCAGCCGCAGGGTGGCCGAGCGCTTGTCGGCCAGGATCTCGTTGAGCACGGCCTCGTCGTCGCAGCGCACGTACGCGGAGGCGGCGCCGATCCGCAGGTGCCCGTGGCGGCGGGCCACGTCGTCGATGAGGTAGCTCAGCGGCTGCGGCACCGGCGTACGGCTGTGGGTGGCCAGGAAGGCGTGCAGGTCCGTCGCGGCCCGTCCGGCGTCGAGTGCGCGGCGTACGGAGCCGGGCGTGAAGCGGTAGACCGTCGCGCCGCCCTTGGACTCGACGTCGGCGAGCACCGAGAGCATGTCGGCGAGCGGGCGTTCCAGCGGGCCGGGGGCGACCGCCGTCAGGTCGGCCTGGAGCAGCACGTGGTCCAGGGGTTCGGGGATCAGCGGGGCGAGGCGGGCGGCGGCCGCGTCGGGGCCCTCGTCGAGCAGCGCGCGGGCCTGGGAGGAGAGGGCACCGCGGCCGGTGATCCCCAGCAGCTCCGCGTCGTTGACCGTCCACAGGGCGATCCGGGAGCGGAGGTCGGAGGCCTCGCCCGTGGGCCCGCCCGGTACGGCGGGTCCGCCCGGGGCCGAGGAGCGCAACGGACGTTCCCAGCGGAGCCGGGCGAGCAGCGTCTGCGGGTCGGGTGCGGTGCCCGGCGGGAGCGAGGCGTACAGGGCCAGCACCCGGCGGCGTACCTCGGGGGCGGCCGAGCGGTCCAGGTCGGGGCCGAGTGCGGACAGCGCCCTGCCCTTGGCGTCCTGGCCGCCGATCAGGCCCGCCGTGCGGGTGGCGGCGAGCCAGGCGGTGGCGAGGTGGGTCCAGCGGTCCTGGGCGGGGAGGTCCAGCCACTCGTCGGACGCGGGCGTCGGCGCGTACCGCTCGTCGGTCTCGCCGTCGGAGGCCAGCAGGCCCGCCGCGTAGGCGAGTTCGATCCAGAAGGCGGCGACGGTCTCCGAGACGTCGAGCGCGTTCGCGGCGCGCTTCAGCTCACGCACGCTCAGGCCGCCCGCGCGGAGGATGGCCGGACCACCGTCGTTCCAGAGCTTGAGGAGCTCCTCGACGGTGGACAGCGCCATGAAGCCCTGGCCCGCCGCGGCTCTGTCCACAGCCTGGGGATCCCGCTCGGCCGCCGCCACGATCGCCGGGGGCACGGGCTCGGGCACACGGTGGGCGCGGCCCGCCCGCAGATGCAGCGCCGCCTCGCGCGGCAGGACGACGGTGCGCGTCGAGACGGGCAGCAACAGCCCGCGGTCGCGCAGCCATTGCACGGGCGGCGCGGGGTTCGGGGTGACCTCCCCGTACGGCGGCCCCCAGACCAGCCGGTCGAGCACGGACAGCGCCTCGACGGGGGCGGTGTCCAGCAGTTCCGCCATCCTCGTCCGGTCCGTGAAGAGCCCGGCCAGCGCGGAGACGGCGGAGACCGGGTCGTGGGTGGCGGGCAGCCCGGCGGCGGCCAGGATCTCCTGCAGCCTGCCGGGCGACATCCCGGCCGTGGCCTCGGAGACGGTCGGGCCGAGGCCGGTGGGGGAGGGGTGCTGCGGTGACGGGGCGAGCAGCTCGCGCGCGGTGCGCACGAGGTGCAGCCGGGTGTCCTCGCCCCAGACCAGGGCCTGTTCGCGGAGGGTCGTGAGGGCGGCGGGCAGCGCGGCGGTGATCGCGGCGCCCGCGTCGTCGCGCCCGTCGCCGTCGTCCTGGCCGTCACCGGTGAGGAGCGCGAGCAGCGTGTCGTACGGTGCCGGGTCCGGCGCCACGGCCAGCGCCTCCGCGGTCTGCAGGGCGAAGCGGTCGAGGTGCTCCAGCGCACGGACGACGGAGGCGCGCGTGCCGGCCCGCGTCGCCAGCTGGGTGATGTCGTTCGGCACGGGGCTGAGCAGGTCGGGGCGGGCACGCAGCAGCCCTGCCAGCGATTCGTCGCCCCGGGCGCGCAGAGCTTCGGCGAGCGTGCGCGGTGGTGTGGTCGTCCCCATCCGTCCCACGGTAGCCCCTGGAACGCTACCGTCGGGGCAGGGCGGTGGAGGGAGAACGATCGCGTGGGGATCGAGAGCGACCAGCTTGTCTACGACTACCTCAGCCGGGTCGGTGACCTGGCGCAGCAGCAACAGCTGTCCTCGGGCGCCCGGATGAGGCTCGTCGCGACGCTCCGGGGCGAGATCGACCGGCAGCGCGGCACGGACGGCTCGGACTCTCCCGCGGTGGTCCGGCGCATCCTCGGACGGCTCGGCGCCCCGGGTGAACTCGTGGCCGCGGCGGCCGAGTCGGGCGACGGGGCGGTGCCCCTGCCGTCTCCCCGGGCGGACGTGGCCACGGACGCGGCGGAACCGCGCGGGGTGCCACGGGCACGGCGGAGTGCGCTCAGGAAAGCCGCGTCGCGGAAGGGCGCGTCGCCGGGCCGCAAGGAGCCCCGGAGCGCCGCCGCGAGCCCGGAGTCAGGGCTCGGGGAGCCGGACACCGAGGGACGGGCGTCCGGCGAGCCGGACCCGGACTGGCCGTCGGCGTCCGCGCCGCACATGGCCGGCCTGGACCAGGCGCCCCCCGGGGCGGAGCCCGAGTGGTGGCGGATCGAGCCGGGGCCCTTCGGCGAGGGCGGGCAGGCCGGACCCGGCGGGCAGGGCGCGCCGGGGGCCATGGGGCCCGGCACCGCCGTGCCGGGGTTCGTGGGCGGGCTGGAGAGCCCGGAGCTGTTCGGATTGCCGAGCGCTCCGAAGGCCCCGGGGCCGCGTGCGCCGGCCGAGGCGGAGGAGCCGGGGCCGGCGGAGGCCGGGAAGGAGGCCGAGCCACCGGCGCCCAGGCGGCGGAAGCTGCGGCTGCCCCGCGTCCGGCGGGCCGCCGTGGACGGCGAGGTCGCCGTGCGGCCCCGCCTCTCGAACCCGCTTCTGCTGCTGGCGGCCGCACTGCTCGTGGCCGGCGCCGTGGCCGGATCGTGGCTGGCGCTCGCGGGCGGCTGGCTGCTGGCGTACAGCTCGCGCAAGTTCTCGCGCGCCGAGGCGAAATGGGTGGCGCTGGGCCTGCCGGGCGTGGTCGTGGCCGGGGCCTTCGTCTGGCTGTGGGGCCGCACCGACGGCCGCTGGGGCGAACCCCTCGCGGCGGACGCGATGGGGGACGCGATGACGGACGTCTGGCCCGTGGTGGTGCGGGTGGCGGCGGTGTCGTCGGCGTTGTATCTGGTGTGGCGCTCACGCAGGCTGGCGAGATGACGGCGGCCGGCCCGGAGAGTGTACGTTCGTACACTCCAGGGTGTACGCTCGTACGCATGCCGACGGACCACTTCGCCAACGATCCGCGTTCCAACCTCGAGCGCATGCTCGCCGGTGACCTCTACGTCGCCGACGACCCGGAGATCGGCCGGCGGCAGCAGCGGGCCATGCGCCTCGCGGCCCGCTTCCAGGCCGCCTACACCGAGGACGCCGACGCGGCCAGGACGATCCTGGCCGAGTTGCTGGACTCCGTGGGCGAGGGCGTCGACCTGCGCCCGCCGCTCTACGTCGACTACGGCAGCAACATCACGATCGGCGCCCGCACCTTCGTCAACTACCACCTCACGGCGCTGGACGTCGCGCGCATCACCATCGGTGAGGACTGCCAGATCGGCCCCAACGTCCAGCTCCTGACCCCCACCCACCCCGTGGAGCCGGAGCCCCGCAGGGACAAGCTGGAAGCGGCGCTCCCCATCACCATCGGCGACAACGTCTGGCTCGGCGGCGGGGTCATCGTCTGCCCCGGGGTGACCATCGGATCCAACTCCGTGATCGGGGCCGGAGCCGTGGTCACGAAGGACATCCCCGCCGACGTCGTCGCCGTGGGCAACCCCGCCCGCGTCGTCCGCGCCGTCTGACCCGCCCGCCCATGGCCACCGGACGCACGGATCCGCAGCGGCGCGAGCGCATCCTCGCCGCCACGCTCGACCACATCGCCGAGGAGGGTGTCGTCGGCGTCTCCCACCGCAAGATCGCCGGGCGCGCCGAGGTCCCGCTGGGCTCGATGACGTATCACTTCGACGGCATCGACGACCTGCTGCGCGAGGCCTTCACCCGCTTCGCCGACCACATCGTGGCCGTCTTCGAGCTGCACCTGGGACGGGCCGACACCCCCGAGCAGGCCCGTGAGGCCGTCACCGACCTCATCCACGTGCTCTCCGAGGGCCCCCGGCGCGACCTCGTCCTCACCCAGGAGCTCTACACGCTGGCCGCCCGGCGCGACGAGTACCGCGAGCTCACCCACGCGTGGATGAACCGCAGCCGCCGCCTGCTGGAGCAGCACTTCGACCCGGACACCGCCCGTCAGCTGGACGCGCTGATCGAGGGGCTGGCCCTGCACAGGTCGCTCGACACCGAGCCGCAGGACCGCGAGCTGACGCGGCTGGCGGTGCGGCGCATGACGTCCTGGGCACAGGACCCCCGAACCGCCTGTGGGGCGCGGACCTGACACCGCGCCCCACAGGCTTCTCCACCGATGAGACCGTCTCCGGCTACGCGGCGCCGGGCGGCATCGTGGCCTCGCCCCTCGTGGCTTCGGCGGCCGTCAGGCTCCGGGAAGCGCTGGGGCGCGGGGACCGGGAGGGGTGACCGCGCGCGAGCCTACTTCGTCAGGTCCGCCTGGAGCTCGTCCAGGATCTTGTCCGCCGCCGTGTAGCCGATGCCCTGGATCCACAGCTCGTCCTCGACCGGGAACACCTTGCCGGCCTTCACCGCGCCCATGTTCTTCCACAGCCCGCTGCCCACGGTCTGCTTCTGCTTGGACTTCTCCGCGTCCCCGTACGTCGAGTGGAAGACGACGTCCGCGTCCGCCTGGTCGATCTTCTCCGGGCTGACGTCGTACGAGAAGCCGTCCTCGGCCTTGTCGACGATCGCGGGCCGGCCGAGGCCGACGTCGGCGAGGATCGTCGCGATGTAGCTCTGGCGGCCGTAGACGCGGATGTCCGCGCCCTCGACGAACCGCACCATGTTGACCTCGGTGGCCGCCGCCTTCTCCTTGCCGCCGAGCGCCTCGGTGACCTCGCCGACGTGCGCGTCGTAGCCGGCGATGACCTTCTCGGCCGCGGGGACCTTGCCGAGCGCGTTGGCGTGGACCTGGAAGTTCTCCTTCCAGGGGTAGCCCGTGTTCTCCGTCATGACCGTCGGGGCGATCTTCGAGAGCTCGTCGTACGCGTCGCCGTGGCGGATCTTGCTGGTGAGGATCAGGTCCGGCTTCAGCCCCGCGATCGCCTCCAGGTTCGGCGTCATCATCTCGCCGACGTCCTCGATGCCCGCGACCTTCTCCTTCGGCAGGTAGCTCAGGTAACCCGACTCCGTGCCGGTGTGCGTGGCGCCGACCGGCTTCACGCCGAGGGTGAGCGCGGAGTCCAGCTCGGCGGTGTCCAGGACGACGACCCGCTTCGGGGCGACGGGGACCTTGATGTTGCCCATGGCCGTGGCGACCGTGTGGGTCTTGCCGTCGGAGGAGGACGTCGAGCCGCCGGAGCCGGAGCCGGAGTCGGACGAGCCGCAGGAGGTGAGGGTCAGCGCGGCGGTCACGGCCAGTGAACCGGTGACGAGGAGACGGGCCGCAGGAGGTGTGGGCATGTCAGAGGGCCTTTCCGGAAAGGGATGAGGAGGACGTGGTGGGAGTCCAGGGCGCGCCGGGTACGACGAGCGGCGAGCCCGTGACCGGGTCCGGGACGATGACGGCTTCCAGGCCGAAGACCTCGCGCACGAGCTCTGCGGTGACGACGTCCCCGGGTCGCCCCTCGGCGACGATGCGGCCCGCCTTCATGGCGACGAGGTGGTCGGCGTAACGGGCGGCCTGGTTGAGGTCGTGCAGGACGGTGACGACGGTCCGCCCCCGGCTGCCGTCCGCGGCCGGGGCGGCGAGTCGGCGCACCAGGTCGAGGACCTCGACCTGGTGCGCGATGTCGAGATACGTCGTCGGCTCGTCGAGCAGCAGCAGATCCGTGTCCTGCGCGAGCGCCATCGCGATCCACACCCGCTGGCGTTGGCCCCCGGACAGCTCGTCCACCGGCCGGTCGCCGAGCGCGGTGATGTCGGTGCGTGCCATGGCGTCACTCACCGCGCGCTCGTCCGCTTCCGACCACTGCTGCCACCAGCGCTGGTGCGGCTGGCGGCCACGGGCGACCAGGTCGGAGACGGTGATCGCCTCGGGTGCCACGGGTGTCTGCGGGAGCAGCCCGACCGACTGGGCGATCGTGCGCGTGGGGATGCGCGACAGCTCCGTACCGTCCAGGAGCACGGAGCCGCCGGCCGGCTTCAGCAGCCGGCCCAGCGCGCGCAGAGTCGTCGACTTGCCGCAGGCGTTCGGGCCGACGATGACCGTCACGCACCCGTCGGGCACGGCCAGGTCCAGCTCGTGCACGACGGTGCGGTCGTCGTAGGCGAGGGTCAGGGCGCGCGCCGTGAGCCTGGACGTGGCGGTGTCCTGCGTACGGGTCGTCATGCGTTGCCTCCACTGCGGCCGCCGTGGCCACGGATGATCAGCCAGATCAGATACGGGGCGCCGACCGCCGCCGTCAGCACACCCACCGGGAGCTCGGTGGGGGAGAAGAGCCTGCGGGCCAGCAGATCCGCGAGGACGACGATCACGGCGCCGAGCAGTGCCGAGCACAGCAGAGGGATCTGCGCCGTACGCGTCATCCGGCGGGCGATCTGCGGGGCGAGCAGCGCCACGAAGTCGACCGGCCCGGCCGTCCCCGTCGCCACGGACGCCAGGACCACCCCGAGGGCGACGAGCCCCAGCCGTACGCGCCCGAGGCGGACGCCGAGCGCCGTCGCGGTGTCGTCGTCCATCGAGACGGTGCGCTGCGCGCGCGCCGCCCACAGGACGGCCGGGAGCAGGATCAGGAGCGCCCAGCCGATGGGGGCGGCCTCGTTCCAGCCGCGGCCGTTGAGCGAGCCCGTCATCCAGATCTGCGCCTGCTGGGCGACCAGGTAGTCGCCCTTCGTCAGGAACAGCGTGGTCACCGAGCGCAGGGCGATCGCGAAGCCGATCCCGATGAGGACGAAGCGGGTCGCGTGGAGCCCGCCGCGCCACGCGAAGAGGTACACCAGCGCGGCGGCGGCGACGCCGCCGATGACGGAGAGATAGGGCAGGACGGTGTACGAGGTGAGGCCGAAGGTCATCGCGCCGACCGTGAGCGCGCTCGCGCCCTGGCTGATGCCGATGATGTCGGGGCTGGCGAGCGGGTTGCGGGCGACGGTCTGGATCAGCGCACCGGCGATCCCGAAGGCCGCGCCGACGAGCAGCCCGACGACCATGCGGGGCAGCCGCAGGGTGCCCACGACCAGTTCGTCCGGCGACGGCTGCCCGAGGACGACCTTCACGACCTCCGCGGGCGCCACGAAGCTCTCCCCGGTGCAGAGGTAGGCGACACAGACCGCCGCCAGCAGGACGACGAGGGCCACGGCGACGAGGCCGGCCCGCCGGTGGAGCAGGAAGCGGGCCCGCTTCCCGACCCGTACGACCTGGTAGCCGGCGGGGCGGACCGGGGCCCGTACGGGCACTGCCGTGTCCGCGCTCATGCGGGCACCGCCTTCCGGCGTACGAGGGTGACCAGGAACGGCACGCCGATCAGCGCCGTCATCACGCCTGCCGGGACCTCGCCGGGCGGGAACAGGACCCGGCCGACGACATCGGAGACGAGGAGCATCACGGGCCCGACGAGGGCCGCCATCGGCAGCACCCAGCGGTGGTCGCCGCCCACGATCGCGCGGGCGATGTGCGGCACCGCGAGGCCGACGAAGGCGATCGGTCCGGCCGCCGCCACACCCGCGCCGGTGAGCACGGTCGCCCCGACACCGCCGACGATGCGGACGGCCGCGACGTTCTGCCCCAGGCCCTTCGCGACGTCCTCGCCCAGCGCCAGCGCGTCGAGCCCGCGCGCGACGGACACCACGAGGGCGGCCCCGATCAGCAGGAACGGCCAGATCTGCTGGGCGACCTGGGCCTCGCGGCCGGCGATCGAGCCCACCTGCCAGAAGCGGAACTCGTCGAGCGCCGACGCCTTCGTGGTGAGCACCGCCATGGTCACGGACACGAGCAGCGCGTTGATCGCGGCGCCGCCCAGCGCGAGCTTCACCGGCGTCGCACCGCCCCGGCCCCGGGAGGCGATGGCGTACACGGCGACGGACGCGACGGCGGCCCCGCCGAAGGCGAACCACACATAGCCGGTGAGGGTGTGGATCCCGGCGTAGGCGATGGCCAGCACGACGGCCACCGAGGCGCCCTGGCTGATCCCGAGGATCCCCGGGTCGGCGATGGGGTTGCGCGTGATGCCCTGGAGCACCGTGCCCGCGAGGGCGAGCGCCGCGCCGACCATCAGCCCGATCACAGTGCGCGGCACCCGCATCTGCCGGATCACCTCGGCGGCGTCGGAGTGCCCGCCGTGCAGCAGGGCGTCCAGGACCGCGGACGGCGCGATGGTCCTGGCCCCCACGGCGAGGCTGAGCAGGACGGAGAGCAGCAGGGCGACGACGGCGGCAGCCGTCGCGACCGCGCGTCTGGACAGGCGTGGAGCGGCGGCTGCCATCGGAACCAATCGGGTGAGCGAGAGCCGGGAACTGCGGGGATCGGGGCATTGCGAGGTAAGGCTTGGCTAAGTCTATGTGTGGCCCATGAAGCCGGGCAGGGCGCCCATGGGCTCCGTCACCGCACCTTCGCCCTGCGCAGCTCGACCTCCTGGGCGGTCACGGGGGTCTGGATCTTGTAGACGTCGCCCACGCGCAGGGCGCCCGGAGTGCTGTACTCGCCGTGTACGGCGATGAAGGAGACGGCCGTCCGCGAGCCGGGCTGCCAGAACGTGCGGTAGTACGGCGCGTTCCCCGGGTACTCCGGGATCTCCACCAGCGGGACGCCCCGCCGCCGCAGGAGACGTTCCAGCTTCTCGAAACGGAGCCGCGGGGCGAACCGTCCGTAGCGGGCACGGAGCACCTCGCCCGGGAGGGTGCGGTCGCGGCGGGCGAGCCGGTGCACCTGGAGGCTGAAGTGGTGCCCCGACCAGGGGTCGCGGGCCCGGGCGCGGTGGTAGTGGAACTCCGCCAGGCCGTAGTCACGGCACATGGCCCGGCCGAAGTCGTTCTCGGCGAAGTCCGTCCCCAGGACCGAGGCGACCTCGTCGGGGGACCCGTCGGGGCCGAGGCCGAGCACGGTGCCGGTGGTGACGGCATGGACGTAGAACGCCAGGGAGTACGGGGTCAACGGCCGTTCCTCGGTAGGGGGGCGGGTGCGGTGGGCCCGCACTTCGGACGGACGGTCGCCCGGGCCGGGGCACCGGCACAATGGACCTCATGCCTTCACCCACCCTGACGGTCGGATTCGACCTCGACATGACGCTCATCGACTCCCGGCCCGGCATCAAGGTCGCCTACGAGAAACTGGCCGCCGAGACGGGTGTGTACATCGACACCGACCTGGTCGTCAGCCGGCTCGGCCCGCCGCTCCAGGACGAGATGGCCCACTGGTTCCCGGCCGACGCGATCGCCGAGGCCTGCGACCGGTACCGCGCCCTCTACCCGGACACGGCGATCACCCCGACGACCGCGCTCCCCGGCGCCCGGGAGGCCGTCGAGGCCGTCCAGGCGCTCGGCGGGCGGGCGATGGTCGTCACCGCCAAGTACGAGCCGAACGCCAAGCTCCACCTCGCGCACCTCGGCATAGCCGCGGACGTGCTGATCGGCGGGCTCTGGGCAGAGGGTAAGGCGCAGGCGCTCCTGGAGCACGGTGCGCGGGTCTACGTCGGCGACCACACCGGGGACGTACGGGGTGCGCACGCGGCGGACGCCCTGTCGGTCGGTGTCACCACCGGCCCGTGCGACGAGGAGGAGCTCCGGGCCGCCGGAGCCGATGTGATCCTGCCGGACCTCACGGTGTTCCCCGCCTGGCTGCGGACCTTCGCCGCGGCCTGACGCACCCCTGGGAGGGCCCGGCCGGCTACCTCGCGGCGGCGCGCTTCGGGGAGTTCTTCCACACCGACCGCACCACCCCCGCGGCCGCGATCAGGAAGCCCAGACCCATCAGCATGCACACCGCGTAGGCGAGGGACGGGAACGGGTCGGTGCCCAGGAAGAGCGGGGCCACGGTGACCAGTGTGGCCAGTGCGCCGATGAAGAAGACGATCGCGCCGACCTGTACGAGCCGGTCGCCTGCGCCGGAAGGAGTAGTACTCACCCGGTCAGGGTAGTTCCCAGCTCGGCGGAACCATTCGGCGACGTCTTGTGTCCGGCCCCTGGACCATTAGCCTGGGGCATGGCGGGTCGGAAGACCCGCTGTACTGCTATCCGGAGCCGTTTCGCGGCTCTCCCGCGCACCGACGAGTACGAGGACGAGGACAGACGTGCCCACGGGTAAGGTCAAATGGTTCAATTCGGAAAAGGGCTTCGGCTTTCTTTCGCGCGACGACGGCGCCGACGTCTTCGTCCACTCCTCCGTGCTCCCGGACGGCGTCGAAGCGCTCAAGCCCGGCCAGCGCGTCGAGTTCGGTGTGGTCGCCGGCCAGCGCGGTGACCAGGCCCTCTCCGTGGTGATCCTCGACCCCACGCCGTCCGTCGCCGCCGCACAGCGGCGCAGGCCGGACGAGCTGGCCTCGATCGTGCAGGACCTGACGACGGTGCTGGAGAACATCACGCCGCTGCTGGAGCGCGGCCGGTACCCCGACAAGGCGGCGGGCGCGAAGATCGCCGGCCTGCTGAGGGCCGTCGCCGACCAGCTCGACGTCTGACGTGGACGGGGACGCCCGGGCAGGGCCCGGGCGTCCCCGATCAGCGCCCGGTGACGGAGAACGCGTCCGGCGCCAGCGCCGGCACGAGACCCTCGGCCGCCGCCCGGGTCAGCAGGCCGCGGATCGCCGCGTAGCCGCTCTCGCCCAGGTCGGCGGTGAACTCGTTCACGTACAGCCCGATGTGCTGATCGGCCACGGCCGGGTCCATCTCCTGGGCGTGCTCCAGGACGTACGGACGCGAACGCTCCGGGTCGTCCCAGGCCATCCGCACCGACGTACGGATCGACTCCGACAGCCTGTTCAGCGTCTCCTCGCCCAGCGAGCGCTTCGCGATGATCGCGCCCAGCGGGATCGGCAGGCCGGTGGTCGACTCCCAGTGCTCACCCATGTCGGCGAGGCTGTGCAGACCGTAGTTCCGGTAGGTGAAACGGGCCTCGTGGATCACGAGCCCGGCGTCCACCCGGCCGTCGCGCACCGCCGGCATGATCTCGTCGAACGGCATGACGACGATCTCGCCGACGCCGTCCGGGACGACCTCGGCCGCCCACAGCCGGAACAGCAGATAGGCGGTGGAGCGCTCGCTCGGCACGGCGACGGTCCTCCCCGTCAGGTCCGCGCCCGGCTCCTTCGTGAGGACGAGCGGCCCGCAGCCACGTCCAAGGGCGCCGCCGCACGGCAGGAGCGCGTACTCGTCGAGCACCCACGGGAGGACGGCGTACGACACCTTCAGCACGTCGAGCTCGCCGCGCTCGGCCATGCCGTTGGTGAGGTCGATGTCGGCGAAGGTGACATCGAGGGCGGGCGCGCCGGGGACCCTTCCGTGCGCCCAGGCGTCGAAGACGAAGGTGTCGTTGGGGCACGGCGAGAAGGCGATGCGCAGCGCGGGGAGCGAGGCGCCGGCGGAGTCCGTCGCGGTGTCAGTCACGGTGTCGGTAGAGTCGGTCATGCCAGGTCCAACTTTCCACTACAGGTGCGGTCTTCCCGAACGCCTCGGTGAGCGCCGCCAGGGCGTCGCCGATACGCCAGGCCCCGCGGTCGCGCGGCCCCACGGTGTTCGAGACGGCCCGGAGCTCCAGCGCCGGCACGCCGAACCTGCCGGCGGCCTCCGCGACGCCGAAGCCCTCCATGGCCTCGGCGACGGCTCCGGGGTGCGCGGCCAGCAGTTCGGCGGTGCGGGCCGCGCTGCCGGTCACGGTGGAGACGGTGAGGACGGGGCCCGGCGCGGCGCCGGTGGCCTCCGCCACGTCCCGTACGAGGGCCTCGGGCGGCAGGAAGGTGTCCCTTCCGAAGCCGAGACCGGTGACGGGCACGAAGCCGTCCGGGGTCTCGGCGCCCAGGTCCGCGGCGACGATGGCGGTCGCCACGACGAGGGAGCCGACGGGCGCGGCGGGTGCGAAGCCGCCGCCGATGCCGGCCGAGACGACGGCCGCGTACGGCTGCGAGGCGGGCGCGGCGGCGAGGGCGAAGGCGGTGGCGGCCGCCGCGGCGGCCGGACCCGCGCCGCCCGCGAGGACGTCGAACGGGCCGGCCCGGTGCAGCTCGGCGCCGGGAACCCCCCGCACCTCCGGAGCACCCCCGAACGCGCGCGTGACCGCGTCCCGTTCGGCCGGGACGGCGGTCACGACAAGCACCCGCACGGCGGTGGTCCTCGGGGTCGAAGGGTCGGTCAGGAAGTCTTCGTGAGCTGGAAGTGCCAGACGCCCGTGAGCTTCTGACCCTTGGTCTCGACGATGCTGACCTGCGTCTTGTCCGCCGTGGTCTCACCGGTCTGGCTGGCGAAGAAGGCGCTGCCGGGGATCGACCGGTAGGTCTTCTTGTACGGCTCCTGCTCGGCCTGCTGGCCGTTGATGAACAGGGTCCAGCCGTTGTCCGCGACGTCGGGGTCGACGCCGAAGCGGACCTTGTCGTCCATCGCGACCTTGACGGACTTCTCCGCCTTCTTGTTCAGGCAGCCCTGGATCTCGGACTCCTTGAGGGCGTTGCCGTCGTTGTAGCAGGACGCCTCGGTGCTCACCGAGTTGTCGCCGACCGTCACGGTGGCGAGCGGCGTCGGCTTGTCGCAGGCGGACAGGACAAGGAGTCCCGCGGACACGGCACCAAGAGCGACGCCGATTCGACGGCCCTTACCGGAGAAGAACGCAACGGTCATGCGCCGAAGGTTATCGGTCGGTGCCGCTCACGCCACGCGGGGGTGCGGTGAGCCGCGCCGTGCGGCCCCCAGGAGGCCCCGTACGGAGGCGGCCGCGCCCAGTGCCAGGAGCCCCGCGGCGACGGACATGCCGAGTACTCCGTTGAGCGGTAGCGCGATGCCGATCGCGCCGCCGACCACCCAGGACATCTGGAGCAGCGTCTCCGACCGGGCGAAGGCCGACGTACGCACCTCCTCCGGCACGTCGCGCTGGATCATCGCGTCCAGCGACAGCTTCGACAGGGCCTGCGTGAACCCCGCGACCGCGGCGAGGGCGGCGACCATCACCGTGCTGAAGAACACCGCGGTGAGCACGGCGACCCCCAGGGCGAGCCCCAGCACCGTCGCGACGATCACCTCGGGGCCGCGCGCCCTGAGCCACGAGCCGACCGCCGTGCCGCAGGCGTTCCCGGCCCCGG
Organism: Streptomyces sp. NPDC051064; assembly: GCF_044455985.1. NCBI lineage: Bacteria > Bacillati > Actinomycetota > Actinomycetes > Kitasatosporales > Streptomycetaceae > Streptomyces > Streptomyces sp. NPDC051064. Next base: position 41,860 of record NZ_JBITFK010000002.1, read on the forward strand.
CCGCGACCCCGACGATGCCGAGGGAGACGGCGGCGCTCTGCCCCGCCAGGGGATGCTCGCGCAGCAGGAACGCCAGGAAGAAGATCAGGAAGCCGGAGAGCGCGCGGTGCGCGGCGTTCGCCTGGAGGCCGTGCAGGACGGACGGCCCGACGGACCGCAGCCCCGGCGGCTTCTCCCGCCCGCTCCTCGTGCTGCCGCTCCTGCCGCCCTTGGTCCTGCCCTTGGGGACGGCCGGGCGGGCGGCCTCCTCGTGCGGGACGACGAGACGGGCCTTGCGCTCGCCCTTCGCGGAGTCGACCTTGTGGGGCAGCGTGAAGGCGAGGACCGTGCCGCCGAGGAAGATCGCACAGGCGCCGTAGAGCGGCCAGGGGGACCCGATGCTCTGCAGCCCCGCTCCGATCGGCGCCGCGACACCTGTGGCCAGCAGACCGGCGAGGGTGACCCGCGAATTGGCCTTCACCAGGGAGAAGCGGGGCGGCAGGAGACGGGGCACGACGGCGCTGCGCACGACCCCGTACGCCTTCGAGCAGACCAGGACGCCCAGGGCCGCCGGATAGAGCTCCAGGCCGCCCGTGGCCACCGCGCCCGACATCGTGATCGCGAGCACCGCCCGGGCGAACATCGCACCGGCCATCGCGGCGCGGCGGCCGTGCGGCAGACGGTCCAGGAGAGGGCCGACCACCGGGGCGAGCAGGGTGAAGGGCGCCATGGTGACGGCGAGGTACAGGGCGACGCGCCCCCGTGCCTCGTCCGTCGGTACGGAGAAGAACACCGTGGAGGCGAGCGCCACGGTGATCATGACGTCACCGGCGCCGTTGACCGCGTGCAGCTCGATCAGCTTGCCGAGGCCGGACTCGCCGGCCCCGTGGGCGTGGGTCGCCTTCCTGATCCCCCGCGCGGTGCCCGTGAACGGGGCGCGCAGGACACGGGTCATCGCCCGGCCCGCCCTGCGGAGCGGGCCGGATCCGTCGGACGACCTGGCGGTGGCCACGTGGTCATAGTGCCCCACCCCCCGCCGTCACGAACCCATGATCGGGCCGGGGCGTGGCGGCGGACGCTCCGTCGGGTGAGTCGCCCCCGGTCGGGAATCGGCCGGTACGCACCGCCGATCCCGGGCGATTCCGCCCTCCGCCCGCCGGCGGATCCGAACCGGTTCGGAAGGGTTCCGGTGCTGTTTGGGACGGGCAGGTGGGCGCGGGGCGGCGGAGAGGGTAGCGTGCACTCACGCGCCACCGGCGGTTGTTCTTGGCCGCGCGCCTCTCCGCGATCCCGCAGAATGGATGGCAGAAGGCGCGCCCGAGGCAGGCACAACGGGTGTGGACGTCGACGCGGCCCCCAGGTCCGCTCCGCTCACAACTGTCATGGCCGAAATCGGACATCGATGGAGCTGCTGGCGCGCTCGTGAGACGGCGTATGGAGAGAAGCGAGACCTGTGAGTGCTGCGACGACGCGAAGCCGTACGGCCCGTACCCCCGCCCCTGACCGTCTGTGCGCCGAGGCGGTAGACCTCGCACGCGCTGCGGCGGAGGAGGCCGCCGCCCCAGGAGTGGTGGGTGAGCACGTGGCCCTGGTCTCCGAAGGTGACCGGGTGGTCACGCACTACTTCGAGTCCGAGGAGCCCGGCTACCGGGGCTGGCGCTGGGCGGTGACGGTCGCCAGGGCCTCCCGCGCCAAGAACGTCACCCTTGACGAAACGGTGCTGCTGCCCGGATCCGACGCGCTCCTCGCCCCCGAGTGGGTGCCCTGGAGCGAGCGGCTGCGGCCCGGCGACATGGGTCCCGGCGACCTGCTGCCCACCGAGGCGGAGGACCCGCGCCTGGAGCCCGGATGGACGGGCGAGGACGAGCCCCTGCCGAACTCCGCGGTCTCCGAGGTGTCGCAGGAGCTGGCCGCCCTCGCCGACGTCGAGGACGCGGAGCTGACGGCGCTGCCCGGGACGCGCCGGGGCTCGATCGCCGCGGTCGCCGACGAGCTCGGCACGCGGCGTGCGCGGGTGCTGTCCCGGTACGGGCTGCGGCTGGCGGCGGAGCGGTGGGACGAGGAGTTCGGCGCGAGGACGCCCATGGCGCAGGCGGCGCCCGCGTCCTGTGTCACCTGCGCGTTCCTCGTGCCGATGGCCGGCTCGCTGAAGCAGGCCTTCGGGGTCTGCGCGAACGAGTTCGCCCCTGCGGACGGCCGGGTCGTCTCCCTGGCGTACGGCTGCGGTGGCCACTCCGAGGCGGCGGTCATGCCGAAGACGCCGAAGCCGTCGCACGCGCTCGACACGATGCGGGTGGACGACTACTCCCTGCGGCCGGCCGACGGCTCCGGATCGGTCCCGGACCTGCCGGACGGCGCGACGGAGGACCTGGGCCACTCCTGACGCTCCTGTCCGCTGTGGGGTCCGGGCTTGCGGTGCCCGGGCATCGCGGGGCCCGGGGGCGCTGCTGGTACAGGCTTTGTCCTCAAACGCCGGACGGGCTTGATTCCGGGCCTGTGTGTCGGGGCTTCGGGCGAGGCCTGGTCCTGGGGCGTGCTTTGTCCTCAATCTCCCCAGACTTCGTCCGGGGCCCCAACGGGCCTGGTTTTGCCGGGTGCGGTCTGGTGCGTGTTACCGGTCCCGGGGCCGGCCGGCGTTGAGGGCTGCCCCGTCGCGGTACCTTCGGGCGCACACTGGGCGTCACGGGTCACCGGAAGAGCGGAGTACGAGCGTGAGCATGAATGCGACCGAGGGGGCCGATCCGTTCGGGACGGCGCGACTGCGGCGCGGCGTGCTCGACGCCTGGGGCGCGGGCCCGGCCCGCTTCCGGGAGGACGCCAACGCCGAGGAGGACCTCGCGCTGGGCGGCTACCGCGACCGCCTGGTCGTCGAGCTCGCCCAGAACGCAGCCGACGCCGCCGCCCGCGCCGGTGTCCCCGGCCGGCTCCGCCTCACCCTGCACGAGGCGGACGGCGGCAGCCCCGCCGTCCTGGCCGCCGCCAACAACGGGGCCCCCCTCGACGCGACCGGGGTCGAATCGCTGAGCACCCTGCGTGCCTCCGCCAAGCGCGAGGGGCACGAGTCGTCCGTGGGCCGCTTCGGTGTCGGCTTCGCCGCCGTGCTGGCCGTCAGCGACGAGCCCGCCGTGATCGGACGCCACGGAGGCGTCCGCTGGTCCCTCGCGGAGGCCCGCGACCTCGCGCGGCAGGCGGCCGTCGGCAGCCCTGGCCTCGGCGACGAGCTGCGCCGCCGCGACGGACACGTACCGCTGCTCCGGCTCCCGCTGCCCGCCGAGGGCACCGCGCCCGACGGTTACGACACGGTGGTCGTCCTGCCGCTCCGCGACGGTGTCGCCGAGGACCTCGTGAGCAGGCTGCTCGAAGGCGTCGACGACGCGCTCCTCCTGACGCTGTCCGGCCTCGACGAGGTCGTCATCGAAACCCCCGACGGTGTACGGACGTTGCGGCGCTCGCAACACGGCCCGTACACGCACGTCGACGACTCCGCGCACGGCCTCCACCGCTGGCGCACCGTCGCCGGTCAGGGCCCCCTGGAGCCCGCACTGCTGGCCGACCGGCCCGTGGAGGAGCGGCTGCGTCCGCACTGGTCCGTGACGTGGGCCGTGCCCGTGGACGAGGACGGGGCGCCCCAGCAGCCCCGTACGGCGCCCGTCGTGCACGCGCCCACCCCGACCGACGAGCCCCTCGGCGTCCCCGCGCTGCTGATCGCCTCGCTGCCGCTGGACACCACCCGCCGGCACCCCGCGCCGGGCCCGCTGACCGACTTCCTGGTGGAGCGCGCGGCCGACGCCTACGCCGAGCTGCTCGCCGCGTGGGAGCCCGTGTCCGTCGCCACGATCGCGCTGGTGCCGGGCGCGCTCGGCAAGGGGCAGCTCGACGGCGCCCTGCGGGCCGCGATCCTGGAGCGGCTGCCCCGGGTGGCGTTCCTGGAGCCCGCCGCGCCCCGGGACCCCGCCGAGGCCGCGGCCCAGTGGGACGACTGGGACGGCGCCGGGGCCCCGAGCCCGGGGACGACCGCGCTGCGGCCCGTCGAGGCCGAGGTGGTCGAGGGCGTGGGCGACCGGACCGTACGGGTCCTCGCCGAGGTCCTGCCCTGTCTGCTGCCCGCCGGTCTCGAACGCCGCGTCGAGCTGCGTACGCTCGGCGTCGCCCGCGTCCCGCTGACCGAGGCCATCGACCGGCTGGCCGGTCTGGAGCGCGACCCGGACTGGTGGCGGCGGCTGTACGACAGCCTGGCCGGCGTCGACCCCGACCGGCTCTCCGGACTGCCCGTGCCCCTCGCGGGCCCGGTGGACGCGCCGCCCCGCACCACGATCGGCCCCCGGCAGGTCCTCCTGCCGCTGCCGGACGCGCTCACCTCGCCCGTGCTCGCCCGGCTGGCCCGGCTGGGGCTGAAGGTCGCCCACCCGGACGCCGCGCACCCCCTGCTGGAGAAGCTCGGCGCCCTGCCGGCCACGCCCCGCGCCGTCCTGCGGACCCCGCAGGTCCGGGCCGCCGTCGCCGGTTCGCTGGACGCGGGCGAGATCTGGGACGAGGACGCCCTGGACGGGGACGAGCTCGCCGAGACCGTCCTCACGCTCGTACGCGACGCGGACCTCGCACCAGGCGACGAGCCCTGGCTGGGCGCGCTCGCCCTGCCCGACGAGGACGGCGAGGCCGCACCCGCCGGCGAACTCGTGCTGCCGGGCAGCCCGTTCGCCCAGGTGATGCGTGAGGGCGAACTCGCCCTGTGCGACGCGGAGCTGGCCGGCCGCTGGGGCGAACAGCCCCTGACCGCCTGCGGGGTGCTGGCCACCTTCGCCCTCGTGCGGGCCACCGACGTCGTCCTGGACCCGGACGAACTGGAGCCCCGCGACAGCGACTTCGCCGAGCCCGACGACGCGGGCCTGCTCGACGCCGTCGACGTGTGGTGCGAGGACGTCCTGGACCAGCTCCCGGACACCCCCGTGCCGCCGGTGGCCACCGAGCTCGTCGCCGTACGCGACCTGGACCTCGTCGACGACGACGCCTGGCCGCAGGCGCTGGCGATGCTCGCCCTCCCGCCGCTGCGCGACGCGCTGACCCAGCCGGTACGGGTGCTGCTCCCGGACGGTACGACGCAGTCGGTGCGGCCCTACACCGCGTGGTGGCTGCGCGACCACCCCGTGCTCGACGGCCGCCGCCCGGCCGGCCTGCGCGCGGCGGGCGGTGACCCGCGACTGGCGGGCCTGTACGACTCCGCCGACGCGACGGGCTTCGACGACGCGCAGGTGCTGCGCGCCCTCGGCGTGCGGACCTCGGTGGCGGCGCTCCTGGACGAGCCGGGCGGGGCGGCCGAGCTGCTGGGCCGGCTCGCCGACGAGGACCGCCCCGTCGGTCCCGTGCAGCTGCACTCGCTCTACACGGCGCTGGCCGAGCTGGACCCCGAACAGGTCACGCTGCCTGACGAGTTGCGGGCCGTCGTGGACGACGAGGTGCGGGTCGCCGACGCGGCCGACGTCGTGATCGCCGACGCCCCCGACCTGCTGCCGCTGACGGGCGGGCTCCCGCTGCTCCCGGTGGCCCCGGCCCGCGCGGCCGAGCTGGCGGACCTGCTCCAGGTGCGGCGGCTCGGCGAGAGCGTCGAGGCCGTGGTGACGACGGAGGGCGAGGAGCACCAGGTGCCGGAGTCCGTACGGATCCTGCTCGGCGCCGGGACCCCCGACACGTACGTCGAGCACAGCGAACTGCGCGCGGGCGGCGTCGAGCTGGACTGGCGCCGCACCCCGGACGGTGTGGTCCACGCGTCGACGGTGGAGGGCGTGGCGGCCGGCCTCGCCTGGGCGGCCGGCCAGTGGCCGCGCCGCTTCGAGGTGGCGGCGCTCCTGGAGGACCCGTCCCGCACGGAGGAGCTGGCCCGGGACCGCTGGTTCGACTGACGACCGGGAACCGAGAGGCTGTCGGGGACCCGCGACCGGGCGGGTCCCACAGCTCCTGGACGTACCGCTTCGCGATGACCGGCGAGGCGAGCGGGTCGATCATCCGTGTCCCCTTCCTGCTCCGGAAGCGTCCGGGTGCACGGGTGTTGACACCGGCCCGACCTGTCGGCCCGGTGTGATCTTCACCAGAAATGCATTCCTCGGGTACAACCATTCACATCTGAGCGCTGTCTGACCATGCGAGTCATCAGACTCATCGACCAGTTGGGGCCCGCCGGGTGGACACCACCTCGCGGGTCCCCTGCTCCACAGGGGACCACATGCGTATTCGTGCCACCGTCGCCGCTGTTTCCGGCGCCCTGGCTCTGTCCGCTCTCGCCGTACCGGCGGCGGAGGCGGGCGACCAGGCCGTTCCGGGCCTGGACAAGCCCACCGCCGCCGAGGTGTTCGGCACCGGGGCCAAGGCCCCCCGCGCGGTCTCGCGCGCCGCGGTGGCGACCCCCGTCATCTCGAAGGTCGTCATCAACGGCGGCAAGGACGTCGTCGTCGGCACCACGGCGGCGAAGACGTTCACCGTCTCCGTCACCGCCTCGCACCCGTCCGGCATAGCCGACGGCTACATCGACCTGTGGCACGGGACGGACGTGGACACCGGTCTCGACGGGGTGCTGCTGCCGAACGAGGAGGTCGCGTCCTGCAAGAACGCCAGCGCCACGACCGCCACGTGCTCGCTGACGATCACGGCGTACCCGGGCTACGACCTGTACAAGAACCTGCTGGCCGGCACCTGGAAGGTCACCGCGGGCGCGCTCGCGGGCGACCAGACCTCGATCGCGTGGAACGACTACCAGTCCACGGCCCGTGTCCAGCGCCTCTCCAAGCTGACCGTCAACGCCGCGCCCGAGCCCGTCAAGAAGGGCGCGACCATCACGGCCACCGGCAAGCTGTCGCGCGCCAACTGGGAGAACGGCACCTACATGGGCTACACCGTGCAGCCCGTCAAGCTGCAGTTCCGCAAGAAGGCCAGCAGCACCTACACCACCGTCAAGACCATCAACACGAACAGCACCGGTGCGCTGAAGACCACGGTCAAGGCCGTGGAGGACGGCTACTGGCGCTACAGCTTCGCCGGCACCTCGACCACCCCGGCCGTCACGACCGCGGGTGACTTCGTCGACGTGAAGTAGTCACGAGCGGAAGCGGCGGCCGACCATACGCCAGGCCAGTTCCAGGACGGCCGCCGCGACCACCGCGATCCCCACCGCCGCCCACGGCATCGTCGTCCCCACCAGCTTCAGCGCGAAGAAGTCCTGGAGCCAGGGCACCGCGAGCACGATGAGGAAGCACAGGCCCATCGTCGCCACCAGGGCGATCCGCCACCACGTGTAGGGGCGGGCGATGATCGCCAGGACCCACATGGAGACCAGGAACAGCGTGAGGGTCGCCGCGCTCGTCTCCGCGTCCAGCGCCCCCGTACCGGCGTAGTGGTGGCGGGCGACCAGATAGGTGGTGAAGGTGGCCACCGCCGCGATCAGCCCGGAGGGGATCGCGTACCGCATGACGCGGCGTACGAAGTGCGGCTGGGCCCGCTCCTTGTTGGGGGCGAGGGCCAGGAAGAACGCCGGGACGCCGATCGTCAGTGTGGACAGCAGCGTCAGGTGGCGCGGCAGGAACGGGTACTCCACCTGGAAGCAGACCACCAGGATCGCCAGCAGCACCGAGTAGACGGTCTTCGTCAGGAACAGGGTGGCGACCCGGGTGATGTTGCCGATGACCCGCCGGCCCTCGGCCACGACGGACGGCAGCGTCGCGAAGCTGTTGTCCATCAGCACGATCTGGGCCACCGCGCGCGTCGCCTCCGAGCCCGAGCCCATCGAGACCCCGATGTCGGCGTCCTTCAGCGCCAGCACGTCGTTGACGCCGTCACCGGTCATCGCGACCGTGTGCCCGCGTGACTGGAGCGCCCCGACCATGTCCCGCTTCTGCTGCGGGGTGACCCGGCCGAAGACCGCGTTCCGCTCGATCTCCGTCGCCATGTCGTCGCTGTCCTCGGGCAGCCGGCGGGCGTCCAGGGGGTGCTCGGCGCCCGGCATCCCCAGCTTCTGGGCCACCGCGCCGACCGAGACGGCGTTGTCGCCGGAGATGACCTTCGCCGCGACGTTCTGCTCGTCGAAGTAGGCCAGCGTGTCACCGGCGTCGGGCCGCAGTCGCTGCTCCAGGACGACGAGCGCGGTGGGCACGGCCCCGGACGCGGCGTCGGGGGCGTCCAGCTCGCCCCGCACCCGGGCGAGGAGCAGGACCCGCAGCCCCTGCTCGTTGAGGTGGCCGGTCTCCGCGAGGGCGGGGTCGTCGGCGCCCAGCAGCACATCGGGGGCGCCCAGCAGCCAGGCGGAGGCGTCGCCGTCGCCCTCGGTGAAGGCGGCCCCGCTGTACTTGCGGGCCGAGGAGAACGGCATGGTCTGCGTGACGCCCCAGCCCTCACCGTCCGGGTAGGCGTCGATGATGGCCTGGAGGCTGGCGTTGGGCCGGGGATCGGAGGCGCCGAGGGCGCCCAGGACGCGGCGTACGTACTCCTCGTCGGAGCCGTTCAGCGGGCGGACCTCGGTGACGTCCATGCCGCCCTCGGTGAGGGTGCCGGTCTTGTCCAGGCAGACGACGTCGACCCGGGCCAGGCCCTCGATGGCGGGCAGCTCCTGCACGAGGCACTGCTTGCGGCCGAGCCGGATGACCCCGATCGCGAAGGCGACCGAGGTGAGCAGCACCAGGCCCTCGGGGATCATCGGGACGATGCCGCCGACCGTGCGGGCGACCGAGTCCTTGAAGTTGTCGTCCTTGACGACCAGCTGGCTGACGATGAGCCCGATCGCCGTCGGCACCATCATCCAGGTCACGTACTTGAGGATCGTGCTGATGCCGCTGCGGAGCTCGGACTGCACGAGGGTGAAGCGGGACGCCTCCTCGGCGAGCTGGGCGGCGTAGGCCTCGCGGCCGACCTTGGTGGCGGTGAACGCCCCGCCTCCGGCGACGACGAAACTGCCGGACATCACCGGGTCGCCGGGCCGCTTGACCACGGGGTCGGCCTCGCCCGTCAGAAGCGACTCGTCGATCTCCAGGCTGTCGGCCTCGGCGACCGTGCCGTCCACGACGGCCTTGTCCCCGGGGCCCAGCTCGACCAGATCACCGAGCACGATCTCGGAGACGGAGACCTCTGCGGCCTTTCCTTCGCGCCGCACGGTCGGTTTCGCCTCGCCGATCACCGCGAGGCTGTCCAGGGTCTTCTTGGCGCGCCACTCCTGGACGATGCCGATCCCCGTGTTGGCGATGATCACGAAGCCGAAGAGGCTGTCCTGGATCGGCGCGACGAACAGCATGATCACCCAGAGCACGCCGATGATCAGGTTGAACCGGGTGAGGACGTTCGCGCGGACGATCTCGGTGACGGAGCGGGACGAGCGGACCGGTACGTCGTTGACCTCGCCCCGGGCGACCCGTTCGGCGACTTCGGCGGTGGTCAGCCCGCCCGGTGGCGCGGGCGCCGGCGAGGTCTGTACGGGGTCCGGCCGCTCACCGAAGGAATCGAGTGCCCGCTGCGTCATGATTCCGACCGTACGGGCGGAAGGGGCGGTTCACCCGCCGGGCGCCGGAAGATCCGACCGGGGGAGGACCGGAATGGTCCCACGGTCGTACGTCAGGGATCGGGGCCAGGGGATCAGGGCCGTACGGGAGCGGCCCCCGGTGTCAGTGGTGCGCGCCGTCGGGCGCGGCGGCGGCGTCCTGCGCGGCGGCGGCCCGCTTGAGTGCGGCGTCCCGCCCCCGGACGTACCAGATGCCGATCAGGCCCAGTCCGGCACCGGCCAGGCAGACCCAGATCCACCAGGCGTGACCCCGGTCGTCGAACCAGGCGTAGAAGGGAACCTGCACGACGAAGAGGACGAACCAGAGGATCGTGCCGCCCGTGACGGTGGCGACGACGGGGCCCTCCAGGGGCTCGGGCGCCTCGTGCTTCGGTGTCCACTTCTCCATGCGGCCAGTCTACGGGCTGCGCCGTGGGCCAGTCGGCCCAGTCGGCCCAAGGATCTACGCGCGGAGATAGCGATCTTTCCCTTATGTATTCATACTGAATCTGCTTGTGGATGACTCGATTCATTCGTGTGAACATCCAAATCTGACTCCTTTCATCCCCTCGATGCACGACTGAAGGTCATACATGTCCTCCTCGGCCACCGCTCCGGTCGATCAGCCTCCGATGCCGCAGCAGCCTCACGGCGTCCTTGATCGTTACTTCAAGATCTCCGAGCGGGGGTCGACGGTCGCGCGCGAGGTCCGTGGTGGCTTCGCCACGTTCTTCGCGATGGCGTACATCATCGTGCTCAACCCGATCATCCTCGGCAGCGCGAAGGACATGTACGGGCACCAGCTCGACGGTGGCCAGCTCGTCACGGCCACCGTGCTGGCGGCCGCGTTCTCCACGCTCCTGATGGGCGTCATCGGCAATGTGCCGATCGCGCTCGCCGCCGGCCTCGGTGTCAACACCGTCGTCGCCCTCCAGCTCGCCCCCCGGATGAGCTGGCCCGACGCGATGGGCATGGTCGTCCTCGCGGGCATCGTCGTGATGCTGCTCGTCGCGACCGGTCTGCGCGAGCGCGTGATGAACGCGGTGCCGCGCTCGCTCCGCAAGGGCATCGCGATGGGCATCGGTCTCTTCGTGCTCCTGGTCGGCCTGGTCGACTCGGGCTTCGTCTCCCGCATCCCGGACGCCGCGCACACCACGGTGCCGCTGCAGCTCGGCAACGACGGCCACCTCAACGGCTGGCCGGTCCTGGTCTTCATCCTGGGCACGCTGCTGACCCTCGCGCTGATCGTCCGCAAGGTGCCGGGCGCGATCCTGCTCTCCATCGTCGCCATGACGGTCGTCGCGCTGGTCATCGAGGCGGTCGCCGAACTGCCGGCCGGCGCCTGGGGGCTGACCGTCCCGGAGTGGCCCGGCAATCCGGTGGCCTCCCCGGACTTCGGTCTGATCGGTCAGGTCAGTCTGTTCGGCGGCTTCGGGAAGGTCGGCCTCCTGACCGGCATCCTCTTCGTCTTCACCGTGCTGCTGTCCTGCTTCTTCGACGCGATGGGCACCATCCTCGGCGTCGGCGACGAGGCCAAGCTGATGGACAAGGACGGCCACTTCCCGGGCATCAACAAGGTCCTCCTCGTCGACGGTGTCGCCGTCGCCGCGGGTGGCGTGAGCTCCTCCTCCGCGTCGACTTGCTTCGTCGAGTCCACGGCGGGCGTCGGTGAGGGCGCCCGCACCGGGCTCGCGAGCGTGGTGAGCGGGCTGCTCTTCTCGGTGGCGCTGCTCCTGACGCCGCTGGCGACGATGGTGCCCTCGCAGGCGGCCACCCCGGCACTGATCGCGGTCGGTTTCCTGATCCTCGCGGGCAACGTGCGGGACGTCGACTGGAGCGACTACACGCTCGCCGTCCCGGCCTTCATGGCCATGCTGATGATGCCGCTCACCTACTCGATCACCAACGGCATCGGCATCGGCTGCATCGCCTTCAGCGTGATGCGCCTGGCGGCCGGGCGCGGCCGGGAGGTCCCGGTGGCGATGTACGTGGTGTCCGCGGTCTTCGTCTTCTACTACGCGATGCCGGCGCTCGGCCTCACGTAGGCGCGCACCTGGACGCGCGAAGTCTTCACCCCTGCGGGGCGGAGCCCGTCATGTGACCCGGTCGGCCGGGTCGGCGTGACGGGTCTCCGCCCCGTAGAACTTCTCCGTCTCGTCGACGGCGGCGTGGAAACGTTCGTCGAAATCGTCGCGTACGAGCGTCTGGACCACGTAGTCCTGGACGCTCATTCCGCGTCTCGCGGCGTGCCGGCGGAGCCGGTCGAGCAGCTCACCGTCTATGCGCAGGCTGAGCACTGTCGATCCCATGCCAAGCAGGGTCGCGGCACGTGCGGCCTTTTCGCGACTCTTTCCGCCTCGTACTCACTCGTTCGGGTGATCAGTTTCTCGCGCGTGTACCACCGACTGGTATTTAGCATGGCTAATGAGTTACGCTAAGGAACATGCCTGACCTGATCCACGACGGTGAGAGTGCCGCCGCCGTGAGCTCCCTACGCTCCGCCGTGATGCTGCTGGGCCGGCGCCTGAAGCACCAGCGCGTCGACGAGTCGCTGAGCCCCACCGAGATGTCGGTGCTCGGCACGCTCGCCCGCTGCGGTTCAGCCACCCCCGGTGAGCTGGCCCGCAAGGAGCACGTGCAGCCGCCTTCGATGACCCGCATCGTGGCGCTGCTGGAAGCGAAGGGCCTGGTCAGACTCGAACCGCACCCCGATGACCGTCGGCAGAAGATGGTCAGCCGGACCGAGCAGGCGGAAGCCATGCTCGCCGAGAGCCGCGACAAGCGGAACGCCTGGCTGACCAGACTCGCCGAGGGCCTGGACGAGGATGAGTGGGAGAAGCTGCGGGCCGCCGCGCCCGTGCTGGAGAAGCTCGCCCACCTGTGACCCCTTCGGGCGCCGCCGGACCCCGGTCCGCAGCGCCCGCAGTCACGTCCCCGTCAGCACGAACGCCGTATACGTCCGAGGAGGCGACTCTTTTGAGTACGGGATCCGGAGCAGACTCCGCCCCCGCACCGACTTCCACCCACGAGAGCAAGACCGGCGGGACCTTCTCGTCGCTGAAGATCCGTAACTACCGCCTGTTCGCCACGGGCGCCGTGATCTCCAACACCGGTACCTGGATGTCCCGCATCACGCAGGACTGGCTCGTCCTGAGCCTCACCGGGTCCGCCGCCGCCGTCGGTATCACCACGGCCCTCCAGTTCCTTCCGATGCTGCTCTTCGGCCTGTACGGCGGGGTCATCGCCGACCGGCTCCCGAAGCGGCGTCTGCTGCTCATCAGCCAGGCCGCACTCGGCCTCTGCGGCGTCGCGCTCGCCGTCCTGACCCTCTCCGGCGTCGTCGAGGTCTGGCACGTCTACCTGATCGCCTTCCTGCTCGGCATGGTGACCGTCGTCGACAACCCGGCGCGCCAGTCGTTCGTCTCCGAGATGGTCGGCCCCGCGCAGCTGCGCAATGCCGTCAGCCTGAACTCGGCGAACTTCCAGTCCGCCCGGCTCATCGGCCCCGCCGTCGCGGGTGTCCTGATCACGACGGTCGGCAGCGGCTGGGCGTTCATGTTCAACGGGCTGTCCTTCATCGCTCCGCTCGTCGGCCTGATGATGATGCGGACGAACGAGCTCCACGCGTCCGTGACCGTCAAGCGGGCCAAGGGCCAGCTCCGTGACGGCCTGCGCTATGTCTCCGGCCGGCCCGAGCTGATCTGGCCGATCGTCCTGGTCGGCTTCGTCGGCACGTTCGGGTTCAACTTCCCGATCTTCCTGACGGCCTTCGCGGACGAGATCTTCCACGGCGGCGCCGGGATGTACTCGTTCTTCAACATCCTCATGGCGGCCGGTTCCCTCGCCGGGGCCCTGCTCGCCGCCCGCCGCCGCTCCTCGCGGCTGCGGATGCTGGTGGCCGCGGGCACCCTGTTCGGTCTGCTGGAGGTCGCCGCGGCCCTGTCGCCGTCCGTCTGGCTGTTCTCGCTGCTGCTGCTCCCGATCGGCATGATCGGCCTGACGACCAACATCAGCGCCAACACGAGCGTCCAGATGGCCGCGGACCCCGAGATGCGGGGCCGGGTGATGAGCCTCTACATGATGGTCTTCGCCGGAGGCACGCCGGTGGGCGCCCCGATCGTCGGCTGGATCAGCGACACCTACGGCGCCCGGATCGGCATGGTGGCCGGAGGCGCGATCTCGATGCTGGCCGCGATCGGCGTCGGATTCATGCTGACCCGGGTCGGCGGCCTGCGCCTGAAGGTCGACCTGCGGCCGGGTCGCCCGCACGTGCGAATAGTCCCGCGCGAGCAGCTGGCCACGGCGGCCTGAGAGCCGGTGAACACGCGACTGCCCTCCTCCCCGCCGGGAGGAGGGCAGTAATGCGTTCAGGCGCGGGGGAGCCGGTGGTCTCCGGACGAGGCCGTACGCCGACAGGCCCCCGGACACGCCGGGACGCTGGGACACTCGCCGCATGAGCAGCCAGAGACTCTTCGCCGCCGTCCTGCCGCCCGGAACCGCCGCCGACGAGCTGGCGGGGGCCGTCGGCCCGCTGCACACCCTCCCCGGGGCCGTGAACCTCCGCTGGACCGCCCGTGCGGGCTGGCACTACACGCTGGCCTTCCTCGGGAACGTCGACGAGGAGCTGCTGCCGGAGCTGTACAGCCGGCTGGAGCGTGCCGCGCACCGGACCGAGCCCTTCCTGCTCCGGATCCACGGCGGCGGCAGGTTCGACGGGCGGGCGCTCTGGGCAGGGGCGGAGGGCGACCTGCCGACGCTGCGGCTGCTGGCGCAGCGGGCGCATGCCGCCGCGCGCAAGGCCGGGATCCCGATGGAGGAGCACCGCCGCCACACCCCCCACCTCACCCTGGCCCGCAGCCGCCTCCAGACCGACCTGGCCCCGTACACGGCGGCGCTGGAAGGCTTCGATGGCATGCGCTGGGAGGCCCGGGAGCTCAGTCTCGTACGCAGCGATCTGCCCGTGGACGGGGTGCCGGGGGAGCAGCCGCGGTACGAGGTGGTGCGGGCCTGGCCGCTGGGGCGGTGAGCGGGGCGGTTACGCTCGTCGGGTGGACCCGAAGACCAGAAACCGCATCATGGCCGCCGTGCTCGTACTGATGTTCATCGTCGTCGCGGCGGCGTCCGCCCTCGGGGGCTGAGCCCGCCGAGGACGGACGCACGCGCGCCGGCTACCAGGCGAAGTTCTCCGGCGACGGCCCCGGGCCGGGGAAGATCTCGTCGAGGGCCGACAGCACCTCGTCCGACAGCTCCAGCTCCACCGCGCGCAGCGCCGAGTCGAGCTGCTCGCGTGTGCGCGGACCGGAGATCGGCCCCGTGACGCCGGGCCGCGTGAGCAGCCAGGCCAGACCGGCCTCGCCGGGCTCCAGGCCGTGCTTCTCCAGCAGGTCCTCGTACGCCTGGACCTGCGCCCGCACCTTCGGGTCGGCGAGCGCCTCGCCGGACCGGCCGGAGGTGGACCGGGCGCCGCCCCCGTCGCGCTCCTTCCGGATCGCGCCGCCGAGCAGACCGCCGTGCAGCGGCGACCACGGGATGACGCCCAGGCCGTACTCCTGGGCGGCCGGGATGACCTCCATCTCGGCCCCGCGCTCCATCAGGTTGTAGATGCACTGCTCGCTGACCAGCCCGTAGCTGCCCCGCTGCCGGGCCCTCTCGTTGGCCTGGGCGATCTTGTAGCCGGAGAAGTTGGACGAGCCCGCGTAAAGGATCTTGCCCTGCTGGATCAGTACGTCGATGGCCTGCCAGATCTCGTCGATCGGGGTGTCCCGGTCGACGTGGTGGAACTGGTACAGGTCGATGTGGTCCGTCTGCAGCCGCTTGAGGCTGGCGTCGACGGCGCGGCGGATGTTGAGGGCGGAGAGCTTGTCGTGGTTGGGCCACGCCTCGCCGTCCGCGCCCATGTTGCCGTAGACCTTGGTGGCGAGGACGACCTTGTCACGGCGGTCGCCGCCCTGCGCGAACCAGGTGCCGAGGATCTCCTCGGTGCGGCCCTTGTTCTCGCCCCAGCCGTAGACATTCGCGGTGTCGAAGAAATTGACGCCCGCGTCCAGGGCGGCGTCCATGAGCGCGTGGCTGTCGCTCTCGTTGGTCTGGGGGCCGAAGTTCATCGTCCCCAGCACGAGGCGGCTGACCTTGAGTCCGGTGCGTCCGAGCTGCGTGTACTTCATGGAGCCCAAGCCAACTCCTTCGAGCGCGCTCGAAGCAAGAGCGACCTGCTCAGGCGCGCCGTGCGAAACGGTCCAGCGCGGCCAGCACCGCGCGGCTCGTCGCCGGGCCTCCCGTGTGGCCCGCGTCGTCGATCACCGTCAGCTCGGCGTCCGGCCACGCCCTGGCCAGCTCCCACGCGGTGATCAGCGGACCGCCCAGGTCGAAGCGGCCGTGCACCAGGACGCCGGGGATGCCCGCGAGGCGGCCCGCGTCGCGGATCAGCCGGCCCTCCTCCAGCCAGGCGGCGTGCGAGAAGTAGTGCGCGCAGATCCGGACGAACGCCAGCTGGTCACGGTCCGGCCGCCCGCTGTACGGAGGCGGGCCGCTGTGCGTCTCCATGGACAGCACCGCGTCCTCCCAGGCGCACCAGTCGGCCGTCGCCTTCGCCCGGACCTCCGGGTCGGGACTCTCCGTCCGCCGGGCGTACGCGGCGACGAGGTCCCCGGGGCCCTCGGCCTCCGGGACGCCCGCCCGGAACCGGTCCCACGCCTCGGGGAAGATCTGCCCGGCGCCCCGGTACAGCCAGTCGAGCTCGCTGCGCCGGGTCGTCGTCACGGCCGCGATCACGACCTCCGATACGCGCTCCGGGTGCTGTTCGGCGTACGCGAGGAGCAGCGTGGAGCCCCAGGACCACCCGTGCAGCAGCCACTTCCCGATGCCGAGGTGGCCGCGCAGGAGCTCCATGTCGGCGATCAGGTGCGCCGTCGTGTTGTGCCGCATGTCGGCGGCCGGGTCGCTCGCGTGCGGGGTGGAGCGGCCGCAGTTGCGCTGGTCGAAGAGCACGACGCGGTAGAGCTCCGGGTCGAAGTACTGCCGGGCCCCGCTCCCGCACCCCGAGCCCGGGCCGCCGTGGACGACGAGGGCGGGTTTGCCGGCCGGATTGCCGCAGACCTCCCAGTACACGAGGTTGCCGTCGCCGACGTCGAGCATTCCGTGGTCGTAGGGTTCGATCGGCGGGTACTTCTCGTCGGGCTGCCTGTCCACTGCGGTGTCCCCCTCGGCGTGTGAAGCTATTCCACGTAGGTGAAGGGGGTGTCGGCCGTGTTCTCCGAGTCCACGTCGTCGAGGCTCCACACGCGGAACACCGGGGTGTCGTGCCCGGACCCCACCTCTGCGGGCACCTTCACCTCCGCGGCGAACCGGCCGTCGGGACCCGTGGTGCAGGATACCGACCGAGACATTGGAGCGCTGCTCAAGTCTCCCTGGTGCAAACCGAATCGGCCGACCGGTCAGGCTCCCCCGCGCGTCATGGCGCGCTGGGCAGCCGGCGCTTGTGGTCGGTGAGGCGGTAGCGGCCGACGATCGTGTCGAAGGCATGCTCGTCCACCGGCTTGCCCTCCAGGAAGTCGTCGATGGTGTCGTAGGTGACGCCGAGCGCATGCTCGTCCGCCTTGCCCGGGTCGAGCGTCTCCAGGTCGGCCGTCGGCACCTTCCCGACCAGCTCGGCCGGGGCGCCGAGCGCCTCCGCGACGGCGCGCACCCGGCGCTTGGTCAGCCCGGTCAGCGGGACCAGGTCGGCCGCGCCGTCCCCGAACTTGGTGAAGAAGCCGGATACGGCCTCGGCGGCGTGGTCCGTGCCGACGACGAAGCCGCTGTGCGCTCCGGCCACCGCGTACTGGGCGATCATGCGCTGCCGGGCCTTGACGTTGCCGAGCACGAAGTCCTGGTGGTGGGGGTCGCGGAAGGCCACGTCGCCGTCGAGCAGGGACTCCTGCATGGCGTCGGTCGCGGGCTTGATGTCCACGGTCAGCACCTGGTCGGGCTTGATGAAGGAGAGGGCGAGCTGTGCGTCGTGCTCGTCGGCCTGGACGCCGTAGGGGAGCCGCATCGCGTGGAACCGGGCCTCGTGGCCCGCGGCCCTGGCCCGCTCGACGGCGAGCTGGCACAGCCGGCCGGCGGTCGTGGAGTCGACGCCTCCGCTGATGCCGAGCACCAGGGAGCTCAGACCCGTGGAGGTCAGCCGCTCGGCGAGGAAGGCCACGCGGCGCTCGATCTCCTGGTAGGCGTCGAAGGTCTCCGCGACCTCCAGCTCCCTGGCGATTTCCTGCTGCAGGGCGATGTCCGCCGGCTCGCTCACGTCTGCTCCTCGGTCCGGTTCACGGTGCGCTGTCGCGCCCACCCTACCCAGGGCCGCTCTCCCGTCGGCCCGGTGTCATGCCGGCGGAGCCAGGGCGCCAGCTGCGCGACGCCGAACGCCACCTCGACGCCGAGGAACAGCCACAGCAGCCCCGGTCCGCCGTGGGCGAGCGCATATGTCTGCCAGGCCGCGAACAAGGCCCGTGCGACGCCGTCGTACAGGCCGTGGGCCGGCAGCGGACTCACGAGGCGCAGGACCGCCCAGACGACCACGACCGAGCCCATCAGATTCGCGTACAGGGTCTGCATCGGGTCCTGCGGGGGCAGCGCGCCCAGACCGAGCGCGGTGCCCAGGGTGGACAGCGCGTCGTGCAGCAGACCGTACGTCCACGGTGTGGCGAAGCCGGCCGTGACGACGAGGTCGTACCAGGCGCTCGCGCGCACGACGCGCGGGTAGACGGCGGAGGCGGGGGCGAGGGGAAGGGGCATGAGAGGTTCCCTGGGGTCTCGGGCAAGCGACGGCCCGACGCTGAACAGTGGAGTACGGTCCAAGGTCAAGCCCGGTGTCCGAGGGGGGAGCCATGCTGATCGGGGAACTGGCCGCGCGGACAGGCCTGTCGAGGGACGCCATCCGCTTCTACGAGAAGACGGGACTCGTCACCAGCGAGCGGCTGCCCAGCGGTTACCGCGACTTCCCGCCGGAGACGGTGGCCTGGCTGCTCCACGTCCGCACCGCGCAGACCCTCGGATTCTCCCTGGCGGAGATCGCCCGGCACGGCGAGGAGCTGCGTGAGGCGCCCGACCAGGCCGACGCCCTGTCCGCGCTGCTGGAGGAGAGGATCCGGATGATCGACGCGCGCATGGCCGAACTCGCGTCCCTGCGCGCCGAACTCGACGGCCGCGTGGGCACCGGGTGCCCGCTCCGTGCGGCCGGAGCCGTCAGCCCCTGACGCCCACGTGGTACGCCGACGCCCACAGCGTCACCGCGGATCCCAGACCCACCACGGCGCGCACGCTCCCGTCCAGGCCGGCCGCGATCAGCGCGAAGCCGAGGACCGCGACGGCGCTCAGCAGCGCGGCCGTCCCCTTGTACTGCCACTGGTCGTAGAGACGCGCGAGCGGGACGAAGTGCAGGCCGACCACAAGCGCGATGGCCGGCGGAATGAAGGCGGGGTGGCCGGTGGCATTGCACGCGGCGATCACCGCGAAGATCGCCGCGATTTCGACGACGTTGACGATGCCGACCGAACGCGCCCAGTCCGCGGGCAGGGAGACCAGGCGGGGCGAGGGCGCGGCGCCCTTGCGGTAGGCGAGGTGGAAGGCCGCCGCAGTGGCCGGTACGGCGATGATCTCGACGGCCAGAGCCGCACCCGACGACGCCAGCCCGGACGCCCCGGCGAAGGCCCATACCAAGGCGAACACCGACAGGACCGCCGTCCCCCGGCGGCGCAGGGTCCGGGTGAGCGCGACGCACTCGGCGTCCGTGGCCGAGGGGTTCGAGGGCGTCGGCTGGATCATCGGCCGAGAGTACAGCGGTCACCGGGCCCGTTCGGCGGTTTCGGACCGGAGGGAGAAGGCCTCCACTTACGGAGGCACTCCGTCCGGCCCCTACGCCTGACCTGCCCGCTTCAGGGAACAAGGACGAGCCGCCCCCCTGTCCGGCAGCTGCCTGCCCCCCGCCCCCGCGAACCCAGGAGGAGTTACTCTCGACCAGGTCCACGAGGCCCGCGAAACGCTACGACGAGGAGGCGGCGACGTGAACGCCACCCCGCAGGTGCTGGCCGTCCTGGACGAACTCCTCGCCGCCGCAGCACCCGGCGAGCGCGGCGCCCTCTGGCGTCTCGCCGAAGAGGGACGGGAGTTGGACGCCAACATCGTCCATCTGCCGCCGGACGCCGGGGTGGGGGAGCACCAGGAGGACGTCCTGGACGTGCTGCTCGTCGTCCTCGCGGGCGGCGGCAGCCTGCGTACGGGCGGCGGCGACACCCTGGACCTCGCCCCGACGACCGTCACCTGGCTGCCCCGGTCCTCACGGCGGGCGCTGGAGGCGGGGCCGGACGGGCTGACGTACCTCACGGTGCACCGCCGGCGCCCGGGCCTCACGATCGAGCCGGCCGTGCGCACTCCCGCGTACGAGGGCGGCGAGGCCCCGTGCATGCTGGACCTGGTCTGCCCGGAGTGCGGGCGGCTGTCGGCCGACCGGGCGCCGAAGTTCTGCAGCGCGTGCGGTGAGCGGTTCCCGGAGCGCTGACGGGGGTGCGTCCGCTCACGCCAGCGAGAGGAACAGCTTCTCCAGGCGGGCGCGCATCCGGTCCCTGTCCGCCGGTGTCTGCCCCTCGTCGGCCAGGCACTGTTCGAGCCCCGTCGCGATGATGGAGAACCCCGCCCGGTCCAGGGCCCGGGACGCGGCGGCCAGCTGCGTGACCACGTCCTCGCAGTCCCTGCCCTCCTCGATCATCCTGATGACCCCGGCGATCTGGCCCTGGGCCCGCCGGAGCCGGTTGAGGACGGACTTCAGCTCTTCGGCCGCCATGTCGAGTTGCATGGTTCCTCCCGCGCACGCCTGTCACTGGGGCTCGTATACCCCCACGGGTATTGTACCCGGGTGCTTCCCCCCGGACCCGGTGTACTCAGCGCCACCCGGACTCGGGGGCGTACGCCCAATGTGCCCGCCCGCCCCTCTCCGTAGCGTCGTCGATGTGGCGCAGAGCGCGTCCGACGAGCAGAGGGTGAGGGTCATGTCCGATCGCAGACGACAGCCCACGAGCCGGACCGCCGAGGCTCTGCGGCTGGTTTCGGTGAGCAAGGTGTACGGAACCGGGGACAGCGCCGTGACCGCCCTGGACGGCGTGTCCCTGAGCCTGCCGCGGGGGAGCTTCACCGCGGTCATGGGCCCCTCGGGCTCCGGCAAGTCCACGCTGCTCCAGTGCGCGGCCGGCCTGGACCGCCCCGACCGGGGGCAGATCGTCGTGGACGGAGAGGAGATGAGCGGCGGCGGCGAGGCTGCGCTCACGAAGTTCCGGCGGGACCGGATCGGCTTCATCTTCCAGCAGTACAACCTGCTCCCCACCTTGACCGTCGAGGAGAACACCGCGCTGCCGCTCCGGCTCGCCGGCCGCAAGGCCGGCCGGGAGGGCATCCGCGCGGTCCTCGCACAGGTCGGCCTGGGCGACCGCCTCGGCCATCTCCCCGACGAACTCTCCGGCGGGCAGCGTCAGCGTGTCGCCATCGCGCGCGCCCTCGTCACCCGGCCCGCGGTGATCTTCGCCGACGAGCCGACCGGCGCTCTGGACACGCGCAGCGCACGCGATGTGCTGGGCCTGCTGAAGGAGACCGTCCGGCTGCACGGCAGCACCGTCGTGCTCGTCACCCACGACCCGGTCGCCGCCTCCTACGCCGACTCGGTGCTCTTCCTCGCGGACGGGCGGCTGGCGGGGCACCTCCCCGCCCCCACCGCCGTGGCCGTCGCCGAACGCATGACCCACCTCGGGGACCGTGCGGCTGAACGTCGCGCGGGCAACGGCCCGTTGATGGAGGTGTGAGCCATGCTGTTCCTTGCCATGCGTTCGGTCCGCAAGCGCCCGGGCCGCTTCCTCGCGACCCTGCTCTCGGCGTTCCTCGGCGCCGTGATCATCATGACGTTCAGCTCCCTGCACGACACGGCGGCGGCCCCGGGGGTCGACAAGGTCAGCTCGGAGTCCATGAGCATCTCCGCGAGCGTCGTCGGCGGATACGGCTCCCTCCTCGTCTTCTTCGCCATCGCCTCCACCCTCACCGTCAGCGTCCGCCAGCGCGCCGAGGAGATCCACCTGCTGCGCTGTACCGGGGCAACTCCAGCCCAGGTGACGCGCATGGTCGTCGGGGAGTCCGTCGTCGTCGCACTCGTCGGCGCCGCGCTCGCCGTCGGGCCCGCCGTGCTCGGCGGCCGGCTCCTGCTCGACCTGTTCAAGGACAGCGGCCAGGTCGCCGCGGACGTCGCCCCGGCCTTCGGCGCGATGGCCCTCGGTTCGGGCTTCGGCATCGCGGTCCTCGCCTCCGTCGGCGCCGCGTTCCTCGCCGTACGCCGCGCCACCAAGGCCGCTGCCGGAGCGCGCGGCCCGTCCGGCCGCCGGGGCCGCACCCTGGCCGGCTGCGCCGCGCTGGTGGCCGGGACCGGGGGGATCCTGACCACGTACGCCGTCGACAGCACCGAGGAGATGCTGATGGCGTTCCCCGCCTACGGCGCCATCCTGCTCTCCATCGGCTTCGCCGTCCTCGCCCCGTCCCTGCTGGGCAGGCTCCTGCAACCGCTGCGCGGCCCGCTTGCGGCGGTGGGCGGCGCGGGCGGCTACCTGAGCGCCCGCAACCTGCGCCGACGTGGCGCGGAACTGGCCGGGGTGCTCATGCCGATGATCATCTTCACCGGCATGGCCACCGCCACCCTCTACATCCAGGGCGTCGAGAGCGACTGGGTCGCGGCGTCCGGCCTGGACAAGACGGTCGACGACAAGAACCTGGAGACCCTCAACCTGGTCGTCGTCGGCATCATCGTCGTCTTCTCCTGCATCATGCTCGTCAACAGCCTGTACGCCGCCACCTCCTACCGCAGCCGCGAGTTCGGCCAGCAGCGTCTCGCCGGAGCCACGCCCGGACAGGTCCTGGGCGTGGTCGGCTGGGAGGCGGTGCTCCTCACACTGACCGGGCTCGTCCTGGGCACGGTCGCGGGAATCGCGGGGATCATCCCCTTCACGATGGTCCGCACCGACCAGGTCCTGCCTGACCAGGGCCCGGGCACCTGGCTGGTCATCATGGCCATCGCCACCGTGGTCACCCTCGGCACGAGCCTCGGGACCGCGCGCAGGACCCTGCGTGCCCCGGCCGTCGAGGCCGTCACCGTGGCCGCGTGATCCGGATACGTACGCCCGGGGCCTCGGCTATGTCTGAGGCCCCGTCACCCTCTCCGCCACCAGGCGGGCCGCCCGCGCATACCGCTCCGGCTCACCCGGCCGGGCCCGCCCCGAGCGCCCCACGATCTCGCTGAGCGCGACGAGCCGGAAGATCAGCGCACGGATCAGCAGCTGCTGCCAGTCGGCGTGATCGCCGCCCACCGAAAGAAGTCCGCTCGGGAGGCCCCACCACAGCAGACCATCGGCGATCACCACGGCCTCGGCGAACAGCGGAGGCCGCCAGTACGGCGAGAAGTCGAGCACAGCGGGCGGTTCGTGCGAGGCGAAGAGGACGTTGCCGGTGAGATCGCCGTGGATGAGCTGAGCCGCGTGCTGCCTCACAGGACGCCTCAGCTCCAGCAGGGCCGAGAACGGGGCCGCGAGGTCCTCGGTCACCTCGACGTCCTCCTCGCCCCACGCGACCCGGTCGGCCACTGCCCAGGGATGGGTCCGCCGTGCGAGGAAGGCGGGCCGGGGATGCGGCCGCAACGCGGCGTGGAAGGCGCGGCCGGCGCGCAGGACATCGTCCCAACGCCCCTGTGGACCGGGCTCACCGGACAGGAACTCACCGGCCGTCCAGCCGTTCACGACACTCCGGCCGTCGGCGGCCCGGAGCGGCAGTGGCACGCGGAAGCCACTGCCCGTCGCCAGCTCGTCGAACAGCGAAGCGCCCCACTCGGCCTCGGCCTCGGCGCCCACGGCAGGCTTGAACACGTACCCGCCGACGAGAACACTCCGCCCTTGCCCACCGGCCAGCGGAACAGGAGTCCCCTGCACCCCGAAGGCGTGGAGGACGGGACGGGGCGGAACGGCGTCGATCCCTGGCTCGGTCACGCCGCCATCCTGCGATGCGGCCCTGCCGGGCGCACCTCCTTTTGCGGGCCCGCCCACCGGGACCAGACCCGGTCGTCCGGGCGCTCCCAGGGCGGGAGGCCGTCCTCGCGGCGGCCGCAGCGGCAGGACGGCTCCTGGCGGTCCACGGCCTCGGGTGAAACATTTCCCGGCGGCCACCGCATCTAAAGGGGTGTAGGGGAGAGGGGGTGGCGGATGAGGCAGTCCAAGGAGGGCG
The DNA here is from genome assembly GCF_044455985.1 of Streptomyces sp. NPDC051064. Lineage (NCBI taxonomy): Bacteria > Bacillati > Actinomycetota > Actinomycetes > Kitasatosporales > Streptomycetaceae > Streptomyces > Streptomyces sp. NPDC051064. The sequence continues at coordinate 65,624 of NZ_JBITFK010000002.1, forward strand.
CCTTCCGTGAGTTCGCGGAAGCCCGTATGGGCCATCTGTTCCGTTCGGCGTGCCTGCTGACCGGCGGGGACACGCATCTTGCCGAGGATCTCGTGCAGGAGACGCTCGGCCGGATGTACGCGGTATGGGGGCGGATGTCGCGGGTCGGCAACCCGGCGGCGTACGCGCAGACCGTGCTCGTGCGGTGCTATCTCGGGCACCAGCGGCGCCGGTCGGCCGGCGAACGGCCGAGCGGCGAACTGCCGGAACGCGCGGGGGAGTCGGCGGAGGACGCGTCCTTGAGGATGACGCTCCTCGACGCGCTGCGCGGCCTGCCGCCCAAGGACCGGGCGGTGATCGTGCTGCGCTACTGGGAGGACCGGTCGGTCACGGAGACCGCGGACGCGCTGCACGTCAGCTCGGCGGCTGTGCGCACCCGCAGCACCCGTGCGCTCGCCCGGCTGCGCGAGCACCTGGGCGGCAGCATCGGAGAGCTGGCCGCGCACTGAACTCTCTTCGTACTTCTTTCCTTTTTCTCTTTCCACAGGTGTGGGGACGGTGGTGGACAGCATGCGCGAAAACAGTGCTCAGGACGACCGGGACGCCTTCGAGGGCGGGCTCGGCGTGGCGATGAAGCAGGCGGGGGAGGGGTTCTCCGTCGCGGGGCGGCCGCTCGTCGACGGCGGCGTGGCGCGCGGCCGGCGCCGGGCGGTGCTGCGCCGCAGCGCCGTGGTGACCGGGAGCGTGGCGGCGCTGGCGGTGATCGGGCTCGGCGGGTCGTACGTCACCGGGAACATCGGCGCCTCGCAGGACGGCGGCAACGGGGCTGCGGTGGGCGCACAGGCGAAGGAGAAGGCCGACAGGACCGAGAAGCCGTCGGGCCCCTCCACCGGTCAGCAGGTGATCAGGACACTCGAAGGGCTGCTGCCGGCCGGGAAGGTCAGCGACCGGACGGGCCGCGGCACCACCGGTGAGGGTGAACAGAAGGACGTGCACGCGCCGTACGCCTCCGTCGTGTACGACGACGGCCACGGGAAGGCCGCCGTATCGGTGAGCCTGGGTCGGCAGCACCCCGACCAGAAGCTTCCCGAAGGCGAGCTCTCCTGCCCGGACAAGAACCTGAACGCGTTCGAGTCCTGCTCGGCCACGACGCTGGAGGACGGCTCGCGCCTCGTACTGTTCAAGGGCTGGGAGTACCCGGACCGGCGCGTGGAGACCAAGCGCTGGTACGCGGACCTGCTGACGCCCGAGGGCTACCGGATCTCTGTGACCGAGTGGAACGCGGCCGCCGAGAAGGACGCCCCGGTCAGCCGCCCCGCCCCGCCGTTGTCGTCGGCCCGGCTGAAGGCGCTCGTCCGGGCCGAGGAGTGGCGCCCGATCATCGCGTCCCTGCCCGATCCCGAACAGCCGCCGCTGGAACAACCGGCCCCGCAGGGTCAGAACGGCGACGTGATCCTGGGCAGACTGATCAAGCAGCTCCCCGACGGCCTGACGGTGAAGGCGTCCGGCGGGCAGGAGACGGAGTACGCGTACGTCGTGGTCGACGACGGCCAGGGCAAGAGCTTCGTGCAGATCAACGTCCAGCCGGACATGTCCGACGTCGAGGGCGACCTCTTCGGCCCCGACGCGAAGGTCCTGGCGGACGGCACGAAGGCCACCACACGTCAGGGGCCGGGCGAGAAGGGCGGTGACGGCGTGAAGATGTGGACGGTCGACACGATCCGCCCCGACGGCTTCCGGGTGGTGATCTCCGCCTTCAACGCGGCGAACCAGAACGAGGCCGCCACCCGCGAGGCTCCCGCGCTGACCCTCGCCGAGATGGAGAAGATCGCCACGAGCAAGGTGTGGCAGAGCTGAACCGTTCCGCTCGGCGGACGCGTGGCCGGTCGTCGGGAGGAACGAGGCAACAGGGCGCCCCTCATGCCCCGTTTCGAGTGTCCCTGTTATCCCGACGACCGGACCGCCCGGCTCACCTCACCCCGTAGCGGAGTCCGTCCACGAGAAGGGCGATCATCCGCCGCGTGTGGCGATCAGCAGGTCCTCGGGGTCCACGTCGGAGCGGATCTCGCCGGCCTTCGCCGCCGCGTCGATGAGCGTGGTGAGTACGGGCATGAAGCGCTTCTCGAAGTCGGACGGCAGGCTTTCGTAGGCCGAGTCCCCCGAGTGCAGGGCGGCGCTGAGCCCGCGCTTCGTGGCGAAGAGAGCGCGAAGCGCTGGAGCCACCTGGTGAGCAACGAGTACATGACGCGGGGGGTCCCGGCCGTGCCGGATCCCGTCCTCGTCGAGATCGTCGACGAGGTCTTCCTGCCGCTGGTCCACGGCCGGAGCGCGGGCCGCGACATCGGCTGACGGCGTCGGGAGGTCACCCGTGACCTCGTAGCCGTGTCCGGGTGGAGAGCTGTGCCGGTCACGTACGCGGGTGCACAGCTCGTTGAACTGCGCGAGCTTGTCGGCGAGGACGACGGGGACCCGGGGGGCGTGGGCATGGTGAGTCCTTCCGCGAGGCTGTCCACCCGGGTGTTCAAGCCCTCCACCTGCTGGTGACGGCCGGCGCCCCGGCCGGGGTCGTGGGTAGGGGAGCCTCGGCGACCTGCGCATCCTTGTACATCTGTGCGAGCGCTCCCCGGTCCTGGCGGACTGTCGGCGTGGCGGCGCGCCGCGGGACGCGTAGGGCGGGACGTACCAGGACAATGGCGCACGCGCCATCCAGAGGCGCCCGCGCCCTCTCCGGCCCGCGCGACCGCTCGACGGCGGATCGTGGGCACCGGATGTGCGGAAGACCAAGGAGGACCCGTGGTGGATGTCCCGGTGGACCAACTGACCGGCGCGGTCGACGGTGTGCGTACGCGGGCCCGTGGGCAGCTCCTCGACGCCGGCCTGGAGTTGTTCGGGGTGTACGGCTACGCGCAGACGTCGGACGACGCCCTGTGCGCGACGGCCGGGGTTCCGGAGGAGGTACTCCGGGAGGAGTTCGGCTCCCGGGAGGGCCTGTTGATGGCCCTGCACAACCAGATCACGACAGCCGGACTGCGGGCGTCCGAAGTGGCCCTGCTCTCCGAGGGGATGGACGACTGCCCGCTGGAGCAGCGCTTCCGGCGGCTCTTCGACGCCTACGTGTCGGCGGTGACCCGGGACCTGCGTGAGGCGCGGGTGACGTTCGTCGAGGTGCTCGGCGTGAGCCCGGCCGTGGACGCGCACTGCAAGCGGTGGCGCGACCTGTGGACCGACTTCCTGACCGGTGAGGCCGAACGGGCCGCTGTGCGCGGCGAGGTGGAGGAGCGGGACCACCGGGTCGTGGTGATGGTGATGGTGGGCACGGTCCACGAGCTCATGGCACACCACGCCCGCCGCCCGCGCAGGGCCCGGCCCGACGAGGTGTCGGAGGAGCTGACCAAGCTGGGACTCGCGATGCTCGGGATCGAGACGGCGGGCTGAGGCCGGACCGTCCCGGTCCATCGCTCAGAGCCTGATGTCCGCCGCTATGGGCAGGTGGTCGCTGCCGGTGGCGGGCAGCGACCGGACGCGGGCGACCGTCGCGGACCGGGTGAGGACCTGGTCGATCCGGGCCACCGGGAGCTTCGCGGGCCAGCTGAAGGCGAAGCCCGGCCCCGGAGCTTCCATCAGCGAGGTGACCGGCTCCAGGCCTCGGTCGTCCAGTGTGCTGTTGAGGTCTCCGAGGAGGATCACCCGGTCCAGGGGCTCGGCGGCGATGGCCTCGCCCAAGAGGGCGGCGCTCTCGTCCCGCCGCCCGGAGGTGAGCCCGGTCGCGCCGATCCGGACCGAGGGCAGGTGCGCGACGTACACGGCGACCTCGCCCCGCGGTGTACGGGCGGTCGCCCGCATGCCCCGGTTCCAGCCCGCGCCGACGTCCTTCGGCCTGATGTCCACCAGCCGTACGCCGGTGAGGGGGTGTTTCGACCAGAGGCCGACCGTGCCCTTCGTCGCGTGGTGGGGGTAGTCCGCGGCCAGGGCCGCCTCGAAAGCGGCCAGGGCCGGGGCCGTCAGCTCCTCCAGGGCGACGATGTCGGCGCCCGTCCCCGCCAACGCCCGTGCGGTGGCGGCCGGGTCGGGGTTCACATCGCTGACGTTGTGCTGGACCACGGTGAACGTGCCGTCCGGTGGCTGGCCCCCGGAGAACAGCAGACCCCCGAAGAGCACGGCCCAGGCGGCCACGGGCAGCAGCAGTGCCGCCGACGCCAGGAGCGAGCGGCGCAGGAGTGCCGGGACCAGCAGGACGGGGACGGCCGGACCGAGCCAGGGGAGGAAGGTCTCCATCAGGCTCCCGACGCGGCCCGGGGTGTTGGGGACCAGGCCGGGGAAGACCAGAAGGACGGCCACCATGAGGCAGAGCAGGGCGGTGACGCGGCCCCGCTCCCAGCTCCAGCCAAGCGCTCGCCCGTCCCGCTTCTTCTTCGTCACGTGGCCCTTTCCGTGCCGGATGCCGGATGCCGGATCAGGCCGCCGCCAGCGCCCCCGCGTACGGGCCGCCCACGCCCCAGGCCTGGTGCATAGCGTCGGCGAAGGCTCCGGCCAGTTTGTGCTCGCCGGTGGGGCCGGGGTGGGTACCGTCGTAGGTGTCCGTGTGGATGTCGTAGTCCGCGGGGTGCGAGGCCAGCAGGATCGGGGATGACGGGGCGTCCAGGTCGGCGACCGCCTTCGCGAGGAGCGTGTTGAAGCGGTCGCACTCGGCGGCGAAAGGGGCGTCGGACTCCGCCCGGATGTTCGGGATGACGGGGAGCAGAACCAGCCTGATCCGCGGGTTGGCGGTGCGGGCCGCTGCGATGAACTCCCGGGCGTTCGCGGCCGTCTGCGTGCTGTCCGTGTAGAAGCCGAGGTCTATCAGGCCGAGCGAGACCAGCAGGACGTCGGCGCGGGCCGCCGTGACCGTGTCCGCGATGGCCGGGGCCATGTGGAGCCAGCCCTCGCCCCAGCCGGCCAGGTGCCGGCGGGCGGGCGCGGGGAAGGCCGGGTCGGCGTAGACATGGGACAGCGGGGCGTTCGCCTCGGTGTCGTACAGCTCCGTACGCGGGCCGGTGATCGCGTACCCGCCGTCGCCGAGGGTCGCCTCGAGGTGCTGCCACATGCGGTAGCGCCAGGTGAAGTCGCCGGAACGCCCGATGGTCATGGAGTCGCCGACGAAGAGAAAACGCATGGCGACATCATGGCCGATCACCGCTCCGGCCTGCGACGTGACAGTGGACACTTGTGCCATGAGATCGCTGCTGACCGCCTCCGCCGCCACCCTCCTGTTCCTGACGGGGACGGTGCCCGCCGTCGCGGACGACGGGGACGGGGCGGACCGCACCTTCACGATCGAGGACTCCCGCATCACCGAGTCCAGCGGTCTCGCCGCCAGCCGGATCCACCCGGGGATCTACTGGACGCACAACGACAGCGATGACGGGCCGTACGTCTACGCCGTCGACTCCCGGACCGGGAAGACCGTGGCGACGATCACCATGAAGGGCGTGGGGGAGCCACGCGACGTGGAGGCGATCTCCGTCGGGCCCGACGGGAATCTGTACGTCGGTGACATCGGCGACAACCTCGACGGCTCCTGGGACCACGTCTGGATCTACCGCTTCCCCGAGCCGAAGCGGCTCGCGGACGCCACGGTGAGGGCGACGCAGTTCGACGTGACGTACGCGGACGGGGCGCGCAACGCCGAGGCGATGATGGTCCACCCCCGAACCGGGCGGGTCTACATCGCCTCGAAGAGGGAGGGCGGCGGCGGGCTCTACGAGGGCCCCGAGAAGCTGACCGCCGGCGGGGCCAACGTCTTCCGGCGCGTGGGCGAGGTGCCGTGGGTGACGGACGGGGCGTTCTCGCCGGACGGCAAGGAGCTGGTGCTGCGCTCCTACTTCAGCGCCCGCCGCTACGCCTTCGAGAACGGCCGGCTCGGAGCCGACCACGCGGTGAGCGTGCCGCTCCAGGGGCAGTCCGAGTCGGTGACGTACACGGCGGACGGCTCGGCGATGATGTTCGGCTCCGAGGGGGAGCGGAGTGAAGTGGTGCGCGTCGAGGTGGAGGGCGGGGGCGGCGGCAAGGCCTCCCCGAACGGCGGGGGCGGCGGGACGTCCTCCGAGGACGGCGGGGAGGACGGCGTCTCGAAGAAGGGCACCGCGACGGGCGGCGCCGTGGCCGTCGTCGTCATCGTGCTGGCCCTGATCGCGGCCAAGCGCCGCCGGGGGTAGGCGCGAGCCGTCCGGGCCACCCCGCGGGCCGTCGAAGAAGGATCCGCGGTGGCAGAGTGGAAGACCGACCCGAGACCCCCGAGGCCCCAGGCCCCCGAAACCCCCGAGACCCCAGGTCCCCGAAACCCCCGAGACCCCAGGCCCCCCGAGACCCCCGCCTCACGGAGACAGATCTGTTCATGCGGCTGCTGCTCATTCGTCACGGTCAGACTCCTTCCAACGTCAAGCGCCTGCTGGACACCGCTGAACCAGGCCCGGCCCTGACCCCGCTGGGCCAGGAGCAGGCTACGGCGCTCCCGGACGCGCTGGCGGCGGAGAGGATCGACGCCCTCTACGCCTCCACCCTGCTCCGCACCCAGCTCACCGCGGCACCGCTGGCGGCGCGGACGGGGCTGGAGGTCCGGGTGCGGGAGGGGCTCCGGGAGCTGTCCGCCGGGGACCTCGAGATGCGCGGGGACGATCAGGCCGTCGAGACCTACATGACCACTGCCTTCGCCTGGTCGGCGGGGGACACCGGGCTCCGTATGCCGGGTGGCGAGAACGGCGTGGAGGCGCTGCGGCGTTACGACGCCGTCGTCGACGAGGCCGCGGGCACCGGGGCCGGGACCGTGGCCATGGTCAGCCATGGCGCCGCCATCCGCATGTGGGTGGCGGCCCGGGCCGAGAACATCGATGTCGACTTCGCGTCCGCCCGGGCGCTGCGGAACACCGGGGTCGTCATCCTCTCCGGCGCGCCCGGCGAAGGCTGGCGGGTGCTGCACTGGGAAGGCCGGGCCATCGGCGCGGAGGACAGCGGCACCGGTGCGACGGGCCCGGCGGGCGAGCCCGTCGACGGCACGGACGGTTAGCACTCCGGCAGGGGGTTTCAGCGGGGCCGGCACAGCTCCCGGTCCACGAGTGCGGTCATGGCCTCCTCGGTGTGCGGGCCGCCGTCACCGGTGACGTACACCACCGCGGTCCGGGTCCCGTCCCGGGTGGCGCCACCCCAGGTGAGGTAGCCGAGCAGTTCGCCCCGGTGCCCGAAGTAGCTGCCGCCGCAGGACAGCGGGATCTCGGCCAGGCCGAGTCCGTAGTCCACGCCCAGTTCGGGCGCGGGCTCGGTGGCCGTCATCTCGTGGAGCTGTGCCGGAGCCAGCAGACGGCCGCCGAGCAGCGCGGCGTAGAACCGGGTCAGGTCGTGCGTGGTGCTGATGACCGAGCCGCTTCCGACGGCCATGCTCGGGTTGAGCACCGTGACGTCGGTGCCGGTGCCGGTGCCGGTGCCGGTGCCGGTGCCGGTGCCGAACGTGGCGTAGGCGTGGGCGTGCGGGCCCAGGATGAACGGGAAGGCGCCGGGGGTGCTGGTGTCCCTCAGGCCCAGCGGGCGGATGATCCGGTCCTTCACCTCCCGTTCCCAGCTCCGTCCGGTGACCTTGTGAACGATCATCGCGGCGAGGACGTAGTTGGTGTTGGAGTACGACCACCCGTCGTCGCCCGGTGGGAATTCGGGAGAGTGCCGCATCGCCTGCCCCACCAGGCTCTCGGCGGTGTAGGTGCGCAGCCGTTCGGCCCGATAGCCGTCCGCGCTGTTCAAGGCGGGTATGTCCGGCCCGACATCGTGGATCCCGCTGGTGTGCTGCAGGAGGCGCCGCACGGTGATCAGGCTGCCGTCGTTGCCGTTGCCCCGGACGACTCCTGGGAGCCACTGCTCGACGGTGTCCTCCAGGGACATCCGCCCCTCGCCGACGAGTTGCAGCACGACCGTGGCGGTGAAGGTCTTGGTGGAGCTGCCGATCCGAAATCTTCCGTTCCACGGCATCGGCTTCCTGGTGCCCCTCCGGGCCGTCCCGGCGCGCGCGCTGTCACGTGTGTGCGGTGACGTCACCTCGGCGCCCACACCGACGGTCCCGGTGTCGTGGATCGCGTCCACCCGCCGTTGGAGCGGATCGGCCTGCTGCGGCCTCGCCGCCGCCGTCAGCCCGCTCGACGCGGTGAGGAGGGCCACGGCCAGACCGGTCGCGACCAGCAGGCGTCGCCGACGCCTGGTTAAGACATGCATGGTGATCCCTTTTCTCTTCGCTCGCCCGCCGGGGCTGTTCCGCCCCGGAGCCGATGGCCGGCGACCATCTCACCAGCGGAGAGGGGACCGGCCCATCCGGCCTGCCCCCTGATGTGCCGACGCGCTGTCCTCAGTGCGGTGCCGGGGGGCTTCCCCCGGCCGCCGGCTCCTCCGCGCCGGGCGGATAGGCGCGGACCAGAGGCAGATGACGGTGTCACGGGCGATCAGCGGGGCGTTCCCGGGCGCCGGCGGCGCCACGCCCCGCCCGTTGGCCACGGCCTCATGGGTCTCCTCGGTGCCGGCGATCACGCCTCCGATCACCGGCTCCCGGCCGCCACGGGCGTCCAGGCCGACCAGCGGTCCCGCACCGGTCCGGCGTCCGCCGCGCCGCCCGCCCTGCCCGGCCCGCTCAGACGTCGTCGGTGACGGGCCGCAGTTCGTAGTGGAGCGTGCGGTCGCGCTTCAGCCGGTGGGTGAGCGGGACGGCCACGCCCTGGAGCGCCGGGTACTTCCGGGAGAGCGTCCGGGCGGCGTGGGTGTTCTCCTTCGAGTTCTGCGGCAGGAGCCGCGCCCATGCCGTCACCGGCGGTCCTGTCGGCGCGCCCCGCACGGTGCACGGAGCGATCTCCACGACCGGATGGTTACGCATCCGGTCGACCTTCCAGGCCGAGGAGAACGTACGGATGTAGGCGTGGTCCCCCTCGACGGCGATGCTGACGGGAGTCTTGGCAGCTGATCCGTCCGGCCTTCGGCTGCTGAGCAGGACGGTGTACTGCTTCACGAAGGGCTCTAGCTCACGGATCGTCTCCATATATCCCATGGTGCATGAAAACGGAGCGATCCGGGCGTTCCGGTCACTGCTCCTCGCGCTGCCGGACCAGGGTCTCAAGGCCGTCGATGATGCGGCCCAGGCCGAATGCGAAGTGGTCGAAGCCGGAGGCGAACGCATCCTCCGACAGGGCGGCCATGTGCGGGTAGTCGCCGCTCAGCATGGCCCGCTCCAGGTAGGGGCGCTGGCCCTCCCAGAAGGCGGCGTCGTCCAGGCCGGTCTCCCGGGCGGCTTCCACGGCGTGGTTCTCGGTGCGGGCGAGGCCCTCGACGAAGCTGTTGACCGTGATGATCACCCCGATCAGCTCGGGGTCGGTGAGCCCCATGCCCCGAAGGCCGGTGAGGGCCAGTTCGAGACCGCGCAGGGCGCTCGGGCCGAGGACCGTGCGCGCCTGGTTGATCTTGAGGAGCCACGGGTGGGCCCGGAGGGTGGCCAGGTGGGTGCGGGCCATCACGTCGACGGCCACCCGCCAGTCCCCGGGCACCTCCGAGGCGTCCACGGCGAGCGGCTCGCCCTGGACGCGGTCGAGCATCAGGTCGAGCAGTTCGGCCTTGCCGGGGACGTACCGGTAGAGCGTCATCGTGCCGGTGCCGAGCTCCGTGGCGAGGGAGCGCATCGAGAGGACGTCGAGGCCCTCCGCGTCGGCGATCCCGATGGCCGTGGTGACGATGCGGTCGAGCGTGAGACCCGGCTTGGGGCCGCGGCTGGGGCGCTCGCCGGTGCCCCACAGGAGCTCCAGGCTGCGCCCGATGTCGCCGCTGCCCGTGGTCGTGCCGTCTGCCCGTCCGCTCTTCGCCATGGCCTCAGGGTAAGCCCGCCGGCCGAAAACTGGGTACGGTGTACTCGCAATCGGGTACGGTGTACTCAGTTTTTGGAGTCGGAGAGGGGAGTGAGCCATGTCCGCATCCGGATATGCCGTGCTGGCCGAGCGGGTGGTGAAGAGGTACGGGGCGAAGAAGGGGGCAGCGGAGAAGCACGCGCTCGACGGGTTCGACCTGGCGGTCCGTCCCGGGACCGTGCACGGGCTGCTCGGGCCGAACGGGGCGGGGAAGACCACCGCCGTCCGGGTCCTCGCGACCCTGCTGCGGTTCGACACCGGCCGTGCCGAGGTCGCGGGCCTGGACGTGGCGCGCGAACCGCGCCGCGTACGGAGCCGGATCGGGCTCGCCGGACAGCACGCCGCCGTGGACGAGGTGCTCACCGGCAGGCAGAACCTGGAGATGTTCGGCCGCCTCTTCCACCTGGGCGGCGGCGGGGCCCGGCGGCGCGCCGGGGAACTGCTGGAGCAGTTCGACCTGGTCGACGCCGCGGGCAAGGGCGTCAAGGAGTACAGCGGAGGGATGCGGCGGCGGCTCGACCTGGCCGCCTCGATGATCCTGGCACCCACCGTGCTGTTCCTCGACGAACCGACGACCGGGCTCGACCCCCGCGGCCGCGGTGAGGTCTGGGACGCCGTACGGGCGCTCGTGGCCGGCGGGACGACAGTGCTGCTGACCACGCAGTATCTCGACGAGGCCGACAAGCTCGCCTCGCGCATCACCGTCATCGACCGCGGGCGGGCCATCGCCGACGACAGTCCGGACGGGCTCAAGGACCGGGTCGGCGGTGACCGGATCGAGGTCGTCGCCGCCGAACCGGCCGACCTGCCGGCCGTGGCGAAGGCAGTGGACCGGGTGGCGGGCGGCGGGCTGGTGGTGACGGACGCGCCCGACCGCCGTGTGCACGCCCAGGTCGCCGACCGGGTGGCCGCGCTGACCGAGGTCGCGCGCGCCCTTCAGGACGAGGGGATCGTGGTGGAGGACATCGGGCTGCGCAGGCCGAGCCTGGACGACGTGTTCCTGCGCCTGACGGGGCGCGGGGCGGAAGCCGCCGCGGGAATGGAGGTCGCGGCATGACCACCCTGGAACCGCACGCCACCGACGGCCGCGAGCGGAGCCGCGCGTACTGGGCGCTCGCCGACTGCTGGAACGTCACCCGCCGCAGCCTCACTCACTACCAGCGGCAGCCTCTCGCGATCATCTGGCAGCTCGGCTTCCCCATCATCTCCGTGCTGCTGTACGGCTATGTCTTCGGCAGCGCGATGAAGGTCCCCGGGGGCGGCGACTACCGGGAGTTCCTGATGCCCGGCATGTTCGCCACGACCATGACCATGGGCTTCATGAGCACCGCCATGGCCGTGGTCACCGACGCCGGCAAGGGCGTCATCGACCGCTTCCGGTCCATGCCGATGGCCCCGTCCGCCGTCGCGACCGGGCGCGGCGTCGCGGACCTCGTGGTGGCCTGCGCCGAACTGGCGATCCTGGCCGCCACGGCGCTCGCGATCGGCTGGCGGGCCGGCGGCAGCCCGTTGGAGGCGGTGGCGGCCTTCGCGCTGCTCCTGCTGCTGCGGTTCAGCCTGATCTGGGTGGGCGTCTGGCTGGGGCTGGTCGTCCCGAACGCGGAGTCGGCGGGCGGGCTGTACGCCATCGCGTTCCCCGTCACCATGATCTCCAGCGCCCTGGTCGCCCCCTCGCTGATGCCCGGCTGGCTGGGCACGCTCGCCGCCTGGAACCCGGTCTCCTCCACGGTCACCGCCGCCCGGCAGCTGTTCGGCAACCCGGTGGCGAGCGGCGGCACCTGGGTCGAGGAACACGCCCTGCTGATGGCACTGGTGTGGCCCTTGGTGGTCACGCTGGTGTTCCTGCCGCTCGCCGTGCGCAGATTTCAGCGCCTCAGCCGCTGATCTTCGGCGGAGGCGCCGCGTAGGCTCCGCCCCATGCAGGTCAACGCGGCCCCCGAGCCCTTCTCCACCTCCCGTCTCGACGCGCTCCCGCTCGACGTCGCGCACGCGGAGGAGATGGCCGTGGTCCTCTTCGACCCCGCCCTGCACACCTATACGGGAGGCGCTCCGGAGGACGCCGGCACCCTGCGCGCCCGCTACGAGCGCCAGACCGCCGGCTCGCCCGACCCCGCCGAACGCTGGTGGAACTGGGTGCTCCGGGTGCGTGCCGACGGATACCTGGCCGGTTACGTCCAGGCCACCGTGCGCGGGGCACGGGCGGAGGTCGCCTGGGTGGTCGGGGCCCGGTGGCAGGGCAGGGGATACGCCAAGGAGGCGGCAGCCGGCCTGGTCCGGCACCTGCTGGACCAGGGCTCCGTCCGTACCGTCGTGGCCCACATCCACCCCGGCCACGCGGCGTCCGCCGCCGTGGCCTCGGCCGCGGGGCTGCTGCCGACGGGCGAGTGGGAGGACGGCGAGGTGCGGTGGCGGCGGGAGGCGTCCCGGGACGCCGCGCCGGACCGGGTGGCGGACGCCGGGCAGGGCCCCTGATCACGACATGGCAGGAATTGTCTTATACCGTCGTAGGGCGCGGTGCGTGGATACCGCCACGGCTCCCGAGCGATCGACGGAGGCCCCGGGATGGGCGAACCGCGTCGGTGGTGGCCCCGGGGCTCAGGAAGCGGGGTGAGTCCCCGCGGAACCGCCGTACGGCACAGTCCTTGTCATGCCGGGGAACGTAACAGCCGGTGCTGACACGGCCTCAGGCGCGAGGGCGGCCCGCCTTGACCATCTCGGCGACGTCGAGGGCCATCTCCGCACCGATCGACGCGGGAAGCGCGGCCGACTGGCCCGGGGCGTAGACCTCGTGGCTGTCGTACGTGCAGCCGGTGGGCTCCGTCAGGACGTGGAGGCGGCCGTGGCGGCGGTCCAGGATCACGTACACCGGGATCTTGGCCTCGGCGTACGCGGAGACCTTGTTGCGCAGGTCGCTCTTGTAGTTGCCGGAGGTCACTTCCAGGACGAGGCGGAAGACGGCCGGGTCGTAGCAGTTGTTCTCGATCAGGCGCTCGTCGAAGTCGGCGTCGACGATGGCGAGGTCCGGGATGGCGTAGTCCTCGGGCCCGCCGGGCAGCCACAGGCCGATCGACTGGAGGACTGCGGTCTCCCCGTCGTCGAGCCCGGCCGCGATGAAGGGCCGCATGAGCTTGGTCAGAGCGCGCGCGTGCGGGCCGTCCGGGGGTGGGGCCACGGTGATGACGCCTCCGATGATCTCGACGCGATAACCCGGAAGCTGCTCCGTCAGGCGGTTCGCCGTGACGAGCATCGGTTCCGGCTCATCGTCACAGGGGTGCTCGACTGCTGCTGCAGACATTGAGGGCCCTCCTGGAATGGCTGGTGTCGAGGACATCATCGTAGGGCGGGACGCCCCACTTCGTCCCGCAGGCGGTTCATCACCCGGCTGAGTGAAGCAGAGACGGCCCTGCACACCGAGGTGTGCAGGGCCGTCCCGGGAGTGACCGTCAGAGCTTGTCGATCACGTAGTCGATGCACGCGGTGAGCGCCTGGACGTCCGCCGGGTCGATCGCCGGGAACATCGCGACGCGCAGCTGGTTGCGGCCCAGCTTGCGGTACGGCTCCGTGTCGACGATGCCGTTGGCGCGGAGCACCTTGGCGACGGCCGCCGCGTCGATGCCGTCCTCGAAGTCGATCGTGCCGATGACCTGCGAGCGCTTCGCCGGGTCGGTGACGAACGGGGTGGCGTACTTGGACTCCTCGGCCCAGCCGTACAGGTGCTGCGAGGACGCGGCCGTGCGGCCGGTCGTGAAGTCCAGGCCCCCCTGGGTGTTCATCCACTTCAGCTGCTCGTTCAGCAGGAAGAGGGTGGCCAGCGCCGGGGTGTTGTACGTCTGGTTCTTGAGGGAGTTGTCGATCGCCGTGGGCAGCGAGAAGAACTCCGGGACGTGCCGGCCCGAGGCGTGGACGCGCGCGGCGCGGTCCAGGGCCGCCGGGGAGAACACGCCGATCCACAGGCCGCCGTCGGAGGCGAAGGACTTCTGCGGGGCGAAGTAGTAGACGTCCGTCTCGGTGATGTCGACCGGCAGGCCGCCCGCGCCGGAGGTGGCGTCCACCAGGACGAGGGAGCCCTCGTCGGCGCCCGCGACCCGCTTGACCGGGGCCGCGACACCGGTGGAGGTCTCGTTGTGGGTGAAGGCGTAGACGTCGACGCCCGCCTCGGCCTTCGGGTCCGGGTGGGTGCCCGGGTCCGAGGCGATGACGGTCGGGTCGGACAGCCACGGGGCGAGCTTGGCGGCCTTCGCGAACTTCGAGGAGAACTCGCCGAAGTTCAGGTGCTGGGACTTCGACTCGATCAGACCGTGCGTCGCGACGTCCCAGAAGGCGGTGGAGCCGCCGTTGCCCAGGATCACCTCATATCCCTCGGGGAGGGAGAAGAGGCTGCGCACGCCGTCACGCACCTCGCCGACCAGGTTCTTGACCGGGGCCTGGCGGTGAGACGTACCGAGAAGAGAGGTGCCGGTCGCGGCCAGCGCGTCGACCGCCTCCGTCCGCACCTTGGAGGGCCCGGCGCCGAAACGTCCGTCGGCGGGCTTGAGGTCTGCGGGAATCTGGATGTCAGCCACGATCCGGAGCGTAGTCCCTCCCGGAAGCGGTCGAGGACCGTGTCCGTCGGATGAGACGCGTGCTCCGGATCGTGGGCGGCCGGGGCGGGCGGGAAACAGGGGCGCCGTGGATCAGCCGAGATCGACCGGGAGCTCGTACAGGTCGTTCTGGGTCACGATCGGCTTGTTCCGCAGTTCGGAGGCCGGTACCGCGAGGTCCAGGTCGGGGAAGCGCTCGTACAGCGCGGGCAGCGCGACCCCCGCCTCCAGCCGGGACAGCGCGGCGCCGGGGCAGACGTGCGGGCCGTGGCCGAAGGCGATGTGGCGGTTGGGGGAGCGGGTGATGTCGAACTCACCGGCGGTCGGCCCGTACTGCTTCTCGTCGCGGCCCAGCGCGCCGAACGAGACGATGAGGGCCTCGCCCTTCGGCAGGACCTTGTCGCCGACCTCGATGTCCTCGGTCGCGAAGCGGATCAGGACGTGCGAGGTCGGGGTGTTCCAGCGCAGCGTCTCCTCGATGACGTTCTCCCAGGGCACCTCGCCGCTCAGCACACGCTTGCGCTGCTCGGGGTGGGTCTGGAGCGCCTCCACGACGTTGACGACCAGGCTGATCGTGGTCTCGTGACCGGCCGCGATGATCAGCTGCAGCGTGTTGACGATCTCCTCGTCGGTGAGGTGGTCGCCCTCCTCGGAGGCCGCGATCAGGGCGCTGGTCAGGTCGTCGCCCGGGTTCGCCCGCTTGTCGTCGACGATCTTCGTGAAGAGGGCGCCGAGGTCCGCCATCATCTGCGGGACCTCCTCCGGCGGGGTCTGCGTCGAGAAGAACTTCTCGAACAGCTCCTTGAGCCGGGGGTGGTCGGCCGCGTCCACGCCCATCAGGTCGCTGATGACGTTCATCGGCAGCGGGTAGGCGAATTCCGCCTTCAGATCGACGGTCTCGCCCTCGGGCAGCGCCGCCAGCCGGTCCAGGGAGGCGTTCGTCAGCGCCTCGATGCCGGACCGCAGCCGCTCCACCCGCTTCACCGTGAGCGCCTGCGCGACCAGGCTGCGCAGCCTGCGGTGCTCGGTCCCGTCGACCGTCAGCATGGAGCGGCCCGGGTTGGCGAGGCCGATCAGCGGCCAGTCCATCGGGATCTCGCCGCGCTGCCAGGCGTTCCAGACGTTGATGTCCTTGACCACGCGGCTGTCGGTGAGCAGCTGGCGTGCCTCGGCGTGGTGCGTCACCGCGTAGCAGTGCACCCCGCCGGGGAGCTCCACCTCGGCCAGCGGCCCGGCGGCGCGCAGGGCGGCGCTCTCGGTGTCGAGGTCGGCGACGAGGGGATCGAGGGCGATCCGGGTCATTTCTGGCCTCCAAGTGCTGGGGTGGGCGTGAAGAGCACCGGCAGCTCCGTCAGCCCCCGCAGCCACGGGGACGGGCGCCGGGTCAGCTGGTCCTCGGGGACGGCGAGGTCCACGTCCGGGAGCCGGTCCAGGAGCACCTCGATCCCCGTACGGGCGATGACCTCCGCGGTCTCCTGGGCGGGGAACGGGCAGCGGTGCTCGCCGTGGCCGAAGGAGAGGAACGCGTTGTTGCCGCCGGTCAGGGCGGAGCCGTCGGTGCGTACCTGCGGGTCGCCGTTGGCGGCGGCGATACCGAGGAGCAGCAGGTCACCGGCGCGGATGTGGCGTCCGCCGAGATGGGTGTCGCGGGACGCCCAGCGGCCCGCGACGTTCTGGGTGGGGGTGTCCTCCCAGAGCACCTCGTTCATGGCCTCGGCCACACTGTGCCGGCCGCCGGACAGCGACGCGGCGAAGCGGTCGTCGGTGAGCATCAGCCGCAGTGAGTTGCCCATCCAGTCGGCGGTCGGCTGGTGGCCCGCCGCCAACATCACCATGAGGTCCTGGGCGACCTCCTCGTCCGTGAAGCCGCCCGGGTCCTGGAGCATCCGGCTCGCGACGTCGTCGCCGGGCCCGGCGTGCTTGTCGACGAGGAGCTGCTGCATGGCCGCGCCGAGGTGCTGCTGGCCGGCCAGGGCCCTCTCACGGCCGTCGATCATGTCGTTGAGCGCGCCGACGAGGGGCCCTCCGACCTCGTCGCTGAAGCCGTAGATCCTCGCGAGGACGCGGGCCGGGAGCAGCATCGCGTACTCGGCGATGATGTCGGTGCGGCCGGTGGAGCAGAAGCCGTCGATGAGGTCGTCGGCGAGCTCCTCCGCGTACCGCTTGAGCGCGAACGGGTCGACGGCCTCCAGCGCGTTGCTGATCATCGACGCCCGGACGGTGTGCCGCTCACCCACCGTGTAGAGGATCGACGGCTGCTTGCGGCCGATCATCGGCAGCAGCGGCCAGTCGTCCGGGATGTTCTCCCACTCGTTCCACAGGTCCGAGTCCCGGCTGAAGAGCACCGGGTCGTTGGTGACCTGGTGCAGCTCGCGGTAGCCGAGGATCAGCCAGGCGGGTATGTCGCCGTCGAGCGCGACGGGGGCCACGGCGCCGTGGTCGCGGCGCATGTCCCGGTACAGCTGCACGGGGTCGGTCTGGAACCGCGGCCCGGACAGGGGCACGGAGCCGTGGGACACGGGGCACTTGGTCACGGGGTCCGCTCCGAGGTCATCGCCGCGGCGGCCTGGCCGCCCGCGAGGGCCGCTTCGGCACCCTTCGCGCGGGCGAGGGAGAGCGCGTGGAGGTGCTCGACCAGCGTGATCAGGACGTACTTGCTGGAGGAGCGGTCCCGGGCGTCGCACTCGACGAGCGGGACGTCGGGGGAGAGGTCGAGGGCCTCGCGGATCTGCTGCTCGGTGTGGAGCGGGCCGCCGAAGTCGTTGCACGCGACGATGAACGGCGTTCCGTGGTGCTCCAGCCGGTCGATCGCGTACCAGGAGTCGGCGAGCCGCCGGGTGTCGACGAGGACGACGGCGCCCAGGGTGCCGGAGAAGAGGCGGTCCCACAGGAACCAGAAGCGTTCCTGTCCGGGCGCGCCGAAGAGATAGAGGACCGAACGCGCGTCGAGCGTGATGCGGCCGAAGTCGAAGGCGACCGTGGTGGACGTCTTGGAGTGCACACCGTCGAGGTCGTCGACGGCCTCGCCCGCGCGGGTCATGGTCTCCTCCGTGTTGAGCGGACGGATCTCGCTCACGGATCGGACCATGGTGGTCTTGCCGACCCCGAAGCCGCCGACAACGACGATCTTCAGTCCGTTGTCGGCCGTCGCCTGCAGGGCGGCACGGTCAGAGGTTGCGGAGTCCAACGAGCACCTGTTCCAGGGTGTCGGTGTCGGGGAGCCGGTCCTCGACACGTGCAGTACGGGGGTGGCGGGCGCTGATCCGGCCGGTGTCGAGCAGGTCGCACAGCATGATGCGGACGATGCTGACGGGCAGATTCAGGGTGGCCGAGATCTCGACGACCGCGGTGGGGCTGTGGCACATCCGCAGGATCGCGACGTGCTCCGACTGCATCCCGGGGGTCGGTTCGCACTCGGCGACGACGAGCGTCACCAGGTCGAAGGCGGCCGAGTCGGACCGGCTGCGGCCACCCGTCAGGGTGTACAGCCGGTCCGGGTCGTCATCGCGTCCGGGGCGGGGGCGGGGGACCGATGTCATACGTCCGCTTTTTCCGTGGCCGTGGCCGCCGCGTGACCGGCGACAGGGTCACGCGGAGGGGCTACGAGGTATTCGCCGAGCTGCTCGACGAGTTCGCTCATGTTGTGGCCGACGAGGCCGACGTCGGAGTCCTCGGCCGCCACGACCGCCAGGTGGGCGCCCGCGCCCGCTTCGACGATGAACAGCACGCCGCCGTAGAACTCGGTCATCGCGGACCGTACGCCTCCGGTGCCGTCGCCGAACTCCATGGACGCGCCGTGCGACAGGCTCTGGATGCCGGCGGAGATCGCGGCCAGCTGGTCGGCCTGGTCGACGGAGAGTTCGGGGGTGCGGCACAGCTTCAGGCCGTCCCGGGACAGGACGAGGGCGTGCCGGGCGCCGGGCGTGCGGTCGAGCAGCCCCTCCAGCAGCCAGTTCAGCTTCTCGTCGGTGGTCGCGCTCATCGGGTGTTGCCTTCCGGGTGCGGGGAGTTGGCTCGTACGGCCTTGCTGAAGGTGCTGAAGCGGGCAGCCTGCACCTTCGGGTCGGTGGTACGGGGCCTGGGGGTTTCGGCTCCGCCGGGGGCGGAATCGCCGGTACGGGCTTCGGCGGCGGCCAGGGTGCGGCCGCGGCGGCGCTTGGGCAGGCCGCTCTCTCCGAACTGGGGGACGGATCCGGTGGACTCGGACGCCGACTCGGGCCTCCCGGGCGCGGGCACCGCGCGGGACGCGGACCCGGGGGAGTCCGCCGTGGCCCGGCGCTGGTTCTCCGCGTCCGGCGTCGCGTGGTCGGGCTCCGGCTCGGGGTGCCGGGCGGACTCGGGGACCGGGGCGGGCGTGGGCATACGGGAGATGAGCTCCTGCGGCAGCATCATCAGCGCGCCCGTGCCGCCGCGCGCCGACGGCCGGAAGGAGACGGTGAGTCCGTGTTTCCTGGCCAGCCGGCCGACGACGGCGAGGCCGAGCCGGGTGCCGGAGAGCCCCGTGAGGTCCTGGTTGTCGGCGGAGACGGCCCGTTCGGCGCGGCGCAGCTGCACATCGCTCATCACCAGGCCGCTGTCCTCGACGGTGACGACGATGCCCGCCGGGACCTCCTCGACGTACACGTGCACCTCGGCGGTGGGCGGCGAGAAGTTGGCAGCGTTGTCGAGGATCTCCGCCAGGGCGTGCATGACGCCCTCGGCGGCGTGGCCGGCGATCGCCACATCGCTGGTCGAGTGGAGGCGGATGCGCTGGTAGCCGCCGATACGGCCCATCGCGCCGCGCAGGATCGACTCCATCACGATCGGCTTGGCCCAGCGGCGCCCGGAACGCGCCCCGGTCAGCACGGCGATGGAGTCGGCGAGACGGCCCGCCTGGGCCGTGCGGTGGTCCAGGTGCAGCAGGTCGCCGAGCACGTCCTCGGCGGTGTGCCGGTGCTCCATCTCACGCAGGTCGGCCAGCATGCTCGTGGCCAGGGCCTGCATCCGGCCGGCGGCGTTGGCACACGCGGCGACCGCGGCGGAACGCTCGGTCTCGCTGCGCCGGGCGCGGGCGGCGAGGCGCGCGGTCTCGGCGGTGAGCCGCTCGTGCTGCTCGGCCGCGTCGGCGGTGACCCGTGCGACACGCTCGTCCGCCTCGGCGGTGACCCGGGCCGCCTCGGTCGAGGCCGCCGCCCTGATCCGGGCGGTCTCCGCGGTGAAGCGCTGCGCCTCGGCGGCGGAGGTCGAGACGAGGCGGGAGGTCTCGGCGGTGAAGCGTTCGGAGTCGGCGGCCCGCAGGGCCCGCAGGTTGCGGGCGGTGGCGAGCGTGTGGACCGTCACGGCCACCGCGACGCACAGCAGCAAGGCGGCGGCACCCGCCCCCCAGGCGAGCGGTGTCCGTACCGAGGCGGGCGCGGCGGAGACCGCCCACAGGCACAGAGCACCGGTAACGGCTGCCGAGATCAGCAGGGCGAGTGCGGTCGGCCGGAGTGAAGGGCGCAATCGGAGTCCTCGGGGCGGACGGTGCGGCGGGAGGGACAGGTGCGGCTGGCACGACGAAGGGACAATCGGGACACATCGGTGTGGTGATGGCGAAAGAACCACAACTGGAGCTGATTGTTCCTGATCAAGTCACGGCAACTATAGGAGAATTGGCGACTTGTTTGGGGATTCCTTGTGGCCACTTCTGTATGAAATCTGGCTTGAACCGACCTGATTCGTGCCCGCCGACGAGTGTTTCCGGTGTTGCGCGAGAAGTCGGGTGGGTGAGTCGTGGTGAATGTGTGGGTATGTCCCCTGTGTGGGGCTTGATTTGTCACGATCGTCGCCCCCGGGCCGGTGGCCAGCTAATGTGAGCGCTCCGGTGCGTCCGACCTCCCAGGTCGGCACTGCCGTAAGACACACCGCGCGCCTTGAAGGGGGAGGCGCCGCGTGGCCCCGACGGAGGACGCAGGCAACCGTGGACGCGCAAGGCCGTGGGCGGGACGAAGGCATCGACCCCGCAGACCAGTGGGTACTCAACCCGGACACCGGTGATTACGAACTGCGACTGACTCCCTCCTCAGGGCGATCATCCGCGTCGGCCGGTACGTCGGATGTCAGAACGCCCGGACCGCGCCGCGGGCCGAACCCGGAGACCGCCCCGCCCGGCGACCGCGTCTCCGTGCCCGGCCAGCGCGGCGGCCGCAGGGGTGCCGGCGGCGGGCGCGGGGACCGGGACGAGGCGCGGAAGCCGGGGAGCCGGGCGGCAGCGCCTGCCACCGGGCGCCGCAAGGCCAAGCCCAGGAAGTCCCGCAAGAAGAAGGCCCTGGTGTGGACCGGCGGTGTGCTCGCCTTCCTGCTGGTGGGCACCGGCACCGCGGGCTACCTCGTGTACCAGCACTTCAACGGCAACATCACCGCCGTCTCCACCGACGGGGCCGGCACCGGTGGCTTCAGCAAGGACCGGGCGATCAACGTCCTGGTGATCGGGACCGACAAGCGGACCGGCGAGGGCAACGAGGGCTACGGGGACGCGGGAAGCGTCGGCCACGCCGACACCAACATCCTCTTCCACGTCTCCAAGGACCGCACGAACGCGACCGCGCTGAGCATCCCCCGGGACCTGATAACCGACATCCCCGACTGCCCCACGAAGCTGGAGAGCGGGGAGGAGAAGGACATCCCCGCGACCACCGGGGTGCGCTTCAACACCAGCCTCGGACAGTCCGACCGCACGCCCAGCTGCACCATGCGGACCGTCACCGAGCTCACCGGCCTCGAGGTCGACCACTTCATGGTGGCCGACTTCAACGCGGTCAAGTCCCTGACGACGGCCGTCGACGGTGTGGAGGTCTGTCTCGCCAAGGACATCGACGACAAGGACTCCCACCTCAAGCTGCCCAAGGGGAAGCACAGCCTCCAGGGCGAGGAAGCCCTCGCCTTCCTGCGCACCCGGCACTCCGTCGGATTCGGCAGTGACCTGAGCCGCATCGAGATCCAGCAGCAGTTCCTGGGCTCGCTGATGCGCAAGCTGAAGTCCAACGACACCCTGACCAGCCCCACCAAGATGTGGTCGCTCGCAGAGGCCGCCACCAAGGCGCTCACCGTCGACGACAAGATCTCCGACATAAATCAGCTCCGCAAGCTGGGCATGGAGCTGGCGTCGGTCGATCCCAAGAACATCACGTTCACCACCGTCCCGGTGCGGGACAATCCGGATGACGTGGCGACCGTCCTGCTGGACAGCGCCAAGGCTCAGAAGGTCTTCTCGATGATGCGTGAGGACGTCTCCTTCACCGCGGTGGAGAAGCAGGAGAAGGCGGCGGCGAAGGCCAAGGAGGACGCCAAGCTGCAGGGCGCGAAGGCCGACGCGGCGGACGTGCGGGTCGACGTCTACAACGGCGGCGCCCCCGCCGGCTCCGCGCAGAGCGCCCTGGACTGGCTGCAGAACGAAGAGGGCGTGCTGAAGTCCACCAACAAGGCGAACGCGCCCGAGGACGTGAAGAAGACCCAGCTCGTCTACGCCCCCAACCAGGCGGACCAGGCCCGCCGGCTGGCCGAGATGATGGGCATGGCGGCCTCGGCCCTCAAGCCGACGACGACGGACGCGGGCGAGATGGACCCGATGGTCCTGACCCTGGGCCCGGACTTCACGGAGGCGGGCAGCCCGCTCTCGGCCCCTGGAAAGACTCCGGAGGGCGTCCAGCGCGTGGAGGCCGACAAGGCGGTCTGCGCCAAGTGACCGACGGGCAGGTCCCCCTCCCTCCAGGGACCTGCCCGCCCGGCCCGCTGCGTCAGACCTTCGCCACGGCCTCGCTCACCGCCGCGGACAGCCGCTCGTTCTCCGCGGCGGCACCGCCGGGAAGAGCGAAGCGGCGCCGGGTGCAGCCGTAGGCCACGCCGTTGACCGGATCGGCGTACGCCTGTGACCCCGCGGCTCCCGAGTGCCCGAAGGCGCCCTCGCCGAGGGCGGGGTAGTGCCCTTGCTGCGCCTCGAAGCCCAGGGCGAAGGGGTCGGTCTGGGCGGTCACCACGTCGGTGGGCGACGACGAGATGCGCGGCGCCCTTGGTCGAGGAGTACACGGCGGGCAGCGAGTCACCGTCGATGCCCTCCCCGGCCCACAGGTCCACGACGAGCCGGCCGTGGTGGTACACGGCGAGCTGGCTGCCCGGCTCGGTGTGGTCCGCGGCGAGTACGGCGGCGAACTCCTCCCGTACGCCCTCGAAGCCCGCCGCGACCGTGCCGTGCACGGTGATGGTGGTGTCGCCGGTGTCCGTCATGAGACGCCCCCTGGAGTGATCGGCCTGGTCGGTACAGGTCCCCAACTCCCTTACGTCACGGCTCCATTCCCCGCCGGCCGACGGAATTTCCGGACGGCGTGCCCTGTTCGCGCGCCACGATCTCCCGGGCGAGCGCCGCCAGTCGGGGCAGCGCGGGATGGCCGGGGCCGTCCCGGCGGGCCAGCAGGACGGGCAGCGGCGGGGCGTCGTCCAGCGGCACGTAGGCGACACCCGCGTACGCGTGCATCCGGGCGGTGGAGGTCCCCGAGACCCCGACGCCCCGCCCGGCCGCGATGGCGGTGAACCAGTCGTCGGTGTTGGCGACGGTGACGGTGGCGGCGGGCCTGGCGTCCGGGGGCCACAGGCCGAGCGTGGTGGTGCCCGAGACGGTGTTGAGGACGACCGGATCACCGGTCAGATCCGCCAGCGACACGGAGGTACGGGCGGCGAGCGGGCCGTCGGCGGCCACGGCCGCCACCCGGGCCTCGGTGAACAGCACCTCGGTGACGAGCCCCGGAGTCTCCACGGGCCCGCGCAGCAGTGCCGCGTCCACCTCGCCGCGCGTGAGACCGGCCGTACGGTCGTCGATCCGCAGCAGTTCGAGCGGGGTCCCCGGGTGGCGCTGCTGCCAGGCCCGCAGCAGCGGCGTGGTGTACGGGCCGAGCGCGGACCAGGCGTGCCCGATCCGCAGCGGCCGATCGTGCGGCCGTCCCGGGTCGACGGCCTCGTCGAAGGCGCCGACCGCGGCGGCCGCCTTGTCGCGGAAGGAGACACCTTCGGGGGTGAGGGCGAGGTGGTGGGTGGACCGGTCGACGAGCCGGACGCCCAGGTGCCGCTCCAGGGCGGCGAGCGTGCGGGAGACGACGGGCTGGGTGACGCCGAGCAGGGCGGCGGCGCGGGTGACGCTGCCCTCGTCGGCGATGGCGAGGAAGGCCCGGAGGTGCCGGACCTCGATGGAGCGGCCGCCGTTCCCCGTGCCCTGTCCAGTGCTCATGCCTGCGGAGCATAACGGGAGCACAACCGGCATTTCACGAGAGGCGCGCGGGTCCCTACGGTGAGGAGGTGAACGGCCCCCGCTCGGTGCCGTACCGTAGACCTCTTGGTGCACTTCATTAGACTGAACGAAAGGTTTCCGGTGAACGACCCGCGCGCTGCCGCAGAGCCCGCCGCTGCCGTTGCCGTACCCGAGGCGGTGTCCGCGCTCGACGAGCCGGGACAGGGCCGGCCGGGGCGCCCCGGCGCCCGGAGAGCCGCACTCGGCCCGGTCGCGCTGGTGGTGGCGGGCGGGCTCTCCGTCCAGTTCGGCGCGGCGGTCGCCGTCCTGCTGATGCCGAAGGCGGGCGCGCTCGGCGTCGTCACCCTGCGCCTCGCCGCCGCGGCCGTCGTCCTGCTGGTCATCTGCAGGCCGAAGCTGCGGGGGCACTCGCGCGCCGACTGGGGCACCGTGGTCGCCTTCGGTGTCGCGATGGGCGGCATGAACATGCTCTTCTACCAGGCCGTCGACCGCATCCCGCTGGGCGCGGCCGTCACCCTGGAGGTGCTGGGGCCCCTGGTCCTGTCCGTCGTCGCCTCCCGCCGGCTGATCAGCCTCGTCTGGGCCGCTCTGGCCCTCGGCGGTGTCGTCCTGCTCAGTGGCGGCGGCTTCGACCGCCTGGACCCGGTCGGGACGGCGTTCGCCCTGGGCGCGGGCGTCATGTGGGCGCTGTACATCCTCTTCAGCGCCCGCACCGGCCGCCGCTTCCCGCAGGCGGACGGGCTGGCCCTCGCCATGGCGGTGGCGGCGGTCCTCTCGCTGCCCCTCGGCATCATGGAATCGGGCTCGAAGCTCGTCGTCCCGACGACGCTGGCTCTGGGTGTCGCCGTGGCGCTGCTGAGCTCGGTCCTTCCGTACACCCTCGAACTCATGGCCCTGCGCAGGCTGCCCGCGCCCACCTTCGCGGTCCTGATGAGCCTGGAACCGGCCATCGCGGCCACGGCGGGCTTCCTCCTCCTCGACCAGGCCCTCTCCTCCACCGACGCCCTCGCCATCGCCCTGGTCATCGGGGCGAGCATGGGTGCGGTGCGCAGTCAGACGCGGGGCTCGCGGAAGCGGTGAGCCCGCCGCGCCGGGGGACCGGCCTGCCCGTTCCGCCTGCGCGGGCAGGCGTCCGATCCTAGGGTGGTCGCGATGGCCGACCTGGAGGAACACATGCCGGAACGCGACGATCTCTTGGCGCTCGTGACCGATCAGCGCACCAACTTTCTCTACACCGTCGCGGAGCTCGACGACGCCGGGGCCCGCGCCCGGACGACGGTCAGCGAGCTGACCCTCGGCGGACTCCTGAAGCACCTCGGACTCGTGCAGCGCAGCTGGCTCGACGTCGTCGAGGGCACCGCCCCCGCCAAGGTCGACTGGGCGGACCTCGACCCCGACGGCAACCGGATGACCGACGCCGAGACGGTGGCCGGGCTGCTGGAGGCCTTCCACGCGGCGGCGGCCGCTTTCGACCGTACGGTGCGCGAGGAGGCCGACCTCGACCGCGAGGTCACGCTGCCCTCGTACCCCTGGTCGCCCCCGGAGCCGGTCGTCTGGACCGTCCGTCACGTCCTGTGGCACGTCTTCCGCGAGATCGCCCACCACAGTGGCCACGCCGACATCGTCCGCGAGGCGCTGGACGGCGCCAGCACCACGGCGAAGATGGCCGAGGCGGCGTCGAAGAGGCAGTGACTCCGGCGCGGACCGCGGCACGGGCGCGCCGTGCCGCGGTCACCGTGCCGGGAGCGGGCGCGGGAGGCAGGATGGAAGGGAGCGGAGGAAGGAGGCCCGCGCATGGGATCCGCAAAGGAAACCGATGAGTACGACGGGCTGTACTCGCACACCCCCTCGCAGGCCGAGGGCGAACGCGAGGAGCCGGCCGTGCGCGGCAGGGCGCCCGAGACCCACCCCGACGTCCCCCGGACCGAACCCTCCCAGGCGGAGGGCGACCGCACGGAGTAGCCCGGGAGATCTCCCACCCGTCGGCGGCGAGATCGAGTGTCGGCCTGAGGTTTGCCGGCTCAGCCGCAGTGGACGCCGTAGTTGACGCGCGTGTAGTTGGACGCCGCTCGGCCGCCCCAGTCGATGCACGAGCCCTTGGCGTAGGCGTAGACCGGACCCGCGTAGTAGCTGAACACCCCGTCGTCCACCTCGCTGGACTTCCACGTGGTGGAAGTGCTGTGCAGTCGCAGACGTGCGCCCAGGATCTGGGACGTCCCCGGGGCGTCGCCGACGGTCACGACGCAGTTGTAACCGGTGGAGCTGTTGTAGGTCAGGAACGTGTTGCCGTCGCCGACATCCATGGAGTCGATCACGCTGTAACCCGACCCACAGGCACTGTTGTAGGAAGCCGCCTCGGCGGTGCCGACCGTGAGGGTCATTCCGGCGGCGGTGAGGCCGAGGACTGTCGCAGCGGACGCGAGTCGTCTGGGCATGCGCATGAGTGAACTCCTGGTGGGCTCGTCGAGATGTCGAAAGTGGCCGGGCGAGGCGGAACCAGCGCGCGGTATGGTCCGTGGCGGCCAAGATCATTTCACGACTCGATCATTCCGGGAATCTTTTTATGCGGCGATGGCTGAATGGGTGCGAACAATGGCCGATGTGAGCCGACCGGCCCGGCGTTCGCCGGGAAGTCGCGGACGTTACGCCCGGAATATCCGAAGCGGCTGTCTGTGACTTCCCGTCGGCCGGGTGCTGGTGACGGGGATGGCGTGTACGCAGGTCGTGCGGAGAAGGACGCGGCGTTGGACCGCGGATGGCAGCTCGGCCACTTCAGGGACCCCTCCGATCCCCGCCACGGTGAGGCCCTGGAGATCAGCGGCCGCTCCCGGATGCGGTTCCCCGATCGTGACGTGCTGCTGGAACGCCAGGGCGACCACGTCGTATGGGGCCGGGGCGTCGACCACTCCTGGCGCGCGGAGGACGAGTCCGTGGTGCTGACCGTGCGCCGGCCCTCGGTCCCGGGCTACCGGGTCGATTGAGCGCGCGTCCCACCTCTCCGCCGGGGCAGGGGCGGCCGAATAAATCATGCAAGCATGCTTGCTTGTTTTGGGGGGCGCTGGCATGCTCCGGGGCACACCGCTACGCCCCGAGGGGAGCGCACCGTGCCCGACGCATCGGCCGTGACCGCCGCCGTGCTCGACGACATGCGTGAGGAGAGCGACGAACTCGACCTGCTGGTAGCGGGGTTGAGCGCACGCGAGTGGGCCGCGCCGACCCCCGCCGAAGGGTGGACCGTCGCCCATCAGATCGCCCACCTCAACTGGACCGACGAGGTGGCCCTGACCGCCGCCACCGAGCCCGAAGCCTTCGCCGCCGAGGTGGAGAAGGCGCTGGCCGCCCCCGAGACCTTCGTCGGCGACGCGGCCGAGGAAGCCGTCACCGCCCTGCCCCCCGAGGCGCTGCTCGTGGAGTGGCGGGAGGGCCGGGCCCGGCTGCAGAAGGCACTCCGGGCGGCGCCCGCCGGGACGAAACTGCCCTGGTACGGCCCGCCGATGAGCATCGCCTCGATGGCGACCGCGCGGCTCATGGAGACCTGGGCCCACGGCCAGGACATCGCCGACGCGCTCGGCGTGACCAGGAAGCCGACCGCCCGGCTGCGGCACGTCGCCAGGATCGGCGTACGCGCCCGGGACTACGCCTACGTCGTACGGGGCCTGCAACCGCCCGCCGAGCAGTTCCGTATCGAACTGCGGGCCGCGGAGGGCGGGTTGACCGTGTACGGGCCCGAGGACGCCGCCCAGCGGGTCACCGGTCCGCTCCTCGACTTCTGCCTGCTCGTCACCCAGCGCGCGCACCGGGACGACCTCGCCGTCGAGGCGGTGGGCGCGGACGCCGGGCAGTGGCTGGACATCGCGCAGGCCTTCGCCGGACCCGCCGGACCCGGGCGCCCCCGGAAGACGGACCGATGACCCGGCCGCTGCGCATCGGCAACGCGTCCGGCTTCTACGGCGATCGCTTCGACGCCCTGCGCGAGATGCTCACCGGCGGCCCGCTGGACGTCCTCACCGGGGACTACCTCGCCGAACTCACCCTGCTGATCCTCGGCCGTAGCCGCCTCAAGGACCCGAAGCGCGGCTACGCCTCGACCTTCCTGCGGCAGTTGGAGGAGGGGCTCGGGCTCGCCCACGAGCGGGGTGTGAAGATCGTCGCCAACGCCGGCGGGCTCAACCCGGCCGGACTCGCCGACGCCGTACGGGAGCTGGCGGAGCGGATCGGTGTGCCCGTGCGCGTCGCGCACGTCGAGGGCGACAGCCGGCCCGTGCCCGACGGTTACCTCACTGCCAACGCCTACCTCGGCGGCGGAGGCATCGCCGCCTGTCTGCGTGCCGGGGCCGACATCGTCGTCACCGGCCGGGTCACCGACGCGGCCCTCGTCACCGGGCCCGCCGCCGCCCACTTCGGCTGGGGGCCGGAGGACCAGGACGCCCTCGCCGGAGCCGTGGTCGCCGGGCACGTCCTGGAGTGCGGAACCCAGGCCACCGGGGGCAACTACGCCTTCTTCGGCGACCACGACATCCGCCGCCCCGGATTCCCGCTCGCCGAGATCCACGAGGACGGCAGCAGCGTCATCACCAAGCACGACGGCACGGGCGGTGTCGTCGACATCGGCACCGTCACCGCCCAGCTGCTGTACGAGACCGGCGGTGCCCGCTACGCCGGCCCCGACGTCACCGCCCGGCTCGACACCGTCACGCTGACGCGGGACGGGCCCGACCGGGTGCGGATCAGCGGCGTACGCGGCGAGGCCCCGCCGCCCAGCCTGAAGGTCGGACTCACCCGGCTCGGGGGGTGGCGCAACGAGGTCGTCTTCGTGCTGACGGGGCTCGACATCGAGGCCAAGGCCCGGCTGGTGCGCGGCCAGTTCGCCGACGCCCTCGACCGCGCGGGCTCCGAACCCGCCGAGGTGCGGTGGGAGCTCGCCCGCACCGACCGGGCCGACGCCGCGACGGAGGAGACCGCGAGCGCCCTGCTCCGCCTCGTCGTGCGCGACCCGGACGCGGACGCGGTCGGCCGCGCGGTGTCCGGGGCGGCCGTCGAGCTGGCACTCGGCAGCTACCCGGGCTTCCATGTGACCTCCCCGCCCGGGAAGGGCGCGCCGTACGGGGTGTTCGAGGCCGTGTACGTACCGGCCGGCGAGATCGAGCATGTCGCCGTGGGGCCCGACGGGTCCCGCGAGGCCGTCCCGGCGGCCGGCCCATACCGCCGGCTGGAAGACGTCGCGGAACCGGAGCTGCCCGAACCGCTGCCCGCCGGGCCCACCCGCACCACGCCCCTCGGACGGATCGCGGGCGCCCGCAGCGGCGACAAGGGCGGGGACGCCAACGTCGGCGTGTGGGTCCGCACGGACGACGCCTGGCGGTGGCTCGCCCACGAGCTGACCGTCGCACGGTTCCGGGAACTGCTGCCGGAGACCGCCGGGCTCACCGTCGTACGCCATGTCCTGCCCCGGCTGCGGGCGCTCAACTTCGTCGTCGACGGCCTCCTCGGCGAGGGCGTCGCCGCACAGGCGCGCTTCGATCCGCAGGCCAAGGCGGTGGGGGAGTGGCTGCGGTCCCGGCACGTCCCCGTCCCCGTACAGCTGCTGGACGCACCGGAGGTGAACGCATGACCGTCCTGCCCACCGCGCTCGACACCACGGGGCCCGAATACGCCGCCCACCGCGAGGCCATGCTCGCGAAGCTCGCCGAGCTGGACACCGAGCACGCCAAGGCCCTGGCGGGCGGCGGCGAGAAATACGTGGCCCGCCACCGGGGGCGCGGCAAGCTCCTCGCCCGCGAGCGGATCGAACTGCTCGTCGACCCGGACACCCCCTTCCTGGAGCTCTCCCCGCTGGCCGCCTGGGGCAGTGAGGCCCCCGGGTACACAGTCGGAGCCTCGCTCGTCACCGGGATCGGGACCGTGTCCGGCGTGGAGTGTCTGATCACCGCCAACGACCCGACCGTGCGCGGCGGCGCCTCCAACCCGTGGACCCTGAAGAAGGCGCTGCGCGCCAACGAGATCGCCTTCGCCAACCGGCTCCCCTGCATCTCACTGGTGGAGTCCGGGGGCGCCGACCTGCCCTCGCAGAAGGAGATCTTCATCCCCGGCGGGGCGCTCTTCCGCGACCTCACCCGGCTGTCCGCCGCCGGAATCCCCACCGTCGCGGTGGTGTTCGGGAACTCCACGGCCGGCGGGGCGTACGTCCCCGGCATGTCCGACCACACCGTGATGATCAAGGAGCAGTCCAAGGTCTTCCTCGGCGGCCCGCCCCTGGTGAAGATGGCGACCGGCGAGGAGAGCGACGACGAATCCCTCGGCGGCGCCGAGATGCACGCCCGCACCTCCGGCCTCGCCGACCACTACGCCGTCGACGAGCACGACGCGCTGCGTCAGGCCCGCCGGATCGTCGCCCGGCTCAACTGGCGCAAGACGCACCCGGATCCGGGACCGGTGGAGCCGCCGAAGTACGACGAGGACGAGCTGATCGGGATCGTCCCCGGCGACCTCAAGGTCCCCTTCGATCCGCGCGAGGTCATCGCCCGCCTCGTCGACGGCTCGGACTTCGACGCCTTCAAGCCGCTCTACGGAACGAGCCTGGTCACCGGCTGGGCCCGCCTGCACGGCTATCCCGTCGGCATCCTCGCCAACGCGCAGGGCGTGCTGTTCAGCGAGGAGTCCCAGAAGGCCGCGCAGTTCATCCAGCTCGCCAACCAGCGCGACATCCCGCTCCTCTTCCTGCACAACACCACCGGCTACATGGTCGGCAAGGAGTACGAACAGGGCGGCATCATCAAGCACGGCGCGATGATGATCAACGCGGTGTCGAACTCCCGGGTCCCCCACCTCTCCGTACTGATGGGCGCCTCCTACGGCGCCGGGCACTACGGCATGTGCGGCAGGGCCTACGACCCCCGCTTCCTCTTCGCCTGGCCCAGCAGCAAGTCCGCCGTCATGGGCCCCCAGCAGCTCGCGGGCGTCCTCTCGATCGTCGCCCGCGCCTCCTCCGCCGCGAAGGGGCTGCCCTACGACGACGAGGCCGACGCCGGTCTGCGCGCCATGGTGGAGCAGCAGATCGAGTCCGAGTCGCTGCCGATGTTCCTCTCGGGGCGGCTGTACGACGACGGGGTCATCGACCCGCGCGACACCAGGACCGTCCTTGGGATGTGCCTGTCCGCGATCCATACGGCACCGGTCGAAGGCGCGCGCGGCTTCGGCGTCTTCCGGATGTGAGGAATCGGATGATCACCGCACTGCTTGTCGCCAACCGGGGCGAGATCGCCTGCCGGATCTTCCGCACCTGCCGTGAGCTGGGCATCTCCACCGTCGCCGTGTACTCCGACGCGGACGCCGGTGCCCTGCACGTACGGGAGGCCGACACCGCCGTACGCCTGCCGGGGGCCGCACCCGGCGATACGTATCTGCGGGGTGACCTCGTCGTCGCCGCCGCGCTCGCCGCGGGGGCCGACGCCGTGCACCCCGGGTACGGCTTCCTCTCGGAGAACGCCGGGTTCGCCCAGGCCGTGCTGGACGCCGGCCTCGTCTGGGTGGGGCCGCCGGTCAAGGCCATCGAGCTGATGGCGTCCAAGACCCGCGCCAAGGAGCTGATGGCCGCCGTCGATGTCCCCCTGCTCGCCCCGGTCGACCCGGGGGGCGCCACCGGCGCCGATCTGCCCCTGCTGCTGAAGGCGGCGGCGGGCGGCGGCGGGCGCGGGATGCGGATCGTGCGTGAACTGGCGGCGTTGCCGACGGAGTTGACCGCCGCCTCCGCCGAGGCCGCCTCCGCCTTCGGGGACGGCGAGGTCTTCGCCGAGCCGTACGTCGAACGGGGCCGGCACGTCGAGGTCCAGGTCATGGCGGACGGGCAGGGCACGGTCTGGGCGCTCGGCACCCGCGACTGCTCGCTCCAGCGCCGCCACCAGAAGGTCATCGAGGAGGCCCCCGCACCCGGCATCGACGACGGGCTGCGCCGGACGCTGCACGCCGCCGCCGTCGCCGCGGCGCAGGCGGTGGGCTACCGGGGCGCGGGGACCGTCGAGTTCCTCGTATCGGCCGGAGGGCGCCCGTACTTCCTGGAGATGAACACCCGGCTCCAGGTCGAACACCCCGTCACCGAGGCGGTGTTCGGCCTCGACCTCGTCGCCCTGCAACTGCGCGTCGCGGAGGGCGGGGCGCTGCCTGCCGCCGCACCACCGCAGCCGACCGGACACGCCGTCGAGGCCCGGCTCTACGCCGAGGACCCGGCGCGTGACTGGCAGCCACAGACCGGAGCACTGCTCACACTCGACGTGCCCGACGAACCCGGCATCCGTCTCGACACCGGCTGCACCGGCGGCGACACCGTCGGGGTGCACTACGACCCGATGCTCGCCAAGGTCATCGCCCACGCTCCCACCCGCACCCAAGCCGTCCGGCTCCTCGCCCGCGCCCTGGAACGCGTCCGCATCCACGGCCCGGTCACCAACCGGGAGCTCCTCGTACGCTCCCTGCGCCACCCGGACTTCGTCGCGGGGCGCCTCGACACCGGCTTCTACGACCGGCACCTGGCCGCCCTGACCGCGTCCGCCCCCGGTGACGAGGAGACCCGCCGCCTCGCCGCCACCGCCGCGGCGCTCGCCTCCGCCGTGGGGGCGGGCAGCGGTCCGGGCCCCGCCCGCCTCGGCGCCTGGCGCAACCTCGCCTCGCAGCCGCAGAGCAGGAGCTACCGGTGCGAGCCCGACGGCACCGCGTACGAGATCCCCTACCGCACCGGCCGGAGCGGCATCCCCGCCCCCGTGACCGGCGAGCGGGTCCTCGCCGCCCGCTCCGACGCGGTCACCCTCGAAGCGGGCGGTGTGACCCGGCACTTCACCGTGACCACCCACGGCGACCGGGTGTATGTGGACACGGCCGCGGGCTCGTACACCTTCACCGCCCTGCCCCGCTTCACCGACCCCGCCGAACGCACCGAACCCGGCTCCCTGCTCGCCCCCATGCCCGGCACCGTCGTACGCGTCGCCGACGGGCTCGCGCCCGGCGCGGCCGTCGAGGCCGGGCAGCCGCTGATCTGGCTGGAGGCGATGAAGATGGAGCACCGCATCCTCGCCCCCGCCTCCGGCTTCCTCACCGCGCTCCACGCCGCCCCCGGACTCCAGGTCGAGGTCGGCGCACTGCTCGCCGTCGTACAGGACGCCCCCGTCCAGGCGCCCGCGCCCGCACCCGCGCACCAGGAGGAGACGACCGCATGAGCACCGTCCTCGAAACCGAAGAGCACAAGGCCCTCCGCGCCGCCGTCGCCGCACTGGGCAAGCGCTTCGGCCGCGACTACAGCACCGGCCCGGCGCGCAAGGGCGAGCACCCCCGCGAACTCTGGGAAGAGGCGGGCAAGCTCGGCTACCTCGGCGTCAACCTCCCCGAGGAGTACGGCGGAGGGGGCGGCGGCATGGCCGAACTCTCCATCGTCCTGGAAGAGCTCGGCGCGGCCGGCAGCCCTCTGCTCATGATGGTCGTCTCCCCGGCGATCTGCGGCACCGTGATCGCCCGCTTCGGCACCGAGGCCCAGAAGCAGGCATGGCTCCCCGGCCTCTCCGACGGCTCCCTGACCATGTCCTTCGGCATCACGGAGCCCGACGCCGGCTCCAACTCCCACCGCATCACCACCACCGCCCGGCGGGACGGCGAGGAGTGGGTCCTCAGCGGACGCAAGGTCTTCATCTCCGGCGTCGACATCTCCGACGCCACCCTGATCGTCGGCCGCACCGAGGACGCGAAGTCAGGCAGCCTCAAGCCCTGCCTCTTCATCGTCCCCCGCGACGCCCCGGGTTTCTCCCGCACCCGGATCGACATGGAACTCCAGGCGGCGGAGAAGCAGTTCGAGCTGGTCCTCGACGACGTACGCCTGCCCGCCGGCGCACTCGTCGGTGAGGAGGCGGACACGGGGCTGCTCCAGCTCTTCGCCGGGCTGAACCCGGAACGCATCATGGGCGCCGCCTTCTCCATCGGCATGGGCCGCTACGCCGTCGAACGGGCCGTGGAGTACGCGAAGACCCGCACCGTCTGGAAGGGCGCGCCCATCGGCGCCCACCAGGCCATCGCCCACCCGCTCGCCCAGGCGCACATAGAGCTCGAGCTCTCCCGGCTGATGATGCAGAAGGCCGCCAAACTCTACGACGACGGCGACGACACCGGCGCGGGGGAGGCCGCCAACATGGCGAAGTACGCCGCGGCCGAAGCCTGCGTCAGGGCCGTCGACCAGGCCGTCCACACCCTCGGCGGCAACGGCCTCACCCGCGAGTACGGGCTCGCCTCGCTCATCACGGCGGCGCGTGTCTCCCGTGTCGCGCCGGTCAGCCGGGAAATGATCCTGAACTACGTCTCCCACCAGACCCTGGGCCTGCCGAAGTCGTACTGACGTCGTCCCGACGAGTCCGGCCACGTTCCGGGTCTCCCCATCCGCCCCCGCAGGGCGATTCTGGCTCTCCACCCGCGTCGAAGGGGACCGCCATGGTGTTCCACAGCGAGTACGCAGACGTCACGCCCCTCGAAAAACCCATCCACGAGGCCGTCCTCGGCAACGCCCCGGACTTCGGTGACATCCCCGCCCTGGTCGACGGGACCAACGGGATGACCGTCACCTACGGCCAGCTCGACACCTTCCACCGGCGCATCGCCGCCCACCTCGCCGCGGCGGGCCTGCGCAAGGGCGACGTCCTCGCCCTGCACAGCCCCAACACGATCGTCTACCCGCCCGTCTTCTACGGGGCGACCCGGGCCGGCGCCACCGTCACCACCATCCACCCGCTGTCCACGCCCGAGGAGTTCGCCCAACAGCTCAAGGACTCGGGCACCCGCTGGATCGTCACCGTGTCCCTGCTCCTCGACGTCGCCCGCCGGGCCGCCGCACTCGCGGGCGGCATCGAGGAGATCTACGTCTGCGACCAGGCCGAGGGCCACACCTCCGTACTCGACATGCTGGGCTCCACCGCCCCCGAGCCCGACATCGCCTTCGACCCGGCCGAGGACATCGCCGTACTCCCGTACTCCTCCGGGACCACGGGCACCCCCAAGGGCGTCATGCTCACCCACCGCTCCATCGCCACCAACCTGGAGCAGCTGCGGCCCCTCGTCCCCCTCGGCGAACGCCAACGCATCCTGGCGGTGCTGCCCTTCTTCCACATCTACGGGCTGACCGCCCTCATGAACGGGCCGCTGCGCTACGGCGCCACGGTCGTCGTCCTGCCCCGCTTCGACCTCGCCCAGTTCCTCGAGACGATCCAGACCCACCGCATCACGGGCCTGTACGTCGCCCCGCCGATCGTCCTGGCCCTCGCCAAGCACCCGCTCGTCGGCGACTACGACCTCTCCTCGCTGGAGTACATCGTCAGCGCCGCCGCCCCGCTGGACGACCGGCTCGCCGCCGCCTGCTCCACCCGGCTCGGCGTGCCCGCCGTACGGCAGGCCTACGGGATGACGGAACTCTCGCCCGGCACCCACGTCGTCCCCCTCGACGCGGAGAACCCGCCCCCGGGCACGGTCGGCAAGCTGCTGCCCGGCACCGAGATGCGGATCATCTCGCTCACCGACCCCGGCGCCGACGTCCGCGACGGGACCGACGGCGAGATCCTCATCCGCGGCCCCCAGGTCATGAAGGGCTACCTCGGCCGCCCCGACGCCACCGCCGCCATGATCGACGAGGAGGGCTGGCTGCACACCGGGGACGTCGGCCGCGTCGACGCGGACGGCTGGCTGTACGTCGTCGACCGGGTCAAGGAACTCATCAAGTACAAGGGCTACCAGGTCGCCCCCGCCGACCTGGAGGCCCTCCTCCTGACCCACCCCTCGATCGCCGACGCCGCCGTCATCGGCGTCCACGACACCGACGGCAACGAGATCCCCAAGGCCTACCTGGTGCGCCGGCCGGACGCGGGGGACCTCACGGAGGACGACGTCATCGCGTACGTCGCCGAGCGCGTCTCCCCGTACAAGAAGGTCAGACGGGCCGAGTTCATCGAGGCGGTGCCCCGCGCGGTGTCCGGCAAGATCCTGCGGCGCGAGCTGCGCGACCGGGAGAAGCCGCGATGACCCTGGCACCCCCGGCCCGCGACCGCGGAATCACCACCCTCACCCTCGACTCCCCGGTCAACCGCAACGCGCTCTCGGCCCGTCTCGTCGGCGAACTGACCGAGGCCCTGGCCGGCTGCGCGGCCGACGACACGGTCCGCGCCGTCGTCCTCACCCACACCGGCAACACGTTCTGCGCGGGCGCCGACCTGACCGCGCCGCCCGAACCGGCGGCGTTCGTCGCCCTGATGCGGGCGGTCGTCGCCCTCCCCAAGCCCGTCGTCGCCCGGGTCACCGGGCACGTCCGGGCCGGGGGCCTCGGGCTCCTCGGGGCGTGCGACATCTCCGTGGCGGGCCCCGAGTCCTCCTTCGCCCTCACCGAATCGCGCCTGGGCCTCGCCCCCGCCGTGATCTCCCTGCCGCTGCTGCCCCGCCTCGACCCGCGCGCCGCCACCCGTTACTACCTCACCGGTGAACGCTTCGACGCGGAGGAAGCGGCCCGTACCGGGGCCGTCACCATGGCCGCCGAGGACGTGGACAAGGCGCTCGTACCGGTACTCGACGGACTGCGCAGGGCGTCACCCCAGGGGCTGAAGGCATCGAAGGAGCTGGTCACGGCTACTGTGCTGAAGAGTTTCGACAGTCACGCCGAAGACCTCATCGCCCGCTCGGCAGCGCTCTTCGCCTCCGACGAAGCACGGGAGGGGATGACGGCCTTCCTGGAACGACGGGATCCCGCATGGGTGCTGTGACGCCCCCGAAGCAGGACAGGAGCCGCGCCACCCGGCAGCGGCTCCTGGCATCGGCGGTCGCCTGCCTCGCCGAACGCGGCTGGGCGGGCTCCACCGTATCCGTCGTCGCCGAACACGCCGGGGTCTCGCGAGGCGCCGCCCAGCACCACTTCCCCACCCGGGAGGACCTGTTCACGGGCGCCGTCGAGTACGTCGCCGAGGAACGCTCCGCCGCCCTGCGCGCCCTGCCCGTACAGGGCCGCGCCGAGGTCGTCGCCGCGCTCGTCGACCTGTACACCGGGCCGCTCTTCCGCGCCGCGCTCCAGCTCTGGGTCGCCGCGTCGAACGAGGCGCAGCTCCGGCCCCGCGTCACCGAACTCGAAGCGCGGGTGGGCCGCGAGACCCACCGCATCGCCGTGGAACTCCTGGGCGCGGACGAGACCCGGCCCGGAGTACGCGAGACGGTGCAGGGCCTCCTCGACATGGCCCGGGGACTGGGCCTCGCCAATCTGCTGACGGACGACACGGCAAGGCGCCGCCGAGTCGCCCGCCAATGGGCGGCCCTGCTGGACGACGCCCTGACCTGACGCACCCCGGCTCTGCCCCGGCGGCTACCCCGCCGTACTCAAGGCAGACCGGGCCGTGGCGGCCGTCGGCGAGAAGGGCGCGCGGGCGGCCCGAGCGCCTGGACCTCGGCGTAGGAGAGGGTCCCGAGGCCCGCGGGCGGGCGGTGGCCGTCGCGGATGGCGGTCGCGGTGGCGACCGCCGCCGCCAGGGCGCTGCGGTAGAGCAGCGACCCGAGGCTGACCCTGCGGACGCCCAGCGCGGCCAGTTCGGCGAGGGTGGGGCCGGCTGGCGTGTACAGGATGTTCAGGGGGACGGTGAGGGCTGCCGTCATGGTCGCGATCGCGTCCGGATCCGAGAGGCCGGGCACGAACACGCCGTCCGCGCCCGCCCGTTCGTAGACGGCGAGACGCGCCACGGTCTCCTCCTCCTGGACCCCGAGCCAGTGGGTGTCGGTGCGGGCGTTCACGAACAACGCAGGCGCGGAGGCCTTCACCGCGGCGATCTTCGCGGCGTGCAGCTCCGCGGGGGCGAGGGTGCCGTCCGGGCGGCCGTCCTCGAGATTGATCCCCGCGGCGCCTGCGTCGGACAACTCCCGGGCCAGGCGAGCTACGTCCTCCGGGTCCTCGCTGAAGCCGCCTTCGGCGTCGACGGTGAAGAGGAAAGAGCCCTCCCCGAGCCGGCGGGCCAGCGCCAGGGTCGCGTCGAGCGTGGCGGCCGCTCCGTCGGGCAGGCCGGCAGCCGCGGCCACACCCAGGCTGGTGGTGCCGATCGCCTGGAAGCCCTGGGCCGTCAGAGCCGCGGCCGAGGCATGGTCCCAGGCGTTCGGCAGCAGGAGCGGGGTGGCGGCCTGGTGATGCAGACGGGCGAAAGCGGTCAGCGGGCGCCGGGTCGGGCCGTCGCGGAACGTGTGCGTCATAGGCCCTGACGCTAGGGCCGGGACGGTTCGGGACCGCCCGAACCGTCCCCGTGGGCGCGCCGAAGTCCGCGTGATCCGTCGTGTGCACAGCACGGCGAAGAGCGGGTGCCCGGGGAAGCCGTCCGCTCCCACGGGCACCCGCCGCGTCCCGTCAGTTGCCCAGGTCCGCCAGCTGGTCGTAGCCCTGGATCGAGCGGGGGTCACGCGTGCCCGGGCCGACGTACCTCGCCGAGGGGCGGACGAGGCGGCCGGTCCGCTTCTGCTCCAGGATGTGCGCCGACCAGCCCGCCGTACGGGCGCAGCTGAACATCGACGTGAACATGTGCGCCGGGACCTCCGCGAAGTCCAGCACGATAGCCGCCCAGAACTCGACGTTCGTCGCCAGGACACGGTCCGGGCGACGGGCGTGGAGCTCCTCCAGAGCCGCC
Organism: Streptomyces sp. NPDC051064; assembly: GCF_044455985.1. Lineage (NCBI taxonomy): Bacteria > Bacillati > Actinomycetota > Actinomycetes > Kitasatosporales > Streptomycetaceae > Streptomyces > Streptomyces sp. NPDC051064. Next base: position 103,998 of record NZ_JBITFK010000002.1, read on the forward strand.
TTCTCCAGGGCCTCCGCCACCTCGAAGCGCGGGGCGGCCAGCTCGCGGGCCGTGCGGCGCAGCACGCGGGCCCGGGGGTCCTCGGCGCGGTAGACGCGGTGGCCGAAGCCCATCAGTCGCTCACCCTTGTCCAGCGCCTGCTTCACGTACGCACTGGCGTCACCCGTCCGCTCGATCTCCTCGATCATCCCGAGAACCCGGGACGGCGCCCCGCCGTGCAGGGGGCCCGACATCGCGCCCACCGCCCCGGACAGCGCCGCCGAGACGTCCGCGCCGGTCGACGCGATGACGCGGGCGGTGAAGGTGGAGGCGTTCATCCCGTGCTCGGCGGCCGACGTCCAGTACGCGTCGACGGCCTTGACGTGCTTCGGGTCCGGCTCACCGCGCCAGCGGATCATGAACCGCTCCACCACGGACTCCGCCTTGTCGATCTCGCTCTGCGGAACCATCGCCAGCCCCTGGCCACGGGCCGACTGGGCGACGTACGACAGGGCCATCACGGCGGCCCGCGCCAGGTCGTCACGCGCGGTCTGCTCGTCGATGTCGAGCAGCGGTTTCAGGCCCCACACCGGCGCCAGCATGGCCAGCGCGGACTGCACGTCGACGCGGATGTCGCCGGAGTGCACGGGGATCGGGAACGGTTCGGCGGGCGGCAGACCGGGGTTGAACGCCCCGTCCACCAGGAGTCCCCAGACGTTGCCGAACGACACTTGGCCGACGAGGTCCTCGATGTCGACGCCGCGATAACGGAGCGATCCGCCTTCCTTGTCGGGCTCGGCGATCTCCGTCTCGAACGCGACGACTCCTTCAAGTCCGGGTACGAAGTCGGACATCGGGCGGCTCCCTCGACTCGGCGGCTGTATGACGGCCACAAAGGCCGGTCCACGCATACTGGCGGGTTACCACGACGCGGGGAAGGGTGACGTCCGGCACAGCCTCCCGGCTCGCGGACCGGCGATCGCGCCCCTCCCCGCAGGGATTCCGGCCCGCTGCGGCAGGATGGCCCCGTGCCCACAGCAGATGCCACTCCGTCTTCCGCTTCCGCCTCCTCTCGCGTTCCGTCATCCGATTGCACCACCGATCCGGCCGCGATGCGCGAGCAGTACCGCTCGGAGGACTTCGTCGAGAAGGACCTCGCCGCCGACCCCATGGACCAGTTCGCCCACTGGTTCCGCCAGGTCGCAGGGGGCGGCGCGCTCCACGAGCCGAACGCGATGGTGGTCTCCACGGCCGATCCCCGGGGCCGGCCGTCCTCCCGGACCGTGCTGCTGAAGCACTACGACGACCGCGGCTTCGTCTTCTTCACCAATTACGGATCCCGCAAGAGCCGCGAGCTGACGGCGAACCCGTACGTCTCGCTGCTCTTCCCCTGGCACCCGCTCGCCCGCCAGGTCATCGTCACGGGCACCGCTGCCCGCGTCGGGCGCGAGGAGACGGTCGCGTACTTCCGCACCCGCCCCCACGGCTCCCAGCTGGGAGCCTGGGCCAGCGAACAGTCGACGGTGGTCGGCTCCCGCCAGGAGCTGGTCGACCGCTACGAGGAGCTCGCCGCCCGCTACCCGGAGGGCGAGAAGGTCCCCGCGCCGCCGCAGTGGGGCGGATTCCGCGTCGTACCGGACGCGATCGAATTCTGGCAGGGCCGCGAGAACCGGCTGCACGACCGGCTGCGCTACGTCCGGGAGAGCCCGGCCGAGGACTGGCGCGTGGAACGCCTCTGCCCGTGAGCGGTCAGCCCGCCTCCCCGCCGGACGGTCCGGGAGGCGGCGGCAGGAGGCGTACGAGGTCCAGGAGGTCGGCCTCGGCGATCTCCTGGCCCAGGAACACCGTCCGGTACACGACGTAACCGATCCAGCCGTCCACGACCGCGTCCACGGGCAGGTCTTCCGGCAGCCCGCCCCGGGCCACGCCGTTCCGCATCAGCTGCGCGGCCGGTTCGGCATGCGCCTTGAGCAGGTCGCGCAGTTCGGCCCGGCCGGGCTCCCCGCGCTCGGTCAGCGCGCCCGTCACGACACTGGGGTCGCCGAGCAGGGTCAGGGTGCGCACCAGGCCGCGCAGCCAGAGCAGCGCGTCCTCGCGTACGTCGCCCGTGTCGGGGGCCGGGCCCGGGGCGAGCCGGTCCGCGACCGCCTCGGTGATCACCGCCGCCTTGTTCGGCCACCAGCGGTAGACCGTCATCCGGGCCACCCCGGCCCGTGAGGCGATGCGCTCCATGGTCACGCCCTTGTAGCCGAACTCGGCCACCAGCTCGCGCGTGGCTGCCAGCACGGCCTCGTGGGCGTCCGGGTCGCGGTGGGGGCCGCGCCGGGGGCGGGAGCCGGCGGGGCGGTCGTCATGGTCCACGGGTCCTCCGGGAGCGGGGCTGGGCGCACAGCCGGAATATTTAGACTGTACGTACTGTCTAGTCTAGTGCTCATTCAGCATCTCAGCGTGGAGGTCCAGTCATGGAAGACCGGTTCAGCGGCAAGGTCGTCCTCATCACCGGCGGCGGCTCCGGTCTCGGGCGCTCGGCGGCCGTGCGGGTCGCGTCCGAAGGCGCCAGGCTGGCGCTCGTCGACATCAGCGGGCAGGGTCTCGCGGACACGGCGGCCGAGGTGGAGAAGACCGCTCCCGGCGCGGAGGTCCTGCGGATCACCGCCGATGTGAGCTCCGAGGACGACGTGCGGCGGTACGTCACCGCCACGGTGGAGGCCTACGGCCGCATCGACGGCTTCTTCAACAACGCCGGCATCGAGGGCAAGCAGAACCTCACCGAGGACTTCGGCTCCGACGAGTTCGACCGAGTCGTGTCGATCAACCTCCGCGGCGTGTTCCTCGGCCTCAAGTACGTGCTCCCGGTCATGAAGGACCAGGGCACCGGCTCTGTCGTGAACACGGCGTCCGTCGGCGGCATACGGGGCGTGGGAAACCAGTCCGGTTACGCGGCGGCCAAGCACGGCGTCGTCGGCCTCACCCGGAACTCCGGTGTCGAATACGGCCGGTTCGGCGTCTCCGTCAAGGCGATCGCCCCCGGTGCCATCATGACCCCCATGGTCGAGGCGTCGCTCAAGCAGATCGACGCGGACAACTGGGAGCAGGCCGGCGAGGCCTTCGTGAGCGTGAACCCGATGAAGCGCTTCGGCAGGCCGGAGGAGGTCGGCAACCTGGTCGCGTTCCTGCTCTCCGAGGAGTCCGGCTTCATCAACGCCACGGTCATCCCGATCGACGGCGGCCAGTCCGAGCAGTACTGACCCGCCCCGCCCCGTGAACGCAGAAACCCGCAGGCTCTGGTTCCTCCTCGCGGAGGAGCCGGCCGGACTTACCGGCGAGCCTGCGGGTCGGTGACTGCTTGGGATTGGCCGACAACCGGCCTGCACTGCAAAGAGCGCGACAACGGGCGTCAGCCCGCAGTCACCTCACGAGTCCGAGAAGAAATCACTTCCGGAACACCTCCTTTCTTCGCTGACAGCAGCCTACAAATGCCCGGAGGCTGTCTCAACCCATTTATTCGGTGGGTTCGCGTCTGGTGCTGTACATGTATCCGTCGGCCCGTTGCAGCAGCCGCAGGTTCGTGTAGGAGACGTTGAAGCGACCCTGCCGCGTCGTGAGGCTGTGCTGCCCCGAGGCTCGGACGGAGATGCGTCCGGTCCATTTGCCTGCCCATCTGCCCTTGGGCTGGAAGGCGTGTACGAGGTCACCGGTGGCGAACCCGTGGTGGCGCTTCCGGCGAGTGCGGGTGAGCCGGGGAAATCCGTACCGGTCGGGGGTGGTGCGCGCATAGGTGCCGCGCCCTGTCGCTGTAACGATCTGCACCTGATCGGGCACACGGACGGTGATGGCTCCGGCCTGGTGGTCGAGCTCTCCGACGCAGAGGGCATCGAGCGTGTGGGTCTTCGGCAGGCCCATCGCGGTGCGGTTCCACTTCGTACGCCCGCCCGACCATGTGTGCACAGGCAGTCCGAGAGCAGAGAGGCCCTCCGAGACGAGACGCCGGGTGGCGTTCATGACAGCGGCGTCACGAAGCGGTGCCTTGAGCTGCGCGCGGATGGTCGCGAGTCGGCCCGGCCGATGCGCCAGGAAGGCTTCGACGGGGGTGGACCCCTTGGCCTGGTTGCAGGGGATGCAGGCGAGAGTCAGATTGGAGATGCGATCGGAACCACCACGGCTGCGAGGCTGGATGTGGTCGATGTTCAGGGGAACGCCCGAGACTCCGCAGTAGGCGCAGGTGTGGCCCCATTTGGCGAGCAGGAATTCGCGGATCTCGGTGCCCGCGAGGGTTCCGGTGCGGTACTCGGTGGCTGTCAGATCGTGGCCGACGCCCATGGCATGGGTATCGAAGACGACCTCCTCGATGTGGACCTCGGTGACGGGAGCGAGTCCGGACAGGCGGCGGCTCATGCTTACCGTGGTGTCGACCCGGTGTTGTACCGACGGTGGCAGCCAGCCCTTTCGGCGTGTGCGGTTGTGTGACCTGGGCGCGCGGTAACGGCAGTTCGCCGAGCGTCTCCTGTGCCGGTACCCGGCTCGTTGCCCCATCGCCCGATGGATCTGGGTGCCCCGGTGACGTAATTCGACGGAGACGAGGCCGCGCCTCATGGAGACCCGCGTTCCGTCCGGTGCGGATTCCTGCTTGCTGTCGGTGAGCGCGATCCCGGTCCCTCGGGAACCGGGATCGATGCGCAGCTGCACGCCGGAGACGTTGGACTCAGCGCGTGTGCGGTCCTTGATGCGGATGGTGAAGGGCGTGTGCCGTACGACGACAGCACGTCCTCGGGCCAGCAACTCGCGCGCGCGGGCGGGATGACAGGGCATGAGTGGTTCGCCGCCCTTCGCGAGGACGAAGACTCTGCCTGCCTTTTTCCCGGTTGTGCGGTGACCTTTCCGCGTGGGGACGTTACCGGCCCCGGTCTCTGCCTGTTCGGCGTGACGCCGACGGAGCCCGGTGCAGAGCCCGTCGGTCTCCCCTCGCCCATGTTCCCTGCCGGTGTCCCGTGCGGTGACGGGGTGTCCGTGAGCCGTTTCGTCCCTGCTCCCAGGGGTGTCTGCTCCCACGGATTCCAGAGCGAGCTGCTGAGGAAGCACAGCTCGGTGGGTCTGCTCGCCTGCAGGAAACGTAGTCATCAAGGGCACCTGCCTTTGATCGACGATCATGATGACTGGGGCTGTTCACTCGTTCTGCCTCGCGGGGAGGCAACGGGAGCGAGTGATCTCCTTTCGACGTGTTGGCCTGAAGGTATCTGCCCGGGCCGGTGAGTCCGGAGTGGCCGGCCGAAACACCACACGGGTGCATGATCTTTGGGCGAATGTCGAACACACGGCGTGCCTGGTGATAACTGCGTTGATCCGGCAGATTTCGTGGAAGTGGCTGTGTGGTGGCTCACGTTCGAGTTCAATGGGTCTGACGTGCGGCAACGCGGAACCCGCAGCGGAATATGCCCTGCAGGAGGTACGGAGTGAGTGCTTCCAGAAGCACCGGGACCACCGACGCGCTCGGCCCCGACGAGGACCCCGGGCGGGAGCCCTCGGCGGTGGCGATTCCAGGGTCCCGGCTTCTCGCCGCGCTGCTCGACGGCATGGACGCCGCCCTCTGCGCGTTCGACGCCCACGGAACCATCACCCACTGGAACCGTGAGGCCGAGCGGATCCTCGGCTGGAGCGCCGCCGAGGCCGTGGGGCGGCGCGGCTTCGCGGGGTGGGCCGTGCGGAGCGCGGACGCGGGGGACGTGCAGGGGCGGCTGATGGCGGCCATGGAAGCGCCGGGGCGGCAGGTCAACGAATTCGCGCTGCTGCGCAAGGACGGCGGGCGCGTCCTCGTACGGACCCAGTCGTCGGGGGTGCGAGGCGAGGACGGGAAGCCCGCCGGGGTGTACTGCGCGTTCAGCGAGGTGCACGCGCAGATCGATCTTGAGCGGTCCATCGCGCTCAGCGAGGCCCTGTTCGAGGACGCGTCCTGGGGTGTCGTCGCCGTGGACGTCGACCTGCGGCCGACCGTGGTCAACGCGTACGCCGCCCGGGCGCTGGGCGGCGGGCGTACGACGCTGCTGGGGCGTCCGCTGGGCGAGCTGATCGTGCAGGGTGTCGAGGACCTGGAGGGGGCGCTGCACCATGTCCTCGCCGAGGGTGCGCCGTCCGCACCGGCCGAGCTCTGGGTGACCCTGCGGACCGCCGAGGGGGAGCGCCGGCGCTGCTGGCGCAGCGGGTTCCTGAGGCTGGCCTCGCCGCTGGCGGAAGAGCCTGTTCCGCTGGGGGTCGGCTGGCTGTTCCGGGATGTGACGGCGGCGAAACTCGCGGAGCAGGACGCGGACCGGGTGCGTTTCCGCTCCAACCAACTGCACCGGGCGGCGCGCCAGGCGGCGGAGTGCGAGGACCCCATGGAGGCGGCGACCACGTCGCTGGACTACGCCCTGGCGGGGTTCGCCGACCATGTGGTGGTCGACCTGATGGCGGATCTGGCGGTGGGGGAGAAGCTCGTACGGGCCGCGTCCACGCCTCCCGACGCGCCGGGTCCGTGTCTGCCGGTCTCCGGGGGGTCACTCCCGGTGCGGTACGGGCCGGGACACCCCGCCCTCCAGGCCGTGGAGCGTACGGGTTCCGTGCGCGCCGTGGCGCCGGCGGGTGCGGGCGGGACGTGGGCGGTGGAGCACCAGTGGCCCGGGGACTCGGTGCACGCCCTGTGCGCGGTACTGCGGAGCCGGGGGCGGACGCTGGGCGTGGTGACGTTCCTGCGCGCGGCGAACCGGGGCGCGTTCGAGCGGCCCGACGTGATGTACGCGGAGAGTGTGGCGGTCCGGGTCGCCTCGGCGGTCGACCTGGCCCGGCTGACGGCCGGACAGGAACCGGTCTGAGCCGGCGTGCCCGCCCGTGCCGCCTCCCGGCACCGCGGCGGAGCGTTCAGTGCCGGTAGAAGATGCGGTCGCCGTACTCCCGCATCACGCGCCCGTTCCACTCGTGGCCGCCGTCGACGTTGCCCGAGCGCAGCAGCGGCGGTTCGATGCCGCGGGCGACGAGCTCTTCCGCGGCGGTGGCCATCATGGCCTGCATCAGGGCGCTGGTGACGACGGTCGACGCGGGTGCGAACGGCGCCTCGACGCCCTCCGCGCTCAGTTCCGCGTCGCCGATCGCGATCTTGCTGTCGAGCACGATGTCGCAGTGGTCCCGGAGGAATCCGCCCGAGACGTGCCGGGACTTGGTGCCCGTCGTGTACGCGACCGAGGTGACCCCGACGACCGTCAGCCCGAGGGCGCGCGCGTTCTGCGCCATCTCCACGGGCAGTGCGTTGCGCCCGGACAGGGAGATGATCACGAGGAGGTCGCCGGCCCGGGCCGGGCTGGAGTCGAGCACGGCGCTCGCGAGGCCGTCCACCCGCTCCAGCGCGGAGCCGAGCGTGGCCGGCATGACGTCGACGCCGACGGTGCCGGGGACGGCGAGCAGGTTCATCAGGGCCAGTCCGCCCGCGCGGTAGACGACGTCCTGCGCGGCGAGCGAGGAGTGCCCGGCGCCGAAGGCGAAGAGCCGCCCGCCCGCGGCGACGGTGTCGGCGATCGCGGCACCCGCGGCGGCGATCGCTCCGGGCTCCTCGTCGCGCACCCGCTCCAGCAGGCCGATCGCTGCGTCGAAGAACTGACCGGCGAGCTTGCTGTCGCTCATCGAGGAGGCCTTTCCTGCGGGGAGTGGGGGTCCGTGCGGTGCCCGTGTCGCGGATCACGTTGCGGTCTGGACCAGTGGGCTGTCAATAGCGCTCCGGACCGTCCGTCAGCACGGACTCCCGACGGCGGGGCACGGTTGTCGGTGCTATGCGTCAGAATTGGTGGAGGGCCATCGCACGACGACTTCATGTCACAGCATCGAGGGGCACGTATGTCCGGACTGATCGATACTACGGAGATGTATCTCCGCACCATCCTCGAGCTCGAAGAGGAAGGCGTGGTCCCCATGCGCGCCCGGATCGCCGAACGGCTGGACCAGAGCGGTCCGACGGTCAGCCAGACGGTGGCGCGCATGGAGCGGGACGGCCTGGTCCAGGTCGCGGGAGACCGCCATCTGGAGCTGACCGAGGAGGGGCGCCGCCTGGCGACGCGGGTGATGCGCAAGCACCGGCTCGCCGAGTGCCTGCTCGTCGACGTCATCGGCCTGGAGTGGGAGCAGGTCCACGCCGAGGCATGTCGCTGGGAGCACGTGATGAGCGAGGCCGTGGAGCGCCGGGTCCTGGAGCTGCTGCGGCACCCGACGGAGTCTCCGTACGGGAATCCGATCCCGGGCCTGGAGGAGCTGGGCGAGAAGTCCGAGGCCGATCCCTTCCTGGACGAGGGCATGGTCAGCCTGGCCGAGCTCGACCCGGGCTCGGAGGGCAAGACCGTGGTCGTGCGCCGGATCGGTGAGCCGATCCAGACCGACGCCCAGCTGATGTATTCGCTGCGGCGGGCGGGCGTGCAGCCCGGTTCGGTCGTCAGCGTGACCGAGTCGGCCGGCGGGGTGCTGGTCGGATCCAGCGGTGAGGCGGCCGAGCTGGACGCCGAAGTCGCCTCGCACGTGTTCGTCGCGAAGCGCTGAGCAGGGCCTTTCCACGCACCGGTGCCCTGCCCGCAAGTGCAGGCGCCGGTGCGGATGCACGTGCAGATGTGAACCGGTAAGCCCGGTTTCTGTTTTCCGCCCGGAATCGCAGCGCCCGGGCGAAACGCGTGCCAGGCTGTGGCCAGGCCTATGACCTGAGGGTGCCGGCAGAACCTGCCGGGCGGTCGGGGAGGGAGCAGGGAATGCGCCCGTCGCACTGGCACGTGCACCGTGAGGTGACTGCCGGACTTTCCTGCGCCCGTACGCCGGGCGCCCTCACGCGTCCCGGGGTCCTCATGCCCGGTGCCACGTGTCCCAGGGTCTTCACGCCCGGCGCCACGTATCCCGGTGCCGTGCCTTCCGGTGCCACGTATCCCGGTGTCACGCCTTCCGGCGTCATGGCCCCCGGCGCGTCCGTGGCCGTGCGGGGCGTTCGAATCGCCCCGGTGGGCCTCCGCGCCGCCCCGACGGCCGGCCGGGCGATCCCAGCGGTCCGCCGTGAGTGCGGAGCCGTGCGTTCCGGAACAGGGGACGGCCCCGGCGCCCGAAGGCGCCGGGGCCTGTCCTCCCCTGCGCTGACCTGGAGCCCCGAGCTCTCGAGGTCAGTCCCCGCGGACCCCTTTCCCCGAGTGGTCCGCTTCCCGGAGAAGGTCTCCCCTGGGGAGACGTCGTCAATCCTGAACCGCTGTCACTCAAACGTGGGATGTTGCGGGCCGCAAGCGAGTTTTCGAATAAAGGTTCGATAGTCTGCATGCATGAGCCCACGGTGAACGAGGACCAGAAGGGGGTGCCAGAACCTATGGTGCGGCGCATCGATGTGACCGGATCGGACGGCGTACGCCTCGCGGCCTGGGAGTTCGCCGATCCGCCCAAAGGGCGCGCGGAGGCCGCGCACGCCCCCGGGATCTTAATGCTCCACGGGCTGATGGGCCGGGCCACGCACTGGGCCTCCACCGCCCGCTGGCTCTCCGAGCGCCACCGGCCGGTCGGCCTCGACCAGCGCGGTCACGGACGCAGCGAGAAGCCGGCCGACGGCCCGTACACCCGCGACGCCTACGTCGCGGACGCCGAGGCCGCGATCGAACAGCTCGACCTCGGCCCGGTCACCCTGATCGGGCACTCGATGGGCGCGCTCACGGCCTGGCAGCTCGCCGCGAAGCGCCCCGATCTCGTCAAGGCGCTGATCATCTGCGACATGCGGGCCTCCGCGCTCGGGGCGGCCTCGCAGCGCGAATGGGCGGACTGGTTCAACACCTGGCCGCTCCCCTTCGCGACGCTCGCCGACGTACGGAAGTGGTTCGGCGAGGACGACCCCTGGGTGGAGCGGCCCAACCCCTCCCGTGGTGAGTTCTTCGCCGAGGTGATGGCCGAGAGCGCCGACGGCTGGCGGCCCGTCTTCTCCCGGGAGCAGATGCTGACGTCCCGGGCCACCTGGGTCTACGACGCCCACTGGGAGGAGTTGGCGCAGGTGCGCTGCCCCACCCTGGTCCTGCGAGGGATCGACGGGGAGCTGGGCAGGGCCGAGGCCCAGGAGATGGTCCGCGTCCTGCCGCGCGGGCAGTACGCCGAGGTGGAGGACGCCGGCCACCTCGTCCACTACGACCGGCCGGAGGGCTGGCGCCGGGCCGTGGAGCCCTTCCTGGAGCGCCTCTCCGACGGCTTCCGGGACGATCGGGAGGCCGTCAGCCCCTGACCCGGGCGCCCCGCCCCGTCAGCCGGTCCCTCAGCCCTTGCTGACCGCGGCCAGGATCTCCGGGAGCCGGTCCGCCGTGCGCGGCGCCGCAAGCCGCACGCCCAGCCATCCGATGAGCCCGCCGTAGACCGCTCCCACCGGCAGCAGCAGCCACAGCTGGTCCTGATGGCCCGCCACGTGCAGCCAGATCGTCAGCCCGATCACCGGCCCGCTGAGCACCGCGGCCGCGACCATGCCGCCGAAGATGGAGATCCAGGCGAGCCCGGCCTGTCCCGGCACGACGTTCTTGAACGCCCCGTCCTGAGGGATCGAGTAGGGGAACAGCGCCGAAGCCAGGGCCCCCGTCGCCAGCATCGCGCCCAGCAGGGCGAACGAGAGCCCCATGACCCCCGGCAGCGCCGTCCAGTCCCCGAGCACCGCCGCGGTCACCACCGTCACCAGGACCGTGTACGGCAGGGTGATCAGGAGCAGTGCCAGCGCACGCGCCCGGAGTTCGAGATAGGCGTCCCGGGTCGAGGAGACCGACAGCGCCACCATCCAGAAGGCGGAGGTGTCCTGCCCGAACTGGTTGTACATCTGCATGCCGAGCATCCCGGCCGCGAAGCACGCGAAGTAGACCGACCCGGATCCCTGCACCGCGTTGAGCACGGGCACGATCAGGCCGATCGCCAGGGCTGTCACCCAGGACGCCTTGGTCTTCGGGTCGCGTACGACATACCTCAGGCTGCGCTCCATCACCGTGCCCGTGCGCCCCTCGGGCAGCAGCGAGAAGGGCCCGGAGCGCTCGGTGCCCGACCGGCGGGCCGACGGCTCGGCGGCGGCGAGCGTGGAGCCGTCCGGTGACGTCATCAGCTTCACCAGGCTCCGCTGCCACAGCCACATCAGGCCGCCCAGCGCGAGCACCGAGACCAGCAGCTGGCCGAGCGCGGCCCCGTACGAACCCTCCGAGGCGGACCCCACGGCGCCGAGGGCCGAGGCCGGCGGCAGCCAGCGCACCACGTCCGCGACCGGTTCCAGCGAGGACAGCCCGCCCGCCCGGCCGAGGCGCTGCGCGCCGAAGTTGACGAACTGGATGCCCACCGCGATCACCAGCCCGCTGAGCACCGCGAGGTCGCGGCCCTTGCGCGAGGTCAGCAGCCGGATGTTGGCCGTGGCGACGGAGCGCGCCAGCGCCACACAGACCAGCAGCGTCAGAGGCACGGCGACCACCCCGAACACCACCGCGGCGGCGCCGTGCGCCACCGCGATCACCGAGCCGAAGGCCAGGGCGAGCGTGAAGAGCGGTCCGATGCCGATCAGCGAGGCCACCAGCAGCGCCCCGATCAGGGGGCGGGGCCGCAGCGGCAGCATCACCAACCGGCTCGGGTCCAGGGTCTCGTCGCCGCTCGGGAAGAACAGCGGCATCACCGCCCAGCCCACCGCCACCACCGCGGTCAGCAGCACCACCAGGGTGCCCGCCTGGGCGTGGCCGCGGAGCGCGACCAGGCCGATCACCTGGGCCGCCGCGAACAGCAGTGTGACGACGAGCGACGCGACATAGGCGGCCCGGCGCCCGGACGACTGGCGCAGTCCGTTGCGCAGCAGCGTCAGCTTGAGCCGTACGAAGACGGGGACGATGCCCCGCCCGGGGACGGCAGTGACGGCGGAACCGGCGGGGGCGTCCAGCACCGTCATCGGGCACCGCCCAGCCAGTCCAGGGAGTCCCCGGTGTCCCGGGCGCCCGCGCCGACCAGTTCCAGGAAGGCGTCCTGGAGGGAGGGCGCCTCGCCGCGTACCTCGGTCAGCGTGCCCTGGGCGCGGATCCGCCCCGCCGCCATGACGGCCACCCAGTCGCAGAGGGACTCGACGAGCTCCATCACATGGCTGGAGAAGACCACGGTGGCGCCGGAGCGGGTGTAGCGCTCCAGCACCCCGCGGATGGTCTGCGCGGACACCGGGTCGACACCCTCGAAGGGCTCGTCGAGGAACAGCACTTCGGGGTTGTGCAGCAGGGCGGACGCCAGCCCGATCTTCTTCCGCATCCCGGTCGAGTAGTCCACGACCAGCTTGTGCTGCGCCCCCGCGAGATCCAGTACGTCGAGCAGCTGGGTCGCCCGCTTGTCGACCTCGGCGCCCGGAAGCCCGCGCAGACGCCCGGTGTAGCCGAGGAGTTCACGCCCGGAGAGCCGCTCGAAGAGCCGCAGACCCTCCGGCAGCACGCCGATCCGGGCCTTCACCTCGACCGGGTCGCGCCACACGTCGTGGCCGCCGACCTCGATCCGGCCCATGTCGGGCCTGAGCAGTCCGGTCACCATCGAGAGGGTGGTCGTCTTCCCCGCGCCGTTCGGGCCCACCAGGCCGATGAACTTGCCGGCCGGCAGCTCGAGATCGATCCCGCCGACCGCGATTTGATCCCCGAACCGCTTCCAGAGCCCCTCGACCCGCACGGCGGGCCGTGGCGTCGCAGCCAGACCCGCCGTATCCGTCCTGCCCGCGCTGTCCGACTGGTCCGGCATGGCACTGCCTTTCGATATCCCCACGTGTGGGGACCACCCTACGAAAGACGTGTCCGGGCGTCGGCCGCCTCCCGCGCGCAGGCGTACGCGAGCGGGCTGATCAGCTCCTCCGCGTCGGGCAGCCAGAGATCGGCGCGGGAGGGCCGGCGGGCCCACTGCACGGCACCGCGCCCGGCCACCCGGGTCGGCGGCGCGGCCACGTAATGGCCCTCGCCGGCTCCCGTCAGCCCGATCGCCTCGGCGTCCCAGCCCAGTTGGCGTACGAGCCCGGGTGCCTTGGCGGCCGCGTCCGGCAGGACGAAGAACAGCATCCGGCGGTCCGGGGTCCGGGTCACCGGGCCGAGCGTGAGGCCCATGCGCTCCATCCTGGCGAGGGCCAGGAAGCCGGCGGACTCCGGTACGTCCAGGGCGTCGAAGGTCCGGCCCGCGGGCAGGAGGACCGACGACCCGGGCTGCCTGGCCCACATCCGGCGGGCCGCGGCCGCGCTGCCGGTCGCCTGGCCCGCCCAGTCCGGCCGGGTGGGATGGGCTCCGGGAGCGGCGCAGCCGACGTCACCGCACGAGCAGCGCTCCGTCCCCCCTGCGGCCTCGAGCCAGGTGCCCGGGAACACGTCCCAGTGCCGCTCCTGCGCGTACCAGGCCGCGGCCTCGAGCAGCTGTTCACTTCGCTGTCGGGGGATCCGGGCGGCTTCCGTCACTCCGATGGGCTCTTCCACGCCCCGCTCAACTCCCGCCGTCACCAGGGGTTACGGGCGCGCGTGCGCCCTTGGAGAGGGATCGATCCTGCACACGGGGCGCACGGATGCACGGTCGGGGGCGCGTGGGAGAAAAGGCACCGATGTGCGGGTAATCAGGTGCAGGACTGCGCCAACTCGCCACGACTCGTGCCGGATACAGATGAATATGCGCATTTCTTGTGCCGTGCCGGGCATTGATTCCTGCACCGAATCACTGCGGTCCCAGGGGGAAAATATGGCAGCCAGGCCTCTCGTCGCCCGTCAGCCGAACGAACGGCTCCAGACGCTCATCCAGGAAGCGGCGTGTTCCAACGCCGGCCTCGCCCGCCGGGTGAACATGGTCGGCGCGGAGCGGGGGCTCGATCTCCGCTACGACAAGACGTCCGTGGCCCGCTGGCTGCGCGGACAGCAACCGCGCGGCAGGGCGCCGGGGATCATCGCCGAGGCGATCGGCCGCAAGCTCGGCCGCACGGTCACGATCGACGAGATCGGCATGGCCGACGGCAAGAGTCTGGCGTCCGGCGTCGGCCTGCAGTTCGCGCCCACCGTGCTCGGCGCCGTCGAACAGGTCTGCGAGCTCTGGCGCAGCGACGTGGGCCGCCGGGACCTGCTGTCCGGATCGGCGGTGGCCGCCTCCGCCCTGGTCGAGCCCAGCCGCGACTGGCTGATCACGGGCGCCGACCCGCAGGTGGCGCGGGCCTCCGGGGACCGGGTCGGCATGCCGGACGTGGAGGCGGTGCGTGCGATGACGGCCGCGCTCGTCGACCTCGACCACCGCTTCGGCAGCGGACATGTGCGTCCCGTCCTGGTGCACTACCTCAACAGCGTGGTGTCCGGGCTCCTTTCGGGGTCGTACCGCGAATCGGTCGGCCGGGAGCTGTTCGGCGCGGTCGCCAGACTCACGGAGCTCGCCGGGTACATGGCCGTGGACACCGGCCAGCCGGGACTGGCCCAGCGGTACTACATCCAGGCGCTGCGTCTGGCCCAGGCCGCGGACGACCGGGCGTACGGGGGCTATGTGCTGGCCGCGTCGATGAGCCATCTCGCCGCCCAGCTCGGCAATCCGCGCGAGATCGCCCAGCTGGCGCGGGCCGCGCAGGAGGGCGCGCGGGGACGCGTGACCCCGCGGGCGGAGGCGATGTTCCATGCGGCGGAGGCCCGGGGCCACGCGCTGATGGGCGATGCCCGCACCTGCCAGGCCGCGGCGGGCCGGGCGCTGGCCGCCCTGGAGCAGGCCGACCCGGAGAAGGGCGACGACCCGGCCTGGATCACGCACTTCGACGCGGGCTACCTCGCCGACGAACTGGCGCACTGCCACCGGGACCTGGGGCAGGCCGAGCCGGCCGCGCGGCGGGCGAAGGAGGCCCTGGCGGCCCTCCCGGAGTCCCGGACCCGGCGCCGGGGCATCGGCCTGGTGCTGCTGGCCTCGGCGCAGGTGCAGCAGCGTGACGTGGAGCAGGCGTGTCACACGGGGCTGCGGGCGATGGAGCTGCTGGGGACGGTGCGCTCCAGCCGGGGTGCCGAATATCTCGATGACCTCCAGCAGCGGTTCGAGCCGTACGCGGACGAGCCGGCGGTACGCGAGTTCGGCGCCAGGCTGGAGCTCCAGGCCGCCTGACCGGCGTCTTCGGCGAGTTGACCATGAACAGCGCCGTGGGGGCCCCAGGTGTTACCCCTTGTGTGAAGGGGTCGTGAGGCTCTTGGGCGCTTGGCGCCGGGCTCCGGGCACCCGGTAGCGTGAGCCGACGATTCCATAGGTTCACACGTAGGAGTCCCGGTGACGCAGAGCGGACAGGGTGACGAGCCGCAGCTTCCCGCTGTACGGCACGCCCACGAAGGTGTCGTGCTGCCCGCGGAGGGCGGTGCCTCCTGGAACGCGGGGCCGGCGGGCGGGCAGCCGGACCAGGCCGTCCCCGCGGGCGGGCAGCCGTGGGGCCAGCCCTGGGGGCCGCAGGCCGCGCACCAGGACGGCCCGCCACCGGGGCAGCTGCCGCCGGAGCGGCACCAGCAGCAGGGTGGGTACCAGCAGCCGCAGCACGGGCAGTACCAGCAGCCTCAGCAGTACGCGCCCCAGCAGGGCCAGTACCAGCAGGACTCCTACCAGCAGCACCAGCAGCACCAGCAGCAGCCGTACGCCCAGCCCCTGCCGCCCGAGGCCGCCGCGCCCGGGCAGGGCATGGGGCAGGGCGGGGACGCGGACGCCACGCAGTACATCGCGCCCGTGCCCGGCGGCCCCCTCCCCGGAGGGCTGCCGCCCGAGCGCCCGGCGGATTCCACCCGTTACCTCGGCCGGTCCGCCGCCCCCGCCCAGCCGTCCGACGCCGACGCGACCCAGTACATACCCCCGGTTCCCGGCGGCGCCCCGTACGGGATCCGGCCGGGGACCCCGGGCGACCGGCAGCCGCCCGCGGAGTTCGACAGCCTCTTCCGCAGCGACGAGCCCGCGGGCGCCACCCAGCACATGCCCCGCTTCGACGGGCCGCCCCAGCAGCAGCGCCCCCAGCAGCCGTACCAGCCCCACGCCGGCGCGCAGCAGCCGCCGCAGGGCGCCCAGCCCTACCAGGCGGGCCCGCAGGGCTTCCACGGCGGGCACGGGGGGAACGGCCCGGAGGAGCCGGGCCAGGGCGGTGACGCGCCGCGCAGACGGTCCGCGCACATCCCGCTGATCGCCGCCGTCGTCGTCGGCTGTGCCGTCATCGGACTCGGCGCGGGCGCGCTGATGAGCGGGGGCGACGAGAGCCCCTCGGACGACAAGCAGCCGGTGGCCTCGCAGAGTTCGCCCGCGTCCGAGGCGTCCGAGAAGGCGGCGGACGACCCCGCGCAGCCCCAGGCCGTGGAGCTCGACAAGCTGCTCGCGGACAGCAACAACAGCCGCTCGGCGGTGATCGGCGCGGTGGAGAAGATCAAGGCCTGCAAGGCCCTCGACCAGGCGGTCACCGATCTGAAGGGCGCCGCCGCGCAGCGCCGGGACCTCGTGACCCGGCTCGAGGCGCTGAGCGTCGACCAGCTCCCCTCCCACGACCAGCTGAAGACCTCCCTGACCAAGGCCTGGCAGGCGTCGGCGGAGGCCGACGACCACTACGCCACGTGGGCGAGCCAGGCCAAGAACAACAAGAAGGTCTGCAAGGGCGGCAAGGCCGGATCGACCGACGCGACCGCCAGGGCCGCCGCGTCGAGCAGCGACGCCACCATCCAGAAGCGCACGGCCTCGGGGCTGTGGAACAAGATCGCGCGGAAGTACGGGCTGACCGAGCGCGCCCCCACGCAGCTCTGACACGGCGGCCTCCGCCCCGGTGCTCACCGCGGTCGGAGGCCGGGGCGGAGGCCCAGGAACGAGGTGAGCTGCGTCAGCCGCCGGACCGGGTGTTCACGAGGGTCTCCGTCACATCCACGAAGCCCTTCGTCGCGGCGGTGAGACGCCCGTCGCGGACCACCTGGAACGTCACCCGTCCGTTGACGATGCGCCCGTAGGCCGCCGTACCGACCATGTCCTGGAAGCGCCAGCGCAGGACCGGGGTGAGGCCGCCGGTGTCCACCTCGGTTCCGCGGTTGAGGCTGACGGAGATCCCGCCCGCCGTGATGTCCGGCCGGTCCATCGCCTCGACGACCGCCTTGAGCGCGGTGTACGCGATCCAGGTCGTCTGCACGCCCGTGTCCTCGGGATCGATCCGGTTGTCCCCGAAGGCGTACTCCGTGATCACGTCGCGCATCTCGTTCCAGCGGGCGTCCCCGGACGCCGGGTACCAGCCGGTGACGAGGGCCCCCTCGAAGGGGCTGTGCGCGCCGCCCGACCGGTTGATGAGGCCCTGGCCGACGCTGCCGAGCACGGACGAGATCCGCACGTCGCTGTCCTCGGGTTCGAGCCTGCGGAAGGAGTCGAAGAACGTCTCCGTGCCCTTGCCGAGCACCGCGGTCACACAGCCGTCGCCGGCCTGGGCGAGGGCCTTGGCCGCCTCGGAGTCGTACGACGTGGCCTCCTCGGCCGTGCTGATGTCGTAGGAGGCGGGGCGGTCGCTCCGGCTGAGGCTCGTGTCGAGGAGCCCGGGCATGGTGTCGCCGACCAGGGTGTCGGGCCGCACGAGCGACACCCGCTCGCAACTGGCCGCCAGCTGCTCGCCGTTGCCCGCGACGAGTGCCGGCTGGCCACCGTTGACCGGGTAGGAGAGATAGCTGGTGAACTCGTCGGCGGAGGCACCGTACCCGCCGATGTACGGGATCCCGGCCGCCTCCAGCGGCGCCAGGAACGCCCGCCCGTACCTGCTGTACGAGCCGACGACCGCCGCCACGTCCTCGTCGGCCGCCCGCCGGGCGCACTTCGACGCGCCGGTCGCGGTGTCCTGCTCGTTGCAGGTGAGGACCCGCAGCTCGTGGCCGTCGATGCCGCCCTTCTCGTTGATCCAGCGGGCGTAGGTCCTGGCCATGGCCGGCATGCCCGCCATGTTCACGGTGTCGGCTCCGGTGGTGTCGGGGGCCCACGTCATCACGGTGACGGGCTCCCTGGAGCCCCCCGAGACTCCAGGGAGTACACCGCAGCCGGATATCAGCAGTGCCCCTGCCGCCACCGATGTGAGGAGCCTGTAGGGGCGGAGGGAGGTGAGGCGTCGCCATCCGGTCATGGGCATGAATTTTTGCGGTTCACGGGTAACGCCACAGCGTGCTCCGGTCAACGCAGGGTGACCTGGAGGTGAATTACGGGGGGCCGCACACGGCCCCGGCGAGGGAACGTACGATCGGCAACCGTGCAGCAAGGTTCGGAGAACACTTCCCGTCGCGGCCGTCGCTCCTCCACCATGGGCGGCATGCCGCTCAATGACATGCCGTGGTGGCGCTGGCGCAGCAACGTGCGCTCGGCGCTGCACATGCTCTCCGACCCCGTCTTCCATCACGAGTGCTGGCTGGCCGGCCGGGAAGGGTACGGCGACGTCACCGACGCCGTGTACCGCCTGGTCGAGGACACCTGGCTGGACAACTGGTCCGCCGAGAAATACGTGGGGACGATCTTCCGCGACTCCGCCGAGGCCGCCCTCGTGGACGTCGCCGCCCTGCGGGTGCTGCGCATCATGCACCAGATAGGCGCCGACGCCCCCGTCTCCGCCTATCTGGAGCACCCGGGCTGGCAGGAGGCGGTCGTGGCCGCCCGCGAGGCCCATGTGATGCTCGCCACCAACGACGGCGAGGACCCCGACACCCCGCCGCGGTCCCTGGACGTGCTCCGCATCATGACCAGATCGGCGTGACCTGCGGAGGGTGTGGCACCCTACGGGAATGACCGCGCCGCAGCCCGCCGAATCCGTACCCGCTGCCTCGGACACCGTCGCCGAGCAGTACGTCCTCACGCTCTCCTGCCCCGACAAGCAGGGCATCGTGCACGCCGTGTCGAGCTACCTCTTCATGACCGGCTGCAACATCGAGGACAGTCAGCAGTTCGGCGACCACGACACCGGTCTGTTCTTCATGCGCGTCCACTTCTCGGCGGACGCCACGGTCACCGTGGACAAGCTGCGCGCCAGCTTCGCCGCGATCGGGGACTCCTTCCGGATGGAGTGGCAGATCCACCGGGCGAGCGACCGGATGCGGATCGTGCTGATGGTCAGCAAGTTCGGGCACTGCCTCAACGACCTGCTGTTCCGCTCCCGCACCGGCGCGCTGCCGGTCGAGATCGTGGCGGTCGTCTCCAATCACACCGACTTCGCCGAGCTCGTCGCCTCGTACGGCGTCCCCTTCCGGCACATCCCCGTGAACAGGGAGAACAAGCCGGAGGCCGAGGCGCAGCTGCTGGAGCTGGTCCGGGGGGAGAACGTCGAACTCGTCGTCCTGGCGCGCTACATGCAGGTGCTCTCGGACGATCTCTGCAAGCAGCTGAGCGGCCGGATCATCAACATCCACCACTCCTTCCTGCCGAGCTTCAAGGGCGCCAAGCCGTACCACCAGGCCCATGCGCGCGGTGTGAAGCTGATCGGCGCGACGGCGCACTACGTGACCGCCGACCTCGACGAGGGGCCGATCATCGAGCAGGAGGTCGAGCGCGTGGGGCACGGTGTCACGCCGGACCAGCTCGTCGCCGTCGGGCGCGACGTGGAGTGCCAGGCGCTGGCCCGCGCCGTCCAGTGGCACGCGGAGCGGCGCATCCTGCTCAACGGCCGCCGTACGGTCGTCTTCCCGTAGGGATTCAGAGCCGACTGAGGGAGGCCGCGGCGAACAGGACGTCGCGGATCGCCTCGCGGTCGCCCTCCTGGCCCGCCGCGGCTTCCACCGGCAGCACATGACCGGCGACCAGCCGGCAGAACTCCACCCCGTCGAGCGCGACCTGCGCGACCGTGTGGGCGGGGGAGCCGAGGGCGGCCGGTGAGTCCAGGGCGATGTACCAGTCGCCGCCACCGCGGCCCTCGACCTCCAGGTGGAGGGAGCGACCGGGGGAGCCCGCGGTGACCAGGTGGCGGGCCGGTGCGGCCAGCCCCGCGCGGCGGCGCTCGGCCAGAGTGGCGGGCAGCAGCCGGGCGGCCAGGTCGATCATCCGGTGGAGGTGGGCGGCGGCGGGCGGCTCGTAGGGGTAGTCCACCGCGTCCGCGATGTCACCGCCGTGCACCCAGCACTCGAAGGCCCGCTCCAGGAGCGAGTCCTGCAGCGGGAGGGCGAAGCCGCCGTACGGGACGGAGAGCTCCGAGACGCCGCGGCCGGCGAACGACACCGTACGGACGAGGGAGTGACCCTGGTCACGCCAGGGCTCCCGCACGGCCCGGGTGGGAGGCCGCTGCGCGGCCGACCAGTACGCCTCGGTGCGCGCGGTCGGCGGCAGGGGGCGGTCGCCCTTCCCGAGCGGGTCGTCAAGGCCGAGGGCCTTGGAGACCAGACCGTCGACCGCCATGAGATGGCCGATCACCCCGGCGACCGTCGTCTTGCGGTTCACCTGCCGGTCGTCCTCGAACCACTTCAGCCGCACCGGAGCGTGCCACTCCGAGTCGCCGATGTCCCGCAGCAGCGCGTCGAGCCGTGCGGTCTCCGCGTCGTACGGCGTGGCCCACGCCGGCACGGGGATGCGCGCGGGGCGGCGGCCCAGACAGCCCTCCAGGACCCGGGACCGGAGCATCGGATCCAGGTCCAGGGTGCCGTCGCTGTGCAACAGTCCCACCGCGTCGCGCAGCCGCAGCGCCTCGTCGGCGCAGGGCGCGCACGAGGTGAGGTGCTCCTCTACGGCCGCCGTCTCCTCTGCGGAGCAGGCGGCCAGGGCCCAGGCGCCGAGGAGGGACTTGAGCACCTGGTGGGGCAGCGGCGGTGCGGGTGGTTCCGGAGGATCCGGAGGGCCGGGCGGTTCCGGAGGATCGGGAGGTGCCGGTGGTTCGGGCGGCTCCGAGCCGTCGGGCGGGACCGGCGGCAGCCTCTCCCGGTCGTCCGCGGCAGCCCTCGGCCCCGGTATGCGGCGCTCGACCGGCTGCTCCCCGTCGCGGCCGCTGCCGCCGTGGCCGCCGTTCACGGCGTCGGCCCGTAGCCGGGAGGCGCCGAGCCGGCCGGCGGCCGGGTGTTAGCGGTGGCGAGCAGCTGGAGGCCGAGCCGCAGCCGGCGCCTGGCCTCGTCCCCGGTGACACCGAGGTCGGCGGCGGCCTGCCGGTAGTCCCGGCGCTGGACGTAGGCGAGCTCCAGGGCGGCGCGCAGCGGCGCGGGCATGGAGGCGACGATGTAGTCGGCCCGGGCCGCCGCTGTGGCCTTGAGCACCCGGTGTTCCAGCTCCTCGGCCCGCGCGTCCGCGTCGGGCCCGTCGGCCTCGCCGTGCGTGCTGCGGATCCGCTGCACGGACCGGCGGTGTGTGAGCCGTGCCACCCAGGAGCGCATGGAGCCGTGCTTGGGGTCGTACGCGTCGGGGTTCTCCCAGACGTAGCCGAAGACCTCGCGCGTCACCTGGTCCGCGGCGTCCTCGTCGTCCAGCATGCGGTGGGCCTGGTTGTGCACGAGGGCGGCGAACCGGTCGTAGAGCTCACCGAGGGCGGCCGCCTCGCCACGCGCCAGCCGCTGCTGCATCCGGCGGTCCCAGCGCGGTGGTGCGTCCTTCGCCATCCAGCCCCCAGCCCTGTGCCTCTCGTCATGTCGAATGTAGTCGGCGGCCTGGTCCGGGCACGTACCTTTGCGGCAAGTACGTCCCTCAAGTGGCGCCGAATGATAGGGAATGCTTTGCCCCTTGCCTTTACCTGACCGGGTAAACGATCCTGAAGCGATCATTTTCTGGATGAATCCTGTGCCAGGCCGGTGGGCGGAAGGGTGTTTCACGGGGCGGGTACGCGGGCAGCCGCGAGGAGGAACGGAAACTTCCGGATCCTCCGGAGCCCCGGACGAGAGGCCGAGTCGCGTGACGCTGAAGGTGTACGAGACCGAGCAGGACGCGTGGACGGTGCTGCGGATCCACGGCGAACTCGACCTCGTGAGCTCACCCGTCGTGCGTCAGTCCGTCCACGGGGCGGTGGCCGCGGGCCGGCACGACGTGGTCCTCGACCTCTCCGGCGTCCTCTTCTGCGACTCCAGCGGTGTCGGCGTCCTGATCGCCTCCCGCCGCCTCATGAAGTCCTGCGGCGGCCGGCTGCGCCTCATCCTCCCGGCCCGCGGCGCGGTCGACGGCTCGCACGTCAACAAGGTGCTCGGCGCCCTCGGGGTCCGCCGGCTCTTCGACGTCTACCCCGACTCGGACGCGGCCACGGACGACGAGTCCCAGCCGCTCACCGCCTGAAACGCCGGACCGGCGCGAAATTGTCACACCCCTGCCGACCATCGGTGACACGTGACGCCGCTCGGCGTCGTACGCTCCCCGCATGGACAGCGCAGAGTACGAGCGCAAGATCGCGCACCGCTTCGCCGCCTTCGACCAGGACGGCAACGGCTACATCGATCGCGCCGATTTCAACGCCGCGGCGGCCCGTCTGCTCACCGAGTTCGGTACGACGGCCCGCTGCGACCGGGGCCAGTCCCTCTACACGGGCGCCGAGGCCTTCTGGCAGGGCATGGCGGGCATCGCCGACGTGGACGGGGACCAGCGCGTCACCCGGGAGGAGTTCGTCGGCGGGGCCGTGAAGCGGCTGCGTGACAACCCCGAACGCTTCGCGGAGATCGCGCGCCCCTTCCTGCGCGCGGCGATCACCGTCGCCGCCGGCACGGACCCCGAGGGCGGCGGGCCCGCCTCGGCGCCGGTCGCCGCGGTGGAGCGCGCCCTGCGGGTGCTGGGCGCCGCGGACGACATCGCGAGCGTCGCGGCCCGGAGCCTGGACACCGACCAGGACGGCCGGATCGCCGAGACGGAGGCGGTCGCCGCCTTCTCCGCGTACTTCACCGTGATCGAGCCCGACGCGTAGCCCGCGCGGGCGAAACCGGCGCGCAGCCAGCGCGATCGCCCGTGTCCGTGCGTCAACACGCCCAACGGCATGAGCAGTTCGTGCCCTTCCGCGGCCCGGCTCGGGGTGCGCCCCGGCCGGGCCGCGGCGCGGGGTCCGGGGTGGTCGTGGCTGACCGGGGGGCGTACGGACCGTGCGGACCGGGTGACGGAACGCATCCGGATCGCGGGTGCGCCCCCGGGGTGAACTGTCACCGGACGGAGTCGCGGGCCCGCGCTCGGGTACGCTCCGTTGGATGCGAGTGGTACTGGAACCGGAGGATCCGGGTTCGGCCCCTGTGGCCGCCCCGGGCGGTGCGCGGTGCCCTGCTCGTGACCCACGGAGCTGCGACGGGCCTGCCGGGGACTCGGTCCCCGGGGTGCCGGTGCGCTTCTGTTCGACTCTCCGCAGCACGCGTCGCACAGTATGGACCACGCGTACTCCTTCGCGCTGGAATATGCCCGAAGCGCTTGTTGCGGTGACTGTACGTCAACCATGCTGTCTCGCAGGGGAGTCACGTTCCGTGACCCTGAGGAGGCGCTAGGCGATGTGTCCGCCGGTTCGGATGGTGTGAGCGGTGCAGGTGCTTCAGGTTCAGCTGGAGGTCGGGCCGGATCCCGCAGAGGTGGGGCGGGCCCGCAGATGGGCGCGGTCGCGGCTGATCGGGTCCGGGATGGAGGACGACGAGCCGCTCGCGGAGACTCTGATCCTGCTGATCTCGGAGCTCGTCACCAACGCGGTGGTCCACACGGGCTGTCCGGCCGTGCTGCGGATGCTGTTCGGTTCTGCGAACCCGGCCGGTTCGGCGGGGACGGTGCGGGTCGAGGTGGCCGACACCAGTTGCCGTCCGCCCCAGCCGCGTCATGCGGAAGGTGAGGACACCAACGGCCGTGGCCTGGAGCTGGTGGACGGTCTGGCGGACCGCTGGGGCTGGCAGCCGGAGGGCGCGGGCAAGCGGATCTGGTGCGAGGTCGACCGGGGCGCCCCGGTGATGGTCCCGGTGATCCAGGAGCAGCCCGGCGACCGGGCCAGCGCATGAGGACACCGCCCGGCGACCGGGCCGGCGCCTGAGGACACCGCCCGGGGCGCCGCTCAGCGCCCCGGGACCGTCGAGCGGAACGTCCGCCGGTAGACCGTGGGCGACACCCCCAGCGCGGCCTGCACATGCTGCCGCAGCGAGGTGGCCGTACCGAAGCCGGCGTCCCGCGCCACCTGGTCGATCGACAGGCCCGTGGACTCCAGCAGCTGCCGCGCCCGCTCGACCCTCTGCTGGGCGAGCCACTGCCCGGGGCTCACGCCGACCTCCTCGCGGAAGCGGCGGGTGAAGGTGCGCACGCTCATCGACTCCTGCCGCGCCATGTCGCGCAGCAGGATCGGCTGGTCCAGCCGCCCGAGCGCCCAGGTCCGTGCGGCGGTCGTCGTGGCGAGCCCGGACTCGGGAAGCGGCCGCAGGATGAACTGCGCCTGACCGCCGTCGCGGTGCGGGGGCACGACGGTGCGGCGGGCGATGTCGTTGGCGACGGCGGTGCCGTGGTCGCGGCGCACGATGTGCAGGCAGAGATCAATCCCTGCGGCCACACCGGCCGAGGTCAGTACGTCGCCGTCGTCGATGAACAGGACGTCCGGGTCGACGCGGACCTTCGGGAAGAGCCGCTGGAAGTGGTCGGCCGATGACCAGTGCGTCGTGGCGGGCCGCCCGTCGAGGTATCCGGCAGCGGCGAGGACGTAGCCGCCCGTGCAGATGGAGACCATGCGGGTCCCCGGCCTGATGTACGCGAGCGCGGCGGCCAGTTCGTCGGTGAGCCGGCCCTCCTCGTGGACGGGTCCGAGTTCGTACGAGGCCGGGACGACGACGGTGTCCGCGGTGGCGAGCGCCTCGGGGCCGTGTTCGGCCATGATGCTGAAGTCGGCGTCGGTGCGGACCGGGCCCGGCGGGCGCACGGAGCAGGTCACGACGGAGTACAGCCTCTTGCCCGCGCCGGGCGTCTCCGCGCTCAGTGTGCGGCCGAAGATGCGTTGCGGGATGCCCAGTTCGAAGGGGATCACTCCGTCCAGGGCGAGCACGACGACGCGGTGACACATGCGGGCTCCTGCTCTCCCGCGGATGCTCTCCCGCGGATTGGGTGCGGCCGTCTCCGGCCTGATAAACGTACCGACCATGAAGGAGAAGCCGACCGTCCGCGCATCCATTCCCCGGCCCGCCGTCGTCCGCGCGGCGGCTGCTGCGGCGGCGCTCGTGACCGTGGCGACGGCGCTCGGCGTCCGATCGGCGGCGAGCGGGGACGTGGCGAAATACGCGGGCGACGCGCTCTACACCGTGCTGATCCACGCCCTGGTGGTCCTCCTCGTGCCCCGCGTGCGGCCGCTGACGGCCGCGAGCGCCGCGCTGGCCTTCAGCTGGGCGGTGGAACTGGCCCAGCTCACCGGCGTACCGGCCGAGCTGGCACCACGGAGCGCGGTGGCACGGCTGGTGCTCGGCTCGACGTTCAACGCGCCGGATCTCCTCTGGTACGGGGTGGGAGCGGGCCTGGCCTGGGCCGCCCACAGCCTCCTGCAGTCCGGGCGCTCCCTCGCACGGTCCTGACCCCGGTGGCCCGATCCCTGCGAAGGGTGTCCGTCCGGCCACTCGTGCGAAGGTGGCCTCGGGCCGGATGCTGAGCGGCGTGACTCGGACAACCGACGGCGCGACGATCGAGCGCGCCCCCCGCCACCGCTCCCGCCTGCGGATACACCGCGCGTGGATCGTCGCCGCCGTCACCTTCGTGACGATCATCGGCGGCGCCGCCTTCAACTCCCTGCCGGGCCTGCTCATCGAGCCCCTCAACGAGGAGTTCGGCTGGTCACGTGGCGAGATCGGCCTCGCCGTCTCCCTCGACATGGCGCTGTACGGGCTGACCGCGCCCTTCGCGGCGGCGCTGATGGACCGGTTCGGTATCCGCCGGGTCGTGGTCGTCGCGCTCAGCGCGGTCGCGGCCGGGGCTCTGGCGAGCTACTGGATGACGGCGGTCTGGCAGCTGATGCTCTACTGGGGCCTGCTCGTCGGGCTGGGCACCGGCTCGATGGCGATGGCGTTCTCGGCGACCGTCACCAACCGCTGGTTCGTGGCCCGGCGCGGTCTGGTGACCGGCATCCTGACCGCGGCCGGCGCCTCCGGCCAGCTGGTCTTCCTCCCGCTGTGCGCCTGGATCGTCGACAGGCACGGCTGGCAGCCGGCGACGGTGACGGTCGGGCTGGCGGCGTTCGTCGTCGTCCCGTTCGTCTGGCTCCTGATGCGCGACCACCCGGCCGACGTGGGCCTCGCCCCGTACGGCGGCGCGTACGTGGAGAAGCCGGGCCCCGTGACGGGCGCCGCGACCCGCGCCGTACGCGTCCTGATCGACGCGGCCCGCACGGGCCCCTTCTGGCTGCTGGCGGGCTCGTTCGCGATCTGCGGCGCCTCCACCAACGGTCTGATCCGCACGTACTTCGTGCCCTCGGCCCACGACCACGGCATGCGGATCACCGCGGCGGCCTCGCTGCTGGCCGTCATCGGTGTCTTCGACGTCATCGGCACGATCTTCAGCGGCTGGCTCACGGACCGCTTCGACGCCCGCAGGCTGCTGGCCGTCTACTACGCCCTGCGCGGGATCTCACTGCTGTTCCTGCCGGTGCTGATGGCCCCGACGGTGCATCCGCCGATGGTCTTCTTCATCGTCTTCTACGGACTGGACTGGGTCGCGACGGTCCCGCCGACACTGGCCCTGTGCAGGGAGCAGTACGGCGACGACAGTGCGATCGTCTTCGGCTGGGTCCTGGCATCGCACCAGGTGGGGGCGGCTCTGGTGGCGTTCCTCGGCGGGGTCGTGCGGGACGTGACCGGCTCGTACGACCTCGTCTGGTACGCCGCGGGGGCCCTCTGCGCGACGGCGGCCCTGATGGCCCTGGTGATCCGCCGCAAGGGGACGGCCCCGGTGGCGGCCGTCCACTGAGGGGCGGCGGTCAGCCCGTCCTCGCGACGCGGGCGGCTATCTTCCGCGCGTCCAGCGCGATCTCCCGCAGCATCCCGCTGATCGGGTTGGTGAAGCCGGTGAAGTAGAGGCCCGGTGCCCCCTCCGGGGTGCGTGCGCCGTGCACCACGGGGCGGCCGCGGCTGTCCAGTACGCCGAGGTGGCCGACCAGGCCCTCCAGGGCGCGTTCGTATCCGGTGGCCGCGATCACGGCGTCCGGGGTGATCCGGGTGCCGTCGGCCAGTGCCACGGCGTCCCCGTCGAACGACTCGACCGCTGCCACGGGCACCACCCGGCCGCGCTTCACCGCGTCGATCAGCCCGACGTCCTGGACGGGGATCGCGCCCTCCTTGACCCGGGAGTACAGGCCCGTGTCGGGGCGGGGGAGGCCCTGTTCCGCCAGGTCGGGGACGGAGACGCGGCACATCACCCTCCCTGCCCGGTCGACGAGGCCGACCGGCAGCCTGCGGACCAGGACGGCGGTGGCCTGGGCGGGCCAGCCCGCCGTGGAGCGGCGCACGATGTGAGGCGTCGTGCGGACCGCGATCCGCACCCGGGACGCGCCGCCCTCGACCAGGTCCACGGCGATCTCGGCGCCCGTGTTGCCGATGCCGACGACGAGGACGTCCTTGCCGGCGTACGGGGCCGGGCCGCGGTACCGCGCCGCGTGCACCAGCTCGCCGGTGAAGTCCTCGCGACCGGGCCACCGCGGGATCCGCGGGGTGTGGTTGAAGCCGGTGGCCACCACCACCGCCCGCCCGGTGAGCACCCGGCCACCGGTCGCGCTCAGCTGCCAGCCCGTGCCGTCGGCGGTCCGCTCGATCCGGGAGACCTCGACGCCCGTCACGACTTCCAGCTCGTGGTGCTCGGCGTACTTCTCCAGGTAGCGCACCATGTCGTCGCGCGACACCCAGCGCCCGAACTGGCGGGGCATCGCCAGCCCCGGGAGCGCCGACCAGCGCCGGGTCGTGTGGAGGTGCAGCCGGTCGTAGTGGTTGCGCCAGGACGTCCCGACGCTGCCGGACTTCTCCAGCACCACCGCTCGTACGCCCTGTTCCCGCAGGGCCGCCGCGGCGGCGAGGCCGCCCGGGCCGCCGCCGATCACATAGACCGGCCGGCCGTCGGTGCGGTCGATGGCGGCAGGCAGGGCTTCACCGGAGGTGGGGGTCGATTCGGGCATGGTTCGGAGCGTAATAGGACATGGACATGATGGGTTCCGGTCCGGACGGGAATCGGTTGCAAAATGATCACGAGACCCGGCGGCGGCCTTCACAGCCCGGGGGCGCCCCACACCGGGAACCAGCGTGAGAGGTCGTCCTCCACCCGGAGGTCGTCGCCGAGCGTGGCGCGCACCTGGAGTTCCAGCTGGTTGTCGCGCTTCTCGCCGCCGCCGGGGGCCGGGGCGAAGGGATAGAACGTCCCCCTCTTGTAGAGGTAGACCAGGGCCAGCGAACGCCCCTCCGGGTTCCGGAACCCGATCATCGAGCAGAGCAGATGGGGGCCGAAGCCGCCGTCCTGGAGGAGGGTGTTGACCGCGTGCAGGTCGTTGACCAGGGCGGCCGTGTCATCGGGCTCCTGACGGGCGAGCAGCCAGGTGTAGCCGTAGGTGTCCCGGCTGAATTCGACCGGGACCCCGCCCCGCCCCGTGTCCGCGTCGAGCAACTCCCGGACGTCCTGCTGGATGCGGGCGAACGTGCCGCCCTCCACCCTCGCGAAACACACCGACCCGAGCCCGGTCGGCGAGAAACCGGTGCCGGCCTGGAGGGTGAGCGCGGCCGACGGCACGGCGAAGAGCTGGTCGAGATCGGGGCGGACCGGCTTGCTGCGGCCCAGGATGCTGTCGAGCAGGCCCACGGAGGCTCCTTACGGGTGGGACAGGCCGGCGGAGATGCGGGCCAGTTGGTCCAGACGCTGTTCGAGGGTCGGGTGGGAGGAGAACAGCCGGCCCAGGCTCTCCTTGGCGGCGAAGGCGGGCACGAAGTAGAAGGCGTTGTACGGCTCCGCCTTCCGCAGGTCCTCCGTCGGGATCCTGGCCATCTGTCCGCTCACCTTGGTGAGGGCGGAGGCCAGCGCCGACGGCCGCCCGGTGAGCAGGGCGGCCGTACGGTCGGCGGAGAGCTCCCGGTAGCGGGAGAGCAGCCGGGTCAGCAGGAAGCTCAGGGCGTACACCACCGCGCTGATCAGCGGGATGAGCATGATGATGATGCCCGCGGGGTCGTTGCCCCGGCTGTTGCGGGCGAAGCCGCCCCACAGGGCGACCCGGGTGACGATGCCGGCGAGGACCCCGAGGAACGACGCGATGGTCATCACGGCCACGTCGCGGTGCGCGACGTGCGACATCTCGTGGGCCAGGACGCCTTCGAGTTCCTCGGGCTCCAGTCTGCGCAGCAGCCCGGTCGTGGCGCAGACCAGGGCGGTCCGCTCGCTGCGACCCGTGGCGAAGGCGTTCGGGACGTCGCTCCGCGCGATGGCCACCCGGGGTTTCGGCATGTCCGCGAGGGCGCAGATCCGGTCGATCGCGCCGTGCAGCTCCGGCGCCTCCTGCGGGGTGACCTCCCGGGCGCCCATGCCGTACGCCGCGATGCGGTCGCTGAACCAGAACTGGGCGATGAACAGACCGCCCGTGATGACCAGGATGACGGGCCAGGAGCCGCGCAGGGCGGCGAGCAGCACACCCACGATGACCACGTACAGCAGGCCGATGAAGAACATCGTGCCCACCATGCGGGTGGTCAGGCCTCGGTCCGGGGCGTAACGGGAACGTGTTCGTGCCATGGGTGCCTCCAGCAGCTCACCTGACTCCCATAGTGCTCCTTTCCGGTAGGAACCGGATGAAGAGGACTCAGGGCCAGAGGAGCTCGCGGGTCCAGCCCGCGCCGTCCCGGCGGTAGCGCAGCCGCACGTGCCGGCGCCGGTCGTCGCCCTGGAAGAACTCCACCTCCCGAGGCTCGACGACGTACCGCGTCCAGGTCTCCGCCTCGGTGTCAGGCTCCGCCCGCGCCCGCTCCCAGGCCGACTCGGAGGCCCGTACGAGGTCCTCGTACGCGGGCAGCACCTCGCTCTGCGAGCCGGTCAGTGCGGCGGCCAGCGCGCCGGTTGACCTGGCCCGCAGATCGGCCCGGCTCTCCTCCCGGGCCGCGGGGGCGGCCGTGCCCCGGACGCGCACCTGGCGGCCCTGCGCGGGCCAGTAGAAACCGAGCGCCGCGTACGGCCGGGCGGCGAGCTGCCGGCCCTTCGCGCTGGTGGCGTGCGTGGCGAAGTGCCAGCCGCGCTCGTCCGCGTCGTGCAGCATCAGTGTGCGCACATCGGGCAGGCCGTCCGCGTCCGCCGTCGCCAGTGTCATGGTGTGCGGCTCGGTCTGCCCGGCGGCCACCGCCTCGGCGAACCAGGTGTGGAAGAGGGGGAGCGGCGCGGCGGGCGCGGCGGACGGGTCGAAGCGGGGGAGGGACACGTCCCAGACGCGCTGCGCGTGGAGCAGGTCGCGGAATTCCTTCTGTGCATCGCTCATGGGTCCATTCCACAGCGTCCCGCGCCGGTGCGGAAACGCCGACGGCGGACCGCAGGGTGCGGTCCGCCGTCGGTGAGACAGGACGTGGGGGAGCCGCGAGGGAGCGCGGCGCCCGGCGTGTGCGGGGGAGTCCTGGCCGCCTACCTGACCGGCTTCTTGCCGGTGATGCCCAGATGGACCAACAGGGCGAGGTTCGGCCGGAGTTCGGCCTGCTTCACGCCCCAGGTGGTGAAGCTCTTCTGATGCGAGGCGACCCCCGCCATCATGACGACCAGGGAGCCCGCCACCGCGCCGGGGTTGACGTCCTTGTCCACCTTGCCCTTGGACTGGAGCTCCTTGACCGCGTCCGTCAGGGAGTTGGTGACGGAGCTCAGGACCTTCATGCGGATCTTGTAGAACCGCTTGTCGCCCTCGGCCGCGCCGAGATCGACGACGCGGAGGATCGCGTCGTGGCGCCGCCAGAAGTCGAGGAACCCCTCGACGAGTTCTTCGGAGGCCAGCCAGCCGGCCTTGCCGACCCAGGAGCGGTCACCGACCAGTTCGGTCAGTCCGGCACCTTCCTTGGCCATTTCCTCGGCGAGTTCGAGAACGGCGCCCTCGACGTCGGGGAAATACTGGTAGAAAGTCGCGGGTGAAGTCCCCGCCTTCCGTGCGACGTCGATGACTTTGACGTCCCGGTACGGCGAGGAGCTGAGCATCTCGCTGAGGCAGTCGAGCAGCTTCTGCCGCGTCGCCTGACCTCGCCGACCAGCCACGCGGCCGTCGACGGTGCGTACTTGTCCTGTCATGCCGTCAGCTTACCGAGGGGTGATCCGAGCGCGATCTGACCGACTGCAAATGGGGAACGCCCCAGTGCGGGCGGGGTGAACAGCGCAATTCCCGGAGCTGTGTGATCGGTTTTCCGCGCGGGCGTACCTGTTTATGGAATTTCTCTTCATTGCCGCGTGCGGGGGCTCCGGTGCGATGTTGTTATCAACAGCCTGTGGATAACTTCGGTGGACAACCCCTGTCCACGCAGGTCGCAGGACCTTCACGATTCGGGCAAAGGTTCTATTCAGCCCCTCGGGGCGCGCCGGAAGGCCCCCGACGCTACGTTGAGTGTGACGGGCGTCACGGTGATCCATGCGACGGAAGGACCCGGGCCATGGCCGTATTCGCGCAGTCCGCGCCGTGCTGGGTGGATGTGCAGCTCTCCGACCTGGAGGCCGGCAAGCGCTTCTACGGCGGGCTCTTCGGCTGGACCTTCCGGGCTGGCGACGGCATGCCGTTCGCGGACGCGTACAGCGAAGGCGAGCTCGTCGCCGCGCTCGCGGCCAAGCGGGACGGCCGCATGCCCACGACCTGGGGTGTCTACTTCTCGACCGACGACATCCGCGCCACCGTGGCCCTGGTCAGGAAGGCGGGCGGCCAGGTGATCACCGATCCGGTGCGGGCCGGCGCAGCCGGGGTGCTCGCCCAGGCGGCCGATCCCGGCGGCGCGGTCTTCGGTCTCTGGCAGGCGGGCGAGCGCGCGGGTTTCGAGAAGCGGAACAGGCCGGCGGCCTTCTGCTGGACCGAGGTCCACACCCGGCAGCCGGAGCGCGTGGACGCCTTCTACGAGGAGGTCTTCGGCTTCCAGGGGACGGACATCCACCTGGCAGGACCGCCGGGCGGCACCGGGGCGGCCGAGCCGTTCCGGATCTGGTCCCCGGCCGGGACCGAGCCCGGTGAGGACACCGCGGTCGTCGGGCGCGCGGTCCTCACGGACGCGTTCCCCGCGATGCTGCCCAGCTACTTCCTCAGCTACTTCGCCGTCGTCGACTGCGACGGAACCGCCGAGGCCGCCGCACACCTCGGTGGCCGGATCACGGCCCCTCCCCTGGACATCCCGTACGGACGGATGGCGGTCCTCCAGGACGACCAGGGTGCGGCTTTCGCCGTGCTCCAGCCGACCGAGCCGCTGCCGTAGCCCTTTCAGGAGGTGTCCTGAAAGGGATGGAGTGCCACACAACACTCCGTTCCGCCCCCGGGTTCGCAACCGGGCCCCGAGCCAGGAAGAATCAGGGTGCGCACCGCCAAGTGGTGCCCAGTGGTGAGACGCTGCACAGGGCGGGATTTCGCGGGCTTCTGTTCCTGAGGTCCGTACGGGGAGGTGGCAGGCAAGTGGAGCAGCTGACGCAGCATGACCCGAGGCGGATCGGCCCGTTCGAGGTGCTGGGACGGCTCGGGGCCGGCGGCATGGGGCTGGTCTATCTCGCGCGGTCGGCGTCGGGCCGGCGGGTGGCGATCAAGACGGTCCGTACGGAACTGGCCGAGGACCAGCTGTTCCGGGTCCGCTTCACGCGTGAGGTGGAGGCCGCTCGCGCGGTCAGCGGTTTCTACACCGCCGCGGTGGTCGACGCCGACCCGAGGGCGGCCGTGCCCTGGCTGGCCACCGCCTACGTCCCCGCCCCCTCCCTCGAGGAGATAGTGAATGAGTGCGGGCCGATGCCGACGCAGGCCGTGCGCTGGCTGGCCGCCGGGATCGCCGAGGCCCTGCAGTCCATCCACGGGGCCGGTCTCGTCCACCGCGACCTGAAGCCGTCCAACGTCCTCGTGGTCGAGGACGGGCCGCGGGTGATCGACTTCGGTATCGCGTCCGGCGTCTCCAACACCCGGCTGACCATGACGAACGTCGCGGTGGGAACGCCCGCGTACATGTCTCCGGAGCAGGCCCGCGACTCGCGCAGCGTGACGGGTGCCAGCGATGTGTTCTCGCTCGGCTCGACCCTCGTCTTCGCGGCGACGGGACACGCGCCCTTCCACGGGGGGAATCCGGTCGAGACCGTGTTCATGCTCCTGCGGGAGGGCCCCGACACCGAGGGGCTGCCCGACGATCTGCGCCCGCTCATCGAGTCCTGCATGCAGATGGACGCGGCCCGGCGGCCCAGCCCCGCGGACCTGCAGTCGCAGCTGGCCCCGCACCTGTTCGCCTCCGGCGGCGACGACAGCGGCACGGCGTCGGCCTGGCTGCCGACCGCTGCGACCGCGATGATCGAGCAGCGCCGCGGCGGTGGCCGTGCCGTCGCCGTCGCACCCGCACCCGCCCCCGTGGTCGTGCCTCCGCCCCCGTCCCAGCCGCCGCCCGGTGCCGACTGGGACGGGGCGTGGCGCAGCGGCGGCGATCTCCGGACCGCGCCGGCCCCCGCGCCCGTGTCGGCGCCCGCCCCCGACGGCGGCCCCGTGCGGCTGCCCAACGCCAAGGTGCCGATCGGTCCCGGGCCGCGTCCCGTGGACGTACGGGGGCCGGCGGCCGCGCACGCCGACCCGGCCACCGGCTGGGTGCGGGCACCCGGAGGACAGACCTCGGCGGCGCCGGCCGCCCCGGTGCCCGCCCCGGCACCGGCCCCGGACGCGGCACCCGCCGCTCCGGAGCGCTGGCGCCCGTGGCGTTTCCGTATGTCGAACGACGTGTGGGGCACGCCCGTCGTGGTGGGCGACCTGCTCTACGTGACGTCCTTCGAGGTCCACGCCCTGGACGTGGGTAACGGGCGGCGTCAGTTCAAGACCCGCGACGTGGCCTGGTCGATGGCGGTCGACGGCGGCCGGATCCACGCCTCGGACGGCCCGTCCCTGTACGCCCTGGACGCGGCGACCGGCACCGAGCGGTGGCGGCTCCAGACCGACGCCTGGGTGTACTCCCTCAAGGCCGACCGGGGCACCGTCCTGACCGGGACGCGCGGCGGCGGCGTACAGGCATGGGAGGCGTCCAGCGGCGAGAAGCTGTGGGAGACCTCGGGAGTCCAGACGGACTTCGAGACGCCGGAGGCCGGTCCCGTCATCCACGACGGCACGGTGTTCCTGTGGCAGGACGCCCGGCTGCGTGCCGTCGACGCGCGCACGGGCACGGAGCGGTGGTCGTACCCCGTCGGCGACGCCGCCTCCTGCGGCGGTGTCCCGGTGCGGGTCACGCCCGCGCCCGACGGCTTCGTGTACGTCGCGGCGGGGACCCGGGTGCTGGCCGTGGACACGGTCTCCGGCCGGGTGCGCTGGCACTTCGAGTCACCGGCGGTCTTCCTCTCCCCGCCCGCCTTCGCGCCGGGACCCGCGGTCACCGGCGGCGGGGTGTACCTCGCCGACTACCTCGGCACCGTGTACGCCCTGGACGCCTCCACCGGCAAGGACCGCTGGCGGATCGCGACGGAGGCCCGGCAGTCCATCGAGCCCGTGCTGGTCACGGCGGGCAACGTGCACGTCGGCAGCGGCAGCGCGCTGTACACCCTGGACGCGGTCACCGGCACGCCGAAGTGGCGTTTCGCCGCGGGTGGCGAGGTCGTCGGCGCACCGGTGGTCGCGGACGGCCGGGTCCACTTCGGCTCGGCGGACCACGTCCTCTACACCCTGGACGCGGCGGGTGGCCAGCTCCGCTGGAAGCTGGCCACGGGAGGCGAGATCACGGGCTCCCCGGTGGCGGAGGCGGGCGTGGTCTACGCGTGCAGCAAGGACCGCTGCGTGTACGCCCTGGACGCGCTGAAGGGCACGGGGACGGGAAACAGGGCCCGGGCCTGACCCCCTCAGGGGTGGGGCGGGTGATACCGGTCCGGCCGGTCCGGGTCCTGCTGATCCCCCTCGTCGGGGTGCTGGACCGGGTACTGGGCGGTGTCCTCGTCGGCGGGGGACGCCCGGTGCCGGCCCGGCCCGGTGTACGGATCCGCCTCGGGCTCCGGCCCGGGAGCCGTGTACGCGGCCGGCCCCGGCTCCTGCGTCGGCGGCCAGGTGTCAGGACGGTCGTCCGGCGGCACGGGGTAGGGCTCGGCGGTGTACCCCGCCCGGGCCGCCCGCTTCTTCCGCCCCGACATCAGCAGTGCGCCCAGCAGGAGCAGGAGACCGCCCGCCAGCGCCTGCGCGACGCCCCACCGCAGTCCCTGCCCGTCGCCGTCGACCGTGAGGCTCCCCGCCTCCTGGCCCTGCCGGACCATCCACAGCACGGTGAAGCCGATCACGATCAGGCCGGCGAGGGCCACGACCCAGCGCGAGCGGAACACGATGCCGACGAGGGTCACCAGGGCGGCGAAGAGGAACGGCAGCAGGATCGAGCCGATCACGGACGACGAGACGCCGCTGATGCCGTTGAACAGGTCCTGGATGCGGTAGTCCCGCCCGAGGCGGTCATCGAACCAGCTGTGGAAGGGGCTCTGCACGGCCGCCGCCGCTCCCACCAGCGCTACGACGGAGCCGAGGACATTGCGGATCATCGACAGCCTCCCGGGCCAAGGCGCACGGCTGTGCGCACCGCTCCCCGCGATCGACGCTACGCCCGGCCGATCTTCCCTGCCATCGGGGACGATGACGAGACCGTGACAGGGTCATGACGGGGCCATGGGTAAGCGCCCGGGATGCTGTGCGTTACGGTGTCGCGCGGCCGTGCGACGGCCATGAAGCCGACTACAGCAAGGGGGGCTGCGTCGATGATGCGGCGACAGATGAGGTTCGCGGCGGTACTGGTCGTGGTGGTGCTCGCGCTCACCGGATTCTCCACGTCCAGCCACGGCGGCAAGAGCGGGAAGAGCGGGAAGAGCCGGAGCAGCGGCGGTTCGAGCGGGGGCGGCTGCTCCAGCTCCAAGAAGAGCAACGGCAGCTACCACGACTACGACGACGATGACTACGACAGCTCGTCGAGCTCGTCCGGCGGCTCCACCTACGAGTCGGCCACCCCCTCCGCGACCGCCTCGGAGGCGCCCTCCCTGCGCGTCATCCGCTGCGCCCAGCCCAAGAAGGGCAAGCGCAGGGCGTACACCGCCTCGTCGGTCGAGATCCGCTCGACGGCGATGACCGAGCACACGTACGACGTGGTCGTGACGTTCGTCGACGCCAAGGGCCTGACCGTCGACACGGGCGAGGCCGACATCGGCCTCGAGGCCGGCGAGAAGCAGATCATCTCGGTCCCCATGGACAGCCCGCGCTCTGTCTCCCGCGTGAAGCGCTGCCTGGTGACGGCGGAGCCGCGCTACTGACGCCGCGAGGCGCAGGAAGGAGGCCCGAGCCGACCGGCTCGGGCCTCCTTCCTACGCGCGGACGTGCAGCGGCCGCGACGGCTCCCCCTCCGCGCCGCCGCGGCCGCTCCCCGTGCGGGTGAGGTCTACTTGGGTGCCGGAGTCGACGCGTGGCTGTCCATCGTGGTCAGCTCTTCGCCGGAGGCGTGGCTGTCCTGGACCGTGAGCTCCTCACCGGAGGCGTGGCTGTCCAGGACGGTGAGCTCTTCGCCGGAGGCGTGGCTGTCCAGCGGCTTGACTGTGGGCTTCTTGGCGTCGCTCATCGTGTGTCAACTCCCGTTACTCATGCGGTCGTACAGATCGGCGTGCCCGCCCGGCCATTCCCCCGTGGATCGCCGGGCGGGCACCTCTGGGCCGTTCACCATATGGGGGCGGCCGCTCGTCGATCCGTCTGCCCCCCGACGCGACGGCTCGATGGGTGTAAGAGTGACGGCAGCCGATAAACGAACGATGAACGCCCTGAAGGCGTCCTATGCGGCCGCGACGGGCGTCAGCAGCCGACGGACCTCGTCGGTCTCGGCCGAGCCCAACTGCTCGTAGATCGCCAGAGCCTCGTGCCAGCACGCTCGGGCTCGGTCCGGCTGTTCCAGCTGCTCCAGCGCACGGCCGAGCACGGTGAGCACGGTGCCCCGGCGCCACTCACCGCCGATACCCCGGAGGGCGATGGCCTGCTCCGCGTGAGCGGCGGCGAGGGTGAAGCGCCGTGCCGCGAGATGTACTTCCGCGAGCCGGAAGTGTGTGACGCCTTCCCAGAGCGGCTGGCGGTTCTCGTGGAAGATGCCCAAAGCCTGGGTCAGTTGCTCGAGCGCTTCCGACAGGCGCCCTGCCTGGGTGAGAGCGAGACCGAGCGCGTACCGTCCGTTTGCCAGGCGCAGCGCGAGCCCCAGCCGGTCGTAGATGGTGATCCCTTGCTGGGCGAGTTCCACGGCGCTGTCCGTCCGGGCGAGAGCGAGGTAGATCCTGGAGAGGTTGCAGAGCGCGCTGGCTTCACCGGGCTTGTTGCCGTCCGAGCGGAACGCCTTGATGGCCTCCTGGAGATAGGTCTCCCCGTCCTCGGGATGGTTGCGGTAGATGGAGAGAATGCCTCGTTCATTGGGAGCGTTGCCACTGGTCCACGGATCGCCCGCGGCGATTCCGAGCGCCATGGCGTGGTGCGCCTCGCTGTCGGCCTGCTCGAACCGTCCGGCTGTGCTGTACACCTGCGTAAGCGTGGTGCGTGCGCGCCCTTCCGCCCGGGCGTCGCCCGCGGCCATGGCGGCGTCGCGTAGGGCGAGAGCAGCCGTTTCGTAACGGCGGGCGTTCGCTCCTGATTCCGCGAGATCCTTCACGGCCATCAGCAGATCGACTGCTCGTCGCAGGGACCGGTCGCCGTGTGACTGGAGTACGCACGCAAGCAGGCAGTCCGCCTCGGCGTAGAGCCAGTCGAGTGCGTGCGACCGTTCGGCGAAGGTGAGCCCTGGGTAGCGGGTGGGCTCCAGGTGGTCGACCGTCCGGTCCCCCGGCCGCTCCAGCGCGTACACCCCCGCCGCCGTGGCCAGGTAGAAGTCCAGCAGCCGCGACAGCGCCAGCTCCCGGCCCGCCGGGGACTGTTCGTCGCGCTCGGCGCACGCACGCGCGTAGAGGCGCACCAGGTCGTGGTAGCGGTAGCGTCCCGGGGCGGCGGACTCCAGGAGGCTGGTGTCGACCAGGGTCTCCAGGAGGTCCTCCGCCGTGTGGGGGTCCAGGTCCAGGAGGGCGGCCGCCGCCGCGAGCGAGATGTCCGGGCCGTCCGCCAGACCCAGGAGGCGGAAGGCGCGGGCCTGGGCCGGCTCCAACTGGCCGTAGCCGAGCTCGAAGGTGGCCTTCACCGCGAGGTCGCCGGCCTGGAGCTCGTCGAGGCGGCGGCGTTCGTCGGCGAGCTTCGCGGCCAGCACCGAGACCGTCCAGGTGCGGCGGGCGGCCAGCCGGGAGGCGGCGATGCGGATGGCCAGCGGCAGGAAGCCGCACGCGGCCACCACGTCCAGGGCCGCTTCGCGCTCCGAGCGGACGCGTTCGTCGCCGACGATGCGGGTGAAGAGCTGCAGGGCCTCCTCGGGGGACATCACGTCCAGGTCCACGAGGTGCGCACCGGCCAGGTCGACCATGCGTACGCGGCTGGTGACCAGGGCCGCGCACCCTTCCGTGCCGGGGAGGAGGGGCCGGATCTGGGCCGCGTCGTGGGCGTTGTCGAGCAGGACCAGGATGCGGCGGCCGTCCAGCGTGGAGCGGTAGAGCGCGGCCCGCTCGTCCAGGGAGTCCGGAATGGCGGAGTCGGCGGTGCCCAGCGCGCGCAGGAACGCGCCGAGGACGGTCTCGGGTTCGGCGGCCCGCGCGCCCGCGCCCTGGAGGTCGACGTACAGCTGGCCGTCCGGGAAGTGCGGGCGGGCCTGGTGGGCGACGTGCACGGCGAGAGTCGTCTTGCCGACGCCGCCGATGCCGGCGAGCGCGGAGACCGCCATCACGGAGCCCTCCGCGGTCACGAGCCGGGCGCCCAGTTCGCGTACGAACGCGTCGCGGCCCGTGAAGTCCGGGACGGTGGCCGGGAGCTGGGCCGGGCGGACCGCGGCGGTGGCGGGCGCAGGCTCGTCGGCGGGGCGGGCCAGTTCCTCGTCGGCCTGGAGGATCCGCTGCTGGAGCCGGGCGAGCTCGGGGCGCGGGTCCACGCCCAGTTCCTCCGCGAGGAGGCGGCGGGTGTCGGCGTACACCGCGAGGGCCTCGGCCTGCCGGCCGCTGCGGTACAGGGCGACCATCAGCAGCTCGCGGAGCCGTTCGCGCAGGGGGTGCGCCGCGGTGAGGGCGGTGAGTTCGGAGACCGCCTCCGCGTGGCAGCCGAGCTCCAGGTCCAGGTCCAGCCGGGTCTCGGTGAGCTGGAGGCGCCATTCCTCCAGGCTGGTCCGCTGGTTCTCCGCGTACGGGCCGGGGAGGGAGGCGAGTCCCTCGCCGTCCCAGAGGCCGAGCAGCTTGTTGATCAGGGTGCGGGCCTGGCAGCGGTCCCCGCCGCCGCGCGCCTTCTCCGCCTCCGCGGCCAGGTCCTGGGCGAGCGTCAGGTCGAGTGCCTCGCGCGGGATCCGGACCGCGTAGCCCCCGGACTCACTGACCAGGGTGTCCTGGCCCAGGATCTTGCGGAGCCGGGAGGCGTACGTCCGCACGGTGGCCAGCGCCTGCGACGGGGGGTCGTCGCCCCAGAGGGCGTCGATGAGTTCGCCGGCGGTGGCCGTACGGCCGTCGCGCAGGAGGAGGGCGGCCAGCAGGGCGCGCTGCTGCGGGGACCCGGACGGCAGGAGTTCACTGCCGCGCCAGGCGCGTACCGGGCCGAGTACGGTGAAGCGCAGTTCGGTGCCGGCCGGCCGTTCCCGTGGAGCGCGCTGCTCCGGAACGCGCACACCGGGTCCGTTGTCGCGGTCCATGATGCCCCCTGTCCTGCTTGCCCCGCCGGTCCTGCTGATGCCGCTCTGCTTCATACCGTTGGTATCGCGGTCAACAGTCTGCCTTGTTATGGGCGGGCTCGTCAGTATCGGGTGGTGCTCTGCACAGGCCCTCGACATGATGGGGGGCGACGGGCCCGGCGGCCGCTCCTGCCCAGCGCGAGGGTGAGGTGGCGGGCGCCCGGTTCCGAGGCGGCGATGCCGTAGCAGTCCGGCCCCTTTTCCGGAAAACCGGGCGGAAAAGGCAGGAGCCCCGTTCCTCCGCCGAAGCGGGGGAGCGGGGCTCCTTGGGTACTGCTCACTCGGCCGCGATCGGCCGACCCGGGCAACTAGGCCGGGGTGACGTTCTCAGCCTGCGGACCCTTGGGCCCCTGAGTGACGTCGAAGTTCACGACCTGGTTCTCCTCGAGGGAGCGGAACCCGGACGCGTTGATCGCGGAGTAGTGGACGAAGACATCCGGGCCGCCGCCGTCCTGGGCGATGAAGCCGAAGCCCTTTTCAGCGTTGAACCACTTGACGGTTCCGGTAGCCATAAGCCCTCCTTGGGCCAAAGGGTTGCCCTGCTCCAGAACCTGCAAACAAGTCTGAAAACTACAAAAGCCTGCGGGTTACATGCTCCGCAGGCTCTGTACTGCAAGGGAAACCAAACTGCAACTTGCGGCGAGCCTAGCACGCAGTCTGCGGGGAGCGGTAGAGGGAAAGATCACTTCACCCGGATGTTTGATTGAGCCCTCGGAGAGCTGACGGACAAGCCCCCGCGGAGCACTCCGGGAGCCCCGACGATGCCGGCCGGGAGGGGCAGGTCTAGCCTCGCGATGTGGACAATTCAACCGTCTCTCCCGCAGAAGGCGACGACCGTCGCAGCAGGCCGCGCGTCGGCCACATCCAGTTCCTGAACTGCCTCCCCCTCTACTGGGGCCTGGCGCGGACCGGAACCCTGCTCGACCTCGAGCTCTCGAAGGACACCCCGGAAAGACTCAGTGAGCAGCTGGTCAGGGGGGACCTCGACATCGGTCCCGTCACCCTGGTCGAGTTCCTGCGCAACGCCGACGACCTGGTCGCCCTCCCCGACATCGCCGTCGGCTGCGACGGCCCCGTCATGTCGTGCGTGATCGTCTCCCAGCTGCCCCTGGAGCAGCTGGACGGGGCCCGGGTGGCGCTCGGCTCGACCTCACGCACCTCCGTACGGCTGGCCCAGCTGCTGCTCGCCGAGCGGTACGGCGTCGCCCCCGACTACTACACCTGCCCGCCGGACCTCGGCCTGATGATGCAGGAGGCCGACGCGGCCGTCCTCATCGGTGACGCCGCGCTGCGCGCGAACCTGCACGACGCCCCCAGGCTCGGGCTGCAGGTCCACGACCTGGGCCAGATGTGGAAGGAGTGGACGGGGCTGCCGTTCGTCTTCGCCGTCTGGGCGGCCCGCAAGGACTACCTGGCCTCGCACCCGGACTACGTCGAGAAGGTGCACGAGGCGTTCCTGGCCTCCCGCGACGTCTCGCTGGAGGAGGTCACCAAGGTGGCCGAGCAGGCGGCGCGCTGGGAGGCCTTCGACGCCGAGGTGCTGGAGCGCTACTTCACCACCCTGGACTTCCGCTTCGGTCCGGACCAGCTGGCGGGCGTGCGCGAGTTCGCCCGTCGGACCGGTCCGACGACCGGCTTCCCGGCGGACGTCAAGGTCGAGCTGCTCGGGCGCTGACCCTCGGGCACATGGGAATGGTGCGGGAGAGAAGGTGAATCCCGTACCTTCCCGGGCCTTCCCCGGCCTTCCCCCGCGGGCCTTCCTTCCCCGGCCGCCCTTTCCTCCCGGCGGGCCCTGACGCACGACTGCTCCATTCCGTTCCCTTGAAAGGGAGCGAATGTCCGGAGTTCTGTCGCGAAGGGCCTCTCCAAGGACGCGCGAGGGAATAGCGGACGTCTCCCGTGACGCCTTCCGGTTTCCCTCCGGTGAACCCCCGGGTGGTGCGGACGAACGACGTATTCACGCCTTTCCGTGTGGCGAAATCCCTGCTTCGTGCCCATAGGGGCGATATCGGCGGAAGGGGTCTCCGTGACCGTGCGACCCGGGCCGCCTAGGCTGCCGTCCGAGTCCCGGGGACCACAGGGGGAGACCGTATGCAGCCGCTGGAAGCCGGCGAACCGCACACCATCGGCGCCTACCGGCTGCTCGGCAGGCTCGGCGCCGGTGGGATGGGCCGGGTCTATCTGGGCCGCAGCGCGGGCGGACGCACCGTCGCGGTCAAGGTCGTGCACCCCCACTTCGCCCTCGACGAGGAGTTCCGCGCGCGCTTCCGCCGCGAGGTGGACGCGGCGCGGCGCCTCGGCGCGCGGTGGACCGCCCCGGTCCTCGACGCCGACCCCGACGCGGCCGTGCCGTGGGTCGCGACCGGTTACGTGGCCGGGCCGCCGCTCTCCGACGCGGTCACCCGCCACGGCCCGCTGCCCGAGTACGCGGTACGGGCCCTGGGAGCCGGGCTCGGCGAGGCGCTCGACGCCGTACACGCGCATGGCCTGATCCACCGTGACGTGAAACCGTCCAACGTCCTGCTCGCCCTCGACGGCCCCCGGCTGATCGACTTCGGCATCGCCCGGGCCCTCGGCGCCACGGTCTCCCTCACCTCCACCGGCGTCTCCGTCGGCTCGCCGGGCTACATGGCACCGGAGCAGATCCGCGGCCTGGACATCTCCGGTGCGGCCGACGTCTTCTCGCTCGGCGCGGTCCTCGCCTACGCGGCCACCGGCACCGCACCCTTCCCCGGCGACTCCTCCGCCGTACTCCTCTACAAGGTGGTGCACGAGGAACCCGAACTCGGGGACCTGGAGGGCGAACTGCGGGAACTGGTCGCCGGGTGCCTCGCCAAGGCCCCCGCCGACCGGCCCGCCCCCGCCGAACTCGCCCGCAGGCTCGCGCCCGGCGGGGCCGCCGCACTGGTGGCGCCGGGCTGGCTGCCGGGTCCGCTGGTGCGGGAGGTCAGCACCTCGGCGGTGGCCCTGCTGGACCTGGAGCCGCAGGATGCCCCCGTGCAGTCCGGGCCGGTGCCGTTCAGCAACGCCTCACTGGGGAGCGCGGCGCTCGGCATCTTCGGCCCGCCGCTGCCGCCCCCGCCGGCCCCCGCTGACACACCGGGGAAGCGGGACCCCGACGCCCGGATCGCCGTCACCGTGGACACCGGCCGGCAGCCCGGTGCGCGGCGGGGGCGGCGGGTCAGCTGCACCGTCGCGCTGGCCGTCGCCGGGGCGCTCGCCGTGGTGACCGTGGGGGTCGCGATGCTGGGGGACCTGTTCCCCGGCGGCGGGAGCAACGACCACGGCGACGACGGGGCGGAGCCCCCGGCGTCCGGCCAGTCGCAGAAGCCGACGGACGCCGCGTCGAAGACCCCCGCGCCCTCCGCACCGGTGAGCGCGCTGCCCAAGGCGTTCGCCGGTACGTGGAAGGGCTCCGCCACCGAACGCAGCGGCGCGCCGCACGGCACGGTCACCGCCGTCTTCGTCGAGGGGAAGAAGAGTGAGGAGGTGGTCCGGCTGTCGTACAGGTTCGACGCGCTCGGAACGACGGTCGTCTGCAAGGGCATCGGCACGCTCGTCTCCGGCACGGCCACCGAGCTGAAGATCCGGGAGCGCGCCGACCCGGACGCCCGCACCGGCGCGCTGTGCACCGGGGGCGAGGCCGACCTCGTCTTCACCCTCACCTCCGAGGACACCCTGCGCTACGAGTCCCACGAAGAGGCGGCGGGCAACCCGAAGGGCACCCTCAGCCGGTCCGGCGGCTGACCCCGGCAAGGGCTGGCGTACGCTGGATCGGTCCGTAGATCCGTTGAAAAACCGCCGAAAGGTGACAGCCCGGTGACCGAGAAGGCCGACCTCCAGCCCATCCTCGACCGAGCCGCCGAAGGCGGCCGGATCA
This sequence comes from Streptomyces sp. NPDC051064, assembly GCF_044455985.1. Taxonomy (NCBI): domain Bacteria; kingdom Bacillati; phylum Actinomycetota; class Actinomycetes; order Kitasatosporales; family Streptomycetaceae; genus Streptomyces; species Streptomyces sp. NPDC051064. The sequence continues at coordinate 147,648 of NZ_JBITFK010000002.1, forward strand.
CTCCGGAAGAGGCCCTCGACCTGTACCGGTCGGCTCCGCTGCACGCCCTGGGTTCCGCCGCCGACGCCGTGCGCCGCCGCCGTTACGCCGGTACGGAGCACATCGCGACGTACATCATCGAGCGCAACATCAACTACACCAACGTCTGCGTCACGGCCTGCAAGTTCTGCGCCTTCTACGCGCCGCCCAAGGACACCGCCAAGGGCTGGTCGCGCGACCTCGACGACATCCTGCGCCGCTGCGCGGAGACCGTCGAGCTCGGTGGCACCCAGATCATGTTCCAGGGCGGACACCACCCGGACTACGGCGTCGAGTACTACGAGGAGCACTTCTCCGCGATCAAGAAGGCGTTCCCGCAGCTGGTCATCCACTCGCTGGGCGCCTCAGAGATCGAGCACATGGCGCGCATCTCGGGCGTCTCCGCGAAGGAGGCCATCGAGCGCATCCACGCCGCCGGCCTCGACTCCTTCGCCGGCGCCGGCGCCGAACTCCTGCCCGCCCGGCCGCGTACGGCGATCGCCCCGCTCAAGGAGTCCGGCGAGCGCTGGCTGGAGATCATGGAGATCGCGCACGGCCTCGGCGTCGAGTCCACCTCCACCATGCTGATGGGCACCGGCGAGACCAACGCCGAGCGCATCGAGCACCTGCGGATGATCCGCGACGTCCAGGACCGCACGGGCGGCTTCCGCGCCTTCATCCCGTACACCTACCAGCCGGAGAACAACAAGCTGAAGGGACAGACGCAGGCCACCCTCTTCGAGTACCTGCGGATGATCGCCATCGCCCGGCTCTTCCTCGACAACGTCGCCCACATCCAGGGCTCCTGGCTGACCACGGGCAAGGAGGTCGGCCAGCTCTCCCTGCACTACGGCGCGGACGACCTCGGCTCGATCATGCTGGAGGAGAACGTCGTCTCCTCGGCCGGCGCCAAGCACCGCTCGAACCGGCTCGAGATCATCGACCTGATCCGCAAGGCGGGCCGGGTCCCCGCCCAGCGCGCCACGACCTACGAGCACCTGGTCGTCCACGACGACCCGGCGAACGACCCGGTCGACGAGCGCGTCGTCTCGCACATCTCGTCCACGGCGATCGCGGGCGGCACGGCGCACCCGGAGCTCAAGCTCCTGAACGCCAACTGACGTCTCGGTGCTGACGATTCACGCCGCGCCGCTGGTCCTTCCGGTCGGCGCGGCAGCCGTCGACGGCGGCGCGGTCGCGGTGGACGGCGACCGGATCGTGGCCATCGGGCCGTACGGCGTGGTGACCGCGGCGCACCCGGGGGCCCGGGTCCGGCAGTGGCCGGGCGTCCTCACCCCCGGTCTGCGCCAGTGGGACGCCGTCCCCCTGCTGACCCGCTGCTACCACCCCGACCCGCGCGAGGCGGACGAGCTCGGCGAACAGCCGCTGACCGGGGAGGACTTCGAGCGGCTGGCCGGGCGGATGGACGAGCCCCGCCGGGCCGGCAGCGTACGCCGAGGGCTGCAGCGGATGCTGAGCCACGGCACCACCCACGTCGCGGGCCCGTTCGACGACCACGCCGTACGCACCGCCGTGGCCCGCTCGGGTCTCACGGCGGTGGCCGGGGCTCCCGGCGGCCTCCCCGGCGAGCCGGACCTCGACCCGTTCGCCCGCGGCCGCGACCTGCCGGGTTCGGTGCACGCCCCGCTCGCGGCCGGCGGCCGCGCCGACCTCGCGGTCTTCGACGTGCCCGACGAGGCGGCGCTGGTCGCGGCGGGCGCCGGGACCTGCGTCGCCACGGTGCTCGGCGGACGGCTGGTCCACCGGCGGCGGTGAGGGCCGCCCGCGAGGACGGGCGCACCGGGCCCACGCGGCCTACGGCACGGACGGGCCGCCCAGGTAGCGGCCGTTCCCGTCGTACGGCCAGGCGTTGGAGGTGCAGCCCTTGAGCCCCTTGATCTGCTGCATCATCGCGGGGGCCGGCTTGCCGGCGCCGGGGCAGGTCTCGTGACCGTGCCCGAGCCAGTGGCCCACCTCGTGATTGATGATCAGGGCGCGGTATTCGGTCGCCGGACCGTCGAAGGTCGGTGAACCCAGCTGCCACCGGTCCAGATTGACCATGACGTTCTTCCCGCCGCGGCAGTTCACCTCGCCCCCGGTGTTCAGCCCGTACTGCCCGCAGAGCCGGTCGGTGGTCTTCGCCGTCCCTATCTTGATCACCAGCCCGGCCGAATCGTCGTCGACCTGGGTGAAGGTGCGGGTCCCGCCCTTGCTCCAGCCCCGTGGGTCGGCGAGTATCTCCGCCACGTCCTCGGCGGCGCTGTCCGGGTCCACGCCGATGCCGTCCTCCACCTCCACGCGGTAGCGGCTGCCGTCGCCGCCGGACGAGGCGCCCTCTCCGGCCACGGTGAAGGTGCCGGACCCCGACTTCGGAACCGAGTCCGGATCGACGGACTCCTCGGCGCTCGCCGAGGCGCTCGGCGGGGCCGTGGGGGACTTCGACGCCTCGGGGCTCACCAGGGCCTTCGGTGAGGCCGAAGCCTCCGGTGCGGTCGTGGCCGGCGGCGGGGTGGTCCGGTCGGCCGCCACGGCGGCGCCGTCGTCCTGCCACGGTGGGTCGACAAGGAGGAACGTCGCGGCCGCGGCTACCGCGACCACCGCCCCGGCGAGGGCCGCGCGCCGTCGCCGCGTCCGTCTTCGGAGGGCCGTGGAGCGCTTCCGGGACTGCGCGCGCGAGGGTCTGGATTCCTGGGCGGGCGTCCCGGCCCCCCGCCGGGAGCCGGCGGCGTTCCGTATTCGATGTGTGTCGTCACTGTGCATGTTGTGGTGAGTATCCGTGGTCTCGGTGTGGCCGTCCAGGGCGGATGATCACCCGCCCCGCACGCTGACCTGTTCCTCGAGCACCGGGTGCTCGTCCGCCTGCCGCACGATGTCCAGCGGTCCGTTCTCCCGCACGCCGTACAGGAGTTGCTGGGTGTCACCGGGGCGGAAACCCCTTTCTTCTCGTCGGGAGAGACGACGATCCGGGCGTTGCTGTTCCCGAATTCGAAAGGCCGTTCCACGCGTCGTCCACGCCGCCGCCGGATATCGGGGGCGGGGCTGCTTGAATGGGAGGGTGACCCGAGCATCCCTGGACAAGCAGCCGCACGAAGTCGCCTCGATGTTCGACGACGTGGCGGCGAACTACGACCTCACCAACGACGTGCTGTCGCTCGGACAGGCGCGGCTCTGGCGCAAGGAGGTCGCCCGGGCCGTCGACGCCCGGCCGGCCCAGAAGATCCTCGACCTGGCGGCCGGCACGGCCACCTCCTCGCAGCCGTTCGCCCAGGCCGGCGCCTATGTGGTGCCCTGCGACTTCTCGATCGGGATGCTCCGGGTCGGCAAGGCGCGCCACCCGTGGATGCCGTTCACCGCGGGCGACGGCACGAAGCTCCCGTTCAAGGACGAGACCTTCGACGCCGTCACGATCTCCTTCGGGCTGCGCAACATCCAGGACACCGGCGCCGCGCTGAGCGAGCTGTACCGGGTCACGAAGCGCGGCGGCCGGGTCGTGATCTGTGAGTTCTCCCAGCCGACCTGGACGCCCTTCCGGACCGTCTACACCGAGTACCTGATGCGCGCGCTGCCGCCGGTGGCGCGGGCGGTGTCGTCCAACCCGGACGCCTACGTCTACCTCGCCGAGTCGATCCGCGCCTGGCCCGACCAGGCCGGCCTCGCGACACTGCTGCAGAAGGCCGGCTGGTCGAAGGTGGCCTGGCGCAATCTCACCGGCGGAGTGGTGGCACTCCACCGGGGCGTACGCGACTGAGGCCTTCCGGCCGGATTCAGAGCTCCAGCCGGAAGCAGTACGCCTCCTGCTTCGTCACGGGGGACGTGTACGTCTCGGCCTGCCGCATGCCGAGGCGTACGGCCACCGCCACCGAGCGGGCGTTCCGCGTGTTGATCATCGCGACGACCTCCCGCAACCCGAGCGCCCTCGTCCGCTCCAGCGTGAGGCGCGCCGCTGTGGTCGCGTAACCGCGCCCCCAGGCGGCCCGGCCCAGCCGCCAGCCGATCTCGATCTCGCCCACCGGTCCGAACGACTCGTGCGGCCACGGCTGGGCGCCCGTGAAGCCGAGCACCTCGCCGGCGTCGTCCAGCACCGTCCACAGACAGTGGCCGAGTTCCGCGTCGTGGCGGCGCTGGCGGGCGGTCAACTCCTCGTACACGGAGTACTCCGCCGAACGGCCGCCGTGGAACTCCATCACCTCCGGATCGTCGAACACCCGGTGCCAGGCCATGGCGTCCTCGTCGGTGGGGACACGCAGATGGACGGACGGAGTCGAGTCAGGCACGTGCGGCATCGGGGAGCCCTTCGGAAGGTTGATCAGCAGGCACCCATAGACTGCACGCGACATGTGCCGCGCGGCACGCGAATTCGAGTCTTCGGGAGATCCGACCGTGACCGAGCCCCTCTCCGAGCACAGCGCGGACGTGATCGTCGTCGGAGCGGGCCCAGCCGGCTCCACGACCGCGTACCACCTCGCCAAGTCCGGACTCGACGTCCTCCTGCTGGAGAAGACGGCCTTCCCCCGTGAGAAGGTCTGCGGTGACGGTCTCACCCCGCGCGCCACCAAGCAGCTCGTCTCCATGGGCATCGACATCTCCGAAGAGGCCGGCTGGCTGCGCAACAAGGGCCTGCGCATCATCGGCGGCGGCGTCCGCCTCCAGCTGGACTGGCCGGACCTCGCCTCGTACCCGGACTACGGTCTGGTCCGCAAGCGCGACGACTTCGACGAGCAGCTCGCCCGGCAGGCCCAGAAGGCGGGCGCCCGGCTGTACGAGCGCTGCAACGTCGGCGAGCCGGTCAAGGACGAGCGCACCGGCCGTATCACCGGAGTCCACGCCAAGCTCGGCGAGGAGAAGACCCCGGTCACCTTCCACGCCCCGCTCGTCGTCGCCGCCGACGGCAACTCCACCCGGCTCTCCCTCCACATGGGCCTGCACCGCCGCGAGGACCGCCCGATGGGCGTCGCGGTCCGTACGTACTTCACCTCGCCCCGCCACGACGACGACTACCTGGAGTCCTGGCTGGAGCTGTGGGACCGCCGCGGCGCCGAGGACCGTCTGCTGCCCGGCTACGGCTGGATCTTCGGCATGGGCGACGGAACGTCCAACGTCGGCCTCGGCATCCTCAACTCCTCGTCCGCCTTCAAGGAGCTCGACTGGCGCGAGGTGCTCAAGGCCTGGTGCGCCTCGATGCCGGAGGACTGGGGCTACACCCCCGAGAACATGACGACGCCGATCCGCGGCGCCGCGCTCCCGATGGCCTTCAACCGCCAGCCGCACTACACCAAGGGCCTGCTGCTCGTCGGTGACGCGGGCGGTCTCGTCAACCCGTTCAACGGCGAAGGCATCGCGTACGCCATGGAGTCGGGCCAGATCGCCGCGGACGTCATCGTCCAGGCGCACGCTCGCGCCACCCCGGCCCAGCGGGAACTGGCCCTGCACCACTACCCGAAGATCCTCAAGGACACCTACGGCGGTTACTACACGCTGGGCCGCGCCTTCGTGAAGATGATCGGGAACCCGAAGGTCATGAAGATCGCGACGCAGCGCGGTCTGACCCACCCCGTCCTGATGAAGTTCACGCTGAAGATGCTCGCCAACCTCACCGACCCGACGGGCGGCGACGCGATGGACCGCATCATCAACGGTCTCTCGAAGGTCGCCCCGAAGGCCTGATCCGACGGGCCGGGGGCGGCCCGGGCCCCGGCCCGCGGTGCGACAGCCCGCGGGTGCCTGTTCCCCCGCGTCCCGCTGGAACCATCGGGGCGCACGGACCGGCAGGCCGTCCGGACCCGCTGCGATAGGTTGCGGACCATGCGGGCAACGGGGACAGGGGACGGCGGAAGGTACCGCCTGCTGGGGGCGGCAGGGGCGACGGCGGCCGTCGCGGGCGGCTGGGCCGTCGGAACGCTGCCCGCGCACGACCCGTGGGGGCTCTGGGTGCCGCACGGCACCACCGTCACAGCGGTCGGCTACGCCCTGGCGTACGGCGGGCTGACCGTGCTCGTCGTCGCGTGGTGGATGTACGGCAGGACCGGCGCCGGCGTACGGGACAGTCTGGTCACCGTGGGGTGGTGGACCGCGCCGTTCGTGGTGGCCCCACCGCTCTACAGCGCCGATGTCTACAGCTACATCGCGCAGGGCGCGATGGTCCTCGAAGGCCATGACGTCTACGAGGTGGGCCCGTCCGTCCTCGACCCCGCAGGGCCGGGCGGAGACGCCGCGGCGAGCGTCGGCGGCCACTGGACCGACACCCCTGCGCCGTACGGCCCGTTCTTCCTCATCCTGGCGCGGGGTGTGGCCTGGGCGACCGACGGCACGATCGTGCCGGCCGTGCTGGGGATGCGTCTGATCGCCCTGGGCGCGCTGGTGCTGATCGTGTGGGCCCTGCGGAACCTCGCCCGGGAACACGGCCGCGACGAGAGCGCCGCCCTGTGGCTCGGGGCACTGAACCCGCTGCTGCTCATCCATGTGGTCGGGGGCGTCCACAACGACGGGCTGATGACCGGCCTCATGCTGGCCGGTGTGCTGCTCGCCCTGCGCGGGCGGTGGATCGCCGGGTCGGCGCTCGTCGGGCTCGCCATGATGGTCAAGTCACCCGCCGGCGTGGCGCTGCTCTTCGTCGGCGTCGTGGTGGGCCGGGCCGCGAGCGGTCCGGTCGTACGGCGGGTGGCCAAGGGGCTGCTGGCGCCCGGGCTGGTCGCCGGGGCGGTCGTGGTCGGCGTGACGTTCCTCGGCGGCACGGGCTTCGGCTGGATCGGGACCCAGAGCGTCGCGGGGCGCATCCACACCGCGCTCTCCGTCAGCAGCGACCTCGGCCTGGGGCTGGGCGAACTCCTGCGGCTGCTGGCCGGGACCGATCCGGATCCGGTCAAGTCCGCCGTGCAGAACCTCGGTCTGCTGGTCGCCCTGGTGCTGATCGCCCGCCTCGCCTGGCAGGCGACGACCGGGCGTACGGAACCCGTCCCCGCCCTGGGCCTCGCGCTGCTGGCCCTGGTCGCGCTCTCGCCGATGGTGCAGCCGTGGTACCTGCTGTGGGCGACGGCGGTGCTCGCCGCCACCGTGAGCGGCGGCCGGGCGGTGGCCGCGGTGACCGTGCTGTCGGCCGCGCTCGTCTACGAGACGCAGCCCAAGGGCTCGACCCCGCCGTACGGCTTCGTGCTGGCCGCCCTCGTGTGCGTGGCGGGCCTGGTGCTCCTGCGCAGGGAAAGGGCCGAAGCGGGGCGCGGCCACGTGCCGGGCCAGCGCCTGCCGGCGGAAGCCGCCGTGGAGGCGGACGTGGAGGCGGACGTGGAAGCGGACGTGGAGGCGGACGTCACCCGAGCACGATGACGGGCCGTCACTCCGGGTGGAGGAGTGACGGCCCGCGGTCGTGCTCAGGCGTGCGGAGCTTGTGAATCAGAGAACGCGGACGGCGCCCGACGGCGGGTCGTAGTCCAGGGACTTCTGCACGACGCCGGTGCTGGAGTTCTGCGCACCGACGAACTCGCCGCCGCCCACGTAGATCCCGACGTGGTACGCGCTGCCGGCACCGCCCCAGTACAGGATGTCGCCGGGCTGCAGGTTGTCGAGCGAGACCTGGGTCCCGGCCGTCGACTGGCTCTGCGAGACGCGCGGCAGGTCGATGCCCACCGAGCCGAAGGCGGCCTGGACCAGGCCCGAGCAGTCCCACGAGTTCGGACCGGTGCCGCCGGAGACGTACGCGTCGCCGACCTGGGACTGCGCGAACGCGATGACGGACGCGGCGGAGCCGGTGGCGCTCGACGACGAGGAGGAGGAAGAGGACGACGAGGAGTCGGAGGCCGCGCTGAGCGTGGTGCGCTCGGCGGTGCGGGAGGCGCGCTCGGCGGCCTCCGCCTTGGCCTTGGCGGCTGCTTCGGCCTTCTTCTTGGCCTCGGCCTTGCGGACCGCCTCGGCCTTGGCCTTCTTGGCGGCCTTGGCGGCGGTCTGGGCGGCGGCGTCCTCCTGTGCCTGGGTCTCCAGGTCCAGGGCGACCGCCTGGGTTGCCTGCGCGGACGCGGCGACGGAAGTGGAGAGCCCGGCCGTGATGGTGGGCATCTCGATGGTCTGGGTCACCGGCTCGGCCTGAGCCGGACCGGCGGCACCTGCGACCGCGATGGTGCTGAGGACGCCACCGGCAACTCCTGCCCGCAGCGCCGTCTTCGAGGCACTCTGGCGGGGCTTCCGGTGGCTGGGTATGTGAGCGGTGTGGGACATGAGTACTAGCGCTATCAGGGCCGTAGGGGTCCCATCAAGAAACGTGTGTTGCGACACAGTTACGTTCGGAATCTATGAATCCGCTTATTACGGGCCCTTATTGACGCCCTAACGGACAAAACGGGCACGTCTGCGCACCGCTGTGATCACGGCATTCTTTCAATACGCCCGAATTGCCCGTCGCTTACCATCCGTTCACACGGTTGGCCAAGCCCGCTTCTCTTGAAGCGTCCATGGAGTGGTGCAGGTCACAGCATGGCTCTCCTGTGAGAGGCAACCGCGCGGTCGCGCGCCGCGTGCGGAGCGAGGCCGGCCGCCACCTCGCGACGACCTGCCCCATTGATGAGTCATGTCCGTTTCCATGGCCGCCCGTCGGCGCTCGCGTGGCCCGTTCGCGGATGGCCCGGCCGAGGAAGGCTCCACCGCTCCGCGCGTCCGGGCGACGCGCTCGGGTCCGGCGCTCTCCGGCCGCCCGGAACTTCGTGAATGCGTGCGCATTGTCCACATCGGTACCGGAGGCCCCCCGTCCGGGTGTCTCCCGCCTGGGGTCGATCCCTATATCACCAGTACGGTGTCCATCGCCAATTTGCTTGTACGGTCCGTCGATTGATAGAGCCATGCGCCTTTGACCAGCGGTGACGCCGCGAGATGTCACGTCTCGTAACCACACGGCCGCTTCGCGTACGAAGATCACCGCTCATCCGACTTCATGATCGTTCGTCAGGTGGTGGAGATCACAAAGACGTTGGTGCACCCCGTGTCGCAGATCACAGGACGGCAGGCATAGGATGCGGGGCAGTCGGGCTTGTGAACTGCCTCACATGTGCACGATCTTGATGAGGTGGCGAGCCGGTCGCCCGATGCGGTCCAACGGTCAAGGACGACTGGAAGGAGCGAGGAGCGTGAATGCCTACGCGCCCATCCTCGTGCTCGGCGCCCTCGGGGCAGGGTTTGCGATCTTCTCCGTGGTCATGGCCACGCTAATCGGCCCGAAGCGGTACAACCGAGCAAAGCTCGAAGCGTACGAGTGCGGTATCGAACCCACCCCCACTCCAGCCGGAGGCGGCCGTTTCCCCATCAAGTACTACCTGACGGCGATGCTGTTCATCGTCTTCGACATCGAGATCGTCTTCCTCTATCCCTGGGCGGTCACCTTCGACGCCCTGGGGATCTTCGGGCTCGTGGAGATGCTGCTCTTCGTGCTCACCGTCTTCGTCGCCTACGCGTATGTGTGGCGCCGGGGCGGCCTGGAATGGGACTGAGGGGCTGAGGGGCACACCATGGGACTCGAAGAGAAGCTGCCGAGCGGCTTTGTTCTGACCACTGTCGAGCAGGCCGCCGGCTGGGTACGGAAGTCGTCCGTCTTCCCTGCCACCTTCGGCCTCGCCTGCTGCGCCATCGAGATGATGACGACCGGCGCCGGGCGGTACGACCTGGCCCGTTTCGGCATGGAGGTCTTCCGCGGGTCGCCGCGGCAGGCGGACCTGATGATCGTCGCCGGGCGGGTGAGCCAGAAGATGGCGCCCGTCCTGCGGCAGGTCTACGACCAGATGCCGAGCCCCAAGTGGGTCATCTCCATGGGGGTTTGCGCGTCATCTGGCGGAATGTTCAACAATTACGCCATTGTTCAGGGTGTTGATCATATTGTCCCGGTCGACATCTATCTGCCGGGATGCCCGCCGCGTCCCGAGATGCTGATCGACGCCATCCTCAAGCTCCACCAGAAGATCCAGGGCTCCAAGCTCGGGGTCAACGCGGAGGAGGCCGCCCGCGAGGCGGAGGAGGCGGCCCTCAAGGCACTTCCCCTGATCGAGATGAAGGGGCTGCTGCGATGAGCGACGCACCCGAAAGCAGCAGCGGCCAGGTGCCCGTCCCGCCCGACGACTCCGGTGAGGTCATCGGCGTACGCAAGGGCATGTTCGGCGCCAACAACGGCGGTGACACCTCCGGCTACGGCGGACTCGTCCGCACGGTGACCATGCCGGGGGCCACCTCCCGCCCGTACGGCGGCTGGTTCGACGAGGTGGCGGACGAGCTGGAAGGGGCCCTGGAGGAACAGGACCTGCTCCCGGACAACGCCATCGAGAAGACGGTCGTCGACCGGGGCGAACTCACCTTCTTCATCGCCCGCGAGCACCTGGTCCAGGTCGCCCGCACCCTGCGCGACGACCCGGCCCTGCGCTTCGAGCTCTGCACGGGCGTCAGCGGTGTCCACTACCTGGGCGACCAGGGTCGCGAGCTGCACGCGGTCTACCACCTGCGCTCGCTCACCCACGGGCGGCTGCTCCGCCTGGAGGTGTCCGCCCCGGACAGCGACCCGCACATCCCGTCCCTGGTCGAGGTCTATCCGACCAACGACTGGCACGAGCGCGAGACCTACGACTTCTTCGGCCTGATCTTCGACGGGCACCCCGCCCTGACCCGGATCATGATGCCGGACGACTGGCAGGGCTTCCCGCAGCGCAAGGACTACCCCCTCGGCGGCATCGCCGTCGAGTACAAGGGCGCCCAGATCCCGGCTCCGGACCAGCGGAGGTCGTACAGCTGATGACTACTCCCCATGCCCACCCGTCACCCGGCCACCACCCCTCATCGGGTCCCTCCGGGACGCCCCTCTCCGATCCCAGGGCCACGACCGAGGGGACTGTATATACAGTCACCGGCGGCGACTGGGACGAGGTCGTCGAGTCCGCCGCGAAGTCGGACGACGAGCGCATCATCGTCAACATGGGTCCCCAGCACCCGTCCACGCACGGCGTGCTGCGGCTCATCCTGGAGATCGACGGCGAGACCGTCACCGAGGCCCGCTGCGGCATCGGCTACCTCCACACCGGCATCGAGAAGAACCTCGAATTCCGGAACTGGACGCAGGGCACCACCTTCGTCACCCGCATGGACTATCTGACCCCGTTCTTCAACGAGGCGGCGTACTGCCTCGGGGTCGAGAAGCTCCTCGGCATCGAGGACCAGATCCCGGACCGGGCCACCGTCCTGCGGGTGCTCCTGATGGAGCTCAACCGGATCTCCTCGCACCTGGTGTGCATCGCCACCGGCGGCATGGAGCTCGGCGCCACGACGATCATGATCTACGGCTTCCGCGATCGTGAACTCGTTCTCGACCTCTTCGAGCTGATCACCGGCCTCCGCATGAACCACGCGTTCATCCGGCCCGGCGGCCTCGCCCAGGACCTGCCCATGGGCGCGATCGACCGGCTCCGCGAGTTCATCAAGACCATGAAGAAGAACCTGCCGGAGTACGACAAGCTCGCGACCGGCAACCCCATCTTCAAGGCCCGTATGCAGGACGTCGGATATCTCGACCTGACCGGCTGCATGGCGCTCGGCGCCACCGGCCCGATCCTCAGGTCCGCCGGGCTCCCGCACGACCTGCGCAAGACCGATCCGTACTGCGGCTACGAGACGTACGACTTCGACGTGCCCACCGCGGACACCTGCGACGCCTACGGCCGCTTCCTCATCCGGCTGGAGGAGATGCGCCAGTCGCTGAGGATCGTCGAGCAGTGCCTGGAACGGCTGGAGCCCGGACCGGTCATGGTCGCCGACAAGAAGATCGCCTGGCCCGCGCAGCTCGCGCTGGGACCCGACGGACTCGGCAACTCGCTCGACCACATCAAGAAGATCATGGGCACCTCCATGGAGGCCCTGATCCACCACTTCAAGCTGGTGACCGAGGGCTTCCGGGTCCCGGCCGGGCAGACGTACACCGCCATAGAGTCCCCCAAGGGCGAACTGGGCGTGCACGTCGTCTCGGACGGCGGCACGCGCCCCTTCCGGGTCCACTTCCGCGACCCGTCCTTCACCAATCTGCAGGCCATGGCGGCGATGTGCGAGGGCGGCCAGGTCGCCGACGTCATCGTCGCCGTCGCGTCCATCGACCCCGTGATGGGAGGCGTCGACCGGTGACCGCGTCCAACCAAGAAGTCAGCCTGGGGATGCCGCAGCTCCCCGCCCCCGCCTACCCGGCCGAGGTGCTCACCCGGCTCGAAGCGGACGCGAAGGAGGTGATCGCCCGCTACCCCGGCAGCCGCTCCGCCCTGCTGCCGCTGCTGCACCTGGTGCAGTCCGAGGAGGGGTACGTCTCCCGTACGGGCATGGCCTTCTGCGCCGACCAGCTCGGACTCACCACCGCCGAGGTCACCGCGGTCGCCACCTTCTACACGATGTACCGCCGCCGGCCGAGTGGTGAGTACCAGGTCGGCGTCTGCACCAACACCCTGTGCGCGGTGATGGGCGGCGACGCCATCTTCGACCGGCTCAAGGACCACCTGGGCGTCGGCAACGACGAGACGACCGAGGACGGCAAGGTCACCCTCGAACACATCGAGTGCAACGCGGCCTGCGACTTCGCGCCCGTCGTGATGGTCAACTGGGAGTTCTTCGACAACCAGACGCCGGAGAGCGCGACGCGCCTCGTCGACGACCTGATCGCCGGCCGCACCGTAGAGCCCACCCGGGGCGCTCCCCTCTGCACGTACAAGGAGACCGCCCGGATCCTGGCCGGCTTCCCCGACGAACGCCCCGGCGCCGTCGAGGCGAGCGGCGGAGCGGGCGCCGCCTCCCTGGTCGGCCTGAAGCTGGCCAGGGGTGAGGGCGCACCGCACGCGCGCGTGGTCGGACAGAGGGGCGAGGCACCCCGGGACGCACAGCCGCAGAAGGGCTCCGAGCACCTCAGCTCGCACGACGCACCGCAGCAGACCTCGGCCTCCGACCCGGAGCACCCGGCCGGGCCCGCCGCCGAGGAGGGGGAGTGATGACCTTGGCAGCCGAGATCGACAAGAACGGGACCAGCCCGGAGAAGCTCCTGGCCCCCGTCCTCTCCTCCTTCTGGGACGAGCCGGAGTCCTGGACGCTGGACACCTACCGCCGCCACGACGGATACGAGGGTCTGCGCAAGGCCCTGGCCATGGCGCCCGACGACCTCATCGCGTACGTCAAGGACTCCGGTCTGCGCGGACGCGGGGGCGCGGGCTTCCCCACCGGGATGAAGTGGCAGTTCATCCCGCAGGGCGACGGCAAGCCGCACTACCTCGTGGTCAACGCCGACGAGTCGGAGCCCGGGACCTGCAAGGACATCCCGCTCCTCTTCGCGAACCCGCACAGCCTCATCGAGGGCATCGTGATCGCCTGTTACGCGATCCGCTCCTCGCACGCCTTCATCTATCTGCGCGGCGAGGTCGTCCCCGTACTGCGGCGGCTGCACGAGGCCGTGCGTGAGGCGTACGAGGCGGGCTACCTCGGGACGGACATCCTGGGTTCCGGGCTCGACCTGGAACTCACGGTGCACGCGGGTGCCGGGGCGTACATCTGCGGTGAGGAAACCGCGCTGCTCGACTCGCTCGAAGGACGGCGCGGCCAGCCCCGGCTGCGACCCCCCTTCCCCGCGGTCGCCGGTCTGTACGCCTGCCCCACTGTCGTGAACAACGTGGAGTCCATCGCCTCGGTTCCCGCGATCCTGAACAAGGGCAAGGACTGGTTCAAGTCGATGGGCAGCGAGAAGTCCCCTGGCTTCACGCTGTACTCGCTCAGCGGGCACGTCACCAGCCCCGGTCAGTACGAGGCCCCGCTCGGCATCACCCTGCGGCAGCTGCTCGACATGAGCGGCGGCATCCGGGCCGGGCACCGCCTGAAGTTCTGGACGCCCGGCGGCTCCTCCACCCCGATGTTCACCGACGAACACCTCGACGTCCCGCTGGACTACGAGGGCGTCGGCGCCGCCGGATCCATGCTCGGCACCAAGGCGCTGCAGTGCTTCGACGAGACCACCTGCGTGGTGCGGGCCGTCACCCGCTGGACCGAGTTCTACGCCCATGAGTCCTGCGGCAAGTGCACGCCGTGCCGTGAGGGCACCTACTGGCTCGTCCAGCTGCTCCGCGACATCGAGGCCGGCAAGGGCCGGATGGCCGATCTCGACAAGCTCAACGACATCGCCGACAACATAAACGGCAAGTCGTTCTGCGCACTCGGCGACGGCGCCGCCTCGCCGATCTTCTCCTCGCTGAAGTACTTCCGCGAGGAGTACGAGCAGCACATCACCGGCAAGGGCTGCCCCTTCGACCCGGCCAGGTCGACCCTCTGGGCCGACGACAAAGACGACAAGAACGCTCACCGGGGGGTGAACGCATGACAGTCACCACGAGTGCGCCCTCCGGGGGCGGCGAGGCGGCCGTTCCGCCCGAGGACCTCGTCACGCTCACGATCGACGGCATCGAGATCAGCGTCCCCAAGGGAACCCTGGTCATCCGCGCCGCCGAGCTCCTCGGCATCGAGATCCCGCGCTTCTGCGACCACCCGCTCCTCGACCCGGCCGGCGCCTGCCGGCAGTGCATCGTCGAGGTCGAGGGCCAGCGCAAGCCGATGGCGTCCTGCACCATCACGTGCACCGACGGCATGGTCGTGAAGTCGCAGATCACCTCGCCCGTCGCGGAGAAGGCCCAGAAGGGGGTGATGGAGCTCCTGCTCATCAACCACCCGCTGGACTGCCCGGTCTGCGACAAGGGCGGCGAGTGCCCCCTGCAGAACCAGGCGATGTCGCACGGCGACGCCGACTCCCGCTTCGACGGGAAGAAGCGCACCTTCCAGAAGCCCGTCCCCATCTCCACCCAGGTGCTGCTGGACCGCGAGCGGTGCGTGCTCTGCGCGCGCTGCACCCGGTTCTCCAACCAGGTGGCGGGCGACCCGATGATCGAGCTGCTCGAGCGTGGTGCGCTCCAGCAGGTCGGTACGGGCGAGGGCGACCCCTTCGAGTCGTACTTCTCCGGGAACACCATCCAGATCTGCCCGGTCGGGGCGCTGACCTCGGCGGCGTACCGCTTCCGCTCCCGGCCCTTCGACCTGGTGTCGACGCCCTCGGTGTGCGAGCACTGCGCCGGCGGCTGCGCCACCCGGACCGACCACCGGCGCGGCAAGGTCATGCGGCGGCTCGCCGCCAACGACCCCGAGGTCAACGAGGAGTGGCTCTGCGACAAGGGCCGCTTCGGCTTCCGCTACGCCCAGCAGCGTGACCGGCTCACCACTCCGCTCGTACGCAGCGCGGAGGGAGTGCTGGAGCCGGCGAGCTGGCCGGAGGCGCTGGAAGCCGCGGCGGCCGGACTCTCGGGTGCGCGCGGCAGGACCGGCGTGCTCACCGGAGGGCGGCTGACGGTCGAGGACGCCTACGCGTACAGCAAGTTCGCGCGGGTCGCCCTCGACACCAACGACATCGACTTCCGGGCCCGCGTCCACAGCGGGGAGGAAGCCGACTTCCTCGCCGCGCGGGTGGCCGGGCGCGGCCGCGACCTGGACGGCAGCGGGGTCACCTACACCGCGCTGGAGAAGGCGCCGGCCGTCCTGCTGGCCGGCTTCGAGTCCGAGGAGGAGGCGCCCGGCGTCTTCCTGCGGCTCCGCAAGGCCTTCCGCAAGCACGGGCAGCGGACGTTCGCGCTCGCCTCGCACGCCAGCAGGGGCCTGGAGAAGGCGGGCGGCACCCTGCTCCCCGCGGCTCCCGGCACCGAGACCGAATGGCTGGACGCCCTCGCGGGCGGGGTCGGCCTGGAGGCCGAAGGCGCCGCAGCGGCCGAGGCGTTGCGCGGCGAAGGCGCCGTGATCGTGGTGGGCGAGCGGCTCGCCGCGGTGCCCGGCGGACTGACCGCCGCCCTGCGCACCGCCACCGCGACCGGGGCCGCACTGGTGTGGATCCCGCGCCGGGCCGGCGAACGCGGCGCACTGGAGGCGGGCGCCCTCCCGTCCCTGCTGCCCGGCGGCCGTCCCGCGACGGACCCCAGGGCCAGGGAGGAGGTGGCGTCCGTCTGGGGCGTCGCCGAACTCCCCGCCCGCTTCGGCCGCGACACCGGCCAGATCGTGGAGGCAGCGGCCACCGGTGAGCTGGGCGCGCTGCTGGTCGCGGGGGTCGACCCCGAGGACCTGCCCGACCCGGCCCGCGCGATCGAGGCACTGGACGAGGTCGGCTTCCTCGTCTCGCTGGAGCTGCGGCCCGGCGCTGTGACCGAGCGCGCCGACGTGGTGCTCCCGGTCGCGGCCGTGGCGGAGAAGCCCGGCACCTTCCTCAACTGGGAGGGCAGGGCGCGGATGTTCGAGGCGGCGTTGAAGCCCGAGCAGCTGCCGAGGACGCTCTGCCCGGCCGATGCGCGGGTGCTGCACATGCTGGCCGACGCCCTCGACGTACACCTCGGACTGCCCGACCTGAGGGCGGCCCGCCGCGAACTCGACCGCCTCGGCGGCCGGCAGGGCGGTTACGCCGACGACCCGCGGGCGACGTCCCGCCCGGTGCCCCGGCCCGGAGACGGCGAGGCGGTCCTCGCGGGCCACCGGATGCTGCTCGACCGTGGCCGGCTCCAGGAGGGTGACGAGGCGCTGGCCGGTACCCGGCACGCGGCCGTCGCCCGGCTCTCCCCGGCCACCGCGGCCGAGTCCGGAGTGAAGGACGGCGATCTGCTGGCCGTCACCGGCCCCGCGGGCACCACCGAACTCCCGCTGGCGGTGACCGAGATGCCGGACCGGGTCGTGTGGGTGCCGCTCAACTCCGTCGGCCGGGGCGTCCCGGCCGACACCGGCGCCCAGCCGGGCGGACTCGTCCGGATCGGTCCGGCCGCCCCGGGCTCCCACGTCGTGACTACGGAGGTAGGAGAGTGACCGGCCTCGCCCAACTCGCCGCGGCACCGCAGGGCACCGTCCTCGCCGCCGAGGACCTCTCGATGTTCGGCACCGACCCCTGGTGGCTCGTCGTCGTCAAGGCGGTGTTCTGCTTCGCGTTCCTGATGGTGACCGTGCTCTTCGCCATCGTGTGGGAGCGCAAGGTCGTCGCCTGGATGCAGCTGCGCATCGGCCCCAACCGGCACGGCCCCTGGGGCATGCTCCAGTCGCTCGCCGACGGCATCAAGCTGATGCTCAAGGAAGACGTCGTCGTCAAGCGGGCCGACAAGGTCGTCTACATCCTGGCCCCGATCGTCGCCGCCGCCCCGGCGTTCATGGCGATCGCGGTGATCCCGTTCGGCCCGTCCGGCAACGAGGTCTCGATCTTCGGCCACCGTACGACGATGCAGCTGACCGACCTGCCGATCGCGATGCTGTACATCCTCGCGGTCGCCTCCGTCGGCATCTACGGCATCGTGCTGGCGGGCTGGTCCTCCGGATCGACGTACCCGCTGCTCGGCGGTCTGCGCTCCTGCGCCCAGATGATCAGCTACGAGATCGCGATGGGCGCCGCGTTCGCCTCGGTGTTCCTCTACTCGGGCTCGATGTCGACGTCGGAGATCGTGGCGGCGCAGGAGGACCGCTGGTTCATCCTCCTGCTGCCGGTCTCCTTCATCATCTACATCATCACGATGGTCGGTGAGACCAACCGCGCCCCGTTCGACATGCCGGAGTCCGAGGGCGACCTGGTCGGCGGCTTCAACACCGAGTACTCCTCGATCAAGTTCGCGATGTTCATGCTCGCCGAGTACGTCAACATGGTCACCGTCTCCGCGGTCTCCGTGACCCTCTTCCTGGGCGGCTGGCGGGCTCCGTACCCGGTCAGCACCTTCTGGGAGGGCGCGAACCACGGCTGGTGGCCGATGCTCTGGTTCGTCATCAAGGTGCAGCTGCTCCTCTTCTTCTTCATCTGGCTGCGCGGCACGCTGCCACGCGTCCGCTACGACCAGCTGATGAAGCTGGGCTGGAAGGTCCTGATCCCGGTCTCCGTGGTCTGGCTGATGCTGGTCGCCACCGTGAGGGCGCTGAACAACGAGGGCTACGACTACTCGAAGATCCTGCTGTACGTCGCCGGAGCCGTGATCGCGGTCCTGCTGATCTCCTTCGTCGCCGACATGTTCCGCGACCGGAAGGCCAAGGCCGCCGAGGAGGCGGCAGGACCGGAGCCGGCGTTCGACCCGATGGCGGGCGGTTATCCGGTGCCGCCACTGCCCGGGCAGTCCCTGCCGCCGGTGCCGCGCCGCAGGCCGCGACGCGAGCGGGAGCTCGTTGTCAGTGGCGGGCCGGACACTCGGAGTGACGACCAGGTGGGTGCCGGAAGTTCGAGCGACGGAAGGGAGGCTGACGGTGTCTGAGTCATCAGAACCCTCAGGGGAGAAGTTCCAGAATCCAGTGGCCGGCTTCGGCGTGACCTTCAAGGCCATGTTCAAGAAGCGGCTCACGGAGCAGTACCCGGAAACGCAGAAGGTGACAGCGCCGCGCTTCCACGGCCGGCACCAGCTCAACCGCCACCCGGACGGGCTGGAGAAGTGCGTCGGCTGCGAGCTCTGCGCCTGGGCGTGTCCGGCGGACGCGATCTACGTCGAGGGCGCGGACAACACGGACGAGGAGCGCTACTCCCCGGGCGAGCGCTACGGCCGCGTCTACCAGATCAACTACGCACGCTGCATCCTGTGCGGGCTCTGCATCGAGGCGTGCCCCACCCGGGCACTGACCATGACCAACGACTTCGAGCTCGCCAACACCACCCGCGAGAGCCTCATCTACACCAAGGACGAGCTGCTCGCGGGGCTCGAGGACGGCATGGTCGACAGCCCGCACGCGACCTTCCCCGGCATGGACGAACAGGACTACTACCGCGGTCTGGTGACCGAGGCCGCTCCCGGCACGGAGCGACAGGTCGCCGTCTCCAAGGGAGAAGCGGACGAGGAGGTGGACGCATGACCTCCACCCTGGCCGCAGCGGCCACCGCCACCTCGACGGGCGAGGCCGTCCAGTTCTGGATCCTCGGCACCGTCGCCGTCATCGGCGCCCTCTCCACCGTCCTGATGAAGAAGGCGGTGCACAGCGCGCTGTCGCTCGCCGGCACCATGATCGTGCTGGCGGTCTTCTACCTCGCCAACGGCGCCTATTTCCTGGGCATCGTCCAGGTCGTCGTCTACACCGGCGCGATCATGATGCTGTTCCTCTTCGTGGTCATGCTCGTCGGCGTCACGGCGGCGGACTCGCTGAAGGAGACGCTCAAGGGGCAGCGCTGGCTGGCCGCCGCCTGCGGACTCGGCTTCGGCATCCTGCTGATCGCCGGCATCGGGCAGGCGTCCCTCACGTCCTTCAACGGTCTGGGAGCGGCGAACGCCCGGCACGGCGGAAACGTCGAAGGCCTCGCCAACCTCATCTTCACCAAGTACGTCTTCGCGTTCGAGATCACCGGCGCCCTGCTGATCACGGCGACCGTCGGCGCGATGCTGCTCACGCACCGCGAGCGCACCGAACGCGCCAAGACGCAGCGCGAGCTCTCCCAGGAGCGGGTGCGCGGCAGCCATGTGCCGCCGCTGCCGGCCCCCGGCGTCTACGCCCGGCACAACGCCGTGGACATCGCGGGCCTGCTCCCGGACGGCACCCCGTCCGAGCTCACCGTCATGCAGACGCTGCGGCAGCGCGGCCAGATCCGCGATGTGGCCGCCGAGTCGCTCGCCGACCTCAAGGCGCTGGAACAGCGCTCCGGGGAGCGGCTCGGCCGTGACCGCGGACCAGTCCGTGACCAGGCGGAAGAAGAGGAGGAGGTCGCCAAGTGAATCCCGTCAACTACCTCTACCTCGCGGCCCTTTTGTTCACGATCGGCGCCTCCGGCGTGCTGATCAGGCGGAACGCGATCGTGGTGTTCATGTGCGTCGAGCTCATGCTCAACGCCTGCAACCTCACGCTCGTCGCGTTCTCCCGGATGCACGGCAACCTCGACGGCCAGATCATCGCCTTCTTCACGATGGTCGTCGCCGCCGCGGAGGTCGTCATCGGGCTCGCGATCATCGTGTCGCTGTTCCGCTCCCGCCACTCGGCCTCGGTCGACGACGCCAGCCTGATGAAGCTGTAAGGGGTCGGAATCGTGGAAAACCTGATTGCGCTGCTGGTCGCGGCGCCCCTGCTCGGAGCGGCGGTCCTGCTCTGCGGCGGCCGCCGGCTCGACCGGGCCGGACACTGGATCGGCACGGTGCTCGCCGCCGCGTCGTTCGTCATCGGTGTCGTGCTCTTCACCGACATGCTCGGCAAGGGCGCCGAGGACCGCGCCCTGCACCAGAAGCTGTTCAGCTGGATCCCCGTCGAGGGGTTCCAGGCCGACGTGGCCTTCCAGCTCGACCAGCTGTCGATGACGTTCGTCCTGCTGATCACGGGTGTGGGCACGCTGATCCACATCTACTCCATCGGCTACATGGAGCACGACGAGCGCCGCCGCCGCTTCTTCGGCTATCTGAATCTCTTCCTCGCGGCGATGCTCAT
Source organism: Streptomyces sp. NPDC051064 (assembly GCF_044455985.1). Classification (NCBI taxonomy): domain Bacteria; kingdom Bacillati; phylum Actinomycetota; class Actinomycetes; order Kitasatosporales; family Streptomycetaceae; genus Streptomyces; species Streptomyces sp. NPDC051064. The sequence continues at coordinate 168,075 of NZ_JBITFK010000002.1, forward strand.
CCTGGTCATCGCCGACAACTACCTCCTGCTGTACGTCGGGTGGGAGGGCGTCGGTCTGGCGTCGTACCTGCTCATCGGCTTCTGGCAGCACAAGCCCAGCGCGGCCACCGCGGCCAAGAAGGCCTTCCTGGTCAACCGGGTCGGCGACATGGGCCTGTCCATCGCGATCATGCTGATGTTCACCACCTTCGGCACGTTCGCCTTCGGACCGGTGCTCGAGGCGACCGGCGACACGAGCGAGGGCAAGCTCACCGCGATCGGCCTGATGCTGCTCCTCGCCGCCTGCGGCAAGTCGGCCCAGGTGCCGCTGCAGTCCTGGCTCGGTGACGCGATGGAGGGCCCGACCCCGGTCTCGGCCCTCATCCACGCCGCCACCATGGTCACCGCGGGCGTCTACCTCATCGTCCGCTCCGGCGCGATCTTCAACGCGGCACCGGACGCCCAGCTGGTCGTCGTGGTCGTCGGCGCGGTCACGCTCCTCTTCGGTGCGATCGTCGGTTGCGCGAAGGACGACATCAAGAAGGCCCTCGCCGGGTCGACGATGTCGCAGATCGGCTACATGATCCTCGCCGCGGGCCTCGGCCCCATCGGCTACGTCTTCGCGATCATGCACCTCGTGACGCACGGCTTCTTCAAGGCCGGACTCTTCCTCGGCGCCGGTTCGGTCATGCACGGCATGAACGACGAGGTGGACATGCGGAAGTACGGCGGCCTGCGGACGTACATGCCGGTCACCTTCGTCACCTTCGGCCTCGGCTATCTCGCGATCATCGGCTTCCCCGGTCTGTCCGGCTTCTTCTCCAAGGACATGATCATCGAGGCGGCCTTCGCCAAGGGCGGCGCCGAGGGCTGGATCCTCGGCTCCGTCACCCTGCTGGGCGCCGCGATCACCGCGTTCTACATGACGCGCGTGATGCTACTGACGTTCTTCGGCGAGAAGCGCTGGCAGCCCACTGCGTCCGACAGCGGCTCCGCCGCGGGGGAGGGCCACGAGCCGCACCCGCACGAGTCACCGAAGTCGATGACGATCCCGATGATCGTGCTGGCCTTCGGGTCGGTCTTCGCCGGAGGCTTCTTCTCCATCGGTGACCGCTTCATGCACTGGCTGGAGCCCGTCACCGGACACGACCACGGACACGCCCCGGTCAGCGCGACCACCGTCACCGCCGCCACCATGGTGGTGCTCGTCATCGGTGTCGCCATCGCCTGGGCCATGTACGGGCGCAGGCCCGTACCCGCCGTCGCCCCGCGCGGTTCCCTGCTCACCAGGGCGGCCCGCCGGGACCTCCTCCAGGACGACTTCAACCATGTGGTCCTGGTCCGCGGCGGTGAACACCTCACCCGCTCCCTGGTCTACGTCGACCACACCCTGGTCGACGGTGTCGTCAACGGCACGGCCGCCTCGATGGGCGGGCTGTCCGGCCGGCTGCGCAAGCTGCAGAACGGCTATGCCCGCTCCTACGCGGTCTCGATGTTCGGCGGTGCGGCGATCCTCATCGCCGCGACCCTGCTGATGAGGGCGGTCTGATCCCATGTCCTTTCCCCTCCTGACAGCGACGGCGGCGCTCCCGGCGATCGGCGCGATCGCCACCGCCGCTGTCCCGGCCGCCCGGCGCACCGCGGCCAAGTGGCTCGCCCTGCTCGTCTCGTTGGCGACGCTCGTGCTCGCGGGCATCGTGTTCGCCCGCTTCGAACCGGGCGGTGACCGCTATCAGCTCACCGAATCGCACGCCTGGATCAAGGACTTCGGCGTCCGGTACGAACTGGGCGTGGACGGCATCGGGGTGGCGCTCCTCGCGCTCACCGCACTGCTGATCCCCTTCATCGTCCTGGCCGGCTGGCACGACGCCGATCCCCTGGAGACCAACTCCAGCCGCTGGCGCCCCACCCAGGGCTTCTTCGCCCTCATCCTCATGGTGGAAGCGATGGTGATCCTCTCCTTCGTGGCCACCGACGTCTTCCTCTTCTACATCCTCTTCGAGGCCATGCTCATCCCGATGTACTTCCTCATCGGCGGCTTCGGGGACCGGGCGCACTCGGGCAGCGACGAGAACGCGGCGGCGCAGCGGAGCTACGCGGCCGTGAAGTTCCTCCTCTACAACCTCGCCGGCGGGCTCATCATGCTGGCCGCCGTCATCGGGCTCTACGTCGTCGCGGGGAGCTTCTCTCTCTCCGAGATCGCCGAGGCCCGGGCCAACGGCTCGCTGGACATGGCGACCTCCACCGAGCGGTGGCTGTTCCTCGGGTTCTTCTTCGCCTTCGCGGTGAAGGCCCCGCTGTGGCCGCTGCACACCTGGCTGCCCAACGCCATGGGGGAGGCGACCACGCCGGTGGCCGTCCTGATCACGGCGGTCGTCGACAAGGTCGGCACCTTCGCGATGCTCCGCTTCTGCCTCCAGCTGTTCCCGGAGGCCAGCAAGTGGGCGACGCCGGTGATCATCGTCCTGGCGCTGATCTCCATCGTCTACGGCGCCCTGCTCGCCGTCGGCCAGCGCGACATCAAGCGGCTCATCGCCTACGCGTCGATCTCCCACTTCGGCTTCATCGTGCTCGGCATCTTCGCGATGACCAGCCAGGGCCAGTCGGGCGCCACGCTCTACATGGTCAACCACGGGCTCTCGACGGCGGCGCTGATGCTGGTCGCCGGATTCCTGATCACACGGCGGGGTTCCCGGCTCATCGCCGACTACGGCGGGGTGCAGAAGGTGGCGCCCGTCCTGGCGGGAACCTTCCTCATCGGCGGTCTGGCCACGCTCTCCCTGCCCGGCCTCGCCCCGTTCGTCAGTGAGTTCCTGGTCCTGGTCGGAGCGTTCAGCGCGTACCCGGTGGCCGGGATCATCGCCACCGTTGGCATCGTGCTCGCCGCGCTCTACGTCCTCGTCCTCTACCAGCGGACGATGACGGGACCGGTCAGGGAGGGGATCGGGGGCATGCCCGACCTCAAGGTCCGTGAGCTGGCGGTGGCCCTTCCGCTGATCGCCCTGCTGATCTTCCTGGGCGTCTTCCCGAAGCCGCTCACCGAGGTCGTCAACCCGGCGGTCCAGCACACCATGCACGACGTACAGAAGAAGGACCCCCAGCCCGAGGTGGAGGCCGCCAAGTGAGCGCAACAGCTGTCCACAGCCTGTGGACGACGGCGGGCGAGGTGACATCGGCTGCCCCGGGCGACAAGTTCACCGCGCCGACCATCGAGTACGCCCAGCTGGCACCCGTCCTGATCGTGGTCGGTGCCGCAGTCATCGGGATCCTGGTGGAGGCGTTCGTCCCGCGACGGGCCCGCTACACCACCCAGGTGCTCCTGACGGTGGTCGCGATCGCCGCCGCGTTCGCCGCGGTGGTGGGACTCGCCGCCGACGGGTACGCCACGAAGAACGCGCACATCGCCGCGATGGGCGCCGTCGCCGTCGACGGACCCGCCCTGTTCCTCCAGGGCACCATCCTGCTGGTCTCCATGGTCTCCGTCTTCACGTTCGCCGAGCGGCGCCTCGATCCGGCCTCGCACGGCAACCGCGTGGACTCCTTCGCCGCCCAGGCCGGTTCGGTGCCCGGCAGCGACGGGGAGAAGGCCGCGGTCAAGGCCGGATTCACCACCACCGAGGTCTTCCCGCTGGCCCTCTTCTCCGTGGCGGGCATGCTGGTCTTCCCGGCGGCCAACGACCTCCTGACCCTCTTCGTGGCGCTCGAGGTCTTCTCCCTCCCGCTCTACCTCCTCTGCGCCGTCGCCCGCCGCAAGCGGCTGATGTCGCAGGAAGCCGCCGTGAAGTACTTCCTGCTCGGCGCCTTCTCCTCGGCCTTCCTGCTCTTCGGGATCGCCCTGCTCTACGGATACGCGGGCACCGTCTCGTACGCGGGCATCGCGAACGTCGTGGACGGCAGCGTCCAGCAGATCGACCCGGCGCTCGCCTCCACCATGGGCAACGACGCGCTGCTGCTGATCGGCGGCGCGATGATCCTGATGGGCCTGCTCTTCAAGGTCGGCGCGGTCCCGTTCCACATGTGGACCCCGGACGTCTACCAGGGAGCACCGACCCCGGTCACCGGCTTCATGGCGGCCGCCACGAAGGTCGCCGCGTTCGGCGCGCTGCTGCGCCTGCTGTACGTCGTGCTGCCCGGCCTCACCTGGGACCTGCGTCCCGTCATGTGGGGTGTCGCGATCGTCACGATGCTGGGCGGGGCGATCGTCGCGATCACCCAGACCGACATCAAGCGGCTCCTGGCCTACTCCTCGATCGCACACGCGGGCTTCATCCTCGCCGGTGTCATCGCGGCCAGCCCGGAAGGCGTCTCCTCGGTCCTCTTCTACCTGGGGGTGTACTCCTTCGTGACCGTCGGCGCCTTCGCCGTCGTCACCCTGGTGCGGGACGCGGGCGGCGAGGCGACCCATCTGTCGAAGTGGGCCGGTCTCGGCCGGCGCTCACCGCTGACCGCGGCGGTCTTCGCCGTGTTCCTGCTGTCCTTCGCCGGCATCCCGCTCACCTCGGGCTTCTCCGGCAAGTTCGCCGTCTTCAAGGCGGCGGCGGACGGAGGCGCGGGCGGCCTCGTCGTGATCGGTGTGATCTCGTCGGCCATCGCCGCGTTCTTCTACATCCGGGTCATCGTCCTGATGTTCTTCAGCGAGCCGAAGGCGGACGGCCCGACGGTCGCCGTCCCGTCCCCGCTGACGATGACCACGATCGCCGTCGGGGTCGCCGTGACCCTGGTCCTCGGCCTCGCCCCGCAGTACTTCCTCGACCTGGCGAGCCAGGCGGGAGTGTTCGTGCGGTAACCGGACGAACGCGCTGCGACGCCGGACGGGCCTTGGAAAGTCAAGCCCGTCCGGCGTTGTCGTAGGCGGCGCCTATGGTTGCCGGTGACGGGTGAAGACGGACGGACGGGCGCGACCATGAGTGTGACGACCGAGAGCGCTGCACAGCAGACGCTGCACCGGGTGTTCGGTTACGAGGCGTTCCGCGGCGAGCAGGGCGCGGTGATCGAGCATGTCGTCGAGGGCGGCGACGCGGTGGTGCTCATGCCCACCGGCGGCGGCAAGTCCCTCTGCTACCAGATCCCCGCCCTGGTCAGGCCCGGCACCGGTGTCGTGATCTCCCCGCTGATCGCGCTCATGCAGGACCAGGTGGACGCCCTGCGCGCGCTGGGGGTCCGCGCGGGCTTCATGAACTCCACGCAGGACTTCGACGAGCGCCGCTCGATGGAGGCCCAGTTCGTCGCCGGTGAGCTCGACGTGCTGTATCTGGCCCCCGAGCGCCTGCGCCTCGATTCGACGCTCGCGCTGCTTGCCCGCGGCGAGATCTCCGTCTTCGCCATCGACGAGGCCCACTGCGTCGCCCAGTGGGGCCACGACTTCCGCCCCGACTACCTGGCCCTGTCCGTGCTGGGCGAGCGCTGGCCCGACGTACCCCGCATCGCGCTGACGGCCACGGCGACCGATGCCACGCACCGGGAGATCACCCAGCGGCTGGGCATGCCCGACGCCAGGCACTTCGTGGCCAGCTTCGACCGGCCGAACATCCAGTACCGCGTCGTGGGGAAGTCCGACCCGAAGAAGCAGCTGCTGACCTTCCTGAAGGAGGAGCACGCGGGGGACGCAGGGATCGTCTACTGCCTCTCGCGCAACTCCACGGAGAAGACCGCCGAGTACCTCTGCCGCAACGGCATCGAGGCCGTGCCGTACCACGCGGGTCTGGACGCCGGCACGCGCGCCGCCCACCAGTCGCGCTTCCTGCGCGAGGAGGGCCTGGTCGTCGTCGCGACCATCGCGTTCGGCATGGGCATCGACAAGCCCGACGTGCGTTTCGTCGCTCACCTCGACCTGCCCAAGTCCGTCGAGGGGTATTACCAGGAGACCGGCCGCGCCGGCCGTGACGGGGCACCGTCCACGGCCTGGATGGCGTACGGCCTCCAGGACGTCGTCCAGCAGCGCAAGCTGATCCAGGGCGGCGAGGGCGACGAGGCGTTCCGGCGGCGTGCGGCCGCGCACCTGGACTCGATGCTGGCGCTCTGCGAGACCGTCCAGTGCCGCCGGGCCCAGCTCCTGACGTACTTCGGCCAGGAGCCCGGCGCCGAGAGCTGCGGCAACTGCGACACCTGCCTGACCCCGCCGGAGACCTGGGACGGCACCGTGGTCGCCCAGAAGCTGCTGTCCACCGTGGTCCGGCTGAAGCGGGAGCGGAACCAGAAGTTCGGGGCCGGCCAGATCATCGACATCCTGCTGGGCCGCCGCACGGCCAAGGTCATCCAGTTCGACCACGACCAGCTCTCGGTCTTCGGTATCGGCGAGGAGCTCGCCGAGGCGGAGTGGCGGGGCGTGGTGCGCCAGCTCCTCGCCCAGGGGCTGCTCGCCGTCGAGGGTGAGTACGGCACGCTGGTGCTGACCGAGGAGAGCGGTTCCGTGCTCGGCCGGGAGCGCGAGGTGCTGCTGCGCAAGGAGCCGAAGAAGCCCACGACGCGGTCCGGCGGCTCGGGCGACCGCAAGGCCAAGTCGGCGGCGGCCGTGGCCGACCTCCCCGCCGAGGCCGTCCCGGTCTTCGAGGCGCTGCGCGCCTGGCGCGGCGCCCAGGCGAAGGAGCTGGGCCTCCCGGCGTACGTGATCTTCCACGACGCGACGCTGCGCGAGATCGCCGCCCTGCGTCCCACGACCCTGGCGGAGCTGGGCGGGGTCAGCGGCCTCGGCGAGAAGAAGCTCGCGACGTACGGCGAGGGAGTGCTGGAGGTGCTGGCGGGGCTGGACGGCTCGGGCCCGTCGGCCGCCGCGCCGGAGGCTTCGCCGGCTGCTGCACCGGCCCGGGCGCCCGAGCCGACGCCGGTGACTCAGCCCGCCGCTCAGGTCCCGGACCCGGAGTTCGGCTGGGACGAGGAGCCCCCCGAGTTCGACTGAACCCCGGGTGGGTCCGCCCGTCCGGCCGGTCCTACTCCGTGGGCGCCCGGCGGCGGGAGACGATCGCGGTCAGGTCGAGATCGACGGGAAAGGGCGTGGAGACCTTCATCCGGTCATGGAAGATCCCGGTGGAGGTGTAGGCGCCGGTGGCGGGTTCCAGCTCGAAGACGTACACGACCGCCCGGCCGTCCTTGTTCTCCACCCGCCAGTAGTGCGGGATCCTGGCCCGCGCGTACTTCACGGGCTTGGTCTCCCGGTCACGGGTGACGGACTCGTCGGACACGACCTCGACAGCCAGCAGCACACTGCTCGCGGGGAACCGTGTCTGCCGCAGACTCTCGACCGCGTCCGCCCGCACGACGACGACGTCGGCTTCGGGCCGGTTCTGGAAGTCGATGTCGATGGTGAACTCCCGGACGGCCTCCAGCTCAGGCGGTGCCAGTGACCGCAATTGCCAGTTGAAGAAGTCGACCGCCCGTGTATGGAACAACGTCTGCGGGCTCACGAAAACCAAGCTCCCGTCGATCAGCTCCGTGTGCGGAGGCAGATTCGGGAGTGTGTCCAGGTCATCGGCGGTCCAGCCGCCCACGGGCGGGACCGCCCACCGCGGCTCGGGTGCCTCGGGTTCGCTGCTCATCAGTGCTCCCATGGGAGGCAGTCTCGCGGGCCTCTTCAGCGTATCCGCAGGGGATGGAATGAGGTCCCCCCCGAACGTGTGACCGCCTGACGCGTCGCTGGCCACCGCTCCCCTCGCCGCCGGAGCGTGCCGAGTCGGACACCGCCTCACTCAGTCCCCGCCGCCCCCGCCGCCGCCGTCCCCGCCACCGGCCGCTGCGGCCTTGTCCTGGCGCACATTGCGGTGCACGGCCTGCGCGGGCCACTCCTCGCGGGCCAGGGACCGCACCGCCGCGCGCGTGCGGCGGTCGCCCTGCTTCACCACGGACGGCAGCTCCACCGCCGCCGCCAGCGCCGCGAGCAGACGGCTCCCGCGGTCGGGGAAGCCCGCCGCACGGGACTCCTCGAAGCGCTGCCGCACCTGCTCCGCCGGGGAGGCCGGACCCGCCGGGTGCCGGTGGAGCGGGAACAGGCCGAGGAAGCGGCGGGACTCCCGGCGCAGGACGCCGCGCTCCACCAGGGCGTCCAGATACAGCCCTTCGGCCCGCCGCCCCGACTGCCGCACCCAGCGCGGGGCCGAGATCCCCGAGCCGAGCCTGCTCTTGCCCGGCGGCGGAAGGCTCCGCAGGAACACCGCGAGCAGCGGATCCGGCGGGTCCAGCGGATTCACGACGACCACCCGGCCGCGCTCCTCGGCGATCCGCCCCTGGAGCTCCAGCTCCGCCAGGACCGCCCCGGCGACGCCGTACTCCAGGAACCCGCCCCGGCAGTACGGCTTGCCGCTCACGGGATCCAGGGCGAGCAGCAGCAGCTCCTCGGGGAGCGTGGGCGCGGTGCCGGTCACGGTGCGGCCGTGATCCGTCCGGTGACCTCGCCGAGCCCTACCCGCGTGCCGTGCGGACCGGGCGCCCAGGCGGTCAGGGTGACCGTGTCGCCGTCCTCCAGGAACGTCCGCTTGCCATCGGCCAGGTCCAGCGGGTCGCGGCCGTTCCAGGTGAGTTCGAGCAGGGAGCCGCGCTGCTCCGGCTCCGCACCGCTGACGGTGCCGGAGCCGTACAGGTCGCCCGTGCGCAGCGACGCGCCGTTCACCGTCATCTGCGCCAGCTGCTGGGCCGCCGTCCAGTACATGGAGGCGAACGGGGGCTCGGAGACGGTCTGTCCGTTGATCTCCACCGAGATCCGGATGTCGAAGCCGCCCGGCTCCTCGTCGTCCGCGTCCTCCAGATAGGGGAGCAGCTCGGCGTCACGGGCCGGCGGCGCCGTGCGGGCCGCGTCCAGAGCCTCCAGCGGAGTCACCCACGCCGAGACGGACGTGGCGAAGGACTTGCCGAGGAACGGGCCCAGCGGCACGTACTCCCAGGCCTGGATGTCCCGCGCCGACCAGTCGTTGAGCAGGGAGAGCCCGAAGACGTGCTCGCGGAAGTCACCGAGCGCCACGGGGGAGCCCTGCTCCGAGGGGACACCGACGACGAAGCCGACCTCGGCCTCGATGTCCAGCTTCACCGAGGGGCCGAAGACGGGGACGGGGTCGGCCGGCGCCTTGCGCTGCCCGGAGGGGCGGACCACGTCCGTGCCGGAGACGACGACCGTGCCGGCCCGCCCGTGGTAACCGATCGGCAGATGCTTCCAGTTGGGGGTGAGGGCCGCGCCGTCGGGACGGAAGATCCGCCCCACGTTGGTGGCGTGGTGCTCGCTGGCGTAGAAGTCGACGTAGTCCGCGACCTCGTACGGCAGGTGCAGGGTCACCGAGTCGAGCGGGTACAGCAGTGGTTCCAGGTCCGGGCGGTGGGACGGGACCGTCACCCACGCCGTCAGTGCCCGCCGCACGTCCCGCCACGCGGTGCGCCCCGCCGCCAGCAGGGGCGTCAGGCTCGGCTGCGCCAGCAGCCGGGCGTACGGCGAACCCAGTGCGTGTGCCGCCGCCCCGGCGTCCAGCACGTGTTTCCCCACACGGACTCCGACCCTTCGGTCCTCGGGGTGTCCAGGGGTGGAGAACACGCCGTACGGAAGGTTGTGCGGACCGAAGGGATCGCCCTCGGCCAGGTCGAGCGGGCTGCTCTGCTCGGGCATCTGTCGCTGCCCCTTTCCAGTCGCTTGAGGAACACCGTACGTGGCCGCCGTCGGCGGGCGGCAGCGCCTCAAGTAGGCGTAATGCCCGGAAAGTTACGCGATAACCCTGGTCAGCCCGCCGTGCGGGGGATCCGCTTCTCCCAGGTCCGGTGGAAGACGATCTCGTCACCGTCCCTGCACACGACCTCGTTGGACGTGATGAAGTCGTCCGCGTCCGCGCTCGTCTCCGAACGCGTCTCGATCCGCACGTCCCAGGCCATCTCCGGCCGGTGCAGCCGGATCGTCCAGTCCGAACGGGCCCGCGCCGACAGCGGGTCGTCCTCCTGGATCGTGTACGTCTCCAGGGCGTCCTCGGTGAACTCCAGCCCGTCGGGGTAGACACGCGTGCCGCCGTAACGCGGATCGACCTCCAGGCGCCATTCGCCCTTGGCGACGTCCCGGACCACCAGACGCTCCGGGCGCTGCTCGTCGAGTGTGACCGGGTACACGACGCCGAGCGGCTCCGACTGCTCCGGTTCGCCGAAGGTGATGCCCGGGTCCTCGGTGTGCCGGCGCACCGGGAGCTCGACGAGGCTGCCGTCCGCCTCGAGCGTGAAGCCCGCCGAACCCGCCTGGGGCCAGATCCACGGCCAGTACGAGGAGGAGACGGCGAGCCTGATCCGGTGGCCGGGCGGGAAGGTGTGCCCGATGCCGTTCAGCTCGAAGGTCACGTCCTCGGTCTCCCCGACGGGCCAGTCCTCCGCGCGCTCGCGCCCGTGACGGGTGGCCAGGTTGAGGGCCCCGCGGGTCACCAGAGTGGAGGCTCCGTCCGGGGCCACGTCGCAGAGCCGGGCGATCGCCTGGCCGCGCGGTACGTCCATCCGGACCCGGAGCGTCACCCGGGGGCGCCCGAGGATCTCGATGGGGGCGTCCTCGACGGGGAACTCGAAGCACACCGATTTGGCGTCCTCGTCCCGCTGGTCGGGCGGCAGGTCGGCGTCGTTGCCGAACGGGAAGAAGCGGCCCGCGTCCAGCCCGGTCTGCTGCGGTGAGCGGACGGTCTGCGGTCCGCCCGCCAGGGCGTACGCCACCGGCGCGACGTTCTCGGACGGCCAGCTCGCGTCGCCGACCCAGCGTCCGGGCAGCGTCTCGTACACCGTGGCAGGCGGGTGCGAGCCGCTGATCCAGGACCTCAGGAGGGGCTCGTTCATCACCCCGGTGTCCTCGTCCTTGAGGTGCTGGTCCCACCAGCGCAGCGTCTCCTGGAGGAAGCCGATCGCGGGTCCCGGGGGGAGACCACGGTCCGGGTACTGGTGCGACCAGGGGCCGATCAGCCCGCGTACCTGCCCGGGGTCCAGGTGCTCGACGAGCCTCAGGACGGTGTCGCGGTACGGGTCGTGCCAGCCGCCGACCGCGAGGACCTTCGCCTTGACGGCGCCGTAGTCCTCGCAGACGCTGCCGTGCTTCCAGTAGGCGTCGCGGGTCTGGTGCGCCAGCCACGTGTGGATGAACGGCTCCACCTTTTCGAGCCGCCGCAGCCACATCTCCCGCCAGTCGTCGCCGACGTCCGCCGGGTCCGGGGGCCGGGAGACGAAGGCCAGCATGGTGGAGGCCCAGGCGTGCATGTCCACACCGAGGACGGAGCCGCCCATGTAGTGGACGTCGTTGTCGTAGCGGTCGTCGGCCGAGCACACGGTGACGACCGCCTTCAGGGGCTCCGGTGCGAGCGCGGCGATCTGGAGCGAGTTGAAGCCGCCCCAGGAGATGCCGAACATGCCGACCTTCCCGGAGCACCACTCCTGCTGGGCCAGCCAGTGCACGACGGCGACCCCGTCGGCGAGCTCCTGCGCGTCGTACTCGTCGCCCGGCATGCCCTCGCTGTTGCCGTGCCCGCGGACATCGACCCGTACGGAGGCGTAGCCGTGGCCCGCGTACCAGGGGTGGCGCTGCCAGTCGCGCGGCGCCGTCCAGTCGCTGAGCCGGTAGGGCAGGTACTCCAGCAGCGCGGGCACCGGTTCGTCGGTGACCGGCCGCCAGATCCTGGCGTACAGCTGGGTGCCGTCCGCCAGCGGGATGTAGAGGTCCTCGTGGGTGGTCTCGTACGGGAAATCGGTGCGGATTCGCATGGCGGTACCTCAGTGGACGGGGTGCATGGTGCGCTTGAGCCAGGGAGCGGCGGCGATGACGGCCACACCGGCCGCCACCGCGATAGCGCCATTGACACCGAAGTAGGCGGGGTTGGACACCTCGCCGTAGAGCTTCACGATCTGTGCCTGGATGCCGTTGGCGAGGGCCAGCGAGAGGAACCACAGCGCCATCGTCTGGCTGGCGAACGCCTTGGGGGCGAGCTTCGTGGTGGCGGACATGCCGGAGGTCTCCAGCAGGATGTCGCCGAGGCCGAGCAGCAGATAGGAGCCGACGATCCACCAGGCGGCCATCTTGTACGTCTCGTCGGCGTGACCCGAGGTGGGGATGACCATCAGGAGGAAGGACAGGCCGCCGAGGATCACCCCGATCGCGATCTTGTTCGAGGCGTGCGGCTGGCGCGGCCCCATCCGGGCCCAGACGGCAGCCACGACGGGCGCCAGAGCGACCTCGAAGGCGCCCAGCGCGGAGGCGTACCAGCTCGCCGGGAAGTGGAAGCCGAAGATCTCCGTACGGGCGTTGGTGGATGCGAGCAGCATCATCGTCGAGTACGCCTGGAAGAGGATGAAGTTGAAGACGACGGAGGCCAGGAACAGCACGACGTACGGCCGGAGCCTGCCGCGCTCCTCCGGGGTGACCCGGGGGCTCCTGAACATCACGGCGAAGTACACGACGGGCGCGATCACCGAGACGAGGGTGAGCACGTCGACGAACCGGTCCATCGTGAGCCAGCCGGCCAGCGCCAGAGCCGTTGCCACCAGGGCGGCCAGCACGACGCCGGCCACGATCGTCAGCACGGCCCGGCGCATCGGGCCGGGCGCGAGGGCGTACTCCGCCGCGTGCTTTCGCCCGGCCAGGTGACGCCGGCCCGCGACGTACTGGATCAGGCCGAGCGTCATGCCGACCGCGGCGGCCGAGAAGCCCCAGTGCCAGCCGGCGTGGTCGCCGAGCCAGCCGGTGACCAGCGGCCCGGCGAAGGCACCGATGTTGATGCCCATGTAGTAGAGCGCGAAGCCGGCGTCGCGGCGCTGGTCCTCCGTGCGGTAGAGCTTGCCGACCATCGAGGCGACATTGGGTTTGAGCAGCCCCGTCCCCGCGCTGATCAGGCCGAGGCCCACCCAGGTCATCGTGGCGGTCGGCACGGCCATGGCGTAGTGGCCGCAGGCGATGAGGATGCCGCCGTACAGGACGGCGCGGTACGAACCGAGGATCCGGTCGGCCAGCCAGCCGCCGGCGACGGAGACGAGGTAGACGAGGGTGCCGTAGGCGGCGGACACGGACGCCGCGGTGCCCGGGTCCATGCCCATGCCGCCGTCGGAGACCGTGTCCGCGAAGAAGAGGACCAGGATCGCCTGCATCCCGAGGAATGAGAAACGCTCCCAGACCTCCAGCCCGGACAGGGTCATCAGGCCCCGTGGCTGGCCGAAGAAGGCGTGATCGTCTCCGGGCGGTGGCTGGGCCGGTTCGGTACCGGTCGGGGCGTGGGACAAAGCGACAACTCCTGATCGTATGAGCTGATGCCGAACATACCGGCGGTGGCGGGAAGGCGCCCATGATGATCCAAAGGGGACCGGATACGCTGAGTTGAGTGAGGACAACGACACATCGACATTCCGTGTGATCGTCAGCAGACAGGAGATCCCCTCGTGACCGTCGTCGGGCCGTTCGGACTGAGCGTGCGGGACCAGGCTCTTGAGGCCGATGTCCAGGCCGGTTTGGCCGCTGTCGAGGCGGGGCTGCTGGATGCCACCAAAAGTGAGGTCCCGTTCATCACGGAGGCCGCGCAGCACCTCGTCAGCGCGGGGGGCAAGCGTTTCCGGCCGCTGCTGGTGATGCTCGCGTCCCAGTTCGGTGACCCCGACGCCCCGGGCGTCGTCCCCTCGGCCGTGGTCGTCGAACTGACGCACCTGGCGACGCTGTACCACGACGACGTGATGGACGAGGCGGACGTACGCCGAGGGGTGGACAGCGCCAACACCCGCTGGGGCAACTCCGTCGCCGTCCTGACGGGCGACTTCCTCTTCGCCCGCGCCTCGCACATCCTGGCCGACCTCGGGCCGGAGGCCGTCCGCATCCAGGCGGAGGCGTTCGAACGCCTGGTCACCGGTCAGATCCTGGAGACCGCGGGTCCGCGCGACGGACGTGACCCCGTCGACCACTACATGGACGTGCTGGGCGGCAAGACCGGCTCACTGGTCGCCGTGTCCGGCCGGTTCGGCGCCCTGATGTCGGGGGCCGACGAGTCGGTCGTCGACATCCTCACCCAGTACGGCGAACGCCTCGGCATCGCCTTCCAGCTCGCCGACGACGTCCTGGACATCGCCTCCGACTCCCACGAGTCGGGCAAGACGCCCGGCACCGACCTGCGCGAGGGCATCCCCACCCTGCCTGTCCTGCACCTGCGCGCCAGGGCGGCGGCCGAGGGCCGTCCGGAGGACAAGGAGCTCGTGGAGCTGCTGGACGGCGACCTCACCGACGACGCCCGGCTCGCGGAGGCACTGCGCGGCCTGCGCGCCCACCCGGCCCTCGAACAGGCGCGGCGCGACACCGTCCGCTACGCCGAGGAGGCGCGGGCGACGCTGGCACCCCTGCCCGAGTGCTACGCGAAGGCCGCACTCGAAGAACTGTGCGACGCCGTGGTGCACCGCGCGGGCTGACCCCTAAGGGCTCGGTGGACCGTGTACTCCCGGGGTCATCCCGGAGAGGTACGCACAGTTGCTCCCGAGGGCTGACGCTTGTCCTCGCCCGATTTGGTCAGATGGATGACAACCACTCCTGACCACATCGGGTGAGAATGGCGGCGGGGAGTGGACACGTGCACGGGATGGCAGCCGCCGACCACGGAGGTAGAGCACACATGGCACCGAACGACAGCGCAGAGACCAACGGCGAGGCCACGGGCACTGTCGTGGGCCGCCGGAAGGCGGCGCGCTACATCGTCCCGTTCGCGGTGGCGGGAGTGGCGGCCGCGACGATCGGACTCGTCCCGGCACTCGCGGACTCCGGAGACCCGGAGCTCCCGGACATCACCGCGCAGGAACTCATCGAGAAGATCGCCGCATCGGACCAGGAGCAGCTGTCCGGCACGGTGAAGGTCAGCACCGACCTCGGCATCCCGTCGCTCGGCGGGCTCGCGGGCTCCTTCGCGCCGGACGCCGCATCGGGACCGGGGGAGTCGAGCGCGTCCCCCGACGCCAAGCTGATGGAGCTCGCCTCCGGGACCCACACGCTCCGGGTCGCGGCCGACGGCCCCGACAAGCAGCGCCTCTCGATCCTCGGCGAGGGCTCCGAGTACAGCGTCGTCCACAACGGTGACGACATCTGGGGATACGACAGCGAGAGCAACGAGGTCTACCACGCGGAGTCCGACGGGAACGGACGTCCGGGCGGAAAGGCCGAGGAGCACAAGGCGCCGGAGGGAGTGCCGGCCACTCCGAAGGAGCTCGCCGAGGAGGCGCTCGCCGCCGCGGACGACACCACGTCCGTCACCGTCGGCGGCACGGCGCAGGTGGCGGGACGCGACGCCTACAAGCTCGTGATCAAGCCGAAGCAGTCCGGTTCGACGATCGGCTCCGTCACCGTCGCGGTCGACGCCTCGACCGGCGTACCGCTGAAGTTCACCCTGGCCCCGAGCAGCGGCGGCAAGGCGGCGGTCGACGCCGGCTTCACGAAGGTCGACTTCGGGAAGCCCGACGCCTCCTCCTTCTCCTTCACCCCGCCCAAGGGCGCGAAGGTGACCGAGGCCGACGAGCTGAAGGCCGACACGGAGAAGAAGGGCACGGCGGACAAGGCGCGGAAGGACCTGGGCGCCCTGGAGGACTTCAAGGGCCTCAACGTCATCGGCGAGGGCTGGAACGCCGTCGCCGAGATCGACGCCCCGGGCGGGGCGGGGCTGCCCGCCCAGGGCTCCGGCGGTGTCCCCGCGGAGGCGCAGCAGTTCCTCGACGCGCTCGGCGACAAGGTCACCGGCGACTTCGGCTCGGGCACGGTCTTCAAGACACGCCTGGTCAACGCGCTGCTGACGGACGACGGCAAGGTCTACGTCGGCGCGGTCACCGAGGACGCGCTGGTGAAGGCGGCCGACACAGCCAAGTAGGACGCACCGTACGCCCCGCCCCGTCGTACGCTCCGTACGGCGGGGCGGTCCGTGCGACGGGGCCCGGCGGACACAGGTCGCGGGGTGCCGGACCACGGCGGGACAGGACCGGGAGTGCGTATGACCGACACAGCGGCCGCTACGGCCGGACCGGACACAGGGCGGGAGCCCGGCGCGGTGATCGAGACGCGCGGGCTCACCAAGCGCTACCGCGGCGGGCAGTTGGCCGTCGACGGGCTCGACCTCGCCGTCCCCGCCGGAAGCGTCTTCGGCTTCCTGGGGCCCAACGGCTCCGGCAAGACCACCACGATCCGGATGCTCATGGGGCTCATCGACCCGACCTCCGGCACCGCACAGGTCCTGGGCCGCCCCATGCCGGCGGCAGCCCGGGCGGTGCTCCCGCAGGTCGGCGCGCTCATCGAAGGGCCCGCGCTGTACGGGTTCCTGACGGGCCGCGACAATCTCGTGCGCTTCGACTCCGCCGACCCGGCCGCCGACCCACGTACCCGGCGCGCGCGAGTGGGCGATGCCCTGGAGCGGGTCGGGCTCGCCGCCGCGGCCGGCAAGAAGGCCAAGGCGTACTCACTCGGGATGAAGCAGCGGCTCGGGCTGGCCGCCGCTCTCCTCCAGCCGCGCAGACTGCTCGTGCTGGACGAACCGACCAACGGCCTCGACCCGCAGGGCATGCGCGAGATCCGCTCCCTGGTGCGGGAGCTGGCGGGCGAGGGCACCACCGTCTTCCTCTCCTCCCACCTGCTCGACGAGATCGAGCAGGTCTGCACCCACGCCGCGGTGATGGCCCGCGGCCGGCTCCTCGTCCAGGGCCCGGTCGCCACGCTCGCCGCGGGCGCCCGGGACCGCCTCGCCGTGACCACGCCCGACCCGGGTGACGCGGCCCGCGTCCTCGCGGAACGCGGGGCGACGGGCCTCGTGACCGACGGGGACCGGGTGAGCGCCGACGCGCCGCCGGGCGAGGTGGAACTCGCGGACCTCAACGCGGCCCTGGTGCGCGGCGGTGTCCGCGTACGCGCCTTCGGCGTCGAACGGGCCTCGCTGGAGGACGCCTTCGTCGCGCTCACCGGAGAGGGATTCGATGTCGCAGGCTGAACTCACGGCGCCCCCGGCGCCCCCGGCGGCGCGCCGTGCGCTGTGGACCCTCGGGATCCTCCGCTCCGAACTGACCACCATGCTCCGCCGGTGGCGGACCCTGGCGCTGCTCGGGGTCCTGGCGGCCGTACCCGTCCTCATCGGGATCGCCCTCCGCATCGGGACGGGTGACGGCTCCCAGGCCGGGCCCGGCGGCGGGGGCGGACCCGCCTTCCTCTCCCAGGTCACCGACAACGGACTGTTCCTGGTCTTCGCGGCCCTCTCCGCGACGCTGCCCGTCTTCCTCCCTATGGCCGTCGGCGTCATCGCGGGGGACTCCGTCGCGGGCGAGGCGAGCGGCGGCACCCTGCGCTATCTGCTGGTGGCGCCGGCGGGCCGCACCCGGCTGCTGCTCGCGAAGTACGCGTCCGTGCTGGTGTTCTGCCTGGTCGCCACCCTGGTCGTGGTGGCATCGGCGCTCGCGGCCGGGGCGCTGCTCTTCCCCGTCGGGGAGGTCACGACGATCTCGGGTACCCGGATCGGCTTCGGCGAGGGACTCCTGCGGGCCGGACTGATCGCGGTCGCGGTGGCGGTGTCCCTCGTCGGCTTCGCGGCGCTGGGCCTCTTCGTCTCGACGCTCACCAACAGCGGGATCGCGGCGATGGCGGCCACCGTCGGTGTGCTGATCACCGTGCAGATCCTGGACACGATGCCGCAGCTGCACGGGATGCATCCGTATCTCTTCCCGCACTACTGGCTGTCCTTCACGGACCTGCTGCGGGACCCGGTCTACTGGGACGAGATGGCCAGGAATCTGGGCCTGCAGGCGGTGTACGCGGCGGTGTTCGGCTCCGCGGCCTGGGCGCGCTTCACCACGAGGGACGTCACCGTCTGAGGGGCTCGGCACGGGCCGTCCGTACCGTCGGCCGGTCGAGCCGTCCCCCGATCGGCTCGTCGCGGCACGAACGGCACGAACGGTGTACTGCACGGAACGTCACGACACGGTACGTTCCGTTTCCAGCCTGGTCATTGTTCGACTTTTGGCGACGACCTGTCAATAAGCGGTGGGCGGAATACCCCTATGCTCACCGAATGATCACATCGCCGAGTTCCCTGCGCCGCAGTGAGAGGTCACGACGGGCGACGCTGGACGCCGCGCTGGAGCTGTGTACGGAGAAGGGGTACGGCCGGGTCACCGTCGAGGCCATCGCGGCCCGCGCCGGCGTGAGCAAGAAGACGATCTACCGCTGGTGGCCGTCGAAGGGCGCGGTGATGCTGGAGGCGTTCGCCGAGGTGTTCGTCGGCTCCACGCCGTTCGTCGACACCGGTGACATCGAGGCCGATCTGCGGACGCACATCAACAGTGCGGTGAAGCTGGTCTCCACGGCGCCTTACGGCCCGGCCTATGCCGGGATCCTGTCCGAGATGCATCATGACGACGCACTCGCACTGGCCGTACGCGAGCAGCTGGTCGACCCGCGCTTCGAGGCCGCCGTGGGGCGCATGCGGCGTGCCCAGGAGCAGGGGCAGATACCGGACGGCGCCGATCTGCCGCTCGCGGTGGAGATGCTCTACGGACCCGTCTACTACCGCCATGTGCTGCGGAAGCCGGCGCAGGACGAGGCGACGGTCGCCACGCTGGTGGCCCATGTCCTGCGGTCCCTGACCGGCGCCGGCACGCCCGGGGACGCCCCCGGCGGTGGGGGCGCCGCCGGGGGTGGGCGCGTCAGCTGAAGAAGACCTTCGCCCGGGCCGCGGCCTCGGTGTCGGTCAGCACGTCACCGGGCCTGCTGCCGTTGCCCAGCAGTACCCCGCCCCACCGCATCCCGAGGTACCGCGCCGAATTCCGCAGGGTTCCCGCGAGCGGTTCGGCGACCGCGGGGTCGTCGTCCGCGAGTGCGGTGACCCCCCACAGCGTCTTCCCGGCCATCCGCCGCCGGAAGTCGGCGCCGGGGGCCTCCAGCCAGCCGGACCAGTGGTCGAGGTAGCGCTTGGTGGAGGTGGAGACGGAGTACCAGTACAGCGGCGAGGCGATGACCACGTCGGTGGCGGTGAGTGTCGCCTCCAGCAAGGTCGCGGAGTTGCCCGTGAGGGTGGGGGGCCGTCCGTCCGCGTGCCGCCGGTCCTCGAAGTCGGGCAGCGGGAGGTCCCGCAGGTCCAGCCAGCGCTGTCCCGTGCCGGCCGGGAGCTGCTCGGCCGCGAGCCGGGCCAGTGTCTCGGTGTTGCCGCCGGTGCGGCTGCTGCCGAGCAGGAAGAGGAAGTCGCGCGTGGTCATGCCATGCCCCCAATTGATTGCGTACGGCTTTTACCGGCGTACGCAATCATATGCATGTGCATAAAGTTTTGGGAGGTGCTTTTCGGCCGCGGGGTGTCGCGAAGCCTCGGGTGTGTCGCGAGGGCCCGGGGGCGGCGCATGGTCCTGGGTGTCGGCGCATGGTCCCGGCCGGCCGCGCGTGCGGTCTCAGGCGAACAGCCGCTCCAGGACCACCGCGACGCCGTCCTCCTCGTTCGAGAGCGTGATCTCGTCGGCGGCGGCCCGCAGCTCCGCGTGCGCGTCGGCCATCGCCACCCGGTGGCCGACCAGGCGGAACATGGGCAGGTCGTTGGGCATGTCGCCGAACGCCACGGCGCCGGCGAGGTCGAGGCCCAGCAGCCCGGCGGCCAGAGTGACCCCCGTGCCCTTGTCCACGCCGAAGGGGGCCAGCTCCACCGTGCCGGGGCCCGCCATCGTGACGGACGCCAGATCGCCGCCCACCGCTCCCCGGGCGGCGGCGGCCAGCTCGTCGTCCGTCAGCTCCGGGTGGCGTATCAGGACCTTGATGACGGGCGCCGCCCACAGCTCCGACCGGTGCCCGGCGCGCTGAGCGGGGAGCGAGGGGTGCGGCATGCGGTAGCCCGGCTCGATCAGGGTCCGGCCGTCGGCGCCGTCCTGGTCCACCGCGGCGAACACCTGCCCCACCTCGGCCTCGATCTTGCCGAGCGCGGTGTCGGCCAGCTCCCGGTCCAGGGTCACCGAACTCAGCATGCGGGCCGACCCGGCGTCGTACACCTGTGCGCCCTGGCCGCAGACCACGAGCCCTTCGTAGCCGAGGTCCGCGAGCAGGGCGCGTATGCCGGGCACCGGCCGGCCCGTGACGATCAGATGTCGTGCGCCGGCCGACGCGGCGCGGGTGAGGGCGGCGCGTGAGCGGGCGCTCACGGTGTCGTCGGAACGCAGCAGTGTGCCGTCCAGATCCGTGGCGACAAGGGTGTATGCGGCGGGTGGCGTGAACATGGGGTCAGCCTAGAGAGATCGCCTTCCCGTCCTACGTCGCTGACCTGCGGGGACGGTCGGCCCCGTCGGCGGAGGCTGAATCCGGCGCACTCCAGGGCCTGCTCACCGTGGCGGGCAGGCCGAGCAGACGTGTCCGGCGCACGCGGTCAGCAGGGTCCCGGCAGCCGCGCGCACCGCCGGATCGCCGTCCGTGGCGAGCCGCTCGGCCGTCGTCCGGCCCGCCAGCACCGCCAGATGCGCGTCCCTGGTCCACTCCGGATGGTGCGCGTGGCCATGGGCGAGGATCGTCCCCAGCAGGCCGAGCACCCCCACGCGGTCCTTCACGGTCTCCATGGCGGCGAGCTCCCAGAGGAACGGCACCGTGGCGGCCGTCGCGTCGAACACGGCCATGGCGCCGATCCACCGCCCCAGATCGCTCAGGGCGTCCTCCGCCGACTCGCTGTCGCCCCAGGCGATCCGTGACAGCAACCCGGGGACCTGGGACGCGGAGCCCTGGGCATGGCGCAGCTCATGCCACTGAACGTGCCTCATGTCCCTCAGGATCGTCCCCATCCGGGCACTCAATCAGCCTTTGCGGGTGCCGTCCACCATGCTTGCCACACTCATCGGATCCGGCTCCCGCGCCCCGTCCAGCGCGTCGAGATACCGCCGTACCGCGTCCCGGTCGCGGGCGTCCGCGATCAGCCCCACATGGTTGTCGGGCCGGACCACGACGACGGTGTCACCGTCGACGCCGTAGGCCGCGCGGGCGAGCCCCTTCCGGTCGTGCAGCGCGTCCGGAGCGGCGGCGCCGGCGCCGGGCCCGGAGGCCCCGGCGCCGTACACCCGGAAGGTCCGCACCGCGTCGCCATGGTTGTCGGCCGCCTCCCGCAACGCCCGCTCCGCGCCCGCCCCGAAGCCCAGCACCGTGATGTGCGGACCGGCGAAGAGACGGAACAGGCGGGTGGGCGCACCGGTCGCGGCCTCGGTGCAGGGGGCGTCCGGCGCGCGGTCGCCCGACCGTACGCCGTCCCCGCCCCCGGGCCGGGCGAGGGAGCTCCACCGGTAGCCGCGGTCGAGCCCCGCCGTCGACGGGGTGATCGCGGTGTCCAGTCCGCCGCCCGGTTCCCTGATCGCCTCCAGCGTGGCCCGCAGCCGCTCCGAGGTGAGGTCCAGCGTCCAGGCGGCGACCGGCAGCCGCTCCTCCTCGTAGGTGTCCAGCAGCCCCGGTCCGCCCCGCCCCCGCAGCGTCCGGTCGAGCTTCCAGCCGAGGTTGTAGGCGTCCTGGATGCCGGTGTTCATGCCCAGCCCGCCCGCGATGGCGTGCACATGGGCGGCGTCCCCGGCCAGGAGGACCCGGCCCACCCGGTAGCGGTCGGCCATGCGCACGTTGACGCGGTACGTCGAGAGCAGTGTGGCCCCGGTGAGGCTGTCGGCCGGCAGCCGGGTGTGCCGGGCGAAGAGCCGCCTGAAACCGTCGAGGGCGGGGGCGAGGGGCCGGCCGTCCGCGTCACGCTCCGGGCCCGACTGGAACCACCAGCCCGTCCGTGTGCCGGGGATGGGGCAGAGCATGACGGCTCCGTCCTCGTCGAACCACTGGTGCCAGATGCCCCGGTCCAGGACGCCCGGGGTGATCTCGACGTCGCCGCAGACCATCATCTGCTCCTCGTCCGTCTCCCCGTCGAACGGGACGCCGAGCAGTTTCCGCACGCGGCTGTGGGCACCGTCGCAGCCCACCACGTACCGTGCGCGGGCGACGGACCCGTCGGCGAGGGCGACGGTCACCGAGGACCCGTCGTCGGTGAGGCCCACGACCTCGGTGCCGGTCTCCACCGCCACGCCGTACCCGGCGAGGCGGTCGCGCAGGATCTCCTCCAGCCGCCACTGGGCGATCAGCCGGCCCCGGTCGTACGGGGCGTCCGGCGTCGGCGAGGAACCGGCGTACGGATCGGCGTCCGAGACCGGCACACCGTCGCGGTACTTGCGCATCGGAAGCGGCGGTGAACCCGCCGCCAGCACCGCCTCGACGACCCCCAGGTCCTCCAGCACCTCCAGGGAGCGCGCGTTGGGGCCCTTCGACCGCGAACTGCGCGGATACTCCGGCGATCTGTCCACGATCCGGACCGCGATGCCACGCCTGGCCAGATCGCAGGCCAGCGTCAGTCCGGTCGGGCCCGCGCCCACGATCAGTACGTCGGTCATGCCTGCTCCTCGGTGGGCGTCGTCCTGCCGTACAGGAAAACGCAACCGAGTCAAAAAGGCAACTCAGTAACTATTTTATGGCCGGGGTGTCCGTGTCCGGCCTGGAAGCGGAAGCCGTGTCGACGGGGGCCGAGGCCTCCGCCGCCCGGACGGCCAGGCGCAGGGCCTCGGCCCTCGTGCGACGAGCCGACCGCAGCGCGTCCCAGGTCAGCAGCATCAGGGCCACCCAGACCAGTGCGAATCCGGCCCACCGCTCGGGCGGCATCTCCTCGTGGAAGTACAGGATGCCGAGCGCGAACTGGAACACCGGCGCCAGATACTGCAGCAGGCCCAGGACGGACAGCGGCACCCGGATCGCCGCGGCGCCGAAGCAGACGAGGGGGATCGCGGTGACGAGTCCTGTCGCGGCGAGCAGGGCTCCGTGGCCCGCGCCCCCGGCCAGGAACGTCGCGTCGCCGCTCGCCCCGAGCCAGAGCAGGAACCCGAGCGCGGGCACGAACAGCACGGCGGTCTCGGCGGCCAGGGACTCCAGGCCGCCCATGTTGACCTTCTTCTTCACCAGCCCGTACGTCGCGAAGGAGAACGCCAGCACCAGCGAGATCCACGGCGGCTGCCCGTAGCCGATCGCCAGCACGAGCACCGCGGCGAAGCCGGTCGCCACCGCGGTCCACTGCACCGGCCTCAGCCGCTCGCCGAGCAGCAGGACGCCCATGGCGATGGTGACCAGCGGATTGATGAAGTAGCCGAGCGACGCCTCGACGACGTGGCCGTTGTTCACGGACCAGATGTAGAGACCCCAGTTGACCGAGATCACCGTCGCGGCGATCGCGATCAGCCCCAGCCGCCGGGGCTGCCGGAGCAGCTCCCCGATCCACGCCCAGCGACGCAGGAACAGCAGGGCGATGCCGACGACGCCCAGCGACCACACCATCCGGTGGGCGAGGATCTCCACCGCCCCCGACGGTTCCAGCAGCGGCCAGAAGAGGGGCACGAGGCCCCACATCCCGTACGCGCCGATTCCGTACAGCAGGCCTGCCCGCTGTTCGTTCTTCCCCTTCACGGGCCCTCCCGGCACTCCTGCGTCGGCGGACGGCCGACTGCACGACGGTAGCGCCGGAAGGGCCCTCTGTCATTGCCGTCTCAGGGAAACGGTCGTGACAGGCGCGGGCGTGCCCGTTCAGGCCGTGGCGACCGCCGCCGCGACCGTCTCGGCCAGCGGAGTGGTCGGCCGGCCGATCAGGCGGGCCAGGTCGCCGCTCGTCCCGGCGAGGAGGCCGCGTGCGATGGCCTCGTCGACGTCGACGAGGATCGCGGCGAAGGGCTCGGGCAACCCGGCGCCGACGAGGATCTCCTGGTGCACCGGGGCCGGGACGTTCTTGTAGGCGATCTCCTTGCCGGCCGCGGCGGCCACCACGTCGGCGTACTCGGCCAGCGACCAGGCCACGTCGCCGCTCAGCTCGTACGCCACGCCCAGGTGGCCCTCTCCGGTCAGCACGGCGGCGGCCGCGTCCGCGTAGTCGGCCCGGGTGGCGGAGGCGACGCGTCCGTCACCCGCGTTGGCGACGACGGCGCCGTGCTCCAGGACGGGCGCCAGATTCGCCGTGTAGTTCTCGGTGTACCAGCCGTTGCGCAGGAAGGTGTACGGGAGCCCGGAGTCGAGGATCAGCTGCTCGGTGGCCTTGTGCTCCTCGGCCAGCAGGAAATCCGCCCCGGGCCCGCCCAGCACCCCGGTGTACGCGAGCTGTGCGACCCCGGCCGCCTTCGCGGCGTCGATCACCGCGGTGTGCTGCGGTATCCGCCTGCCGACCTCGCTGCCCGAGACCAGCAGCACGCGGTCACCTGCCCGGAACGCGCCGGCGAGGGTCTCGGGGTGGTCGTAGTCGGCGATACGGAGCTCGACGCCCCGGGCTGCGAGCGCGGCGGCCTTCTCCTTGTCGCGGACGACCGCGACGACCTGGTTGGCCGGGACCGTGTCGAGCAGACGCTCGACGACGAGGCGGCCGAGGGCGCCGGTGGCTCCGGTGACGACGATGCTCATGAGGGTTCTCTCCTGGTGACGCTGGTCCTGCTGCGAGTGGAACGTAACTCACCATAGGGGGTGTACTAACTCTGGGAAAGTACCCACTTTGAAGTAAGGTGCTGGTATGACGGTGAGCATCCTGGACGAAGTGGGCGGCCGGCGCCCGGACGTCAACCAGCAGAACTGCCCCTCCCGGCTGGTCCTCGAACACATCACCAGCCGGTGGGGCGTGCTCGTGCTGGCCGCGCTCCTGGAACGCTCCTACAGGTTCAGCGAACTGCGCCGCACGGTCGGTGGCGTCAGCGAGAAGATGCTGGCCCAGACCCTCCAGACGCTGGAGCGCGACGGCTTCGTGCACCGGGACGCGAAGCCGGTGATCCCGCCCCGCGTGGACTACTCGCTCACCCCCGTCGGCAGGGAGGCCGCCGACCAGGTCTGGGCTCTGGCCCGCTGGTCCGAGCGGCAGGTGGACGGGGTCGAGGCCGCCCGCGCGGCATACGACGAGGCCCGGAACCAGTCGGCTCCGGGCCCCGGCGGACAGGCGTGACGGCGGATCAGCCGACCACGGTCCATGTGTCGTTGCCCGCCAGCAGGGTGCTCAGGTCACCCTTGCCGTGCTGCTCGATCGCGGCATCGAGCTGGTCGGACATGAGCGCGTCGTAGACCGGGCGCTCCACACTGCGCAGCACGCCGATCGGCGTGTGGTGCAGGGTGTCGGCGTCGGCCAGCCGGGACAGCGCGAACGCGGTCGTGGGGCTGGGGTTGTGGGCGTCGTGGACGAGGATCCGCGACTGGTTCTCCTCGGTGACCGCGACGACGCTCAGGTCACCCGTGAGCGCATCGCGCACGACCCCCTTGGCATTCTCCGCACCGAAGCGGATCGGCTGGCCGTGTTCGAGGCGGATGACCGCCTCCTGGGCCCGCTCCCTGTCCTTGAGCACCTCGAAGGCGCCGTCGTTGAAGATGTTGCAGTTCTGGTAGATCTCCACGAGCGCGGTGCCGGGGTGGTCGGCGGCCGCGCGCAGCACGCTCGTGAGGTGCTTCCGGTCGGAGTCGACGGTGCGGGCGACGAAGGAGGCTTCGGCGCCCAGGGCGAGGGAGACCGGGTTGAAGGGGGCGTCGAGGGAGCCCATCGGCGTCGACTTGGTGATCTTGCCGATCTCGGATGTGGGGCTGTACTGCCCCTTGGTGAGCCCGTAGATCCGGTTGTTGAACAGCAGGATCTTGAGGTTGACGTTGCGCCGCAGGGCGTGGATGAGGTGGTTCCCGCCGATGGACAGCGCGTCGCCGTCACCGGTGACGACCCAGACGGACAGGTCGCGGCGGGAGGTGGCCAGGCCCGTCGCGATGGAGGGGGCGCGGCCGTGGATGGAGTGCATCCCGTACGTGTTCATGTAGTACGGGAAGCGGGACGAGCAGCCGATGCCGGAGACGAACGTGATGTTCTCCTTGGCCAGCCCCAGTTCGGGCATGAAGCCCTGCACGGCCGCGAGGACCGCGTAGTCACCGCAGCCCGGGCACCAGCGCACCTCCTGGTCGGACTTGAAGTCCTTCATGGACTGCTTGCCCTCGGCCTTGGGGACCAGCTGGAGGAGTTCGTTGGCGTCAGGCATCGATGGCCTCCTTGAGGGCGGTGGCGAGCTGCTCGGCCTTGAAGGGCATTCCGTTGACCTGGTTGTAACTCCGGGCGTCCACGAGGTACTCGGCCCTCAGCAGCAAAGCCAGCTGCCCGAGGTTCATCTCCGGGACCACGACCTTGTCGTAACGCCGCAGCACCTCACCGAGATTCCGCGGGAACGGGTTGAGGTGGCGCAGATGGGCCTGCGCGATCGTCTCGCCCGCCGCGCGGAGCCGCCGTACGGCCGCGGTGATCGGCCCGTACGTCGAACCCCAGCCCAGGACCAGGGTCGTGGCGTCGGCCGGGTCGTCGACCTCCAGGTCGGGGACCCGGATGCCGTCGATCTTCGCCTGACGCGTACGGACCATGAAGTCGTGGTTGGCCGGATCGTAGGAGATGTTCCCCGTGCCGTCCTGCTTCTCGATCCCGCCGATCCGGTGCTCCAGACCCGGCGTGCCCGGCACCGCCCAGGGGCGGGCCAGGGTCTCCGGGTCCCGCTTGTACGGCCAGAACACCTCGGTGCCGTCGGCCAGTTCGTGGTTCGGCCCGGTCGCGAACTGTGTCCGCAGGTCCGGGAGGCTGTCGATCTCCGGGATCCGCCACGGCTCGGAGCCGTTCGCCAGATACCCGTCCGAGAGCAGGAACACCGGTGTCCGGTACGTCAGCGCGATCCGGGCGGCGTCGAGCGCCGCGTCGAAGCAGTCCGCCGGGGTCTTCGGCGCCACGATCGGGACCGGTGCCTCACCGTTGCGCCCGTACATGGCCTGGAGCAGGTCGGCCTGCTCCGTCTTGGTCGGCAGGCCGGTGGACGGCCCGCCCCGCTGGATGTCGATGATCAGCAGCGGCAGCTCCAGCGACACCGCCAGACCGATCGTCTCCGACTTCAGCGCCACACCCGGACCCGACGTGGTCGTCACACCCAGCGACCCGCCGAACGAAGCGCCGAGCGCCGCCCCGATGCCGGCGATCTCGTCCTCCGCCTGGAACGTCCGTACGCCGAAGTTCTTGTGCTTGCTGAGCTCGTGCAGGATGTCGGACGCCGGAGTGATCGGATACGAGCCCAGATACACCGGCAGATCCGCCTGCCGGCCCGCCGCGATCAGCCCGTACGACAATGCCAGGTTCCCCGAGATATTGCGGTACGTGCCGGTGGGGAAGGCCTGCGACGCCGGTGCGACCTCGTACGAGACCGCGAAATCCTCCGTGGTCTCACCGAAATTCCAGCCCGCGCGGAACGCCGCCACATTCGCCTCGGCGATGTCCGGCTTGCTGGCGAACTTCGTCCGGAGGAATGTTTCCGTCCCCTCGGTCGGACGGTTGTACATCCAGGACAACAGCCCGAGCGCGAACATATTCTTCGACCGCTCGGCCTCCTTGCGGGAAAGCCCGAACTCCTTCAATGCCTCGATCGTCAAGGTCGTCAACGGCACAGGATGCACGTTGTACGCCTCGAGCGAGCCGTCCTCGAGAGGGGATTCGGCGTACCCGACCTTCGCCATCGGGCGTTTCGTGAACTCGTCCGTGTTCACGATGATGTCGGCCCCGCGCGGCACATCGGCGATATTCGCCTTCAGCGCTGCGGGATTCATCGCGACCAGCACATTCGGCGCGTCGCCCGGGGTCAGGATGTCGTGGTCCGCGAAATGCAGCTGGAACGACGACACGCCCGGCAGCGTCCCGGCAGGTGCCCGGATCTCGGCCGGGAAGTTGGGCAGCGTCGACAGGTCGTTCCCGAACGACGCGGTCTCCGACGTGAACCGGTCGCCCGTCAACTGCATGCCGTCACCGGAGTCACCCGCGAAACGGATGATCACCCGGTCCAGGCGGCGGATTTCCTTCTCGGTGGCACCCGTACGATCAATGCGCGGGGCTCGCTGCTCCCCGACGACAGCCTCGTCGGCCTCATCGGACTTTCCGGCTGGGCTACTGACCTGGCTGGTCACTGAACTGGACCTCCCTCGGGGCGGCGGCTCGGGACCGGCCGACCCGTCGGCGGTCCGGGCCCCACCCTACTTCTGTAAGGGTCGCCTTCCTCGGACCGGTCATATGGTGGACGCGTTTTTGAGACATGAAAGCGTCACGCTTTGCCATATCTTTTCCGGACCTTTCGATCACTGGACGAGGCCCCGGTGCTCATCCTTTCGTCCTGGTCCTGGGGTCGCACTCGGCTACCGGTGGATCATCCAGATCCTCGCGACTAGATCATCGCCTTGTCACGAGTTCAGATAAGTGAGAACAGCGAGAACACGCCGGTGATCCCCGTCACTGGGTGACAGGCCGAGTTTCAGGAAGATGTTGCTGACGTGCTTCTCCACCGCTCCGTCACTGACCACCAGCTGCCGCGCGACGGCTGAATTCGTGCGCCCCTCCGCCATCAGACCCAGGACCTCCCGCTCGCGCGGCGTGAGCCCCGCCAGCACGTCCTGCTTGCGGCTGCGGCCCAGCAGCTGTGCCACGACCTCCGGGTCCAGGGCGGTCCCGCCCTGCGCCACCCGGACCACGGCGTCCACGAACTCCCTGACCTCGGCGACCCGGTCCTTCAGCAGGTAGCCGACCCCGCGGCTGCTGCCGGCCAGCAGCTCGGTGGCGTACTGCTCCTCGACGTACTGCGAGAGCACCAGCACCCCGATGTCCGGGTAGTCCTTGCGCAGCCGCACCGCCGCCCGCACGCCCTCGTCGGTGTGGGTCGGCGGCATCCGCACATCGGCGACCACCACGTCCGGCAGCGCGTCCTGCCCGGCGAGGTCGCCCACCGTCTTGATCAGCGCCTCGGCGTCCCCGACCCCCGCGACGACGTCGTGCCCCAGATCGGTCAGCAGCCGGGTGAGTCCCTCCCGGAGCAGCACCGAATCCTCGGCGATGACGACCCGCACTCTTTCCTCCACGACGTTGTGTCCCCCACTGTCGGTGTTCCGTCTGTTCGCCGCCGGCACGCGGCCGCTCGTGTGCCCAGCATTCCAGCTCCGGCGCCCGGATGGGCCGTACACCAGCGGTTCCGGCGGCACCGGACGCGCCGCAGTGCCCCGGCCGCCGTGATGGCGGCCGGGGCACTGCGGCGCGGTGCGGAGCCGGATGGTCAGCCCCGCCAGGGCAGCTCGGCCGTGACGGTCGTGGGTCCGCCGGCGGGGGAGTCGACGACGAGGATGCCGTCCACCGCGTCCAGTCGCTCCGTCAGCCCGGCGAGACCGCTGCCCGTCGACACACCGGCTCCGCCGCGCCCGTCATCGCTGACCTGGAGCATCAGCCGGTCCGCCGCCCGCCACACGTCGACCGAGGCGCGGGTGGCCCGGGCGTGCTTGCTGACGTTCTGGAGGAGTTCGGAGACCGTGAAGTAGGCGATGCCCTCGATGGCCTGCGCGGGTCGCGACTCCAGGTCCACCACGACCTTCACGGGGACGGTGCAGCGGGAGGCGATGGCGGAGAGTGCGGCGTCGAGTCCGCGGTCGGTGAGGACGGCGGGGTGGATGCCGCGGGCGAGGTCGCGGAGTTCCTGGAGGGCGACCTTGACCTCGCCGTGGGCCTCGTCGACCATGCGGGCGGCGGCTTCGGGGTCGTGTTCGAGCTTCTCCTTCGCCAGCCCCAGATCCATGGCGAGGGCGACGAGGCGGGCCTGTGCGCCGTCGTGGAGGTCGCGTTCGATGCGGCGCAGGTCCGCGGCGGCCGTGTCCACCACCACACCCCGGCCCGACTCCAGCTCCGAGACCCTGGTGGCCAGCCGGGAAGGGCCGAGCAGACCCGCGACCATGGCCCGGTCCACGGTCGCCAGGCCCCTGATGATCCACGGCGTGACCAGGACGAGAGCCAGGCCGAGCCCGCTGGTGACCGCCAGCTCGAAGGGCGAGTCGAGGTAGACCTGGTGCGTGTTGTCGCCGTACAGCTGGAGGCCGTCGACACCCACGTACGCGGGGAAGACCCAGTGCCACAGCGGATAGGTGAACGCGGCCCAGCCGTAGGACCAGAAGGTCACCGCCACGGTGAACGCGAACACCGCCCACGGCATGTGCAGCACCGCGTAGAGGAGATGCCGCCAGGACACCCCGCTCTTCAGCGTCGCGCCGACCCAGGACATCAGGCCGCCCCTGCCGCGCACCGGTGCGGGATCCGCGACATCCAGCTTCAGCAGCCCGCGCGCCCGGCCGCGTTCCATGACACCGAAGCCGCGGCACATGACGAGGCCGGCGGCGAGTATCGGAATGCCGAGGAAGGTGATCAGCATGCCGAGGCCGAGCGACACCATGGTCACCGCGAAGGAGAACAGCACCACGCTGATCGGCAGGCTCAGGAGCAGATAGGCCAGCTCGCGCCACGTACGCGCCTCGAAGGGCGCGCGGAGCGCCGCGGGGAAGAAGTGCTTCGCCGGCGGGTAGCCCCCCGACCCGGTGCCGGGCCTGTGCTGGTCCCGGGTGTCCGGTCCGTATGCCGTGGCCATCAGTGGCGTCCGTCCGTTTCTTCTGAGCGGGAACTCCCCGCGGACCGATACAACGGCTGATAGCTCAAGAGTGCTGTGCCGGGGCCCGCCTCACCATGAGGGCCGTCTCCGTATCCGGCCGGGGGTTTTCCCCACCACGGGGACGCCCCGCCCCCTACCCGGGACGGGAGCCCCCGCTGTCGCCGCGTCACGCCGCACCGGCCCGCTCGGCCACGGTGGCGAGGCGGTCGCGCCAGGGCAGCTCCGCGGTGACCGTGGTCGGGCCGCCCTCGGGGGAGTCCAGGACGAACACCCCGTCGACCGCTCCCAGCCGCTCCGCCAGCCCCGACATGCCCGTACCGCCGTCGAGCCGGGCGCCGCCCGTCCCGTCGTCCCGGACCTGGAGCATCAGCCGGTCGCCGGACCGCCACACGTCGACCGAGGCCTGACCGGCGCGGCTGTGCTTGCTGACGTTCTGGAGGAGCTCGGAGACCGTGAAGTACGCGATGCCCTCGATGGCCTCGGCCGGGCGGGCCGGCAGCTGCACCGAAACGGTCACGGGGACGGTGCAGCGGGAGGCGATGGCGGAGAGTGCGGCGTCGAGTCCGCGGTCGGTGAGGACGGCGGGGTGGATGCCGCGGGCGAGGTCGCGGAGTTCCTGGAGAGCGACCTTGACCTCGCCGTGGGCCTCGTCGACCATGCGGGCGGCGGCTTCGGGGTCGTGTTCGAGCTTCTCCTTCGCCAGCCCCAGGCCCATGGCGAGGGCGACGAGGCGGGCCTGTGCGCCGTCGTGGAGGTCGCGTTCGATGCGGCGCAGGTCCGCGGCGGCCGTGTCCACCACCACACCCCGGTCCGACTCCAGCTCGGCGATCCTGCGTTCCAGTTCGTCGGAGGGCGAGAGCAGCCCCCGTACCATCGCCCGGTCCGCGTTCGTCAGGCCGCGCGCGAGGTAGGGGAGCACCGGCCAGAGGACGAACAGGCTCACCAGCGTCACGGCGAACGTCGCCACACCCCACGGCAGCCGGATGAACGAATACAGCAACGCCCGCCAGCCGACCGGGTCCTTCAGCCCCGACCACAGCCAGCTGAAGAAGCCCTGGTCCCGGCGGCCGCGCACCATCGGGCTCGGTTCCTCGATCCGCACCCCGAGCATCCTCCGCGCCCTGCCGCGCTCGGCCCGGCCGAGACCGCGCGCGCCTTTCAGCCCCAGCGCGAGCAGCGGCAGCCCGATCACGGTGACGGAGAGCCCCGCGCCCACGGCGACCAGGAACACGGTGTAGACGAACCCGACGAGCGCCATCGGCAGATTGGCCAGGAGATACGCGATCTCCTTCCACGTCCACCGGTCGAAGGCGAAGCGCGCGGGCGGCGGCCGGTCGTTGTCCGGCAGGGAGGGGCTCATGGTCATACGACCAGCGTGCCGGGCCGGGCGCGCCCACGCCATGGGGTTCGTGGGTGAGGACGAGTAGGGATAACCCCACCTCGCGTCGGCTCTCCCCCGTCACCTCCCGCCCCACCCGTCATGCGCCTTCTGCCCCACCCGTTGTGCGACGGGGCTGCTTACCGTCTCTTTAACAGGGCCTAGACTCCCGTGCGTACAGACCGTCGAACAGGTTGAGGGAGCGAGGGGCGGACGTGGCGGACGTGCCGGGACCGACCGTTCTCGCGTCGGACTACTTCCAGAGCTACTCAGTGGTCGGACTGCTCGCCCTGGTGGGCGTGGTGTTCGTCGCCGTCGCCTTCGGGGCCGGCCGGCTGCTGAGGCCCGTGGTCCCGACGCCGGAGAAACTCCTCACGTACGAGTGCGGCGTGGACCCCGTGGGCGAGGGCTGGGCCCACACCCAGGTTCGCTATTACGTGTACGCCTTCCTGTACGTGATCTTCGCTGTCGACTCGATCTTCCTGTTCCCGTGGGCGACGGTCTTCGCGGCCCCCGGGTACGGGGCGACGACTCTGGTGGAGATGTTCATCTTCCTCGGTTTCCTGGCCGTGGGACTGCTCTACGCATGGAAGAAGGGCGTCCTCGAATGGGCGTGACGAGCCGGCCGAACCCCGAACCCCCCGTGTCGCTGCCCGACCCGACGCCGCTGCCCGAGCCGAAGAGGCTCGGCGTGCTGTCCCGGCTCGCGCCCGAACCGATGAAGGTGGTCCTGAACTGGGGCCGCCGCTACAGCCTGTGGGTCTTCAACTTCGGACTCGCCTGCTGCGCCATCGAATTCATCGCCGCCTCCATGGCGCGGCACGATTTCATCCGGCTCGGCGTCATCCCCTTCGCGCCCGGCCCCCGGCAGGCCGACCTGATGGTCGTCTCCGGCACGGTGACGGACAAGATGGCCCCTGCCGTGAAGCGGCTCTACGAGCAGATGCCCGAGCCGAAGTACGTCATCTCCTTCGGCGCCTGCTCCAACTGCGGCGGACCGTACTGGGATTCGTACTCCGTGACGAAGGGCGTCGACCAGATCATCCCCGTCGACGTCTACGTGCCCGGCTGCCCGCCCCGGCCCGAGGCGCTCCTCCAGGGCATCCTCAAGCTCCAGGAGAAGATCGCCCGCGAATCGCTGGCCGAGCGGTACAGCACCGAGGACACGGCCCGCCCGTCGGCCGCCGCCCTGCGCAGCGGTCTCGTCGAGGCGCCGAAGGCACCGGGGGAGGAGGGGAAGTGACCGCCCCGGACCTCTACAGCACGCTCCCCGACGCCGTCACCGACGTCTTCGGCGCGGACGCCACCGCCGCGCACGCGTACGACCTGCTGACCGTCGACGTCCCGGCCGCCTCCTGGACCGCCGCCCTCGAAACGGCCCGCGACGAGCTGGGCTGCACCTACTTCGACTGGCTGAGCGCCGTCGACGAACCGGGCACCGGCTTCCGGGTCTGCGCCCATGTCGCGGCTCTCGGCGGGGGCACGGTCCGGCGCCTGCTGCTCCGTACGACCGTTCCGCACGACGCGGCCACCCTGCCCACCGCCGTCGGCGTCTACGCGGGCGCCGCGTGGCACGAGCGTGAGACGCACGAGATGTTCGGCATCGGCTTCGATGACCATCCCCATCTGGTCCCGCTGCTGCTGCCCGAGAGCTTCGAGGGCCACCCGCTGCGCAAGGACTTCGTCCTGGCGGCCCGGGTCGCCAAGGCCTGGCCGGGGGCGAAGGAGCCGGGAGAGTCCGAACACGGGGGACCCAAGCGGCGGACCATGCTGCCGCCGGGGGTGCCCGATCCCAACGAATGGGGCCCGCTCAAGGGACAGCTCCCGCCCGCACCGGCCCGCCCCGCCCGAGGGGCCCGCGCGGCGGGCGACCGCCCGGTGCGCCGGGCCCGCAGCGCGAGCGAGGGCTCGGCGGGCCGGCGGCCGGACGCGGCTGAGACCCCGCAGCCGGCGGCGCCACCACGCCGTACCCGCAGCGCCTCCCAGGGCTCGGCGAGCCAGACCACCGGCCCTGCGGCCACGCCTCCGGCCGGCCCGGGGGACGACGGCGGCTCGGCACCCGCGAAGGGCGCGGCCGGTGGGGCGGACGCACCCTGGCACGACGCGCGCCCCGCCTTCGACGACACCCCGAAGCGGCCGGCGCCGGAACGGCCTGCCCCGGAGCAGCCTGCCCCGGAA
The DNA here is from genome assembly GCF_044455985.1 of Streptomyces sp. NPDC051064. Lineage (NCBI taxonomy): Bacteria > Bacillati > Actinomycetota > Actinomycetes > Kitasatosporales > Streptomycetaceae > Streptomyces > Streptomyces sp. NPDC051064. The sequence continues at coordinate 202,039 of NZ_JBITFK010000002.1, forward strand.
GGGCCGGCGCCGTCCGAGGCCGAGCGGCCGAGCGAGCCCGAGCCCGAGGAGCAGTCGGAGGTCGCCGAGCGGCCGAGCGAGCCCGAGCCGTCGTCGGAGGCCCCCGCGCAGGACGACGCCGACCCTGCCCCCGACAGCACCGCCGAGCGTAAGGGCACCCCCGACTCCTCATCCCGCACGGACCGTTCCGACGGTCCCGACCGTCCCGCCGGAGGCGATACAGCGTGAACGACGTACTCGACGTCGCCCTCCGCCTCGTCATCGTCTTCGCCGTGTTCATGGTCGTCCCGCTGATCGTGGGACAGGCCGAACACAAGGTGATGGCCCACATGCAGGGCCGCCTCGGCCCGATGTACGCGGGCGGGTTCCACGGCTGGGCGCAGCTCGTCGCGGACGGGGTGAAGTTCGCGCAGAAGGAAGACGTCGTACCGGCCGAAGCGGACCGCCGCATCTTCCAGCTGGCACCCGCCGTCGCCCTGCTCCCGTACCTCCTCGTGATCGTCGCCATCCCGATCGGCCCCAGCGAGGGGGCGGTCGGTCAGGTCGTCGACGCGGGCATCTTCTTCGTGCTGGCCGTCATGGGCGTCGGCGTGCTCGGCTCGCTGATGGCCGGGTGGGCCTCGGCCAACAAGTTCTCCCTCCTCGGCGGCCTCCGCACCGCCGCGCAGCTCCTCGCGTACGAACTGCCCATGCTGCTCGCCGCCGCCTCCGTGGCCATGGCGGCCGGCACCGTCTCGCTCCCCGGCATCCTCAACGCCTTCGAGTGGTGGTGGCTGCCCTGGCAGATCGTCGGCGCGCTCGTCTTCTTCGTGGCAGGTCTCGCCGAACTCCAGCGCCCGCCCTTCGACATGCCGGTCGCCGACTCGGAGATCATCTTCGGGGCGTACACCGAGTACACCGGCCTCCGGTTCGCGTTGTTCCTGCTCGCCGAGTATGCCGGGATCGTCGTCCTGTGCGGTCTGACGACGGTCCTGTTCCTCGGCGGGTGGCACGGGCCGCTCGGCGCGGACGGGCTCGGCTGGGTCTGGACCCTGCTCAAGACCGGCGTTCTCGCGTTCGTCGTCATCTGGCTCCGGGTCACCTACCCGCGCCTGCGCGAGGACCAGCTGCAGAAGCTCGCCTGGACCACGCTCATCCCCCTCGCCCTCGCGCAGATCGCGCTCACCGGCATCGTGAAGGTGGCGATCAACTAGTGCCCCCGATCCCCGGCTCAGGCCTGGCCAAGGGTCTCGCCGTCACCCTGCGGACCATGACGAAGCGCACGGTCACCGCGCAGTACCCGGACGTCCAGCCCGAACTGCCGCCCCGCACCCGGGGCGTCATCGGACTGTTCGAGGAGAACTGCACGGTCTGCATGCTCTGCGCCCGTGAGTGCCCCGACTGGTGCATCTACATCGACTCCCACAAGGAGACGGTGCCCCCGGCCGCCCCCGGCGGCCGTGAGCGCAGCCGCAACGTCCTGGACCGCTTCGCGATCGACTTCGCCCTGTGCATGTACTGCGGTATCTGCATCGAGGTCTGTCCCTTCGACGCGCTGTTCTGGTCGCCCGAGTTCGAGTACGCGGAGACGGACATCCACGAACTCACCCACGAGCGCGACAAGCTCCGCGAGTGGATGTGGACCGTTCCGGAGCCGCCCGCGCTCGACCCGGGAGCCGAGGAGCCGAAGGAGATCGCCGCCGCCCGCAAGGCGGCCGACAAGCTCCAGGCCCAGGAAGCCCAAGCGGCCCAGGAAGCCCAGGCGGCGCAGAAAGCTGAGCAGGCCAGGCCGGGGCAGTCCCCGGACGAGGAGGGCCAGGAATGACCCTCGCGGCTACAGCCGGCCACCCCGGCTTCCTCTCACCCACCGGCGTCGAGATCGCCTTCCTCCTGGTCGGGCTCGCCACGTTCGGCGCGGCTCTCATCACCGTCACGACCAAGCAACTCGTGCACGCGGCCCTCTGGCTCGTCGTCGCGCTCGGCGGCCTGGCGGTGGAGTACCTCCTCCTCACCGCCGAGTTCATCGCATGGGTGCAGGTGCTGATCTACATCGGCTCCATCGTGGTCCTCCTCCTCTTCGGGCTGATGCTCACCAGAGCCCCCATCGGCCGCTCCCCGGACGCCGATTCGGGCAACCGGTGGATCGCCCTCGGCGCATCCGTCGCCGCCGCGGGCGCCCTCGTCTGGGTCGTCGTGGACGCCTTCCGGACGACCTGGATCGATCTGGACGGTCCCGCCCAGGGCTCCACCAAGGCCGCGGGGGAGTTCCTCTTCCGGCACTGGGTGCTCCCCTTCGAAGCGCTCTCCGTCCTGCTGCTCGCCGCCCTCGTCGGCGCGATCGTCCTGTCCCGCAAGGACCGCCAGGACAGGCAGGACCGCCAGGACAGGCAGGGCCGCCAGGGCGGGCGGGGCAGCGAGGACAGCAGGCACCAGGACAAGCAGGGACGGCCCGCCGCCGACCGGGAGGACAAGAGCTGATGCACCTCGCCTATCCCGCGGTCCTCGCCGTCCTCCTCTTCTGCACCGGGCTCTACGGCGTACTCGCCCGCCGCAACGCGATCCTCGTCCTGATGTCCGTCGAGCTCATGCTCAACGCCGTCAACCTCAACCTGGTCGCCTTCGACGTCTGGCTCCGCGACGCACTCCACGCCGGCCAGGCCCTCACCCTCTTCACGATCGCCATCGCCGCCGCCGAGATCGGCATCGGCCTCGCGATCGTCCTGGCCGTCTACCGCAACCGCGGCAGCTCGGACGTCGACCGCCTCCGCGACACCGCGGAGACCGACGACGCCGAGACGCTCCCCGACGAAGCGGACAACGACGCCCGGGACACCACCGCAGACCAGGCCACTGCTCCGGCAGGGAAGGCAAAGAAGGCAGAGGCCACCGCGTGACCACCACGACCCTCGCCGTCCTCGTCCCCCTCCTCCCCTTCCTGGGCGCCGCCGCAGGGCTGCTCCTGGGCCGGACCGTACCCGGCTTCGTCCGTCCCCTCGCCGTGCTACCGACGGTCGCTGCCGCCGTCCTCGCCGTCCTCGTCGCCGCCCGCCAGGGAGGCGGCCGGCCCATCGACGCCGCGACCCAGCTGACCCCCACCGGCTCGGTCCCGGTCGACCTGGCCCTGCACCTGGACGGCTTCGCGGTCCTCGTCGCCGTGCTCGTCGGACTCGTAGCCACCTGCGTGCAGATCTACTCGACGGCGTATCTCAAGGACGACGTCCGTTACCCGTCGTACGCGGCCCTCGTCTCCCTCTTCACCTCCGCGATGCTGCTCGTCGTCTACTCCGGCGACCTGATGGTGCTCCTGGTCGGCTGGGAGATCATGGGCATCTGCTCGTACTTCCTCGTCGGCCACTACTGGGAGACCCCCGAGGCCCGCGCGGCCTCCCTCAAGGCCTTCCTCGTCACCAAGCTCGGCGACGTGCCCTTCCTCATCGGCCTGTTCGCGCTCGCCGCCGACACCGGCACCTTCCGCATCACCGGGATCCTGGCCGCCGTCACCAACGGCGGGCTCGACCACCCCACCCTCATCGCGCTGCTGCTCCTCGCCGGTGTCGCGGGCAAGTCCGCGCAGTTCCCCCTGCACACCTGGCTGCCCGACGCGATGGCCGGCCCCACCCCCGTCTCCGCGCTCATCCACGCCGCGACGATGGTCGCCGCCGGCATCTACTTCGTGGCCCGGCTCCTCCCCGTCTTCGCAGCCTCCGGCGCCGCCCTGGTCGTCCTCGCCGTCATGGCGGCCGTCACGATGATCGGCTCCGGACTCGCCGCACTCGCCCAGGACGACATCAAGCGCGTCCTCGCCTACTCGACGATCGGCCAGCTGGGCTACATGTCCGGCGCCCTGGCCGTGGGCGACCGCGGGGCCGCCGTCTTCCACCTCCTGTCGCACGGTGCGTTCAAAGCCGTCCTCTTCCTCGCGGCGGGCGTCGTCATCCACGCCGCGGGAACCAACTCACTCGCCGCCATGTCCCGCATGGGCGGGCTGGCCAAGCGCATCCCCGACGCCTACTGGACGATGACCGTCGCCCTCCTCGCGCTCGCCGCCATCCCGCCGTTCGCCGGCTTCTTCTCCAAGGAAGCCGTCCTCGTCGCCGCCGAGCACACCGCCTTCGGGGACCGTGACGTCGCCCCCGCAGCGGCCGGCTGGACGATCCTCGTCGCCGGACTCGCCGCCGCGGTCCTCACCGCCGCCTACGCCACCCGGCTGTGGCTCCTCGCCTTCCGCGGGCGCGGCCCCGAGGCCCCGGACCACGGCAGGCAGCCCGCCGCGATGACCTCCGTCCTCTGGGTCCTCGCCGTCCCCACCATCGCGTTCGGTCTCACCACCGGCGTCCTCACCGACTGGTTCGACGGACACGGCCTCACCCCGTCCCTCACGACCGCCGTCCTCTCCACCGGCGTAGGACTCGTCGGTGGACTCGTCACCTACGGGGCCTGGCGCCACACCACGGCACTCGCGGACCGCCCCCCGGTCGGCGCGGTGGCCGCTCACCCCGACGCCGAACCCGCCCTCGTGGAGGCCGAGGCCATGGCCTCGCACACCGCGGCGTACGGCACCATCGCGGACGCCCAGGACCCCTCGGACCCCGGCAGGCTCCTGCTGGGCCCGCTGCACCGCCACGCGGTCACCGGATTCCACCTCGACGCCGTGTACACGGCGCTGTTCGTCCACCCCGTGGGAGCCGCCGCACGGCTCGTCCGCTTCCTGGACCGTGAGGTCGTCGACACCTACGTACACGGCTCGGGCGGCATCGCCCGCGGACTCGGCACCCTGATCCGCCGCGCCCAGACCGGCAACGTGCAGACCTACCTCGGCGCGCTGCTCGCCGGAACCCTTGTCCTGGCGATCGCCGCCGTCGTCTTTGCCAACGTCTACGCCGGGGCGTGAGCCGTGTTCGATATCAGCGCATCCGTGATGCAGTTCCTTCTGGCGTTCATCGTCGTCGGCCCGCTCCTCGGCGCGGCCGCCGCGCTCCTGCCCGCCCCGCCCGGCCTCAAGGGCAGGAGCCCCGACCAGGCCGTGCTCCGCCACGGCGTGACCGTCACCGGCGCCGTACTCCTCGCCGCGCTCGTCCTGGCCGCGGGCTTCGACCACGACCACCCGTCGAAGATGCAGGCCACCACGGACATCAGCTGGATCCCGGCACTCGACGTCCGGATCCACCTCGGTACCGACGGCATCTCGCTCCCCCTTCTCGTGCTGACCGCGCTGCTGACCTTCCTCTGCGCGCTCTACAGCTACTTCAAGCTCCCCGCAGGCCCCTCCCCGAAGGCCTTCGTCGCCCTGGTCCTCGTCCTCGAGTCCGGCACCCTCGCGACCTTCGCCGTCCTCGACCTGCTGCTGTTCTTCCTGGCCTTCGAGATGGTCCTCATCCCGATGTACTTCCTCATCGCCCGCTGGGGCGGCGACCGGAAGCAGCCCGCCGCCTGGAAATTCATCCTCTACACGCTGCTCGGCTCCGTGATCATGCTGCTCGGACTGCTCCTCATCGGACTGAAGAGCGGCACCTTCGACATGGTGGCACTCGCCACTGACAACGGCCGGGGCCTCACCACATCCGTGCAGGTCATCGCCGTACTGGCCGTCGGGATCGGGCTGGCCGTGAAGACCCCGATGTGGCCCCTGCACAGCTGGCTCCCCGACGCCCACACGGCGGCCCCGACCGTCGGCTCCGTGCTCCTCGCCGGCGTACTGCTGAAGATGGGCACGTACGGATTCGTCCGCATCCTGCTCCCCGTCACCCCCGACGGGATGCAGACCTTCGCGCCGTACCTCGCGGCGTTCGCCGTCGTCGGGATCATCTACGGTTCCCTCGCCTGCCTGGCCCTCGCGCGCCCCGGCGCGAAGGGCGACCTCAAGCGCCTGATCGCTTACTCCTCCGTGGGTCACATGGGCTTCGTGCTCCTCGGCATCGCGACCATGACCCCCACCGGCGTGAACGGCGCGCTCTTCGCGAACATCGCCCACGGCCTCATCACAGGCCTGCTGTTCTTCCTGGTCGGCGCGGTCAAGGACCGCTACGGCACGGCGGACCTCGACACCCTGTCCGGAGCCACCGGAGCCGCTCTCTACGGCCGTGCGCCCCGGCTCGGCGGCCTCCTCGCCTTCGCCGCCGTCGCCTCGCTCGGACTCCCCGGCCTCGCCGGCTTCTGGGGCGAGTTGCTCACCCTGTTCGGAGCTTTCGACCCCGCCGAAGGGCTCAGCCGCCCCGCCTTCCTCACCTTCATGTCCATCGGCGCCCTCGGCACCCTGCTCACGGCCGCGTACATGCTGATCGTCGTACGCCGCGTCTGCATGGGCGAGCACCGCGAGCAGCAGCCGGTCGCCGACATCCAGCACTACGAATTCGCCGCCTGGACCCCGCTCGCCGCCCTGACCGTCCTCGCCGGCCTCTGGCCCGCCGTCCTCCTCGGCCTCACCGACCCGGCCGTGCAGAAGCTCCTCGCAGGAGGCAAGTCGTGACCGTGGCAGCCGACAGCGCAACCGGGGCGGCGAGCCTCGTCCAGTCCATCGACTGGCTCGCGATCGCCCCGCCCGTCATCGCGGCGTCCGTGGCCCTGCTCGTCCTCGTCGCCGACCTCTTCACCGGCGAACGCCGTAAGCCGCTCCTCGGCTACGGGGCCGTGGCCGGGCTCGTAGCCGCGCTCGTCATGCTCGTCCCGCTGCGCGCCGGGGACCGCTCCACCTTCTGCCTCGCCGGCGGGACACAGGCCTGCAGCTACACCGCCGACCACTTCGCCCTCGTCATCCAGGCCCTCGTGCTCGGCGGAGCCCTGCTCACCGCGCTGCTCTCGATCGGCGACACCCGCAAGCTCCCCGCGGGCGAGTTCTGGTTCCTGCTGCTGTCCTCCGCGGCCGGAGCCGCGCTTCTCCCCGCCGCCCGGGACCTCGCCACCCTCGTCGTCGCCCTCGAAGTCGCGTCGCTCCCCGCGTTCGCCCTCGTCGGCATCAAGCGCGGCGACCGCCGTTCCTCCGAAGCGGCCCTGAAGTTCTTCCTGTCCTCCGTCGTCGCCACCGCCGTGATGCTCCTGGGCGTCAGCTTCGTCTACGCGACCGCCGGCACGATGCACCTCACGGAGATCGCCGCCCGCCTCGACGACGTACCGGGCCGGTTCTCCACCCTCGCCGAGGCAGGCGTCGTCCTCACCCTCGTCGGCTTCGCCTTCAAGACGGCCGCGGCGCCGTTCCACTTCTGGGTCCCCGACACCTATGTGGGAGCCCCGCTCCCCATCGCCGCCTACCTCTCCGTCGTCGGCAAGGCCGTCGGCTTCTCCGGCCTCATCCTCGTCACGGTGATCGGCTTCCCGTCGTACGCCGACGTCTGGGGCCCCGCCCTGGCCGTCCTCGCCGCGCTCACCATGACCGTCGGCAACGTCGCCGCACTCCGGCAGACCGCCACCCGCGCCCGCAGCGCCGTACGCCTCCTCGCCTGGTCGTCCGTCGGGCAGGCGGGCTACCTCCTCGTCCCGATCGCCGCCGCCGCGTACTCCAGCGACGCCCAGATCGGCTCGACCGTCGCCTACGCGCTCATGTACGCCGTGGTGAACCTCGGGGCTTTCGCGGTGGCCGCCCTGGTCGCCCGTACCCGCCCCGGCAACCGCCTGAGCGACTACCGCGGCCTGTACGCCACCCGCCCCCTGGCCGCGCTCGCCATGGGCTTCTTCCTGCTCTGCCTGGCAGGCCTGCCGCCCGGCATCATCGGCCTCTTCGCCAAGGTCACCGTCTTCTCCTCGGCCGTCGACGCCGGGCTCGGCTGGCTCGCCGTCGTCATGGCCGTCAACGTGGTGATCGCGCTGTACTACTACCTCCGGTGGACCGCCGCGCTCTTCAGCACCCCGGAGCCGGCCCCGGCGGCCGAGCAGGCGCCCATGGCCCCCGCGCTCCGGGTCCCCGCTCCGCTCACCCTGGCGATCGCCCTCACCGCCGTAGCCGGAATCACACTGTCCGGCGCCCCCCAGCTCATCCTCCGTTTCGCCACCCTCAGCCTCTTCTGACCGGCTACGACCGGCTTGCCCGTGCAGCCACGCACAGGGCATGGTCATGCGTGCACGCGTCACGTATCGGAGCGCGCAGGACGAGCACACACTGAAGAGCACAGAGGAGCCAGAGCGGTGCTGAACGGGTTCAAGGACTTCATCCTTCGCGGGAACGTCATCTCCATGGCCATCGGCCTCGCCGTAGGAGCCGCCTTCACCGCGGTGGTCACCGGCTTCAGCAACGCGTTCATCGTGCCGCTCATCGGCCTCTTCACCCGCGGCACCGGCGACTTCAGCAAGGCCTCCTACAGCGTCGACGGCGTGACGTTCCCCTACGGCCTCTTCGTCAGTGCCGCCATCGCCTTCCTGATCACCGCCGCGGTCCTCTACTTCCTGGTCGTCCTGCCCATGGCCAAGGTCCAGAACCGCTTCACGACCAAGGAGGAGGAGGAGAAGGCCGGCATCAAGGCCGCCCTGCGCGACTGCCCGCACTGCTACAGCGAGATCCCCTCCATCGCCAGCCGCTGCGCCCACTGCACCAGCGAGGTCGAGCCGGACGCGGAAGCCCGCGCGCTCGCAGGGCTCCCCGCCCAGCGCTGACCTGTCGCCGCCGGCCCTCACAGGCTCGCGCAGGCGCACCCACCCGTACGGCCCAGGGGCGGATCCGACCGGATCCGCCCCTGCTGCCTGTGCCCCCGGCCACCTCGCACAAGGGAACTAGCTTCCGTCGCCTCGCGTTGACCAGTACGGGAGGCTCCACTGGGGAGTGGAGCACCACCGAGCAAGGGTTCCCCTGCTGCACCACTTGGAGGGCGTACCGTGCACCGCCGGCACAACGGGCTGAAAACCGCTGTACTCCTCGGGGGCCTCTCGGCCCTCATCATCGTCATCGGCAGTTTCTTCGGACGGACCGGCCTGATCGTGGCCCTCCTGGTCGCGCTCGCCACCAACGCCTACGCGTACTGGAACAGCGACAAGCTCGCCCTGCGCGCCATGCGGGCACGCCCGGTCAGCGAATTCGAGGCGCCGCAGCTCTACCGCACCGTCCGAGAGCTCTCTACGGCGGCCCGCCAGCCCATGCCCCGGCTCTACATCTCCCCGACCCAGGCACCCAACGCCTTCGCCACCGGGCGGAACCCGCGCAACGCAGCCGTGTGCTGCACGGAGGGGATCCTCCAGATCCTCGACGAGCGCGAGCTGCGCGGTGTCCTCGGCCACGAGCTGAGCCATGTGTACAACCGCGACATTCTCATCTCGTCGGTCGCGGGTGCCCTCGCCTCGGTCGTCATGTTCCTGGTCAACTTCGCGTGGCTCATCCCCGTCGGCCGGTCCGACGACGACGACGGCCCCGGCCTCCTCGGGATGCTCCTGATCATGATCCTCGGCCCGCTCGCCGCCTCCGTGATCCAGCTCGCCGTGAGCCGTTCCCGTGAGTACCAGGCCGACGCGTCCGGGGCCCAGCTCACCGGGGACCCGCTCGCCCTGGCGTCCGCCCTGCGCAAGCTCGACGCCGGGACCAAACAGCTTCCGCTCCCACCCGAACCACGGATCGAGACCGCGAGTCACATGATGATCGCGAACCCGTTCCGTCCCGGTCAGGGCATGTCCAAGATGTTCTCCACCCACCCGCCCATGGCCGAACGCATCGCCCGACTCGAGCAGATGGCAGGGTACCGACCATGAACGCAATCCTGAACGTGATTTGGCTGGTCCTGTGCGGACTGTGGATGTTCCTCGGCTACATCGCCGCCGGGCTCCTGCTCTGCATCACGATCATCGGCATCCCCTTCGGCGTGGCCGCGTTCCGCATCGGCGTCTACGCCCTCTGGCCGTTCGGGCGCACCGTCGTCGACCGTCACGACGCGGGCGGCGGTTCCCTCATCGGCAACGTCCTCTGGGTGATCCTGGCCGGCTGGTGGCTCGCCCTCGGCCACATCTTCACGGGCATCGCCCTGTGCGTCACGATCATCGGCATCCCCCTGGGCCTCGCGAACTTCAAGCTCATCCCGGTCTCGCTGATGCCCTTCGGCAAGGAGATCGTCCCCACGGACCAGCCGTTCGCCACCCGCTAGACAGACGGCCCGCGGGCAACCGCACCCGTCCCCGCAAGCGTCCTGGCTTGCAGGAACAAGTGACGGGTAGGTACGCGAACATGAGCATCATCAGCTGGATCATCCTCGGGCTGCTGGCCGGAGCAATAGCCAAGTTTCTTCTGCCGGGCCGCGACCCCGGGGGCATCATCGGCACGACCGTCATCGGCATCGTGGGCGCCTTCCTCGGGGGCTGGCTGTCGTCCCGCTTCCTCGACCGCCCCATCAGCACGGACTTCTACGACACGGCCACCTGGGTGGCGGCCATCGCCGGATCCCTCGTCCTGCTGATCGCCTACCGCCTGCTCTTCGGCAACTCCCGCGACCGCCGCTGACCCGGCGCCCGCCCGGCCCCTCAGGACACGGCTACGGGGCGGGCCATGCCGACCGGCACGCCCCGCCCCGCCCACGACCCGCTGCACACGGCAGCGAACCGTCTACCGGTAGTTGGCGAACTGCACCGCGAAGTCGAGGTCCTTGCCCTTGATCAGCGCCTGCACCGCCTGCAGGTCGTCCCGGCTCTTGGAGCTGACCCGCAGCTCCTCGCCCTGAACCTGCGCCTTGACGCCCTTCGGGCCCTCATCGCGAATGATCTTCGCCACCTTCTTGGCGTTCTCCTGGGAGATGCCCTCCTCGATCGTGGCGAAGATCTTGTACTCCTTGCCGGAAAGCTGCGGCTCACCCGCGTCCAGCGACTTCAGGGAGATCCCGCGCTTGATCAGCTTGGACTGGAAGATGTCGAGGATCGCCTTGACCCGCTCCTCGCCGTTCGCCTCCATCAGGATCTTCTCGCCGGACCAGGAGATCGACGCGCCCGTCCCCTTGAAGTCGTAGCGCTGGGAGATCTCCTTGGCGGCCTGGTTGAGGGCGTTGTCGACCTCCTGCCGCTCGACCTTCGAGACGATGTCGAAACTGGAGTCGGCCATGACGTGTGGCTCCTTGCGTCGTATGCGTTGGGGTACGGCACAAAGCCTAGCCACCCGGGCGCGTCCGGTGCTGATCAATCAGGTGGCGTAGCACCCCTGGGCATCAGGTATCGTTTACGACGTCGCCAAGGAGCCCCAACCGGGATCCGACGCGTCGTTCGAGGCGGTGTGCCCGAGTGGCCAAAGGGAGCAGACTGTAAATCTGCCGGCTCAGCCTACCCAGGTTCGAACCCTGGCGCCGCCACAGGACGGGAAACCCCGTCCGACCTGCTTAAACACCAGGTCGGGCGGGGTTTCTGCATGTGTGCACGTGGGACCGCGAAGTGCGCCGGACGGTCGGCGCATCCTAGGGGCGTTCGAAGGACTGGAGTACGCCTCCGACGGAGAAGCAGAGCGCGCCCGTGAGGGTGCCCCAGTTGGCGATGTCGATGTTCAGGACGCTCCCCGTGGCGGGACGGGTGAAGTCGGCCAGTGCCGAACCCATGAAGAGCACGGATCCGAGTTGGTTGACCGCGACGATCCACCAGCCGAGATCGCGGGGGCGGATGCCCGGCCGGCCGTGGCAGACCTCTGCCAGAGCAAGGTGCCCCGAGACCAGGAACAGGATGCATCCGACCAGGTCAGGAGCCCAGATCAGCCTGTTCTCCTGCTGCACGGAGAGCCCCTGCAGCAGGGAGCTGAGCAGGTTGATGCCGAACACGAGCGTTCCCACGAACAGCAGGAAGGTGCTCAGCCAGTCGATCCGTCCGGGCTCGTAGCTCCACCATCTCCAGCGCGTTGCGGCAAGAGCACCGATTCCGCTGTCCCGGCGGGGAGCGTTGACCGCCTGGAGCAGCGAGGCGTAACCGCCCGTGTTGAAGAACAGGCCGCCGACGAAGTAGATCCAGGCGCTCGTCGCGTCGCCGGTGCCGAACTGGGCCACCGCGGCACCGGCGGCGAACAGGCCCCCACCCACCGTGAAGGCACCCGAGGCAATGGTGTTCAGCCGCCTGAGGCGGCCGACCGATTCGCTGTCCGCGCTTCGTGAGAGGGGTTCCGATTCACTCACGGCCCGCACGGTGAGCAGCCCGCGCTTGCGCGCCGGTCGTGACTCCCATACGGCGGTGGCCCCGTCGCTGAGGTGCCAGGTCAGCCGGGTCGTGAACGGCCCTGCGCCTTCGGCGCTCTCCTCGGTTCGGTCCACTCGCCGACCCTAGCCTTTTGGTGCGTGTTTCTCCTGACTTGCGGCTCCTGTCGCAAGTCGGGTGGTTTCCCAGGACTCCTGAAGCAGTGGTCACGCGCCGGGCGAGCCGCCTTCAGGCCTTCTGCCCCGCGGGGCGCCGCAGGAGGTAGAGGCCGGCGCAGGTGACCAGGACGGCCATGCACGCGATGAAGGCCAGCCCCGCGTCCTGGAGCCCGATGTGGTCCGAGAGGATGCCCACGCCGATCACCGGCAGCGAGATGCCCGCGTACGCCACCACGAACAGCGTCGAGATCACCGCCGCCCGGCTGTCCGCGGGCGACGCCGCCGCCACCTGGGACAGGGCCGCCCGGAACGCCAGCCCCTGGCCTGCGCCGCCGAGGAGCGCGCTCAGCACGATCAGGGGCAGCAGCTGCCACCAGAGTGCGGCCGCGAGCAGCGCCAGTCCGCCCAGGAGGCCGGCGCAGCCCAGCGACAGTGACCGCTGTTCTCCGATCCTGCCGACCGCCGACTGGCCCGCGACCGAGGCGAAGAAGGCCAGCGCGACGATCAGACCGCTCACGGCGTGGTTGTCCACGTCCAGGAACTCGGAGAGGAACGCGGGGCTGACCGAGGTGAACACGCCGAACAGGGCGAACCCCACGAAGGAGGCGAGCGCCGCGGGCCTGAAGACCTTACGGACCTGGGGCGGCAGCCCCGGGCGCTGCGGGCGGACGGTGCTCAGGGGGCGCCGCTCGCCCACGGTCTCCTTCAGGCCGAGCAGGACAACCGCAGAGACGGCCAGCAGCACCAGGTGTACGACGAACGGCAGATACAGCGGCCAGGGTGCGTACTGCGCGAGGATTCCGGCCAGCAGCGGCCCGCAGCCCAGACCGCCCATGTTGGCGGCCGTCGCCACGAACGAGGCCCTGGGGGAGCCCTTGCCGGGCGCCAGCTCCATGACGTACGCGGTGGCCGCCCCGGTGAACAGCCCGGCCGACAGGCCCGAAAGCAGCCGCCCCGCGAAGAGCCAGCCCAGGGCGGTGGCGCACAGGAAGCAGACGGCGCTCGCCGCCGCGCAGCCCAGGCCCCACAGCAGCACAGGCCGCCTGCCCACCGCGTCGGAGGCGTTTCCGGCGAGCAACAGGACCCCGATGACACCGAAGGCGTACACGGCGTAGACGACCGTCACCGTCAGCTCGGAGAACCCGAGTTCGTCCTGATAGAGGCTGTAGAGCGGGGTCGGCAGGGTCGTCCCCGCCATGCATACGGCGAACACCGCCCCGCTGAGACAACAGGGGAGCCAGCCTCGGCTGTCCGGGCCACCGTTCATGTGCCCGACGGTAGCCCGCGGACGTTCCGGCGAGCCGCAACGCCTCGCGGGTCGTTACACCTAGGACTCCAGGTACCTCAGGACAGCGAGGATCCTCCGGCTGTGACCGGTGGTGTGCGACAGCTCCAGCTTGTCGAAGATCGCGTTGAGGTTCTTCTCCACCGCACTCACGGAGATGTGCAGTTGCTTCGCGATCGCCGTGTTGGTGAGCCCCTGGGCCAGGGGTTCGAGCACACTGCGCTCGCGGGGCGTGAGGCGGGCCAGCGGGTCCCCGTGCGTGGAGCGGATGACCAACTGCCGGACCACCTCGGGATCGAGGGCGGCGCCACCCGCCTGGATGCGCTCCAACGCGTCCAGGAACTCGTCGACCTGCGCGACCCGGTCCTTGAGGAGATACCCCACGCGTTCCGCGCTGGAGGCCAGCAACTGGGCCGCGTAGTGGCGTTCGATGTGCTGGGAGAGCACCAGCACGCCCGTTTCCGGCCATCGCTCGCGGATCTCCAGGGCCGCGCGCAGCCCCTCGGTGGTGTGCGTCGGAGGCATCCGGATGTCGAGGACGACGATGTCCGGCCGTCGCGTCTCCATCTCCTTCAGCAGGGACACCGCGTCCCCGAACGAGGCCAGGACCTCGTGCCCCTCCTCGACGAGGAGCCGTACCAGACCCTCCCGCAGCAGCGTCGAGTCCTCGGCGAGCATCAGACGCATGGAAGCTCCGCGGTCACCATGGTGGGTCCCCCCTCGGGGCTGTCGATGTGCAGGGTGCCGTCCAGCGCGTCCACCCTGCTGCGCAGGCCGCTCAGCCCCATGCCCGCAGGATCCGCGCCGCCCTTGCCGTTGTCCTGGGTGCGCACCGTGAGCACGCCCCCGCCCAGCACGACGCGTACGGACACCGCCGTCGCACCTGAGTGTTTGGCCGCGTTGGTCACGCACTCCGACACCACGAAGTACGCGGCGGTCTCCACCGGCCGTGGCAGAGGCCGGCTGACATCGAACACGGTACGGACGGGTATGGAGCACCGCTCGGACACCCCTCCCAGGGCCTCCTCGAGACCCAGGCTGTCGAGCGCCGACGGATAGACCCGCCAGGCCACTTCGCGCAGTTCCGCGAGTACGTCCCTCGACTCCTGGTGCGCCTGGAGCAGCAGGGCCTCCGCCTGCTCGGGCTCGCGCCCCCTGCGCGCCCGGCCGAGCAGCATGGCCAGGGCCACCAGCCGCTGCTGGATCCCGTCGTGGATGTCCCGCTCGATGCGCCGGCGTTCGGCGTCCACCGCCTGTACGACCGCCGCCCGGCTGCTGGACAGTTCGTCGATGCGACGGCGCAACAGCTCCTGCTCGGAGGGGCCGAAGCACTCGCGGGCGAGCCGGGAGTCCAGGGCGACGAGCGAGCGGAGCCCCTGGAGGTCGAGGAAGAGCAGCACCCCGCCGAGGACTGCCTGCACCAGCAGTTCGTCCCACCCGAGCGAGCCCTGGACCACCCCCCTGGACAACAGTCCCGCCAGGACGACACCGAAACCCAGCAGCCCGATCACGAGGGCGCACAACAGGCCGGTATAGCTGCGTACCGCGAGGTAGCGGAGGACCTTCTGGCCGGACGCCTCGTAGTGCTCCGGGAAGCGGTCGTCGAAGAAGAAGGACCTCCGCGCCCGTTCCACGCCCGTCAGTCGCAGGGCTCCCGCCATGAGGACGCCGAGGGCGCGGGCCCGGGTGAGCGGCCACAGCAGGAAGGGGCCGAGAGCGGTGCCGGCCGCGAGGAAGTAGAGGAATCCGGCCGAGGCGGTCACGCAGCCGAGGATCGTGCCCAGGCCCCGGCGCAACCAGGAGAGTGTCCGACCGCCCACGACGGCGGAGCCTAGTGCGGCCGTGGGGGCGCAGCAAGACCGATCGGGCTGACGCGGAGGCGGGGCCGCCGCCCGCGGATGCCCGGGGTGGGTCATGAACTGCGGCGGTGCTGGGCCCGGTCGGTGGAGCGCAGCCTCCGGACGACGTATGTCGCGACGGCCACGACCACCAGGACCAGTACGGCCTTGGAGGCGAACCCGACGTAGGTCTCCACCGTCTCCCACCGGTCCCCCAGCCAGTAACCGGCCATCACCAGGACGGAGTTCCAGATCAGGCTGCCGAGTGCGGTCAGCGCGACGAAGACGTGGAGCGGCATCCGCTCCACACCGGCGGGGATGGAGATGAGGCTGCGGAAGATCGGCACCATACGGCCGAAGAAGACCGCCTTGGTGCCGTGCTTCGCGAACCACTTCTCCGTGCGCACCAGATCGGAGGCCTTCACCAGCGGGAGCTTTCCCCAGATGGTGTGCATGCGTTCACGGCCGAAGGCCGCGCCGATCCAGTAGAGGACGACGGCTCCCACGACCGAGCCGAGCGTGGTCCAGAACAGCGCGGAAGCCAGGCTGAGGACCCCCTGCCCGGCGGCGAACCCGGTCAGCGGCAGGATCACTTCGCTCGGCAGCGGCGGGAACAGGTTCTCCAGCGCGATGGCCAGACCGGCTCCGGGACCGCCCATGGTGTCGACGAGATCCGTGGCCCAGCCCGCGATACCACCCGAGGGCTCCTGCGGCGAAGCCGAGTACATGAGATGCATATGAGTCTCCAAGGCGGCGGGTCATTACCCCGGGGCGTCTACCCCGATCACCCTCCACGTTAGAAACCGCAGCTCAACGGCCGCTATGCGGATGGCCGTCCGCTCCGCTGCGGTTCTCCGCAGGAAGCGGACCTGCGGAAAACCACCTGCGGGGGAGTGAGCCGGTCCGGCGGCCCCCGCACTCAGTTCCCGGCGACGTCCTTCACCGCGACCGCAACGGGCTTGCTCCCGCTGATCAGCTCCAGCGTCAGACCCGCCGTCGCGGAGGTGTCCAGCAGCTCCGTCAGCACCGCCGCCACGTCGTCGCGGGGGATCGGGCCGCGGCCCGTCGAGGCGGCGAGCAGGACCTGGCCGGTCCCGGCGTCGTTCGTGAGCATGCCGGGGCGCAGGATCGTCCAGTCCAGGCCGCTCCTGGAACGTACGTACGCGTCCGCCTCGCCCTTGGCCCGCTGGTAGACGTCGAAGACCTCGTCGCCGGTGTGATCCGGGTCGGCGCCCATGGAGGACACCACGATGTAGCGCCGCACTCCCGCCTGTTCCGCCGCGTCCGCGAAGAGAACGGCCGCTCCGCGGTCCACCGTGTCCTTGCGGGCCGAACCGCTGTTCGGGCCGGCGCCGGCCGCGAAGACCGCGGCGTCCGCGCCCCGCAGGACCTCCGCCGCCTCCTCGACGGACGCCGATTCGAGGTCGAGGACGACGGGCTCGGCGCCCGCCGCCCTCAGGTCGTCACTCTGCTCCGGATTCCGGATGACGCCCACCGCTTCGTCACCGCGCGCGGCGAGCAGCCGCTCGAGCCGCAGCGCGATCTGACCATGTCCACCTGCAATGACAATGCGCATGCTTCCGACCGTACGCCGCGGGGAGCGCTCGTGCTCAAGGCCCGCCGCCGGGGCCGGAATCGGTGCGTCCCTGACGGGGGAGGTCGAGGGCCGACGAGGCGGCCCCGGAGTCGCGGTACTCACGTACGGCACTGGTCCGCGCCACCACGCGCCCCCGGTGCACGACGATCCTGCTGTACGCGAGGGAGAGCGCTCCGGCGAGCCCGTCCCCGCGCACGGCGAGCAGCTCGGCGGGGAAGCCGGCCTCGACGCGCACCCCGGGCAGGCCCAGGGCCGCCCTGGCGTCGCCGGAGACGGCGTCGTAGGCGTCTTCGGGGCGGAGACCCTCCTGCGAGGCCAGCAGGTACGCCGCCTCCAGGGGGTCGCCCCGGCCGACGGGGTTGGAGGCGTCACGCAGGGCTCCGCTGCCCGCGGCCACCCGCACCCCGGCGTCCCGCAGCAGCCGTACGGGCGGGGTGCCGCGGAGCCGGGCCTCGGAACAGCCGCCCTGCGGGAGGCAGACCACGGTCACGGCCGCGGCGGCGAGCCGGTCGGCGGCGCGGGCCGCCTCGTCGCCGGGAAGCCGCGAGAGGCCCGCGCAGGGTCCGATGCAGACGCCCGGGCGGAGCCCGCCGGCCATGGCGGTCAGCCGGGCGAGCCGGGCCGGGTCGTCACCGTCCGTGTGCAGGTCGACGGGGAGCCCGTGGGCGGCGGCGAGATCCAGGACGGCTTCGGCGTGACCGGCCGGATCGGGGTCGAGGTCGGGGCAGCCGCCGACCACGCCCGCCCCCATGTCCACGGCGTCACGGAGCACGGCGAGGCCGTCGGCGCCCGCCACCCCGGTGAGGAGCCGGGGCACGGCGACGGCGGTCAGGTCGGTGAGGCCCCGCAGGGAACGGCGGGCCGCCAGCACGCCCTCCAGCAGGCCGAGCTCCTGTACGCCGCCGACGCGCACATGGGCGCGCAGCGCGGTGGCGCCGTGGCTGAGCTGGAGCAGCGCGGCCTCGGTGGCACGGCGCCGGACGTCCTCGGGGCGGTGGGACGGCGAGCCCCCCGTGGTGGCGGTGAGCGCCGTGCCGGGGTGGGCGTGGGGCTCCGCAGGGGCGGGCAGCAGGAGGTATCCGCGCAGGTCCAGGCGGATGCCGGGGGTGGTGAGGCTGCCCGCCGTCCCGACGGCCTCGATGCGCTGCCCGCCGATCCGCACGTCGACGGAGCGCCCGTCCGTGAGCCGTGCCCCGCTGAGGAGGAGCCCGGGCGCCTCGCCGGGACTTTCGGGCATCGCAGCGCTCCTGGAAGTCCTGGACGAAACGCAAGATCACGCAGAGTGCGCCGAGCCTAGGCCGGGTCCCGCTGCACTCCGAGGAGGAGCGAATTAGTCGTACGAATGTGGCCTTGCGGGGCAGGCGGTGGGAGCGGCGTCAGGGGGGCCCGTGGGCCTGCCCGTGGAGGTGGCGTACGTGCTGATCAAGGGCCTGATCAGGGGGGCGGCCACCAGGGCCGTCCGGGGGCCGGGAGGGGGTCCGGTGCGGGAAGCGGAAACGGATTTGGGCGATCGGCGACAGAGCGTGTAATGTCTTCCTCGCTCGCCCCAATAGCTCAGTCGGTAGAGCGTCTCCATGGTAAGGAGAAGGTCTGCGGTTCGATTCCGCATTGGGGCTCTGGTGACCGGGTGACCCCGCTTCGGCGGGGAAACTCGTCATCAAAGCGGTGTAGCTCAGTCGGTAGAGCAAGCGGCTCATAATCGCTGTGTCACCGGTTCAAGTCCGGTCACCGCTACTAACGGTAGCCGATTGTGGGGTCGGTCCTTCGATCGGCTACTCTTTTTTGCGTTCGTCCGTCCATCCGTCCGTCCAAGGAGCACTCACGTGGCTGCCACCGACGTCCGCCCGAAGATCACGCTGGCCTGCGTGGAGTGCAAGGAGCGGAACTACATCACCAAGAAGAACCGGCGTAACAACCCGGACCGTCTTGAGATGAAGAAGCACTGCCCGCGCTGCAACTCGCACACCGCGCACCGCGAAACGCGCTGAAACAGGCTCGTACACGAGGCCGTCCCCACTGGGGGCGGCCTCGTGTCGTTTATCTTGATGACTCGGGTGGTCAACGCCCCATTCGACTTTCACCAGGAGGTACCGGGCTCATGGCGCTCGACCAGTCCTTCGTGGGGCGGACCTATCCGCCCACTCCGGCGTACGAGGTCGGCCGGGAGAAGATCCGGGAGTTCGCGGAGGCGGTGGGTGACGCCAATCCCGCGTACGTGAATCCGGAGGCCGCCAAGGCCTTGGGGTACTCGGATGTGATCGCCCCGCCCACGTTCGTCTTCTCCATCACCTTCAAGGCCGCGGGCCAGGTGGTGCAGGACCCGCAGCTGGGCCTGGACTACAGCCGCGTGGTGCACGGTGACCAGAAGTTCGCCTACGTGCGTCCCGTGCGGGCGGGTGACCGGCTGACGGTCACCTCGACGATCGAGGCCATCAAGACGATGGCGGGCAACGACATCGTGGACGTCCGCGGCGAGGTGCACGACGAGTCCGGTGAGCACGTGGTGACCGCATGGACCAAGCTGGTGGCGCGCGCCGCCGAGGAGGCGTGATGACGGCGAGCATCGCCTACGAGGCGGTCGAGGTCGGTACGGAGCTGCCGGCGCAGTCGTTCCCGGTGACCCGGGCCACACTGGTGCAGTACGCGGGCGCCTCCGGTGACTTCAACCCGATCCACTGGAACGAGAAGTTCGCGCGCGAGGTCGGTCTGCCCGACGTGATCGCGCACGGCATGTTCACCATGGCCGAAGCGATCCGGGTCGTCACGGACTGGGCCGGTGACCCGGGCGCGGTCGTCGAGTACGGCGTGCGGTTCACCAAGCCGGTCGTCGTGCCGAACGACGACAGCGGGGCGCTGATCGAGGTCAGCGGCAAGGTCGCCGCGAAGCTGGACGACAACACCGTCCGGGTCGACCTGATCGCCATGAGCGACGGCAAGAAGGTGCTGGGCATGTCCCGCGCCGTCGTCCGCCTCGCCTGAGCGGCGCAGCCACCGAGCGGAGGGGTGCCCACGCGGCGTCCCTCCGCTGTCGGCTTCCACGCGGACGCCGCCCTTGACATGTTAGTGAGTGACCAATAACTTACGGGCATGGCAAGGATGAGCGCAGAGGACAGGCGGGAGAGCGTCGTGCGGGCGGCGGTCGCCGAGTTCGCCCGCAGCGGGTACAACGGCACCTCGACGGAGGCGATCGCCAAGCGGGTCGGCGTCTCGCAGCCGTATCTGTTCCGGCTCTTCCCCGGCAAGCAGGCCATCTTCCTCGCCGCGTCCGAGCGGTGCCTCGCGGACACCCGGGAGGTGTTCCAGCGGGCGGCCGAGGGGCTGGAGGGGGAGGAGCTGTCGCAGGCCCTGGCTCAGGCGTACCAGCGGCTGATCGTGGACGACCCCGACAAGCTGCTGATGCAGATGCAGATGTACGCGGCTGTCGCGGCGGCCGAGGCGGCGGGTGACCACGAGTTCGGTGAGCGCCTGCGGCTCGGCTGGGTGGCGATGTGGGACGAGATCCACCTCCTGCTGGGGGCGGACCAGGGTGAGACCACGTCGTTCCTGGCCTACGGCATGCTCATCAACGCGCTGGCCTCGATGGGCTTTCCGGCCGGTCATCGCGTGTGGTCCGGCTTCCATCTCGCGACCGGGCCCAGTTGACCGGGCGGCGCCACCCGCCGGGACCACTCGTCGGCGGGGCGGCTCCGTCCGGGGGCGCCGGAAGCCCTCGGTGGTCCACCCGTTCTCCTGTCCGCTGAAGTTAGTCATGGATAACTAACCCTTGGGGGGGTAGCAGTGAAGCAGCAAGCATCCAGTCGTGGGGGAGCCGTCTGGGCCCTCGTCATCACGAGCGTCGCCGGATTCATGGCGGCACTCGACAACCTCGTCGTCACCACCGCCCTGCCGTCCATCCGCGAGAGCCTCGGTGGCCGGCTGGAGGAGCTCGAGTGGACGGTGAACGCCTACACCCTCACCTTCGCGGTGCTGCTGATGACGGGCGCCGCACTCGGTGACCGCTTCGGCCGGCGCCGGCTCTTCCTCGTCGGCCTCTCGGTCTTCACCGCCGCCTCCGCGGCCGCCGCCCTCTCACCGGGGATCAACGAACTCATCGCCTTCCGGGCCGTCCAGGGCGTCGGGGCCGCGGTCATGATGCCGCTCACCCTCACTCTGCTCACCGCCGCGGTCCCGCCCGCCAGGCGCGGCATGGCGCTCGGATTCTTCGGCGCGGTCACCGGACTCGCGGTCGCCAGCGGCCCCCTGATCGGCGGGAGCCTCACCGAACACGTCTCCTGGCAGTGGATCTTCTGGCTCAACGTCCCGGTCGGCCTGATCCTGCTGCCCCTGGCACGACTGCGGCTGGCCGAGTCCTACGCCCCCGAGGCGCGGCTCGACGTACCCGGCACCCTCCTGGTCAGCGGAGGCCTCTTCGGCATCGTCTACGCGCTCGTCAGCAGCACCAGCGACGGCTGGACCGAGCCGCTCGTGCTGACCGGGCTGATCGCGGGGACGCTCCTCCTGGGCGTCTTCGTCCGCCACGGGTTCCGCGCGAAGAACCCCGTCCTGCCCATGCGGCTCTTCCGCGACCGGGCCTTCTTCGGCATCAACATGGCGAGCCTGCTGATGTTCCTGGGCATGTTCGGCTCGATCTTCCTGCTCAGCCAGTTCCTCCAGAACGTGCTGGGCTACTCGCCGACCGAGGCGGGCCTGCGGATGCTGCCGTGGACCGGGATGCCGATGCTGGTGGCGCCCGTCGCCGGATATCTGGCCGACCGGTTCGGCGGCCGCCCCGTGGTGGTGACCGGCCTCGCCCTCCAGGCGGTGGGTCTCGGCCTCTTCGCTGCGGTCCTGGAACCGGACGTCTCCTATGCGGCCCAGCTGCCCGGCCTGATCGTCGGCGGCATCGGCATGGCCCTGTACTTCGCGCCGGCCGCCAGCCTCGTGATGTCCAGCGTCAGGCCGGGGGAGCAGGGCATCGCCTCCGGGGCCAACAACGCCCTGCGCGAGGTCGGGGGTGCCCTCGGGGTCGCCGTGCTGGCCGCGGTCTTCTCCGCCCAGGGCGGATACGGGTCCCCGCAGGCCTTCACCGACGGGACCGTGCCGGCCGTATGGATCGGTGCCGGTGTGGTGGCCGTCGCCGCGCTCACGGCCGTGCTCATCCCGCGCCGCGGGCGGGCGACCGGCCCGGCGCCCGAATCCTCCGAGGAGCGTGTGTCCGTCGCCGCCTGACCTCCCGTCCCCGTCCGTACGGTCCATGGCCCGCTCCCGGGACGTGGACCGTACTCTTGTCCCCGTGCAGGAACTCCACGACGCCCCCCTCGCCCCCCTGACCACCTTCCGGCTCGGCGGTCCGGCCAACCGCCTCCTGACGGCCACCACCGACGCGGAGGTGATCGCCGCCGTACGCGAGGCCGACGACAGCGGCACCCCCCTCCTGGTCGTCGGCGGCGGTTCCAACCTGGTCATCGGAGACAAGGGCTTCGACGGGACGGCCCTGCGCATCGCGACCAAGGGCTTCGAGCTCTCCGGTACGGCGCTCGAACTGGCCGCCGGCGAGGTCTGGACCGACGCCGTGGCCCGTACGGTCGAGGCGGGGCTGGCCGGGATCGAATGCCTCGCCGGGATCCCCGGGTCCGCCGGGGCGACACCGATCCAGAACGTCGGCGCCTACGGGCAGGAGGTGTCCTCGGTCATCACCGAGGTCGTCGCCTACGACCGGCACACCCGGGAGACGGTCACCCTTCCGAACGAGGCGTGCGCGTTCTCGTACCGCCACAGCCGCTTCAAGGCCGAGCCGGACCGTTTCGTCGTTCTGCGGGTCCGGTTCGGTCTCGAGGACGCGGGCGGACAGTCGGCGCCCCTCCTCTACCCCGAGACGGCCAGGGCCATGGGTGTCGAACAGGGTGACCGCGTTCCCGCCGTCTCGGCCAGCGAAACCGTCCTCCGGCTGAGGGCGGGCAAGGGGATGGTGCTCGATCCGGAGGACCACGACACCTGGTCGGCCGGGTCCTTCTTCACCAACCCGATCCTCGACGAGGCGGAGCACGCGCTCTTCCTCTCCCGCGCCGCCGAGCGCCTGGGCGCGGACGTCACGCCCCCTGCCTTCCCCACGGGCGACGGACGGGTGAAGATCTCGGCCGCCTGGCTCATCGACAAGGCCGGCTTCACCAAGGGGTACGGCGCCGGCCCCGCCCGCATCTCCACCAAGCACACGCTCGCCCTCACCAACCGGGGCGGCGCGACCACCGAGGACCTGCTGGCCCTGGCCCGCGAGGTCGTCGCCGGGGTGCACGAGGCCTTCGGGGTCACCCTCGTCAACGAACCGGTGACGGTGGGCGTCAGCCTCTAGCCGGGCGCGGGGGCGCCGCGCTCAGTAGGCGACCCCCACACCCTGCTTCACCGCAGCCGGATCGTCGACCAGCGCCAGCATCGCGTGGGCCACATCGGCCCGCGCGATGGACCGGCCGCTGCGCGGGGAGCCGCCCACGACCGTCCGGTAGGTCCCCGTCAGCGGGCCGTTCGTCAGCTTCGGCGGCCGCACCGACGTCCAGTCCGTCGCACTGGCGGCCAGCGCTGCCTCCATGCGCGTCAGATCCGCGTACACCTCCTTGAGGACCGCGCCGATCACCCTGCGGACCGCCCGGTCCAGCAGCGGGTCGTCCGCCGGCTCCGGGCCGACCGGGGCCGCACTCACGACCACCAGCCGCCGCACCCCCTCCGCCTCCATGGCCTCCAGCACCTGCCCGGTGAGCCGCTCCGCGACGTCACCGGCCTTCCGGCCGCGGGCCCCGAGCCCGGAGAGCACGGCGTCCCGCCCCGCGACCGCCTCGCGCACCGCCGCCCCGTCGCCCAGCGGGACGACCGCGTGCAGGGCCGCGCCACCGAGCCCGTCCGGGAGCCGGGCGGGGTCACGGACCACCGCCGTCACCTCGTGCCCCGCCGCCAGCGCCTGCCGCACGACCTCCTGGCCGATTGCCCCCGTCGCCCCGAACACTGTGAGCCTCATCGCGCCGCCCTCCTGAGTGGGTGAGTAATCACTTACCCATAGGGTGAGTGGACGCTCACCCTTTCGTCAAGCCTTGCTGGAGCATTCATGGAGCAGAAGCCGGCCCGCGTCCGCATCGTCGATGCGGCTCATGAGCTCATGCTCGGCATCGGTCTCGCACGGACGACGACGAAGGAGATCGCCAAGGCGGCCGGCTGCTCCGAAGCGGCGCTGTACAAGTACTTCGCGAGCAAGGAAGAGCTCTTCGTGACCGTCCTCGGCGAACGCATGCCGAGGCTCGGCCCGCTCCTGGGGGACCTGGAGGCGGGTGAAGGGGATCTGGAACAGAACCTCACCGAGGTCGCCCGCCAGGCCGCGCTCTTCTACGAGCAGACCTTCCCGGTCCTCGCCTCGCTGTACGCCGAGCCCCGCCTCAAGCGCCGTCACGAAGCGGCGATGCGCGAGATGGGCACCGGCCCGCACAAGCCGATCCAGGGCCTCGACGCCTATCTCCGCGCCGAACAGCGGGCGGGCCGCGTCGTTCCCGGGGCCGACACCTACGCGGCGGCATCGCTCCTGCTGGGCGCCTGCGCCCAGCGAGCCTTCGCCTACGAGATGGGCGGGGCCCCGCAGCCGCTGGACGACTTCGCCGCGTCCCTCGCCCGCACCCTGCTGGGCGGCATCAGCTAGCCAGCCACGCGTCGATCCCGTCCAGCAGCTTCTCCCGCACCTCGACGGGCGCCACCGATCCCCGCACGGACTGCCGCGCCAGCTCGGCCAGCTCCTCGTCCGTGAACGCGTGATGGCGGCGTACGAGGTCGTACTGCGCGGCCAGCCGGGAACCGAAGAGCAGTGGGTCGTCCGCGCCGAGCGCCATCGGCACCCCTGCCTCGAACAGAGTGCGCAGGGGTACGTCGGCGGGCTTCTCGTAGACGCCGAGCGCCACATTGGACGCGGGGCAGACCTCGCAGGTCACCCCCCGCTCCGCGAGCCTGCGCAGCAGCCTCGGATCCTCGGCCGCCCGCACGCCGTGCCCGACCCGGAACGCGTCGAGGTCGTCCAGGCAGTCCCGGACGCTGGACGGGCCCGACAGCTCGCCGCCGTGCGGGGCCGCGATCAGTCCGCCCTCGCGGGCGATGGCGAAGGCACGGTCGAAGTCGCGGGCCATCCCGCGGCGTTCGTCGTTGGAGAGCCCGAAGCCGATGACGCCCCGGTCCGCGTACCGCACGGCGAGCCGGGCCAGCGTTCGGGCGTCCAGCGGATGCTTCATCCGGTTCGCCGCGATCACCACCCGGATCCCGAGCCCGGTCTCGCGGGCCGCACGGTCCACGGCGTCCAGGATGATCTCGATCGCCGGGATGAGCCCTCCGAGCAGCGGGGCGTACGAGGTCGGGTCGACCTGGATCTCCAGCCACCCGGAGCCGTCCGCGACGTCCTCCATGGCGGTCTCGCGCACGAGCCGCTGGATGTCCTCCGGCGAGCGGAGGCAGGACCGGGCGATGTCGTACAGGCGCTGGAAACGGAACCAGCCGCGCTCGTCGGTCGCCCGCAGCTTGGGCGGCTCACCACCGGTCAGGGCATCGGGCAGATGCACGCCGTACTTGTCCGCGAGTTCGAGCAGGGTCGTGGGCCGCATCGACCCGGTGAAGTGCAGGTGCAGGTGGGCCTTGGGCAACAGCCGTACGTCACGCTCCATCGATCGATCTTGCCGCACCCGAGGGGCGCGGCGGTAGCGGGATGCCCATGTGAGTTACCCGTCGAACAAAAAAGTGGCCCCGGCCGGAGCCGGGGGCCACTCCACTCAGGTGGGTCTCCCGCGTCAGTCGCGGGCCTCGCCCAGCAGCTTCTGGAGCCGGGAGATGCCCTCGACGAGGTCGTCGTCGCCCAGCGCGTAGGAGAGCCGCAGGTACCCCGGCGTACCGAACGCCTCGCCCGGCACCACGGCGACCTCGGCCTCGTCCAGGATGAGGGCCGCGAGCTCGACGGAGTCCGCGGGGCGCCTGCCGCGGATCTCCTTGCCGAGCAGTGCCTTCACCGACGGGTACGCGTAGAACGCGCCCTCGGGCTCGGGGCAGAGCACGCCGTCGATCTCGTTGAGCATGTGCACGATCGTCTTGCGTCGGCGGTCGAAGGCGGTCCGCATCTCGGCGACCGCGTCCAGGCTCCCCGTGAGGGCGGCCAGCGCGGCGGCCTGCGCGACGTTGTTGACGTTGGAGGTGGCGTGCGACTGCAGGTTGGTCGCGGCCTTCACGATGTCCTTCGGGCCGATGATCCAGCCCACCCGCCAGCCGGTCATGGCGTACGTCTTGGCGACACCGTTGACCACGATGCACTTGTCACGCAGCTCGGGCACGACCGCGGGGAGCGAGGCGGCGGCCGCGTCCCCGTAGACCAGGTGCTCGTAGATCTCGTCCGTCATCACCCAGAGGCCGTGCTCGACGGCCCAGCGGCCGATCGCCTCGGTCTCGGCCTCGCTGTAGACCGCGCCCGTCGGGTTGGACGGGGAGACGAACAGGACGACCTTCGTGCGCTCGGTGCGCGCGGCCTCGAGCTGCTCGACCGAGACCCGGTAGCCGGTGGTCTCGTCGGCCACGACGTCGACCGGGACACCGCCGGCGAGACGGATGGACTCGGGGTAGGTCGTCCAGTACGGCGCGGGGACGATGACCTCGTCGCCCGGGTCGAGGACCGCGGCGAAGGCCTCGTAGATGGCCTGCTTGCCGCCGTTGGTCACCAGGACCTGGGAGGCGTCGACCTCGTAGCCGGAGTCGCGCAGCGTCTTCGCCACGATGGCGGCCTTGAGCTCGGGGAGCCCGCCCGCCGGGGTGTAGCGGTGGTACTTCGGGTTTCGGCACGCCTCGATGGCGGCGTCCACGATGTAACCGGGGGTCGGGAAGTCGGGCTCGCCGGCGCCGAAGCCGATCACCGGACGCCCGGCGGCCTTGAGGGCCTTGGCCTTGGCGTCGACGGCGAGGGTGGCGGACTCGGAGATCGCACCGATGCGGGCCGAAACCCGGCGCTCGGACGGAGAAGTTGCAGCGCTCATGCCCCCCATGCTCGCAGACCGGAAAACCCCTCGGCACAGGGGTTTCAGGGACCGGACAGGACTCGGACAGCATCCGGGCAGGACCGGTCGGTTGTTGTCTGTTCGACGCGGCGCCCCTGAGCACGTACACTCACCTGTCGTTGGCCTTCATCAGCCACACCGTTTTCCCAACCGGCCCACCGGGGAAGATGCGGTAGGTTGGTGGAAACCACAAAGGGTCGTAGCTCAATTGGTAGAGCACTGGTCTCCAAAACCAGCGGTTGGGGGTTCAAGTCCCTCCGGCCCTGCTACACACTCCTTCGCCAGGATGTGTGCGCATGTACGTACTTCAATGCACCGCCGTGCGGCTCCACCGGGCGCGGCACGGCCACGACCCGGAATCAGGTGAGTAGCGTGACGGACGCCGTGGGCTCCATCGACATGCCTGATGCCGAGGACGAAGCCCCCGAGTCGAAGAAGAAGACCCGGAAGGGCGGCAAGCGCGGCAAGAAGGGCCCTCTGGGCCGTCTCGCGCTGTTCTACCGCCAGATCGTCGCCGAGCTCCGCAAGGTCGTATGGCCGACGCGCAGCCAGCTGTCGACGTACACGGCCGTGGTGATCGTGTTCGTGGTCGTCATGATCGGTCTCGTCACCGTGATTGACTTCGGATTCGCGCGGGTCATCAAGTACGTCTTCGGCTGATCCCCGCGGAGGGCGCCTCATCGGCGCCCCTTTCGCATGTTCCACCCATTTGTATCCAGGAAGAAGCAGCCATCGTGTCTGACCCGAACCTGAACGACGACGCCGAGCCCACGGCGAGCGCCGTCGAGTCCGCCGAGGACGAGCTCGACATCGTCGAGGCGGCGGATGCCGTGGCCCCGGACCAGGTCGACGCTGCTGACGCCGCCGCGGGCGAGCCCGCCGAGCAGGATGCCGTGCGTGTCGAGTCCGACGATGCCGCCCAGGACGAAGAGGCCGCCGAGGACGAAGAGGCAGCGGAAGAGTCCGCCGCCGACGAGTCCGACGAGGAGGAGGCCGAGCCGGCCGCCCCCGTCGACGCCGTCGCCGCCCTGCGCGAAGAGCTCCGTGGGCTTCCCGGCGAGTGGTACGTCATCCACACGTACGCCGGTTACGAGAAGCGCGTGAAGGCCAACCTGGAGCAGCGCGCCGTCTCGCTCAACGTCGAGGACTTCATCTACCAGGCCGAGGTGCCCGAGGAAGAGATCGTCCAGATCAAGAACGGTGAGCGGAAGAACGTCCGTCAGAACAAGCTCCCGGGATACGTCCTGGTGCGCATGGACCTGACGAACGAGTCCTGGGGTGTTGTCCGCAACACCCCCGGCGTCACCGGCTTCGTGGGCAACGCCTACGACCCGTACCCGCTGACCCTGGACGAGATCGTCAAGATGCTCGCCCCCGAGGCCGAGGAGAAGGCGGCCCGCGAGGCGGCCGAGGCCGAGGGCAAGCCGGCTCCGGCCCGCAAGGTCGAGGTCCAGGTCCTGGACTTCGAGGTGGGCGACTCGGTCACCGTCACCGACGGCCCGTTCGCGACCCTGCAGGCGACGATCAACGAGATCAACGCCGACTCGAAGAAGGTCAAGGGCCTCGTCGAGATCTTCGGTCGCGAGACCCCGGTCGAGCTCAGCTTCGACCAGATCCAGAAGAACTGACGGCCTTTCGGCCCGTCTCTGGACACATGCCTACCGAGCAGGTCAGACAGGCTTCGCAGCCGGTCTGACCTGCTCGGTTTTTGGTCGCGCAGCTATACCCGTTATCGTTGTGCGGTATGCCTCCATCCGGATGACCGGAATGGCGGCGAAACACTCTCACTAGGACCCGGAGAGAGCAATGCCTCCCAAGAAGAAGAAGGTCACGGGGCTTATCAAGCTCCAGATCAACGCCGGTGCGGCCAACCCGGCGCCGCCGGTCGGTCCCGCACTGGGCCAGCACGGCGTCAACATCATGGAGTTCTGCAAGGCCTACAACGCCGCGACCGAGTCGCAGCGTGGCATGGTCGTGCCGGTGGAGATCACGGTCTACGAGGACCGCTCCTTCACCTTCATCACGAAGACTCCGCCGGCCGCCAAGCTGATCCTCAAGGCCGCGGGTGTGGACAAGGGCTCCGGCGAGCCGCACAAGACCAAGGTCGCCAAGCTCACGGCCGACCAGGTCCGCGAGATCGCCACGACCAAGCTCCCCGACCTGAACGCCAACGACCTCGACGCCGCGTCGAAGATCATCGCTGGCACCGCCCGTTCCATGGGCATCACGGTCGAAGGCTGAGTCAGCCCCGTAGCCCCACAGTGGTAGGACCAAGCGCTGGTCCGCACCACGACTCCACACTCTGAAAACCACAGGAGTAGATGTGAAGCGCAGCAAGAACCTCCGCGCTGCGGACGCGAAGATCGACCGGGAGCGTACGTACGCCCCGCTCGAGGCCGTCCGTCTCGCCAAGGACACCGCCGCCACCAAGTTCGACGGCACCGTCGAGGTCGCGTTCTGCCTGGGTGTTGACCCTCGCAAGGCCGACCAGATGGTCCGTGGCACCGTGAACCTCCCGCACGGCACCGGCAAGACCGCCCGGGTCCTGGTCTTCGCGACCGGTGACCGTGCTGCGGCCGCGGAAGCCGCGGGCGCCGACATCGTCGGCGCCGACGAGCTCATCGACGAGGTGGCGAAGGGCCGTCTGGACTTCGACGCCGTCGTCGCCACGCCGGACCTCATGGGCAAGGTCGGCCGTCTGGGCCGCGTGCTCGGTCCGCGTGGTCTGATGCCGAACCCGAAGACCGGCACCGTCACCCCGGATGTCGTCAAGGCTGTCAACGACATCAAGGGCGGAAAGATCGAGTTCCGCGTCGACAAGCACTCGAACCTGCACTTCATCATCGGAAAGACCTCTTTCGATGACACGAAGCTGGTCGAGAACTACGGCGCGGCGCTGGAGGAGATCCTCCGTCTGAAGCCGTCCGCCGCGAAGGGTCGCTTCATCAAGAAGGCGACCATGAGCACGACGATGGGCCCCGGCATCCCGCTGGACGCCAACCGCGTGCGCAACCTCCTCGTCGAGGAGGACCCGGCCGCCGTCTGAGCCCCCGTGCTCACCCGGTAGCCGCCGTCACGGCATGGGACGGGCCCCGCAGCCTCCTCGGAGGCTGCGGGGCCCGTCCTCGTACGTACAGGTGCTCCGCGGGCCGTCCGAACGGCGTTCAAACCTCTCGCACCGGTCGAACCGGGACGGATTTGCTCCGAACGGCCCCGGTCGCGTACGCTCACCAGGAAGCCAAAGACCGCTGGTCGTCGCCGCGTCCTCGTAAGGGGAAACGGTGACCGAAGGATCCGTCAAGACGGGCGACCTGCGCAGGTGACTGTGGAAAGCTCCCGGATCCGTCCGGTCGAGCTACGCCCTGGCGCCTGCGCCGGGGCGTTTCGTCTTTCCCGGCCCCTTCTGAGCGGTCCTCATCACCCGGAAGGAGGCCGACGCTCATGGCAAGGCCCGACAAGGCTGCCGCGGTAGCCGAGCTGACGGACCAGTTCCGCAGCTCGAACGCCGCCGTGCTGACCGAGTACCGGGGTCTCACCGTGGCACAGCTCAAGGAGCTGCGCCGTTCGCTCGGTGAGAACGCCCAGTACGCCGTGGTGAAGAACACGCTGACCAAGATTGCGGCCAACGAGGCCGGGATCGACACGCTGGACGACCTGTTCTCGGGTCCGACGGCGGTTGCCTTCGTCACCGGTGACCCGGTGGAGTCGGCGAAGGGTCTTCGTGACTTCGCCAAGGACAACCCCAACCTCATCATCAAGGGCGGTGTCCTTGACGGTAAGGCGCTGTCCGCCGATGAGATCAAGAAGCTCGCGGACCTCGAGTCCCGCGAGGTTCTGCTCGCCAAGCTGGCCGGCGCCATGAAGGGCAAGCAGACTCAGGCTGCGCAGCTCTTCCAGGCTCTGCCGTCGAAGTTCGTCCGCACCGCGGAAGCGCTTCGCGCCAAGAAGGCCGAGCAGGGCGGTGCCGGTACGCCGGCTCCCGCCGATGCCGAGGTGGCGGAGTAACACTCCGCCCCACGGCTCGCAGCGGGCCCGTACGCCCGCCTACATAAACAACCGGCACCTGCCGAATTAGTGGAAGGACGCCATCATGGCGAAGCTCAGCCAGGAAGACCTGCTCGCTCAGTTCGAGGAGCTCACCCTCATCGAGCTCTCCGAGTTCGTGAAGGCCTTCGAGGAGAAGTTCGACGTCACCGCCGCCGCGGCCGTCGCCGTTGCCGGTCCCGCCCAGGGCGGCGCCCCGGCCGAGGCCGAG
The DNA here is from genome assembly GCF_044455985.1 of Streptomyces sp. NPDC051064. Taxonomy (NCBI): domain Bacteria; kingdom Bacillati; phylum Actinomycetota; class Actinomycetes; order Kitasatosporales; family Streptomycetaceae; genus Streptomyces; species Streptomyces sp. NPDC051064. The sequence continues at coordinate 233,245 of NZ_JBITFK010000002.1, forward strand.
GCCGAGCAGGACGAGTTCGACGTCATCCTCACGGGTGCCGGCGAGAAGAAGATCCAGGTCATCAAGGTTGTGCGTGAGCTGACCTCGCTGGGTCTGAAGGAGGCCAAGGACCTCGTCGACGGCACCCCGAAGCCGGTCCTCGAGAAGGTCGCCAAGGAGGCCGCCGAGAAGGCTGCCGAGTCCCTCAAGGCCGCCGGCGCTTCCGTCGAGGTCAAGTGACCCTGCGAGTCCTCTGACTCCTCAGGACCGTCTCTGCCGCAAGGCGGGGATGTCACATCGCGAAGGGCGATCACCCATCCGGGTGGTCGCCCTTTGGCGTGCCCCCGGAGGCTGCCTTGATCTTCCGTGCGCGACGAGTAGGGTGATCTTCGCCGTGCGTTCCTCCGGGGGCGCCGCGAGGCGTCAACCGGCGTCCTTCCGGCGCAGGTGAAGATCGCCGGGCGTCCGCCGGACCCCCCGGGGCCTTGACGAACCGCACGCGGCGCGCAATTCTCAGGACGCGTCGTCATCTCGATCCGCATCCGAGGCATGGATCGAGAGCGAAGAGGGCAGTAAAGAAGAGCGCACACCGCGCGAGGGCTATTCATAGGTGTTGAGAACAGCTGTTGAGAGCAACGTGGGTCTCTGAGAACCCCGACTGGACATCAGTGTGCCGCTTGGCTACACTGACCCTTTGCGCTGCCTGTTAGCTGCCTCCTGCCCGTCACCAGGGGCATGCCCACGCCTAGCACCGATGACCGGACATTCCCTGACCTTGGGATTCCTGTCTCTGTGTGCGGCTTGGGGCCGGTACGCGCGTAGTGAGTCCGAGCCCTCGGAAGGACCCCCTCTTGGCCGCCTCGCGCAACGCCTCGACCTCGAATACGAACAACGGTGCCAGCACCGCCCCGCTGCGCATCTCTTTTGCAAAGATCAAGGAGCCCCTCGAGGTTCCGAACCTCCTCGCGCTGCAGACCGAGAGCTTTGACTGGCTCCTCGGCAATGCCGCCTGGAAGGCTCGCGTCGAGGCTGCTCTGGACAGCGGACAAGACGTCCCCACCAAGTCCGGCCTGGAGGAAATCTTCGAGGAGATCTCCCCGATCGAGGACTTCTCCGGGTCGATGTCGCTCACCTTCCGCGACCACCGCTTCGAGCCCCCGAAGAACTCGATCGACGAGTGCAAGGAGCGCGACTTCACGTTCGCCGCGCCGCTCTTCGTCACGGCCGAGTTCACCAACAACGAGACCGGCGAGATCAAGTCCCAGACGGTCTTCATGGGCGACTTCCCGCTCATGACCAACAAGGGCACCTTCGTCATCAACGGCACCGAGCGTGTCGTCGTGTCGCAGCTCGTGCGCTCGCCGGGTGTCTACTTCGACTCCTCCATCGACAAGACGTCCGACAAGGACATCTTCTCCGCCAAGATCATCCCGTCCCGGGGTGCCTGGCTGGAGATGGAGATCGACAAGCGCGACATGGTCGGTGTCCGTATCGACCGCAAGCGCAAGCAGTCCGTCACCGTCCTCCTGAAGGCTCTCGGCTGGACCACCGAGCAGATCCTCGAGGAGTTCGGCGAGTACGAGTCGATGCGCGCCACCCTGGAGAAGGACCACACCCAGGGCCAGGACGACGCGCTGCTCGACATCTACCGCAAGCTGCGTCCGGGCGAGCCGCCCACGCGCGAGGCCGCTCAGACGCTGCTCGAGAACCTCTACTTCAACCCGAAGCGCTACGACCTCGCGAAGGTCGGCCGCTACAAGGTGAACAAGAAGCTCGGCGCCGAAGAGCCGCTCGACGCCGGTGTCCTCACCAGCGACGACATCATCGCCACCATCAAGTACCTGGTGAAGCTGCATGCCGGTGAGGCCGAGACCGTCGGTGAGTCCGGCCGCTCGATCATGGTCGAGACCGACGACATCGACCACTTCGGCAACCGCCGTATCCGTAACGTCGGTGAGCTGATCCAGAACCAGGTCCGTACGGGTCTCGCCCGTATGGAGCGCGTCGTGCGCGAGCGCATGACCACTCAGGACGTCGAGGCGATCACGCCGCAGACCCTGATCAACATCCGGCCGGTCGTCGCCTCCATCAAGGAGTTCTTCGGCACCAGCCAGCTGTCCCAGTTCATGGACCAGAACAACCCGCTGTCGGGTCTGACGCACAAGCGTCGTCTCAACGCCCTCGGCCCGGGTGGTCTCTCCCGTGAGCGGGCCGGCTTCGAGGTCCGTGACGTTCACCCGTCGCACTACGGCCGCATGTGCCCGATCGAGACGCCCGAAGGCCCGAACATCGGTCTGATCGGCTCGCTGGCCTCCTACGGGCGCATCAACCCGTTCGGCTTCATCGAGACGCCGTACCGCAAGGTCGTCGAGGGCGTCGTCACCGACGACGTCGACTACCTGACGGCCGACGAAGAGGACCGCTTCGTGATCGCCCAGGCGAACGCGACGCTCTCCGAGGACATGCGCTTCACCGAGGCCCGTGTCCTGGTCCGCCGTCGTGGCGGCGAGATCGACTACATCCCCGGCGACGACGTCGACTACATGGACGTCTCGCCGCGCCAGATGGTGTCGGTCGCCACCGCGATGATCCCGTTCCTCGAGCACGACGACGCCAACCGTGCCCTCATGGGCGCGAACATGATGCGTCAGGCCGTCCCGCTCATCAAGAGCGAGGCGCCGCTGGTCGGCACCGGCATGGAGTACCGCTGTGCCACCGACGCCGGTGACGTGCTCAAGGCCGAGAAGGCGGGTGTGGTCCAGGAGGTCTCCGCGGACTACATCACCGTGACGAACGACGACGGCACGTACACCACGTACCGCATCTCGAAGTTCTCGCGCTCCAACCAGGGCACCTCGGTCAACCAGAAGGTCGTCGTCTCCGAGGGCGACCGCGTGATCGAGAGCCAGGTCCTCGCCGACGGGCCGGCCACCGAGAACGGTGAGATGGCGCTCGGCAAGAACCTGCTCGTGGCGTTCATGCCGTGGGAGGGTCACAACTACGAGGACGCGATCATCCTGTCGCAGCGCCTCGTGCAGGACGACGTCCTCTCCTCGATCCACATCGAGGAGCACGAGGTCGACGCCCGTGACACCAAGCTCGGCCCGGAGGAGATCACCCGGGACATCCCGAACGTCTCCGAGGAGGTCCTCGCCGACCTCGACGAGCGCGGCATCATCCGTATCGGTGCCGAGGTCGTCGCCGGCGACATCCTCGTCGGCAAGGTCACGCCCAAGGGTGAGACCGAGCTGACCCCGGAGGAGCGTCTGCTCCGCGCGATCTTCGGTGAGAAGGCGCGCGAGGTGCGCGACACCTCGCTGAAGGTCCCGCACGGCGAGATCGGCAAGGTCATCGGCGTCCGCGTCTTCGACCGCGAAGAGGGCGACGAGCTGCCGCCGGGCGTGAACCAGCTGGTCCGCGTCTACGTCGCGCAGAAGCGCAAGATCACCGATGGTGACAAGCTCGCCGGCCGTCACGGCAACAAGGGCGTCATCTCGAAGATCCTCCCGATCGAGGACATGCCGTTCCTGGAGGACGGCACCCCGGTCGACATCATCCTCAACCCGCTGGGTGTCCCGTCCCGAATGAACCCGGGACAGGTCCTGGAGATCCACCTCGGCTGGCTCGCCAGCCGCGGATGGGACGTCTCCGGCCTCGGTGACGAGTGGGCCAAGCGCCTGCAGGCCATCGGCGCCGACCAGGTCGCCCCCGGCACCAACGTCGCCACGCCCGTCTTCGACGGTGCGCGCGAGGACGAGATCACCGGCCTCTTCCAGGCCACGATCCCGAACCGCGACGGCGACCGGCTGGTCCAGCCCTCGGGCAAGGCCAACCTGTACGACGGCCGCTCCGGCGAGCCGTTCCCCGAGCCGGTCTCGGTCGGCTACATGTACATCCTCAAGCTGCACCACCTGGTCGACGACAAGCTCCACGCGCGCTCGACCGGCCCGTACTCCATGATCACGCAGCAGCCGCTGGGTGGTAAGGCGCAGTTCGGTGGGCAGCGATTCGGTGAGATGGAGGTGTGGGCCCTTGAGGCTTACGGCGCCGCATACGCCCTCCAGGAACTGCTGACGATCAAGTCCGACGACGTGACCGGCCGCGTGAAGGTCTACGAGGCGATCGTCAAGGGCGAGAACATCCCCGAGCCCGGTATCCCCGAGTCCTTCAAGGTGCTCATCAAGGAGATGCAGTCGCTCTGCCTCAACGTGGAGGTGCTGTCCTCGGACGGTATGTCCATCGAGATGCGCGACACGGACGAGGACGTCTTCCGCGCGGCGGAGGAGCTCGGTATCGACCTGTCCCGGCGCGAGCCGAGCAGCGTCGAAGAGGTCTGACGGGTTGTCCGGCCGGATCCTCGTGATCCGGCCGGCTCTCCCCGGACCCGTTCAGACCATTGCTGAAGTGCCCCGATTTCTCGCGTGAAGCGAGGGGGCTCGAACCCCCGAAAGAGGGATTGACGACAAGTGCTCGACGTCAACTTCTTCGACGAGCTGCGGATCGGCCTTGCCACCGCGGACGACATCCGGACCTGGTCCCACGGCGAAGTGAAGAAGCCGGAGACCATCAACTACCGCACGCTCAAGCCCGAAAAGGACGGACTCTTCTGCGAGAAGATCTTCGGTCCGACCCGGGACTGGGAGTGCTACTGCGGCAAGTACAAGCGTGTCCGCTTCAAGGGCATCATCTGTGAGCGCTGTGGCGTAGAGGTCACGCGCGCCAAGGTGCGCCGTGAGCGCATGGGTCACATCGAGCTTGCCGCTCCCGTCACCCACATCTGGTACTTCAAGGGTGTCCCGTCGCGTCTGGGCTACCTGCTGGACCTCGCGCCGAAGGACCTCGAGAAGGTCATCTACTTCGCCGCGTACATGATCACGTTCGTCGACGAGGAGCGCCGCACGCGTGACCTCCCGTCGCTGGAGGCGCACGTCTCCGTCGAGCGTCAGCAGGTCGAGAACCGCCGTGACTCGGACCTCGAGAACCGTGCCAAGAAGCTCGAGACCGACCTGGCCGAGCTCGAGGCCGAGGGCGCCAAGGCCGACGTACGCCGCAAGGTGCGCGAAGGTGCCGAGCGTGAGATGAAGCAGCTGCGTGACCGTGCGCAGCGCGAGATCGACCGTCTCGACGAGGTGTGGAGCCGCTTCAAGAACCTCAAGGTCCAGGACCTCGAGGGCGACGAGCTGCTCTACCGCGAGCTGCGTGACCGCTTCGGCACGTACTTCGACGGCTGCATGGGCGCCGCCGCCCTGCAGAAGCGCCTGGAGTCCTTCGACCTCGACGAGGAGGCCGAGCGCCTCCGCGAGATCATCCGTACCGGCAAGGGCCAGAAGAAGACCCGTGCGCTCAAGCGCCTCAAGGTCGTCTCCGCGTTCCTGCAGACCAGCAACAAGCCCAAGGGCATGGTGCTCGACTGCGTGCCGGTCATCCCGCCGGACCTGCGTCCGATGGTGCAGCTGGACGGTGGCCGCTTCGCGACCTCCGACCTGAACGACCTGTACCGCCGTGTGATCAACCGCAACAACCGCCTGAAGCGGCTTCTCGACCTCGGTGCGCCCGAGATCATCGTGAACAACGAGAAGCGCATGCTCCAGGAGGCCGTGGACGCCCTCTTCGACAACGGTCGTCGTGGTCGCCCGGTCACCGGTCCCGGTAACCGTCCCCTGAAGTCCCTCAGCGACATGCTGAAGGGCAAGCAGGGCCGTTTCCGTCAGAACCTCCTCGGCAAGCGCGTGGACTACTCCGCGCGTTCCGTGATCGTCGTCGGTCCGCAGCTCAAGCTGCACCAGTGCGGTCTGCCGAAGGCGATGGCGCTGGAGCTCTTCAAGCCGTTCGTGATGAAGCGCCTGGTGGACCTGAACCACGCGCAGAACATCAAGTCGGCCAAGCGCATGGTCGAGCGTGGCCGCACCGTCGTGTACGACGTCCTCGAAGAGGTCATCGCCGAGCACCCGGTGCTGCTGAACCGCGCGCCCACCCTGCACCGCCTCGGCATCCAGGCCTTCGAGCCGCAGCTGGTCGAGGGCAAGGCCATCCAGATCCACCCGCTCGTCTGCACCGCGTTCAACGCGGACTTCGACGGTGACCAGATGGCCGTGCACCTGCCGCTCTCCGCGGAGGCGCAGGCCGAGGCCCGCATCCTGATGCTGTCCTCGAACAACATCCTGAAGCCGGCCGACGGCCGTCCCGTCACCATGCCGACCCAGGACATGGTGCTGGGCCTCTTCTTCCTCACCACGGACGAAGAGGGCCGCAACGTCAAGGGCACGGACCGCGCGTTCGGCTCCACGGCCGAGGCCACCATGGCCTTCGACGCCCGCGAGCTGTCGCTCCAGGCGAAGGTCGACATCCGCTTCCCGGTGGGCACCATGCCCCCGCGTGGCTGGGTGCCGCCGGTCGCCGAGGAGGGCGAGCCCGAGTACCAGCCGGGTGACACCTTCCGGCTGCGTACGAGCCTGGGCCGCGCGCTCTTCAACGAGCTGCTGCCCGAGGACTACCCGTTCGTCGACTACTCGGTGGGCAAGAAGCAGCTCTCCGAGATCGTCAACGACCTGGCCGAGCGCTACCCCAAGGTCATCGTGGCGGCGACGCTCGACAACCTGAAGGCGGCCGGTTTCCACTGGGCGACCCGCTCCGGTGTGACCGTGGCCATCTCCGACGTCGTCGTGCCCGAGGCCAAGAAGGCCATCGTCAAGGGCTACGAGGAGCAGGACGAGAAGGTCCAGAAGCAGTACGAGCGCGGTCTCATCACCAAGGACGAGCGCACGCAGGAGCTCATCGCGATCTGGACCAAGGCGACCAACGAGGTTGCCGAGGCGATGAACGCGAACTTCCCGAAGACGAACCCCATCTTCATGATGGTCGACTCGGGTGCCCGAGGAAACATGATGCAGATGCGTCAGATCGCGGGTATGCGTGGTCTGGTGTCGAACGCCAAGAACGAGACGATTCCCCGTCCCATCAAGGCGTCCTTCCGTGAGGGCCTCACCGTTCTGGAGTACTTCATCTCCACGCACGGTGCCCGTAAGGGTCTGGCGGACACCGCCCTGCGTACCGCCGACTCGGGTTACCTGACCCGTCGTCTGGTGGACGTCTCGCAGGACGTGATCATCCGCGAGGAGGACTGCGGCACCGACCGTGGCCTCAAGCTGAAGATCGCCGTCAAGGGCGCCGACGGTGTCCTCCGCAAGACGGACGACGTCGAGACCTCGGTCTACGCCCGCATGCTCGCCGAGGACGTCGTCGTCGACGGCAAGGTCATCGCGCCTGCCAACGTCGACCTCGGTGACGTCCTGATCGACGCCCTCGTGGGCGCCGGCGTCGAGGAGGTCAAGACCCGCTCGGTCCTGACCTGTGAGTCCGCGGTCGGCACCTGTGCCTTCTGCTACGGACGCTCGCTCGCCACCGGCAAGCTGGTCGACATCGGTGAGGCGGTCGGCATCATCGCCGCCCAGTCCATCGGTGAGCCCGGTACCCAGCTGACGATGCGTACCTTCCACACCGGTGGTGTGGCCGGTGACGACATCACGCAGGGTCTGCCGCGTGTCGTCGAGCTCTTCGAGGCGCGTACGCCCAAGGGTGTCGCCCCGATCTCGGAGGCCAAGGGCCGTGTCCGGATCGAGGAGACCGAGAAGACCAAGAAGCTCGTCGTCACCCCGGACGACGGCAGCGAGGAGACGGCGTTCCCGATCTCCAAGCGTGCCCGTCTCCTGGTCGGCGAGGGCGACGCGGTCGAGGTGGGCCAGAAGCTCACCGTCGGTGCCACCAACCCGCACGACGTGCTGCGGATCCTCGGTCAGCGCGCGGTCCAGGTCCACCTGGTCGGCGAGGTCCAGAGGGTCTACAACTCGCAGGGTGTGTCGATCCACGACAAGCACATCGAGATCATCATCCGGCAGATGCTGCGCCGTGTGACGATCATCGAGTCCGGCGACGCGGAGCTGCTGCCGGGCGAGCTCGTCGAGCGCTCGAAGTTCGAGACCGAGAACCGTCGTGTGGTCACCGAGGGCGGTCACCCCGCCTCCGGCCGTCCGCAGCTGATGGGTATCACCAAGGCCTCGCTCGCCACCGAGTCGTGGCTGTCGGCGGCGTCCTTCCAGGAGACCACCAGGGTCCTGACCGACGCGGCGATCAACGCCAAGTCGGACTCCCTGATCGGCCTCAAGGAGAACGTCATCATCGGTAAGCTCATCCCGGCCGGTACGGGTCTCTCCCGCTACCGCAACATCCGGGTCGAGCCGACCGAGGAAGCCAAGGCCGCGATGTACTCGGCCGTCGGCTACGACGACATCGACTACTCGCCGTTCGGCACGGGCTCCGGCCAGGCCGTTCCGCTGGAGGACTACGACTACGGTCCGTACAACCAGTAGAAGTGAGTGAGAAGGGCGCCCACCCCGTCACGTACGGGGTGGGCGCCCTTCTGCGTGCCCGGGGTCGGCCGTCGTGAGGTCGGTCACCCGGGGTGACCTGTAGCCGGCCGGGGCCTGTCGGGCCTCCGACGCGGTGGCGGGGCGCGGTAGAGTCGTTCATGCTGGTGAGAGGGGCTGTGCCGACCGAAGGGCCGTCGCCGGAGGCGGGCGTCGTGCCCGGTGGTGCCGGGCCCCAGGGACGGGGAGCCCGGGGTGGACGGCATTTGTTTTGACCCAGCTCCGTGAGGTAGGTACGCTCAAGCCTTGTGCCTGGGGTGTGCCTGGGCTCGGGTGCGTGTCCTCAACCGCATGGCGAGTCCGTAAGTGGCCACCGCAATCTGTGTTCCGTCTGCCTTCCAGCAGGGGCGTGCAGTGTTCGACACACCCGACCGCGTGGGTCGGTGACTGTTCCAGGTTAGTTTCACCGAACGGCACACAGAAACCGGAGAAGTAGTGCCTACGATCCAGCAGCTGGTCCGGAAGGGCCGGCAGGACAAGGTCGAGAAGAACAAGACGCCCGCGCTCGAGGGTTCGCCCCAGCGTCGTGGCGTCTGCACGCGTGTGTTCACGACCACCCCGAAGAAGCCGAACTCGGCCCTCCGTAAGGTCGCGCGTGTGCGTCTGACCTCCGGTATCGAGGTCACGGCCTACATCCCGGGTGAGGGACACAACCTGCAGGAGCACTCCATCGTGCTCGTGCGTGGCGGCCGTGTGAAGGACCTGCCGGGTGTTCGTTACAAGATCATCCGCGGTTCGCTCGACACCCAGGGTGTCAAGAACCGCAAGCAGGCCCGCAGCCGCTACGGCGCCAAGAAGGAGAAGTAAGAATGCCTCGTAAGGGCCCCGCCCCGAAGCGCCCGGTCATCATCGACCCGGTCTACAGCTCTCCTCTTGTCACCTCGCTGATCAACAAGATCCTCCTCGACGGCAAGCGTTCCACCGCCGAGCGGATCGTGTACGGCGCCATGGAAGGCCTCCGCGAGAAGACCGGCGCTGACCCGGTCATCACGCTGAAGCGCGCGCTTGAGAACGTCAAGCCCTCGCTCGAGGTCAAGTCCCGCCGTGTCGGTGGCGCCACCTACCAGGTGCCGATCGAGGTCAAGCCCGGTCGCGCCGCCACCCTCGCGCTCCGCTGGGTCGTCGGTTACTCCCGCGCCCGTCGCGAGAAGACCATGACCGAGCGCCTCATGAACGAGCTGCTCGACGCCTCCAACGGTCTTGGCGCTGCCGTCAAGAAGCGCGAGGACACCCACAAGATGGCCGAGTCCAACAAGGCCTTCGCGCACTACCGCTGGTAGTCGCTCACCCCATCGAGACCGAGAGAAGATTGAGCCTTATGGCCACCACTTCGCTTGACCTGGCCAAGGTCCGCAACATCGGGATCATGGCCCACATCGACGCGGGCAAGACGACCACCACCGAGCGGATCCTCTTCTACACCGGCGTTTCGTACAAGATCGGTGAAGTCCACGACGGCGCTGCCACGATGGACTGGATGGAGCAGGAGCAGGAGCGCGGCATCACGATCACGTCGGCCGCGACGACCTGTCACTGGCCGCTCAATGATGTTGACCACACCATCAACATCATCGACACCCCCGGTCACGTCGACTTCACCGTCGAGGTGGAGCGTTCGCTCCGCGTCCTCGACGGTGCCGTCACCGTGTTCGACGGTGTGGCCGGCGTCGAGCCGCAGTCCGAGACCGTCTGGCGTCAGGCGGACCGCTACGGCGTGCCGCGCATCTGCTTCGTCAACAAGCTCGACCGCACCGGCGCCGAGTTCCACCGCTGCGTCGACATGATCGTCGACCGCCTCGGTGCGGTTCCGCTGGTCATGCAGCTCCCCATCGGTGCCGAAGCCGACTTCAAGGGCGTCGTCGACCTCGTGTCGATGAAGGCCTTCGTGTGGTCGGACGAGGCCGCCAAGGGCGAGATGTACGACACCGTCGAGATCCCGGACACCCACAAGGAGGCCGCCGAGGAATGGCGCGGCAAGCTCCTTGAGGCCGTCTCGGAGAACGACGACCAGATGATGGAGCTGTACCTCGAGGGCGTCGAGCCCACCGAGGAGCAGCTGCACGAGGCGATCCGTCGGATCACCCTCGCGTCGAAGGGCTCGGCCGACTCCGTCACCGTGACCCCCGTCTTCTGTGGCACGGCGTTCAAGAACAAGGGCGTCCAGCCCCTGCTCGACGCGGTCGTCCGCTACCTGCCTTCCCCCCTGGACGTCGAGGCCATCGAAGGCCACGACGTCAAGGACCCGGAGCTGGTCATCAAGCGCAAGCCTTCGGACGACGAGCCGTTCTCCGGCCTGGCGTTCAAGATCGCGAGTGACCCGCACCTGGGCAAGCTCACCTTCGTCCGGATCTACTCCGGTCGCCTCGAGGCCGGCACCGCGGTGCTGAACTCGGTCAAGGGCAAGAAGGAGCGCATCGGCAAGATCTACCGCATGCACGCGAACAAGCGTGAGGAGATCGCGTCGGTGGGCGCCGGTGACATCGTCGCCGTCATGGGCCTGAAGCAGACCACCACGGGTGAGACGCTGTCCGACGACAAGCACCCGGTGATCCTGGAGTCCATGGACTTCCCGGCGCCGGTCATCCAGGTCGCCATCGAGCCCAAGTCCAAGGGTGACCAGGAGAAGCTGGGTGTCGCCATCCAGCGGCTCTCGGAGGAGGACCCCTCCTTCCAGGTGCACTCCGACGAGGAGACCGGCCAGACCATCATCGGTGGTATGGGCGAGCTTCACCTCGAGGTGCTCGTCGACCGCATGAAGCGCGAGTTCCGCGTCGAGGCGAACGTCGGCAAGCCCCAGGTCGCGTACCGCGAGACGATCCGCAAGACCGTCGAGCGCATCGACTACACGCACAAGAAGCAGACTGGTGGTACCGGCCAGTTCGCGAAGGTGCAGATCGCCCTCGAGCCCATCGAGGGTGGCGACGCCTCCTACGAGTTCGTCAACAAGGTCACCGGTGGCCGTATCCCCCGTGAGTACATTCCCTCGGTGGACGCGGGTGCCCAGGAAGCCATGCAGTTCGGCATCCTGGCCGGCTACGAGATGGTGGGCGTCCGCGTCACCCTTCTCGACGGTGGTTACCACGAGGTCGACTCCTCGGAGCTCGCCTTCAAGATCGCCGGTTCGCAGGCGTTCAAGGAGGGTGCCCGCAAGGCGTCCCCCGTGCTCCTCGAGCCGATGATGGCCGTCGAGGTCACCACGCCCGAGGACTACATGGGCGATGTCATCGGCGACCTCAACTCCCGCCGTGGCCAGATCCAGGCCATGGAGGAGCGCAGCGGCGCTCGCGTCGTGAAGGGCCTCGTGCCCCTCTCGGAGATGTTCGGCTACGTCGGAGACCTCCGCAGCAAGACCTCGGGTCGCGCAAGCTACTCGATGCAGTTCGACTCCTACGCCGAGGTTCCGCGGAACGTCGCCGAGGAGATCATCGCGAAGGCCAAGGGCGAGTAACTCTTCCGAGCTCACGCTTTAGGCTTGTCACCGGAGCCCGGTCGGGCATTCGTCGCAGCGCGTAAGCAGCGTGGCGAATGCCCCCGGCACCGGCATTCCAGCAAAGATCACCTGGCGCCGATGAAGCAAGGCGTACAGAACCACTCAGGAGGACCCCAGTGGCGAAGGCAAAGTTCGAGCGGACTAAGCCGCACGTCAACATCGGCACCATCGGTCACATCGACCACGGTAAGACGACCCTCACGGCCGCCATTACCAAGGTGCTGCACGACGCGTACCCGGACCTGAACGAGGCCTCGGCCTTCGATCAGATCGACAAGGCTCCTGAAGAGCGCCAGCGCGGTATCACGATCTCGATCGCGCACGTCGAGTACCAGACGGAGTCGCGTCACTACGCGCACGTCGACTGCCCGGGTCACGCCGACTACATCAAGAACATGATCACGGGTGCGGCGCAGATGGACGGCGCCATCCTCGTGGTCGCGGCCACCGACGGCCCGATGCCGCAGACCAAGGAGCACGTGCTCCTGGCCCGCCAGGTAGGCGTGCCGTACATCGTCGTCGCGCTGAACAAGGCCGACATGGTGGACGACGAGGAGATCCTGGAGCTCGTCGAGCTCGAGGTTCGTGAGCTCCTCTCCGAGTACGAGTTCCCGGGCGACGACCTTCCGGTCGTCAAGGTCTCGGCGCTCAAGGCCCTCGAGGGCGACGCCGAGTGGGGCAAGACCGTTCTCGACCTGATGAAGGCCGTCGACGAGTCCATCCCGCAGCCCGAGCGTGACGTCGAGAAGCCGTTCCTCATGCCGATCGAGGACGTCTTCACGATCACCGGTCGCGGTACGGTCGTCACCGGCCGCATCGAGCGTGGTGTCCTCAAGGTCAACGAGACCGTTGACATCGTGGGCATCAAGCAGGAGAAGACCACCACCACGGTCACCGGCATCGAGATGTTCCGCAAGCTGCTCGACGAGGGCCAGGCCGGTGAGAACGTCGGTCTGCTGCTTCGTGGCATCAAGCGCGAGGACGTCGAGCGCGGCCAGGTCATCATCAAGCCGGGTTCGGTCACGCCGCACACCGAGTTCCAGGCCCAGGCCTACATCCTGTCGAAGGACGAGGGTGGCCGTCACACCCCCTTCTTCAACAACTACCGCCCGCAGTTCTACTTCCGTACCACGGACGTGACGGGCGTTGTGACCCTTCCCGAGGGCACCGAGATGGTCATGCCGGGTGACAACACCCTCATGGACGTCGCGCTGATCCAGCCGGTCGCCATGGAAGAGGGCCTGAAGTTCGCCATCCGTGAGGGTGGCCGGACCGTGGGCGCCGGCCAGGTCACCAAGATCGTCAAGTAATCACCTGACTGTCTGACCTGGTTGCTCCGCACAGAGCACCGAGAGGGGCCCCGGCCCGCCGCGCGAGCGGTGGGACGGGGCCCCTCTTCTGTGTGCGTGGGCGTACGGGTTACGGGCGCCACGTCCAGGGAAGCGCGTCCGTCCCCAGCCCCACCACCACCGGGCGGCCGTCGTCGCCGACCCGGAGCGCGGCTCCGTCCAGTGCGACGGGCCCGTGCGACCGCACCGAGAGCCGCGTGCCCGTACGGAGCTGGAGCAGGCCGCCGACCGTGCGGCCGAGCAGCGCGGGACCCGCGGCGGTCAGCTCCCCGTACCCGTCGAAGCCGGTGAGGTCCGTGGCCGCCCCGCCCCTGACTGCCGTCGTCACGGCCTGCGTCTGGCCCCGGTAGAACAGGTCGACGGACCCGTCCGCCGCCAACAGCGCCGTGGGCGCGTCACCCGGTACGGGGCCGGCGTCGATCTGCGTACGGGCGGTGAGCCAGGCGCCCGGAGTGTCCTGGGTCCAGTGGTGCACCGCGTGATGGCCCGCGGCGTACACATGGACCCGGCCGCTGCCGTCCACCACGGCGCTCAGGCCGTCCTGGACCTCGCCGCCGCCCAGGTCCCGCCACTCGCCCCAGCTCCGGTCAGCCTCCCGTACCCGGGTGCTGAGCCCCTTCTCCGCGTTGCGCACGAAGAGGTGGACCCGGCCGTCCGGTGCCGTGACGGCGACGGGAACGCCGGTGCGCCGCCCCTCGTCCCGGCCGGGGGAGGGGGTGCCGAGACCGCGCCAGGCGAGGAATCCGCCGCCCGGGGTGCTCCGCTCCAGCAGGACGATCTCGCGCTCGTTGTCGGCCCCGTGCCCGCCGAGCGCCGCGAACCGCAGCCCGAACAGGAGGAGGCCGCCGTCGCCCGTGGCGGTTGATCCCAGCGCCGGGGCGAGCGGGCCGCCGCCGAGGTCGCGGGGCGGGCCCCACACCCCGCCGACGGCGTCGGTCTCTCGCCACCGGACCAGGCGGAGCCCCACCACCGCGTACGCCGCGAGCCGCCCGCCGGGTTCGGCGGCCATGACGGTGCGGGCACCCGGATAGCGGTGGCGGGTGGAGCGGACCCAGCCCTTCCTGTTGGTCAGAGGCCGGTCGCCGCCCACGTTGTAGTCGCCGCACCCGGACGGATTGCCGCAGTCCCAGTCGGGCGAGCCGCCGTAGGGGACCAGGGCGGCGGCCTTCCCGTCGAGCACGCCTGGAGGCAGGTTCTTCGGCCAGTGCCGGTTGTAGTACCCGCGGAACGAGGTGACGACGAACCCCGGTATCCCCGCGCCGTCCCGCGTGCTCCTGGTGACCCGGCGGATCATCGCCGCCCAGGCGAAGCAGGCCGCCGCGGTGTGGTCGGCGTGGTCGGAGTACCCGTGCTGCTCACTGTCCGCCCGCCGGACCGCCTCGGTGCTGTGCTGGATGTCCGGATCCGGGTCCAGGGTGTGCACGACGGTGGGCTCGTAGCGCTCCAGCAGCCCGGCGAGGACGTCGATCAGCCCGTCGTACGTGTACGAGCCGGCGCGCCGCAGCGGTGAACCGTCGGGGACGACCGTGCGCAGGACCAGCCGGCGGTCCTGCCAGAGGCTGGGCAGTCCGAGCCGGTGGCGGCCGGTGTGCATGGCGGTGTCGAGGAAGATCAGCTCGACCCGGCGCACCCCGGCGGTCAGGGTGTTGACCTCGGCCCGGTGCCCGCCGTCGTGCTCGGTGGCGGAGATCTCCCAGGGGGCGAACTTATCCAGCCCGAGCAGGGTCGCGTACGCCTGTCGCAGGCCCTGGTGGCGCGCCGAGGAGTACGCGGCCTTGTCCGGCGCCGGGCGGGCCCGGCCGGGGATCTTGTTCACGCCGTCGGCCTCACCCGCCGTGAGGTACACGCAGACCAGTGGTGTCCCGGCGTCGAGGGCGCGCCGGGTGTCCGGGTTCATGAAGTACAGGTCGTCGTCCGGGTGGGCGAGTATCTGCATGAGCAGCGCACGCCGCTCGGTGCTGATGGGCCGGCCGGGCGCGGGATCCGGGGCGGGATCCGCACGCCGGGGCGCGGGGACCGAGCAGGCGCTGAGTGCCGCCCCCGCGGCGATCGTCATGACGGTGCGTCGTCGCACACCGTTTCCGGGCAGGGCAGGTCCATCCGTCACGCCACGCACTCCGTCCGCGTCCCCCCGCAGCGGGCGGGCGGGAGCCCAGGGCTGCGTGCTGTGGGTCAGTGCAGGTCAGGGCTGTGCGCCTGTTCCTGCGGGGGGATAGACGGGGATCCGGACGGCAGGGTTGCCCGGCGGATGCGCGAGGCCCCACGTCACGGTCACAAGAACGTCACGGAATGCCGTGTTCCCTTGTTCGTGTTCGCGCCCCCCGGATGAAGTTGCCCAGACAACTTCATGGGGGAGTGGGGCAGAACGATGAGCACGAGCACGCCAGGGGGACCTCCTGATCACGGCGACGGCACGGATCGCGTCTCCGACGAGCAGTGGGCGGAGCTGGTCCGGCGGGCGGAGGAGGGCGGGGCCGACGCGCCGAAGGAGCCCTCGGCCCGCGCCCGGATGGTCACCGCGCGGCTGCGCGCGCTGGACGAGGAGGCGGCGCGCGGGCAGCGCCGGGGCCGTAAGGGCAAGCCGGCCGAACAGTGGCAGCCGGAGGGCTGGCGCACGGGCCCGCAGATCGGGTACGGCCGTCCCCGGAGGAGCCGGCGCATCGCCGCGGTCCTGGGGTTCACCGTGGTGGTGGCGGCCCTTGTGGTCGCCATGCGACCGAGCCTGCTGACCGACCACCTGCCGGGAGGCGACGCCGCGCCGCTGCCCGCCGAGACCACGCCGCCGACCGCCGCCCCCGCCGACGGGTCCGCGCTGGACCGGCCCACGCGCGAAGAGCCGTTCCGTGGGTCGCCCGCGCTCCGCTGGGCGGACGGGGCGGCAGGCATCGAGATCCCGGATGCCGAGGCGGCCGGAGGGATGAGCAAGGACGAGGTCGAGCGCGCCCTTCGGGCGACCCGGCAGCTGCTCGTCGCCGCCAACCTGGATCCCGCCACCCTGCGGGGGGAGAAGCCCTACGAGGCGCTGAACCTGATCGACCCGCTGCAGAAGGGCGAGCGGGGGCGGCTGGAGCGGTCCCTGACGGAGCCCGGCGAGGACCAGGACCCGCTGATGATGTTCAGCCGGTTCGACCCGGACGAGGCAGGGCTGGCCGGGGACGTCGTGAAGACCCGCGGACGGATGACCTTCGAAGCGGGCGCCCCGGGCTCCGTCGAGGTGCACGCCGACTACACATTCGTCTACCCGCTGGTGAAGCCGGGCGGCGACGAGGTGGCGCGCACGATCGTGCGGCGAAAACTGACGACGGCGCTGCACGACCCGGAGCGGTTCGTGGCGACGCGGGGCAAGCTCTCCGTCGTCAGTTCCGAGCAGAACTTCGGCAACACCTCCTGCGAGGTGAACGACGGCTTCCTGCACCCGACCTTCCCGAGCGACATGCCGGAGCCGAGCCCCACGGGGCCGGACGTGGACCCGTACGACCGCAGCGAGTGGCAGCCCGACGGGTCCTGCGGGACGGTCACGCGTACGTGAGAGCCCGGCAGCGATGAGCCCCTCCGGATCTACCGGACGGGCCGCACCATGAACACGTCCACCGCGTCCTCCCGCTCCAGGACGAACCCGTGGCGCTCGTACAGCCTGCGGGCCGCGCTGCCCTGGAGGACGTTCAGGCGGACCGGCAGGCCGTCGGCGTCGGTGCGGGCCAGGAGCCGGGTGAGGACGGCGGTGCCGATGCCTCTGTCCTGGAGCTCCGGGGCGAGCAGGAAGTGCTCCAGCCACCAGCAGTCCTCGGAGGGCCGCAGGGCGACGCACCCCGCGACGGCCCCGTCGACCTCCACCACGGAGGTGTGCTCGGGGGCGTAGGCGTCACGCAGCCGCTGCCGGACGCGGTGCTCGTCGTACCGGCCCAGGCGCTCCAGGTCGGGACGCATGACGACGGCCCGGAGTTCGGCTATGGCCTCGACGTCGTCGGGCGTGGCGGGGCGCAGGCTCCAGGCCTGGGCGGTGCTCGTGGGCATGGCCGGATTCTGCCAGGCCTCCGTGGCCTGCCGCCGCGGAGGCCCGACGGCGGCCTCAGGCGGTGGAGAGCGCCGTGCGCAGGGTGGCGACGGCCTGGGCGATGGCGGCCTCGGCGGCGTGCGTCCCGCGCAGGGCGTTGAGCATCACGAAGTCGTGGATGACGCCGTGGTAGCGGACCGCGGTCACCGGCACCCCAGCCTCGCGCAGCTTGGCCGCGTACGCCTCGCCCTCGTCCCGCAGGACGTCGGCCTCACCGGTGATGACCAGGGCCGGCGGCAGACCGGTGAGCTGGTCGACGGTGGCGCGCAAGGGCGACGCGGTGATCTCGGCGCGCTGCCCCTCATCGGTCGTGTACTGGTCCCAGAACCACTGCATGGCGTCGCGGCGCAGGAAGTAGCCCTCGGCGAACTCGTGGTACGAGGGAGTGTCGAAGGCGGCGTCGGTGACCGGGTAGAACAGCACCTGGTGGGCGAAGGAGACGTCGCCGCGCTCCTTGGCGAGCAGGGTCAGGACCGTCGCCATGTTGCCGCCGACCGAATCCCCGGCCACGGCCAGCCGCGCCGGGTCGAGGCGGTGGGCCGCGCCCTCCGTGGTGATCCAGCGGGCGACCGTGTAGCTCTGCTCGACGGCCACGGGGTAGCGGGCCTCGGGGGAGAGGTCGTACTCGGGGAAGACGACGGCCGCCCGGGCCCCGACGGCCAGTTCCCGCACGAGGCGGTCATGCGTGTGGGCGTTGCCGAACACCCAGCCGGCTCCGTGGACGTAGAGCACGACGGGCAGCGGCCCCTCGGCGCCGGCGGGGCGCGTGACGCGGGCCCGGACCGATCCGGTCGGTCCGCCCTCGACGGTGACCCACTCCTGGGTGACGTCGGGTGCGTCGACGGGGCCGGACTGCACCTCGTCCACGGCCTTGCGGCCCTCGGCCGGACCGAGGTCGAAGAGGTACGGCGGGTTCGCCGTGGCCTCGGCGAAGGCGGCTGCCGCGGGTTCCAGTACGACCGGACGCGGGCTGGTCTGCTCGGACATGACGGGCTCCTCGGGAAAGGGCGGGGCGGCCGCCCGAAGCGGCGGCCACGGCAGAACCATAGCGCTCGACTAAGTCGTGCACAATTGAATCGAGCACGAAGCGATCGCGGACACCCGAAGGGCTACACTGAAAGATCCCTGTCGCCCCACGGGCCCGCCGTCGACGGAAGTGAGGAGTCCACCCCATGGCCAGCGCCACGAACACCCCGCCCACCGAGGGGTCGCTCCAGCTGCAGGACCAGCTCTGCTTCGCCCTCTATGCGGCCTCGCGGGCGGTGACGGCGCGCTACCGCCCGCTGCTGGACGAGCTGGGCCTGACGTACCCGCAGTACCTGGTGATGCTGGTCCTCTGGGAGCGGGACGCCGTCTCCGTGCGGGATCTGGGCGGAGCGCTGCAGCTGGAGTCGAGCACGCTCTCGCCGCTCCTCAAGCGCCTCGAGGCGAACGGTCTGGTCCGCCGCGAACGCCGGGAGGACGACGAGCGTTCGGTGGCGGTGCGCCTCACCGAGGCCGGCGTGGACCTGCGGGAGCGGGCGCGTGCGGTGCCTCTCGCCATAGGTGACGCGATGGGCCTGACGCCCGAGCAGGACGCCACCGCCAAGCATCTGCTCCGGCTGCTGACCGAGAACGTCACCCGCGGCTGACGCGCCGGGCGGGCGGATGTGCGCCCGGTCGTGACGGGCCTCGAAGCGTGCCCGCGTTTGACCGGTCCCCCGCAGGGGGTAAGATCCCCGGCCCGATTGGCCAGGCCCGCGAGCCGTATGGCACACTAGCCAGGTTGCTCGGTTGAGTGTCAATGCTGCGCGCCTCCCGCCGGGAGGACCGGAAGCGAGTCCCACAGTACTCGTCGACCCCATGCGGGTCGGACGTACGGGAATCTTTCGGGAAGTTCAGCAGGGCGCTGACCAGGCACCCGGTGGGGTTTCGCCCCCGGCAGCGCGGTTTCGGCCCGCACCCCCTTGGTTGGGAAATCCTTCGGGAGATCTTCGTAGAGGGGATGCGACACGCCCGACCGCGTGGGTCGGAGGCGGAGTTAAGAGAACTCCCGGGTTCCAGAGCGTTATGAGAGACAGGACTACTAGTAGCCATGGCGGGACAGAAGATCCGCATCCGGCTCAAGGCCTACGACCACGAGGTCATCGACTCCTCGGCGAAGAAGATCGTCGAGACGGTGACGCGCACTGGTGCGTCGGTCGCGGGCCCGGTGCCGCTGCCCACTGAGAAGAACGTGTACTGCGTCATCAAGTCGCCGCACAAGTACAAGGACTCTCGCGAGCACTTCGAGATGCGCACGCACAAGCGCCTCATCGACATTCTCGACCCCACGCCGAAGACGGTTGACTCGCTGATGCGCCTCGACCTGCCGGCAGGCGTCGACATCGAGATCAAGCTCTGAGGGGACGGGCCGAGATGAGCAAGAACATCAAGGGCGTCCTGGGCGAGAAGCTCGGCATGACCCAGGTCTGGGACGAGAACAACCGGGTTGTCCCGGTGACCGTCGTCAAGGCCGGTCCGTGCGTCGTGACGCAGGTCCGTACGAACGACAGCGACGGCTACGAGTCGGTTCAGATCGCCTTCGGCGAGATCGACCCGCGCAAGGTGAACAAGCCCCTCAAGGGCCACTTCGCCAAGGCCGACGTGACCCCGCGCCGCCACCTGGTGGAGCTCCGCACCCCTGACGCCAGCGAGTACACGCTGGGCCAGGAGGTCACTGCCGAGGTGTTCGAGTCCGGCGTCAAGGTCGACGTCACGGGCAAGAGCAAGGGCAAGGGCTTCGCCGGTGTCATGAAGCGTCACAACTTCAAGGGCCTCGGCGCCGGCCACGGCGTCCAGCGCAAGCACCGTTCCCCCGGTTCGATCGGTGGCTGCGCCACCCCTGGGCGTGTCTTCAAGGGCATGCGCATGGCCGGTCGGATGGGTAACGAGCGCGTCACCACCCAGAACCTGACCATCCACGCGGTTGACGCGGAGAAGGGTCTGCTGCTCATCAAGGGCGCGGTCCCCGGTCCGAACGGCGGCCTCGTCCTGGTCCGTACCGCGGCCAAGGGGGCTTGAGGTAATGAGCACCATTGACATCCTTTCGCCGGCAGGCGACAAGGCCGGTACCGTCGAGCTCCCCGCGGAGATCTTCGACGCGAAGACCAGCGTTCCGCTGATCCACCAGGTCGTCGTCGCACAGCTGGCAGCTGCCCGTCAGGGCACGCACAAGACCAAGAGCCGCGGCGAAGTCCGTGGTGGTGGGCGCAAGCCGTACCGCCAGAAGGGCACCGGCCGCGCGCGCCAGGGTTCGACCCGTGCGCCGCAGTTCGCCGGCGGTGGCGTCGTCCACGGCCCGCAGCCGCGTGACTACTCGCAGCGCACCCCGAAGAAGATGAAGGCCGCCGCCCTGCGCGGTGCCCTCTCGGACCGGGCGCGTCACTCCCGCATCCACGTCGTCACCGGCGTGGTCGAGGGTGGGATCTCCACCAAGGCCGCCAAGACGCTGCTCGGCAAGATCTCGGAGCGCAGCAACCTGCTCCTGGTCGTCGACCGCGCCGACGAGGCCGCGTGGCTGTCCGCGCGCAACCTGCCCCAGGTGCACATCCTGGAGCCGGGCCAGCTGAACACGTACGACGTGATCGTCTCTGACGACGTGGTCTTCACCCAGGCCGCTTTCGAGTCCTTCGTGTCTGGCCCCCAGACCGCTGAGACCGAAGGGAGCGCCGCCTGATGAGTGAGGCGACCGTTACCAGCAAGACCTACTCGGACCCGCGCGACGTTCTCGTCAAGCCGGTCGTGTCCGAGAAGAGCTACGCGCTGCTCGACGAGAACAAGTACACGTTCATCGTCGCGCCCGGCTCCAACAAGACCCAGATCAAGCAGGCCGTGGAAGCGGTCTTCTCGGTCAAGGTCACCGGGGTCAACACGATCAACCGGCAGGGTAAGCGCAAGCGCACCAAGACCGGTTTCGGCAAGCGCGCCGACACGAAGCGCGCCATCGTGACCCTCGCCGAGGGCGACCGTATCGACATCTTCGGCGGCCCGACCTCCTGACGGAGGTCGAGTCGTCCGGAATCGGACGAGGACTGAGAAATGGGTATCCGCAAGTACAAGCCGACGACCCCGGGCCGTCGTGGCTCCAGCGTCGCCGACTTTGTCGAGATCACGCGGTCCACGCCGGAGAAGTCGCTGGTCCGCCCCCTGCACAGCAAGGGCGGCCGTAACAACGCCGGTCGTGTGACCGTTCGCCACCAGGGTGGTGGCCACAAGCGCGCCTACCGCGTGATCGACTTCCGTCGTCACGACAAGGACGGCGTGCCGGCCAAGGTCGCGCACATCGAGTACGACCCCAACCGCACCGCGCGCATCGCGCTGCTGCACTACGCGGACGGCGAGAAGCGTTACATCGTCGCCCCCCGTGGTCTGTCGCAGGGTGACCGCGTCGAGAACGGTCCGGGCGCCGACATCAAGCCGGGCAACAACCTGGCGCTGCGCAACATCCCGGTCGGTACGACCATCCACGCCATCGAGCTGCGGCCCGGTGGCGGCGCGAAGTTCGCCCGTTCCGCGGGTGCCTCCGTGCAGCTGCTGGCGAAGGAGGGCACGATGGCCCACCTTCGTATGCCTTCCGGTGAGATCCGGCTGGTCGACGCCCGCTGCCGCGCCACCATCGGCGAGGTCGGCAACGCCGAGCAGTCGAACATCAACTGGGGCAAGGCCGGCCGCATGCGCTGGAAGGGCGTTCGCCCGACCGTCCGCGGTGTCGCGATGAACCCGGTTGACCACCCGCACGGTGGTGGTGAAGGCAAGACCTCCGGTGGACGTCACCCGGTCTCGCCGTGGGGTCAGAAGGAGGGTCGTACTCGCTCGCCGAAGAAGGCATCGAGCAAGTACATCGTCCGCCGCCGCAAGACGAACAAGAAGCGCTAGGAGCGGGTTTAGATGCCGCGCAGTCTCAAGAAGGGGCCCTTCGTCGACGGCCACCTCATCAAGAAGGTGGACGTACAGAACGAGGCAGGCACCAAGAACGTCATCAAGACCTGGTCCCGTCGCTCGATGATCGTCCCGGCAATGCTGGGCCACACCATCGCGGTGCACAACGGCAAGATCCATGTCCCGGTGTTCGTCACCGAGTCGATGGTCGGCCACAAGCTCGGCGAGTTCTCGCCGACTCGCACCTTCCGCGGCCACGTCAAGGACGACCGGAAGTCGAAGCGCCGCTAACCGCGGGGTGGAAACGACTATGACTTACACCGAAGGGACAACCATGGAAGCCAGGGCCCAGGCGCGGTACATCCGCGTCACGCCCATGAAGGCCCGCCGAGTGGTGGACCTCATCCGTGGCATGGACGCCACGGAGGCTCAGGCGGTCCTGCGTTTCGCCCCGCAGGCCGCGAGCGTGCCGGTTGGCAAGGTGCTTGACAGCGCCATCGCCAACGCTGCACACAACTACGACCACACCGACGCCTCTTCGCTGGTCATCAGCGAGGCGTTCGTGGACGAGGGTCCGACCCTGAAGCGGTTCCGTCCGCGTGCTCAGGGCCGTGCCTACCGGATCCGTAAGCGGACCAGCCACATCACCGTGGTCGTCAGCAGCAAGGAAGGAACCCGGTAATGGGCCAGAAGGTAAACCCGCACGGGTTCCGGCTCGGCATTACCACGGACTTCAAGTCCCGTTGGTACGCCGACAAGCTGTACAAGGACTACGTCAAGGAAGACGTCGCCATTCGTCGCATGATGACGAAGGGCATGGAGCGGGCCGGCATCTCGAAGGTCGAGATCGAGCGCACCCGCGACCGCGTCCGCGTTGACATCCACACCGCCCGCCCGGGCATCGTCATCGGCCGCCGTGGCGCCGAGGCCGACCGCATCCGTGGCGAGCTGGAGAAGCTGACCGGCAAGCAGGTCCAGCTGAACATCCTCGAGGTCAAGAACCCCGAGGTGGACGCTCAGCTGGTGGCCCAGGCCGTCGCCGAGCAGCTCTCCTCCCGTGTCTCCTTCCGTCGTGCCATGCGTAAGAGCATGCAGAGCACGATGAAGGCGGGCGCAAAGGGCATCAAGATCCAGTGCGGTGGCCGCCTCGGCGGCGCCGAGATGTCCCGCTCGGAGTTCTACCGCGAGGGCCGCGTGCCCCTGCACACGCTCCGTGCGAACGTCGACTACGGCTTCTTCGAGGCCAAGACGACCTTCGGCCGCATCGGCGTGAAGGTCTGGATCTACAAGGGCGACGTCAAGAACATCGCCGAGGTCCGCGCCGAGAACGCAGCGGCTCGCGCCGGCAACCGTCCGGCTCGTGGCGGCGCTGACCGCCCGGCCGGCCGTGGTGGCCGTGGTGGCGAGCGTGGCGGTCGCGGCCGCAAGCCGCAGCAGTCCGCGCCGGCAGCGGAGGCCCCCAAGGCCGACGCTCCCGCCGCCGCTGCTCCGGCTGAGAGCACCGGAACGGAGGCCTGACCGAAATGCTGATCCCCCGTAGGGTCAAGCACCGCAAGCAGCACCACCCGAAGCGCAGCGGTATGTCCAAGGGTGGCACGCAGGTTGCGTTCGGCGAGTACGGCATCCAGGCGCTGTCCCCGGCGTACGTGACGAACCGCCAGATCGAGGCAGCTCGTATCGCGATGACCCGCCACATCAAGCGTGGCGGCAAGGTCTGGATCAACATCTACCCGGACCGCCCCCTGACGAAGAAGCCTGCCGAGACCCGCATGGGTTCCGGTAAGGGTTCTCCCGAGTGGTGGATCGCGAACGTCAAGCCCGGTCGGGTGATGTTCGAGCTGTCCTACCCGAACGAGAAGATTGCTCGTGAGGCGCTCACCCGCGCTGCTCACAAGCTTCCGATGAAGTGCCGGATCGTTCGGCGCGAGGCAGGTGAGTCGTGATGTCGGCCGGTACCAAGGCGTCCGAGCTGCGCGAGCTGGGCAACGAGGAGCTTCTCAACAAGCTCCGCGAGGCCAAGGAAGAGCTGTTCAATCTCCGCTTCCAGGCGGCGACGGGCCAGCTCGAGAACCACGGTCGGCTCAAGTCCGTCCGTAAGGACATCGCCCGGATCTACACCCTGATGCGCGAGCGCGAGCTGGGCATCGAGACGGTGGAGAGCGTCTGATGAGCGAGAAGACTGTGACTGAGACCAACACCGACCGCGGTTTCCGTAAGACCCGTGAGGGTCTGGTCGTCAGCGACAAGATGGACAAGACTGTCGTCGTCGCTGTCGAGGACCGCGTCAAGCACGCGCTGTACGGCAAGGTCATCCGCCGTACGAACAAGCTCAAGGCCCACGACGAGCAGAACGCTGCAGGCGTCGGCGACCGCGTTGTCATCATGGAGACGCGTCCGCTGTCCGCCACGAAGCGCTGGCGCATCGTCGAGATCCTCGAGAAGGCCAAGTAATTCCTGAGGGGCATCCCCCTCAGGCAAGTTCCGCCAGGCTCGGCGGGGGCACCTTCACCGGAGCCCCCGCCGGGAACCGGCAGACGATCAGGAGATAGACGTGATCCAGCAGGAGTCGCGACTGCGCGTCGCCGACAACACGGGTGCGAAGGAAATTCTCACCATCCGTGTTCTCGGTGGCTCGGGTCGCCGCTACGCGGGCATCGGTGACGTCATCGTCGCCACCGTCAAGGACGCGATCCCCGGTGGCAACGTGAAGAAGGGTGACGTCGTCAAGGCGGTCATCGTTCGCACCGTCAAGGAGCGTCGTCGCCCGGATGGCTCGTACATCCGCTTCGACGAGAACGCCGCTGTCATTCTCAAGAACGACGGCGACCCCCGCGGCACCCGTATCTTCGGCCCGGTGGGCCGTGAGCTGCGCGAGAAGAAGTTCATGAAGATCATCTCGCTCGCGCCGGAGGTGCTGTAAGCATGAAGATCAAGAAGGGCGACCTGGTTCAGGTCATCACCGGTAAGGACAAGGGCAAGCAGGGCAAGGTCATCGTTGCCTTCCCCGCTCAGGACCGCGTCCTCGTCGAGGGTGTCAACCGGGTCAAGAAGCACACCAAGGCCGGTCAGACGG
This sequence comes from Streptomyces sp. NPDC051064, assembly GCF_044455985.1. Classification (NCBI taxonomy): domain Bacteria; kingdom Bacillati; phylum Actinomycetota; class Actinomycetes; order Kitasatosporales; family Streptomycetaceae; genus Streptomyces; species Streptomyces sp. NPDC051064. Next base: position 258,512 of record NZ_JBITFK010000002.1, read on the forward strand.
CTCGCGGTTCGCAGACGGGTGGCATTGTCACCACCGAGGCCCCGATTCACGTCAGCAACGTACAGCTGGTCGTGGAGAAGGACGGCAGCAAGGTCGTCACCCGCGTCGGCTACCGCTTTGACGACGAGGGCAAGAAGATCCGCGTTGCCAAGCGGACCGGTGAGGACATCTGATGACGACCACCACTGCGCCGCGTCTCAAGACGCGCTACCGCGAGGAAATCGCCGGCAAGCTGCGTGAGGAGTTCTCGTACGAGAACGTCATGCAGGTCCCCGGTCTGGTCAAGATCGTGGTCAACATGGGTGTGGGCGACGCCGCCCGCGACTCCAAGCTGATCGACGGTGCCGTCAAGGACCTCACCACGATCACCGGCCAGAAGCCCGCCGTCACGAAGGCCCGCAAGTCGATCGCGCAGTTCAAGCTGCGCGAGGGGCAGCCGATCGGCTGCCACGTCACCCTCCGTGGTGACCGCATGTGGGAGTTCCTGGACCGTACGCTGTCGCTCGCGCTTCCGCGTATCCGTGACTTCCGTGGTCTGTCGCCGAAGCAGTTCGACGGCCGTGGCAACTACACCTTCGGTCTCACGGAGCAGGTCATGTTCCACGAGATCGACCAGGACAAGATCGACCGGGTCCGGGGCATGGACATCACCGTGGTCACCACGGCGACCAACGACGACGAGGGTCGTGCCCTGCTTCGTCACCTCGGCTTCCCGTTCAAGGAGAACTGACCGTGGCGAAGAAGGCTCTGATCGCTAAGGCCGCCCGTAAGCCGAAGTTCGGCGTGCGCGGTTACACCCGCTGCCAGCGCTGCGGCCGGCCCCACTCCGTCTACCGCAAGTTCGGCCTGTGCCGCGTGTGCCTTCGTGAGATGGCTCACCGTGGCGAGCTGCCGGGCGTGACCAAGAGCTCCTGGTAATCCTCCTTCGCCCTCGGGCGTCGTAGGACCAGAAAGCTCTCGGTAAGTATCCGGTCGGCAGGAGCCCCGCTCTTCATGCCGTAGGCTTGAAGGGTTGGGCGCCTGCCGCCCTGACCGACTTACTACGCCGTAGGTCCCCGCACCGCACCCGTCCCGCCACTGAGTGGGGAGAGGGATGGCGCATACAGGAAACCCCGGCGAGAGAGGCCGAAGGCCAACTCATGACCATGACTGATCCCATCGCAGACATGCTCACGCGTCTGCGTAACGCGAACTCGGCGTATCACGACGATGTTTCGATGCCGCACAGCAAGATCAAGTCGCACATCGCGGAGATCCTCCAGCAGGAGGGCTTCATCACCGGCTGGAAGGTCGAGGACGCCGAGGTCGGTAAGAGCCTCGTTCTCGAGCTGAAGTTCGGGCCGAACCGCGAGCGTTCGATTGCCGGCATCAAGCGCATCTCGAAGCCGGGTCTGCGTGTATACGCAAAGTCCACCAACCTGCCGAAGGTTCTCGGCGGCCTGGGCGTGGCGATCATCTCCACGTCCCACGGTCTCCTGACCGGCCAGCAGGCCAGCAAGAAGGGCGTAGGTGGGGAAGTCCTCGCCTACGTCTGGTAGTCGGGAACGGAGGAACAGCTCATGTCGCGAATCGGCAAGCTCCCCATCCAGGTTCCCGCCGGTGTGGACGTCACCATCGATGGCCGCACGGTCGCGGTGAAGGGCCCCAAGGGTTCCCTCTCGCACACCGTCGCAGCGCCGATCGAGGTCACCAAGGGTGAGGACGGCGTGCTCAACGTCGTCCGCCCGAACGACGAGCGTCAGAACAAGGCCCTTCACGGCCTGTCCCGCACGCTGGTGGCGAACATGATCACCGGCGTGACCGCGGGATACAGCAAGGCGCTCGAGATCAGCGGTGTCGGTTACCGCGTCCAGGCGAAGGGCTCCAACCTGGAGTTCGCCCTGGGCTACAGCCACCCGATCCTCATCGAGGCCCCCGAGGGCATCACCTTCAAGGTCGAGTCGCCCACGAAGTTCAGTGTCGAGGGCATCGACAAGCAGAAGGTCGGCGAGGTCTCGGCGAAGATCCGCAAGCTGCGGAAGCCCGACCCGTACAAGGCCAAGGGCGTCAAGTACGCCGGCGAGGTTATCCGCCGCAAGGTCGGAAAGGCGGGTAAGTAAGCCATGGCATACGGTGTAAAGATCGCCAAGGGCGACGCCTACAAGCGTGCCGCCCTCAAGCGTCGCCACATCCGCGTCCGCAAGCACATCTCCGGTTCGCCGGAGAGGCCGCGCCTGGTCGTGACGCGTTCCAACCGCCACATCGTGGCTCAGGTCATCGACGACATCGCGGGCCACACGCTCGCGTCGGCGTCGACCCTGGACACGTCCATCCGTGGTGCGGAGGGTGACAAGAGCGCCCAGGCCAAGCAGGTCGGCGCCCTGGTCGCCGAGCGTGCCAAGGCCGCAGGCGTCGAGGCCGTCGTGTTTGACCGCGGTGGTAACCAGTACGCCGGGCGGATTGCCGCTCTGGCTGACGCCGCCCGTGAAGCCGGGCTGAAGTTCTAAGCCCCGGTTCCAACGCACAGCGGACGTAACAGAGAGAGGTAAATCCAATGGCTGGACCCCAGCGCCGCGGAAGCGGTGCCGGTGGCGGCGAGCGGCGGGACCGGAAGGGCCGTGACGGTGGCGCTGCCGCCGAGAAGACCGCGTACGTCGAGCGTGTCGTCGCGATCAACCGCGTCGCCAAGGTAGTGAAGGGTGGTCGTCGCTTCAGCTTCACCGCGCTGGTCGTGGTGGGCGATGGTGACGGCACCGTCGGTGTCGGATACGGCAAGGCCAAGGAAGTTCCCGCGGCCATCGCCAAGGGCGTCGAAGAGGCCAAGAAGAGCTTCTTCAAGGTCCCGCGTATCCAGGGCACCATCCCTCACCCGATCCAGGGCGAGAAGGCTGCGGGCGTCGTCCTGCTGAAGCCTGCTTCCCCCGGTACCGGTGTGATCGCCGGTGGCCCGGTGCGCGCCGTTCTGGAGTGCGCCGGCGTTCACGACATCCTGTCGAAGTCGCTCGGTTCTTCGAACCCGATCAACATCGTGCACGCGACCGTGGCGGCCCTCCAGGGCCTGCAGCGTCCCGAGGAGATCGCGGCCCGCCGCGGTCTGCCCCTCGAGGACGTCGCCCCCGCGGCTCTGCTCCGTGCGCGTGCGGGAGCGGGTGCGTAATGGCTCGCCTCAAGATCACGCAGACGAAGTCGTACATCGGCAGCAAGCAGAACCACCGCGACACCCTGCGTTCGCTCGGGCTCAAGCGCCTGCACGACGTGGTTGTCAAGGAGGACCGCCCCGAGTTCCGCGGAATGGTTCAGACCGTCCGCCACCTCGTGACGGTTGAGGAGGTTGACTGACATGGCGGAGAACAGCCCGCTGAAGGCCCACAACCTCCGGCCTGCCCCGGGCGCCAAGACCGCCAAGACCCGTGTGGGTCGTGGTGAGGCGTCCAAGGGTAAGACCGCAGGCCGTGGTACCAAGGGTACGAAGGCTCGTTACCAGGTTCCGGAGCGCTTCGAGGGTGGCCAGATGCCCCTCCACATGCGTCTCCCGAAGCTCAAGGGCTTCAAGAACCCGTTCCGCACGGAGTACCAGGTCGTGAACCTGGACAAGCTCGCGACGCTCTACCCCGAGGGTGGAGAGGTCACGGTGGCCGACCTGGTCGCCAAGGGCGCTGTGCGCAACAACCACCTCGTCAAGGTCCTCGGACAGGGCGAGATCTCCGTGGCGCTGCAGGTTTCGGTTGACGCCGTCTCCGGCTCCGCCAAGGAGAAGATCGCCGCCGCCGGCGGCACCGTCACCGAACTCGTCTGAGACAACTCGGACAGGGCTGTGGCCTGAACACCCGACCGGGGATGCCTCTCATTTGGGGCATCCCCGGTTGGTCGTTCCTAGGGGGCATGTACGCCGGTAAGGTGGCGTGCACTGTTGCTGTGGTAAGTCCTGGGCAAACGCCCGGGGTCCTTTGACTGTTACGTAATCGTCGATCCTCAAGACCGTCACCTCACGCTTTTGCGCGGGGGTCGCAGGAGGCACCGTGCTCACCGCGTTCGCCCGGGCGTTCAAGACGCCCGACCTGCGCAAGAAGCTGCTCTTCACGCTCGGCATCATCGTGCTCTACCGTCTCGGTGCGCACATTCCCGTACCGGGGGTGAGCTACGAGAACGTCCAGACCTGTGTTGACCAGGCCAGTCAGGGCAACAACAGCCTGTTCGGTCTGGTGAACATGTTCAGCGGTGGTGCACTGCTGCAGATCACGATCTTCGCGCTCGGCATCATGCCGTACATCACGGCCAGCATCATTCTCCAACTGCTGACCGTCGTCATCCCCAGGCTCGAAGCCCTCAAGAAGGAGGGGCAGTCGGGCACGGCCAAGATCACGCAGTACACGCGTTATCTGACCGTCGCGCTGGCCATCCTCCAGGGCACCGGCCTCGTGGCGACCGCCCGCAGCGGCGCGCTCTTCAGCGGCTGCTCCGTCGCCGACCAGGTCGTTCCGAACCAGTCGATCTTCACGACCATCGTCATGGTGATCACCATGACCGCCGGTACCGCCGCCGTCATGTGGCTCGGTGAGCTCATCACCGACCGCGGCATCGGCAACGGCATGTCGATCCTGATGTTCATCTCGATCGCCGCGAGCTTCCCCGGCGCCCTGTGGGCCATCAAGCAGAGCGGCAAGCTGGCCGACGGCTGGATCGAGTTCATCACGGTCATCCTCGTCGGCTTCGTGATGGTCGGCCTCGTCGTCTTCGTCGAGCAGGCCCAGCGGCGCATCCCCGTCCAGTACGCGAAGCGGATGATCGGGCGCCGGTCCTACGGTGGTACGTCCACTTACATCCCGCTGAAGGTGAACCAGGCGGGTGTGATTCCCGTCATCTTCGCTTCTTCGCTGCTCTATATCCCTGCTCTAATCGTTCAGTTCTCCAACTCCACCGCGGGCTGGGCGACCTGGATTCAGGACCACTTCGTCAAGGGCGACCACCCCTACTACATCGCGACGTACTTCCTGTTGATCGTGTTCTTCGCATTCTTCTATGTGGCGATCTCGTTCAACCCCGAGGAAGTCGCGGACAACATGAAGAAGTATGGTGGCTTCATCCCGGGTATCCGGGCAGGTCGACCTACTGCCGAGTATCTGAGCTACGTGCTCAACCGGATCACTTGGCCGGGCTCGCTGTACCTGGGTCTGATCGCTCTGGTGCCGACGATGGCGTTGGCAGGCTTCGGTGGCGCTAACCAGAACTTCCCGTTCGGCGGGACGAGCATCCTGATCATCGTGGGTGTGGGTCTGGAGACCGTGAAGCAGATCGAGAGTCAGCTCCAGCAGCGCAATTACGAAGGGTTCCTCCGCTGATGCGAATCGTCCTCGTCGGGCCGCCCGGTGCCGGCAAGGGAACGCAGGCTGCGTTCCTTGCCAAGAATCTGTCGATTCCGCACATCTCCACGGGCGACCTCTTCCGCGCCAACATCAGCCAGGGCACCGACCTTGGCAAGCAGGCCCGCGCCTTCATGGACGCGGGACAGCTGGTGCCGGACGAAGTCACCATCGCGATGGCCAAGGACCGCATGTCCCAGTCGGACGCCGAGAACGGCTTCCTCCTGGACGGCTTCCCCCGCAATGTGGGGCAGGCCGCGGCACTCGACGAGATGCTGCACAGTGAGGGCGTCAAGCTCGACGCGGTTCTTGACCTCGAGGTCCCCGAGGACGAGGTGGTCAAGCGCATCGCCGGCCGCCGTATCTGCCGTAACGACAGCGCGCACGTCTTCCACGTGACGTACAACCCGCCGACGACCGAGGGCGTCTGCGACGCCTGCGGCGGCGATCTGTACCAGCGGGACGACGACACCGAGGAGACGGTCCGTACCCGTCTCGAGGTCTACCACACGCAGACCGAGCCGATCATCGACTACTACCGGTCCCAGGGCCTGGTCGTGACGATCTCCGCGCTCGGCAAGGTCACCGAGGTGACCGAGCGGGCCATGGAGGCCCTCAAGAAGTCCGACGAGGGCTGAACCGCCCCGTAGAACCACGCAGCCGGCCGCGGCGCCCTCGGGCGTCGCGGCCGACTGTTTTGGCGCCGTATCGTGGAGTACGGCTTCAACCGTTTCCCTCCGTACGCAGAGAGGCGCCGCGCAATGGTGCAGATCAAGACCCCCGAGCAGATCGCGAAGATGCGCGAGGCGGGCCTCGTGGTCGCTGCCATTCACGCCGCCACCCGTGAGGCGGCCGTCCCCGGCGCCACGACGAAGGACCTGGACGAGGTCGCCCGCAAGGTGATCGCCGACCACGGCGCGAAGTCGAACTTCCTGGGTTACGGCGGATTCCCCGCGACGATCTGCACCTCGGTCAACGAGGTCGTCGTCCACGGCATCCCGGACGAGAAGACCGTCCTGAAGGACGGCGACATCATCTCGATCGACGCCGGCGCGATCATCGACGGCTGGCACGGCGACGCGGCGTACACGGCCTTCGTGGGCACCGGTCACGCCCCGGAGCTCGTCGAGCTCTCCCGGGTGACCGAGGAGTCGATGTGGGCCGGGATCGCCGCGATGAAGGTGAACAACCGGCTCGTCGACATCTCGAAGGCCATCGAGTCCTACATCCGCCGCCAGCCCCGCCCGGCGACCGGCAAGTACGGGATCATCGAGGACTACGGCGGCCACGGCATCGGCACCGAGATGCACATGGACCCGCACCTCCTGAACTACGTCTCGCGCAAGCGCGGCAAGGGCATCAAGCTGGTCCCCGGCGTCTGCCTGGCCATCGAGCCGATGGTCTCGCTGGGCACCGCGCAGACGAAGGTCCTCGCCGACGAGTGGACGGTCCTCACGACCGACGGCACCTGGTCCTCGCACTGGGAGCACTCGATCGCCCTCACGGAACAGGGCCCGCTGGTCCTGACCTCCCCGGACTGCGGCCGGGCGAAGCTCGCCCAGTACGGCGTGGAGGCCGCGCCCGACCCGCTGGCCTGACGCTCCGGCCTGACGCTCACCAGGACTGTCCGGCTGATCCGTGTCTAAGGATCAGAGGAAGTGGGCAAACTTGACGGATTCGTCTTTTGGCATCCGCTGACGTAGACTGACTCGTCGGCTCTCGTGCATCCGTGTGTCTTCATGCGGCAGGCGTGAGTCGATCAAGGTAGCCGATTCGAAAGGCGAAGCGTGGCCAAGAAGCAAGGTGCCATCGAAATTGAGGGCACCGTGATCGAGTCCCTCCCGAACGCCATGTTCAAGGTGGAACTCCAGAACGGTCACAAAGTCCTCGCGCACATCAGCGGCAAGATGCGGATGCACTACATCCGCATCCTCCCGGATGACCGGGTCGTCGTGGAGCTGTCTCCGTACGACCTGACGCGTGGCCGGATCGTCTACCGGTACAAGTAGATCTTGCCGCCATCCCGCTTCGGCGTGGTGAGGGCACTGACCCGGAGAACCTGACATCCCATGAAGGTCAAGCCGAGCGTCAAGAAGATCTGCGACAAGTGCAAGGTGATCCGCCGTCACGGCCGGGTCATGGTCATCTGCGACAACCTGCGCCACAAGCAGCGCCAGGGCTGACGCACGACCACCTGCATCTCGCAGCTCTTCGCGCGACGCACGTACACGTACATACGCAGAGCCCGTCCAAGCCTCGGCTGACGACACCTCCGGCGGGGGCCGGAGACCCGGGCGTACCACCTCTTCCCACGCGGACGAGGTCGGCGTTCGGGAGTGGTACTGCGGAAGACCCCCGAAATAACAACTGGAGCCATTGAATGGCACGCGTTTCAGGTGTTGACATCCCGCGCGAAAAGCGCGTGGAGGTTGCCCTCACCTACGTCTTCGGTATCGGGCGCACCCGGTCCAAGGAGATCCTCGCCACCACCGGCGTGAACCCGAACACCCGCGTTCGTGACCTGGCCGAAGAGGACCTGGTCAAGATCCGCGAGTACGTCGACGCCAACCTTCGCACCGAGGGTGACCTTCGCCGCGAGATCCAGGGCGACATCCGCCGCAAGATCGAGATCGGCTGCTACCAGGGCATCCGGCACCGTCGCGGTCTGCCGGTCCACGGTCAGCGCACCAGCACGAACGCGCGTACCCGCAAGGGCCCGCGTCGCGCCATCGCCGGTAAGAAGAAGCCGGGCAAGAAGTAGTCCTCAGCGGACGCACTGCGGATCTCCGGACATCCGGGGCCCGCAGCAACCAGCGGTCTTCGCTGTAGGACCGATCACCTCCCCTCTCCATCTGGAGTCAAGACATGCCCCCCAAGGGTCGTCAGGGCGCAGCCAAGAAGGTGCGTCGCAAGGAAAAGAAGAACGTCGCTCACGGGCACGCCCACATCAAGAGCACGTTCAACAACACCATCGTCTCGATCACGGACCCCTCGGGCAACGTGATCTCCTGGGCCTCCGCCGGCCACGTCGGCTTCAAGGGCTCGCGCAAGTCCACCCCCTTCGCCGCGCAGATGGCCGCCGAGTCGGCCGCCCGCCGGGCGCAGGAGCACGGCATGCGCAAGGTCGACGTCTTCGTGAAGGGTCCGGGCTCCGGCCGCGAGACCGCGATCCGCTCCCTCCAGGCCACGGGCCTCGAGGTCGGTTCGATCCAGGACGTCACCCCGACGCCGCACAACGGCTGCCGTCCGCCGAAGCGCCGCCGCGTCTGATCCGCCACGGCCGGTGACGGCCGTGCGTCAGTAGCGTTGGATCCGGGCGGTATGTCCTTCCCAGGGCGTGCCGCCCGTATCCTTGTTTCATCTGTCGGGCATCAAATAGTGGGTGCCCACGACTGAAGGATTCCTTCATGCTTATCGCTCAGCGTCCGTCGCTGACCGAAGAGGTCGTCGACGAGTTCCGCTCCCGGTTCGTGATCGAGCCGCTGGAGCCGGGCTTCGGTTACACCCTCGGCAACTCCCTGCGTCGCACCCTCCTCTCCTCGATCCCCGGTGCCGCTGTCACCAGCATCCGGATCGACGGTGTCCTGCACGAGTTCACCACCGTGCCGGGCGTCAAGGAGGACGTGACCGACCTCATCCTCAACATCAAGCAGCTGGTCGTCTCCTCGGAGCACGACGAGCCGGTCGTGATGTACCTGCGCAAGCAGGGTCCCGGCCTGGTCACCGCTGCTGACATCGCCCCGCCGGCCGGTGTCGAGGTCCACAACCCGGACCTGGTCATGGCCACGCTCAACGGCAAGGGCAAGCTGGAGATGGAGCTGACCGTCGAGCGCGGTCGCGGCTACGTCTCGGCCGTCCAGAACAAGCAGGTGGGCCAGGAGATCGGCCGTATTCCGGTCGACTCCATCTACTCGCCGGTGCTCAAGGTCACGTACAAGGTCGAGGCGACCCGTGTCGAGCAGCGCACCGACTTCGACAAGCTGATCGTCGACGTCGAGACCAAGCAGGCCATGCGTCCCCGTGACGCCATGGCGTCGGCCGGTAAGACCCTGGTCGAGCTGTTCGGTCTGGCGCGCGAGCTCAACATCGACGCCGAGGGCATCGACATGGGCCCGTCCCCGACGGACGCCGCGCTCGCCGCCGATCTGGCTCTGCCGATCGAGGAGCTCGAGCTCACGGTCCGTTCGTACAACTGCCTCAAGCGTGAGGGCATCCACTCCGTGGGTGAGCTCGTCGCCCGCTCCGAGGCGGACCTGCTCGACATCCGCAACTTCGGTGCGAAGTCGATCGACGAGGTCAAGGCGAAGCTGGCCGGTATGGGCCTCGCGCTCAAGGACTCGCCTCCCGGCTTCGACCCGACCGCCGCCGCGGACGCCTTCGGCGCGGACGACGACGCGGACGCCGGTTTCGTGGAGACCGAGCAGTACTGATCGCCTCCGGCGGGGGTGCCCGGACTTTCCGGGCGCCCCTGTGCAGGACAGAGGGCTTGTCCTCAATCGCCGGACCGGCTCGATTGTGGCCGGCGTCCGCTGAAAATCGGACGGCCTGAGAGCTCCGGCGACGTAAGAGACTTCCGCGGGGCGGCCGCCTCGCGGGAACTGACACCGGTACCTGATACGGCCGGTGCAGCACACAAGGAGAAAAACCATGCCTCAGCCCGCCAAGGGTGCCCGTCTGGGCGGCAGCGCTGCGCACGAGAAGCTTCTTCTCATCAACCTCGCGAAGTCGCTGTTCGAGCACGGCCGCATCACCACGACCGAGGCCAAGGCACGTCGCCTGCGTCCGGTCGCCGAGCGTTTCATCACCAAGGCGAAGAAGGGCGACATCCACAACCGTCGCCTGGTGCTGCAGTCGATCACGGACAAGGGCATCGTGCACACGCTCTTCACCGAGATCGCCCCGCGGTACGAGAACCGCCCCGGTGGTTACACCCGCATCACCAAGATCGGCAACCGTCGTGGCGACAACGCCCCGATGGCCGTCATCGAGCTGGTCGAGGCGCTGACCGTGGCCCAGCAGGCCACCGGTGAGGCCGAGGCCGCGACGAAGCGCGCCGTCAAGGAAGACGCCCTCAAGAAGGACGAGGCTCCGGCCGAGACCGTCGAGGACGCCAAGCCGGCCGACGCCGCTGAGGAGTCCAAGGACGCCTGAGCGTTCTGAGACCCAGGTACGGGCCCGCATCACCCTTCGGGGCGGTGCGGGCCCGTTCGGTTTTGAGAGGATCTGCGGGTGAGTGACGAGGCAGAGCCCGGCTTTGTACGGGTACGGATGGACCTTTCCTACGACGGCAAGGACTTCTCCGGCTGGGCGAAGCAGACCAGCAGGCGCACGGTGCAGGGCGAGATCGAGGACGCGCTGCGCACCGTGACGCGGTCGTCGGTGACGTACGACCTGACGGTGGCCGGGCGCACGGACGCCGGGGTGCACGCGCGCGGGCAGGTGGCGCACGTCGACCTGCCGGCCGAGGTGTGGGCCGAGCACGAGGAGAAGCTGCTGCGGCGGATGGCGGGGCGCCTGCCGCTGGACGTACGGATCTGGCGGGCGGCCGAGGCCCCCGCGGGGTTCAACGCGCGTTTCTCCGCGCTGTGGCGGCGTTACGCGTACCGCGTGGGGGACCGGCCGGGCGGTGTGGACCCGCTGACCCGCGGCCATGTGCTCTGGCACGACCGGCCGCTGGACCTGGACGCGATGAACGAGGCGGCCGCCCTGATGGTGGGGGAGCACGACTTCGCGGCGTACTGCAAGAAGCGTGAGGGTGCGACGACCATCCGTACGCTCCAGAAGCTGCACTGGGTGCGGGACGCGGAGTCGGGTGTGCTGACGGCGACCGTGCAGGCCGACGCGTTCTGCCACAACATGGTGCGGGCGCTGATCGGGGCGGCGCTGTTCGTCGGGGACGGGCGCAGGCCGGCCGGGTGGCCTGCCGAGGTGCTGGCGGCCAAGGTGCGGGACCCGGCGGTGCACGTGGTGCGGCCGCACGGGCTGACGCTGGAGGAAGTGGCCTATCCGGCCGATGCGTTGCTGGCGGCCAGGGCCCTGGAGGCCCGGAACGTCAGGACGCTTCCGGGGGTGGGCTGCTGCTGACCGGTCTGCGGCGCCAGGCGCGGAGCAGCTTGGCCGCGAAGTACAGGGCGACGGCGGTGGACGCGGTGGAGCGGAACCAGCCGATGTCGGGCGTCCACCAGGCGTAGACCGCCGCCGCGCTGAAGAAGAGCAGTCCGGCCGTGCGCAGGACCCACCAGCGGGCCGGGTGCGGTTCGTCCGGGGCGGGGGCCTCCGGGTGGACGCCCTCCTTGGTGGTCATGGTGTCCCGCATGCCCGCGAGGAAGCCGCGCCGGGCCAGCACCCTGGCCCCGGGGAGCGCGGTGAGGATCTCCTGCTCGCCGCCGTATCCGGCGGGCAGCGGCGGGAGGCCCAGGGCGGCGACGAGCTCTTCCTGGTGGCGGGCGGGATCGCCGGTGGCCCGCAGGATGTGGGCCAGGGGGCGCGGGTCGGTCAGCTTGTACACCCGGGCCAGCGCGGCGGCCGTCGCGCCCGCCTCGGCGTGGTCGGTGGCGGGTGCGGCGGTCTCCCAGGTGTGGTCCGTCACCTTCCTGCCCCGGTGCAGCAGGGTGAAGCTGCTGCGTTCCGGGGTGCGGTGCAGGACCAGGGCGGGCCACTCCTCGGCCGTGGTGAAGTTGTCGGCCGCCGAGGTGAGCGGGTCCTCCGGGAGCAGGGCCGCGCGTTTGCCGCGTACGGGGTCCGGGACGATCTCGACGTACGTGTGATGGCTGCCGGCCGGAGCCGTTCGCAGGCTGTGGCCGCAGATCAGGGCGGCCTGGGCCACCTCGGTGGGGCCGGTGGAGGCGATGGCGACCGAGCGCGGTGCCAGCTCACGCTCCCATTCGGGCGTGCCGGTGGCCGGGGGCTCGGGGGAGGGGCGGAAGAAGGGGATCTTCATCGCCAGCTCGACGCGGGTGTCGGAGCGGGCCTCCAGGAATTCGGCCCGGGGCTCGCCGAAATAGGTCCACGGGAAGGTCGTGGCGTGCACCCCGATACTGCGGAAGGCCGTGAGGGCCTCCTCGTAGCGGTTCATCGACCACAGGACCAGGGCCAGGTGGTTCCGGAAGCCGGCGGCCTCCCGGTCCCCCGGCGCGTAGCTGTCGGACAGAGCCTGGGCGCGGGTCACCGCCGCCTCGGCGCGGGCGGTGTGGTCGGGGCCGGACGTCTCCTCGTCGGCGATCAGGTATTCGACGACGGCCTGGAGCGGCAGCGCGTGGAGCCGGGAGCCGGGAGGTGCCTGGTCGGCCGCGCGCTCGGCGAAGTCGAACATCTCCTCGTGCGAGCCGTACCACTTGTCGCAGAGGTACTGGAGCGCCTGGGTGTGGCAGCCCTCGTGGTGCGGGTCGCGTGCGTTCGCCTCGGCCAGATAGGTGTCGAAGACGTCCCGGGGGGCCTGGATGCCCCGGGCCTGGGTCAGCGCGACGCGCCACGGGACGGGGTCGTCGGGGTTGAGCTCGGCGGCGGCGGATATCACCGGCACCGAGTCCCGCAGCACCGCGTGGAACGCCCGGAACTGGTCGGCCTCGACGTGCTTGGCCCGGGCCCCCGTCCGTATCTGCCAGGCCTGGCAGATGTACTGGTCGGCCTTGACCAGCACGGCGTCGGGATCCTCCGGGGACTCCTCCAGCCAGCTGTCCAGCCAGCCCGGGTGGTGCAGCGAGGCCCGTGCGAGGCGGGTGACACAGGTGTCCCTGCGCTCCCACTGGGCGTGCTCGCGGGTGAGGGCGAGCAGTTCGGCGGCCGGGGCGTGGTCACCCGCCGCGGCGGCGGCGAGGGCCACCCGCAGCGAGGGGTCCGGGGCGTCGAGGACCACGGCCTCGTCCGGGGGCAGACCGGCGCCTGTCGCGTCACTGTGGCGCAGGACGCGCGGGAGGGTGAAGAGGGTGGTCAGACGCACGGCTGCGGGTCCTCGGTCGAGGGGAGGGACGGGGACTGGTGCGTGGGGGGAGGGAGCACAGCACGGGCGGTCAGACGACGGGGGCCCCTGCGGCCGCCGAGGCCTGGACCTCGCCGCGGTGACGGATCTGCCGGAAGGTGAAGTCGGTGAGGTCGTCACCCACCTTGTACGCGTCCTTGGAGGCCGTGGTGACGTTCTTCCCGCTGGTGTAGCCGCCGATCGTGAAGTAGGCGTAACGGCCGTGGGAGTTGGCGGTGCGCCGGCAGACGGATCCGCCGCGGCAGAAGGTGGGGACTCCCGAACCGCTGAGCGAGGCGACTCCGCCGGACGCCTGCTGGGCCGCCTTCCTGGCCTCCGCCTCGGTGCCGAAGACGGCGAGGCCGACGGTGACCGCCACGCCCCCCTTGCTGTATGTCGCGCGGATGACCTGGTCGCAGCCGTTGCTCTCGAGGATCGAGCCGAGCGCGCCCTGGGTCGTCGCGGCGCAGTTCGCCGTACGGGCGGTGGCGCCCTTGGCGTAGACGCGGTCGCCCATGGTCAGCTTCCTGCCGGGGAAGAAGGCGTTGACGTCGACCGGCGCCTTGTCCTTCCTCTCGTCGGCTATGTAGTCCTTCGGGTCCGGCGGGGGCGGCGGTGCCACCGAGGAGAAGGAGGGCTCCGGCACGGAGGTCTCCGAGGGCAGGTCGGCGGGGGCCGGCAGCTCGCTCGCGTTCTTGTCCGACCCGGAGGCCCCGCCTCCGTTCGTCGTGATGACGGCCGTGGCCACGATCGCGGCCACGGCGGCGGTGGCCAGCGCGCCACCGCCGATCATCAGCCACTTCTTGCGCCTGCCGCGTGCCGCGGACGCCTCCGCCAGCGCCGCCCAGTCCGGAGTCCGGCTCTCTCCCGGCCCCCAGGAGGGCCCCCCTTGCCCAAAGCTCATGCGGCGAATCCTAGACCGACCGTAATCCGGTTGGGTCAACGGTTCGCATGCCGTGACAATGCTGTGCATGGGACATCTTGAAGCGGGCCATCTGGAGTACTACCTACCGGACGGACGGGTGCTGCTCGGCGACGCTTCGTTCCGGGTGGCCGACGGCGCCGTCGTCGCCCTCGTCGGCGCGAACGGGGCGGGCAAGACGACGCTGCTGAAGCTGCTCGCCGGAGAGCTCCAGCCGCACGGCGGCTCGGTCTCGGTGAGTGGCGGGCTGGGCGTGATGGCCCAGTTCGTGGGCTCCGTACGGGACGAGCGGACCGTCCGCGACCTGCTGGTGTCCGTGGCCCAGCCCCGTATCAGGGAGGCGGCCGAGGCGGTCGACGCGGCCGAGGAGCGCATCCTCACCGTGGACGACGAGGCCGCGCAGATGGCGTACGCGCAGGCGCTCAGCGACTGGGCGGAGGCGCGGGGGTACGAGGCCGAGACGCTCTGGGACATGTGCACCACGGCCGCGCTCGGCGTCCCGTACGAGAAGGCGCAGTGGCGCGAGGTGCGCACGCTCAGCGGGGGCGAGCAGAAGCGGCTGGTCCTGGAGGCGCTGCTGAGGGGCCCGGACGAGGTGCTGCTCCTGGACGAGCCGGACAACTATCTGGACGTACCCGGCAAGCGGTGGCTGGAGGAGAAGCTCAAGGAGACCCGTAAGACGGTCCTCTTCGTCTCCCACGACCGGGAGCTGCTCTCGCGGGCCGCCGAGAAGATCGTGAGCGTGGAGCCCAGCCCCGCCGGCTCGGACGTCTGGGTGCACGGCGGCGGATTCGGGACGTACCACCAGGCCCGCAAGGAGCGGTTCGCGCGCTTCGAGGAGCTCCTGCGGCGCTGGGAGGAGGAGCACGCCCGGCTGAAGGCGCTCGTCCTGCGGATGCGGCAGCAGGCGGCGAACAGTCCCGACATGGCGAACCGCTACCACGCGATGCAGACCCGCTTCAAGAAGTTCGAGGAGGCGGGCCCGCCGCCGGAGCCGCCCCGCGAGCAGGACATCAGGATGCGGCTGCGCGGCGGGCGGACCGGGGTGCGGGCGGTGACGTGCGCCAACCTGGAGCTGACCGGTCTGATGAAGCCGTTCGACCTGGAGATCTACTACGGGGAGCGGGTCGCGGTCCTCGGCTCCAACGGGTCGGGGAAGTCGCACTTCCTGCGCCTGCTGGCCGGGGAGCCGGTCGCGCACACCGGTGAGTGGAAGCTCGGGGCGCGGGTCGTGCCCGGCCACTTCGCGCAGACGCACGCCCATCCGGAGCTGCTGGGCAAGACGCTCGTCGAGATCCTCTGGACGGAGCACGCCAAGGACCGCGGCGGCGCGATGTCGGTGCTGCGGCGCTACGAGATGGAGCGCCAGGGCGACCAGGCCTTCGAGAGGCTGTCCGGCGGGCAGCAGGCTCGGTTCCAGATCCTGCTCCTGGAGCTGGCCGGCACGACCGCGCTGCTGCTGGACGAGCCGACGGACAACCTGGACCTGGAGTCGGCCGAGGCCCTGCAGGACGGGCTCGAGGTGTACGACGGGACGGTCATGGCCGTCACGCACGACCGTTGGTTCGCGAAGTCCTTCGACCGCTATCTGGTCTTCGGCTCGGACGGGGTGGTGCGGGAGTCCACGGAGCCCGTCTGGGACGAGCGCAGGGTCGAGCGGGAGCGGTAGGGCCGGCGCGTTTTGACCCGTCCCGGGCGGGGCGGGTACTGTCGGGGGTTGTTATACGTATCGGCTTCGTCGTGCTCACGCGAAGAGCCCTTACGTAGGTTCTCTGGAGCAGTTACCAGTGGCTCGCATACGGGCAGCGTTCCCGGCATTGTGAGCCCCAGCTGCATGATCGCTTCAGGGGTGCCATGTGTCTGGACCTCATCCACTGAAGAAGCGAAGGCTACGAAGTGCGCACGTACAGCCCCAAGCCCGGCGATGTCACTCGCCAGTGGCACATCATCGACGCCGAGGACATCGTTCTCGGCCGTCTGGCCACCACGGCTGCGAACCTCCTCCGAGGCAAGCACAAGGCGATCTACGCCCCCCACATGGACATGGGCGACTTCGTCATCATCATCAACGCCGAGAAGGTTCACCTCTCCGGTAACAAGAAGACCCAGAAGATGGCGTACCGCCACTCGGGCTTCCCGGGCGGTCTCCGTTCCGTGCGTTACGACGAGCTCCTCTCGAAGAACCCCGAGAAGGCTGTCGAGAAGGCCATCAAGGGCATGATCCCCAAGAACACCCTGGGTCGTCAGATGCTCTCGAAGCTCAAGGTCTACGCGGGCGACCAGCACCCGCACGCTGCGCAGCAGCCGGTCCCGTTCGAGATCACCCAGGTCGCGCAGTAGTTCCGGCCTCCCCCCTAAGACGTAAAGAAAGATCTGAGGAGAATCGTGGCCGAGACCACTGTTGAGACGCCCGTCGAGGGCACCGAGGGCGAAGAGACCTTCGCCGAGGTGACCACCTTCGAGTCGGAGGTCCCCGTCGAGGGTGAGTACACCTCCGAGTCGCTCGCGGGCCGCTTCGGCGACCCGCAGCCCGCGGCCGGCCTGGGCCGCCGCAAGAACGCCATCGCCCGCGTCCGGATCGTTCCGGGCACCGGCAAGTGGAAGATCAACGGTCGCACCCTTGAGGACTACTTCCCCAACAAGGTGCACCAGCAGGAAGTCAACGAGCCCTTCAAGGTGCTCGAGCTCGACGGCCGCTACGACGTCATCGCCCGCATCTCGGGTGGCGGCGTCTCCGGTCAGGCCGGCGCCCTGCGCCTCGGCGTGGCCCGCGCGCTGAACGAGGCGGACGCGGACAACAACCGCGCCACGCTGAAGAAGGCCGGCTTCCTCTCCCGCGACGACCGTGCGGTCGAGCGCAAGAAGGCCGGTCTCAAGAAGGCCCGTAAGGCCCCGCAGTACAGCAAGCGCTAAATCGCCTGCTCGTCTGCTTCACACGTTCGCCCCGGCGGCACACACCGTGCTGCTGGGGCGTTCGTTTATCAACTCGTGCGGGCGTATAACGGCATAAGACGTTTGCACGTTCATAGGGTCGGTGGCCTCAGGCGCACCCTTCTTTGTTGTGGCTTGCCTCGCTTCGCCCTGTTTTGATTACTTTGGTTTGCGGTTTCGGAGCACCTTCGGAGGACACCAGTGGGACGACTCTTCGGCACGGACGGCGTGCGCGGCGTCGCCAACGCGGACCTGACGGCCGAGCTCGCGCTCGGGCTCTCGGTCGCGGCGGCGCACGTACTGGCCGAAGCGGGCACCTTCGAGGGGCATCGGGCCACCGCGCTGGTGGGCCGCGACCCCCGTGCGTCCGGAGAGTTCCTGGAGGCCGCCGTCGTGGCGGGCCTGGCCAGCGCCGGCGTGGACGTGCTCCGTGTCGGGGTGCTGCCCACCCCTGCCGTGGCGTACCTCACCGGCGCGTTGGGCGCGGACATCGGCGTCATGCTCTCGGCCAGCCACAACGCGATGCCGGACAACGGCATCAAGTTCTTCGCGCGCGGCGGGCACAAGCTCGCCGACGAGCTGGAGGACCGCATCGAGACGGTCTACGAGCAGCACCGCACCGGTCAGCCGTGGAGCCGTCCGACCGGCGCCGGCGTGGGCCGCGTCACCGACTACACCGAGGGCTTCGACCGTTACGTCGCCCACCTCATCGGCGTCCTGCCGAACCGGCTCGACGGACTGAAGGTCGTCCTCGACGAGGCGCACGGCGCCGCCGCCCGCGTCTCGCCCGAGGCGTTCGCCCGGGCCGGGGCCGAAGTCATCACCATCGGCGCCGAACCGGACGGCCTGAACATCAACGACGGCTGCGGTTCCACCCACCTGGAGCTGCTGCGGGCCGCCGTCGTCGAGCACGGCGCGGACCTCGGCATCGCGCACGACGGCGACGCGGACCGCTGCCTGGCCGTGGACGCGACCGGCGCGGAGGTCGACGGCGACCAGATCCTGGCGGTGCTCGCCCTCGCCATGCGCGACGCCGGCATGCTGCGCAAGGGCACCGTCGTCGGGACGGTCATGTCCAACCTCGGCTTCAAGATGGCGATGGAGCGGGAGGGCATCCAGCTCGTCCAGACCGCCGTCGGCGACCGGTACGTCCTGGAGTCGATGAAGGCCGAGGGCTTCGCGCTGGGCGGCGAGCAGTCCGGGCACGTCATCGTCCTGGACCACGCGACGACGGGTGACGGCACGCTGACCGGGCTGATGCTCGCGGCCCGGGTCGCCGCCACCGGACGTACGCTCGCCGACCTGGCGGGTGTGATGCAGCGCCTCCCGCAGATCCTCATCAACGTGCCGGACGTCGACAAGTCCCGCGTGGACACCTCACCCGAGGTGGCCGCCGCGGTGTCCCAGGCCGAGCACGCGCTGGGTGACACCGGTCGCGTACTCCTGCGCAAGTCGGGCACCGAGCCCCTCGTACGGGTCATGGTCGAGGCAGCCGACCTCGAACAGGCCCGCGCCGTGGCCGGGCAGCTGGCCGACGTGGTGAAGTCCGCGCTCGGCTGACACGCGCGCAACTCCCGGAAGGGCCCGGCCTCATGGCCGGGCCCTTCCCGCGTCCGGGGCCGGGGCCGGGCGGCCGTGGGCCAGCTCGTGCAGGATGCGGTTCAGGTCGGCGGGGGCGGCCGCGAGGCGGACCGGCGCGCCCGCGTCGTCGAGCTCGGCGATGTGCCAGCCCCGGGGGACGGCGTCGCCGTCGCCGCCCACCACACGCCGTACGCCCCCGACGGTGAGCCGCTCCACCGGGATCCGTCTCGCCGCGAACCGGCCCGGCCCGGGGTGCGGTGTCACCGCGGGCCCCGCGCCCCCGAGGACTATGTGGGTGCCGAAGCCGTTCGGGTTGTAGTCGGTGTGCTCCAGGAAGCGGGCGGGCAGGAACCGCTCTCCCTGCGTCTCCTCCCTCTCCTCCCCGGCGGCGTCACCGGGCGTAAGGACGCGGGTGGCGCGCCAGGCCCAGGTCAGGAGGGTGAGCGTGGCCACCGAGCCGGCGGCCGCCCACACACCGCCGCCGGGAGAGGTGAGCAGGTCCGTGGGGTGGAGGTAGCAGAGCGGCAGCAGCCACAGCGCCGTACCGGCGAGCACCGCCACGAACGGCAGCGCCGACGGGAGGACTTCGTCGTCGGGCAGTCGTCGCCCGCGCCGTCGGAGCAGTACCCGGGCGCCGGGGCAGCCCGCGCCGAGGAGGCACCCCGCGGCGATGACGGCCGTCTCGCCCGCGCCGGGGAAGTGCTCGCGCCACGTGTGGTGTTCACCGGTGACCTCTCGCACCTGGTGCCGCCAGACGGTCAGTTCCACCGCGTCACCCGGGTGGAATCCGCGGGCCCCCTCCTTCGAGACCCCGAGCCGCTCCAGCGGCCGGCCGTCGGCGAAGTACAGCCGGCTGGACTGCTTTCCCTTTCCCACCTCGACGCGCGCGATCACCGCCCGCTGAGTGCTCAGGCACTCGCCGCGTTCAGCGGCGGGGGTCTCCGCGGTGCACGGCACCGCCGATGTCCACGCCTCCTTCTCCTCCCCGACGACCGGCACGAACCAGGCCGCAAGGCCGGCTCCCGCGAGCAGCAGCACGCACAGGACCGACGCCAGGGCGGAGCTGTGCCCGGCGGAGCGCTTCGTGACGACGGGGGAGTGGTCCGACTCCGGGTGTCCGTGACGGCGGTGCAGCGCGCGGAGTTCCTCCAGCTTCGCGTCGAAGTCCGGACGGTCGTCGCAGGACACACTGATCGGTAGAGGCAGCCGCCACCTGCGTCCGTCACCCAGCATCGCGTCCACACGGCGGAACTCCTGGTTGCGCCCGTACTGGATGTACGTGCGCAGAGAGGCGATGTCGCTCCACGGTACGGTCCGGCGGCGCAGCGGCGTCCGGGAGTGCAGGCCGTACGCGCCGGCGTTCACCCGGGTCGCGGCCATGTACACACCGAGGAAACCGGCCGACGCGCTCGGCAGACCCACGCACACCCATACGCCGAGGGGTCCGGCCCCGAGGACCAGGCCCACGACGGCCAGGACCGTCCCGGCTGTTCCGCCTCCCGCGACGCACCACCGGTAGCGGGTCCGGCCGGGGTGGCAGGTCACTTCCTGGGCGTCGATCATGTCCAGGATCGTGCCACCGGCCGGTCCGGCTCCGCTTGTCGCGTGTTCGGCAGTCTCCGGACGCGCGACGTTGCCGGGCAGACACCCGCCGGCCTCACGGCCGCCGGGGACCGCCCGCCGTCCTCACGGCCGCCGGCGACCACCCTCGGCGCTCTTGTGCACGGGGCTCGCGCGACGTGTCACGTTCCACAGCGCCTTCTGGACCAGCAGGGTCAGGGTGCCCGCGACCACGATGCCGCCCAGGTTGGCCAGCAGCTGCGCCGACGATCCCCAGGTCTGGGCGAAGTCCTGGTAGCTGAAGGCGACCGAGGCGTTGGCGGCGGCCGGCACGGTCGTCACCGAGATCGCCACCCCGATCAGCGCCCCCGACTTCGCCGAGGTCAGCGAGAGCGTCCCCGCGATGCCCGCCAGGAGCGCCACCACGAACGACATCCAGTCCGGGTGCCAGATGAAGCCGGTGTTGGGGCGGTCCGCCGTGACCATCCCGGCGTCGAACAGCCCGAACGCGTCCATCAGCCAGGCGAATCCGGCCGTCAGCACCATCGCCGCGACGAAGCCGCCGATCAGCGCCCACAGCGACCGCGCCACCAGCTTCGGGGCGCGCTGCACCAGGGCCGTGGAGATCCCGGCCAGCGGGCCGAACTCCGGGCCCACCGCCATCGCTCCCACGATCAGGATCGCGTTGTCGAGCATCACACCGCAGGCCGCGAGCATCGTCGCGACGGCGAGGAAGGCCACATAGGTGGCGCTGAAGGTCGACTCCTCGTGCGTCACCTCGCTCAGCTCTTCCCAGAGCACCGCGTCCGCGCCTTCGCCCGGAGCCGCGCGTTCGGCCTCGTCGGCGCGCTTGGAGAGGGTGAGGTCCATGTTCTCGACGGTGATGGAACCGCAGTCGGCGATGCCCATCTTCCGCAGGGAGCCGATGAGTTCGTCACCGGCCTCCCGCGCAACGTCGCACAGGATCACATCGCCCACCGGGCTCCGCGCCGCACCCGTGAGCACCGCGACATGGGCGGTGCCCACGGTCCGGTCGATCAGCCCGAGCACCTCGTCGGTGCGGTCGGCGGGGACGATGAGGCGCAGATGCAGCACGGTGCACCCTTTCCGGGTTCAGAGCTTGCGCAGTGACAGACGCTGGACCTTGTGGTCCGGCCCCTTGCGCAGCACCAGGGTGGCACGGCCCCGCGTCGGTGCGACGTTCTCCAGCAGATTGGGCTTGTTGATGGTCCGCCACATCGTGCGCGCGTAGTCCAGCGCCTCCTCCTCGGAGACCTGGGTGTACTTGCGGAAGTACGAGAACGGGTTCTGGAACGCCGTCTCGCGCAGCCGGCGGAAGCGGTGGAGGTACCACGTCTCGATGTCCTCGGCCTTCGCGTCCACGTACACGCTGAAGTCGAAGTAGTCCGCGAGCCCGACCCTGGTCCGCCCGTCCTTGCCGGGCAGCGCGGGCTGCAGCACGTTCAGCCCCTCGACGATCAGGATGTCGGGGCGGCGTACGGTCAGCCGCTCACCCGGCACGATGTCGTAGATCAGATGCGAGTAGACGGGAGCCGTCACCTCGTCCTTGCCGGCCTTGATGTCCGCGACGAACCGGGTCAGCGCCCGGCGGTCGTACGACTCGGGGAACCCCTTGCGCGACATCAGGCCCTTTGACTCGAGCTCCTTCATCGGCAGCAGGAAGCCGTCGGTCGTCACCAGCTCCACCCGGGGGTGCTCCGGCCAGCGCGCCAGCAGCGCCTGCAGGATGCGGGCGGTGGTGGACTTGCCGACCGCGACGCTCCCGGCGACCCCTATGACGAACGGGGTGCCGCGCTGCTCGCCGTGCCCGTTGCCCGCGTCACCCAGGAAGGTGTTCAGTGCGCCGCGCAGGCCCGAGGTGGCCTGGACGTAGAGGTTGAGCAGCCGGGACAGCGGCAGGTAGACGTCCCGGACCTCGTCGAGGTCGATGACGTCGCCGAGCCCTCTCAGCTTCTCGACCTCCTCGGCGCTCAGCGGCAGCGGAGTCTTGTCACGCAGGGCGCTCCACTCGGCCCGGGTCAGGTCGACGTAGGGCGTCGGCGCGTGCTCGGTGCGGCGGGGGCTCCGTGCGGCTGAGGTGATCACGTACTCATTGTTGCGGGAGTCTTGACGGAGTGGGGGGTGGGGTCGGTCACGTGGGTGTGGGTTCTCCGGCAGGGGAAGCGCACTCGTATGTGGCTCGCCTATAATTTTTTGTACATGACCCACAACGCCTGACGGGAGGCGCCGGATGTCCGTGACCCAGATCGACATAGACGATGACGCACTGGAACGCACCATGGCGCTGTCCAAGGCCAGGACCAAGAAGGAAGCCGTCAATCTGGCGCTTCGGTACTACGCGGACCAGCAGGACCGTGCGGCGCGTATCGCTCGGCACTTCGAACGTGCGCAGCGTTGGGGGGCTGTGGAGGATGCCGAGCGCCGTCACCGCGTGGAGAAGGACGATCGGTGATCTACCTGCTCGACACGTCCGGGCTTGTCCGGTTGCTCAGTGACGCCGAGTTGCAGTCCGCCTGGTACGACACCATCTGCGCTGAGTCGGTGGGCTCTTGCTATCCGCAACGCGCAGAGTTCTTGTTCAGCGCCCGGACCGGGGGCGAGTACGACGAGATCGTCGAGATGTTCACCGACCTGTATCCCGATGTTCCGGTGCCGAAGAACGCGGGACGCTGGGTCGGGGCGGTACAGCAGCGAATGGCCCGGGCGGGGCAGCATCGAAGCGCCTCGGCCGTGGATCTGATCATCGCCGCTACCGCTGCCCACCATGGGCTGACCGTCCTGCATGACGACGCCGACTACCGCACTGTCGCCCGGCACGCTCCCGACCTGCGGGAGCACCGTATTCACGACGTCGGCTGAGCCGGGTGCCCCGGCCGGGGCCGGTGTCCGCACCCCTGTGGCGGACACCGGCCCCGGCCGGGAGGATCAGGGCCGCGTCGCTCAGGGCTTGTCGCCCTCGGCGTCGACGACGGCTGCGGCGGTGCGGGCCTCGGTGAGGGTGATGTCACCGGCGGTGAGCTTCGGGTCGATGCCGTCGGTGCCTTCGGGCAGCTTCATCTCGTGATCCTCCGTGACCACGAAGCGCAGACCCGCGTAGCCGTAGTCGTACGGGGAGAGGAGGAGCTCGCGCCGCTGATGGGTGCCCTCCTCCTCCCGGGTGACGGCGATGGCCTCGCGGCCCGCCGCGTCCTTGACGAGGTGGTCGGTGATCTCCACACCGGGGACCGTGGCCATCGCCCGGTAGATGCGGGCGAGGGCCTCCGGGGCGAGCGGGTAGGACTCGATGAGCACGCCCAGCCCGCGGAAGGTCTGCGCGGCCTCGCTCTCGGGGGTGTCGGCTCCCGAAGGGTAGAGCTCACGGACCTCGGCCAGCAGGGACGCGGGGTCCTCGGGCAGGTCATCGGCGGCCCGGTAGATCTCGCGGGCCGAGCGGTCGTCGTCCGACCCGTCCTTCTCCGCGGCCGCGTTGCCGTACGGGGTCCAGGAGTCGGGGTCGTACGAGATTTTGCCCTTCTGATCGTCCTCGGCCGCAAGCTCCGGCTCTCCTATCACCTTCCTGGTGTAGATCCACTGGTCGTCGCGGGGCTCCGGCGGAGGCGCCAGGCTCTCCAGGAAGTCCGCTGCCCGGCCCAGCGTCGCGGCCGGGCCGGACAGGTCGAGATCGCCCGCCATGGTGGCGGGGCCCGTGGAGCGCGGGTGGGACGTGTCGAGCAGCTGGGTGCCGAGCAGGGCCGCCACGGTGACCGCCGCGGCCGCGCCGAGCGAAGCGAGCCACCAGCTGGTCCGCAGCCTGCGGCCACGCCGGCTGCCCGCGATGGCGTCGGTCAGCCGCCGCCGCCCGGGAGCGAGTGCGGAACGGTCCGGTGCCGGGGCGTCGGCACGCAGTTCGCGCAGCTGGGTCATTTCGTCCATGACGGATTCAGCTCCTGGGGGGCCGAAGTGAACGCGGGGTCGATGCGCAGCGCCTCGCGGACCTTGCGGCGGGCGCGGTTGAGACGGGAGCGGACGGTGCCGAGCGGTATCCCGAGCGCCTCGGCCACCTCCTGGTAGCCCAGGTCCGCCCAGGCGACCAGCAGCAGCACGTGCCGGTCCCCGGGGGAGAGCGCGGCGAGCGCGCCGGCCAGGGGCGCCTGGACGGCGATCCGGTCGTCCGAGCGCTCGCTCCAGGACGCGGCGACGGGGTCCTCGCCGGTACGCGCCAGGGCCTTGAGGGCGCGGACCTCGCTGCGCCGGTGCTTGCCGATGAGGTTGGCGGCGATGCCGTACAGCCAGGGGCGGGCGAGGCGGTGGGCGGAGTCGTAGCGGGCACGGGTGCGGAACGCGACGAGGAACACCTCGGCGGTGATGTCGTCCGCCGCGCCCTCCCCGAGGCGGCGGGCGGTGTACCGGTGGATGTCCGCAGCATGGCGGTCGTACAGCCCGGCGAAGAGCTCCGGCTCGCCGAGTGACCGGGCGATCAGCTCGGCGTCGTCCGGCCCGCCCGGTGGCGGTGTTCGTCTTCCGGGCACAGCGCCTCCAGCGGTCCGGTCGGTAAGTCTGGCACCCCCTGTTGCCCGCACCGGCCGGAAAGGTTCACGGGTCGGCGGGACACTTTCGGCGCAGCGCCAGACCCTTCGACGCCGCCCCCGCCAGGGGCGCCAGCCTTATGGTGTCGTTATGTGCGGAATCGTGGGTTATGTCGGAGCGCAGTCGGCGCAGGATGTCGTTGTCGCGGGGCTGAAGCGGCTGGAGTACCGGGGGTACGACTCCGCCGGGGTCGCCGTCCTCGCGGACGGGGGGCTGGCCTCCGCGAAGAAGGCGGGGAAGCTCCTCAATCTGGAGAAGGAGCTCAAGGACCGGCCCCTGCCGGCCGGGAACACCGGCCTCGGCCACACCCGTTGGGCCACGCACGGCGGGCCCACCGATGCCAATGCCCACCCACACCTCGACAACGCCGGCCGGGTCGCCGTCGTGCACAACGGGATCATCGAGAACTTCGCCGCCCTGCGTGAGGAGTTGGCCGGGCGGGGCCATGACCTGACCTCCGAGACCGACACCGAGGTGGTCGCCCATCTGCTCGCCGAGGCGTACTCGTCCGGCGGTGACCTGGCGGAGGCCATGCGGCAGGTGTGCCGGCAACTGGAGGGGGCGTTCACGCTGGTCGCCGTGCACGCGGACGAGCCCGGCGCGGTCGTCGGGGCCCGGCGGAACTCGCCGCTGGTCGTCGGAGTGGGGGAAGGGGAGATGTTCCTGGCCTCCGACGTGGCCGCCTTCATCGCGCACACCCGGGACGCGATCGAGCTCGGCCAGGACCAGGTGGTCGAGCTGGGCCGGGACGGGGCGACGGTCACCGGTTTCGACGGCCTGCCCGCCGACGTACGCGAGTACCACGTGGACTGGGACGCGTCGGCCGCCGAGAAGGGCGGCCACGCCTCCTTCATGCTCAAGGAGATCGCCGACCAGCCCAAGGCCGTCGCCGACACGCTGCTCGGCCGGATCGACGGCTCGGGCGCGCTCCACCTCGACGAGGTGCGCATCCCGCCGGGTGTGCTCCGCGAGGTCGACAAGGTCGTCGTCGTCGCCTGCGGGACCGCCTTCCACGCCGGGATGATCGCCAAGTACGCCATCGAGCACTGGACCAGGCTGCCCTGCGAGACGGAGCTCGCCAGCGAGTTCCGCTACCGCGACCCGATCCTGGACCAGCGCACCCTCGTCGTCGCCATCTCGCAGTCCGGCGAGACGATGGACACGCTGATGGCGGTCCGGCACGCCCGTGAGCAGGGGGCGAGGGTCCTCGCCATCTGCAACACGAACGGGTCGACCATCCCCAGGGAGTCGGACGCGGTCCTCTACACGCACGCCGGGCCGGAGGTCGCCGTCGCCTCCACCAAGGCGTTCCTGACCCAGCTCGTCGCCTGCTACCTCGTCGCGCTCTACCTCGGACAGGTGCGCGGCACCAAGTGGGGCGACGAGATCCGCACGGTCGTGCGCCAGCTCTCCGAGATGTCCGGCGCCGTCGAGCGCGTGCTGGGGACCATGGAGCCGGTGCGCGAACTGGCCCGCTCCCTGGCCGCCCACGACACCGTGCTCTTCGTGGGCCGGCACGTGGGCTACCCGGTGGCCATGGAAGGCGCGCTGAAGCTCAAGGAGCTCGCGTACATGCATGCCGAGGGCTTCGCCGCGGGGGAGCTCAAGCACGGGCCGATCGCCCTGATCGAGGAGGGGCTGCCGGTCGTCGTGATCGTGCCGTCCCCGCGCGGCCGTTCGGTGCTGCACGACAAGATCGTGTCGAACATCCAGGAGATCAGGGCCCGTGGCGCCCGTACGGTCGTCATCGCGGAGGAGGGCGACGAGGAGGTCGTCCCGTACGCCGATCACCTCATCAGGATCCCGGCTACGCCTACGCTGCTTCAGCCGCTGGTCGCCACGGTGCCGTTGCAGGTCTTCGCCTGCGAGCTGGCGACCGCCCGGGGCAACGAGGTGGACCAGCCGCGCAATCTGGCGAAGTCCGTGACAGTCGAATGAGTGAGTGAGCGCGTGATCATTGGGGTCGGGATCGATGTGGCGGAGATCGAGCGCTTCGGCGCCGCGCTGGGGCGCACGCCGCAGCTGGCCGAGCGGCTCTTCCTCGAACGGGAGTTGCTGCTGCCCGGCGGGGAACGGCGGGGGATCGCCTCGCTGGCGGCCAGATTCGCCGCGAAGGAGGCCCTGGCCAAGGCGCTCGGCGCACCGGGCGGCCTGCTCTGGACCGACGCAGAGGTGTGCGTCGAGGACAGCGGGAAGCCGCGCCTGGAGGTCCGCGGCACCGTCGCGGCCCGGGCGGCCGAGCTCGGCGTGCGCCGCTGGCACGTCTCGCTCAGCCACGACGCGGGGGTGGCGTCCGCCGTGGTGATCGCGGAGGGTTGAGGTATGCGACATGCCTACAGCGTCGAGACCGTAAGGACCGCCGAGAAGGCGCTCATGGCACGGCTCCCGGAGGGCGCGCTGATGCAGCGCGCCGCCGCCGGGCTCGCGGTGGCCTGCGGTGACCTGCTCCGGCGCAACGGGCGGGTCTACGGCTCCCGGGTGCTGCTCCTCGTCGGCAGCGGCGACAACGGCGGCGACACGCTGTACGCGGGAGCCCGGCTGGCCCGGCGCGGAGCCGGCGTACGGGCCGTGCTGACCTCGCCGGACAAGGTCCACCGGGCCGCACTCGCCGCCCTGCTGGCCGCCGGCGGCCAGGTCCTGGACACCCCCGAGGGGCTGAGCCCCGTCGACCTCGTCGTGGACGGGATCACCGGGATCGGTGGCCGCGGCGGCCTGCGCCCCGAGGCCGCCGAGCTGGTCCGCGCGGTCACCGGGGGCCACGCTCCCGTGCTGGCGGTGGACCTGCCGAGCGGGGTCGAGGCGGACACCGGCCAGGTGCTCGGCGCGGCCGTAAGGGCGGACGCGACGGTCACCTTCGGTACGTACAAGCCGGGGCTGCTCATCGACCCGGCCGCCGAACACGCGGGCGCCCTCCGGCTCGTCGACATCGGGCTGGCGGCGGAACTGCCCGGGCGCCCCGACCTGGAAGCCCTCCAGTACGCCGATGTGGCCGCCCTGCTGCCCGTGCCCGACGCCGAGAGCGACAAGTACCGGCGCGGGGTCGTCGGCGTGGCCGCGGGCTCGGAGCGGTACCCGGGCGCGGCCGTGCTCGCCGTCGCCGGGGCGCTGCGGGGCGGTGCCGGAGCCGTGCGGTACGCGGGCCCCGGGGCCGACGCGGTGATCGCCCGCTTCCCGGAGACGCTGGTGCACCCCGGGCCGCCGTCGAAGGCCGGGCGCGTCCAGGCATGGGTGGTCGGGCCCGGGCTCGGCGACGGCGCGCAGGCCGCGACCGCGGTGTCCGACGCGCTGGCCGCGGACGTCCCCGTGCTGGTCGACGCGGACGGGCTGCGGCTGATGGACGCCGGGGCCGTACGGGAGCGGACCGCCGCCACCGTCCTCACCCCGCACGCCGGTGAGGCCGCCGCGCTGCTGGGCGTGGAGCGTGAGGAGGTCGAGGCGGGCCGGCTCGCCGCCGTACGGGAACTGGCCGCGCGTTACCGCGCCACGGTGCTGCTGAAGGGCTCGACGACCCTCGTCGCGGAGGCCGGGGACACGCCCGTGCGGGTCAATCCGACCGGGACGTCCTGGCTGGCCACGGCAGGCAGCGGTGATGTGCTCTCCGGGCTGACCGGTTCGCTGCTGGCCGCGGGCCTCGCCCCGCGCGACGCCGCGTCGGTGGGCGCCTATCTGCACGGGCTCGCGGCCCGCCGGACCTCCGACGGGGCGCCGGTGACGGCACAGGACGTAGCGGACGCGGTACCGGCTGCCTGGCGGGACGTGCGGGCCTGATCCAGGCTGGAAGCACAGGAACGGAAGGTGGTCGGTCGTGGGCAGCGGCAGCGGCATCCGCGTACGCAGGGTCTACGACCCTCCGGAGGACGAGGACGGCACCCGCGTGCTCGTCGACCGGCTCTGGCCACGGGGGATCTCCAAGGAGCACGCGGCGGTGGACCTGTGGGCCAAGGACGTGACGCCTTCGAAGGAACTCCGGACCTGGTACCACGAGGACCGCGACACCCGGTACGACGAGTTCGTGGACCGCTACCGGACCGAGCTCGGCGGCCCCGCGCACACCGAGGCCGTCGAGCAGCTGCTCGCGCTGCTGCGCCGGGGCGGTGCCGTCACCCTCGTCACGGCGGTGAAGGACGTCCCGGTCAGCCATGTCCCGGTCCTCGTCGAGCATCTGGAGCACGCACTGGACCACCGCTGACCGCCTCACCGGGCACAGAGGGTCGAGGGCACAGGCGTACGGCTCTGAGAGACTGGGCGCGATGAACGAGACAGCGACCCTGAGAGCCCGTGCCGAGATCGACCTCGCCGCGTTGCGCGCCAATGTGCGGGAACTGCGCGCGCGGGCGTCCGGGGCGCAGCTCATGGCCGTGGTGAAGTCCGACGCGTACGGGCACGGGGCGCTGCCGTGCGCCAGGGCGGCTCTGGAGGCCGGCGCGGCCTGGCTGGGCACCGCCACCCCGCAGGAGGCGCTCGCGTTGCGCGCGGCCGGGATCGGCGGCCGGGTGATGTGCTGGCTGTGGACGCCCGGCGGCCCCTGGCGCGAGGCGGTCGAGGCCGACATCGATGTCTCGGTGAGCGGTATGTGGGCACTCGACGAGGTCGTCGCCGCCGCCACGGAGGCAGGGGTCCCGGCCCGCGTCCAGCTCAAGGCCGACACGGGCCTGGGACGCAACGGCTGCCAGCCCGCCGACTGGCCGGCACTCGTCTCGGCCGCCCGCGCCGCCGAGGACGCGGGCATCCTGCGCGTCACCGGCCTCTGGTCGCACTTCGCCTGCGCCGACGAGCCCGGCCACCCGTCGATCGCCGCCCAGCTGAACGTCTTCCGCGACATGGTGGCGTACGCCGAGAAGGAGGGCGTCCGGCCCGAGGTGCGGCACATCGCCAACTCCCCGGCGACGCTGACGGTGCCCGAGTCCCACTTCGATCTCGTGCGCACCGGTATCGCGATGTACGGCATCTCGCCCAGCCCCGAGCTGGGCACCTCGGCCGACTTCGGGCTGCGGCCCGTCATGACGCTCGCCGCCTCCGTCGCGCTGGTCAAGCAGGTCCCCCCGGGCCACGGCATCAGCTACGGGCACCACTACACGACCTCCGCCGAGACGACGCTCGCCCTGGTGCCGGTCGGCTACGCGGACGGCATCCCGCGCCATGCCTCCGGCCGGGGGCCCGTCCTCGTCGGAGGCGCCGTACGCAGGATCGCGGGCCGGGTGGCGATGGACCAGTTCGTGGTCGACCTCGGGGGCGACGTCCTCGACGCGGGCGCGGAAGCGGTGCTGTTCGGGCCGGGCGACCGGGGCGAGCCGAGCGCCGAGGACTGGGCGCGGGCGGCGGACACGATCGCGTACGAGATCGTCACACGCATCGGCTCACGCGTCCCCCGCGTCCATCTCCACGAGGACGCGTCCCGGGACTGACACCCCGGCCCGGCGGACCCGACCACATCGACGACGAAGGAGCACGGCACGGTGAGTGAGACCAGCGCCGAGGACGTGGTGGCGACGGCGGCCGTCGCAGCGGCCGGCTGGCGCCGGGCGGGCGTCGCCGGGGCGGCGATAGGCGTCATCGCCGCGGGTGCGGCCGCGGGTGTGGCCGTCGAGCGGCTCACCGTCGGCCGGGGCATGCGCAAGAGGGCCCGCCTCGCGCTGGACGCCTCCGGTCCGTACGGCTCGCTGCGCGGGCAGCCCGGCCGGGCGGTCGCGGACGACGGCACCGAGCTGTACTACGAGGTCGACGAGATCGAGCCGGACGGCGGGACGAGCCGTGCGGGCGTGGGCGCCGGGGCGAGTGCCCCCGCGGGCTCCGGCCCGCGCCGGCGCAGGCTCTTCGGCAGCAAGGACCCCGCGCCCCTGACCGTCGTCTTCAGCCACGGCTACTGCCTCGGCCAGGACTCCTGGCACTTCCAGCGGGCGGCGCTCCGCGGCCTGGTCCGCGCGGTCTACTGGGACCAGCGCAGCCACGGCCGGTCCGAGCGGGGCAGGGCGCAGGCCGAGGGCGTAGCGGTCGGCATCGACCAGCTCGGCCGCGACCTCAAGGCGGTCCTCGACGCGGCGGCTCCCGAGGGCCCGCTGGTGCTGGTCGGGCACTCCATGGGCGGCATGACGATGATGGCGCTCGCCGACCGGTATCCGGAGCTGATCCGCGACCGGGTGGCCGCGGTGGCGTTCGTGGGGACGTCGAGCGGCAAGCTCGGCGAGGTGAACTTCGGGCTGCCGGTGGCGGGCGTGAACGCGGTGCGCAAGGTGCTGCCCGGGGTCCTGAAGGCGCTCGGCTCGCAGGCGGAGCTGGTGGAGCGCGGGCGGCGGGCGACCGCCGACCTCTTCGCGGGGCTGATCAAGCGGTATTCGTTCGGGTCGCGGGACGTGGACCCGGCGGTCGCGCGGTTCGCGGAGCGGCTCATCGAGTCCACCCCGATCGATGTGGTCGCCGAGTTCTACCCGGCCTTCACGGAGCACGACAAGAGCGGGGCCCTGCCCGCCTTCCGCGGGCTTCCGGTGCTGATCCTGGCCGGTGACAAGGACCTCGTGACGCCGAGCTCGCACAGCGAGGCGATCGCGGACGAGCTTCCGGACGCGGAGCTGGTCATCGTGCCGGACGCCGGTCATCTGGTGATGCTGGAGCACCCCGAGACGGTGACCGACCGGCTCGCGGACCTGCTGGTGCGGATCGGAGCCGTTCCGGCCGAGGGGTGCTGATCCTCTACCGTTGGTCGGCATGGAAGCAGCGCACAACGGCCCCGTGGCCGACACCGTCGAACCGGGCACCGTCACCCTGGACGTCGCCGTCGAGTCCCCCGAAGAGATGAAGGAGCTGGGCCGCCGGATCGCCGGTGTGCTGGCCCCCGGCGACCTGGTGATGCTCAGCGGCGAGCTCGGCGCGGGCAAGACAACCCTGACCCGCGGCCTCGGTGAGGGCCTCGGCGTGCGCGGTGCCGTCACCTCGCCGACCTTCGTGATCGCCCGGGTCCATCCGCCGCTGGGTGAGGGCCCCGCCCTGGTCCACGTCGACGCGTACCGCCTGGGCGGCGGTCTCGACGAGATGGAGGACCTGGACCTCGACGTGTCGCTGCCGGAGTCGGTGATCGTCGTGGAGTGGGGCGACGGCAAGGTCGAGGAACTGTCGGAGGACCGGCTGCGGGTGGTGATCGACCGCGCGGTCGGCGACACGGACGACGAGCGCCGCACGGTGACCCTGACGGGCATCGGCGCGCGCTGGTCGGGGGTGGAGGCGGAGCTGGCGGCGCTCCGGGAGCTCTGAGGGGCGGAGCGGCTTCCGTGACCCTGTTTCCCGACGCTTTCCGACAGGACGTCGGTAAAATGTTGCGCCGGGGCGGCCCGTCGTGGTCACATGGGATACAGGGACTGGTTAGGTCTACCTAACCACGCCTCTCACCGAAGCCCGAGGAGGCATCCATGCCGGGACCCGAGCGTGAAGTGCAGCCGCAGCCGCCGCAGGAGGAGTCACCGTCGGTGTCCGCGGTGTCGATGAAGGACCTGCTGGCCTCCTGCGCCGCCGCGACGGCCGTGTCGACGCCGCCCCGCGAGGAGCACGCCGATGAGGGCGACGCCGAGGATCTGGGGCGCGACGCCGCTTAGGGCCCTCAGGGGACGACGACGACCTTCACGCCGACCGTGGCGAAGGTCCACAGCGCGTTGCCGTCGGCGCGCTTCATGCGAACGCCGCCGGTCTTCATCGTGGGGTCGGGGCTCTCCATCGAGTTGTCCTGCGCGGCGCTGAAGCCCACGGAGACGTCGCCGACGTTCGCGAAACGCACCACGTGCTCGATCGGGACGCCGTCCGATCCCTTGATGCTGCCGGAGC
Organism: Streptomyces sp. NPDC051064; assembly: GCF_044455985.1. Taxonomy (NCBI): domain Bacteria; kingdom Bacillati; phylum Actinomycetota; class Actinomycetes; order Kitasatosporales; family Streptomycetaceae; genus Streptomyces; species Streptomyces sp. NPDC051064. The sequence continues at coordinate 291,198 of NZ_JBITFK010000002.1, forward strand.
GCGAGGTCACCGCGTAGACGCCGGGCAGCGGGTTCACGGAGCTCGGCATGACGGTGAACGTCCGGAGAGCCTTCTCCTGGTCGTCCACGATCCACACCCGGCGGTCCTTCAGCGCGTACACGACGCGGGTCCCCGTGTCGGAGTCCGCGGGGACCGCGAGCGGCTCCTTCGGCGCCTTGGGCTTCGGGGAGGGGGCGGCCGTCGTCCCGGAGGCCTTGTCCGAGGGCGCGACGACCGAGTCGGGCGCGTGGGCCGACGCCTGGTAGGCGAGGAAACAGACCGCGGCCAACGCCGCGGCAGTGAGCCCGGCCACGATTCCCGAGCTGCCCCTTGCCACCGTGAGGTCCCCTTTCACATGCCGTCCGTCGCATGTCGTACAAGTATTTACGTCGTACACGCGTATACCCGGCGACGGTACCAGCAGAGGCAGGGCAGACCGGGCAGTCGTACGGGCTGCCGTGACCGGGTCGGCGGAGCCGTAGGCTGTTTGTGTGCTGCTGCTCGCCATGGATACCGCCACCCCCGCCGTCACCGTCGCCCTCCACGACGGGTCCTCCGTCGTGGCCGGGACAGGCCAGGTCGATGCCCGGAGGCACGGGGAGCTGCTGCTGCCCGCCGTCGACCGGGTCCTCGCCGAGGCCGGGGTGAGGCTCGACGACGTGACCGACCTGGCCGTCGGCGTCGGTCCCGGCCCCTACACCGGGCTGCGCGTCGGCCTCGTCACCGCCGCGACGTTCGGCTCCGCCCTCTCCGTGCCGGTGCACGGACTCTGCACGCTGGACGCCCTCGCGTACGCCGCCGGACTGGACGGCCTCGAAGGCCCGTTCGCCGTGGCGACCGACGCGCGCCGCAAGGAGGTCTACTGGGCGCGGTACGAGGACTTCCGCACCCGGGACGGCGAGCCCGCCGTCGACCGGCCCGCCGACATCGCGGACCGGCTCGCCGGACTGCCCGTCGTCGGCGCGGGCGCGCTGCTCTACCCCGAGGCCTTCCCCGACGCCCGCGGCCCGGAACACGTCTCCGCCGCCGCGCTCGCCGCCCTGGCCGCCGAGCGGCTGGCCTCCGGCGCCGCACTGCTGCCGCCGCAGCCGCTCTATCTGCGCAGGCCCGACGCCCAGGTCCCGAAGAACTACAAGGTGGTCACCCCCAAGTGACCACCGCGACCGCTGTGCTCCGCGAGATGCGCTGGTGGGACATCGAGCCGGTGCTGGAGCTGGAACACGAGCTGTTCCCCGACGACGCCTGGTCCGCCGGCATGTTCTGGTCCGAGCTGGCCCGCGCGCGCGGGCCCCGGGCCACCCACCGCTACGTCGTCGCCGAGGACCCCGTCGACGGCCGGATCGTCGGCTACGCGGGCCTCGCCTCGGCCGGTGACCTCGCCGACGTCCAGACGATCGCGGTCAGCCGCCGCCAGTGGGGCGGCGGCCTCGGATCCGAACTCCTCACCGACCTGCTCCGGCACGCCACGGCCTTCGAGTGCACCGCCGTGCTGCTGGAGGTCCGTGTCGACAACACCCGCGCGCAGAAACTCTACGAACGCTTCGGCTTCGAACCCATCGGCTTCCGCCGTGGCTACTACCAGCCGGGGAACATCGACGCACTCGTCATGCGGCTGACCGTACAAGGAACAGAGACAGACTGATGGCTGACGAACCGCTCGTACTCGGTATCGAGACCTCCTGCGACGAGACCGGCGTCGGCATCGTGCGCGGCACGACGCTCCTCGCCGACGCCGTGGCGTCCAGCGTCGAGACGCACGCCCGCTTCGGCGGTGTCGTCCCCGAGATCGCCTCCCGAGCCCACCTGGAATCGATGGTCCCCACCATCGAGCGCGCCCTGAAGGACGCCGGGATCAGCGCCCGTGACCTCGACGGCATCGCCGTCACGGCCGGCCCCGGGCTCGCCGGGGCGCTGCTCGTCGGTGTGTCGGCCGCCAAGGCGTACGCGTACGCGCTGAACAAGCCGCTGTACGGGGTGAACCACCTGGCCTCGCACATCTGCGTCGACCAGCTGGAGCACGGCCCGCTGCCCGAGCCGACGATGGCGCTGCTGGTGAGCGGCGGGCACTCCTCGCTGCTGCTGGCCCCGGACATCACGAGCGACGTACGCCCGCTGGGCGCGACCATCGACGACGCGGCGGGCGAGGCGTTCGACAAGATCGCCCGGGTGCTGGACCTCGGCTTCCCCGGCGGCCCGGTCATCGACCGGCTGGCCAGGGAGGGCGACCCGAAGGCGATCGCGTTCCCCCGCGGACTGAGCGGCTCGCGCGATCCCGCGTACGACTTCTCCTTCTCCGGGCTCAAGACGTCCGTGGCGCGCTGGATCGAGGCGAAGCGCGCGGCCGGCGAGGAGGTGCCCGTGCGCGACGTGGCGGCGTCCTTCCAGGAGGCCGTCGTGGACGTCCTCACCCGCAAGGCCGTCCGGGCGTGCAAGGACGAGGGCGTCGACCACCTGATGATCGGCGGCGGCGTGGCCGCCAACTCGCGGCTGCGGGCGCTCGCCGAGGAGCGGTGCGAGAGGGCGGGGATCCGGCTGCGGGTCCCCAGGCCGGGGCTCTGCACGGACAACGGCGCCATGGTCGCCGCGCTGGGCGCGGAGATGGTCGCGCGCAACCGCCCGGTGTCCGACCTGGACCTCTCGGCGGACTCCTCGCTGCCGGTCACGGAGACCCATGTGCCGGGTGCCCACAGCCACGACCACGTGCACGAGATCAGCAAGGACAACCTCTACTCATGACCGTCGCCCTGATGTGGGAGGCCCGCGCCGCCGAGGGCCGCGGCGCGGAGCTGCTGGAGTGGGCCCGGGCCCGGGCGGCCGAGCTGGCCCGGGAGCCGCTGCGCGGCGAGCTGCTGCGGGCGCCGCAGGACCGGGTGCTCGTGCTCACCTGGTGGAACGCGGGTTACGACGACGAGCTGCCCGAGCTGCCCGAGCCGGACGCCGGGCTGATCAGCCGCCCGGTGCACCGGTGGCGGTTCGAATCCCTGGGTCCGGCGGTCGGCTGACGGGCCTACGGGCCGCGCGTGTTCCGATGAGTTCCGGGTGCGGGCCCGGTCTACCTTGCAGAGCGAACGACGACGTTCCTTGTGCGAGGAGAGAGACCATGCAGAAGATCAGGCCATGTCTGTGGTTCGACGACCAGGCCCAGGAAGCCGCGGAGTTCTACGTCTCGGTCTTCGGCGGGGACTCCCGCATCGTCGACATCAGCCGTAATTCCGACGCCGCGCCGGGGGAGACCGGTTCGGTCCTGACGGTGGACTTCGTGCTCGCCGGCCAGGAGTACCTCGGTCTCAACGGCGGCCCGCACTTCCACTTCAGCGAGGCCATCTCGCTCAGCGTGGACTGCGCGGACCAGGAGGAGGTCGACACCCTGTGGGCGAAGCTCACCGACGGCGGTGAGGAGAGCATGTGCGGGTGGCTGAAGGACAGGTACGGCCTGTCCTGGCAGATCGTCCCGCGCGCGCTGCCCGAGCTGCTCGCCGATCCCGACCGGGGCAAGGCCGACCGCGTGATGAAGGCGATGATGGGGATGCGGAAGCTGGACGTCCAGGCCCTGCGGGACGCCTGAGCCGCGCAGCGCCGCACGCCGTGCGCGGGCGGGGGATCGGGCGCACCCTGGAAGCAGGAATCCCGGGAGGTGACCGACATGATGGAGACCACGGTCGGCTGGCACGTCGAGCTGGAATTCGAGGAGGACACCCACAGGACCCGCGCGGCCGCGATGGTGCGGCTGAGCGACGGGACCGAGGTGCGGGCCCACGGGTACGCCAGCCGCCACCCCTCCGACGCGGAGCAGCCGAGGGTCGGCGAGGAGATCGCCGGTGCCCGTGCGCTCAACGAGCTGGCGATGAAGCTGCTCACCAAGGCGCACGACGAGATCGACGAGGTGTCCGGCCGCACGTCGTACCCGCTGACCTGACCCAGACTTGTCCGCCGTCCCCGGGCGGGCGTGGCACTCGGTAATCTCTGGGCCATGCCCAGTCGTTCACCGCTTCCGCCGCCTCCTCCACCCGTGGAGATACGCACGTGGCCCGACCGCGACGCCCTGCTGAGGGACCGGGCGCTGATCCTCGGTGAACTGGTGAAGATGTTCATCGGACCGGGGAGGCTCGGAGTCCTGTGGATGTGGGCGGGGCTCGCCGCGCTCGGCTGGTCCCTGGTGGGTTCGGCGTTCCTCGTGTTCGAGGACGCCTACGACGCCCTCGGTGTGATCCCGGGGGTCATCTGCCTCGCCGTCGGTGCCGCGGTGCTGGTCCCCGCGGCCGTCCTCATGGCCGTGGGCGCGGCCAGGGACCTGCGGGTCCACCGCCTGCTCGTGCAGTGGGGCGCGCTGGACCGCGACCCGGAGGGGGACAAGCTCCTGCGCCGGCCGCGGGCGAGCCTCGCGTGGCTGCTGCTGTCGTTCACGCTCTGCGCGGCGGGGCTCTTCGGCTGTGTGGCCGTCCCGGCGACCGCCAGGGCGGGCGAGGAGACGTACGGCCTGGTGGCCTGGCTGATGGGGCTCGGGTTCCTCGCCTGGCTCACGGGGCTTACCGGCCTGGTGAAGGCGTTCGCCCACCGCCGCTGGGTGCTGCGGATGCCGACCGGGGCCCCGGCGGAATCCCTGGTCGCGGCGGGCCGCTGATCAGGTCCGCCTCACGGGCTGCCCGATCAGCATCGTCGGCGCCCCGGCCACCCGGGTCAGGAAGACGGTGGCCGCGTGCGGCCCCTGGAGCTTCATCTTCCGGCGCAGCTCCTCCGGTTCGACGGCCGAGCCGCGCTTCTTGACGGTCAGCACGCCCACCTGACGCTCTCTCAGCAGGGCTTTCAGCTTCTTCATGTTGAAGGGCAGCTGATCGGTGATCTCGTACGCGGCCGTGGCGTCGGACTCGTACGGCCGGTCGCTCGTGACGTACGCGATCGTCTCGTCGATCAGCCTGCCCTCGCACCGTTCCACGATGTCCGCCACCAGATGGGCGCGGATGACGGCGCCGTCCGGCTCGTACAGATAGCGGCCGACGGGGCCGACCGGCGGGGCGGGGAGCGGGCCGTCGGAGGCGAGGGTGGTGCGGGACGGGAGCAGCGTGGCCCGGAAGGTCCCGGGGGCGAAGCCCTCGCCGAACCAGAGCACGGCCTCCTTCACGTCCCCGCCGTCCGAGATCCACTCGGCCTCGGCCTGCGATTCGATCGCCTCGTGCGGGACACCGGGGGCGATCTTCAGCGCGGCGCGGGGGGCCTTCAGCGCGGCCCCGGTCGCCCAGGAGAGCGGCGGTGAGTAGGCCTCGGGGTCGAAGATCCTGCCCCGCCCGCCGCGCCTCGCGGGGTCGACGAAGACCGCTTCGTAGGGGGAGGTGTCGACCTCCGTGACATCGGCGCACCGCACCTCGACGAGGTCCTGGAGGCCGAGCGCCTCGGCGTTGGCGCGGGCGACCTGGGCGGTGAGCGGATCGCGGTCCACCGCCAGGACCGAGATGCCCGCCCTGGCCAGGGCGATCGCGTCCCCGCCGATGCCGCAGCACAGGTCGGCGACGCTCCGTACGCCGAGCTCCGCGAACCGCCCGGCCCGGTAGCCGGCGACCGAGGTGCGTGTCGCCTGCTCCACGCCGTCGGGGGTGAAGAACATGCGGTACGCGTCCGCCGCCCCGAACTTCGCCACCGCGCGCTGACGCAGCCGCGCCTGGCCGAGCGCCGCCGACACGAGGGCGGCGGGGTGCGTGCGGCGCAGCCGGGTCGCGGTCGCCAGCTCCCGGGCGGGGTCGTGGTCGCGCAGCTCGTCCAGGAGCGCCGCGCCTTCGGGGGTGCGGAGGGCGGCGAAGGCGGCGAGCGGGTCGGCCGGGCCGGCCTGATCGGCAGGGGGAAAGGCGTTCACCAGTCCATTGTGAGCCAGCCGGGGGACCCGGCGGGTCCCCCGGAGGTGTCGCCGGAGACGGCCGGTGGCCCGGTGGCAGGATGCGGCGCCATGCAGCTAGTACGACAAAACGACAAAAGAGTACCGAAGCGCCACAGGCCGGTCTGCGCGGTCCTGGTCGCCCTGCTGACCGGTGCCGCTGCCTCCGGGTGTGGCGACGGTGCGGACGAAGGGGCCGCCGGGCGGCAGAAGCCGGTGGCCGGGCAGCCGGGTGCCGCCGCCGCGCAGGCGGGCCCCGCCGCGGCCGAGGCGAAGGCGAAGGCCGAGGCCGAGCGGCTGAAGCGGGCGGTCGCTGCCCGTACCGCCGTCGCGAGGAAGTGGGGCCTGGCCAAGGTCCCGCTCGTCGCACCCGCGCCGCCGGCCGAGAAGCCGCACATCACCACCCGTGAGGGCTTCGAGGTCGAGGGCGCGGAGGATCTGCCGCCGGTCTTCACCACCGTGCCGACCAAGGAGCGGGTCGTCTTCCTGACGATGGACGACGGCGCGGAGAAGGATCCTGAACTGCTGCGGATGATGTCGGAGCTGAACATCCCGTACAGCGCCTTCCTCAGCGACTACGAAGTCAGTGAGGACTACGGCTACTTCAAGGACATGCAGGCCCGGGGTGTCACCCTCAGCAACCACACGCTCAACCACCGCTATCTCCCGGGGCTCTCCCGGGAGGAGCAGCAGCGGGAGATCTGTGGCTCGCAGGACAAGATCGAGAAGTTCCTGGGGAAGCGGCCCACCCTCTTCCGCCCGCCGTACGGCAATTACAACGGCGACACCCTGCGCATCGCCAGGTCCTGCGGCATCAAGGCCGTGCCCCTGTGGGCCGCCGAGGCGTTTCCCGACCACATGGAGTGGCGCGAGTGGGACCAGGACCTGCACCCCGGCGACATCATCCTCACCCACTTCCGGGGGCGTGAGGACTGGGACGGCTCCATGGCCGACATGATCCGCAACGTCATGAAGACGGTCACCGACAAGGGATACGCCGTGGCCAGGCTGGAGGACTACGTCTGACGGGCGGTCATCCGCCGTGCGGAACCCTGTGGAGATCTCCCGCGTTGTCCGGGCGTGCGCCGGTCCCACGGCGCCACGCGAGGGTGGTGAATTGGCACTCCGCTTGACCGAGTGCTAATCGCGGTCATAGTGTCAGTGCTGGCACTCCCCCAGGGAGAGTGCCAGAACAGCTGCGCGACAGGGCAGGTCCGGCACCCGCGACGACGGATCGGTCCGGTCGGGCATCCCACAGACTGTTAAACCCCGTGAGATCTCCGAAGGGGGAGACCGGATCGTGTCGACCACCAGCTCCAAGGTTGCGATCAAGCCGCTCGAGGACCGCATTGTGGTCCAGCCGCTCGACGCCGAGCAGACCACGGCTTCCGGCCTGGTCATTCCGGACACCGCCAAGGAGAAGCCCCAGGAGGGCGTCGTCCTGGCCGTGGGCCCGGGCCGCTTCGAGAACGGCGAGCGCCTGCCGCTCGACGTCAAGACCGGCGATGTCGTTCTGTACAGCAAGTACGGCGGCACCGAGGTGAAGTACAACGGCGAGGAGTACCTCGTCCTCTCGGCGCGCGACGTTCTCGCGATCGTCGAGAAGTAGTTCACCCACGTTTGCTTCTGTTCTGCGCCCCTGGCCCCCTGCGAAATCACTAGCCGGGCGGCGAGGGGCGCAGTTCGTTTGAGAGGACAGCTCAGCCCATGGCGAAGATTCTGAAGTTCGACGAGGACGCCCGTCGCGCCCTTGAGCGCGGCGTCAACAAGCTTGCCGACACGGTGAAGGTGACGATCGGCCCGAAGGGCCGCAACGTCGTCATCGACAAGAAGTTCGGCGCTCCCACCATCACCAACGACGGTGTCACCATCGCGCGCGAGGTCGAGCTCGACGACCCGTACGAGAACCTCGGTGCCCAGCTGGTGAAGGAGGTGGCGACCAAGACCAACGACGTAGCGGGTGACGGCACCACCACCGCCACCGTGCTCGCCCAGGCCCTCGTCCGCGAAGGCCTGCGCAACGTCGCCGCGGGCGCGTCCCCGGCCGCCCTGAAGAAGGGCATCGACGCCGCCGTGAAGGCCGTGTCCGAGGAGCTCCTCGCGACCGCCCGCCCGATCGACGACAAGGCCGACATCGCCGCCGTGGCCGCGCTCTCCGCGCAGGACCCGCAGGTCGGCGAGCTCATCGCGGACGCGATGGACAAGGTCGGCAAGGACGGTGTCATCACCGTCGAGGAGTCCAACACCTTCGGTCTGGACCTCGAGTTCACCGAGGGCATGGCCTTCGACAAGGGCTACCTGTCCCCGTACATGGTGACCGACCAGGAGCGTATGGAGGCCGTCCTCGACGACCCGTACATCCTGATCCACCAGGGCAAGATCGGCTCCATCCAGGAGCTGCTCCCGCTGCTGGAGAAGGTCATCCAGGCCGGCGCATCCAAGCCGCTCCTGATCATCGCCGAGGACGTCGAGGGCGAGGCGCTCTCCACCCTCGTCGTCAACAAGATCCGTGGCACCTTCAACGCCGTCGCGGTGAAGGCCCCGGGCTTCGGTGACCGCCGCAAGGCCATGCTCGGCGACATCGCCACCCTCACCGGTGCGACCGTCATCGCCGAGGAGGTCGGCCTCAAGCTCGACCAGGCCGGTCTGGACGTGCTGGGCACCGCCCGCCGCGTCACCGTCTCCAAGGACGACACGACCATCGTCGACGGCGGCGGCGACTCCGCCGACGTCAAGGGCCGCGTCAACCAGATCAAGGCCGAGATCGAGTCCACGGACTCCGACTGGGACCGCGAGAAGCTCCAGGAGCGCCTCGCGAAGCTGGCCGGCGGCGTGTGCGTGATCCGTGTCGGTGCGGCCACCGAGGTGGAGCTCAAGGAGAAGAAGCACCGTCTGGAGGACGCCATCTCCGCGACCCGCGCCGCGGTCGAGGAGGGCATCGTCTCCGGTGGTGGCTCCGCTCTGGTCCACGCCGTCAAGGTCCTCGAGGGCAACCTCGGCAAGACCGGCGACGAGGCCACGGGTGTCGCGGTCGTGCGCCGCGCCGCCGTCGAGCCGCTCCGCTGGATCGCGGAGAACGCGGGCCTCGAGGGCTACGTCATCACCTCGAAGGTCGCCGAGCTCGACAAGGGTCAGGGCTTCAACGCCGCGACCGGCGAGTACGGCGACCTGGTGAAGGCCGGCGTCATCGACCCGGTCAAGGTCACCCGCTCCGCCCTGGAGAACGCCGCGTCCATCGCGTCGCTGCTGCTCACGACCGAGACCCTGGTCGTCGAGAAGCCGGCCGAGGAAGAGGCCGACGCCGGTCACGGCGGCCACGGCCACAGCCACTAGTACGGCTCCGCAGGACAGCGAGGCCCGGTACCCCCGTCGCGGGGGCACCGGGCCTCGGTGCGTTCGCCGTGCGCCGCCTACCGCGGGCCGTACGTCCGGCCCGCGCGGGAGGTGACTCCGCCGAGGAGGCTGCGGGGCGTCAGCTTCACCAGGCCCATCAGGGTCTTGTAGCGCGGGTCCGGGATCGACACCGACCTCCCCCGGGCCAGGTCCGCCAGGGCCGCGGCCACCAGCTTGTCCGCGTCGAGCCACATCCAGTCCGGGATGTTGCCCGTCCCCATCCCGGCCCGCTCGTGGAACTCGGTCCGTACGAAGCCCGGGCACAGCGCCATCAGCCGTACCCCCGAACCCGCCAGGTCCTTCGCCGCGCCCTGGGTGAACTGGACCACCCACGCCTTCGACGCCCCGTACGTCCCCCGCGGCAGGAAGGCCGCGACGGAGGCCACATTGACCACCCCTCCGCGACCGCGCTCCCGCATCGAGTCCGCCGCGGCCGAGGTCAGCCGCAGCACCGCCTCGCAGTGGACCTTCAGCATCGTCAGCTCATCGGCCATCGGGACGTCCAGATAACGCCCCTTGTTGCCGAAACCGGCGTTGTTGACCAGCAGGTCGACAGGGCTCACACGGTCCGTCAGCCGTGCCGCGACCGCCTCGATCCCGCTGTCCGTGGACAGATCGGCCGTCAGCACCTCGGCCTCGATGCCGTGTCCGTCGTGCAGCTCCGTGGCCTGGGCCCGCAGCCGCTCCGTGTCACGGGCCACCAGCACCAGATTGTGCCCGTCACTCGCGAGCCGCCGCGCGAAGGCGGCCCCGATCCCCGCCGTCGCGCCCGTAATCAGTGCAGTCGTCATAGGCGGCACGTTAGCCGCCTCGCGCACGGGCGGTGGACCCGGCTTCTTCCAGGTGGGGCCACCCTTCGTCCGGGTGGGGCCTCGTCCGCCCCCTACCGCGGTAGCACCGGTCCGGCCGGCTGTCTGCCGGGCATCGGGCTCGCGCACCGGTGGTTCGGGCAGCCGAAGGACCGCGGGGTCATCCCGGACGCGGTCGGTCTGCACGTCTCGTGGATCCCGCTGGTCATCGCCGTCGGGGCCGGTCTGCTCACGGCACTCGGCGCCGGCTGGGCGGCCGGGCGCAGGCCCGCCAGGATCACGCCAGGACAGGCGCTCGCCGAAGCCTCGGTGGAGCGGCTGCGGCCGGGCGTCATCCGGACCGTCCTCGGGCTGGCCGCCCTCGGTGGCGGCGCGGTCCTCGCCGGTGTCGCGGCCTCCTCCGCCGGTGACGACGCGGCGGGCGTGGCCCTGGGCACGGTGATCGCCATGATCACGCTGACGCCGATGATGCGGGGCGTGACGGGCGAGTCCCCGCACGTGCCCCCGCTGCCGTACGCCACGTTCGCCGCGGCCGCGGTCTCCCTCGGCCTCCTCGCCGTGACCCTCCCGGCCCGCGCGGCACTGCGCGACCGGGAGGCGGGATCATGACGCGGCGCTCCGCTTCGCCACGTACGCCCGTGCCGCGCGCAGGGTCTCCGTGTGCAGCGCGTCACCGGCTTCGAGCAGCCGCGGCAGCAGCTCCCGCTCCGTGGTCGTCGCCCGGAACTCCAGGGCCGTGGTGATGTCGTGGCCGGGGACGTGCACCACCTCGACCGGGTCACCGGAACGGATCGTCCCCGGCTCGATCACCCGGAGATACGCGCCGGTGGCCCCCTCGCGCGTGAACCGCTTCACCCAGCCCCGCTCGCCCATGTGGCCCGCGAACGTACGGCACGGGATGCGGCCCGACGTCACCTCCAGGAGCACGTCGTCGCCGATCCGCCAGCGCTCCCCGATCCGCGCGTGGCTCACGGTGAGCCCGAGGGTCGTCAGGTTCTCGCCGAACACGCCGTTGGGCAGGGGGCGGCCGAGCTCCTTCTCCCAGGTGTCGAGCTCCTCGCGGGCGTACGCGTACACGGCCTGGTCCGATCCGCCGTGGTGCCTGAGGTCGCACACCGCGTCACCGGCCAGGCCGCTGCCGCCGCTGCCCTTGGGGCCGGGGTCGGCGACCCGCACGGGACCGGCGGACGGCTGCTTGCCGATCCCGGTGAGCCCGTCGGCTCCGTCGCTGTGGGGAGAGGGCGTGGGGCGGCCGAGATTCACGGTGAGCACCTTCATGACCGAACAGGCTAACGGTGCGGCCCTCAAAGCCGCACATGATTAATCGCCTGAGGCTGCAAGAGTCCCTTATGGTTGAAGGGTGATCGAAGCCCGTCATCTCCGTGTCCTGCGCGCCGTGGCCACCAGCGGTTCCTTCTCCGCCGCCGCGCGGGAGCTGGGCTGCACCCAGCCCGCCGTCAGCCAGCAGATGAAGGCCCTGGAGGGCTCGGCGGGGACTCCGCTGCTGATCCGTACGGGGCGCGAGATGCGCCTCACCCAGGCGGGTGAGGCGCTGGTGCGGCATGCCTCCGGCATCCTCGCGGGGCTGACCGCCGCCGAGGAGGAGATCGCCGCGATCGCCGGGCTGCGGGCCGGCCGGGTGCGGCTCGTGTCGTTCCCGAGCGGGAGCTCCACCCTGGTCCCCGGCGCTCTCGCCGCGCTGCGCGCCGCGCACCCCGGCACCCAGGTCTCGCTCGTCGAGGCGGAACCGCCGCGCTCGGTGGAGATGCTCCGCGACGGGGACTGCGACATCGCGCTGGCGTTCCGCTACGGGACGGCCGGAGGGGAGTGGGACGACCTGGTCGTGCGCCCGCTGCTCAGGGACCGCCTGATCGGCCTGGTCCCCGAGGGGCACCGGCTGGCGGACGCGGACGCGGTGGGCATCGGGGAGCTCGCCGACGAGTCGTGGATCGCCGGCTGCCCGCGCTGCCGGCGCCAGCTGGTCGAGGTCTGCGAGGAGTCCGGCTTCACCCCGCGGATCGACTTCGCGACGGATGACTACCCGGCGGTGATCGGCCTCGTCGGAGCGGGTCTCGGGGTCGCCGTCCTGCCCCGGCTGGCCATCGAGTCCGTACGTTCCAAGGGCGCACGCACCGTGACGGTGGAGCCTGCCGTGGAGCGGGAGATCGTTGCCCTCACCCTGCCCGACCTCTCCCGGGTGCCGGCGGTGGCGGCGACCCTGGACCAGCTGTCCCTGGCGGCCGCACGCTGACCTGCCCGGCCCGCGGTACCCGTGGCGCCGGGTCCTGCGGCAGGTGTGAAAAAACGTTTCTTCGTTCGGCGGGTCGTGCGGGGTGTCAGGTGTGACCGGCCTCCGGGGCCGGCCCTGAGTGGGCGGAGATCAGACGGTTGCGGGCGCGGCCCATGAGCTCTTCGCGCTCGTCCTCGGTCAGGCCGCCCCATACGCCGTAGGGCTCTCGTACCGCGAGCGCGTGCGCCGCGCACTCCGCGCGCACCGGGCAGCGCATGCAGACCTCCTTCGCCGAGGTCTCACGGGCACTCCGGGCTGCTCCGCGTTCCCCTTCGGGGTGGAAGAAGAGCGAACTGTCGACCCCGCGGCAGGCGGCCAGCAGCTGCCAGTCCCACAGGTCCGCGTTGGGTCCGGGAAGGCGGGAGAAATCTGCCATTGCGTGTCCCCTCGAAACCTTGCTGGTTCGGAAACGGCTTCCTCGACCGTTGTTTCTCGTCGGTGACCTGAGTCCCGACCGTACATCTACGGTGTTAGTAGATGTAAATATGACTGATTGGAAATCTAGTCGCAGACGCCAGCAAAAGGGAAGAAAACCCGCTAAATGGTGCAGGTCGCAGGGTGAGAGATCGGTTGACGGGTGAATGATCCCGTGTCGCTCTCCTCCGTGTGCGGGCCCTCACTTAGAGTGCCGAACCGGATGCTTTGGCCCGTAACTCTTTCGAGTGACCGTCGTTGATGGGGGAGAGGCGGTTGACGGAGAACGAGCTCGGGCAAATGTCCGAGGGGGTCAACCGCACAGGTGACGACTTGTATCAGCCTGGAGGCTCAAGGTGACGCGCATCAGCTGCGGAGGACGGTCATGACATCCGTCCTCGTCTGCGACGACTCCCCGCTTGCCCGAGAAGCGCTCCGCCGCGCGGTTGCGACCGTGCCCGGCGTCGAGCGTGTGACGACGGCGGCCAACGGCGAGGAAGTCCTCCGCCGCTGGGGGGCCGACCGTTCGGATTTGATTCTGATGGACGTACGCATGCCCGGCCTGGGGGGTGTGGAGACGGTCCGGCGGCTGCTCTCGGCGGACCCCGGGGCCAGGATCATCATGCTGACCGTCGCCGAGGACCTGGACGGTGTCGCGCTCGCGGTCGCCGCCGGGGCCCGCGGCTATCTGCACAAGGACGCCTCGCGCGCCGAGCTGCGCGCGACGGTGACCCAGGCGCTCGCGGATCCGACGTGGCGGCTCGCCCCGCGCCGGCTGCGGTCCGCCGAGATGGGGGCGGCGCCGACCCTCACGGCGCGGGAGATCCAGGTGCTCGAAGGCATGAGCCACGGGCGTTCCAACGCGGAGATCGGGCGTGAGCTGTTCCTCTCGGAGGACACGGTGAAGACGCACGCGCGGCGTCTGTTCAAGAAGCTCGGGGCCTCGGACCGTGCGCACGCCGTCGCGCTCGGATTCCGCTGGGGCCTGGTCCGCTGATGCCGCTGCGCGGCCGGTAGCCGTGCGATCCCGTCCGCACGCCGGCGGACGGGGCGACGGTGGCGGCGGACCTGCGGCCGGGCCCCCCGCCAGCGCTATGTGACGCTTCCCGGCCGATGCCGCATCCTTGGGGTTGTGGAGTTCCTCGGGGAACATTCGGTCGAGCGGAAGGGGAGGGCGCAGGACATGACATCCGGCGCAACCGCTCAGAACGCTGGAGCACTCGCTCACGACGCAGACGACGCACATACCGGCGCACCCGCTGATAACGCTTCGGTGCACAACTCGGGACGCGATGCATCGGATCGGACGCCGTCAAGGCACCATGGTCCGATGCGCGAGGACGGGACGACGGTGATCGGTGCTCTGGTGCACCGTGCCGTCGACGGTGACGCGCAGGCCACCCATGACCTGCTGGCCCATGTCCACCCCCTCGCTCTGCGCTACTGCAGGTCACGGCTGAACCGGCTGCCCGGTGATGCCCGTCACTTCGTGGAGGACCTCGCGCAAGAGGTCTGCGTCGCGGTCCTGATGGCGCTGCCGCGGTACAAGGACACCGGCAGGCCCTTCGAGGCGTTCGTCTTCGCCATCGCGGGCCACAAGGTCGCCGACCTCCAGCGCGCCGCGATGCGGCACCCCGGATCGACCGCCGTGCCCTCCGACGAGATGCCGGAGCGGCCCGACGACTCGCTCGGCCCCGAGGAGCGGGCGCTGCTCAGCAGTGACGCGGCCTGGGCCAAGAAGCTTCTCGCCAATCTGCCGGAGAACCAGCGTGAGCTGCTGGTCCTCCGGGTCGCGGTCGGACTGACCGCGGAGGAGACCGGGCAGATGCTCGGGATGTCCCCGGGCGCCGTCCGCGTCGCCCAGCACCGCGCGCTGAGCAGACTGCGGGCCCTCGCGGGCCAGTAGGGGACGGTTCCCGCGGGCTCCCACGGTGTGGAGGAAGCCACAGAACCGCCAGGTGATCTTGCTCGTGGAATGAGACACCCCGTTGGGCCGTTAGCATGGACATCCGCACCGATCAAGGCCATTTGGGGAAGGTGTCATGACTGCAAACGTCGACGGAGTGCCCGAGAAATTCGCGACGCTCGGGCTGACATACGACGACGTGCTGCTGCTGCCGGGCGCATCTGACGTGCTGCCCAACGCGGTCGACACCTCGTCGCTCATCTCGCGGAACGTACGTGTGAACATCCCGCTGCTCTCCGCCGCGATGGACAAGGTGACCGAGGCCCGGATGGCCATCGCCATGGCCCGGCAGGGCGGTGTCGGTGTGCTGCACCGCAACCTCTCGGTCGAGGACCAGGTCAACCAGGTCGACCTGGTGAAGCGGTCCGAGTCCGGCATGGTGACCGACCCGATCACCGTGCACCCCGACGCCACGCTCGGCGAGGCCGACGCGCTCTGCGCGAAGTTCCGCATCAGCGGAGTGCCGGTCACCGACCCCGCGGGCAAGCTCCTCGGCATCGTGACCAACCGTGACATGGCCTTCGAGTCGGACCGGTCGCGCCAGGTGCGCGAGGTCATGACGCCGATGCCGCTGGTCACGGGCAAGGTCGGGATCTCCGGCGTGGAGGCCATGGAGCTGCTGCGCCGCCACAAGATCGAGAAGCTGCCGCTGGTCGACGAGGCCGGCATCCTCAAGGGCCTCATCACGGTCAAGGACTTCAAGAAGGCCGAGCAGTACCCGAACGCCGCCAAGGACGCCGAAGGCCGTCTGCTGGTGGGCGCGGCCGTCGGCGCCAGCCCCGAGGCGCTGGACCGCGCGCAGGCGCTCGCGTCCGCCGGGGTCGACTTCCTGATCGTCGACACCTCGCACGGCCACAACAGCAACGCCCTCAACTGGATGGCGAAGATCAAGTCGGCCGTGAACGTGGACGTGATCGGCGGCAACGTCGCGACCCGCGACGGCGCCCAGGCCCTGATCGACGCCGGCGTGGACGGCGTCAAGGTCGGCGTCGGACCCGGTTCGATCTGTACCACCCGTGTGGTCGCCGGCATCGGCGTCCCGCAGGTCACCGCGATCTACGAGGCCGCGCTGGCCGCCCGCGCGGCGGGCGTCCCGGTCATCGGCGACGGCGGCCTGCAGTACTCCGGCGACATCGGCAAGGCCCTGGTGGCCGGCGCGGACACGGTGATGCTCGGCTCGCTGCTCGCCGGTTGCGAGGAGTCCCCGGGTGAGCTGATGTTCATCAACGGCAAGCAGTTCAAGTCGTACCGCGGCATGGGTTCGCTGGGCGCGATGCAGTCCCGTGGGCAGGGCCGCTCGTACTCGAAGGACCGCTACTTCCAGGCCGAGGTGTCCTCGGACGACAAGCTCGTCCCCGAGGGCATCGAGGGCCAGGTGCCCTATCGCGGCCCGCTGGCCAACGTGCTGCACCAGCTCGTCGGCGGTCTCCGCCAGACGATGGGTTACGTGGGCGCGGCCTCGGTCGACGAGATGGAGAGCAAGGGGCGCTTCGTCCGGATCACCTCCGCGGGTCTCAAGGAGAGCCACCCGCACGACATCCAGATGACGGTCGAAGCACCGAACTACAGCAGGAAGTAAGACATCAGCGCACGTGAGGGGCGGACCCGGGTTCCCGGGACCGCCCCTCACGCGTGCGTCGGCGATACTGGACAGCGCAGACGTAGAGGGAAAGGCCACACATCGTGACTGAGATCGAGATCGGGCGCGGCAAGCGCGGCCGCAGGGCATACGCGTTCGACGACATCGCTGTCGTACCGAGCAGGCGTACCCGTGACCCGAAGGAGGTCTCGATCGCCTGGCAGATCGACGCCTACCGCTTCGAGCTGCCCTTCCTGGCGGCACCCATGGACTCGGTGGTCTCCCCGCAGACCGCCATCCGCATCGGTGAGCTGGGCGGCCTCGGCGTCCTCAACCTCGAGGGGCTGTGGACCCGGCACGCCGACCCGCAGGCGCTCCTCGACGAGATCGCCGAGATGCCCGTCGAGACCGCCACCCCGCGGCTCCAGGAGATCTACTCCGCCCCCATCCAGGAGGAGCTGATCGGGCAGCGCATCAAGGAGGTGCGCGACTCCGGTGTCGTCACCGCCGCCGCGCTCTCGCCGCAGCGCACCGCGCAGTTCTCCAAGGCCGTGGTCGACGCGGGCGTGGACATCTTCGTCATCCGCGGTACGACGGTCTCCGCCGAGCACGTCTCCGGTGCCGCCGAGCCGCTCAACCTGAAGCAGTTCATCTACGAGCTGGACGTCCCGGTCATCGTCGGCGGCTGCGCCACGTACACCGCCGCCCTGCACCTGATGCGCACCGGCGCGGCCGGTGTCCTCGTCGGCTTCGGCGGCGGCGCGGCGCACACCACGCGCAACGTCTTCGGCATCCAGGTCCCGATGGCGACCGCGGTCGCCGATGTGGCCGGGGCCCGCCGCGACTACATGGACGAGTCCGGCGGCCGGTACGTCCACGTCATCGCGGACGGCGGCGTCGGCTGGTCCGGCGACCTGCCCAAGGCCATCGCCTGCGGCGCGGACGCCGTGATGATGGGCTCCCCGCTGGCCCGCGCCACGGACGCGCCCGGCCGCGGACGGCACTGGGGCATGGAGGCCGTCCACGAGGACGTGCCGCGCGGCAAGCTGGTCGACCTCGGCTCCGTCGGCACGACGGAGGAGGTCCTCACCGGCCCCTCGCACAACCCCGACGGCTCGATGAACATCTTCGGCGCGCTGCGCCGGGCGATGGCCACCACGGGCTACAGCGACCTCAAGGAGTTCCAGCGCGTCGAGGTGACGGTGGCGGACTCGCAGCATCGCCGCTGATCTCCCACGCTATACGCACGACGGCCCGGACCAGGGAAATGGTCCGGGCCGTCGTGCGTGCGTGCGGGCCTGTCGTCCGGATCCGGACGACAGGCCCTGGGTGTCAGCCGGCGCGCTTGGCGCCACCGAAGGCGGCCACCGGGCCCAGGAGGAGGAAGAGGTACGTCATGAAGTCGGCCTCCTCCTTCCAGATGTCGAGGACATCGCTGAAGTGGTCGAAGAACACCTCGGAGAAGCCGACGCCCAGACCGTCCGCGAGGATCATCGACATGCCGATGAGCTGGCCGAGGAAGACGGCGACCAGGGAGAAGACGGCGCCGGCGCCGAGGACGGCGGGGTTGGCGCCGCCTATCTTGCTCGCGGCGAAGCCGACCAGGAAACCGACACCGATGGCCGCGTAGCCGACCTCACGCTCGATGGACCCGGCCAGGACGCCGTAGAGGATGGCGGCCACGATCGCGGCGCCCAGGGCGGCCAGCACACCGAGGCCGACCTTGTTGCCGGGCGCCGGCGGGGCGGGCGGGAACGGTCCGCCGCCGAACTGGCCCGGCTGCTGGCCCGCGAACGGGTTGCCCGTCGGCGCCGGAGGCTGCTGGCCGTACGGGTTGCCGGGCTGGACGGGCTGCTGACCCGCGTACGGGTTGCCGTCGGCCGGCTGTCCGCCGTAGGGCTGCTGTGGCGGGTTCGGCGGCTGCACGGGCTGGCTCATGGTGGATCTTCCCCCTGGGACTGATACGCGCACGACGGTGCGTGAAGTGACGCCGCAGGCTAGCAGTCCATGCCGACATGGCCCACCGTAATCCTTGGGGGCACTGGCCTCGGGGGCCTTCCTACAGACGGTGTGCGGCTCCCGCCGGGGTCGCTCCCCGGGTGTCCAGGAGGAGTTGGGCCTTCACCGCGAGTCCCTGGAGGTCGTACGTGCGGTGGTGCTGGAGAAGCACCGTCAGATCGGCCCCGGCGGCGGCCTCGTAGAGCGAGTCGGCGCGGGGGACGGGCAGATCGCGCACCCGCCAGTCCAGGACGTGCGGATCGTGGTAGCCGATCTGGGCGCCCATGTCCATCAGCCGGGTCGCGATCTCCCGGGCGGGCGAGGCCTCCTGGTCGGCGAGGTCCGGCTTGTAGGTGACCCCGAGCAGCAGGACCCGGGCCCCCCGGACGGACTTGCCGTGTTCGTTCAGCAGGGTCGCGCAGCGCTGGATCACATAACTCGGCATCCGGTCGTTGATCTCCTTGGCCAGCGAGACCATGCGCAACGAGTGTCCGGGCGTACGGCTGTTGTACGGGAAGTGGCCCGGGTCCACGGGGACGCCGTGGCCGCCGACACCCGGGCCGGGACGGAAGGGCTCGAAGCCGAACGGCTTGGTCTCGGAGCACCTGATGACGTCCCAGAGGTCGACACCGAGGTCGTGGCAGAGCACCGCCATCTCGTTGACCAGCGCGATGTTGACGTGCCGGAAGTTGGTTTCGAGGACCTTCGTCATCTCCGCCTCGCGCGGCCCGCGGGCCCGGACGACCTTGTCGGTGAGCCGTCCGTAGAAGGCGGCGGCCGATTCGGTGCAGGCGGGGGTGAGGCCGCCGATGACCTTCGGGGTGTTGCCGTACACGTGGGTGCGGTTGCCGGGGTCGAGGCGGCCGGGGGAGTGGGCGAGGTGGAAGTCCCGTCCGGCGCGCAGCCCGGAGCCCTCCTCCAGCAGGGGGCGTACGACGTTCTCGGTGGTGCCGGGCGGTACGGCCGACTCCACCAGGACGGTGGTGTGCGGCCGCAGCCGGGCGGCGAGCGCCCGGGCCGCGTCGGTGACGGCGCGGAGGTCGAGGGTGCGGTCCGGCCCGAGCGGGGTGGGGGCGCAGATCGCGGCGGTGCGGACCCGGCCCAGCTCGGCCGGGTCGGCGGTGGGCCGGAAGCCGCCCGAGATCATCCGCCGGATGTCGGATGCGCTGAGGGATCCCTCGACCGGAGTACGGCCCGCGGAGAGCTCGGCGAAGGGGCGTGGGTCGGTGTCGTAGCCGACAGTGTGGATTCCCACGCCTACGGCTGCTTGGGCGAGGGGCAGGCCGATGTGACCGAGTCCGATGACGGCGAGGTCTGCGGGCATGTGGGCCGTCCTTTCCCTAAGGCCAAGAGACAGAAAGTGCAACTGCTGGGGACAGCGCTATGTCAGACTAGGCGTAAATATGACCTATATGTCGCATTCTGTGACTCTTGTGGGGCGGGTGTTGTCCACAGGCGGTGGCTGAAGTCGTGGACCGCGGACAGAATCGAGGGGTGGGCACGGGCGCCCGGCCCCTCCGGCCGGTCTCCGCTCACGTGCCGTACGACCCCCGATGCACCGGGATTACCGGGAGGCAGCAGTGAGGACAGCGACACTGGGACCCGCGGAGCGCACCGAGGCGCTGACCGCGATGGCCGAGCGCGAACTGGACGTGCTGGTCGTGGGAGCGGGCGTGGTCGGCGCCGGGACCGTGCTGGACGCCGCCACCAGAGGCCTTTCGACCGGACTGGTCGAGGCGCGCGACTGGGCGTCCGGCACATCGAGCAGGTCGAGCAAGCTGATCCACGGCGGGCTGCGCTATCTGGAGATGCTGGACTTCGCACTCGTACGGGA
This sequence comes from Streptomyces sp. NPDC051064, assembly GCF_044455985.1. NCBI lineage: Bacteria > Bacillati > Actinomycetota > Actinomycetes > Kitasatosporales > Streptomycetaceae > Streptomyces > Streptomyces sp. NPDC051064. The sequence goes on from NZ_JBITFK010000002.1 coordinate 311,344, forward strand.
GGCGCTGAAGGAGCGCGGGCTGCTGCTGGAGCGGCTGGCGCCGCACCTGGTGAGGCCCGTCCCCTTCCTCTATCCGTTGCGGCACAAGGGCTGGGAGCGGCTCTACGCGGGTTCGGGCGTCGCGCTGTACGACGCGATGTCGGTCTCCTCCGGCCACGGCCGCGGGCTGCCCGTGCACCGGCATCTCTCCCGGCGCCACGCGCTCCGGGTCGCCCCCGCGCTCAAGAAGGACGCCCTGGTCGGCGCCCTGCAGTACTACGACGCCCAGATGGACGACGCGCGCTATGTGGCGACCCTGGTGCGCACGGCCGCGGGCTACGGCGCGCATGTGGCCAACAGGGCGCGGGTGACCGGCTTCCTCCGCGAGGGCGAGCGGGTCGTCGGCGCGCGGGTGCAGGACGTCGAGGGCGGCGAGGAGTACGAGATCAGGGCCAAGCAGGTGGTCAACGCCACCGGGGTGTGGACGGACGACACCCAGGCGCTGATCGGCGAGCGCGGCCAGTTCCACGTCCGGGCGTCCAAGGGCATCCACCTCGTGGTGCCCAAGGACCGGATCCACTCCTCGACCGGGCTCATCCTGCGGACCGAGAAGTCGGTGCTCTTCGTGATCCCGTGGGGGAGGCACTGGATCATCGGCACGACCGACACCGACTGGGACCTGGACAAGGCCCATCCGGCCGCCTCCAGCGCCGACATCGACTATCTCCTCGAACACGTGAACTCGGTGCTGAACACCCCGCTGGGCAGGGACGACGTCGAGGGCGTCTACGCCGGGCTCCGCCCCCTGCTGGCCGGCGAGTCGGACGCCACGAGCAAGCTCTCGCGCGAACACACGGTGGCGCACCCGGCGCCCGGGCTCGTCGTCGTGGCGGGCGGCAAGTACACGACGTACCGGGTGATGGCGAAGGACGCCGTCGACGAGGCGGTGCACGCGCTGGACCAGCGGGTGGCGGAGTGCGTCACGGAGGACATCCCGCTGCTGGGCGCCGAGGGGTACCGCGCCCTGTGGAACGCCCGGGCCAGGATGGCCGCCCGTACAGGTCTGCACGTCGTCCGGGTCGAGCACCTGCTCAACCGGTACGGCTCGATGACCGAGGAGCTCCTGGAGCTCGTGAAGGGCGACTCCTCACTGGGTGAGCCGCTGGCCGGCGCCGAGGACTATCTGCGGGCCGAGATCGTCTACGCCGCCTCGCACGAGGGCGCCCGGCACCTCGACGACGTCCTGACGCGGCGCACCCGGATCTCCATCGAGACCTTCGACCGGGGCACCCGCTGTGCCCGCGAGTGCGCGGACCTGATGGCGCCGGTGCTCGGCTGGGACACGGATCAGGCCGAGCGGGAGGTGGAGCACTACCGCAAGCGCGTGGAGGCGGAGCGGGAGTCCCAGCGGCAGCCCGACGACCAGACAGCGGACGCGGCACGGCTGGGGGCGCCGGACATCGTGCCTCGCTGAGGGCGTCTCGGAAAGCCGCGCCGGGGGCCCGGGCGCGGGGGCCCCGGCGCGGGCGGACCGGCTCCGTCCGGCGGGCGGAGAGGGGGATTCCGCGGCCCCCGAGTCGTATTCCTCCTCGCTCCGGGGGTGTTGCGGGCGCGCCGGAAGGGGGCCGCGGGGGCGCGGCCCTCGACGGCGAACCGGGGGAGGGAGGACGATGCGGTCGTGAGGTGTGGTTCGCTTGGCAGGCTCGCCGTTCCCAGGGCGAGCGGAGTCAGCACCGGCGGAGCGGTGGGCAGCGCCCTGTATGTAGGCATGGCAGGGGATTTCTTCCGTCGGCCGCACCAGGGCCGCCCCGGACCCGGGGCCACCACCGGTCCCGGGGTGAGGGACAATGAACGCTCTGCCAGGGCGGGTTGATCGCAGAGGGGACGCATGTCGGAGGCGGAGCAGGCGCGGGAGCCCCAAGGGGACAAGGACGGACGTCTCCTCGCGGGGCGGTACCGGCTCGGGGAGGTGCTCGGCCGGGGCGGCATGGGCACGGTCTGGCGTGCTGCCGACGAGACGTTGGGGCGTACGGTCGCGGTCAAGGAACTGCGGTTCCCGTCGTCGATCGACGAGGACGAGAAGCGGCGTCTCATCACGCGAACCCTGCGTGAGGCGAAGGCGATCGCGAGGATCCGCAACACCAGTGCGGTGACGGTCTACGACGTGGTCGACGAGGACGACCGGCCGTGGATCGTCATGGAACTCATCGAGGGGAAGTCCCTCGCCGAGGTGATCCGTGAGGACGGGACGCTGACGCCGAGGCGCGCGGCGGAGGTCGGCCTCGCCGTCCTCGACGTGCTGCGCTCGGCGCACCGCGAGGGCATCCTGCACCGCGACGTGAAGCCGTCCAACGTGCTGATCTCCGAGGACGGGCGGGTCGTCCTGACCGACTTCGGGATCGCGCAGGTCGAGGGCGACCCCTCGGTCACCTCGACGGGCATGCTCGTCGGCGCACCCTCCTACATCTCGCCCGAGCGGGCCCGCGGCCACAAGCCGGGGCCGCCCGCCGACCTGTGGTCGCTGGGCGGGCTGCTGTACGCGAGCGTCGAGGGCCGCCCGCCGTACGACAAGGGCTCGGCGATCGCCACGCTCACCGCGGTGATGACGGAACCGGTCGAGCCGCCGGCGCACGCGGGCATGCTGGAGGAGGTCATCTACGGCCTGCTCGCCAGGGACCCCGACGAGCGGCTGGACGACGCCGGGGCGCGCGTCCTGCTCAACGCGGTGATCAACGCTCCGGAACAGCCCGTCGTGCCGCCGGCCGACTCCACCCAGGTCATGGCGCTGCCCACGATCGGTGACGCCAAGAGCGACAAGGGCGGCAGGAGCGACTCCAAGGGCGGTGGCAAGAAGGCCGCCGCCGCCGCCGCTGCCGCTGCCGCCGCCGTGTCCACCCCGGCAGCCGAGGGCGGCGTGCCCGGGGCCGTCACGGGCTCCGGAAGACCGGACACCGGCGGATCGGCCCCCGCGGGCCAGGCCGCCGGTTCCGCCTCCTCCGCGACCACTCCGGTCGGCGTTTCCGGGATCGCCGAGGGCACGCGGGACCGGCTGCGCGGCGCCCTGCGGTCCGTACGCAACGCGAAGTCCCCGGCCGCGGGCGCCACGGCGTCGGCCTCCGGGCCCGCGGGCTCCGGACGTCCGGCCGTGCCCCGCGCGTCGATCACCGATGTCGTGCCGCGCCGCACGCTGGCGGTCATCGCCGGCGTCGTCGTGCTCGCCGTCCTCGGTACGGTCCTGGCGCTCACCCTCGGCGGTGACGACACGGGCAACGAAGGCGGCGGCTCCAAGGGCGACACCGCCGCGTCCGCCGGCGCGGCGGGCGGCGGCGACACCGAGGCCGCCTCCGGCGGAGGCTCGGGCAAGGGCGACGACAGCGAGCAGGACGGCGGCAAGGACGGCCAGGGGCAGGACAAGGGCGAGGCGACCGGCGACACGTCTTCCTCGCCGGAGACCGGCGAGCAGACCCCGGACCCGGACGCGCTGCCCGCCGGGTTCAAGACGGTCACCAACCAACAGTTCCACTTCTCCATGGCGATGCCGGGGGACTTCAAGTTCGACAAAATAGCGGGACAGAACTCCGGCGCCATCTACAACGCCGACGGTGGGTTCCCCCGGGTCCAGATCGACTACAACTCCTCCCCGAAGGACGACGCGGCGGCCGCCTGGGCCGGGGCGGTCGCGGCGACCAAGAGCCTCAGCAACGGCTACAAGCACATCGGGATAAAGAAGGTCGAGTACAACGGCTACCCGACCGTCGCCGACTGGGAGTTCACACGCGACCAGCAGGGCATGCGGATCCGGGTCCTCAACCGGGGCTTCAAGGTCGACGCCACCCACGGCTACTCGATCATGATCAGCTGCAAGGCGGACACCTGGGACGACGACGAGTGCCGGACGCTGCGCGAGACGGCGTTCGCCACGTTCGAGCCGACCGACTGACCGCCCGGGCAACCGCCCGGGCGGCCGGGTTGCCGTGACACGGCCGCGCGCCCTCGACTTGCCACGTATTGTGAGAGGTCGAAGACCGTACGCAGCCGGAACGAAGGGTCAATTGCACAGCAAGTGACCGCAATTGACGGATGCGGTCTCGGTGACCGGGGGACAGCGCGCTCTGGGGAGGCGTCGTGGACGACTATGCGGGTCGGGTACTTGCCGACCGCTACCGCCTTCCGCTGCCCCCGTCCGACGCTTTCGAGCTGGTCGAGACGCGGGCCTTCGACACGTACAGCGGACAGGAAGTCCTGGTGCGGCAGGTGCCGTTGCCGGAGGTCGTGGACGCGGAGGTGCTCGACGCCGACGGTCTTCCCTCGGCCAGGCGGGCCACCGGGCGTACGGTGCGGCGGTCCACGGACCCCGCGGTCCGGCGGGCGATCGAGGCCGCGCAGGCGGCGGCCCAGGTGCCCGACCATCCGCGCCTGGACCAGGTCTTCGACGTGTTCGCCGAGGCGGGATCGCTCTGGATAGTGAGCGAGCTGGTGGCCGCCCGGCCGCTCGCCGCGCTCCTCGCGGAGCGGCCCCTCAACCCCTACCGGGCCGCCGAGATCGGCTCCGACGTGCTCACGGCGCTGCGGGTGCTGCACGCGCACGGCTGGACGCACCGCAACATCACGGTCCGCACGGTGCTGGTCTGCGACGACGGCCGAGTCGTGCTGACCGGACTCGCGGCAGGCGCGGCCGAGGAGGCACTCTGCGGATACGTTCCGGCGCCTCGCACGGATCCGGACGAGGAGAACGCCTACGGGCCGCCGGCGGTCGAATCGGGCCCCACCGGCCCGTACGAACCCCCGGCCGCCGAGGCGGACCCGTACGAGGCCCAGGCCGTCGAGGCCGGTCCGTACGAACCTCCGGCAGTCGAGGCCGGTCCGTACGAGCCCCCCGCGTCGTCCGAGCCGGGCGCCGCCCTGCACGGCCCCGGCGCGCTGTCCGCTCCGGAGGCCCTGCCCGGCCCCCGGGCGTCCACCGACGGCGTGCCGGCCCCCGCGCCCCGTGGAGAGATCGAGGTGGCACCGCCCGACGGCCTGCCCGCGGCGGAGCCCGGCGCGGGGAGCGCCGCGCAGCTGCGCGCCGCCCGTGCCGGAGCCATCGCCGCCTACCGCGCGGGGGCCCGTGCCGCGGCCCGCGCGGGCGAGGACCGGAAGCGCGCGGAGCACGACCGCGACGACCGTCCGGGCGAGGGTCCCGGCACGGATGAGCGGGAGCAGCCCGTCGCGCCTCCCGCCCCTGGACTGCCGCAGCTGCCCGCCATCTGGGGCCGGGCGGCGGACGACCCGAACACCTACGCGTACGACGAGGACGACGAGGACGAGGACGACGACGAGGGCCCGGGCCCCACGCCCCCCGGCCGGCGTGTCCACCTCGCCGGCACATGGGGCGACGGCCCCGGCTCCGGCCGGCCCGTTCCCGCGGGCGGCTCCCGAGGATCGGGCGGCTCCGGCGAGGACGCGCTGCGCGCCGACGCCCGGCGTCTCGGCAGCGGTCCCGTGGAGCGCCAGGACCGGCCGCCGCCGGAGCCGGTGGCCGCCCGTACGCCCGCCGGAGGGTGGGACGAGGTCGTCGCCGGAAGCGGCACCACCCCCGCCTACCGGGGCCCGGCCACCCCCCTCGCCGCCGAACGCGCCCGGCAGGCCCGCATCGCCGTGGTCGGTGCGGTCACCGAGCGGTGGGCGCCCGAGCAGGCGGGACCGGTCCACGACAACTGGCAGCTCGCCCCGCCCATCGGCCCCTCCACCGACCTGTGGGCGCTCGGCGCGCTGCTCTACCGCGCCGTGCAGGGCCACGCGCCGTATCCGGAGGAGAACGCCGCCGAGCTCGTCCAGATGGTGTGCGGCGAGCCGCCCGCCTTCGCGGAGGAGTGCGGCCCGCTGCGGCCCGTCGTCGAGTCGCTGCTGCGTCAGGACCCCACGGAGCGGCCCGACTTCGAGGAGCTGCGCGGCTGGCTGCGCTCCCTCGTGCGCTCGGCCCCGGAGCCGGAGGCCGGCGCCGACATCGTCACGCTGCCGCCCGCCGATGCCACCCGCCTTCCGGTCGTACGCCGCCGGGGCGAGCTGGTGCGCCGCCGCCGGGGCCGCGGAGGCGCGGCGCACGGCCGGCACCGCCAGGGGAAGCCGCAGCGCCGCGAGCAGCCGCAGACGTACGAGCAGCAGGAGGTGTACGAGAAGCCGCCGCGTGCGCCCCGCGAGCCCAAGGGGCCCAAGGTGCTGCGCCAGCCTCCGCCGGGCGGCCGGGCACCGCGACGGCTGGGACGGCTGCTGCTGGTGCTGATCCTGCTGCTGATGGCGGCCGCCATCGCCTACGCCATGCTGTTCATGCCCGAGTCGGAATCGGGGACGGGAACGGGCGCGTCGCCCTCGGGCTCCGCCGCACCGGACCCCGGCAACAGCCCGTCCGGCGGCGCGGCGCCGTCCGGCGGGCCGTCCGAATCGGCCTCGTCGGGGTCACCGGGCTCGGAGAAGCCGCAGACCAGCCGCTCCGCCGTGGCTCTCGCGGAGGGCTACGAACTGCGCAAGGACGCCGAGGGCTTCGAGATCGGCGTGCCGAAGGGCTGGCAGCGCGGCGCGACCGGCACCGACCGTCAGATCCGTTACGGCAGCGACGGGTTCACGGTGCTCGTCGTGCCCGGCCGGGACACCGTCAAGACCAACGGGAGTGACCCGCTGGACTACCAGCGGACCGCGGAGCCCGAGCTGAAGCCCTTCCGGGAGTCCAGCTGGGCCACGTCCACCGGCCTGCGCCGTGTCGACATCGGGCGACAGGCCATGGCGGAGGGGCAGTTCACCTGGCAGGAGGGCGACGGTCGTCAGGTGTACGTCCGTAACCTGGTCATGATCGTGGACGGCAGGTATCACATCGTCCAGGTCATCGGCCCGGAGAACGAGCGCGACAAGGTCTCGGAGATCTACGAGCAGGCCATCTCCAGCTACCGCGCGGGCTCCTGACAGCGCGTCGGCGCGACGCGACAAGCATCACAGTGCGGTCTCGTGAGCGATGCGAGGTTTCCCGCTGCCCCCTCCCGTCCGTACCCTGTCGTCCCAAGGAACGGGGCGAACAGACGTGGAACACGCGCAGGGCACGAACGCCGGGCTCGTACTGGCCGGAAGGTACCGACTGGGTGAGGTCCTGGGCCGAGGCGGCATGGGCAAGGTGTGGCGCGCCCAGGACGAAGTGCTCCACCGGACGGTCGCCGTCAAGGAGTTGACCGCCGGACTGTACGTCGCCGAGGCGGACCGGGCCGTGCTGCACGCCCGCACGCAGAAGGAGGCGCGCGCGGCGGCCCGGATCACGCACCCGGGTGTCGTCACCGTGCACGACGTCATCGAATACGACAACCGCCCCTGGATCGTCATGCAGTACGTCGACGGGCCCTCGCTCGCCGACGCGACGAAGGAGTCGGGTGAGGTCGAGCCGCGCGAGGCGGCCAGGATCGGGCTCCATGTGCTGAGCGCCCTGCGGGCGGCCCACGGCGCGGGTGTTCTGCACCGTGACGTGAAGCCGGCCAACGTCCTGCTCGCCCGGGACGGCCAGGTCCTGCTGACGGACTTCGGGATAGCCGCGATCGAGGGCGACTCCACCATCACCAGGACCGGTGAACTGGTGGGCTCCATCGACTATCTGGCACCCGAGCGGGTGCGCGGCGGCGACCCGGGCCCCGCGTCCGATCTCTGGTCGCTGGGCGCCACGCTCTACACGGCCGTCGAGGGCAGCTCGCCCTTCCGCCGTACGTCCCCCATCTCCACCATGCAGGCCGTCGTCACCGAGGAACCGCCCCCGCCGCTGCGCGGTGGCGCGCTGGGGCCCGTGATCATCGCGCTGCTGCGCAAGGACCCCGCGGACCGTCCCACGGCCGAGGAGGCCGAGCGCATGCTGCTGGACGCGATGGAGGGGCGGAAGCCCCGGGCCGCGCAGGCGCACGTGCCGACGCAGCGGGTCTCCGAGGACGACCTGCGCGACTTCTTCAGCCCGGACGGTTCCACCGCCCAGCTCCCCCCGCCCCTGCCCCCGCCGCCCGTGCCCCCGCACACCGCGCCGCCCGCCACCCCGCGCGGCCGGGGCCGCTGGCGCACGGTCCTGCTCGTCATCGCGGTGGCCGCCCTGATCGGCGGGGCCGCGGGTCTGGTCGCGATGAAGGCGGACAACGGCGGCGGAGCGACCGGAGGCACGTCGGACCTGAGCACCGCCGGCCCGGCCCCCGCCCCCACCGGCTCCGCCGCCGACGACACGTCCGGCAACGAGAGCGGGTCCACCCGGCCGGAGACACCCGACGGCTGGAAGAAGGTCACCGACCCCGAGGGCTTCAGCCTCGTCGTGCCCGAGGGCTGGGAGCGGCAGCTGAACGACGGTCAGATCGACTACACCCCGGACAACGGCGCGCACCGCATCCGGATCAGCCTCGATCCGCAGCCCGACTTCAACAACTCGTACGCGCACATGCAGAGCATCGAGAAGGACCTGGCCGTGCGCCTGCCGGCGTACGAACGCCTGTTGCTGGAGGAGAACGTCTTCCGCGACCGGCCCGGCTCCCTGTGGGAGTTCACCTGGGTCGAGTCCAAGGACTTCCCCGGCCCGCGCCACGGCATCGACCAGATGTACTTCGCCGAGGAGGGCGGGCCGGAGTACGCGTTCTACATGACGGGGCCCGAGGGGGACTGGGCCGAGACCCGGAAGCTCTTCGACACCATGCTGCGCGGGTGGGAACCGCCGGAGGGGACGGGCTGAGGGGACTCACCCCCGTACGGGCCACACCGAGGTGGCCGGGCGGCCGAGGATTCACGAATCCTGACGCCCGATCCCGCGAAGGGCGGCGAATCGCCCCTGATCAGCGGTTATACCGCCAGTGATCACTGGCCGTATGGCCGGGCGGGGCAGGGGCCTCTGGCGGGGTCTGTGAAAACCTGTTACCCACGGGTACCCAAAGTGGGCGGGTGGACATACTCTCGCCCTCATGACGGACTCGCAGGTCTCTACGAACACCTCCGCCGCCCCCGGCACTTGTGTCGGCACCAACCCGGTGGCCGCCGCCCCCGCGGGCGCGCGCACCGCCGCCGACGTGGTCACGCCCGAGGTGGTCGCCCGGCTGACCCGTGACGTCGTCGGCTCGGGCCGCACGGTCAACCACAGCCCCTTCACCGGGGAGAAGCTGGCAGACCTTCCCGAGTCCACCCCCGAGGACGTCGAGGCCGCCTTCGAGCGCGCCCGGGCCGCCCAGCCCGCCTGGGCCGCCACGCCGGTCCGGGCCAGAGCAGCCGTGCTGCTCCGGTTCCACGACCTCGTCCTGGAGCGCCAGTCCGAGGTCCTCGACCTCATCCAGCTGGAGACGGGCAAGGCCCGGCTGCACGCCCACGAAGAGGTGCAGGCCGTCGCCGTCGCGGCCCGGCACTACGGGCGCAAGGCCGCCTGGTACCTCAAGCCGAAGCGGCACACGGGAGTCGTCCCGGTCCTCACCAAGGTCACCGAACTGCGCCAGCCGCGCGGGGTCGTCGGCCAGATCGCCCCCTGGAACTACCCGCTCGAACTCTCCGTCGGCGACGCGCTGCCCGCCTTCGTCTCCGGCAACGCCGTCGTGATGAAGCCCGACACGGAGACAGCGCTGACCGCCCTGTGGGCCCGTGACCTGCTGATCGAGGCCGGACTTCCCGCCGAGGTGTTCCAGGTCGTCCTCGGAGTGGGACCCGTCGTCGGGCCGGAGGTCGTCTCGCGCGCCGACTACGTCTCCTTCACCGGCTCGACCACGACGGGGCGTGATGTCGCCCTGCGCGCCGCGGCGCGGCTGGTCGGTGTCTCGCTGGAGCTCGGCGGCAAGAACCCCATGCTCGTCCTGGAGGACGCTGACGTCGAGAAGGCCGCCGAAGGCGCCGTACGCGCCTGCTTCTCCTCGGCCGGTCAGCTCTGCATTTCCGTCGAGAGGCTGTACGTCCACGAATCCGTCGCGGATGCCTTCGTGGAGCGCTTCGCCGCCCGTACGAAGGCGATGCGGCTCGGTAACTCCCTCGCGTACGGGGCCGACATGGGTTCGCTCGTCAGCGGGCGGCAGCTGAAGACCGTCACCCGCCATGTCGCCGAGGCCGTGGAGAAGGGGGCGGTGGTCGTCGCCGGCGGGGCGGCCCGCCCCGACATCGGCCCGTTCTTCCACGAGCCGACCATCCTTGCCGACGTGCGGGAGCCGATGGCCGTCTGCGCTCAGGAGACCTTCGGCCCGGTCGTCTCCCTCTACCGATTCACCGACGAGAACGAGGCGGTGGCCCTCGCCAACGCCACCCCCTACGGCCTCAACGCCAGCATCTGGACCAAGGACGTCGTGCGCGCCCACCGGATCGCCGCGCGGCTGCGGACCGGCACGGTCAACATCAACGAGGGGTACGCACCCGCGTACGGCAGCGTCCAGTCGCCCATGGGCGGCATGAAGGACTCCGGCCTCGGCCGGCGGCACGGCTCCGAGGGCATCCTGAAGTACACCGAGGCCCAGACGGTCGCCCAGCAGCGGCTGATCCCCCTCGCTCCGGCCTTCGGGATGGACGACGAGAAGTACGCCGCCTTCATGAGCCGCAGTCTCAAGGCGATGAAGGCCTTCCGGCTGCGCTGACCCCCTCAGCCACCCCTTATCTGCCCTTTTCGTACCGAGGAGAGCCATGTCCCAGGACAGCCCTGCCCAGAATCAGGCCGCTCCGGCGGCGGACGACGACGCGTACGACTACGACGTCCTCGTCGTCGGCTCGGGCTTCGGCGGCGCGGTCTCAGCCCTGCGGCTCAGCGAGAAGGGGTACCGGGTCGGTGTCCTGGAGGCCGGCCGCCGCTTCACGCGCGCGACGCTGCCCAAGAACTCCTGGGACATCAAGAACTACCTGTGGGCACCCGCGCTCGGCCTGTTCGGCATCCAGCGGGTGCACCTGCTCGGCAAGGTGATGGTGCTGGCCGGGGCGGGCGTCGGAGGCGGCTCCCTCAACTACGCCAACACCCTGTACGTGCCGCCCGCGCCGTTCTTCGAGGACCGCCAGTGGGCGGACATCACCGACTGGAAGGACGAGCTGGCGCCGTACTACGACCAGGCGAAGCGGATGCTCGGGGTGCGGCTCAACCCGACCGTGACCCCGGCGGACGTCCACCTCAAGTCCGTGGCCGAGTCCATGGGCGTCGGCGACACCTTCCACCTCGCCCCGGTCGGCGTCTTCTTCGGCGACGGCCAGGACGCCGACGGCACGGCGCGCACCGAACCCGGCGGGGAGACGGCCGACCCCTACTTCGGGGGCGCGGGCCCCGACCGCAAGGCCTGCTCCCAGTGCGGCGAGTGCATGACGGGCTGCCGGCACGGCGCGAAGAACACCCTCAACGAGAACTACCTCTACCTGGCGGAGAAGGCCGGTGCCGTCATCCACCCGATGACCTCCGTCGTCGCGGTCACCGACGACCCGGACGGCGGCTACCGCGTCTCGACCGTGCCCACGCACCGGCGCCGCAAGGCGGCACCGTCCGTGCTGCGGGCCCGGAAGGTGATCGTCGCGGCGGGCACGTACGGCACCCAGACCCTGCTGCACACCATGAAGGACGAAGGGCTGCTGCCCCGGCTGTCGTCCCGGCTCGGCGAGCTGACCCGCACCAACTCCGAGGGCCTGGTGGGGGCGCAGACCAGCGACCGCCGCTACCGCAAGAAGCACGGCACCGCCAAGGCCGACTTCACCCAGGGCGTCGCCATCACCTCGTCGATCCACCCGGACGAGAACACCCACATCGAGCCGGTGCGGTACGGCAAGGGCTCCAACGCCATGGGCGCGCTGACCATCCTCCAGGTGCCCTACAGCACCCACCGGGTGCTGAGCTGGTTCGGCAACGTGGCCCGGCACCCGTGGCTCACGATGCGCTCGTTGTCCAACCGGCGCTGGTCGGAGCGGACCATCATCGGGCTCGTCATGCAGTCGCTGGACAACTCACTGACCGCGTACCGCAAGCCGGGCGGCGTCGGAAAGGGCCTGCTCACCGCCCGCCAGGGCCACGGCTCGCCCAACCCGACCCAGATAGCCGAGGCCACCCAGGGCGCGACACTGCTCGCCCAGGAGATCAACGGCTTCGCGGGATCGAACATCGGGGAGCTGATGGGCACCCCGCTCACCGCGCACTTCCTCGGCGGCTGCCCGATCGGGGCGAGCCCGGACGAGGGCGTCATCGACCCGTACCACCGGCTGTACGGACACCCCGGCATCTCCGTGGTCGACGGCTCCGCGGTCTCCGCCAACCTGGGCGTCAACCCCTCGCTGACCATCACGGCACAGGCGGAGCGCGCGATGTCCTTCTGGCCCAACAAGGGCGAGACGGACCCGCGCCCGGCACAGGACACGGCGTACGAACGGCTCGCCGCCGTCGAGCCGAAGGCGCCCGCCGTGCCGAAGGAGGCGTTCGGTGCGCTGAAGCTGCCGTTCCTGGGGATTCCGGCGGTGCCGCCGAAGAAGGCCGCGTCGGACGCCTGAGTCCGGGAACGCCAAGGGGCTGCACCCCCCTCCGAGTGCAGCCCCTTCGCGGTCCTACGGGTGACGCGCCTTACGCGGCGGCGTCACCGTTCCTGCGGCGCCGCACGACGAACATCGCACCGGCACCCAGCACCACGGCCGCGCCGCCCGCGAGGGCGATCACCGACGTGCTGGAGGACGAACCGGTCTCGGCGAGGCTGCCGGTGACCTCGGCGGTGTCGGCGGCCGGCTTCGTGGTGGGGACGGGGACGTTGCCGCCCTCCTGGGGCTTCGCGCCGTCGTCGTCACCGGCCTTGACGATCTGGAACTTGTACGCGACGTCGGTGAAGCACGGAACGGCCTGGAGCTCCTCGCCGAAGACGAGCCCGCCGCCGAGGCTGAAGCCGGCACCCACCGGGGCGCTGGCCTCCACCTTGAGGCGCAGGTCGATGTCGACCTCGTAGCCGGGCTTGATCTCGTCGGTCTGGCCGACGTAGCCGGATGACGTGCCGTCCTCCAGGTCCTCTATGTCCTCCCAGGTGCCCTCCGCCTCGTTGAGGGCCTGGAGCCGGACCTGCTTGGTCGTGAAGAGCTGCTCGCCCGCCTTGTCGGCAGCGGCGCCCGCGAAGAACGCGACGTTCTTCACGGTCTTTTCCGAGTCGTTGTAGACGTTGAGGGTGAACCGGTCCCAGCCGCTCCCCCGGACGATCTTGCCGGAGAGGCCGTTGATGGAGAGTTCGAGCGGACGCGGCTCGCAGTCGTCGAGCGGCTCGTCCCCCTCCTCCTCGTCGGTCTCCGAAGCGGTGGGCGTCGGCGTCGCGGACGCCGTCTCCGACTCGGTGGCGGTCGGGGTCGGGGAGGCCGTCCCGGGCGTGGTGCCCTCGGACGACTCCGTGGCCGACGGCGTCACGGACGGCGAAGCGGACTCGGTGTTCTCGGGGGTCGCCGTCGGGGACGGCGACTCGCTCTCCGTCTCGGTCGGCGTGGCCGAGGGGCTCTCGGTCGTCGTGGTCTCGACGTCCGCGAAGGCGGCCGGTGCCGAGAGCAGGACGACCGGGCCTATGACAGCGGTGGCGGCAGCGAGTGCCAGGGTGCGGCGGAGCTTCATCTGGGGCCTCAGCGGGTCCGTGGTACCGCGTGGACTGCGGTACGCCTGAAAAGGATGAACAGGCCGCCGTTGTGGGGACGGAACAAGCCGGTGTGTTCGCCATACATGACCTGTGAAATGCGACAACGGTTGTCCTGGGTTTCACAGAATCTTTATGTGGCGCCCGCCACACCTGTGCGCCGTGCCCAATTCGTGATCTCGGCCGCAGCAACTGTTCGCACCGCTGCGTGGTCGAACCCGTACTGCGTCACAGCAGTCACACAGCTCCGCCGATCCCCAGAGGTTCGCGATGACACGCCTTTCCCCGAGAACAGCGCTGCGCCGGACGGCAGGCGGCCTCGCCGCGGCCGGGCTGATCGCCGCCGGTTCGCTCGCCGTGGCCGCCCCCGCGCAGGCGGACGGCCCGGTCTTCACGCTCGGCGGCCCCGCCGAGACGGCCCTGCACCCCTACCCGGAGACCGGCAGCCCCCAGAAGTCCTCACTCGGGCTCACCGTCCACAACCCGGACCCCGACGAGGAGAGCATGGGTTACGAGGGCGAGGTGACCTACACCCTCGACCTCAGCGGCATCGCGGGCGTCGCCGAACTCACCCCGGCCGAGGACACGGGATCGGACTGCGAGATCACCGGGGCCACGGCCGTCTGCCGCGACTGGGGCGTCTACGCGGGTCTCAGCTCCATCGCCGACTTCGACCTCGCCGCGGCGAAGGGCAGCAAGGACGGCACCTCCGGCACCATCGAGGTGACCGGATCGGCGGACGGGGTCACCTTCACGCCCTTCTCGACGAAGGTGACCGTCGGCGGCCCCGACCTGGTCATGAAGCAACTCCCCTTCAAGCAGGAGCTCGAGCCGGGCGACGTACAGCCCGCCCCGATCACGTTCACCAACAAGGGCACCACGGCCGCCGACGGCGTCCTGCTGACCCTGAGGTACTCACGCGGGATGGAGATCCCCGAGCGCTACGCCAACTGCGAGTACGACGGCGAGGCCGGGGAAGAGCCGTTCGACGGCTTCGCCTGGGCCACCGCCCTGTGCTCGGTCGCGGGCTCCTACGAACCGGGCGCCACCTACACACTGGCGGAGCCGCTGTCCGTCAAGGCCACCGAGCGCGCGTTCTACGACACCTTCATCTACCGCATCAACGAGGACAGCGCCGCACAGCGCTCCGCACAGCGCGCGGGCGCGGCCTTCACCCGGGGCACCGGCCCCGAACTGACCCTGAAGAAGGTCATCTCCTCCGCCCGGGGCGCGGACCTGGACCCCTTGGACAACCAGCAGGAGATCGACTTCCGTACGGAGAACACCGCGAACTTCGTCGCCGTGGGCGGCAAGGCGGACGGTGCCGTGGGGGAGACCGTCACCGCGGACATCGGCTTCCGTAACGACGGACCGGCCTGGATCGGCTACATCCGGTCCGGCGAGCCCGTCGCCGCCTTCGACTTCACCGTCCCCGAGGGCGCCGAGGTCACCCGCAAGCCGGAGTCCTGCCGGGGCGTGACGGCGGACGGCAAGTACCGCGAGGACCAGAACCGCGCACCCCGCTACGTCTGCGACACGTCGATGACCGTGCGCGACGGGGCCGACGTCTCGCTGCCCTTCGACCTGAAGATCACCGAACTGGTTCCGAACGCCGACGGCGCCGTCCGGATCCGCAACACCTGGCTGAGCGACCCCGAACTGCCCTTCGACCCGAAGCCGGCCGACAACACCGCGCGACTGGTGCTCAACGACGACGGCTCCGGCTCCGAGAACACCGGCGGGACGTCGGACGGCACCACCGGCACCGGCGGGGCCACCGAGGGCTCCGCCGGCGGTGACACAGCGGGCCAGGACTCCGGGACGTCCGGCACCTCGGGCACGTCCTCCGGCTCGGGTCCGAGCGGGAGCACGGGCTCGTCCGGCACCGCGGCGGCGAGCACGGGTGGTGGCCTCGCCTCCACCGGCTCGGTCGCGCTGATGGCCTCCGGCGGAGCGGTGATCGCCCTGGCCGCGGGCGGCGTGCTGTACGCGACGAACCGGCGCCGGGCCCGGCAGGCCTGAGGCCGCCGCTCACGACGGTCCGTAGGCGGCCGGTCCCGGGCGCCCCCGGAACCGGCCGCACATGGGTGACCGGGCTGCTGTCCCCTGCCGACCGGTCACACGCGCCGGGTCGTGCTCCCACGGCGTACCTGCGGTACGCCACACGTCCCGGCGGAGCCACGCGTGGATTCCTACCGATGCCGCCCCTGGCTGGCACGGACACACGGACCAACGAAGCCGTCCCGGGCCGGGTCACGCGCCGTACGGGTGAGACCCGGACCGAACGCGGGTGCGGCCGTACAGCCTTCCCGTACGTCACACCCGGCCGCGGCACAGCTCCAGCAGCGTCATGGCGAGTGCCGTGCCCGGCTTGCCCAGGGCATCGCTGTAGTGGCTGAGGACGTCCATCTCCCGCGAGAGGTTCACCCGGCGGCCTCCGGACGTGATCCTCGCCTCCTGGATGACCGCCGAGACGGCCATCCGTTCCTGGACGAGGCCGATGATCCGGTCGTCCAGCGCGTCGATGCGGGTGCGGGCGCCCCCGATCAGGGACGCGGCCTCGTCGGTGTGCGCGCCGGTCCGCTCGGCGGCCGTCTTCGTGGGTGCGGTGCTGGTCATCTGTGACTCCCGGTGGGCTGAGGGCCCGGAGCGACAGGTCCCGAACGCCAGAACGCCCCGGGCCTGTCGGCCCGGGGCGCCTGGAACGTTGCTTGTCAGTTGCTCAAGCAGCACGACCATGGCAGCCGGCGGGCCGGGTGCCATAGGTAAAGACGAAGATCGTGTGCTGACGCATGGAGCCAGTATGGACCCCGCCCCGGGCCGGGTCCACGCCGGGCCCGGATGGTGAGACGGGAGCCCGGCGGGGCCATGTCCCACGGCCGGTAGAATTGGGAGGACCGACCCCCTCTCCACCGCCGGAAGGCCGCCCCAGTGCCAGCAGCACCCCCCGCCGCCCCCGACACCACGACCGACGTCGTCCTGGTTGTCGACTTCGGCGCCCAGTACGCCCAGCTCATCGCCCGACGCGTCCGTGAGGCCCGGGTCTACAGCGAGATCGTCCCGTCCACCATGCCGGTGGCCGAGATGCTGGCCAGGAACCCCCGGGCGATCATCCTCTCCGGCGGACCGTCCTCGGTGTACGCGGAGGGCGCGCCCAGCCTCGACCGCTCGCTGTTCGAGGCCGGGGTCCCGGTCTTCGGCATGTGCTACGGCTTCCAGATCATGGCCACCACCCTCGGCGGCACGGTCGACGACAACGGTGCCCGCGAGTACGGCCGCACCCCGCTCACCGTCTCCAAGGCCGGCTCCACCCTCTTCGAGGGCACGCCCTCCGAGCAGTCGGTCTGGATGTCGCACGGCGACGCCTGCTCCGCCGCCCCCGAGGGCTTCACCGTGACCGCGTCCACCGACGTCGTCCCGGTCGCCGCCTTCGAGAACGACGAGAAGAAGCTCTACGGCGTCCAGTACCACCCGGAGGTCATGCACTCGACCTACGGCCAGCAGGTCCTGGAGCACTTCCTCTACCGGGGCGCGGGCATCGAGCCGACCTGGACGACCACCAACGTCGTCGAGGAGCAGATCGCCCTGATCCGCGAGCAGGTCGGCGACAAGCGCGCCATCTGCGGCCTCTCCGGCGGCGTGGACTCCGCGGTCGCCGCAGCCCTCGTGCAGAAGGCCATCGGCTCCCAGCTCACCTGCGTGTACGTCGACCACGGTCTGATGCGCAAGGGCGAGACGGAACAGGTCGAGAAGGACTTCGTCGCCGCGACCGGCGCGAAGCTGAAGGTGGTCGACGCGGAGAAGCGCTTCCTCGACGCCCTGGCCGGCGTGTCCGACCCGGAGCAGAAGCGGAAGATCATCGGCCGCGAGTTCATCCGCGTCTTCGAGCAGGCCCAGCTGGAGATCCTCCAGGAGGACGGCCCCGAGGTCGCCTTCCTCGTCCAGGGCACCCTCTACCCGGACGTCGTCGAGTCCGGCGGCGGCACCGGCACCGCCAACATCAAGTCCCACCACAACGTGGGCGGGCTTCCCGACGACATCGAGTTCCAGCTCGTCGAGCCGCTGCGCCAGCTGTTCAAGGACGAGGTCCGGATGGTCGGCCAGGAGCTCGGCCTGCCGGAGGAGATCGTCCAGCGCCAGCCGTTCCCGGGCCCCGGCCTCGGGATCCGTATCGTCGGCGACGTCACCAAGGAGCGGCTCGACCTGCTGCGCGAGGCCGACGCCATCGCCCGCGAGGAGCTCACGGCGGCCGGCCTGGACCGTGACATCTGGCAGTGCCCCGTGGTCCTGCTCGCGGACGTCCGCAGCGTCGGTGTCCAGGGCGACGGCCGCACCTACGGCCACCCGATCGTGCTGCGCCCGGTCTCCTCCGAGGACGCCATGACGGCCGACTGGTCGCGCCTGCCGTACGAGACGCTGGCGAAGATCTCCACCCGCATCACCAACGAGGTAGCCGACGTCAACCGCGTGGTGCTCGACGTGACGAGCAAGCCGCCGGGGACGATCGAGTGGGAGTGACCCCCGCTCCCTGAGGTCAATGCCGATGCCGTCGCTCATTCGTTTGGGCGGCGGCATCGTCGTATCGGATGGGTACGCTGAGTGAAGAGACGAGACTTCGGCGTATGGGAGCAATCATGAGCGCCGCACCCGAGCCCGGGCTTGAGCAGCAGCCGTACCGGTGGCCCGTCCCGCCGGAGGGCGGCTGGACGGCGGACGACCTTGACCGGATTCCGGGCCTCCCGCCCCACACCGAGCTGATCGACGGGAATCTCGTCTTCATGAGTCCGCAGACCGCCTTTCACGGGCGCGCCATGCGTTTGTTCGAGAACGCGCTCCTGGACCAGGCGCCGGCTCACCTGGACGTGTTGCGCGAGATGACGATCAAGCTGGACGAGAAGAACAGACCGGAGCCGGACGTGCTCGTGTTCCCCGTCGAGGCGAACACGGGCCACCGCCAGACCTGGTTCCGGCCCGAGGACATCCTGCTCGCCGTCGAGGTGGTCTCGGACGATTCGGTGGAGCGCGATCGCGACGTCAAGCCCCGGAAGTACGCGGCCGCCGGAGTCCGGCACTACTGGCGGGTGGAGGCGGACGAGGACGGGCTGCCGATCGTGTACGTCTACGAACTCGACCCCGCGCTGGAGGTCTACGTGCCCACCGGCATCCACCGTGACAAGCTCACCCTGACGGTCCCCTTCCCCCTGGACGTCGATCTGACGGCGATCAACCGGCGCCGCCCCTGAATCCACTGGCACGATCCCAGCGCCCGTGCCAAGGTGCCTCACCATGACCGCCGAAGAAGTCCGCGCCCTCATGTCCGCCCCCGGCAACGACCGCCTCACCTGGAACACCCCGCTCTCCGAGGAGCACGCCGCCCAGCTGATCTCGGCCTGCGCCCCCGCGCCCGGCGCCCGGATCGCCGACTTCGGCAGCGGCTGGGGTGAGTTGCTGATGCGCCTGGTCGAGGCGGCGCCCGGCTCCACGGGGGACGGCATGGAGACCGACCCGGACGCCGTCGCGCGGGGTCTGCGGCTGGCCGAGGAGCGAGGGCTCACGGGCCGGGTGCGGTTCCACGAGGTCCCGGCGGCCGAGCATCCGGCGACCGGCTACGACCTCGCCGTCTCCATCGGTTCCTCGCATGCCTGGCCGGGCGGTACCCCGGAGGCGCTGAAGGCCCTGCGGGCCGCCGTACGCCCCGGTGGCCGGGTGCTGTTCGGGGACGGGTTCTGGGAGCGTGAGCCCTCGCCCGCCGCGCTGGAGGGCCTCGGCGCGGAGCCGGACGACTTCGGCCCGCTCCTGGGTCTGATCCGGCAGGCGGAGGCGGCCGGACTCAGGCCGCTCCAGGTGACCGTCGCAGACCGGCGCGAGTGGGACCTCTTCGAGTCCGCCGCCAACATCGGGCGCGGCGAGCGCTGGGCGCTGGCCAATCCGGGGCACCGGCTGCACGCCGCGGTGACCGAGGCCGTCGACGCCCGCCGCACCGGCTACTACGGGGGATACCGGGGGACACTGGGCCTCGCCTACCTCGTCCTCAGCGCCTGACAATCGCACATCCGTACAACGAGCGCCCCCGAGCCGCCCCGATGCGGGACGGAGCGGCCCCGTACGGCACAATTCGCAGAAATCAGAGGCGAGTTGGTTGGTACCGGGGCGGGAAAGGGCGGCGTTCTCCGTGGCGTTGGACGAGGCGAGGGCGAAAAGTACGCACGGCGGTGGCTGTACGTGCGGCGACTGCCCGCACGGGGCACGCGAAGGGCACCGGCGGGCCGTGGCGGCCTTCCTCGCCAAGCGGGACGAACTCGCCGCCGGCCAGGGCCTGCCCGGCGGTGTCGCCCAGTCGGTGTCCGCGTCCCGGCAGTGGGTGTCGGACGAGCTGACCGAGTCGGCCCGCACCGTCGCCGACCGCAGCAGGGAGGCCGGTGACGCCTGGCTCCACGCCCTCTGGCGGCGCACCCTGACCGTGGTCTGGGGCGGCGTCGCCCTGCTGGTCATCGCCGAGGCCGTCACCGCCATCGGCGCCGGCTGGTCCACCGCACGCACCGCGGGCCTGCTCGCCGCACTCGTCACCGCGGGCCTGCTGACGGGCGCCGCCCGCGTCCACCGGGCCCGCGGCGGCCTCCTCGCCCCGTTGATCGGCGAGGACAACCGGCTCTCCACCTCACGTACGGTCGCGGCATCCTGGGTGCTGCTCGCGGTCTTCGCCGTCCTCGTCCTCGCGCTCCAGCTGGCCGGGGCGTCGGCACACGCCGACCGCGACGCCCTGATCGAGGGGCTGGACCTGGTCCGCTCGGCCGGCGTGCTGTCCGTGCTCGCGCTGGTGTGTGCCGTCGCCGTCGTCGTACGCCGGGTGGTGACCGTACGCGTCCTGGGGCAGCGGCTGCAGAAGCTGCGGGCCGACCGGCCACGGGCCGCCGATCTGCTGACCGACGACTCCGGACGCGGCAGCTTCACCGATGTGCAGTACGTCCTGGTCAGTACGGTCGCCGTGCTGTTCGCCGCGGTCCGCCTGGCCCGCCGCCCCGAGCAGCTGCCGGATCTGCCGTGGGGCCTGGCGGTCCTGGTGGGCGTCTCGGCGGTGACGTACTTCGCGGGGAAGTACGCCGAGGGCGGCCGGCCCGTCATCCTGTCGGTCGTCCGGGCCAGGGAGGCCGGGGACCTGGACGCCCCGATCCGTACCGGCGACGACATCGAGATCCGGGGTGCCGGATTCGTGCCGCCGGGCGCCGGGAGTCCCGACCGGCTGGCACGGGTGGTCGTCAGGATCGGCCGCGTACACGTGCACGTGCCCCTGATCCCGGTCACCGGAGGCTTCGCCAACCCGGCGGACACCGTGCTCACCGTGCCCGTGCCCGTCGAGGTCGAACCCGGCGAGGTGGAGGTACAGGTCGTCACGGCCGCGGGCGTGGAGACCAACTCCTGCCGCATCGATGTCACGGACTGACCGCACACCTGGTGAGCCGCACCGAACCGGCGTACGTATGGTCTGTCGGAAGGCCAACGGAAAGCGGGGCAGTGATGCACGGGTACAGGGGCGGTTCCTACGGGCTCGACGAGCCGAGAAGTCTCCGCGACCGGGCGGGGCAGTACGCGCTCCTGCCCCTGCGGATCTTTCTCGGCGTCACCTTCGTCTACGCGGGGCTCGACAAGCTGACCGACAGTGCGTTCCTGTCCGCGAGCGGGGCCGGCTCCATCGGCGAGATGATGAACGCCGTACGTGACAGCGCGGCGATCCCGGGCCTCGTCGACCTGGCTCTGAAGAGCCCCGAAGGCTTCGGGTACGCCATCGCGATCGGCGAGCTCCTCGTCGGCCTCGCTACCCTGGCCGGCCTGTGGGCGCGGCTCGCGGCGCTCGGCGGGGCGCTGATCTCGCTGAGCCTGTGGCTGACGGTGAGCTGGCAGAGCACGCCGTACTACTACGGCAACGACCTGGTCTACCTCATGGCCTGGCTGCCGCTGCTGCTGGCCGGAGCGCCCTACTGGTCGGTGGACGCCCTGCGAGGAGGGCGGCGCCGCGGGCGTATCTGAGGGCCGCGCGGTGGTCAGGGCACCACGGTGGAACCACCGGGCGCGGGCTCCGGTGCCGACGCCTCCGCCGCGGCCTTCCGCGCCTCCCGCCGTCGCCGTAGCCGGTAGCTCACCCAGGTCGCCGTGGCGGCCAGCCACAGGCCGCCGAGGAACACCGGGGCGAAGAACGTCCACGGGGCGTTCCACGCGCCCGCCGCGTCCGCCGCGTAACCGGCCGCCAGGGTCAGCATGACGAGGCCCGCCACCGCGCGGCCCGGCCGGATCTCATGACGTAGCACGGGTGACCTCCAGTTGTCCGATGCCGACTCCCATGCCCAGCTCGACGGTGCCGGCGGGCTTGCTGTCCTCGGCGGGTCCGATGGTCTGCCGGGTGCGCCGGTCGGGGGCGATGTCCACGTCCTTGCGCTGGTCGGACGGGAACTGGATGTCGCCGAGGCCCGCCTCCGCGTCCACCTTCACCGTCACCCCGGCCGGTACGACGACGAGCGCGCGGCCCGCGCCGACCTCGATCCGGGTGCGCAGGGTCTCGCCCTCCGGGACGGTGACCCCGGAGAGGTCGAGCTTCGCGACCCCGGTGCCCAGCTTGTACTGCGGCTGGACCGTGGCCACCGACGCCGGGTGCCACTCCTTGCGGACCCAGTCGGTGCCGACGTCGTCCGGGACGGCCGAGGCCCCCGCCAGCAGCCCCGCCGTGATCATGGCCAGCAGGACCGTGCCGAAGCCGGTCCTGCCGAGGACGGAGGCGACGAGCAGGCCGAGGCCGAACACCCCGAGCGCCGCCGCGAGCCCGATCTGCAGGCTCGTACCCAGTGGATGGGTGTCCCAGCTCAGCCCCGTCCCGAGGCCGCCCGCGATCAGGGCGAGGAGGAAGACGAGACCGCCGATCGAGCGGGGGCCCCGGGTGCCCGTCGGGCGGTAGGGCGGCCGGTACGGGGCGTCCGCCGTCGGCCTGTTCCTGTCGAGCTCCGCCGCCTCCGACACCGCGTTCTCGGGACCCCAGAGATAGCCGGTCCCCGCCGGGCCGGTCGTGCCGTCCTTGACGATCGGGTCCCGCCACCAGGACGGGCTGCCCGGCGTGGGCGGCGCCTTCACCTCGGGCGGCGCCCCGTGGCCGGCGGCGTGCGCCGTACTTTTTGGAGTGTGTGCCGTCGTGCCCGGCGCGTCCTCGGGCGGGGCCGTCCGGCGGTGCCGGCTCCAGACCGAGAAGCCGATCACGGTCAGCGACAGCATCGCGGCGAAGGCGAGCATCCCGCCGTTGTGCAGCATCGACAGCAGCAGCCCGCAGCCCGCCAGGGCCAGCACGAGTGCGATCAGCGAGGCGCCCTCGACCCGGCCCGACAGCAGCCTGCGCGCCTCGTTCTCGTCCTCGCCCTCCACCGGGAGCAGCAGCCACGCGAAGCCGTAGAAGATCAGCCCGATGCCGCCCGTCGCAGCGAGGACACCCAGCACGATCCGGAAGATCACCGGGTCCACGTCGCAGTACCGGCCGAGCCCGCCGCACACCCCGGCCACGACCTTCTGCCGCGGGCTGCGCTGCAGCCGCGGTGCCGGCTCGGGGGGCGGTGTGACGCCGGGGGAGGCGTCCTGGGGAACGGTCATGGCTCCATGGTGACGGCCCGTACGCCCTTGTGGGACCCGCGACGACCCTGGCCGATCCCTGATATTGCGTCCCGGAGGCCGGTGGGTGCCCGCCCGGTCACCCTGTGGCCTCCTCAGGGTCGAGTCCGGGCAGACCCTGATGCCGCGGCCCGCCGGAACGTGTGACGATCGGTACATGCCAGCAGCCACGACCCGAGCCCCGAGCTCCCACGCCCAGGACCCGGAGGAGCCGGCGCCGCGCAAGCTCTACCGCAGCGCCGACGGGCGGATGCTCGGCGGTGTCGCGCGCGGGCTCGCCGGACATCTGGGGCTGCCCGTCGCCTGGGTCCGGTTCGTCTTCCTCGGACTGTTCTTCGCGGACGGCCTCGGCGCCCTGCTCTACGCGGTGTTCTGGATCGTCGTACCGCTCGGGGTCGGCGGGGGCGGCGGGATGGGCGGGGTGGAGCGGTCCCTCTTCGAGACCGCCCCGGACGGCCGGCGCAGACTCCGCAAGCCGGACAAGGGCCAGGTGTTCGCCCTCGTCGCGCTGCTCGTCGGCGCCATGGTCTTCGTCGGCAACGTCGACATGGGCAGCAAGGCGGACCGTTACGTCTGGCCCGCGCTGCTGATAGGCGCGGGCTCCGTCCTGGTGTGGCGCCAGGCCGACAACGCGCGCCGCGCCCGCTGGATGGAGGTCGGCCGCCGCCGCCGTGTGCTGCAACTGGCCCGGGGACTGGCGGGCGTCGCGCTCGTCGGCCTCGGCCTCGCCGCCTTCATGGTGGTGCGGGGCTCGGCGGCCCAGCTCGGCACCGCGCTGACCGCCGCCATCGCCGTACTCACCGGGATCGCGCTGCTCGCGGGCCCCTATCTCGTGCGGATGACACAGGACCTCTCCGAGGAACGCCTGATGCGCATCCGGGCCCAGGAGCGTGCCGAGGTGGCCGCCCATGTCCACGACTCCGTCCTGCACACGCTCACGCTGATCCAGCGCAACGCGGACGACGGCGGCGAGGTCCGCAGGCTCGCCCGCGCCCAGGAGCGCGAGCTGCGCAACTGGCTGTACAACCCGGAGGGCACCGGCAAGGAGGAGGCCGAGGAGCCGGCGAGCCTCGCCGAGGCGGTCAAGCGGGCCGCCGCCGAGGTGGAGGACATGCACGGGGTCCCGCTGGAGGTCGTCGTCGTCGGCGACTGCCCGCTCGACGAGAAGCTGGCGGCGCAGATGCAGGCCGCACGCGAGGCGATGGTCAACGCCGCCAAGTACGGTGGCGAGGGCGGTGCCGTCCAGGTCTACGCGGAGGTCGAGGGCCGCACGGTCTTCGTCTCCGTACGGGACCGGGGGCCGGGATTCGACCTGGACGCCGTTCCGGGCGACAGGATGGGCGTACGAGAATCAATCATCGGCCGGATGCAGCGCAACGGCGGCACGGCGCGGCTGCGTTCGGCGCCCGGCGGGGGCACGGAAGTCGAGCTGGAGATGGAGAGGGCGAGCGAATGACCGAGAACACCGAAGCGACCGGGGGCCCGGAGCGCCGGGTACGGGTCGTGCTCGTCGACGACCACCGGATGTTCCGCACCGGCGTCCAGGCCGAGATCGGCCGCACCGAGGAGACCGGGGTCGAGGTCGTCGGCGAGGCCGCCGACGTCGATCAGGCGGTCACCGTGATCACTGCGACCCGTCCCGAGGTCGTCCTTCTCGACGTCCACCTCCCGGGAGGCGGCGGTGTCGAGGTGCTGCGGCGCTGCGCCCCGATGATGGGCGGCGTCGAGAACCCGGTGCGCTTCCTCGCGCTGTCCGTCTCGGACGCCGCCGAGGACGTCATCGGCGTCATCCGTGGCGGCGCACGCGGCTACGTCACCAAGACCATCACCGGCACCGACCTCGTCGACTCGGTCTTCCGGGTCCAGGAGGGCGACGCGGTGTTCTCGCCGAGGCTGGCCGGGTTCGTCCTTGACGCGTTCGCCTCGACGGACGCCCCGCCGGTCGACGAGGACCTGGACCGGCTGACGCAGCGCGAGCGCGAGGTGCTGCGGCTGATCGCCCGGGGGTACGCGTACAAGGAGATCGCCAAGCAGCTGTTCATCTCGGTGAAGACGGTCGAGTCCCATGTCTCGGCCGTGCTGCGCAAGCTCCAGCTCTCCAACCGGCACGAGCTGACCCGGTGGGCCACGGCGCGACGGCTGGTCTGAGCCCGGCCCGTGCTCAGGCGGGGTCGAGCGAGATGTTGAGCTTCTCGCCGGTCCTGCGGTAGCCGACGCCCGCGTAGATCCGCTCGACGTCGGGACCGCCCGGCTCCAGCCATACGGTGTGGAAGCCGCGCTCGAATGCCGTGCGGGTCAGCCAGGCGGAGAGCGCCGCACCGACGCCCCTGCGGCGGAAGGCGTCGGCGACGGCCAGACCGGCCAGTTCGCCGATGCCGTCGGCCGGGGGCGAGCAGCCGCCCGCGCCGGCGGGGCGGCCGTCCACGGTGGCCAGTCCCGAGACGCCGCCGCTCTCCGTCGCCCGGCGCAGCCAGGCGATCTCGCCGTCGTCGGGGCCGCCCTCCCCGCCGAAACCGGTGTGCTGGACGGCGGCCGCGGAGGTGAACTCCGCGTCGGTGACGGGCTCGGCGATGCGGAGGCCGTCCACCGGCTTGGGCGTAAGCAGGCCGTCGGCGGTGCAGGCCATGACGGGTGCGCGGTTCTCGACGGTGAAACCGGCCGCCAGCAGGGCCGGTTCGACTGCGGGCGCCCAGGCGGGCAGGAACTCCAGCCGGGGCAGCCGGTCGTGCTCACGGAACGCGGCGACCAGGTCGGCGACGTCCTGTGCGGTGGGTTCGGCCCCCTGGTCGGGGATGGCGTAGTTGGCGAACTTCAGCTCCCAGCCCGGGTTGTGGCGCACCGTGAAGGGGCCGACCCGGTAGTGGTCCGGCGAGCGGAGAGCGAGCGTACGGGCGTAATGCTGGATGGCGGTGTCCATGGGCCCGGGAGCCTATGCGACCCGTGTCGCTCCCGCGAAAGGCATTTCGCTGATCGGCGCGATACGGACGGGGGCACCTGGGCGCGGGGCGTGGATCATCTGGCCGCCGCCGATGTAGAGCCCGACGTGGGTGACCCCGGAGTAGAAGAAGACCAGGTCGCCCGGGGCGAGTTCGGACCGGGAGACGCGTTGGCCCGCGTTGATCTGGGTGTACGTCGTACGGGGCAGGGAGACTCCCGCCGCGCGCCAGGCGGCCTGGGTGAGGCCGGAGCAGTCGAAGGACGCGGGTCCGGTGGCGCCCCAGACGTACGGCTTGCCGAGCGCCCCGTACGCGAAGTCGACGGCCTGTGCCGCGCGGGCGTTGGGGGCGGCCACGGAACCGCGTGGGGCACCCCGGCCGGCCCGGGCGGCGCTGCCGCCGTGCGCGGCGTCGGCCGAGCGCTCGTAGCCGGCGCGCTGCTCGGCGGTGAGGCCGGCCAGGAGTTTCCGGGCGTCGGCGAGCTTGGTGCGGACCGCGTCCTTGTGCTTCTTCAGGTCGGCCCGGCGTGAGGCGAGGACCTCCAGCTCGTCCTTCGCCCGGGCGCGCAGCTGGGCGATGTCGCTGACCTGTCGGCGTACGCCCTGGAGCGCACCGGCCTGGCGGTCGCCCGCCCGGTCCTCGTAGGAGGCGCGCTCCAGATACTCGTCCGGGTCCGAGGAGAGGGCCAGCCGGACGGCGGGGTCGATGCCGGTGCTGCGGTACTGCGCGGTGGCGAACGAGCCGAGGGCGTCGCGCGAGGCGTTGAGACGCTCGGTCCTGCGGGCGGCCTCGTCCCGGAGGGCTTCGAGGGACTTCTCGGAGGCCGCCGCCTCCTCCTTCGCGCCGTTGTACTTCTCCGTGGCCACCTCGGCGTCGTGGTAGAGCCGGTCGACCTTGGCCTCGACCTGGGCCGGGGTGAGCTGGGGGTCGGCCTGGGCGGCGCCTTCGAGGGCGGTCGCGGTCGCGGCCCCGGCGAGGGCGAGGGTGGCTGCTGTGCGGGCAGCAGGCCCGGTGAACAGACGCTGCTTGGGCTTGCGGTGAGCGGCTTCTCGATGGGCGGCCACGGGGGTGGTGCGTCCTTCCGTTCGACTGCCCGTCGGTGGGTGCCGCGGGCCCGCCGGGGTCCGGCGGCGGGTCACCACAGGGGGGAGTGGCCCGCCGCCGGATTCCTGGCGGGGCGACCGGGAGCCGCCCGGTACGGGGGCGGTGGTGCAGAGCCGGTCACCTGGGAGGGACGCTAAACCCGGCGCACAGGGAAGAGGTGTAATGACAGCTATTGCCCTCATATGCTGTTTCGTTTCCGTCGGTTGACCGGAAAAATCAACCGGAGTCCGGCAATCCGCGCAGGGTCCGGGGGAACTCATCAGTAAGTCGTACCTGGCCGAAGAGTGGTGATATGGCCGCGGTTAGGCTGCGGCCATGGACGTACTCATCAATGTCTTCGTGGCCCTGCACATCATCGGTATCGCCTCCCTGCTGGGCGGCTTCCTGACCCAGATGAAGGCCATGGGGGCAGGCACGGCATGCTTCGTCCCGGCCATGCTGCACGGCGCGCTCACCATGCTCGTCACGGGTGTCGCCCTGGTCGGGCTCAACCAGGCCGACGACCAGAGCGTGAACAACGTCAAGATCGGCGTCAAGCTGCTGGTCCTGATCGTGGTCCTGGCGCTCGTCTACGTGAAGCGGGACGAGGAGAAGGTCGGCAAGGGCGCGTTCGCCGCCGTCGGCGGGCTGACGGTCGCCAACATCTTCATCGCCACGCTCTGGACCTGAGCGCGCACGGGCGGGCCCGGGGCTGTGCCCCGGGCCCGCCCGCCGGTGGTGCTGCCGCGCGTCACGCGGGGCGCACGCTGCCGTAGATCGGCATGTAGTAGATCGACTCCTCGCGGACGTTCGCACCCGGCTTCGGCGCGTGGATCATCATGCCGTCGCCCTTGTAGATGCCGACGTGGCTGATGTCGTCGTAGAAGAAGACCAGGTCTCCCGGCTGCAGATCCGCCGTGGCCACCCGGGTGCCGACCTCGACCTGGTCCCAGGTGGTGCGGGGCAGATCGACGCCCGCCTCCTTCCAGGCCGCCTGGGTGAGCCCGGAGCAGTCGTACGAGGACGGGCCAGTCGCCCCCCAGACGTACGGCTTGCCGATCTGGGCGCGTGCGAAGGCCAGGACCTTCTCGGCCTTCGAGGCGTAGCCGCTGTCGGAGCCCGTGCCGCCGGTCTCCGTGCCGGTGCCCGAGCCGGCATCCTCCTTCGCGGCCTCCTCCTTGGCGGCCTGCTCGGCCTTCTCCTTCGCGGCCTGCTGCCGGGCCAGCTCCTCGGCCTTGCGCTTGGCCTCGGCCTCCTTCTCGCGCTCCAGCTCCGCGAGTCGCGCCTTCTCCTCGGCGGTCAGCTCCGACAGCAGCGAGCGGGCCTCGGTGAGCTTCGTCTGCACCTGCTGCTTGCTGGTGCGCAGCGTGGCCTGCGACTCGGTGAGCGTCTCCAGGCTCTTCGTCGCCTCGACGCGCTTCGCCGCCGCCTCCTTCTGCTGCGTACGGAAGTCGGCGACCGCCTTCTGCTGCTGGCTGGTCATCCGGGCCATCAGCTGGTCCTGGTCGAAGTACGACTGCGGGTCGTCCGCGAGGAAGAACGTCGCCGTCGGGGCGATCGAGCCGCTGCGGTACTGCGCGGCGGCGTAGTTGCCCAGCTCCCGGCGCGTCTCGTTGAGCTTGTCGGCCCGCTTCGCCGCGGCCTCCAGCAGCGCGTCGACCTTGGAGCGCTGCTCGGCCGACGCGCTCTTCGCCTTGTTGTACTGCTGCGTCGCGGTGCCGGCCTGCCGGTACAGGGCGTCGACCTTCTTCTGCACTTCCTCGATGCTGGGCTTGGGCTCGGCGGGGGCTGCCGTCGCGCTCTGCGTGGAGAGCAGGGTGACGGAGGCGAGCGCCGCGGTCGTGAGACCGACGGCGGGGGTGGTGGTGCGCACCCGGGTGCGCGGCTTGCGATGCGACGCCAAGGCCGGCATCTCCTTCCGTGGACCGCCTACCGGGTTAGCTGTCGGGTTCGGGCGGAACGGAAGGCTGCCCTACGGTCCGGTGGAGACGGACCGATTCACCCCGGTGCTGCGTGTGGGTCCCCGGTTCCGGACACCCTTCGGGGGGTACGGATTCGGCGGGGGTGCCCGTGTGGCGCGGTTCGCCTCAAGGGGGTACGGGGCACCCGTCGGAGCACGCTAGCCAACCCGTGGTGTCCCTGTGAAGGTTGATGTTCGATATGCCCGATACATTTTCGTGACCTTTTCCGGGTGGCGGTCCACGGGCCGGGGAACCACCCTGGAATCTCACGTTCTGTGGGTGGATGATCTCGTTACGCACACGGTCCGGGGCCCTTGTCGCCGATGCGGCCCCGGGCTGTCGGTGCGGCCGCCTAGACTCGTGAGGCGATGAGCAGCCTCTTTGACGACAGTTTCCTGACCGGCCTCCAGCAAGCGGAGGACGGCCCCCCGCCGCCCCCCGAGGAGCACGCGCCCGAAGCGGTGCCGGAGGGCCTCTTCGAGGACGTCTTCGACGCGCCTCCGCCGCCGCGTGACGCCTACTACCGCGACGGTGCCCCGCGCCCCGTCACCGACTCCGCCGCGCTGCTCGAAGGGCTGAACACCGAGCAGCGTGCCGCCGTCGTGCACGCCGGGTCCCCCCTGCTCATCGTCGCCGGGGCCGGCTCGGGCAAGACCAGGGTGCTCACCCACCGGATCGCCCATCTGCTGGCCGAGCGAGGGGTCCATCCGGGGCAGATCCTCGCGATCACCTTCACCAACAAGGCCGCCGGCGAGATGAAGGAGCGCGTCGAGGACCTCGTGGGCCCGCGCGCCAACGCCATGTGGGTCATGACCTTCCACAGCGCCTGTGTGCGGATCCTGCGCCGTGAGTCGAAGCGCCTGGGCTTCACCTCCTCGTTCTCGATCTACGACGCCGCCGACTCCAAGAGGCTCATGGCGCTGGTCTGCCGCGATCTGGACCTCGACCCGAAGCGCTACCCGCCGAAGTCGTTCACGGCGAAGGTCTCGAACCTGAAGAACGAGCTGATCGACGAGGAGACGTTCGCGGGTCAGGCCGCCGACGGCTTCGAGAAGACGCTGGCCCAGGCCTACGCGCTCTACCAGGCGCGGCTGCGCGAGGCCAACGCCCTGGACTTCGACGACATCATCATGACGACGGTCCACCTGCTCCAGGCGTTCCCCGACGTCGCCGAGCACTACCGCCGCCGCTTCCGGCACGTCATGGTCGACGAGTACCAGGACACCAACCACGCCCAGTACACCCTGGTGCGCGAGCTGGTGGGCCCGGCCGGCGAGGACGACGCCCCGGGCGAGCTGTGCGTCGTCGGTGACGCGGACCAGTCGATCTACGCCTTCCGCGGCGCGACCATCCGCAACATCCTCCAGTTCGAGGAGGACTATCCGGACGCGACCACGATCATGCTGGAGCAGAACTACCGCTCCACACAGACGATCCTCTCCGCCGCCAACGCCGTCATCGAGCGCAACGAGAGCCGCCGCCCCAAGAACCTCTGGACGAACGCGGGCGCCGGCACCCGTATCGCCGGCTACGTCGCGGACACCGAGCACGACGAGGCGCAGTTCGTCGCCGACGAGATCGACCGGCTGACGGACTCCGGGGACGCGAAGGCGGGCGACGTCGCCGTCTTCTACCGCACGAACGCCCAGTCCCGTGTCTTCGAAGAGATCTTCATCCGCGTCGGACTGCCCTACAAGGTGGTCGGCGGAGTGCGCTTCTACGAGCGCAAGGAGGTCAGGGACGTCCTGGCCTACCTCCGGGTGCTGTCCAACCCCGAGGACACCGTCCCGCTGCGCCGCATCCTCAATGTGCCCAAGCGGGGCATCGGCGACCGGGCCGAGGCGATGATCGACGCCCTGTCGATGCGCGAGAAGATCTCCTTCCCGCAGGCGCTGCGCCGGGTGGACGAGGCGTACGGCATGGCGGCCCGGTCGGCGAACGCCGTGAAGCGGTTCAACACGCTGATGGAGGAGCTCCGCACGATCGTGGAGTCCGGCGCCGGCCCGGCGGTCGTGGTGGAGGCCGTCATGGAGCGGACCGGCTATCTCGCCGAACTCCAGGCATCCACCGACCCGCAGGACGAGACCCGTATCGAGAACCTCCAGGAGCTCGCGTCCGTCGCTCTCGAATTCGAGCAGGAGCGGGCGGAGGAGGAGGGTGCGGGCACCCTCGCCGAGTTCCTGGAGAAGGTCGCGCTCGTCGCCGACGCCGATCAGATCCCCGACGAGGACGAGGACGGCTCCGGCGTCGTCACGCTGATGACGCTGCACACCGCGAAGGGCCTCGAATTCCCCGTGGTGTTCCTGACGGGCATGGAGGACGGCGTTTTCCCGCACATGCGCGCGCTGGGACAGGTGAAGGAGCTGGAGGAGGAGCGCCGGCTCGCCTACGTGGGCATCACGCGCGCCCGGGAGCGCCTGTATCTGACCCGGGCGTCGATGAGGAGTGCGTGGGGGCAGCCCTCGTACAACCCGCCGTCGCGGTTCCTGGAGGAGATCCCGGACCAGCACCTGGAGTGGAAGCGCAAGGGGCCGATGGCGGCTCCGGCGGGGCCGACGTCCGGCATCACGTCGTCGCTGTCCTCGTCGCGCTCGAAGTCCGGGCCGTCGGGGTTCGCGACCCGGCGCACCTCCGAGAAGCCGGTGGTCACGCTGGTGGTCGGGGACCGGGTCACGCACGACCAGTTCGGCCTGGGCACGGTGACGGCGGTCGAGGGGTTCGGCGACCAGGCGAAGGCGACGGTCGACTTCGGCGACGAGCGGCCCAAGAAGCTGCTGCTGCGCTACGCGCCGGTCGAGAAGCTCTGACCCGGGCCGGCCGTCACAGGGGGGCAGCCCTCATGTGACGGCCGGACTCAGTTCGGGTTGATGCCGTGGCTGCGGAGCCAGGGCATGGGGTCGATCGCGGAGCCGCCACCGGGCCGTACCTCGAAGTGCAGGTGCGGGCCGGTGGAGTTGCCGGAGTTCCCCGAGTAGGCGATGACGTCGCCCGCCTTGACCGAGCCGGAGCGGATCTTGGTGGTGCTGAGGTGGCAGTACCACGTCTCGGTGCCGTCGGCCGCGGTGACGATGGCCATGTTCCCGTAGGCGCTGTTCCACTGGGTGCGGACCGTGCCGTCGGTCGCCGCCATGACGGGGGTGCCGTAGGAGACGGGGAAGTCGATGCCCGTGTGGACGGACATCCAGTTCACACCGGCCTGGCCGTAGGTGGCGCTGAGGCCGTGCTGCTTCACGGGCAGCATGAACTTGGGACGCGCGGCCTCGCGGCGCGCGGCCTCCTCCTCGCGCTTCTTCTTCTCGGCGGCCTGACGCTCCTTCAGGTCGATGCGCTCCTGGGTGCGGCTGGCGCGGTCGGCGAAGTTCTCGGCGTCGGCGCTGAGGTTGGCGAGCTGGGTGTCCAGCTTGTTGTTGGCCACGGCCGGCTTGACCGTGTCGGCGGCCGCCATGGACGCGGTCTCGTCCTTCGTCTCCTCGCCTCCGCCGACACCGCTCACCGAGGCCGCGGCGATGCCCGCGACGCTCATGACGCAGGCGGAGGGGACGGCGACGGTGAGGAGCGCCGAGCGCTTCGCGGGGGTACGGCGCCGGCCCCGGCCGCCGCGCGGGGCGGCGGAACGGTTCACGGGGCGGGCGGATGCGGCCACGGACGCGGACTCCGCGGTCACGTCGACGACGTCCGAGAGCGGCTCGGGCTCACCGCGGGCTTCGAGAGCCTCGGCGTACGGGTCGGTCTGTGCGATCCCGTCCCCGGCGGTTCCGGCGTGGTCGTGGGAGCCGGGGGAGTCGTGCGGGTCCTGGGCGCCGTGGAGGTCGTGGAGGTCTTGGGCGCCGACGCCGTCGTGGGAGGCGAACTCGGCGGTCTCGTACGGCTCGTAGGACGCCGACTGGTGTTCGTACGAGGGATACGACGTCTGTGCGGGTGCGTACGCGGCGTCCTCGGGCGTGGCGCCGGTGTTCCAGGCGGTGGCGTCGAAGGTGCCGGTGTCGGGCGTCGCGTAGCTCTCGTAACCCGTGGTCTCGAAGGCGGGCACGCTGTACGTGCCGGTCGCGTAGGCCGTGGTCTCGAACGTCGTGGTGGGGAAGGCGCCTGTGTCGCCCGTCGCCCACTGGCCGGCCTGGCCGGTGTGGTCCCAGCCCGTGGTGTCCCACTGGCCCGTCGCGTCGGGGGCGGGGGCCTGGGCCGGGATTCCGGCCTCGGGCATCCAGGCGGCCGTCGTGTCGTAGCCCTGGGGCGCCTGCGGGGGGTGGGCCTGGGCGTCATAGGCGTCGTACGAGGCCTGCTGATGCGCTCCGGTGTCCCACTGGCCGCCGCCGTAGCCGCCGTCGTACGCCGGGGCGTAGCCGCCGCCGTACGTCGTTCCGTGGCTGCTGTCGTGCTGACCCGGCAGGGTTCCGAAGAGCGGGTCGGTGTCGAAGCTGCCGGTGGACTGGCTGTCGTATCCGGCATACCCGGCGTGGGGGTGCTGGTCGTTCACCAACTTCTCTCTCGCCTCGGCAGCAGGACCTGTTCCGGGGTCCGGTGGGGGGATCCCAGGGTGAGTAGTGGCCGCGACTGTACCCGGCGGTAGGTGAGGACGACAATCTTCGGCGGCTTTCAGCCCCTCAGGAAACGGGCAATCGGCCGCCTTTCGGTGGACCGGAGAGGCAGCCTTGGCTCTATGTTCGACAATTGTTCTATTCGACGGGGGCGTGTGGGGGCCTGAGGCGGGGGATCAGGCGACGGAGGCGGCTCCCGGAGCAGCTCCCGGAGCTCCGAGGGACGCGCCGTCGGACTCGAGTGCCTGACGGATCGCGGACGCGATCGCGGGGTGGACCGGCAGGGCGAGATGGCCGATTCCCGTGACGCGCACATTCACCGCGTCGAGGTCGGGGTGATCGACGCAGGCCGTCTCGACGGGCAGCATCACCCGGTCCAGCTCGCTCCAGAAGCTGATGAACCGTGTCCGGCAGCCCGGGGCGGGGCGACGCAGCTCCTCGATCAGATCCGATCCGCTGCGCATCTGGCGCACGATGGGGTGCGCGCCTGCCAGCGGGGCGGCGGCGGTGCCGCTGTGCGGTGTACCGAGGGTGACGAGGGTGCGGACCCGCCGGTCCCCGCCGAGCCGCTGCACGTAGTACCGCGCGATCAGGCCGCCGAGGCTGTGGCCGACGATGTCGATCTCGCGGTGCCCGGTGCGGGCGCAGATCTCCTCCACGTGGCGGTCGAGCAGCTCGGCCGCCGTGCGGATGTCGCAGGTCAGCGGTGAGTAGTTGAGCGACTCCAGATGGTGCCAGCCGTGCCGGGCCAGGGAGCGGCGGAGCAGGACGAACACGGAGCGGTTGTCGATGAAGCCGTGCAGGAGCACGACGGGCGGGCGGGTGTCGGCCGCGGAGGGCAGTGCGGTCGTGTCCGCCGTGTCAGCCGCGTCAGCTGTGTCCGCCGAACGGGTGAGCCGCCCGGGTTCCGCGTCGGATCCGGCGCCGGTGTCGGGCGGGGGCGTGCGGTGCCGGCGCTCAGGGGCGAGGCCGGAGGGGTAGATGAGCACATGCCCGGCGAGGATCACCAGCTCCAGCGCGGTGGCTCTGATCAGCGTCGACGACAGCCAGGCGGGGCGCAGGCACGGCCTGCGCAGCAGTAGGGGTAGGAAGGACAGGACCTTCATGGCCGACCTCCTGCACTGGCATGCGGGGGAGGCGGCTCCCTGCCCCGTACGCCCTCACGGGGGTGCTGCGGAGGTGACCGGCGGCCCGGCGGCCATGATGCGGCCGTGGGCCGTACCACCGTGCCGTGCGGCTGACGGCGCGGTGGTACGACGACCTCGTTGCGGCTCCCCTGGCGGCGCTCCCCGTGCGGCTGATCGGCCGCACGGTGCTGGGAACGACGCCGGCGAACATGTCCCATGTGTGATTTCCCCCTCCCGGTCCACCGCGAAACGAGACCGTGCGGGATGCTGTGGATAACGTTCGTTCACATCACCGGCCCTCCGGGCACGGGAAACGCATGTGGAGGCTTTGATGGGTGTGACCGGTCCGATCCGTGTGGTGGTGGCCAAGCCGGGCCTCGACGGCCATGACCGCGGGGCCAAGGTGATCGCGCGGGCGCTGCGGGACGCGGGCATGGAGGTCATCTACACGGGGCTCCACCAGACCCCCGAGCAGATCGTCCACACCGCGATCCAGGAGGACGCCGACGCCATCGGTCTCTCGATCCTCTCGGGTGCTCACAACACGCTCTTCGCCAAGGTCATCGAGCTGCTGAAGGAGCGCGAGGCGGAGGACATCAAGGTCTTCGGCGGCGGCATCATCCCCGAGGCGGACATCGCTCCGCTGAAGGAGCAGGGGGTCGCGGAGATCTTCACCCCGGGTGCGACGACGGCCTCGATCGTGGACTGGGTGAACACGCACGTCCGCCAGTCCGCGGAGGCCTGAGCCCGCGGAGGCCTGAGTCCGCGGAGTCCTGAGCCCGCCGGGATCCCGACGTCCGTCCGTGGTCATTCCGTGCCGTCCTGGACCAGCTCCGCGTCCATGGCGGCGCGCAGGCGCAGGGTGGAGACCAGGCGCTGGAACGCCTCCGACCAGTAGCCACCCGCCCCCGGTGAGGCACCTTCCGGCTCGTCGGGCGTGGTGGTGAGCACCGCGAGCCGGTCCGCCTCGGCAGGGTTGAGGCAGCGCTCGGCGAGGCCCATCACCCCGCTGAAGCTCCAGGGGTAGCTCCCCGCGTCCCGGGCGATGTCCAGTGCGTCGACCACCGACCGGCCGAGCGGCCCGTCCCAGGGCACTGAGCAGACGCCGAGCAGCTGGAACGCCTCGGACAGGCCGTGCGCGGCTATGAAACCGGCGACCCAGAGCGCCCGCTCGGGGGCGGGCAGAGTGGCGAGGAGTTTCGACCGCTCCGCCAGCGACGCCGTCCCGGGGCCGTTCGCCAGGGGCGTCGAGGGGGCCCCGAGGAGCGCCCGCGCCCACTCGGGGTCCCGCTGCCGCACGGCGGCCCGGCACCAGGCGGCGTGCAGCTCACCCGCCCAGCCGTCGGCCACCGGCAGCGCCACGAGCTCCTGCGCCGTCCGGCCGCCGAACCTCTCCCGCCAGACACCGAGCGGTGCCGCCTCCACCAACTGGCCGAGCCACCAGGACCGTTCACCTCGCCCCGAGGGCGGCACCGGCACCACGCCGTCGCGCTGCATCGCGGCGTCGCACTCGTGCGGAGCCTCCACGGCGACGGATACGGCTCCGCCCGTACGGTCGGGGTTCACGCAGGATGTGGCACGGGCCGCCATCCGCCGGGCGAGCGCCGAATCGAGCAGGGCGGACAGCAGCTCGGCGGCCGTGGAGCGCACGTTGCGGCTGCGGTCCGCCAGGGCCTCCTCCAGGAACGTCTCGTCCGCCCCCGAAAGGCCGGAGCGCAGCGAATCGAGGAACATCAGCCGGTCCTCGGCCCGTTCCGTGGACCAGGTGGTGGCGAGCAGGGACCGGGCGGCACCCGGATCCCGCTCCCGTACGGCCCCGAGCAGCGCGACCCGTTCGGCGAAGAGCCCCTCCTCCCAGAGCCTGCGCACCGCCTCCGGATCCGCGGTGTCCGGCCGCTGCGCGCCGCGTGAGGAGGCGCGCAGCGCGAACTTCCACTCGGGGTTCAGCCCGGCCAGCCAGATCCCGCGCGGACCGGCGAACGCCAGCACGTGCGGACGCAGATCCGTGCGCGCTCTCGCCGCGTCCAGCAGCGCGGGCAGAAGCTCCGCCGGCGCCCGGTAACCGTGCGCACCGGCGGAGGCCAGCCACTGGGGGATGAGCTCGGTGAGATCGGGAGCCGCTCCGCGCCTCCCCCCGGTGGGCGGCGCCGAGCGGTCGGCGAGCAACTGCGCGAGCCGGCGGCGGGCGGGGGCGGGCAGCGCCGGCCGGGGATCGGCGGGCGCGGGCACGGGCAGGGCGGCCCCGGTGGCCGGCCGCAGCGCCGCCCTGCGGCGCACGGTGTGCACCGCCGCCGTGTCGAGCAGCGCCGCCGGACCGACCGCGGTGCCGTCATCCGCCCGGAGAGGGCGCCGGTCGGTGCCGAGCAGCGCCGAGGTGACGAGGTCTTCCCACAGGGCGCTCACGGTTGCGTCGTTCGTCGTGACGGTGGTGGACATCGGGTCCCTTCCGGTGATCCGGTGGTCGGTCGAGGGGAGAGAGGGAACGCGTGGTGGTCAGGCGAGCGCCACCGCCGCCCTCGGCCCGTCCTCGGCGTCGGAGGTCTCGGCGCACCACGCCGCGAGCGGGTCGAAACCCCGGTGCCCGCACTCGCCGAACACCGTCAGCGGGCGGCCGCCGGAGAGCGCCACGAGCTTCCACAGACCGGGCCGGGAGAGCGCCGCGGGTGCGACCGGCAGGGCGGAGCCGTCCGCCGCGCCGACCAGTTGCCAGCCGTCCCCGGACGGCGCGGGTATGACCGCGCGCAGCGTGGCCGGCCAGGCGTCGAGCCAGGGGTCGTCGCGCAGCGCGTTCCCGTACGCGGCAAGGGCGTCGGCGGTGGTGCCGCCGGGCGGCGGCGCCGTTGTGGCGAGGGGCTCGCCGAACTGCGGTCCCAGCTCGCCCCGCAGTCCTCCGCCGCCCGGATACGGCGTCACCTCGGCGTCCATCACGGTGCCCACCGGCAGCGGCGGGGCGGGGGCACGTCCCGGCGCGCCGTAGGACAGCAACAGTGTGGTGTGCCCCGAATCCCTGCCGTACATCCAGGTGCGACGGGTGACGATCCTGCCGTCCGGCGTGTCGTACTGCGCGAGGACCAGCCAGTGGTCGCGGACGGCCGGTCCCTCGGCCGAGGCCGTCAGCCCCACCCTCGAACGGACCGTGGCCGCCAGGGGGGCGGGCAGCCGGTCGAGTCCGAGCCAGGCCGAGTCCAGCAGACGCAGGAGCGCGCACTCCTCGAGCAGCCGCGCCGGCCAGCCGGGCCCCGAAGCCGGGACGGACCCCAACTCCCGCACACGGGACGCCAGCCCTGGGGCCTGCGCGTCGACCATGCGGGCTGCCGTCTCCTCCCACAGCCCGTATCCCGGCCGGTCCGCCGCCGCGAGTCCGCCGCGCAGCAGGTCGATGAGCCGCTGGTCCATCTCCTGCGCGCCGCCGGTGACGCGCTCGGCCCTGCGGTCGGCGCGCCGGGCAGCCGCGCGTGCCGCGGACCCCCCGGACGTCGCCCGCGCGCGTCGGTCGGCCAGCCACTGCGCGACCCAGGGGGGCGGCTCCTTCGTCCGGTCCAGCATCGGGGCCTCGGACGCATGGAGCAGCAGCAGCCCCAGGGCGTGCCCGCAGGGCGTCTCCCCGCCGGTACAACCGCACGTGTACGCCGCATCGTTCGTGTCCACCGCTGTGCGGTGCGGTGGCCCCTCGCCGGCCTCGCGGATCCCCCACACCACGCCCTGGCCGCACCCCGCTCCGGTCCACGCACGCTCCGCGGCGAACGCACCCCCCGCCTCGCGTGACCACACGTCAGAAGCGAGGTCCAGCACTCGTTCCATCGCCTGGCGTGCCTCCACCGGATTGGTGGAGCGCCAGGGTTCTCCCCCTTGAGACAGCACCATGGACCCGACGGTAGAGCGCACCACTGACAATCGGCCCCGACCTGCGATTCCACCCGTTCCGAGGCGCCTTGACCGCTTCGCGTCCGTGCGCTTCTCTGCGAGGAGGAGAGTTCGGCAAACGAATCGGGGGATTCAGATGAACCGCACCATGCGCACCACACGCCACGGAGTGACCACGCGTGCGGCCGCGTCGGCATCGGCCGTCTGCGGCCTCGTGCTCGGCCTCGGCGGCTGTTCTCCTGAATCAGTCGACAAGGTCGTGGACGAGACGTACCAGGTGACCTACGAAGTCACCGGCACGGGCGTCGGCGAGATCCAGTTCCACGGCGGTGGCGGCGACGCCATGGATCCGGAGATCGAAACGGTCAAGTCGCCCACCCTGCCGTGGAAGAAGACCGTCACGCTGCGCGGGATCATGCCGGCCGCGGTGATGCCCGTCGCACCGGACGAGGGCACGGCGGAGCTCGCCTGCACCATCACGCACAAGGGCGAGGTCATCGGGGAGGCGAAGGGCGAGGAACTCCTCACGAGCGGCGGGTGCGTCGCGGTCTCGCCCGTCACGGGCTGATCCTTCACGCCGAGACCGAGACCGAGACCGAGACCGAGACCGGTCCCGGCCGTGTGCCGGGACCGATTGTCAGTGGCATGGTGCACCGTGGAAACCGCATCGGATCGACCGATCCGGAGGGGGATCCATGACCGTGTCCGTACAGACCGACGCAGCCGGCGGCGAAGCTCTGAGGCCGCACGCCGAGCATGCTTTCGCCGACGAGCTCAAGGCGCTCGCCGCCGCCGACGACCGCCCCAAGCCTGCCCGTTGGAAGCTCTCGCCATGGGCCGTCTCCACCTATCTGCTCGGCGGGACACTCCCGGACGGCACGCTGATCACTCCGAAGTACGTGGGTCCGCGCCGTCTTGTCGAAGTAGCCGTCACCACGCTCGCCACCGACCGGGCGCTGCTGCTCCTCGGTGTTCCGGGGACCGCCAAGACCTGGGTGTCCGAGCACCTGGCCGCGGCCGTCAGCGGAGACTCGACCCTGCTGGTCCAGGGCACCGCGGGCACCCCCGAGGAGGCCGTCCGCTACGGGTGGAACTACGCGCGGCTGCTGGCGGACGGACCCAGCCGCGAGGCTCTGGTGCCGAGCCCCGTCATGCGGGCCATGGCCGAGGGAATGACGGCGCGCGTCGAGGAGCTCACGCGTATCCCCGCCGACGTGCAGGACGCGCTCATCACGATCCTGTCGGAGAAGACGCTCCCCGTCCCCGAGCTGGGTCAGGAGGTCCAGGCGGTGAAGGGGTTCAACCTCGTCGCCACGGCGAACGACCGCGACCGCGGGGTCAACGAGCTCTCCAGCGCCCTGCGCCGCCGGTTCAACACCGTCGTGCTGCCGCTCCCCGCGACGTCCGAGGCCGAGGTGGACATCGTGTCCCGGCGCGTGGCCCAGACGGGACGCTCGCTCGACCTGCCACCGACGCCCGACGGCATGACCGAGATCCGGCGCGTCGTCACGGTCTTCCGCGAACTGCGCGACGGCGTCACCACGGACGGCCGCACCAAGCTCAAGTCGCCGTCCGGGACGCTGTCCACGGCCGAGGCCATCTCCGTCGTCACCGGAGGCCTCGCGCTCGCCGCCCACTTCGGCGACGGCGTCCTGCGCCCCGGGGACGTGGCGGCCGGCATCATCGCAGCCGTCGTCCGCGATCCCACGACCGACCACGTGGTCTGGCAGGAGTACGTGGAGACCGTCGTCCGGGAGCGGGACGGCTGGAAGGACTTCTACCGCGCCTGCCGTGAGGCCGCCGAATGACAGCCCGCGCCGGGGGGACCACAGCTCCCCGGGGACCGCTGCTGCTGGGGGTGCGCCACCACGGCCCGGGCTCCGCCCGCGCGGTGCTGGCCGCCCTCGAATCCGTACGGCCGGCTGCCGTGCTCGTCGAAGGGCCGCCCGAGGCCGACGCGTTGCTGCCGCTCGCCGCGCACGCCCGGATGCGTCCGCCGGTCGCGCTGCTCGCCCACGCCGTGGACGATCCGGGACGTGCCGCCTTCTGGCCGATGGCCGACTTCTCCCCCGAGTGGGTGGCGATCCGCTGGGCATCGGCGCACGGGGTCCCCGTGCGGTTCGTGGACCTGCCCGCCGCGCACTCCCTGGCGTTGACGGAGCGGCGTGAGGACGGCCCGGAGGAAGGCAGGGGCATCGATCCGATCGGAATCCTCGCCGGTGCCGCGGGCTACGACGACCCCGAGCGCTGGTGGGAGGACGTCGTCGAGCACCGCGCGGCCGACGGCGGACCGGCTGATCCGTGCGCGCCGTTCGCCGCGCTCGCCGAGGCGATGACCGCGCTGCGTGAGGCGTACGGCGACGGGGGCCACCCGCAGGACGCCGTGCGGGAGGCCGCCATGCGCCTTCAGCTGCGCGCCGCCCGCAAGGAGTTCGGCGACGACATCGCCGTGGTCTGCGGTGCGTGGCACGTGCCTGCCCTCGGCGCGCGGACGACGGTCGCCGCCGACCGGGCGCTCCTCAAGGGGATGCCCAAGGTCAAGGCGGAGCTGACCTGGGTGCCCTGGACCCATCGCAGGCTGGCCCGGCACAGCGGATACGGCGCGGGGATCGAGTCCCCCGGCTGGTACGGGCACCTCTTCGGCGCCCACGACCGGCCCGTGGAGCGCTGGATGACGAAGGTGGCCGGCCTGCTGCGCGACGCGGACAGGGCCGTGTCCCCGGCGCATGTCATCGAGGCCGTCCGGCTCGCCGGGACGCTGGCCGCCCTGCGCGACCGCCCGGCCGTCGGCCTGGCCGAGGCCACCGACGCGGTCAGGGCCGTCATGTGCGAGGGGTCCGATGTGCCACTGGCCCTCGTGCGGGACCGGCTCGTCGTCGGCGAGATCCTCGGCGAGGTCCCGGAGACAGCCCCCGCCGTCCCCCTCCAGCGCGACCTGGACCGGCAGCAGCGCACGCTGAGGCTCAGGCCCGAGGCGGAGAGGCGCGAGCTCGGCCTCGACCTGCGCAAGGACACCGACGCGGCCCGCAGCAGACTGCTGCACCGGCTGCGGCTCCTCGGAGTGGGCTGGGGCGAAACCGTCGCGGGCCGGGGGAGCACGGGGACCTTCCGGGAGAGCTGGCGGCTGCGCTGGGAGCCCGAGCTCTTCGTCCGGATCGCCGAGGCCGGGGTGTGGGGCACCACCGTGCTCGGAGCCGCGACGGCCAGGGCCGAGTCGGAGGCCGTTTCCGCGTCGTCGCTCGCCGGGGTCACGACGCTCGCCGAGCAGTGCCTCCTGGCCGGACTGCCGGACGCCCTGCCCGTCGTGATGAGGGCCCTTTCCGACCGGGCCGCCCTCGACGCGGACGTCGGCCACCTCGCGGACGCGCTGCCGGCCCTGGCCCGCTCCCTGCGGTACGGGGACGTGCGCTCCACCGACACCGCGGCCCTGGGAGAGGTGGCCGTCGGCCTCGCCGAGCGTGTCTGCGTGGGCCTGCCGCCCACCTGCACGGGCCTCGACGCGGACGCGGCCGCGGAGGCCCATCGCCGGGTGGAGGGCGTGCACACCGCGGTCGGGCTGCTCGCCGGCGCCGTAGGGGCGGACGGACTGCCCGAGCGGTGGGCCGGAGCCCTGCGCAGGCTCTCCGCCAGGGACGCGGTCGCCGGGGTCGTCCGGGGCCGCGCCACGCGCCTGCTCCTGGACGACGGCCGGCTGGCCGAGAGCGAGGCCGCGCGCCTGATGGGACTCGCCCTCTCGCCGGGCGCCGCACCACCCGACGCGGCCGGCTGGATCGAGGGCTTCGTCGGCGGAGCCGCGGGCGGCGGCCTGCTGCTCGTCCACGACGAGCGGCTCCTCGGGCTCGTCGACACCTGGCTGACGGGCATACCGGCTGACACGTTCACCGTCGTGCTGCCCCTGCTGCGCCGGACGTTCTCGGCCTACGAGCCAGGTGTACGCCGCACGCTCGGCGAGCTCGTGCGCCGCGGACCGGGTTCCGGCGGGGCGCGCGACGAGGGCGTACCCGCCGCACCGGGCTTCGGTGAAGGACTCGACGAGGAGCGGGCGGACGCGGTGGTGCCCGTGCTCCGGCTGCTGCTCGGTCTGGACACCCCGGCCAAGGAGGCGGCCGGATGACCACGAGCGGGGCGGACACGGAGAAGGGGAA
The DNA here is from genome assembly GCF_044455985.1 of Streptomyces sp. NPDC051064. Lineage (NCBI taxonomy): Bacteria > Bacillati > Actinomycetota > Actinomycetes > Kitasatosporales > Streptomycetaceae > Streptomyces > Streptomyces sp. NPDC051064. The sequence continues at coordinate 354,175 of NZ_JBITFK010000002.1, forward strand.
GAGGACGATGGACGCGACTCCTGCCGAGGACGAGCGGCTGCGGCGCTGGCGCATGGTGCTCGGCGCGGACGGTGCCGAGAGCACGGGACGCGCGCTCACCGGGCGCGACGCGGCGATGGACGGAGCGCTGACCGCGCTGTACGACGGCGGGAGGAAGCCCGGCGGGCGGGTCGGGGCGGAGCGTTCGGCAGGGCTGGGGGCGTCCGCCCCCTCGGTGGCCCGCTGGCTCGGCGACATCCGTACGTACTTCCCGGCCTCCGTCGTCCAGGTCATGCAGCGCGACGCGATCGACCGCCTCGGGCTCTCCGCCCTGCTGGTGGAGCCGGAGATGCTGGAGGCCGTGGAGCCCGACGTCCACCTGGTCGGCACCCTGCTCTCGCTCGGCAAGGCCATGCCGGAGACGACGAGGGAGACGGCCCGCGCCGTCGTACGGAAGGTCGTCGAGGACCTGGAGCGCCGGCTGGCCACCCGCACCAGGGCGACGCTCACCGGCGCCCTGGACCGCTCGGCCAGGGCCTCCAGGCCGCGCCACCGGGACATCGACTGGGACCGCACGATCCGGGCCAACCTGAAGAACTACGTGCCCCTCCCCGGACGTGAGGGGGCCGGTACGGTCATACCCGAACGTCTCATCGGTTACGGGCGCACGGACCGGTCCGTGAAGAAGGACGTCATCCTCTGCGTCGACCAGTCGGGGTCCATGGCCGCCTCCGTCGTCCACGCCTCGGTCTTCGGCGCGGTGCTCGCCTCGATGCGGACCCTGGCGACCCGGCTCGTCGTGTTCGACACGGCGGTCGTCGATCTCACCGATCAGCTCGACGACCCGGTCGACGTCCTCTTCGGCACGCGGCTCGGCGGCGGTACGGACATCAACCGCGCCCTCGCCTACTGCCAGTCGAGAATCACCCGTCCGGCGGACACCGTCGTCGTCCTCATCAGCGATCTCCACGAGGGCGGGATCCGCGACGAGATGGTCGGACGGGCCGCGGCGATGAAGGCGTCCGGAGTGCAGTTCGTGACCCTGCTGGCCCTCTCCGACGAGGGCACGCCCTCCTACGACCGCGAGCACGCCGCCGCGCTGGGCGCGCTCGGAGCCCCCGCTTTCACCTGCACTCCGGACCTCTTTCCCGAGGTCATGGCGGCGGCGATCGAGAAACGGCCGCTGCCGATACCGGACACAGGGCGCTGACCGGCCGGGGTCCCGGGTCCGCGGCCCGGCCACGGGCCGTCCGGCGGGACCCCGCGGAGGTGGTGTTTTGTCCCTCGTAACCCGGCCACCAGCGGGGTCTGTGACCGGTATCACCGCTCAGGTGTGATCTGCAATTTAGGGTCCGGTCCGGTGCGGGGGATAACCTGCCGGATGGACATGCCGCGTACCCGGTCACCGTGTGCGCCTCCCTTGTGACTGCGCAGTCACGTTGCCCTCGCGGCACGCCCACGCAGAAAACGAACCGCGAGACCACTAAAAGGGACGGACGCGCGTGGACCTGTTCGAGTACCAGGCGAGGGACCTCTTCGCCAAGCACGGTGTACCGGTGCTGGCCGGTGAAGTGATCGACACGCCTGAGGCAGCCCGCGAGGCGACCGAGCGGCTGGGCGGCAAGTCCGTCGTCAAGGCGCAGGTGAAGGTCGGTGGCCGAGGCAAGGCCGGCGGCGTGAAGCTGGCGGCAGACCCGGACGAGGCGGTCGCTCGCGCGACCGACATCCTCGGCATGGACATCAAGGGCCACACGGTCCACAAGGTGATGATCGCCGAGCTGTCACCGGAGATCGAGGCGGAGTACTACGTCTCGTACCTCCTCGACCGCACCAACCGCACCTTCCTCGCCATGGCGTCGGTGCAGGGCGGCATGGACATCGAGGAGGTCGCGGAGAAGACCCCCGAGGCCCTCGCGAAGGTCCCGGTCAACGCCGTCGACGGCGTCGACATCGAGAAGGCCCGCGAGATCGTGGCCCAGGCGAAGTTCCCGGCCGAGGTGGCCGAGGGTGTCGCCGAGGCCATGGTGACCCTGTGGGACACCTTCGTCGCCGAGGACGCGCTCCTCGTCGAGGTCAACCCGCTGGTGAAGACCAAGGACGGCCGCATCCTGGCGCTGGACGGCAAGGTGTCTCTCGACGAGAACGCCGACTTCCGTCAGCCCGGCCACGAGGCGCTCGAGGACAAGGCCGCGGCCAACCCCCTCGAAGCGGCCGCCAAGGCCAAGAACCTCAACTACGTCAAGCTCGAGGGCGAGGTCGGCATCATCGGTAACGGTGCCGGTCTGGTCATGTCGACCCTGGACGTCGTCGCGTACGCCGGTGAGAAGCACGGCAACGTGAAGCCCGCCAACTTCCTCGACATCGGTGGCGGCGCCTCCGCAGAGGTCATGGCGAACGGCCTGGAGATCATCCTCGGCGACGCGGACGTCAAGTCCGTCTTCGTCAACGTCTTCGGCGGCATCACCGCCTGCGACGAGGTCGCCAACGGCATCGTCCAGGCCCTGGAGCTGCTCAAGTCCAAGGGCGAGGAAGTCACCAAGCCGCTGGTCGTGCGCCTCGACGGCAACAACGCGGAGCTGGGTCGCAAGATCCTCTCCGACGCCAACCACCCGCTCGTTCAGCGTGTGGACACCATGGACGGCGCGGCCGACAAGGCCGCCGAGCTCGCCGCGGCTGCGAAGTAAGGACGAGGGACTCCAACACCATGGCTATCTTCCTCACCAAGGACAGCAAGGTCATCGTCCAGGGGATGACCGGCGCCACGGGCATGAAGCACACCAAGCTCATGCTGGCCGACGGCACCAACATCGTCGGTGGCGTGAACCCCCGCAAGGCGGGCACCTCCGTCGACTTCGACGGCACCGAGGTACCCGTATTCGGGTCGGTCGCCGAGGCGATCGAGAAGACCGGCGCCGACGTGTCCGTCCTCTTCGTGCCGCCGGCCTTCGCGAAGGCCGCGGTCGTCGAGGCGATCGACGCCGAGATCCCGCTGGCCGTCGTGATCACCGAGGGCATCGCCGTCCACGACTCGGCCGCCTTCTGGGCGTACGCCGGCTCGAAGGGCAACAAGACCCGGATCATCGGCCCGAACTGCCCCGGCCTGATCACCCCCGGCCAGTCCAACGCCGGCATCATCCCGGGCGACATCACCAAGCCCGGCCGCATCGGTCTCGTGTCCAAGTCCGGCACGCTGACCTACCAGATGATGTACGAGCTCCGTGACATCGGCTTCTCGTCGGCCGTCGGCATCGGTGGCGACCCGGTCATCGGTACGACGCACATCGACGCGCTCGCCGCGTTCGAGGCCGACCCCGACACGGACCTCATCGTGATGATCGGCGAGATCGGCGGCGACGCCGAGGAGCGTGCCGCCGACTACATCGCGAAGAACGTCACGAAGCCGGTCGTCGGCTACGTCGCGGGCTTCACCGCCCCGGAGGGCAAGACCATGGGTCACGCCGGCGCCATCGTCTCCGGCTCCTCCGGCACCGCCGCGGCCAAGAAGGAGGCCCTCGAGGCAGCAGGCGTGAAGGTCGGCAAGACGCCGACCGAGACCGCCAAGCTGGCGCGCGAGATCCTCGGCGGCTGACGCCCACCGCGTCACCCGTCGCACCGCCTCACAGCGGAAACGGCGCGGGCCCGCACCCCTCATCGAAGGGGTGCGGGCCCGCGCCGTTTCCGTTCCGGACGCCCGCCGGAGGGATCCCCGCCGGAGAGTTCCATCCGGGCTCCGGTCAGGGAATCCGTGGCACCAGCCGCTCCGGGCCGTGCGTCAGCTCGCCCCGCAGCGATTTCTGCAGTTTCAGGTCCTGCGGCGTCGGCTTCTCCGGCCCACCCCGCGGAAAAACGCCGCCGACACGTTCTGCGGGTGCCAGCGGCTGCTCGTACTGGGTGGGGGCCGTGTACAGGGTGAAGGCGGTCGTGCCGATGAGCAGCACCCCGAAGCAGAGCGCCGCCCGGGTCCAGAGCTCGGCGATGCGCTCGCTGCCCGCGCGGACGGCGGGGGCCGGTGGCGGTTCGGGCACCTCTTCCGCGACGGCGAGTGCGCCCAGCCGGTCGTGGAGTGCCGGCCTGCCGCCGGGCTCCGTCGACTCCACCGTTCCGGGCAGCCGCTCGGCGACGGCGGCCCGGGCGTTGAGCAGTCTGCTCGCCGTGGCGGGAGTGCTCGCCTCCGTCTCCGCCGCCGTCTCGGGCAGCCCGAGCCCCACCCCGTCGTGGAGCAGCAGGGTGCGCCGGTACACGGGCGGCAGGCCGAGCAGTGCGTCGAGCAGCGCACGCCGCGCCGGGTCCTCGGGCAGCGCGTCGGGCCGGCGGTGGGTGCGGCGCAGCCGGTGCCAGGGCGACATCGCGTACTCGTACGACGCCGCCCGCACCCAGCCCGCCGGATCGCGGTCCCTGGCCACCTCGGGCCAGCGCTGCCAGGCGATCCGGAAGGCGTGTTCGACGGCTTCCCGGGCGAGCTTCCGGCGGCCGGTCAGCAGGTACATCTGACGGGTGAGACCCGGTGCCGTGCGGCCGTACAGCGCGTCGTACGCCTCTTCGGCGGTGAGGGCAGGCCGGGGCTGCGGAGCGGGGTCGTGCGCGTCCGGCGCCGTGGTCCTGGGCGCGCTCCCGCCCTGAGCAGGGACGTCCTGAGCAGGGACGTCCTGAGCAGGGACGTCCTGAGCAGGGACGTCCTGGGCAGGGACGCCCAGGGCCGGCGCCTTCGGCGTGGGGGTGTGGAAGGAGGGCTTTCCGGGCGTGGGCGTGTCCGGGGTGGTGCCGGTGCCGGGCTCGGTCGGGGACATCGTGCTGCTCCCGGTGGCTTCGACGGAGGGGGGCGGCGCAGGGCGGTGTTCGTCGCAGCCGATGAGCCTGGCGTAGGCCGTGCGCCGCGGGCCCCGCGGGCTCGTGCGCCCTGTCTCCCAGGCGCGGACGGTGGCGGGCGTGACTCCCACGGCCGCAGCGACCTGTTCCTCACTCAGTGCCCTGGCCTCGCGCAGTCTGCGGCGCTCCTTCGGGGATGGCAGGGGGGCGGCGGGAGCCGGGCCGGTGGCGCTTCGCGTCATGCCCGGCCTCCGTCCCCGATGGCGCTGCACTGGGTGAAAAAGTACATAAACGTATATTGGGCGACACCACGGCCATTCGCCCGTTACACGGAATCAGCGCGTGTCGTTGGCAGCATGGCCGCGTGACCCAAGTGACCGAACGCAGCCCGACGTTGCCGGCCGAGCGGAGCAGGTCCGCCGCACTGGCCTCCGCCTTCGTACGCGGGGCGCTGGCCGCCGGGCTCGGGCTGGGCGCGCTGGCGGTCCTGGTCATGGTGCTGTGGATCAGCTCTCCGTACCCGGACAGCGGGCCCGCCGGGGCCCTCCATGTGGCGACCGGGATCTGGTTGCTCGCCCACGGTGCCGAACTCGTCAGGGCCGACACGGTGGGAGGCCATCCCGCGCCCGTGGGGACGGTCCCGCTGCTGCTCGTCGTGCTGCCCGTGTGGCTGCTGCACCGGGCCGCCAGGGACTCGGCGGAGACCGAGGAGAAGGCGTCGCGCGGACACTCGGCGGTCGGGGCGTTCTGCGCGGTGGGCGCCGGATATCTGCTGGTGGCGCTGGCCGCGGCGGCCTACGCGCGGGACGGGGCGCTGCCCGCCGACCGGGCCTCGCTCGCCTTCCCCGTCACCTTCGTGGTGGCCGCCGCGGCCGCCGCGGGGGTGTGGACGGCCCGTGGGCGTCCCTTGACCCCGCTGCTGGTCTGGGCGCCGCTGAGGCTGCAGGAGGCCGCAGCCCACTCCCGTTTCCGGTCCGGGGCCGCGGTGGCACTGCGGTCGGCCGCCGTCGGTGTGCTCACGCTGCTCGGCGGCGGGGCACTGCTGGTCGCGGTGGCACTGGTGTGGCACACGGGGGCGGCACGGGAATCGTTCGTGGGGCTCTCGGGCGACTGGGCGGGCCGGATCTCCGTCCTTCTGCTGGCGACGGCGCTCGTGCCGAACGCGGCGATGTGGGGCGCCGCCTACGGCCTCGGGCCGGGATTCGCCCTCGGCACGGAGTCCGTGGTCACACCGCTCGCGTTCACCGGGCCCCCCACGCTGCCCGACTTCCCGCTGCTCGCCGCGGTGCCGTCCCACGGCCCGGGGACGCTCGCGAACTGGGCGGCGGTCGCGGTGCCGTCCGTCGCGGCCCTGGCCGTCGCCCGGTTCGTCGCCCGGGGGGCGGTTGCTGAGCGCGGGGCGCGTGAGGAGGCGTGGGGTCAGGCGCGTACCGCGCTGGTGGCGGGGCTGGCGGCCCTGGGCTGCGGGGCCGGCGCGTCGGTACTGGCGGCGGTCTCGGGGGGCCCGTTGGGCACCGGGGCGCTCGCGGAGTTCGGCCCCGTGTGGTGGCTGGTGGGCCCGGCCGCTCTCGCGTGGACGGCGGTGATCGGCGTACCGGCGGCGCTGCTGCTCAGGGCGTGGCGGCTGAGGGAACACCGGTGGGGATGGCGGTGGGACGCGCTGAAGGGGGAGCGGGCGACGGCGGAACCGGGGCAGAAGCCGGAGCCGAGTACGGAGGAGGGGTCCGGGGGAGCGGGCGAGGGCGCGGAGCCGTACGACTTCCTGTCGGCGGGCCCGTGGCACGAGGGCGGGGCGAGCGAGGCGCGCCTGGCCGCGCTGAAGAAGAGGTCGGGCGGGCTGATGGCGGACTTCCCGGCGGACGTGGAGCCCGCACCCGGCCCGGTACCGGCCGCCGCGCCGACACCCACGCCGCCGTCCACGCCGGCCCCCGCACCGGTTGCCGCGCACGCGCCCGCTCCGGCGCCCGCGTCGGCCCCCGTGACCGCACCCGCGCCTGTTCCAGCCCCGGCCACCGTTCCCGTTCCCGAGCCCGAGCCCGTTGCCGGCCCGGATACGCCGAACGGCCGGGTCCCGGATGCCGAGGGGCACCCGGAACCCGGCCGGGAAGCTGCTCCGTGACGAGCGTTCCAGCGCGGGGCGGAGCTACTTCTTCACGCCGAAGAAGGGCTCCAGCGGGTCGGGCAGCTTGTCGTTGCAGGCGATGGCGCCGGTCTTGGTGAGTGCGTCGTTCACGCAGGTGTAGTAGTCGCGGTAGACCAGCTGGACCGTATAGCCGGTGGCCACGATCGCCAGGGCCAGGAGCGCCGTCACCAGGCCGCTGACGGCCGCCGTCGTCTGCTGACGGCTGCTGCTCTGCGCGACGACGGGCGCGGCCCCCGGCTGCGGGGGCGCGGTGGCCCGGTCAGGGCTGCTCGCGCCGGACACCGCCGCCTGCCCGGTGCCGGCCGCCTGGTTCTTCCGCGGCCCGCCACGGAGGGCGCTGATCGACCAGTACACGGCGAGGGCGCCGAGAAGCATCGCGATCTCGGGGAAGTCGAAGAGGGCGAAGAAGAACGCCCACATGCCGCCGAGCACCGCGTACCGCGCCCGCCGCTGGGCGGGGTCGGTCGGGTCCCAGCGCAGCCCGCCGGGGCTGCCCTCCGGGCCACCGCCCTGGCCGCGCGGTCCGCCGGTGCCGCCGGGACGGCCGCCGAAGCCGCCGCTCTGCCGGCCCGGCTGCTGGTCGCTCCACTGGCTGCCCCAGACGGGGCGGTCGTCGGACTGTCCCTCGCCGCCGTCATCGCTTCCGCCGTTGCCGTGGTTCGGCGTGTGGGGAGGGTGGCGTGGCTGCCAGGGCTGATCGGGCCGGTCCTCGGGCGGTGCCGCGAACGGATTGTCGTCGGACGACCCGGACGACCCGGACGAGGAACCCGAGCCCGACGACGAACCCGAAGAGGAACCCGAGCCCGACGAGGAGTCCGGCGATGAGGACTGGCGTTCCCGCATCAGCGTGGATGCCCGCTCGGGCAGCGGGTGGCCAAGGGCGGTGCGGAGGCGGTCCGGCATGTGGTGAACGTCTTCCCCATCTCGTCATTTCCGCCCGGGGGCGGTTCCCTGTCCCCTGACGCTACCTCCCGGCTACGCCCCCGTCCCGTGGGGGCCGCCGGGTGTGCCGGTATCGTTGCTGACGGTCGAACCGTTCGTAGAGTTCCCCGTATCCCGGGACGAGCTTCTTTCGTACGACCATACAAACGCACCTCCTGTACATCGCGTACCTGCTGCACCACGCGAGAAAGGGCCCTGCCGTGGCCTCCCCGCCCCTCTCCGCCGCTCCGGCCCGTGTGGTCGTGCTCGTCTCCGGCTCAGGCACGAACCTCCAGGCACTCCTCGACGCGATCGGTGACGACCCCGATGGCTACGGCGCCCGGATCGTCGCGGTCGGCGCGGACCGCTACGGCACCCTCGGCATCGAGCGTGCCGAGCGGGCCGGGCTTCCCACCTTCGTGTGCAAGCTCGGCGAGTACGCGAGCCGCGAGGAGTGGGACGCGGCCCTGACGGCGGCCGTGGCGGAACACCGTCCGGACCTCGTCGTATCCGCGGGATTCATGAAGATCGTGGGCAAGGAGTTCCTCGCCGGGTTCGGCGGCCGGATCGTCAACACCCACCCCGCCCTGCTCCCCAGCTTTCCCGGTGCTCACGGCGTCCGCGACGCACTCGCGTACGGCGTGAAGGTCACCGGGTGCACCGTCCACTTCGTCGACGACGGCGTCGACACCGGTCCGATCATCGCGCAGGGCGTGGTCGAGGTGACCGAAGAGGAAACGGTGGAGGGCGAAGCCGCCCTCCACGAACGCATCAAGGAAGTCGAGCGCAAGCTGCTCGTCGAGGCCGTGGGGCGGCTCGCCCGCGACGGCTATCGCATTGAGGGACGAAAGGTTCATCTCGGTCATGTCGGTGAATAAGCCCATCCGCCGCGCCCTGGTCAGCGTCTACGACAAGACGGGGCTCGAAGACCTCGCCCGCGGTCTGCACGAGGCGGGTGTCGAGCTGGTGTCCACCGGCTCCACCGCCGGGAAGATCGCAGCCGCCGGGGTGCCGGTCACCAAGGTCGAGGAGCTCACCGGCTTCCCCGAGTGCCTCGACGGCCGCGTCAAGACGCTGCACCCCCGCGTGCACGCCGGCATCCTCGCCGACCTGCGCCTGGACGCCCACCGCGAGCAGCTCGCCGAGCTCGGCGTGGAGCCGTTCGACCTGGTGGTCGTCAACCTCTACCCGTTCAAGGCCACCGTCGCCTCCGGCGCGTCCGACGACGAGTGCGTGGAGCAGATCGACATCGGCGGCCCCTCGATGGTCCGCGCCGCCGCCAAGAATCACCCGTCCGTGGCCGTGGTGACGAGCCCCGAGCGTTACGCCGACGTCCTCGCCGCGGTCAAGGCGGGTGGCTTCGACCTGACCGCCCGCACGCGGCTCGCCGCCGAGGCCTTCCGGCACACCGCCGCCTACGACGTGGCCGTCGCCTCCTGGTTCGCGGGCGACTACGCAGCCGCCGGTGACTCGGGCCTCCCCGAGTTCCTCGGTGACACCTTCACGCGTAAGAACGTCCTGCGCTACGGCGAGAACCCGCACCAGCCGGCCGCGCTCTACACCGAGGGCGAGGGTGGCCTCGCCGAGGCCGAGCAGCTGCACGGCAAGGAGATGTCCTACAACAACTACACGGACACCGACGCCGCCCGCCGTGCCGCCTACGACCACGCCGAGCCGTGCGTCGCGATCATCAAGCACGCCAACCCGTGCGGCATCGCGATCGCCGACGACGTCGCGACGGCGCACCGCAACGCGCACGCCTGCGACCCGCTGTCCGCCTACGGCGGCGTCATCGCCGTCAACCGCCCGGTGACCGTCGCGATGGCCGAGCAGGTCGCGGAGATCTTCACCGAGGTCATCGTCGCCCCGGCGTACGAGGACGGTGCGGTCGAGATCCTCGCCCGCAAGAAGAACATCCGCGTGCTGCGCTGCCCCGAGGCCCCGACGTCCGCGTTCGAGGTGAAGCCGATCGACGGCGGCGCGCTCCTCCAGGTCACCGACCGGCTCCAGGCCGACGGCGACGACCCGGCCAACTGGACCCTCGCCGCCGGTGAGGCACTGTCCGCCGAGGAGCTGAAGGAGCTCTCCTTCGCGTGGAAGGCCTGCCGGGCGGTCAAGTCCAACGCGATCCTGCTCGCCAAGGACGGTGCGTCGGTCGGCGTCGGCATGGGACAGGTCAACCGTGTCGACTCCGCGAAGCTCGCGGTCGAGCGGGCGGGCGAGGAGCGGGCCCAGGGTTCGTACGCCGCGTCCGACGCCTTCTTCCCCTTCCCCGACGGTCTGGAGATCCTGACCGCCGCCGGCATCAAGGCCGTCGCCCAGCCGGGCGGCTCGGTCCGTGACGAGCTCGTCGTCGAGGCCGCGCAGAAGGCGGGCGTGACCATGTACTTCACGGGCACGCGCCACTTCTTCCACTGACGGCGCCCGCAGTGACATCCCGCAGGCCGTACCCGTTCCGGGTGCGGCCTGCGGCGCGTCCCGGCGTACGGAGATCAGTCGTCCCTCTGTTCTAATGAATGGCCTTGTCGGGCCGTGCCGGGCGGGACCGGCAGTGACCAGTGAGGGATTTCGTTGCGGGGGCACCGTGCTTGACCTGAACCAGAGCGAGACCGAGGCGTCCGGAGAGCAGGCCCCTGAGCCGGCCGTCGGTACGCACCCGGCGCCGCTGCGCCCGTACCTCATCGCCGCCGTGGTCCTGTGCGCGCTCTACTTCCTCTACGCGTACCTGCGGTACAGCCACTTCCAGTCGCCCTCCTGGGACCTGGGCATCTTCGAGCAGGAGGTGCGCGCGTACGCCGGTTTCGACGCGCCGGTCGTCGACATCAAGGGACCGGGCTATCTGATACTCGGCGACCACTTCAGCCCCGTGGTGGCGCTCCTCGTCCCGCTCTACTGGATCTGGCCGTCCGCCGTCGCCCTGCTGTTCGCCCAGGCCGCGCTCTTCGCCGGCTCCGCGGTCATCGTCGGGCGCACCGTCCAGCAGATCCTGGGCGGCCGCTCCGGCCTCTGCGTCACCGTCGCGTACGGGCTGTCCTGGGGGCTCCAGGAAGCGGTGAAGGCCGACTTCCACGAGATAGCGTTCGCCGTCCCGCTGCTGGCCCTGGCCTGCCGTGCCCTCCTCATGGAGCGCCCGCGGGCCGTCGTCCTGTGGTCGCTGCCGCTGGTCCTGGTCAAGGAGGACCTCGGGATCACCGTCGCCGTCGTCGGCCTGCTCCTGGCCCTGTACGGGCGGCGGCTCCAGGGGTTCCTGCTGGCGGCCTTCGGCGTGTTCGCGTTCGCGCTGACCGTGCTGGTGCTCATCCCGGCGGCCAGCAGCGCGGGGACGTACGACTACTGGAAGAAGATCGAGGAGAACGGCGGGCAGGAGGTCTCCCTGCTCGACTCCGTCCTCGGTGTGCTCGACTCCTCCGTCAAGCTGGAGATGCTGGTCTTCCTCGTCGGCATCACCGCCTTCATGGCGCTCCGCTCACCGCTGGTCCTGCTCGTCCTGCCCACGCTCGGCTGGCGTCTGCTCTCCCAGGACTCCAACCACTGGGGCATGGTCTGGCACTACAGCGCGATCCTGATGCCGGTGATCTTCCTGGCCATGGCCGACGGCATCCGGCGCAGCCGGGGCTCGAAGCGGCCCTGGCTCGTCTCCTACGCGAACGTCGCCGTCCCCGTCGCGGTGGCGATCGCCGTCGCCCTCACCCAGCACCTCCCGCTCCGCGACCTGCTGCGCCCGGAGACGTACCGCGCCGACGCCCGCACCCACGCCGCCGAAGAGGCGCTGGAGGCGATACCCGTGGGCGCGCGGGTGGAGACGGACATCACGCTGATGGCGCACCTGACCGGGGACCGCACGGTCTACTGGGTCGGCGGGGCACCCGGCACCGCACCCGACGTCGTCGCGATCAACCTGGACTTCGGCTGGTCGCGGCCGATCGACGACCCGGTGAAGTACGCCCAGCAGCTCCACCCCGAGGCGCGCTACCGGGTCACCCGCGAGGTGGGCTCCTTCGTCGTCATGGAGCGGACCACCCCGGCGCCCGGAAACGGCTGAAGGCCGCACACCCGCCGGTGAGCGGGTGCTGCGGCCTTCACGCGACGTGTGTACGGCGACGTCAGTACTGCGGCTGCCGCTGGCGGTTGAACCAGGCGCCGCCGTCGGACTTCGCCACGAAGACGACGACCAGGACGGCGAGAATCGTGTGGACGAGACCCATCACGATGAAGGGGTAGATGCCGAGGATCGCGGTGATCACGGCGAAGACGATCGTCGCGATGCGGATCCCGTTGCCCCCCTTGCCGAACTTGGAGGCGAAGACGACCGCGAGGACTCCCCACAGCACGGCGAAGACGGCGATGCCCCACAGAGCGCTGCCCGAGTAGTCGGCCAGCTCCTGGAACTGGACGTCCTCCTGCAGCGTCGGGTCGTCCTTGGCGGCGTTCACGGCCACGGCGGCGAGGGCGACGAAGATCGTCCCGATGACCTGGAGGCCCGCGATCACGTAGAGCATGACGCGCGCGGCCTTCACACCGCCGGGCATCTCGGTGGGTCCGCCCGGGAAGCCGTAGCCGCCCTGGACCGGCGGCGCCTGCGGGTAGCCGTAACCCTGCTGCGGGACACCCTGCGGGGCCTGCTGCGGGTAGCCGTAGCCCGGCTGCTGCCCGCCCGGCTGCTGGCCACCCTGCTGCTGGCCGTAGGGGTTGTTGGGGTCGCCGAAGCTCATGGCGGGTTTCCTCCGTTGTGACGTGGGGACGACGCGGTCCTGACGGAGGAAAGCTGCGCGATCTTAACGGTTGGTCCCCCCGACACTGCCCGCAGTGATGCGGGCCTTATCGTCGTCGTGACATCCACCTTTTGTCCAGCCGATCGCCGAATGTGTTGTGCAAGTGCAATCTCGCGTCCACGTGGCAAGCCAGGATTGGTACGGGGGCGGGGTCATCCGCGAGGATGGGTGCCATGACTGCCCAGATTCTCGATGGCAAGGCCACCGCAGCTGCGATCAAGTCCGATCTGACCGTCCGCGTGGCGGCCCTCAAGGCACAGGGCATCACACCCGGCCTGGGAACCCTGCTCGTCGGCGACGACCCGGGCAGCCGCTGGTACGTGAACGGCAAACACCGTGACTGCGCCCAGGTCGGCATGGGCTCCATCCAGCGCGAACTCCCCGACACCGCCACGCAGGAGGAGATCGAGGAGGTCGTACGGGAGCTCAACGCCAACCCGGACTGCACGGGCTACATCGTGCAGCTTCCCCTTCCCAAGGGGATCGACACCAACCGCATCCTGGAACTGATGGACCCGGCCAAGGACGCGGACGGCCTCCACCCGATGAACCTGGGCAAGCTCGTGCTGAACGAGAGCGGCCCGCTGCCCTGCACCCCGCAGGGCGTCGTCACCCTGCTGCGCCGCCACGGTGTGGAGATCAACGGCGCCCATGTGGTCGTCGTCGGCCGGGGCGTCACCATCGGCCGCCCCCTCCCGCTGCTGCTGACGCGCAAGTCCGAGAACGCGACCGTCACCCAGTGCCACACCGGCACCCGTGACCTCTCGGCGCACCTCAGGAAGGCCGACATCATCGTCGCGGCCGCCGGTGTGCCCCACCTGATCAAGCCCGAGGACGTGAAGCCGGGCGCGGCCGTGCTGGACGTCGGCGTCAGCCGTGACGAGAACGGAAAGATCGTCGGCGACGTCCACCCCGGAGTGGCGGAGGTGGCCGCCTGGGTCGCCCCGAACCCGGGCGGCGTCGGCCCCATGACCAGGGCCCAGCTGCTCGTCAACGTGGTCGAGGCGGCCGAGCGCGGCGCCGCCGAGGACTCCGCCGCATCCGCGGGCTGACCCGGACCGGAGGAACGTCATGGGCGCTGGTACGAGTCCGGCGGGCGGTACGCACGCGGACGGGCCGGCCGAGGAGGCAGACACGGCCGAGGAGGCCCGGGTGTCCGAGAAGGTCCAGGTGTCAGGGGAGACCGGGGCACCGGGAGAGGCAGTGCGGGGCGAGGCCGGTGTCCCCGGGGAAGAGGGGGTCCCCGGCACCACTGAGGCGGACGGGGCCTCCGGGGAAGCGGCAGCAGGGCGGAGTGGCTCGACCTGGGCGCCCTCGCGTCGCTTCTCGCTGACCCGGGACACCGCGCGTCCCGAGGGCGGCGGCCGGGCAGCACCGGGGGACGCCCCCGCACCCGCCCGGCAGTGGCCGCTGCTCACGGTGCTCTGCACCGCCGGGATCGGCCTGCTGATCGTGGCGATCGACCCCTTCGCCGAGGCGTTCAGGGTCGGCGCCATCGTGATGGGCGTCGCCCTGCTCGCGGGAGCGGTGCTCCGCTGGACGGTCCCCTCGGTCGGCATGCTCGCCGTACGGTCCCGGTTCACCGACCTGGTCACGTACGGCCTGATGGGCGCGCTGATCGTGCTGCTCGCGCTGATGGAGCAGCCCCGTCCTTGGCTGCGGGTCCCGTTCCTGCAGGACGTCGTCCACTTCACGATCCGCTGAGGGGTGTCCGTCCCCTCCCCCGAGAAGGGACGGACACCGGACAGGGCGCCGGTGCAAGAAGCGCCGGAATGCGGTGACTTGAGCGGCCTTGCCCTGTCCTGGGTCAAGCGTCATGGACATGAGGTACCGGGTTCAAGGGATGCCCGGTGCCTGTGGCACGGAAGTGACCATTCCGCCATCGTGTGATCGTCACGCAACGAGGGGAACCGTGCGCGGTGCGCGCTACGGCGCACAGCGGAGGCCGCGCTCATACCGAATGCCCCCGTGCGCCCCTTTGTCCGGAACTGACATCCTGGATCCGTGCATCCTTCTGGGTAGTCCGGAGCGCAGGACCAGACGCTCCGACGGCAGGGGGGAAGGGCCCGGTGCCGGGATCGGGGGCGCGCCGGGGAACGTCCGGGGGAATCGACTGGGGGGGAACCAATGCCTCGTTGGAAGGCACTACCGGAGGAACTCGATCCGCAGGTACGGGAGTTCGCGGGCCAGCTGCGCAGACTGGTGGACCGCAGCGGTCTGAGCCTGGCCGCGGTCGCCGACCGCACGGGCTACAGCAGGACGTCGTGGGAGCGTTACCTCAACGGCAGGCTGCTCGCACCCAAGGGGGCGATCGTCGCCCTCGCCGAGGTGACGGGCGTTCAGCAGCACCATCTGACGACCATGTGGGAGCTGGCCGAGCGGGCCTGGAGCCGCTCCGAGATGCGCCACGACATGACGATGGAGACCATCAGGATCTCCCAGGCGCGTGCGGCGCTCGGTGAGGCGGGTGTGGCCGCGGCCACCGTGGCGGGCAGGAGTGCGGACGGCGGCGGTACGGGAGTCTCCACCGCCGCGGGGCCGGGAGGTGGAGGGCGCGACAGCGGCCGTCCGCCGTCCGTGCCCGTCCAGCGCGGCACGGTTCCGCGGATTCCGCAGCAGCCGCAGCCGGGGGCGGTGCCGGACTCCACCGGCGGCGGACGCCGCCCGGCGGGCGGTCCCGGAGAGCGGCGGGAGGGCGGCCGGCGCAGGCTGACGCTCTTCCTGGCGGGGCTCGTGGGCGCGCTCCTGCTGATGGCCGGGGCCGTGATGCTCACCGATCTGGGTGGCGACGACGACACCGGTGCGGTCGCCGCGACGCCGTCCGCCGCGCCGGGCACCAGCGCGTCCCAGCTGCCCGCCGGGGTCGAGTGCAGCGGCGCCGACTGCACCGGCCAGGACCCGGAAGCCATGGGCTGCGGCGGCCAGTTCGCCGGCACGGTGGCCAGGGAGACCGTCGGCGGCGGCCTCGTCGAGGTCCGCTACAGCGAGACCTGCGGCGCCGCGTGGGCCCGTCTCACCCAGGCGTCCCCGGGGGACACCGTGAAGATCGCCGCCGGTCCGTCGGAGCAGGACGGCACGGTGGACGCCGACGCCGAGGCGTACACCCCGATGGTCGCCGTGAAGAAGGCCTCCGACGCCAAGGCCTGCGCGACCCTCGCCTCCGGGACGACCGGCTGCACCACGCCGGAGTGAGGCACGTGAGGCAGGGGAGCCGCTGCGCTGTGTGAAGGCAGCGGAGCCGCTGCGCTGCGTGACCGACTGTGCGCGGTCCCACAGGGGGCCGGGCGGCTCCTGCGGCGAGGGTCGGATAGCCTGACCGCTGGATATCTCTTCACGTCAAGATTCAGAGGTATCCAGCACCAGGGGCAGGGACCCCTACCGCCAGCTGTCTAACGGAGACCGCCATGACCCGCACTCCCGTGAATGTCACCGTGACCGGCGCAGCCGGCCAGATCGGCTACGCGCTGCTCTTCCGCATCGCCTCCGGCCACCTGCTCGGCCCGGATGTGCCGGTCAACCTGCGACTCCTCGAGATCCCGCAGGGCCTGAAGGCCGCCGAGGGCACCGCCATGGAGCTCGACGACTGCGCCTTCCCGCTGCTGCGCGGCATCGAGATCACGGACGACGCCAACGTCGGCTTCGCCGGCGCCAACGTCGCCCTCCTGGTCGGCGCCCGCCCGCGCACGAAGGGCATGGAGCGCGGCGACCTGCTGTCCGCCAACGGCGGCATCTTCAAGCCGCAGGGCAAGGCCATCAACGACAACGCCGCGGACGACATCAAGGTCCTCGTCGTCGGCAACCCGGCCAACACCAACGCCCTCATCGCACAGGCCGCGGCCCCGGACGTACCGGCCGAGCGCTTCACCGCGATGACCCGCCTGGACCACAACCGCGCGATCTCGCAGCTGGCCGCCAGGACCGGTGCCGCCGTCTCCGACATCAAGCGGCTGACGATCTGGGGCAACCACTCGGCGACCCAGTACCCGGACATCTTCCACGCGGAGATCGCCGGCAAGAACGCCGCCGAGGTCGTCAACGACGAGGCCTGGCTGGCCGACACCTTCATCCCGACCGTCGCCAAGCGCGGCGCCGCGATCATCGAGGCCCGTGGCGCGTCCTCGGCCGCCTCGGCCGCCAACGCCGCCATCGACCACGTGCACACCTGGGTCAACGGCACCGCCGAGGGCGACTGGACCTCGATGGGTATCCCGTCGGACGGCTCCTACGGCGTTCCCGAGGGCATCATCTCCTCCTTCCCGGTCACCACGAAGGACGGGAAGTACGAGATCGTCCAGGGCCTGGACATCAACGAGTTCTCCCGTGCGCGCATCGACGCGTCGGTGCAGGAGCTCTCCGAGGAGCGCGACGCGGTCCGCGAGCTCGGCCTGATCTGACCGGAGCCCGGCCACCGGCCGGCCCCGGAGGACGTACGAGGGCGCCCCCGCAGCAGCAGCTGCGGGGGCGCCCTCGTACGTCTGCTCAGTCGCCGAGCAGCCGCCCGGCCAGCTCCCGCACGGCGTCCGCCGCCCTGCGCTGGAGCTGCGGGCCGAAGGTGATCCGTGCCGCGCCGAGCTCGCCGAGCCGGCGGGTGGCGGCCCGGCCGTCGGGTGCGCCGAGCGCGTTGAGCGGGACCGGGACCGCCGCGGCCAGAGCGGGCAGGGTGTCCGGCGGGGCCATGATCGGGTAGACGCAGTCGGCACCGGCGTCGGCGTAGAGCCGGGCGCGGGCCACCGTGTCCGCCACCACGTCCGTGGCGGCCGGGTCCCCGTGGATGTACGTATCGATGCGGGCGTTGACGAAGAGACGCCCGCCCGCCGCCGCGCGCACCTCGGCGAGCCGGTCGGCCTGCCTCGGCGGGTCGACGAGCACGCCGTCCACCGAGTCCTCCAGGTTGCAGCCGACGACCCCGGCCTCCAGGAGGCGGTCGACGAGCTCGTCCGGGGCCAGACCGTAACCGGCCTCGACGTCCGCCGAGACGGGAACGGACACCGCTCGGGCGATCCTCGCCACCGCCGCGAACATCTCGTCCGCCGGCGTCTCCCCGTCGGCGTGACCGAGGGAGGCGGCGACACCCGCGCTCGGGGTGGCCAGGGCGGGAAAGCCTGCCTCCTCGAACACGCGGGCGCTCGCGGCGTCCCACGGGCCGGGCAGGACCAGCGGGTCGCCGGAGGGGCGGCCGTGGTGCAGGGCGCGGAAGACGGACACGGGCTCGTTCATCAGGGCTCCGGGGCGGGAGGTGGGTACGGGGCTCGGCGGCTGCGGCTCAGTGCTTGATGTCGCCGGGCGTGTGGTGCCCCGGGGCCATCCGGCAGGTCACACCGAACCGGTTCCAGGCGTTGATCACCGTGATCGCGGCGATCAGCTGCGCCAGCTCGGCCTCCTCGAACCGCTTCGCGGCCTTCGCGTAGACCTCGTCCGGCACGAAACCGTCGGTCAGGACCGTCACCGCCTCCGTCAGCTGGATCGCCGCGATCTCCTTCTCCGTGTAGAAGTGCTGCGACTCCTCCCAGGCGCTGAGCTGGATGAGCCGCTCGACGGACTCGCCCGCCGCGAGGGCGTCCTTCGAGTGCATGTCCAGGCAGAGGGCGCAGTGGTTGAGCTGCGAGGCGCGGACCTTCACCAGTTCGAGCAGTGTCGGGTCCAGTCCCTGACGGGACGCGGCGTCCAGCCGGACCATGGCCTTGTAGACATCCGGGACGAGCTGGGCCCACTGCAGGCGGGCGGGGTGCTCGGGGGCGTTGTCGGTGGGTGTGTGGTGCTGTGCGTGCGTCGTCATGATGCGAAGTTAACGGTCGGATGGCGCACCGGTATGGTCCATTTCCATGACAGATTCCTGGGCCGCTTTCGGCGCCGACCTGCATATCGAACCGGTCGGCACGGGCCTGCGCAGCGGGCTGATGAACGCGCTGCGTGAGGCCGTGCGCACCGGACGGCTGATCCCGGGCACGCGGTTGCCCTCGTCCCGGACGCTCGCCGTGGATCTCGGGATCGCACGCAACACCGTCGCCGACGCCTACGCCGAGCTCGTGGCGGAGGGCTGGCTCACCGCGCGGCAGGGTTCGGGGACCAGGGTCGCGCAGCGGGCCGACGCGCCCGGACCCGCCGCCCGGGGGGCCGCGGGCCGGCAGGTGCGACGGCGGCCCGTCCACAACCTGATGCCGGGCTCGCCGGACCTCTCGGCGTTCCCCCGCGCCGAGTGGCTCAAGGCCGCCAGACGGGCCCTCACCGCCGCCCCCGACGCCGCCTTCGGGTACGACGACCCGCAGGGCCGCTTCGAGTTGCGGAGCGTGCTGGCGGACTACCTGGCACGGGCACGCGGGGTGTACGCGGACCCGGAGCGCATCGTGATCTGCTCCGGATTCGTCCACGGGCTCACGCTGATGGGGAAGGTGCTGCGACGCCGCAAGGTGCGGGCGGCGGCCGTCGAGTCGTACGGGCTGGACATCCACTGGAACCTCCTGGCCGACGCCGGCCTGCGCACCCCGTGCCTCCCGGTGGACGCGCTCGGGGCCAGGACCGGGGAGCTGGGAGGGGCACCGGGCGTGGGCGCGGTGCTGCTGACCCCAGCCCACCAGTTCCCCACGGGCGTCCCGCTCCATCCCGACCGGCGGGCCGCGGCGGTCGACTGGGCGCGGTCCTCGGGCGGTCTGATCCTGGAGGACGACTACGACGGCGAGTTCCGCTACGACCGCCAGCCGGTGGGCGCCCTCCAGGGCCTCGACCCGGAACGGGTGGTCTACATGGGGACGGCCAGTAAGTCCCTGGCGCCCGGGCTGCGGCTGGCCTGGATGGTGCTGCCGGAGGGACTGGTGGACGAGGTGTGCGACGCGAAGGGCGGCTTCGACTGGATGTCCGCGGCGCCGGACCAGCTGACCCTCGCGGAGCTCATCGCCTCAGGAGCGTACGACCGGCACGTGCGGGCGATGCGGCTGCGCTACCGGCGCCGTCGTGACCAGCTCGTCGAGGCGCTCGCCGAGCGGGCACCGGACTTCGAGGTGAGCGGCATCGCGGCGGGGCTGCACGCCGTGCTCGAACTCCCCGAGGGGACCGAGCAGTCGGTCGTCCAGGCGGCCACCTGGCAGGGGCTCGCGCTGGAGCGGCTCTCGCGCTTCCGGCACCAGGACGCGGCCCCCGGCCGCGACGGGCTGGTCATCGGTTACGGCACGCCGTCGGAGAGCGGATGGGCGGGGGCGCTGGACGCGCTCTGCCGGGTGCTGCCGTAGGCGTGACGCCGGAGAGTGGGCGGCACCGGGTTTCAGTCGGGGGGATCGTGCATCTAATCTGACTGGCAGTTGGCGGGTGGGCGTACACCGGCCCGTGGGTACGACGGGGGAGAACAGCACATGGACAGGCGCAAGCTGAGGTCGAGCACCGTCGTGCTCGGCGGCATGGGAGTACTCGCGGCGACGCTCACCGCGTGCGGCTCGGAACCGGACGAGCGGTGCGTCGACCGGGTCACCCAGGAGATCCTGCCGGAGTACGAGTGCGAGGACAGCAACGGCAGCGGGAAGTACTACTACGGCGGCAGCAGCCACAACAACCGCGTTTCCGGCGGCAGCTTCGACAAGTCCGCGGTCGAGCGCGACGGATTCGGCTCCTCCGGCTCCAGCGGCGGCTGAGACCCCTCATGGAACGCCGCACCACGGAACCGCGCCCCGGCTGGCAGGAGACCGTCGAGGAGCAGGGGCTGATCTACCCCCTGACCCGCTACCCGGACGGCTCCCTGCGCCCCTACTGGGACGAGAGCGCCTACTACGTCTTCTCCCTGCCCGAGGTCGAGGCGCTGGAGGAGGTCGTGGAGGAGCTCCACACGATGTGTCTGGCCGCCGCCGCGCACATCGTCGAGCACGACCGCTTCGCCGATCTCGGCATCACGGACACCCGGCTGGCGGGCCTGATCGCCGAGTCCTGGCGGCGCCGCGCCGAACTGCCCTCCCTGTACGGCAGGTTCGACCTGCGGTACGACGGGACCGGCCCGGCCAAGATGCTGGAGTACAACGCCGACACCCCCACCTCGCTGGTGGAGGCCGCCAGCCCCCAGTGGTTCTGGATGGAGGACCGCTTCCCCGGCGCCGACCAGTGGAACTCCCTGCACGAGCGCCTCGTCGACGCCTGGAAGCGGCAGGCGCCGCTGCTGCCGCCCGGCCCTCTCCACTTCGCCCACTCCGACGGCGACGAGCTGGGCGAGGACCTGATGACGGTGGCGTATCTGAGGGAGACCGCCGAGCAGGCCGGGATCGAGACCCGGGCGCTCTCCGTCGAGCGGATCGGCTGGGACCGGCTGTCCCGCCGCTTCGTCGACGAGCGGCTCCGCTTCATCCGCAGCTGCTTCAAGCTGTACCCGTGGGAATGGCTGGCGACGGACCGCTTCGGACCGCATGTGCTGGAGACCCTGGACAACGGCGGAGGAACCGGCAGCACCTGCTGGATCGAGCCCGCCTGGAAGATGCTCCTCTCCAACAAGGCGCTGCTGCCCATCCTCTGGGAGCTGTACCCGGGCCACCCCAACCTCCTCCCCGCCTACCTCGACGGACCCCGCGAGCTGGCCGGGCCGGACGGGGCGGGCTACGTCGCCAAGCCGCTGCTCGGCCGTGAGGGCGCCGGGGTCACCGTCCACGAACCGGGCAGCGCCCCGGTCCTGCGCGACGAGCCCTGCTGCTACCAGGAGCTGGCCCCCCTGCCCGACTTCGCGGGCAACCGGGTGGTGCTCGGCGCCTGGGTGGTCGAGGACGAGGCCGCCGGGCTCGGCATCCGGGAATCGGCGGGGCTGGTCACGGACGAGTACGCGCGCTTCCTGCCCCACGTCATCCTCTGACCGGGCGCCCGCGGCCGGACCGGGCGCTCAGCCGGCCAGTACGCCGCGGAGCTGGTCCAGGCCCCAGTCGAGGTCCTCCTTGCTGATCACCAGGGGAGGGGCGATCCGGATCGTGGAGCCGTGGGTGTCCTTGACCAGCACCCCGCGGTCCATCAGCTTCTCCGAGATCTCCCGGCCCGTCCCGAGGGCCGGGGAGACGTCGACCCCCGCCCACAGGCCCCGGCCCCGCACGGCCTCCACCGCGCCGCCGCCGGCCAGCAGCCCGAGCTCGTGGTGGAGATGGTCGCCCAGCTCCGCCGCCCGCTGCTGGAACTCACCGGTGCGCAGCATCGCGACCACCTCCAGGGCCACCGCGCAGGCCAGCGGATTCCCGCCGAAGGTCGACCCGTGCTCGCCCGGCCTGTACACACCGAGGACCGCGGAGGACGACACGACGGCCGAGACGGGTACGACGCCACCGCCCAGCGCCTTGCCCAGCACGTACATGTCGGGGACGACGCCCTCGTGCTCGCAGGCGAAGGTCCGGCCCGTGCGGCCCAGGCCCGACTGGATCTCGTCCGCGATGAACAGCACGTTCCGCTCCCGGGTCATCTCCCGCACCCCGGCCAGATAGCCCGGCGGCGGAACCAGCACCCCGGCCTCGCCCTGGATCGGCTCCATCAGCACCGCGACGGTGTTCTCCGTCATCGCTCCGGACAGCGCGGTGAGATCCCCGTACGGAACGATCTCGAACCCCGGTGTGTAAGGGCCGAAGTCGTCCCGAGCCTCATGGTCGGTGGAGAAGCTGACGATCGTGGTCGTCCTGCCGTGGAAGTTGTCGGCGGCGACGATGATCTTCGCCATGCCGTCCGGGACGCCCTTGACGCGGTAGCCCCACTTGCGGGCCGTCTTCACGGCCGTCTCCACGGCCTCGGCCCCCGTGTTCATGGGGAGGACCATCTCCATGCCGCAGAGCTCGGCGAGCTGTGTACAGAACTCGGCGAACCGGTCGTGGTAGAAGGCGCGGGAAGTCAGGGTCACGCGTTCGAGCTGAGCCTTGGCCGCGTCGATCAGGCGCCTGTTGCCGTGCCCGAAGTTGAGCGCCGAGTAGCCGGCGAGCATGTCGAGGTAACGGCGCCCCTCGACATCGGTCATCCAGGCGCCGTCCGCCGAGGCGACGACGACGGGCAACGGGTGGTAGTTGTGCGCGCTGTGCGCCTCGGCGGAGGCGATGGCGGTTTCCGTGGTCGACACGGGATCTCCGTTCGTCGTGCGGCGGGGGCGGGGGTGGTGCCCACTTTGTATCGTCGGTCGGATCCAGGACCTGGAAACCTTCCGCGTGCGGCGCGCCTCACGGACACCGCGCACACCCTGCCGGGCGGACCGTGTTTCTCGTCTCATTCATCGCGGTGCCCCGGTCCGCGCACGGGTGATCACCGAGGCCCCGCCGCCGCGGCGGCCCCCCGGCCGAGCCCCTTCCCGCGCCCTCACATCTTTCCTCCACCGGTTGCCGGAGATCGGTTCCACACCTGAGACAATGGCTCCATGGCCTCTGATCGACCCCGCGTGCTTTCCGGAATCCAGCCCACCGCAGGCTCGTTCCACCTCGGCAACTATCTCGGTGCGGTCCGCCAGTGGGTGGCGCTGCAGGAGTCCCACGACGCCTTCTACATGGTGGTGGACCTGCACGCGATCACCGTGCCGCAGGACCCGAAGGAGCTCCGGGCCAACACCCGGCTCGCCGCCGCACAGTTGCTGGCGGCCGGGGTCGATCCGGAGCGGTGCACGCTCTTCGTCCAGAGCCATGTCCCCGAACACGCCCAGCTCGGCTGGATCATGAACTGCCTCACCGGCTTCGGCGAGGCGTCCCGCATGACGCAGTTCAAGGACAAGTCCGCGAAGCAGGGCGCCGAACGGGCGACCGTGGGCCTTTTCACCTACCCGGTCCTCCAGGTCGCCGACATCCTGCTCTACCAGGCGAACCAGGTCCCGGTCGGCGAGGACCAGCGCCAGCACATCGAGCTCACCCGGGACCTCGCCGAGCGCTTCAACGGCCGCTTCGGCGAGACGTTCACGATCCCGGCGCCGTACATCCTCAAGGAGACGGCGAAGATCTTCGATCTCCAGGACCCGTCGATCAAGATGAGCAAGTCGGCGTCCACGCCGAAGGGCCTGATCAACCTCCTCGACGACCCGAAGGTCACCGCCAAGAAGGTCAAGAGCGCGGTGACCGACACGGACACGGTGATCCGCTACGACACGGAGAAGAAGCCCGGCGTCAGCAACCTCCTGAGCATCTACTCCACCCTCACCGGCACCGCCGTCACGGACCTTGAACAGAAGTACGAGGGCAAGGGGTACGGCGCGCTCAAGACCGACCTCGCCGAGGTCATGGTGGAGTTCGTCACCCCGTTCCGGACCCGGACCCAGGAGTACCTGGACGACCCGGAGACCCTGGACGCCCTGCTGGCCAAGGGGGCCGAGAAGGCCAGGACCGTCGCCGCCGAGACACTGGCGCAGACCTATGACCGGATGGGCCTTCTGCCTGCGAAGCACTGAGTCCAAGGACCCTGGCGGGACCACGGCCGAAGGGGCCACACTGGCGTCGGCACGACCGAAGAACGACCTTCGAAGATTGAGGAGAACGATGTGGGGACCGTAACGCTTGGCGTTTCGATCGCGGTCCCGGAGCCGTACGGCAGCCTGCTCCAGGAGCGGCGCGCGAGCTTCGGGGACCCTGCCGCGTACGGCATCCCCACCCACGTCACCCTTCTTCCGCCGACCGAGGCCGAGGCGGCCGACCTGCCGGCGATCGAGACCCACCTCTCCCAGATCGCCACGGCCGGCCGGCCCTTCCCGATGCGCCTGTCGGGCACGGGCACCTTCCGCCCGCTCTCGCCGGTCGTCTTCGTCCAGGTCGTCGAGGGCGCCTCGGCCTGCTCCTGGCTCCAGAAGCGGGTCCGGGAGGCGTCCGGGCCCCTGGTGCGCGAGCTGCAGTTCCCGTACCACCCGCATGTGACCGTGGCGCACGGCATCGCGGAGGAGGCCATGGACCGGGCGTACGAGGAGCTCTCCTCGTACGAGGCGGCCTGGACCTGTGGTTCCTTCGCGCTCTACGAGCAGGGCGCGGACGGCGTCTGGCGCAAGATCAACGAGTTCCCCTTCGGCGGCGGCGGCGCCGCACCCGCCGTACCGGCCCAGGGCGGCAGCTCCATGGACCGGCCGTCCCTGCACCCCTGAGCCCGGCCTGACCGCGGTGGCCTACCGCACCGGCAGTCGCCGGAACAGCGGACGCGGCACGTGCCGCAGGGCCGACATCACCACGCGCAGCGCCCCGGGGACCCACACCGTCTCCGAGCGCCGCCGCAGCCCCGTCACGATCGCGTCCGCGACCGCGCCCGGGGTCGTGGCGAGCGGTGCCTCCTCGCGCCCGGCGGTCATCCGCGACCGCACGAAGCCGGGGCGTACGACCATCACGTGCACCCCCGTCCCGTGCAACGCGTCGCCGAGCCCCTGCGCGAAGGCGTCCAGGCCCGCCTTGCTGGAGCCGTAGATGAAGTCGGCGCGCCGGGCGCGCTCGCCCGCCACCGAGGAGAGCACCACCAGCGACCCATGTCCCTGCGCCTGGAGTGCGCCGGCGCACACCAGACCCGCGGAGACCGCTCCCGTGTAGTTGGTCTGCGCCACCCGGACCGCGGCCAGGGGCTCCTCCTCGTCGCGCGCCTGGTCGCCCAGGACCCCGAAGGCCAGCAGCACCATGTCGATGTCCCCGTCGGTGAAGAGCTTCCCGAGCACCTCCTCGTGGGAGGCGGAGTCGAGCGCGTCGAAGGCGACGGTTCGGACGTCGGCGCCCAGCTCGCGCAGCTCGGCCGCAGCGCGTTCCAGGGCGGGGGAGGGCCGCCCGGCCAGCTGGACGGCCCGGGTGCGGCGGGCGATCAGCCGCCGCGCGGTGGCCAGCCCGATCTCCGAGGTGCCGCCGAGGACGAGCAGGGAACGCGGGGCACCGAAGGCGTCCTTCACGGGATAACTCCTAGCGGGGTGTCGACGGACGTGGTAGTGACCGTATCGCCCAATAAAACCCGTTTGAGGGATTTGTTACAGCACTCACCGAAATGGGTGATTGGTGATCCGGGCGGCCCCGGGCGACGGTTTTCCGTGCCCGGGAGGGTACGCGTAGTGCATGGACTGGCTGAAGAAACTCCCCGTCGTCGGGCCGTTCGTCGCACGGCTGATGGAGACGCACGCCTGGCGCTCCTACGAGACGCTGGACCGGGTCCACTGGACCAGGCTCGCCGCGGCGATCACCTTCCTCAGCTTCCTGGCGCTCTTCCCGCTGATCGCCGTCGGTGCCGCCATCGGCGCCGCGCTGCTCTCCCCCCAGCAGCTCGACAAGATCGAGGACAAGCTCGCCGAGCAGGTGCCCGGCATCTCGGACCAGCTCGGCATCGACAGCCTCGTGGCCCACGCGGGCACGGTCGGGGTCGTCGCCGGTGTGCTGCTGCTCTTCACCGGCATCGGCTGGATCGGCTCGATGCGGGACTGCCTGCGCGCCGTGTGGGAGAAGGACGACGTGGACGAGGGGAACCCGGTCGTCCGCAAGCTCAAGGACGCCGGTCTGCTGCTCGGTCTCGGTGGAGCGGCGCTCGTGACCCTCGCGGTCTCCACCGTCGCGTCCACGGCCATCGGCTGGACGGCCGACCGCGCGGGCATCCCCGAGGACGGCGCGGGCGGGATGCTGCTCCAGGCGGCCGCCGCCGTCGTGGCCGTCGTCGCCGACTTCCTGATCCTGCTCTACCTGCTGACCCTGCTGCCCGGAGTGGAGCCGCCGCGCCGGCGGCTGATCGTGGCGGCGCTGGTCGGCGCGGTCGGCTTCGAACTCCTCAAGCTGCTGCTCGGCAGCTACATGAGGGATGTCGCCTCGAAGAGCATGTACGGCGCCTTCGGCGTGCCGATCGCCCTCCTCCTGTGGATCAACTTCAGCGCGAAGCTGCTGCTGGTCTGTGCCGCCTGGACGGCGACGCCGAGCAAGGACGGCACAGCGGAGGCGGAGGGCGCGGAGGTCAGCGACGGGGGAGGCGACGCACCAGGTCGGGCAGCGGCCAGCGCCGGTTGACCAGGAACACCGCGGCCGCCAGGGCCACCAGCACTCCGCCGGCGACCGACAGCGCTGTCCAGACCCCGTTGGAGCCGGTGGCGGCGGCGTGGGACGTCGTGGCCGGCTTCTTCTCCTTCGCGGCGCCCTTGCCCGTGCCCGCGGGTTCCGAGCCCTTCGAGACCACGGCGGACTTCGGCGGTACCAACTCGCCGACCGGGGTCACCTTGCCGCTGGCGGAGAAGCCCCAGTCGAGCAGGCCGGCGGCCTCCTTGTAGACGGCGTGGCTCTCCTCCGACGACGGGTTCATCACCGTCACCAGCAGCACCTTCCCGTCGCGCTCGGCGATCCCCGTGAAGGTGTTGCCCGCGTGGGTGGTGTAGCCGTTCTTGACGCCCGCGATGCCCTTGTACGGCTCCACCCCGATGTCACCGGTGATCAGCCGGTTGGTGTTCTGGATCTCGAAGCTCTCCCGCTTCTTGCCCTTCTTCTGCTCACCGGGGAACTCCGCCGTCGCCGTTGCGGCGTACTCGCGGAAGTCCGCCTTCTGCATGCCGCTCCGGGCGAACAGCGTCAGGTCGTACGCGCTGGAGACCTGGTGCGGGGCGTCGTAACCGTCGGGGGAGACGACCGTGGTGTCCAGCGCCTGGAGCTCCTCGGCGTGCCGCTGCATCGCGGCGACCGTCGCGGGCACGCCGCCGTACATCTCGGAGAGCACGTGCACCGCGTCGTTGCCGGAGCGCAGGAAGACGCCGAGCCACAGGTCGTGGACCGTGTAGGAGTGGTCCTCCTTGACGCCCACCAGGCTGCTTCCCTCACCGACGCCGGCGAGTTCGTCCTCGGTCACCAGATGGGTGAGGGACTTCGGCTGCAGGGCGGGCAGGACCGTGTCGGCGAAGAGCATCTTCAGGGTGGAGGCGGGCGGCAGCCGCCAGTGAGAATTGTGCGACGCGAGCACCTGCCCGCTCTCCGCGTCCGCGACGATCCACGACCGTGCGGTGAGGTCCTTCGGCAGGACCGGGGCGCCTGGGCCCAGATCGACCTGGGTGCCCACCTCGCCCAGCCGCTTGCCGCCCACGGTCGACATCGGACCGTTCGGCTTCGGCTGTTTGTCGTCGGTCTTGTCCTTGTCGGCTGCCCCGGCGGGACTGACGACACATACGGACAGCAACGCGGCAGAGAGGACCGTCATTACGGTCTTTTTCAGAGCAGGCACGGTCGGAAACGTACATGGCGTTGCTGAGGATGGGGACCCGGATGGCCTGACCCGCCGTGCATACCGCCGGGACAGCCCACCCCGGGCGATCGGACGGGAGCGCGGCGGCGATACTGATTCCATGAAGCTCAGCCGCTCCGTCTCCTGGTTCCTGCTCGTCTTCGGAGCGTGGAGCTGGGTCATCTGGGTCACCTTTGTCAAAAATCTCTGGAAGGACGGCAGCGGGCTCGCGTTCGACGACGCGGGCGATCCGACCGCGTACTTCTGGGTCCATCTCCTGCTCGCCATCACCTCGTTTCTTCTGGGGACGGCTGTGGGGGTCATCGGGTTCCGTGGCGTCAGGGCTTTGCGTCGCGAAGGCAGATGACGGCCCGGGCGTGGGCCGCCGTCCGTACAGGATCGTTTCAGCGGGGGAGCGTACGTGGTTGTGGTCTTCGTACTGGTGGCGGTCGCGGTTCTCGCACTGCTCGCCGCGGTACACCGGTATGTGTGGCGCCGGCTGATCGGTGACACGACGGCGAAGGACAGCCTCGCGCGCCGCGCGGGCACCGTCGCGGCCTTCGTACTGCCGCTGCTGAGCGTCGGGGCCCTGGTCTCCAGCCGCGCCGGGGTCCCCTTCCCGGTGCAGCAGGTGCTCGCCTGGCCGGGTTACCTCTGGCTGGCCGCTCTGCTCTACCTGACGCTGGCCCTGCTGGTCGGCGAGGCCGTCCGGCCCCTGCTGCGCCGGCTGCTCGCCCGCCGGGCCGCGACGGCCGGTGACGGGCCCACGGACCAGGCCACCGCGACCGCCGGCCGGCCCACGGACCAGGCCGCCGCTCCGGCCTCCGAGCGCCCTCACCAGGCCTCCGCCACCACCTCCGGGCCCGGCTCGGGCGGCGGCAGCACCCGTACGGACCTCGCGCCGCGCGCCGAGACTCCCGCCCCGTCCGTCGCCGGCCCCTCGCGCCGGCTCTTCGTCGCCCGTGCCGTCGGCGGAGCGGCCGCCGTCGCCGGGCTCGGCACCGTCGGCTACGGCACCTACGGGGTGCTGCGCGGCCCCCGCACCAAGCGGATCACCGTCCCCCTCGCCGGACTCCCGCGGGGCGCCCACGGCTTCCGCATCGCCGTGGTCAGCGACATCCACCTCGGCCCCATCCTCGGCCGCGCCCACACCCGGCGGATCGTCGACGCGATCAACGCCACCGGCTCCGACCTGGTCGCCGTCGTCGGAGACCTCGTCGACGGATCCGTCGCCGACCTCGGTCCCGCGGCCGAGCCGCTCGCCGGGCTCGAAGCCCGCCACGGCAGCTACTTCGTCACCGGTAACCACGAGTACTTCTCCGGCGCCGCCGAATGGGTCGACCACGTACGCGAGCTGGGTCTGCACCCGCTGGAGAACGCCCGCGTCGAGATCGCCGGCTTCGACCTCGCCGGAGTCAACGACGTGGCGGGCGAGAGCGAGGGCCAGGGCCCGGACTTCGCCCGCGCGCTCGGCGACCGCGACCGCAGCCGCGCCTCCGTCCTCCTCGCGCACCAGCCCGTCGTCATCGACCAGGCCGTCGAATACGGCGTCGGACTCCAGCTCTCCGGCCACACGCACGGGGGCCAGCTCTGGCCGGGGAACCTCCTGGCGGAGCTCGCCAACCCCACCGTCGCCGGATACGAACGCTACGGCGACACGCAGTTGTACGTCTCGCGAGGTGCGGGCGCCTGGGGCCCGCCCGTGCGCGTCGGCGCCCCCTCCGACATCACCGTGGTGGAACTCGCTTCCCCGCAGGCCTGAGCCCGAAACCTGTGAGTGCCCACCCTGGCCTTCCAGATGTGAATATCGTGTGATTGGGTAAGGGTGATCATGCGGCGATGATGTGCCTCTCTGTGCACGTGAGCCGGGGTGGGGTTGGCAAGGGAGCACGGCACATGCGGTTCATCCGTCTACGGATTCTCGCGATTCTGGCGGTATTGGTCATCGCGGGCGTCGGCGCCTGGCAGCTGCTTCCCTCGGACGAGGTGAACGAGTTCCCGATCACGGTCGGAACGTCCGACGAGGTCACCTCGCTCGACCCGGCCGGTGCGTACGACGCCGGCTCCTGGGCGATCTACAGCAACCTCTACCAGTCCCTGATGACCTTCAGGCCCGGGGCGGTCGTGCCGGAACCGGACGCCGCCGAGAGCTGCGACTTCGTCGGCCAGAAGCTCCAGACCTACCAGTGCAGCCTGCGGGACGACCTGACCTTCTCCAACGGCCGCAAGATCACGGCCGAGGACGTCAAGTACTCCTTCGAGCGCATGCTCAGGATCAAGGCGGACGCGGGGCCCTCGGTGCTGTTCCCCAGCCTCGACTCCATCGTGACCGAGGGCCGCACGATCACCTTCAACCTCTCGGCCAGGGACGCGACGTTCCCGCAGAAGCTGGCCACGGGCGCCGGGTCCATCGTCGACCCCACCCGGTACCCGAAGGACAAGCTCCGCACGGGCGGCCAGGTCGACGGTTCGGGCCCGTACACCCTCAAGTCGTTCGAGCCCGGCGTCCAGGCCGAGCTGGTGCCCAACCCGGCGTACAAGGGCGCGCTGAAGAAGACGGGTGTCGCGGTCGACATCCGCTACTTCGAGGGGTCCGAGGCGCTCCAGGCGGCCTGGACGGCCGGGGACGTCGATGTCACCCACCGCCAGCTCCCCTCCGAGCAGCTCGCCGAGCTCGACCCGGCCGCCGATGACCAGCGCGTCACCGAGGCGGACAGCGCGGAGATCCGCAACCTCGTCTTCAACGTCCGGGACGGCGCGCCGCTCGCGGACAAGAAGGTCCGCCAGGCCATCGCCTGGCTCATCGACCGCGGGCCGCTGGTCACCAAGGCCTACCGGAGCACCGTCGAACCGCTGTACTCCCTGATCCCGCAGGGCTACATCGGGCACAGCACCCCCTTCTTCGACTCCTACCCGGAGTCGGACCCGGACCGGGCCAGGGAGCTGATGGAGGAGGCCGGTGTGGATCTTCCGCTGCACATCACCTTCGCCCACCGCGATGACGACGCCAACAAGGCGGAGTCCGCCGAGCTGGTCCGCCAGCTGGAGAAGGACGGGCTCTTCGAGGTCAAGGAGAAGGCCGTCGAGTGGCAGGCCTTCCAGAAGGGCTACGCGGCCGGTGAGTACGACGCGTACACCCTGGGATGGCTCCCCGACTACCCGGACCCCGACACCTTCAGCCAGCCCCTGGTCGGCAGCGAGAACTCCCTCCACAACGGCTACAGCAGCGAGAAGATGGACGCCCTGATCGCGGCCACGCAGCAGTACAGCGACCGCGGCCGGACCTCGGACGACTTCAAGGAGATGCAGAAGCTGGTCGGCGAGGACGTGCCGCTGGTCCCGCTGTGGCAGAAGAAGGACTACGTCGTCAGCAAGCAGTCCGTGTCCGGGTCCCAGTACCTCTCCGACGGCACCGGGATCTGGCGGCTGTGGGAACTCAGCTGGATCTGACGTCCTGGGCGCCGCGCGCCCCGGGCAGGAACTCCACCAGGACGTCGTGGATCTGCCGCACGAGCGGCCGCAGCACCCGGAAGCGGGAGAGCGCGATGGCCCGGGCGGCGATCGGTGCGGTGCGCTCGACGAGCCGGCGGCTGCGGCCGGTGCCCTCGGACCGGTCGTAGACCCAGAACAGCACCAGGCCCATCTGCATCAGCCACATCAACTGCGGCAGTATGACGCCCAGTTCGGGGTCGTACTTGGTGCTGGATCCGGCCAGGCACCGCTCGTGCACGGAGATCACCGCCTCGCGGGCGCCCACGGACTCCTCCGAGAAGGGGGAGAGCGGGCTCTCCGGGTCGGCGGCGTTCTTGAAGAACTGGGCGGCGAAGCGGTGGTACGGCTCGGCCACGTCCAGCCAGCGGAGCAGCACGCCCCGGATGCGCAGGGCGAGATCCGTCTCGCCGGCCAGGACCGGCTGGACCGCCGCCTCGTGCTCGGCGGCGATCCGGTCGTAGAAGCCCTGGACCAGGTGTTCCTTGGAGGAGAAGTAGTAGTAGGCGTTCCCGACGGAGACGCCGGCCTCCTGGGCGATCGCCCGCATCGTCGTCCGGTCGTACCCCCGCTCCTCGAAGAGCCGGAGCGCGGTCTCCAGGATCAGGGTGCGGGTCTGCTCGCTCTTCGGCGCCTTCTTCTCTTGCTCCACCACGGTCCCAAGGCTAACCGGGCGAGGAGGAGCGGCCGTCCCGGACTCAGGCGCTCATCGAACGCGCGGTGTTCACCTGCGACATGACCCACTGGAAGGTCTCGGGGCCCGTCGCCGGGATCATCGTCTGGTGGTGCCGGCCGCCGCTGGTGACCGTGATCTGCACGAAGCCGGTCGTGCGCTTCTCCTTCATCAGGAGGAACAGCAGACCGATGAGGCAGAACAGCGCGAAGACGATCGCGAGCACGATGCCCACGGTCGGGATCTTCTCCTCCGTGCGCGACATGTCGGTCGCCGTCCACACCGCGCCCTTGAGCGGCAGGGTGCCCGACGGGGTCACGATGCCGTCGTTCATCACCGTGATGTCACCGAGCGAGAGCACCGGGACTCCGCCGCCGCCCTGCTGCACCGGCAGGTTGAAGCCGGGCTCCGTCGGCTGTCCGGGGCCCGGATAGCCGTAACCGGGACCGGGCTGGGCCGCGGAGTCGGGCAGCGGCTGCGGATAGCCGTACGTCGGAGCGGCGCCCGGCGCCGGATAGCCGTAACCCTGGCCGTCCGGCATCGTGGGCGGGTTGCCCGGCGGCTGGGGCGGGCCCCACTTGTATGAGTCGTCCGCGTACGGATTCGGATCGCTCACGACGTTCCCCGTTCTCCATCAATCCATCTGCTCCCGTGCTGTCCTGCGCCGGGAGAGGGCGAGCCGGTCGACGGCTCCGCACGACCGTACCGTCCCGGCCCGCCCGACGCACCAAGAGGCCCCGCTTCCCGCACAGTCCGTGCGGGAAGCGGGGCCTCCGGTGCGACGCGTGGGTCAGAAGCGACGGGTGATCAGCGCGCGCTTCACTTCCTGGATCGCCTTGGTGACCTCGATGCCACGCGGGCAGGCGTCCGTGCAGTTGAACGTCGTGCGGCAACGCCACACACCGTCACGGTCGTTGAGGATCTCCAGGCGCTGCTCCCCGCCCTCGTCACGCGAGTCGAAGATGAATCGGTGCGCGTTGACGATGGCCGCCGGGCCGAAGTACTGGCCGTCGTTCCAGAACACCGGGCACGAGGACGTGCACGCGGCGCACAGGATGCACTTGGTGGTGTCGTCGAAGCGCTCGCGGTCCTCGGGGGACTGCAGACGCTCACGCGTCGGCTCGTTGCCCTTGGTGATGAGGAAGGGCATGACATCGCGGTAGGCCTGGAAGAACGGGTCCATGTCGACCACGAGGTCCTTGAGGACCGTGAGGCCCTTGATGGCCTCGACCGTGATCGGCTTCTCCGGGTTGATGTCCTTGATCAGCGTCTTGCAGGCGAGCCTGTTCTTGCCGTTGATCCGCATCGCGTCGGAGCCGCAGATGCCGTGCGCGCAGGAGCGGCGGAACGTCAGGGTGCCGTCCATCTCCCACTTGATCTTGTGAAGGGCGTCGAGCACACGCTCCTTCGGGTCGATCGAGATCTGGAAGTCCTGCCACTGGGCCTCGTCGGAGACCTCGGGGTTGAAGCGGCGGATCCGGAACGTGGCCGTGATGTACGGGGAGTCGGCGAAGCCCGCCTCGGCCTTGTCGGTCTTGTCCAGGGTCGGGGTAGCCATCAGTACTTACGCTCCATCGGCTGGTAGCGGGTCGTGACGACCGGCTTGTAGTCGAGCCGGATCGACTCGGTGCCGTCGTCCGCGACCTCGCGGTACGCCATGGTGTGGCGCATGAAGTTGACGTCGTCGCGGTTCGGGTAGTCCTCGCGGTAGTGACCGCCGCGGGACTCCTTGCGGGCCAGAGCGGAGGTCGCCATGACCTCGGCCAGGTCGAGCAGGTTGCCCAGCTCGATGGCCTCCAGCAGGTCCGTGTTGAACCGCTTGCCCTTGTCCTGGATGGACACGTTGAGGTAGCGCGCCCGCAGTTCGGCGATCTTGTCGACCGCCGTCTTGATGGTCTGCTCGGTACGGAACACCATCACGTTGGCGTCCATGCACTCCTGCAGCTCCGTGCGGAGCGCGTGGACCCGCTCGGTGCCCGTCGAGTTGCGCAGCCGCTCGACCTGGTCCTGGACCAGCTGTGCCGGGTTCTCGGGAAGCTCGACGAAGTCGTTCTTCGCGGAGTACTCGGCGGCGGCGATGCCCGACCGGCGTCCGAAGACGTTGATGTCGAGCAGCGAGTTGGTGCCCAGGCGGTTGGCGCCGTGCACGGAGACACAGGCGACCTCGCCGGCGGCGTACAGGCCCGGGACGACGGTGGTGTTGTCGGCCAGCACCTCGCCCTCGACGTTGGTCGGGATGCCGCCCATGGCGTAGTGCGCGGTCGGCTGGATCGGGATCGGGTCCGTGTAGGGCTCGATACCGAGGTACGTACGCGCGAACTCGGTGATGTCCGGGAGCTTCGCGTCCAGCTGCTCCGGCGGGAGGTGCGTGAGGTCGAGGTAGACGTGGTCGCCCTCGGGACCGCAGCCGCGGCCCTCACGGATCTCCGTGTAGATGGAGCGGGACACGACGTCACGGGACGCGAGGTCCTTCATGACCGGCGCGTACTTCTCCATGAAGCGCTCGCCGTCCTTGTTGCGGAGGATGCCGCCCTCACCACGGGCGCCCTCCGTCAGCAGGATGCCCATGCGCCAGATGCCCGTCGGGTGGAACTGGAAGAACTCCATGTCCTCCAGCGGAAGGCCACGGCGGTAGCAGGCGGCCTGGCCGTCACCGGTCAGGGTGTGCGCGTTCGACGTCACCTTGAAGAACTTGCCGGTGCCGCCCGAGGCGTAGATGACCGACTTCGCCTGGAAGACGTGGATCTCGCCGGTGGCCAGCTCGTAGGCGACGACGCCGGCGGACTTCTTGACGCCGTCCACCTCGACGACCAGCTGGTCCAGGACGTAGAACTCGTTGAAGAACTCCACGCCCTCCTTGACGCAGTTCTGGTACAGCGTCTGGAGGATCATGTGGCCGGTGCGGTCGCCCGAGTAGCAGGCGCGGCGGACCGGGGCCTCACCGTGGTTGCGGGAGTGACCGCCGAAGCGGCGCTGGTCGATCTTGCCCTCGGGCGTACGGCCGAACGGCAGGCCCATCTTCTCGAGGTCGAGGACCGCGTCGATGGCCTCCTTCGCCAGGATCTCGGCGGCGTCCTGGTCGACCAGGTAGTCGCCGCCCTTGATCGTGTCGAAGGTGTGCCACTCCCAGTTGTCCTCCTCCACGTTGGCCAGCGCGGCGGCCATGCCGCCCTGCGCGGCGCCCGTGTGGGAGCGGGTGGGGTAGAGCTTCGTCAGCACGGCGGTGCGGCTGCGCTTGGTCGACTCGATGGCCGCGCGCATGCCGGCGCCGCCGGCGCCGACGATGACGGTGTCGTACTTGTGGATCTGCATGGTTTCCCTCTGGTCCCTCTGTCCCGGCGCCTAGCGGATGTTCGGGTCGAAGGTGAAGATCACCAGCGTGCCCAGCAGGACGGTGAACACCGTGGCGGTGTACAGGAGCATCTTCAGCCAGAAGCGGGTGTTGTCCCGTTCGGCGTAGTCGTTGATGACCGTACGGAGGCCGTTGGCGCCGTGAAGCATGGCGAGCCACAGCATCGCCAGGTCCCAGACCTGCCAGAACGGCGAGGCCCATCGGCCCGCGACGAAGGCGAAGCCGATCTTGGACACGCCGCCGTCGAGCACCAGCTGGATCAGCAGGTGGCCGATGACGAGGACGACCAGCACGATGCCCGACAGGCGCATGAAGAGCCAGGCGTACATCTCGAAGTTCGTGCGCGAACCCTTGGGGGTCTTGCCCGTGCGCTTACGCGGGGGCTCGATCACCGGGGCCGGGTTGTCGACGTCGTACAGGCTTACGCCCTCGACGTCACCGATCGCGGTGGAAGGAGTCTCGGTGGACATCGGCCTCAGCTCCCGAAGACTTCACGTACGGCGTGACCGAGGACGGGGTACAGGGCCCCGACCATCAGCACGATCCAGATGCCCAGGACGGTCCAGAGCATCTGCTTCTGATAGCGCGCGCCCTTGGACCAGAAGTCCACGGCGACGATGCGGAGACCGTTCAGCGCGTGGAACAGGATCGCGGCCACCAGGCCGTACTCGAGCAGTGCGACGAGCGGGGTCTTGTAGGTGGCCACGACGTCGTCGTACGCCTCGGGGGAGACACGCACGAGAGCGGTGTCCAGGACGTGTACGAACAGGAAGAAGAAAATGAGGACACCGGTGACTCGATGAGCCACCCAGGACCACATGCCTTCCCGGCCGCGGTACAGCGTTCCAGCCGGCACGGAAGAACCCTCCGGGAGCGGGGATTGGGGTCGGCCGGCTTGACTGTCGGTCTGACCCGGCCGGGTACGGTCCACCGGCCCTGGCCATCGTAGCGACGCTTTGTCGGTTCCATTGCGGCGGGGGCTCCGGTGTGATCAAAGCGGCAGTCAAACAGGCACGGACGGGCTACCGCGGGTCATATGCCACCGGGGGGAACGGGTCGGGCGTCAGACCCGCCTCCGTCACCAGCTCGATGATGCGGCACCGGGCGAGTCGCCGCATCTCCTCCGCGGTCAGGGAGCGCTCCTCGTCCGGTTCGTGCGCCAGCCGGGTTCGGATGGCGGCCAGCACCTGGTCGACGTGGTGGGAGGGGCGCAGACCGTCGAGGCAGATCACGAAGGCGTGGCCGAACCGGCTCTCGTACGCCGCGTGCGCGGCGCGCAGCGCCAGATGGGCGGCCCGGGGCGCGTCGTGGCGCAGGCAGGGGGCGCTCTCCGCGGCGAGCGCCTCGGCCAGATCGGCGGGCCCGAGGTCGTATCCCGCCTCGTCCGAGGCGGCGAGCAGCGTCTCCAGGTCCGGATAGGGGCGGTGGGCGGCCAGCCGCTGCGCCCAGCGGCGGCTCCCGCAGCACTCCAGCAGGGCGGCCTCGGCCAGGTCCCGGGGCCAGGCGTGGAAGCGGCCGAGGCCACTCGAGTGGGCATCTGGGCGCCGGCTCACGGACACTGGTTCCGGAACGGGGGCCTCCACCGGGGCCTCGCGAAGGGCCGGGGCAGGGCCCCGGCTCTGGACGGGGACGGCCGTCGGCCAGGCCTGCTGCGGTGGTTTCGGCAGGCCGGCGTGGGACTCGCTGGACCTGGACAGCGGGACTCCTCGAATGAATGACATCTGTGACCCTGGAGAGGGGCCGGAGAGTGACGAGGTTGCGCGGAGGGTGGGAGTGAGGGCTGAATTTGTGTGCCGTCACGCTATCGAGGACGGGCGACGCGCAGCCGAATGATGCGCGAAATTCACCCGGACGGGAGAGCTTCGGAACGCTTGATGGACGATTCAGCGGGGGAAATACCCGACTTTCTCATCTTCTTTGAACTGTTTCTCCCCCGATCCGGAGGTTTCTGACCGATGTCGCCCTCACGCGCACCCCTGGTCGCCGGCGCCGCCGTCGCGGTGGCAGCCGCCGTCACCCTCACCGTCGTCGTCTGGCCCGAGGACTCCGGCCCCGGAGCGGGGAACGGCGCGTCGGCCTCGTCCCGTACGTCGGCGTCCCCGTCACCCACGCGGAGCTACCCGCTCTCCACGACGCCGCGGACGATACCCGCGGTCCGGGAGCACACCGCCGCGCGCGGTCCGGGCTGGAAGCCGGCCAAGGACAGCACGGTCGTCGCTGCCGACCCCGAGCTCGCCGACGAGGCGAAACTGCTCGCCCAGGAGCTGAAGATCGGCTACCGGGGCGAGAAGTCCGCCCGCTCCGGGGACGTCGAGCTGGCGCTCGGGGGCAAGGGAGGCCAGGAGTCCTACACCCTGAGGACCGAGGACAACCGGGTCACGATCAGCGGTCCGGGCCAGGCGGGCGTCTTCTACGGGACCCGCACCCTCAAGCAGTCGCTGAGCGCCGACGACACCGTGCCCGAGGGCGTGGTGCGTGACACGCCCGACCGCCCGCAGCGCGGGCTCAACCTCGACATCGCGCGCAAGCACTACGACGCGGACTGGATCGAGGACCGGCTGCGCGAGATGGCCGACCTCAAGCTCAACCAGCTCGGTCTCCACTTCTCCGACGACCAGGCCTTCCGGATCGAGTCCGACACGCACCCCGAGGTCGTCTCCGAGGAGCACCTCACCAAGGCGGAGGTCCGCCGGATCGTGAAGCTCGCGCAGAGCCTCCACATCACGGTCGTCGCCGAGATCGACTCGCCCGGACACCTGGGCGCCGTCCTGGCGGCCCACCCCGACCTGCAGCTGCGGAACACGCAGGGAGTCGTGCGGGAGGGAGCCATCGACATCTCGAAGCCCGAGGCGGCACAGATCGTCGACGACCTGATCAAGGAGTACGCGGAGCTCTTCCCCGGCGACTGGTTCCACGTCGGCGCGGACGAGTACCAGGCGCTCACCGTGAGCGATCCGGCCGCCTCCTACCCGCAGCTGGCCGCCGCCGCACGGGAGAAGTACGGCGACGACGCCACCGTCCAGGACCTGGCGGAGGGCTGGCTGAACGACCGCGCCGCGGTCGTCACCGAGGCGAAGAAGATCCCCAAGGCGTGGAACGACGGCTTCTTC
Organism: Streptomyces sp. NPDC051064; assembly: GCF_044455985.1. NCBI lineage: Bacteria > Bacillati > Actinomycetota > Actinomycetes > Kitasatosporales > Streptomycetaceae > Streptomyces > Streptomyces sp. NPDC051064. The sequence goes on from NZ_JBITFK010000002.1 coordinate 392,522, forward strand.
AGCGGCGGGACGGTCGCCGGCGACAAGGGCATCGAGGTCGAGTACTGGACGGGCAAGGAGATCGGTGCCCGGCCGCCCCAGGCCTACCTCGCCGAGGGCCGCAAGGTGGTCAACCTCAACGACGAGTACCTCTACTACGTGCTCGGCGAGCCCAACGACTTCACGTACCCGACGGGTGAGCGGATCTACGAGCAGTGGACACCGTTCGTCCTGCGCGGAACCGAGCCGGTGGCCGAGCGCTATTCCAAGCAGATCCTGGGCGGCCGGTTCGCGGTCTGGGGCGACTTCCCGAACGCGCAGACGCAGGCGCAGGTGGCGGAGGGGATCCGGATGCCGCTCAACGCGGTCTCCCAGAAGCTGTGGGACCCGCGGGAGCCGAAGCTGACCTGGGCACAGTTCGAGCGGCTCGCCGACGAGGTCGACGCGTCGGACTGACCGGGGCTCCGTGGACAGCGACGCCGCGGGAGGCTAGGTTCCGCATGCCGCGCGCCCTGGGGAGGGGCGCGCGGCTCGTGCGTTACCGACGAAGCCTGGGGGGCTCCGCTTCATGAAGTGCACCAAGTGCGGACTGAGACCGATCGCGTCGGCCGTGGGGCGCTGCACCCGCTGTGCGGCCATGTATCCCTCACCGCCGAACGGACTGATGGCCGCGACTCCGGCCCCGCCCGCGGAAGCGGGACACCGGCTGCGATCACCCGTAGGACTCGCCAGGGCGGCCGTCGTCCTGCTCGGGATCGTCATCGCCACCGACCTCCTGGCCGTGGCGGCCGGGCTGAACCTCCGCGGGGAGTACGCCGTCGTCACCGACGGCTTCGTGTTCGACGGCGACGGGTCGTACCGCGCCGCGCAGTGGTACGCCGGGGTGGGCGTTCTGCAGAGCAACGCGATGATGGCCACCGCCGTGCTCTTCATCCTCTGGTTCCGCAGGGTCCGGCTCAACGCCGAGGTGTTCGACGCGGGTCTGCAGTCCATGCGGCCGGGCTGGGCGGTCGGCGCGTGGTTCATCCCGGTCGCCAACTTCTGGCTGCCGCGCAGGGTCGCGGGCGGCATCTGGACCGCGAGCGCGCAGACGAATCCGGACGGCGCCTGGCGCACCGTCTCCATGGCACCGCTGAACCTCTGGTGGGGTGTCTGGGTCTTCTCGATGGTCTTCAGCCAGTACGCGGGCAGGCAGTACGAGCAGACCCGGCTGTCGCCGGAGATCGTGGACGCGGTCGGCCTGGTCCTGGTGGGCGATGTGCTCGACATCGCCGCGGCCGTCCTCGCGATCCTCTTCGTACGGAAGCTGACCCGGATGCAGGGTGAGCGCGCGGCCCTCGGCGTGACCCCGCTGTCCGCCCCCTCACCGGCCGGTCCTGCGCCCGCCTGAGTTGACCCGTTTTCGCGCTTCCCCGTGGACCCGGGCGGGAAGAATGGACCGGACCGCGGGGGGAGCACGACGTGGGTTTCTGGGGCTTGTATCTGGTGGGCCGCAGCGGGGAGCCGCTCATCGGCCACCCCGCGCTGCGCGACGCGCGCGAACGGCTCACGCTGCGGGAGTACCGGGCGGACGGCTGGCAGGTCTGGTCCCACCCCACCGAGCCGTCGCTCGGCAGCATGACCGCACTCGCCGACGCGGCACGGGCGCCGGTCCTCCTCGGCTTCGTCATGGACGGTGTCTGCGTGGCCGTCGAGGCGGCGGCGCCGCACAGCGGGTCCTGGTACGCCTGCCTCGGCAGGGCACCCATGGCCGCGCACATCGACCGGGACGGCCTGACGCCGGAGGACCTCTTCCTGCCACCCGAGGACGCCGCGGCGCGGGCCGTCGCATGGGCGGCCGAATCCGGCCAGGGCGTCCTCGAAGGCCCCCTGCTCGAACTGCTGCGCATCGAGCGGCCCGAGTGGTCCGCGGAGGAACTTTTCTTCGCTTTCCTGGACCGTCTGGGCATCGAGAGCCGGTCCGAATGAGTCCCGCTGTGATCTCCCGTGTCGGAAGAGTGACGCTTTTCGGCCAACTGACGCTGTACGCGGTAACGGGAAGCGGTGTGCTCCCCGACGACCGAGTGGACGGTGAACCGATGGGGGAGGCGTCGATGACTCTGCTGGAGCTGATCGCTCGTGCCGACGAACGAGGTCTGGCGGCGAGCGCGGTCGCCTGTCTGGACCGCTGTCTTCCGCCGCCGGAGGACGGAGACGACGGCCCCGAGCCGCTGCGCCCGCTCTGGGCGGGCTGCGAGAGCGGCGCGGAATGGGCTGCCCGGCTCGACGCCGCCCACGCGGCGCTGGAGGGCGGAGCGGGCCGGGACGCCACGACGGCCCGCGTCCGGGCGCTGCTGGCCACCGCCCCCCGGGACTTCGCCGCCGGGCCGCTGCGCGCATGGGCCGACGCCTGCTCGCTCCTCGCGCTGGACATCCACCGGGAGTCGGACTTCCCGGCCGGTGACAGCGCGCGGACGGCCGAGGCATGTCGGGCCGACGGCGCCGTGGGCGGTGGCCCTCTCGTCACGGGAGAACTCCGCCGGCAGTCCGCGATCCTGGAGGGCCTCGCCGAGACCGCCGGTACGCCGGGCGGTACGGCGGGGCTGCGCCGGGCCCTGGATCTGTCGACCGAGGGCCGGCGGGTGCTGCGCGCGGTGATGTCCCGCCGCGCTCGCGGCCGTGGCCGGCCCAGCGACGTGACGCCATGAGGGGAGGGGACGACGACCGGGGCCGCCACCCCCCACAGGAGAGGCCCCGGCCGTCTTCCACGGGGCCGCAGAGCGACCCCGTACTCATCTCAGCGTCACGGGTGCGTTTTCTGTCACACCGCACTGAGTCAGGAGACAGTTGCGGGTTGTACAAGTCATGGACGGGGCACCGTCCGACCACGTAGCGTGCTGAGTCGCGCAGCGTGGCGCAGTAGTGGTGACCAGCTACGATTCGGATCAGCAGGGCGGGTTGAGAGAGTGCTGGGGGACGACGCGGAGCTGACCGCCGCGGTGCTCGCGGCACAGGACGGGGACGAGGACGCCTTCCGGACTGTGTACCGCGCCGTGCACCCACGGCTGCTCGGCTACATACGGACGCTGGTCGGTGAACCGGACGCCGAGGACGTGGCGTCCGAGTCCTGGCTGCAGATAGCGCGTGACCTCGACCGCTTCAGCGGGGACGCCGACCGGTTCCGCGGCTGGGCGGCCCGGATAGCGCGCAACCGCTCGCTCGACCACATACGGATGCGGGGCAGGCGCCCCGCGATCGGCGGCGACGAGAGCGAACTGGCCGGTGAGCCCGCCGAGTCCGACACCGCGGGCGAGGCACTGGAGTCGCTGGCCACCGGGCGCACCATGTCCCTCATCGCTCAGCTGCCCCAGGACCAGGCCGAGGCGGTCGTGCTCCGCGTGGTGATCGGTCTCGACGCGAAGAGCGCGGCGCGGACGCTGGGTAAGCGTCCCGGCGCGGTGCGCACCGCCGCCCACCGAGGGCTGAAACGGCTGGCGGAGCTGGTCGGCGCCGACAACGGCCCGGAGGAAGAAATTCCGGCGGCGGGTGCGGAGCTCGGCGCCGTACCCGCACAACGCCCCGGCCGCCAGGGGGCGGTGGCACCCGCCGGTGTGACGCATTCGCGTCCGTGGACGCAGAAGGGCATGTGATGGCCGACGAGCAGCACGAGTGGCTTGATGCGGACGCGGCGGAGATGTTGCTCCGTGGCGTGTCCGTCGAGCCCGTCGACGATCACGCGAGAACCGAGGCCCGCCGGGTGGAGGCGGCGCTGCGTGCGCTGCGTGCCCCCGGCCCGGCCGACGACGAACTGCCCGGTGAGGCCGCCGTGCTGGCCGCCTTCCGTGAGGCGTCCCGGGGCGGGAAGCGGGCCGGAGCGGTGAGCCCCACCGGGATCGCGAGACAGCCGGACGCCCTGCACACCGTACGGATCGGGGCGGCGCGCACGGCCCCGGTCCGCCGCCCGCGATGGACCCGTCCGCTGCGCTACGGCCTCGCCGTCTCGCTCGCCGGGTGCGCGCTCGGCGGGGTGGCGGTCGCCGGGGGCACGGGCATGCTTCCCGCGCCGTTCGGCGGCAAGGACTCGCCCGTTCCGGCCGCGTCCGTCTCGGCGTCCGCGTCTTCCGAGGAGCTGGGCGTCGAGGTGCCCGACGCCGGTGAACCGCCTTCGCCGCTGCCCTCGGGAACGCACGGCGCGCCCAGCTCCCCGGCGCCCTCGGACGTGCCGGGCGGCGGGGTGCCCGGAGGCGATCCGGGCACCGGGCAGGACGGCGGCGGTGCGACCGACCGCGAGGAGCACGGCCGGGACAGCGGAACCGGCGGAACCCAGGACGGCACTGCCACACCCGAGGCGCCCGGAGGCTCCCAGGCCGAGGTGTTCAAGAAGTCGGTCAAGGCCTGCCGCGCCTACCGCGAGAACACCCTGAGCCAGGAGGAGAGGTCCCGGCTCCTCGAACTGGCCGACGGTGAACGCAGCCTGGGCCGCTTCTGCGACCGCCTCCTCGGCACGGACGACCGTGACGGCGGGAGCGGTGAGGACGGCCGGGACGACGACAGGAACAACGGCCAGGACGACGGCAAGGACGGCGAGAGCTCCCTGCCCGCGATCACCTTCCGTACGCCGTCCGAGGAGACCACGCAGGACGACGCGCCGCAGGACGACAGTGAGCGGCCGGCGGCGGGGCCCACCGCGAGTACGTCCGCGTCCCTGTCGGCAACGCGCTGACCTGCGAGAACAACTCGGCAGTAACATTCTTCGGCGGTCCGGCGCAGTAGTAAGTGCCGACTGGTCATCGGCCGCGCAACGAGCCGGGGTTCCCCCCGTACCTTCGGCTCAGCGCATCCGGCGCGGGCGGGACACGTTCCCCCGGTCCCGCCCGCGCCCCCAATTCGGTTGAACCGTCTACCACTGATTCGGGTCGGACGGACTACCGGTGGACGACGACCTTGTCGCCGTTCCGCACCTGGGCGAAGAGCGACGCGATCTTCCCTTCGTCCCGTACGTTCACGCAGCCGTGCGAGGCGCCGTCGTAACCGCGCGCCGCGAAGTCGGACGAGTAGTGCACCGCCTGGCCGCCGCTGAAGAACATCGCGTACGGCATGGGGGAGTCGTAGAGCGTCGACACGTGGTGGCGGGACTTCCAGTACACCGAGAAGGTGCCTTCACGGGTGGGTGTGTACTGCGAGCCGAACCGCACGTCCATCGTCGAGACGATCCTGCCGTCGATGATCCAGGACAGCGTGCGGCTGTTCTTGCTGATGCACAGGACTCGGCCCTTCATGCAGCGGGCGTCGGGCTTCGCGGCCGCCGGCGTGGCCGGCGGGTCGAGCTCCTTCGCCGTCGGCCGGCGCGTCATCGCCAGCAGCCGCTCCCAGGTCACCGTGTCGGTCCGCCCCGTGCGGGCCAGGCCCCGCTTGCCCTGGAAGGACTGCACGGACGCGACGGTCGCGGTGCCGTAGTACCCGGTGGGGCTGCGGTCGAAGTGGCCGATCTGACGCAGCCGGGCCTGGAGCTCCCGTACGCGCTTGCTCCGGTCGCCGACGGACATCAGGGTGCTGGGCTGTGGAGAGGGGCGCGCGCTCGGTGTCCGGGAGGGAGTGGCCGAGGGGCTCGCCTGGTCGCCGCCCGGCTTGGCGTCGTCCGGTGAGGGCGAGGACGAGGGGGGTGAGGACGTCTCCGCCGGGAGAGCGGTGGGCTCCGCCGCTCCCACCGTCTCGACCTTGCAGCCCGCCGTCAGCGTGACCAGTGCGAGTACGCCCACGGCGGCCGCGCCCGCGGCGCGCACCCCGCGCGTGAATCTGTCCGTCCGTGTGCGTCTCATCGTCGGCCCCCTGGTTTTCGCCCGTCACCGCCCGGTCGCGCGTGACCCTTCGCGCGGCACGGATATCTCATGAGACGGATTCCCGTCCTGCCCGGTTGCCGAATCCTGTCCATGATGGGAGACATGCGTCCAGGCTTTCCCGGTATGGCTGTGAGCAAGGTCCCAGCGGAGGGCTCCCGAGGGCCGCCGCGCCGGGGGCTAAAGTCCGTCGCGAGGTTGTTACCGATAAGTAGCTTGAGCGGGAGGCACAGCAATGACGCGTGAGTCCGAGTCGGGACTGCCCATCGAGCCGGTCTACGGGCCGGAGGCGCTCGACGGCTGGCGGGCCGAGGAGAAGCTCGGCGAGCCGGGCGCCTTCCCCTTCACGCGTGGGGTGTATCCGTCGATGTACACGGGACGGCCGTGGACGATGCGGCAGTACGCGGGATTCGGCACCGCCACCGAGTCCAACGCCCGCTACAAGCAGCTCATCGCCAACGGCACGACCGGACTCTCCGTCGCGTTCGACCTGCCCACCCAGATGGGGCACGACTCGGACGCCCCCATCGCCTCAGGTGAGGTCGGCAAGGTCGGCGTGGCGATCGACTCGCTCGACGACATGCGCGTCCTGTTCGGCGGGATCCCGCTGGACGAGGTCTCCACCTCGATGACCATCAACGCCCCGGCCGCGCTCCTCCTCCTGCTCTACCAACTGGTCGCGGAGGAGCAGGGCGTCCCGGCGGACCGGCTGACGGGCACCATCCAGAACGACGTGCTCAAGGAGTACATCGCCCGGGGCACGTACATCTTCCCGCCGAAGCCCTCGCTGCGGCTGATCGCCGACATCTTCAAGTACTGCCGGGCCGAGATCCCGAGGTGGAACACGATCTCCATCTCCGGCTACCACATGGCGGAGGCCGGCGCCTCGCCCGCGCAGGAGATCGCCTTCACCCTCGCGGACGGCATCGAGTACGTCCGCACCGCCGTCTCGGCCGGCATGGACGTGGACGACTTCGCGCCGCGGCTCTCCTTCTTCTTCGTCGCCCGTACGACGATCCTCGAGGAGGTCGCCAAATTCCGTGCCGCGCGCCGGATCTGGGCGAAGGTGATGCGGGAGGAGTTCGGCGCGGAGAACCCCAAGTCCCTGATGCTGCGCTTCCACACCCAGACCGCAGGGGTCCAGCTCACCGCCCAGCAGCCCGAGGTCAACCTGGTCCGGGTCGCCGTGCAGGGTCTGGGCGCGGTCCTGGGCGGCACGCAGTCGCTGCACACCAACTCGTTCGACGAGGCCATCGCCCTGCCGACGGACAAGTCGGCCCGCCTCGCGCTGCGCACCCAGCAGGTCCTGGCGTACGAGACGGACGTGACGGCGACGGTGGACCCCTTCGCCGGGTCGTACGTCGTCGAGAAGATGACCGACGACGTCGAGGCGGCGGCGCTGGAACTGATGCTCAAGGTCGAGGACATGGGCGGCGCGGTCGACGCCATCGAACGCGGCTTCCAGAAGGGTGAGATCGAGCGCAGCGCCTACCGCATCGCCCAGGAGACGGACAGCGGTGAACGCGTCGTCGTCGGCGTCAACCGCTTCCGCCTCGACGAGGAGGAGCCGTACGAGCCGCTCCGCGTCGACCCGGCGATCGAGGCCCAGCAGGCGGCCCGCCTGGCGAAGCTCCGCGCCGAGCGCGACCAGGGGGCGGTGGACGCGGCGCTGGCGGAGCTGAAGAAGGCGGCCGAGGGGACGGACAACGTGCTCTACCCGATGAAGGACGCGCTCAGGGCACGGGCCACGGTGGGCGAGGTCTGCGACGCGCTGCGGGAGGTCTGGGGGGCGTACGTCCCGACGGACGCGTTCTGAGGGGCTGAGCCACCCTCGCGGGTGATCTCCCGCCGAATGACCCCGCCCGTGGACAGGCTCGTGAACAGTGGTCTCCGAAAGGCCTGGCTCAGCGAGGAATTCGGTGCGAGAGCGCGCGGGGTCGGGTTGAGGCTGGTCCAGGCGGTTGGGCTCTGGCTGCCCACCGGGCCGGACGATTACGCGATTCCTGACCTCGCGGTCGTCGAGTCCGACTTCCGCGACGCGCATGTCATGAGGAACTGCTACGCCCCGCACGTCTTCCGCATGGTCCTGGAGGTCACCTCGACCAACTGGGCGGACGATCTCGGCCCCAAGGTCGAGGGCTACGCCCAGGCCGGCATCCCGGTCTATGTGGTGGCCGACCGCAAGCACGACCAGGTGCTGGTCTGCACCGACCCGCGCGGCGGCGAGTACAGGAACCGGACGCCCCACAAGCGGGGCATGTCGTTCACCGTGCCGGACGTGGTCGGGGTGGAGATGGAGCTCTCCGTGGACCGTCTGCTGGACGGCGACGAGGACTGACCGGCCGCATTCCGGACGGCCCGGACAGGGTGTCGTACCCGCGTGCGACACTCCGTTTCATGCTGGGTGTCACCGATCTTCCGACCTATCTCGCCGGCCTTGTGCTGATCATTCTGCTGCCGGGGCCGAATTCGCTGTACGTGCTCTCCGTCGCCGCCAGGCGCGGGGTGCGCACCGGTTATGTGGCCGCCGCCGGGGTGTGGACCGGGGACACGATCCTGATGACGCTGTCCGCGCTGGGCGCCGCCTCGCTGCTGCAGACGACACCCCTGCTCTTCGCGGTCGTCAAGTTCGCCGGCGCGGGTTATCTGACCTGGATGGCGATCGGGATGATGCGGACGGCCATGTCGATGTGGCGCGAGCGGCACCAGCACATGACCGAGCTGGCGGTGGAGGACGAGGCACCCGCGAAGGACGCTGAGCATCCCTACCGGCGGGCGCTCGTGGTCAGCCTGTTGAATCCCAAGCTGATCCTCTTCCTCATCTCCTTCTTCGTGCAGTTCGTCGATCCGGGTTACGCCTATCCGGGGCTTTCCTTCCTGCTGCTGGGGACGCTGCTGCAGATCGGCAGCTTCCTCTACCTCACGGCTCTCATATTCGGCGGCACCCGCCTGGCCGCCGCCTTCCGCCGCCGGAAGCGGCTGTCGGCGGGGGCCACTTCGGCGGCGGGTGTGCTGTTCCTCGGGTTCGCGGCGAAGCTGTCGTTCAGCAGCGTGTGAGCTCGGCGTGGGTCAGTGGTGCCAGGCCTTCCCGCCCACGTTGTGGATCATGCGCTGGAGGACCTTGAGCGCGGCGACGAACTCCTCGTCGGGGATGCCGGCGTGAATCTCCGCGAGCGCCCTGCCGACCCGTTCTGCCGCCTTGTCGCGCAGCACGTGTCCTTCGGCGGTCAGCCGCAGGCGGGTGGTGGGGTCCTCGGTGACGAGACCCTGGGCGATGAGGGCGTCGATCTCGGGCTCCAGGGAGTCGCCGACGTTCAGATAGCCGCGGAGCATCGCGACTACCTCGGCGCGCGGGCGGCCGCGTTCGTCCGCTTCGGTGAGCTGGTTGAGGACCCACCAGGGGGGTTGGGTCAGGCCGTGTTCGGCCAGTGCGGCCCGGATGTGGGTCACGGTCGCGTCGTGGGCCGCCCAGCTCCAGTAGCCGATGGGCTGCCGTGCCAGTCCTGCGTCGTCATGTGAGTAGTCCATGTCCTGGACCGTAGGACCTCAAGCAAAGTTGAGGTCAAGGCCCAGCGGTCCGGCGTACTCCGCGAGCCCCGTGGTGTCCTCGCCCGCCCAGCCGATGTAGCCGTCGGGCCGGATCAGGAACAGGCCCTTGCCGTAGGCGTCGCATGCCTCCGTGCGGACGGTCCGCAGCAGCTCGCCGTCGTGGGCGGGCGGTGCGGCGTCTGTGGAGACCGCGAGCAGGGTGAAGTGCGGGCCCTGGAAGACGTCGAAGAGCCGCCTGCCCTCCCCGGCGGGCCCGAAAGGCCCTCGCGCTGCCGGCCCCGGTGGGGGTCACTTCGACGACGCCCAGAGTTCACCGTTCGTCGGGCCGTGCGACACCCGCCCCTTCATCCGCGTCACTAGCGTGTGCGGACCATGATCGAAGGTGAGGGCCCGCGTGCCGAAGCTGTCCGTTGTCGTTCCGTTCCACAATGTCGGCGCCTACGCCGACACGACGCTGGGCAGTCTTGCCCGTAACGCGGGCCCGGACATCGAGTTCCTGCTGGTCGACGACTGCTCCACGGACGAGACGCCGGCCGTCGTCGACCGCTGGGCCGACAGACTCCCGCACGCCGAGGTCATCCGGCACGAGACGAACGTGGGCATCGCGGCGGCCCGCAACAGCGGCATCGACGCGGCCCGGGGCGACTTCGTCACCTTCCTCGACGGCGACGACTGGTACGCCCCCGGCCACCTGGGCCGGCTGCTGCACGCCGCCGCCGAGCTGGACTGCGACTTCGCCCGCACCGACCACGTCCAGGCCACCGGGACCAGCCGCGTCGTGAAGCGCGCGCCCGCCCGGCTCCGTGACACGGTGCTGGACCCACGCGAGGGCATCGCGGCTCCCGAGTGGGAGACCATGGTCGACTACCCCTTCGTATGGGCGGGCGTCTACCACCGGCGGCTCTTCGAGGACGGCGGCCACCGCTTCACCACCCGGCTGCGCACCGCGGAGGACCGGCTGTGGATCTGGCAGCTGCACCTGCGGGCCCGCACCTACGCCGCGCTCAACCTGTACGGCATCTTCTACCGGCGCGGCGTGACCACGTCCCTGACGCAGATCAAGGACTCCCGCCAGCTGGACTTCTTCCCCGCCTACGACACGCTGATCGACGAGATCCTCGAGGACCCGGACGCGGAGATCCTCCTTCCCAAGGCGGTCCGCACCTACTGCGCGATGATCGCCTTCCACAACGAGAAGGCGGACGCCTACGAACCCGCGACGTTCCGGCGTCTGCGCCACGAGTCGGCAGCCGCGCTGCACCGCATGCCGCAGCAGGTGCTCGACCACACCCTGACGATGATGGACACCAGGCGCAGCACCCTGCTCAACCGCCTGCGTGACAAGCAGAAGGCCGCCTGACCCATGCCCACGCGCACCCAGATCTTCCAGGTGTCGACCCTGTACGGGGCGGCCACACTCGCGGCGGCCCTCGACGCCGGCCAGTTCGGGCCCGGGCAGGACAGCCACCGCGTCCTGCTCGTGACCAACAACGCGGCGATCCCCGAGACCGCCCTCCGGCTGGAGGAGATGCGGGGCTACGGGGACATCGCCGCCCGCTTCGACTCCGTCGTCGACTGGAACGAAGCCATCAGCCCGCACCACCCGAGCGGCTGGGGCCCGCGCGCCGAGGAGACCGAGCTCTGGCAGCGCGCCTTCCGCCTCGCCTGGGGCATCGCCCCCGAGGCCCCCGTCGACCTCGCCGTCGAGTCCATCCAGGTCAACCCGGCCCGTGCGCTGGCCGCGATCTTCTCCGAGAGCGCCGTGCACGTCTACGCGGACGGGCTGATGAGCTACGGCCCCACCCGCAACAAGGTCCCGCGGTCCATCGCCTGCCGGATCCAGCGGGTGCTCCACCTGGATCTCGTCCCGGGACTGCGTCCGCTCCTCCTCGCCGAGTCCGGCGTCGAGCCCGAGCTCGTCCCTAACGACGCCTTCCGCAAGGTCCTCGGCGAGATCGCCGGGGCGGCGGACGGTGACCGCCGGCTCGCGGAGGCCGAGGCCGAGGCGCCCACGGCCGTGCTCCTCGGCCAGTACCTCGCGGCGCTGAACATCCTCACGGCCGAGGAGGAGGAGGACCTGCACCTGCGCATGCTGCGCGGCGCGGCGCGGGCCGGCCACACCTCCGTCCTCTTCAAGCCCCACCCCACCGCACCGGCCCGCTACTCCAGGGCCCTGGACGACGCGGCCGCCGCACTGGGGATACGGCTGACCACCCTGGACAGCCCTCTGCTCGCCGAGACCCTCTACGAGCGGTGCGCGCCCACGCTCGTCGTCGGCTGCTTCTCGACCGCGATGTTCACCGCCGCCGCGTACTACGGCATCCCCGTCGCCCGGGTCGGCACGCGTCTCGTCCTGGACCGCATCACCCCGTACGAGAACAGCAACCGCATCCCGCTGACGATCGTCGACCACCTCGTGCCCGACCTGGACGAGCAGGCCGGCGAGCCGGTGCCCGAGCTCCCCTCCACGGCACCGGAAACCCTCGCACCCCTGGTCAGGACGGTCGGCTACTGCATGCAGTCCGGTCTCCACCCCACGCTGCGCGCCGAGGCCGAGGCCTGGCTGCGGGACCACCTCGGCACGGGCACGCAGCACTACTTCAAACGGCGCCGCCTGCAGAAGCTCACCCTGCCCGGCGGCGGACCGCGAGGAGCGGCGGTCCGGCTGCGCCGCACCGTGCGGCGCACCCGCACCAGCCTGGGCCTCTGACCCCGGAACCGGGGCGCGCGCCCCGGCCGGCCACTGATGACAGAACGGCGGAACGAGCATGGGCCAGACCTTCACGGGGCTGCTCAAGGCAGTGCGGGCGAGAACCGGGCAGGGCTCCACGGCGCGGCCGGCCCCCACGGCCGCACTGCGCCTGTGCGGCGACTACCTCGCGGGCCTCACCGCGGGCGGTCCCACGGGCGACGCCCCGCAGACCCGGCTCCTCGCCGCCATCGGCGGCCTCACCACGGCCTGCGGAACCGACGGGGACGACCTCTTCGACGCCCTGCTCCGCACCGGGCAGCGCGCCCTGGAGGCCGGCGGGGAGACGGAGACACATCTCGCCCTGGACATCGCCGTCGAGGCCACCGCGCTGCGCGCCAGGTCCAAGGGCGCGTGGCGGCTGCGTGGAAGCGCGCTGGACGCGCTGGGCCGCCGGGACGAGGCGGAGCAGGCGTACGGAGAACACCTGGCGCTTCAGCAGAACCCGGCGGCGGCCGAGGACATCGCGCGCCGTATCGCCACGCTCCAGGATCTCCGCGCCTGTCTGGACGAGGCCGCCGGGCTGCTCCCCGGCGAGGACGGCGCCGCCCTGCGGGCGCTGCACAACGCCCCCGCCGGACAGGCGCGTACGGTCTTCGCCGGGATCGTGCGCCGTCACACCGCCGAGCGCGGCGGCACGGCCGACCCGGTCGTCCGCCGCCTCACCGCGCGGTACGCCGCCTACCGCCGGCTCCTGGACCGGGACCGGATGGCCGACCCCCTGCTCGGCGGCGTGGAGCCGGCCGGAGCCGGCGCCCTGCGCCGCACGGTCGCAGGCCGTTCCGTCTGCCTGGTCGCCGGCGCGGCCCGGGTCGCCGACGAGGAACGCGACCCCGGCAGCCCGCTCGCCGAGCTGATCGGCGGATACGACCTGGTGGTGCGCTGCGACACCCTTCCGGCCGCCGCCCCGCGCACCGACCTGCACGCGGTCACGCTGCGGGGCGACACCCCGTGGACGGGCCCCGCCTGGGACCGCCCGGCGGGCACCCGGCTGGTCTTCGGCGACCCGCTGTCGCAGTGGCGCCGCTCGCTGCGCGCCCGCCTGGTCGCCGGCGCGCAGGAGCAGGTCGGCGACGCCTCGCTGCGGCGTCCCCTGGACGATCCGGCGCTGCTCGGCGAGGACGACTGGGGGACCCGGACCACCACCGCGTTCACCGTGCTCAGGCTCCTGGACTTCCTGGACGCGGCCGACCGCCTGGACCTCATCGGCTTCGGGCTGCCGGGGCAGCTGCTGCCGCGCGAGCGGGAGTGGGTCGCCGCCCGGGCGGCACACCAGGACGAGACCGAGATGAGGACCCAGCTGCGATGAACAGCCCCGCCGAGCCCACCGACGACAGACGGCCCGGGCCCGCAGCCCCCGAGGGACGGACGCAGCCCGACGCCGACGCCCAGGGACGGACGCAGCCCGCCGACGCCGACGACCGGAGCGCCGTCACCGGGAAGCGGAGGATCGCCTTCGCCGCCTACGCCGACGAGGACCGGATGCCCGGCCTCCTCGTGCTGCTGCGCAGCCTCGCGCTGGCGGACCCGGCGGTCTGCGAGGACTTCCTCCTCCTGCACCCCGGGCTGCCCGACTCCGCGCTCGACGCCGCGCGCCGGCTGCACCCGCGCCTCGTCCCGCGTATCGCGGAGAGCCGCCTCGACGTCTTCCGGGCGACCGGCTACGACACCGTCATCGCGCTCGGCCCCGACATGGTCGTCCTCGGCTCCCTCCGGCCGCTGCTGGCCCTCCGCACAGGAGTGGCAGCCGTGCCGCAGCCCGCACCCGGCGGCCGCCGGACGGTGCGGGACGACGGGCTGCTGGTCATCCAGCGCCAGGACGTGACGGACGACGTGCTCGACGTCCTCGCCGAAGGCGGCGAGGACGCGGTCGGCCGCGCGCTGACGGAGGCGGGGATCCTCGAACCGCTCGGCTCCCCCTACGACTTCCCGGCCGACCGGCTGTACGACGGCATCCCCGTACCCGGGAGCACCGTCGTCCTGCACCTCGGCGAGGACCCCGCTCCCGGCACCCCGGCGTACGAGGCGCGCGAACGCTTCGAGCTGGACGACGCGGCATTCCGCGCCGCCTGCTGCGCCCTCCCGGGCCCCACCCACCCCGAACTGCTTCTGCACTGCGCCCTGCCGTTCCCCGAGGAGGGGCGTGCGCCGGTGGACCTGGTCCGCCGGGTCGCGGAGGTGCACCGACAGCAGGGCCGCTACGACGAGGCCGTCGCCCTGCTGACCGCCGCCGTGGCGGACCGGCCCGACCTGCCGCGCTGCCAGGAGACGCTGGGCATCAGCCTGATGGCCCTGTCCCGCTACGAGGAGGCCGAGGCCCATCTCCTCCTGGCCACCGTGTCACCGGACTTCGCCGCCCGCGCCTACGGCCAGCTGGCCCGGCTCGCCTGGCTGCTGGGCCGGACCGAGGACGCGGCGGCGTACGCACGGGAGGGCCTCGACGCGGACCCCACCGACGGCAACTGCCACGCCTGGTACGTCCGTACGCGCTCCGCCGGGGCTCCCGCGCAGGGTCCCGCGGACGAACAGCTCGCCCATGTCGCCCTGTTCGCCGACGGTCAGGAGAACGCGGGCGACAAGGTGCTCCCCGAAGCGGTGCGCATGTGCTTCGGGCCCGACACCGGGCCCGCCCGCTGGCACGAGCGGTCCGTGCACCGGCTGGTCGACGAGCCCGCACTGGAGGAGCTGAACGCCCGGCGCGGCGTCGTCGTCGGCGGTGGCGGGCTCTTCCTCCCGGACACCGCGCCCAACGGCAACAGCGGCTGGCAGTGGAACATCCCCGATGACGTCCTGGCCCGGATCACCGCGCCGCTCGCCGTCTTCGCGGTCGGCTACAACGTCTTCGACGGCCAGCGCTACCGCAGGGAGCGCTTCGCGGAGAGCCTGCGCGCCCTGGTCGGGAAGTCGGCCTTCTTCGGACTGCGGAACCACGGATCGGTGGACCGGGTCAGGGAACTCCTGCCCGAGGAGCTACGGGACCGGGTCCGCTACCAGCCGTGTCCCACGACCGTCGCCCGCCACCTCGACCCCGGCCTGGACGACGGCGTGAGCCGGGACGACACCGTGCTGGTCAACTGCGCCTACGACCGCGCCGGCCTGCGTTTCGGCCACGACTACGGCCACTTCCTGGCCGAGTCGGCCGCCGCCGTACGCGCCATCGGCGAGCGCGCCGAGGTCCGTTACGCGGCCCATATGCCGGCCGACGAGAAGTTCGTCCACGACCTGCGCCGGGAACACGGCATCGCCCTCCCGGTGGAGCCGCTGTACCTGTTCTCCAACGACCGCATCCGCGAGCTCTACCGGCGTACGCGGCTGGTCATCGGCATGCGCGGGCACGCGGGAATGATCCCCTTCGGCTGCGGCACGCCGATCATCAGCCTGGTCTCGCACCCCAAGCTCGCCTACTTCCTCGCCGACATCGACCGCCCCGACTGGGGTGTGTCCGTCCACGACCGCTCGCTGGGCGCCCGCCTCGCCGAGCGTGCGGCGGCCGTGCTCGACGACCACGGGGCAGCCGTGGCCGACGTACACGGCCGGCAGGAGCACCTGTGGGCGGTCACCCGCGCCAACCTCGCCGAGCTCCGGGACGTCTTCGGCCTGCCGGACCCCTTCTCCGGGCGCCCCGTCCCGCACCTCCCCGGCCCCAGGGCCGCCGAGCCGGCACGGAGCCTTCACCTGCCGGACACCCGGACGAAGTGACTGTTCACCTGACCGGAGTTCACCCGGGACCCGCCCGTTCATAGCCTTCGTTGACCATGTCTTCCTCTGTCTCCCCGGCCGGCCCGCCTGCCCCCGCGCAGTCCCCGGAGCCCGCCCCCGCACCCCGCCCGCGCCGCGAACACCGGTACGACATCGATCTGATCCGACTGCTCTGCTCCGTCGGCGTGATCCTCTGCCACACGGGCTCCGCCTTCGTGAGCACGCCGGGCCGGGACGCCGCCAACGGCCCCGGCACCTACTGGGCGGGTCTGGCGGCGGACTCGGCGGGCCGCTTCGCCGTCCCGCTGTTCTTCGCGATCGCCGGATGGGTCGTCCTCGTCGGCGCCCCCGTCCGGGACGGCCGGCAGCTGTGGCAGCGCATCGTGCGGATCGTGGTGCCTCTCGCCGTGTGGACGGTGCTCTACGTGGCATGGGGCCGGCTGCGCGGCACCAACGACGCCCCGGCCGGCGAGCTGGCGTTCGACGCGCTGTTCGCCTCGGTGCGTCCGGCGTACCACCTCTGGTACCTGTACGCCTACATCCCCGTGATCCTGCTCCTGGCCTTCGCCGCCCTGGTGAAGTCCGGCAAGCGTCCCTGGGGCCTCGGCGCCGCCCTTCTCGTGCTGGGCGCCGCCCCGACCCTCTTCGGCGACCTGGGGAAGGTCATGGATCTGGAACTGCCGCGCTTCGGCTGGAGCTTCGGCCCGTACCAGTTGATCTACGCGGTCCTCGGCGCCCTGGTCCTCGCACTGCCCGCCGAGACGTTCGGCAGGCGGAGCCTGTGGTGGCTGCTGCCGGCGGGGGCGTTCCTGGCCGCGGTCATCGCGTACCAGCACGAGGTGCACTACGCGATCCCGTACGCGAGCATCCTGGTGGCCCTGTTCAGCGCGGGTGTGCTGGTCGCGCTGCACCGGCTGCGCGTCCCGGAGCGCCTGCGCCCGGCGCTGACCCGGCTGGCGGGTGCCTCGTTCGGCGCGTACATGATCCACGTGCTGGTGCTGGGTGTCCTCACCGACGTACTCGTCGACGCCGACCTGTCGCTGCCGGTGGCGGCGGCCCTGGTCGTCACGGTGACCGCCGCCACGACGGCCCTCTCCTTCGGCGCGGCCCTGCTGTGGACCCGGCTCGGGCTGACGCGGCTGCTGGGCTGATCAGCGGCGCGCGCGCCGCTTCAGGGCCCGTGCGCGCCGCGCGAGCCGGCGCAGTGTGGCGTTCCGGCGGACGAAGGCGAGGCGGGCGGGGACGACGCCGGGGAGAGCCAGCGACCCCAGACGGCGGCGCTTGAAGTAGCGCCAGGTCCGGGTGTTCAGACGGGTGGAGAGATAGCGCTCGGCGGCCGGGCGGAGGTCCGGACGGACGCGTGGCTGCATGGCGAAGGCGACGGCCGGCAGCAGGCCGTCGAGTGCCTCGGCCACCGTGGCCTCCGTCAGCGGCGACCGGTCCGCCACGGCGGCGGGGTCGGCCAGGTCGGGCAGCAGGGCGTCGACGATCGTGACCGGGATCCTCGCCGGGTTCTCGTACGGGGTGAGGCGCTCCAGGAGGGTGCCGGTCCCGGTCCTCGCCACCGGCAGGCCGTAGTACGCGGCCGCAGTGAACAGCGCCGTCGAGAACGTGCCGACGACGAGCGCGGGGCGCAGCCTCTCGTAGAGGACCTCGGCCGGGAGGGCGGAGTCCGGGACGGTCAGCTCGACACCGAGGCGTACGGCCTCCGCCCGCAGGGACGCCATGGAGGGCGCGGGGCCGCTGGGGTGGGGCTGGAGGACGAGGTGGGTGTGGCCGAGGGCGGCCGTGCCGCGGATCATCCGCAGGTGGAGCTCCGTCTCCTCGGCGGCGGGGAGCGCCCCGGCCCCGGAGAGAAGCAGCACCGCGGCTCCCTGCGGGGCCCCGGACTCCGGTGCGGCCTCCGCGAGTTCGGCGAAGACCTTGAGCAGGGCCGGAACGGGCAACGGGCGGGGTACGGCGTCGAACTCGCCCAGCAGCAGCGGTGTCAGGCCCGGGAGCAGGTCCGGGTGGAGCAGCTGCCGGACGCGGGTGCCGATCAGCGGCGGGATCTTGCCCCCGGTCGGGCCGTAACCGGTCAGCCCGTCCGCGTACACGGTCACCGGCCCGCCGGTGAAGATCTGGGCGACGGCCTGGGAGGGGGAGGCGTGCGGGGACTCCAGGGCCAGCTCGACCTCCTCGTCCCCGAGGTCCCACGCGCGCCGCAGGTGGCGCTCCCACAGGGGTACGTCGTCGGGCCTGGGGGCCCAGGCGCCCGGGTGCAGCGGGAAGACGGCGTCGTTCCAGGAGAGCACCTCGTCGAAGCGGGTACGCAGCCGTCCGAACCCGGGTGTCGCGTCGACCGGGGGTGTCGCCTCGGGGATCGCCGTGTCGTCGCTCAGCAGGAGGATGCGGCGTCCGGAGCTCTCGAAGCAGCCCGAGTCGAGTGCCGCGGCGAGCACGGCCGTGCAGTGGAAGCTGGAGGCGACGAAGATCTGGACGGTCACGCGGCGGTCGCTCCCTCGGTGATGGCGGACCGGCGGCGCAGCTTGCGCAGCACGGTCGCCCTTTCGGTGTCCATCGAGTCCAGGACGTCGTCGAGCACGCGCCGGGGCATGTTTCCGAGTGCCGCCGAGGCGAGTGATCTGAGCGTGCGGGCCACGGACGGTTCGAATTTCTCCATGGATCCGACGTGATGCGAAATAACGGCGCAGTAGGTCCGCACGGCTTTCGGCATCAGGATGTCGGCGTCGCGGTCCTTCGCGGTATCGGCCACCACCTGGTCGTATGCCCGAATGAAATCGAGCTGGCGTTCATCCCCGATCTGGGTGAGGGATGAAGCGACTCCCCGCCGGTAGAAATGGCCCAGCGTTCCCAGGACCGCGAAGGATTCCGCCTCCCGGTGCAGCCGCCAGATCCACGGCCGGTCCTCGGCGGTGCGCAGCCCGTCGGTGAAATGCAGCAGCCCCCGGTCCAGCAGGCCGCGGTGGTAGAGCCCCGCCCAGGCGAAGGCGTAATCGACCGAGGTCGTCCGGTCGGCCGGCAGGATCGCGTCCCGGGGGTCGCTCACCACTCCCCGCAGGCCGTGGGGGACACGGCGCACCGTGCGGGACGTGCCGGTGACCTGGACGTGGTCCGTGCGCACGAACGCGCAGCCCAGGGCCTCGGTCCGGGCGAGCAGACGGTCGTAGTGGCCGGGCGCGAGCCAGTCGTCGCCGTCCAGGAAGGCGATGTACTCGCCGCGGGCGGCGTCCAGACCGGTGTTGCGGGCGGTGGCCAGACCGGCGTTGCGCTCATGCCTGTGCACGACCACCCCCTCGATCTCGTCCTGGGCCCGGCGCAACAGATCCGGCGTCCCGTCGGTCGAGCAGTCGTCGACGAGGATGAACTCGAAATCCTCACGGGTATTGGCCCGCAGACTTCTGAGCGTGTCGGGTGCGTATGCCTGGACGTTGTAGAACGGCACGATGACGGAGAGCTTGACCACCCGCATCACGCTAGGGGTGGCCCCGGCATTCGCCTTGACTCCCGCCCGTACGGAAAGTGAACGGAACGCATCGGGAAAGTGAACCGGCCTGCCTGCGGGGCCGATTCGGCCCCTCGAAGGACCGAATCCCCAATCGTCGACCGGCTGTTAACCATTTGTTGCCATCACGTTGGGCCGCGGATCGAAATGGCTTCCTAACTTTTACGACGTGCCCCCCCGTACCGATGACGCGGCCGCTCCGGCCGCCACACCAGCAGCCGGCCGTACGGCCCTCCGCATCGCCGTGCTCGCCGACTCCGACACCCGGTGGAAGTGGGGCGCGCTCACCGCGCGCCGCCTCTCCAACGCCCCGGGGCCCGGAGCGGCGGAGCGACCCGTGGAGATCAGCGGACTGCTGCTGCGTGGGCGTGCCACCCCGACGCCCCGCCAGCTCGCCGAGGTGGGCGAGGTCGGCGTCGACGCCGACCGGGTGCGCGAGGTGACAGCGGTCGAGTTCCTGCACACGGTGCGGGACGAGGCGTACGACGTCGTCGTCCTCGCCCTCGTGGGCGGCGCGGTCCAGGCGATGCTGCACGGCCTGGCGGCATTGGACCTGCCCCGCAGGCCCGTCGTCGTCACCGGCTACGTCGGGGTCGTCTACGAGAAGCTCGCCGACGGACTGCTGCTGCGCCACGGCGCGGACGTCGTCCTCGCCAACTCCCGCCACGACGGGGAGCGGTTCCGCGCGGTGTACGAAGGGGTCGGCGCCGACGCGTCGTCCGTCACGGAGGCCGCCCTGCCGTTCCTCGGCGGGGAGCCGCACCGGGCGCAGGAGGGCCGCGACACCGTCGTGTTCGCCGCCCAGCCGTCCGTGCCGGCCTCCCGCGCCGACCGCACCTACCTGCTGCGCCGGCTCGTCGAGCACGCCCGGCTGCACCCCGCCCGCGAGGTGCTGCTGAAGCTGCGCTCCAAGCCCGGCGAGCACACCACGCACATCGAGGAGCTGCCCTACCAGCGGCTCGCCGAGCGGATCCCCGGCGGCCTCCCGCCGAACTTCCGCCTCGTGTACGGGCACATGGGCGAGGTCCTGGACCGCACCGACCTGCTGGTCACCGTGTCCTCGACCGCCGCACTGGAGTCCCTGCACCGGCGGATCCCGACCGCGATCCTCTCCGACCTCGGCGTACGCGAGGCCCTGGGCAACCACCACTTCATCGGATCGGGACTGATCACGTCCTGGGACCACCTCGACGGCGGCCTCCGCCCCGAGCCCGACGAGGAGTGGCTCTCCGGCCAGGGCGTCGCCGCCGACGGCACCTACGGGACGGCCTACGACACCGCCCGCGCCCGGGTGGCGGCGCTGCTCGCCGCCGGGCCGCTTCCCCGCCTCGCCCCCTACTACACGCCCGCCACCGCGCCCGGATACCTCCCCGGCATCCTCGCCCGCTACCACCTGGGCCCCGACGGCCACCCGCTTCCGGGCGCCGTCACGCCCAAGGAGACGGGCCGGGTCCGGGGCGCGGTACGCGAAACCGTACGCAACGCGGCGCGCGGAGCCTACCGCCACGGCGTCCAGCGGGTCGCCCCCGTGATCCGGCGGATGGGCGAGCTGTGACCACCGATTCAGGAGCATCCATGACCCCGCCCCCCACCGTGCTCGCCGTGATCCCCGCCCGCGGCGGATCCAAGGGCGTGCCCGCGAAGAACCTCGCCCGTGTCGGCGGCGTACCGCTCGTCGCCCGCGCAGTCCGCGCCTGCCTCGCCTCGCCCGAGGTCACGGACGTCGTCGTCACCACCGACGACCCGGCCATCGCAGCGGCGGCCGTCGCCGCCGCGGAGGCCCTGGGGGAGGGCTCCCGGCTGCGCTGTGTGCAGCGACCCGCCGCGATCGCGGGTGACACCGCCACCAGCGAGGACGCGGTCCTGCACGCCCTGCACAGCTACGAGACGACGACGCACGGCCGGAAGGCCGACGTGGTGCTCCTGGTCCAGTGCACGAGCCCCTTCATCACCCGCGAGGACATCGACGGTGTCGCCACCGCGGTGGCCCGCGACGGCGCAGACACCGCAGTCACCGTGGCGCCCTTCCACGGCTTCGTGTGGCGCGACGGCAGCGCGGTCGAGGAGGACACCTACGGCGTCAACCACGACAAGGCCGTACGCCCCCGTCGTCAGGACCGGCCCCAGGACTACCTGGAGACCGGCGCCGCGTACGCCATGGACGTCGAGGGCTTCCGCGCCCACCGCCACCGCTTCTTCGGCCGCACGGCGCTCGTGCCGACCGACCCGGCCCGGGTCCTGGAGATCGACGACCCGCACGATCTGGCCCGCGCCCGCGCCCTCGCACCGCTCCTGGACCCCTCGCCCTTCCCCACCCGGGCGGACATCGACGCCGTCGTCCTCGACTTCGACGGCACGCAGACCGACGACCGCGTCCTCATCGACTCCGACGGCCGCGAGATCGTCTCGGTGCACCGCGGCGACGGTCTCGGCGTCGCCGCCCTGCGCCGGGCCGGCGTACCGCTCCTGATCCTGTCCACGGAACAGAACCCGGTCGTCGCCGCCCGCGCCCGCAAACTCCAGGTCCCCGTCCTGCACGGCATCGACCGCAAGGACCTGGCACTCAAGCAGTGGTGCGAGGAGCAGTCCATCGCTCCCGACCGCGTGCTCTACGTCGGCAACGACGTCAACGACCTGGCCTGCTTCGGCCTGGCGGGCTGGCCCGTCGCCGTCGCGAGCGCCCACGACTCGGTACGCGCCGCCGCGCGCGCCGTGACCACCAACCCCGGCGGCTCCGGCGCCATCCGCGAGATCGCGGCCTGGCTCCTGGGCCCCACCCTCTCCACGGAAA
Organism: Streptomyces sp. NPDC051064; assembly: GCF_044455985.1. NCBI lineage: Bacteria > Bacillati > Actinomycetota > Actinomycetes > Kitasatosporales > Streptomycetaceae > Streptomyces > Streptomyces sp. NPDC051064. The sequence continues at coordinate 414,610 of NZ_JBITFK010000002.1, forward strand.
CCACCCCCACCCCCACCAGGTAACGTCCCCACCACGTAAGGAAGCACCACCAATGAGCAACACCTCCCGTCTGCGCACGTTCGGCTCCCGCACCGCCGGACCCGGCCGCCCCGTCTACATCACCGGCGAGATCGGCATCAACCACAACGGTGACCTCGACAACGCCATCGCGCTGATCGACGTGGCCGCCGAAGCCGGCTGCGACGCGGTCAAGTTCCAGAAGCGCACCCCGGAGATCTGCACCCCGCGCGACCAGTGGGACATCGAGCGCGACACCCCCTGGGGCCGGATGACGTACATCGACTACCGCCACCGCGTCGAGTTCGGCGAGGCCGAGTACACCGCCATCGCCGAGCACTGCGCCGAGCGCGGCATCGACTGGTTCGCCTCCCCGTGGGACACCGAGGCCGTCGCCTTCCTGGAGAAGTTCGACGTCCCCGCGCACAAGGTCGCCTCCGCCTCGCTCACCGACGACGAGCTGCTCCGCGCCCTGCGCGCCACCGGCCGCACCGTCATCCTCTCCACCGGCATGTCGACGCCGAAGCAGATCCGTCACGCGGTCGAGGTCCTCGGCAGCGACAACATCCTGCTCTGCCACGCCACCTCGACGTACCCGGCGAAGGCCGAGGAGCTCAACCTGCGGGTCATCAACACCCTTCAGCAGGAGTACCCGAACGTCCCGATCGGCTACAGCGGCCACGAGACCGGCCTGCAGACCACCCTCGCCGCCGTCGCGCTGGGCGCCACCTTCGTCGAGCGCCACATCACCCTGGACCGCGCCATGTGGGGCTCCGACCAGGCCGCCTCCGTCGAGCCCCAGGGCCTCACGCGTCTCGTCCGCGACATCCGCACCATCGAGGCGTCGCTCGGCGACGGAGTCAAGAAGGTGTACGAGTCCGAGCTCGGCCCGATGAAGAAGCTCCGCCGGGTCGCGGGCGTCGTCGCCGAGGGCGAGAACGCGCCGGCCGCCGAGCCGGTCGCGGTCTGACGGGCCGACCGGTGAACCTCGCCTTCGTCGAGAGCCCGGTCCAGCTCCTGAACGTCCTGGAGTGGACCCACACCCGGGGAGGAACCGACACCACGGTCGTCGTCCTCCCCCCGGTCGACCCGATGTCGCGCGGACAGCTGCGCAGGATGGCGGAGCTGGCCCGCGACGAGGGCATCACCGTCCGCTGGCAGGAGGCGCGCGGGGAGACCGGCGCGCCTCTGAAGGCCCTGCGGGCGCTGACCGGCCTGATCCGCAAGGCCGACCGCATCGTCATCGGGGACCCCTTCTCCCGGTACGTGCAACTGCTCCTCACCCTGGTCCGGGCCCGCCGGATCACGGTCGTCGACGACGGCACGGCCACCATGGAGTTCGTCGCCCAGCTTGCGCGCGGCGAACGCCTGGTGCGCTGGCACCGCCGGGGGAGCGGAGGGCCGCGCGAGCTGCTCCTGGCCCCGGTCACCACCGCGGCCCGCCGCAGCTTCACCCCGTCGGCCTCCCGCACCGTCGAGGTGTTCACCGCGATGCCGGTGGACGCCCCCGACGGCATCGAGGTCACGGCGAACACCTTCGCCTGGACCCGGGAGCGCTTCGGCCCGCCCCTCATCACCAAGGGCGCCGACCTGGTCGGCACCTCCCTCGTGGAGACCGGCGTGGTCGACCCCGTCCCGTACGAGGAGGCGGTCACCTCGCTGGCCCGTGCCCACGGCGCGACCCGCTACTTCGCCCACCGCCGCGAATCCGCGGACAAGCTCCACGCCCTGGAGGCCGCCACCGGCCTGGAGATAGTCCGCCCCGATCTGCCGCTGGAACTCATCGCCCGCAGAGGCCCGATCGGCCACACGGTGCTGAGCTTCCCCTCGACCGTGGTCCACACCCTCCCGCTGGCCCTCACCGGCACGGGCGTGAAGGTCGCGGTGTGCGACATAGCGCCGGAGTGGCTCCGCGACACGGCGTCCCCGCGCGCCCAGGGCTTCCTGAGCGGAGTCACGGAGACGGCCAAGGACGTGCAGCGGCTCGCCCCTTGGCGGGCCACCGCGGTGGCGAAGGGCTGAGGGGGCCGGGCTGCCGGTTCCGCGTACGACGGTGAGAGCCGCGCCGTACCCTCCACCCCATGACCGATCCGACCGCGGGTTCTGACGATGTCGATGTGGCGATCGCCGCGGCGCTGGCCGGCGCCGAGGCCGTACGCGCCAGGTACGGACAGCGGCTCTCCCGCATCGACAAGGGCGCCGGGGACTTCGCCACCGACGCCGATGTGGCAGCAGAGAAGGCGATCCTCGCGGTCATCCGGGCCGGGCGCCCCGAGGACGCGATGCTCGGCGAGGAGGGTGGGCGGCAGGGCGCGGCCGGTGCGGCGCGCCAGTGGCTGGTGGACCCTCTGTGCGGCACGCTCAACTACGCCGTGGGCAACATGCTGGTCGCCGTCAACGTGGCTCTGCGCGACGGCCCGGCCGCAGTGGCGGATCCGTTCAGCGGCGAGGTCTTCCACACCGACGGCACGACCACCCGGGTCCGGCAGGACGGAACCGACACGGAGACCGTGCCGACGGCCGCCACCCAGCTGGTGGACGTGAACCTGGACCCGCCCTTTCCGAGCGCCCCCGACTTCCGGGCGACGGCCCTGCTCGCACACCCCGGTTTCGCCGAACGGTTCCGGCCGCGGGTCGTGTCCACGACCCTGGCGCTGGCCTGGGTCGCGGCCGGCAAGCGCGCAGCGTACGTCACCGATGGCGGCGACCTGACCGGGAGCGTGCACTTCGCCGCCGGCATCGCCCTCTGCCGGGCCGCCGGCTGCGTCCTCACCGGAGTCGACGGCGGCCCGATCGGACAGGCGGGCAGCCGTGGGCTCCTGGCGGCCGCGGACGCCGACACCCACGGACGGCTGCTGTCGATGATCCGGGACCGCGGCTGAGGGAGCCTCTCAGCCTGAGTGAAGGACCCGGAAGCGGCCTGGCTCCGCCGGATCGCGATCGACGACCTGGACCGGCGCCCACACCCATTGCCACACGTCGATGCCCGGTGTGCGGGAGAACCGGATCGTCCCGCGGGTGCCCTCGACCGCGACGCGCGACCAGGACCCGGCCGTGTGCGCGCGGTCCTTCGCGCCATGCGAACGCAGCACCTCGGCGAGGACGTTGACCGTGTCGTAGCCCTCGAAGGCGACGAAGGAGGGGGCTCCGCCGAGCCGTTCGCCGAGCGCAGCTTCCACGCGTGTGCCGAGTGGGCCGAGGTGCTCGGGCAGGTAGCGCAGGAACGGGACCGCGGCGCCGTCCTCGCCCAGCAACTCCGCCCATCCGGCGAGCTCCGGTTGCCCGGCCGGAGCGCCGATCAGTGTCCCGGCGAGACGCTCGTCGCGGCGGACGGCCCTGACGATCGGCACTGCCGGCTCCGGGTGACCGGCCAGAAGGAGAAGGGCGGTCGCCCGGCTCTCGACGAGTTCGTCGCACAAGGCCGCGGGGGGAAGCTCGCGCGGGTCGAGCTCGACGACGGTGCCGCCGTGTGCCGCGAGGTGGTCCCGCAGGATGCGGGTCCCGGCCGCCCAGTAGACACTCGGCTCGGCCGCTACGGCGATGCGGCTGTGACCCGCGCCGAGGAGGAAGTCCGCGCAGATCCCCCAGCCACGGGACTGCGGCGGGGAGAGGCGCGCGACCCATTGCGTCGGCCGGTCGGTGAGCGTGTCGAGGACCGCTGACGAGCAGAGGAACGGCAGTCCGAGGGCGTCGGCCCTGATGGCGGCGGTGCGGGCGACGACGCTGTGATACTCCCCCGCCAAGGCGGCCACGCCCAGGTCCGCCAGTTCGTCCACGGCCGCCGCGGCCCGCTGCGGATCGGCCGCGGTGTCGCGGACCACGAGTTCCAGTGGCTGCCCGAGGACACCGCCGGCGGCGTTGGCTTCGCTCACGGCCAGTTCGAGTCCGGCGAGCAGGTGCCGGCCTGCCTCGGTCCAGCCGGGCCGGGTCAGCGGAACGAGAGCACCGATCCGGACGGGCGGCCCGTCAACTCGCTTCGGGGTAACGGGCGATGGCGCCCTCATATGGTGACCTGTCTCTTGTGGGGATGAAGAAGCCCTAACGGTCGGCGTTCCGCCAGACGGTCAGGTCTCCTCTGAGGAAGGCGATGTCCGGCAGGGCGGTCGACTTCGTCTGGATCACGTACAGCCCGATGTTGCCCTCGTCGTCCTTCATACAGATTTCGGTACCGGCCGCCGCTGCGGCCAGCGTCCAGCTGTGCTTCGCGGCGCTCCCGAGCATGAGACGGCACTCGTCGAGCGTCGTGCCATGACCTCCGAAGATCTGCATGAACACGGTGCTGTCGCTCGTCAGTTCACAGCCGGTCTGCTCGCAACCGAAGCGGACGTCGCCCTTGCGGCCCTTCAGCTCCGGTTCGGAGCTCTTGAGACTCAGCGAGTTCTTCGCGTCCAGCCACACCCCGGGGAACCCCTCCGGCCGCGGATCCTGGGATGAGCCCGACGGGAACACGGCGTCGTCGGACGCGTCGTCACCGGCCCCGACCGCAGACGAATCCGAGGCATCCGACGGATCCGAGGCATTGGACGGATCCGAGGAGGAGCCCGATGACGAGCCCGGTGCGGATGCCGAGGAGCGTGCGGCCGGTCCCCTCGCGGACACCGTGGGGCCGGCCGTGTTCCCGTCGCCGATCCGGTCCATCGCGTCCATGACCGACCAGGCCAGTGCCACCACAGCCAGCGCCCCAGCTACGACACAGGCGGTCGCGATCAGCGCTGTGCGGCGCCTGCGCGCCGTGCGTTGTTCCGGCGTCGGCGTCGGCCACGCGAACTGCGGCTGCGGGTAGGCCGGGCCGGACGTTGACACCGGTACCGGCGGCCGCTGCTCGGTCGGCGCGGGCACCGGCTCCTGCGGGTAGGCCGGGGTGGGCTCGGGTACCGGCGCCGGGACCACAGGTTCCGGCCCGGTGATCTCCCGCCACACGGCAGGTCCGCCGCCCGCGTCGGCCTTCGCCCCCAGCCGGTCCCGGCACCATTCCACGACCTCCTCCGGCGTGGCCCGCGCGGCCGGGTCGGCGGCCAGACACCGGATGAACAGCGGACGCAGCGACTGGGGCAGCAAGGACAGGTCGGGTTCGGAGTGCACGATCCGGTACAGCACGTTGACGGCCGGACCGTCGCCGTAGAGCGGCTTTCCGAGCAGCGCGAACGCCGCCGTCTGGGCGAGCGCGAAGACGTCGGTCGCCGCCGTGATCTCACCCCCGGAGGCCTGTTCCGGAGCCATGAAGGAGGGCGTGCCGATCGTGCCCCCGGTCGCCGTGTACGAGGTCCCGTCGGCGGCCAGCGCGATACCGAAGTCGATCACCCGTGGGCCGTCGCCGGCCAGCAGCACGTTCGACGGCTTCAGGTCGCGGTGCACGATGCCCTGAGCGTGGATGGCCTGCAGTGCCTCGGCCACCCCCGCCATCAGCCACAGCGCCGCGGGCACCGGCAGGGGGCCGCTCCGGGTCACCGCCTCCGTCAGCGACGGCCCCGGCACGTACAGCGTGGCCAGCCACGGCGGTACGCCGTCGGCGTCGGCGTCGATCAGCTCGGCGGTGTAAGCCCCCCGGACCCGTCGGGCTGCTTTGATCTCCCGGCCGAACCGACGCCGGAAGTCCGGATCGTCGGCGAGCTCCGGCCGCACGACCTTGATCGCCACCGGACGGCCGCCCTGGGTGTGCGACAGATACACCCGGCCCATGCCACCGGCCCCCAGCCGCGCGGCGAGCCGATAGCCCGCCACCACGGGCGGGTCGTCGGCCTGAAGTGGCTCGAATACTTCCATCGCATGGCTCATCGGCCCTGTACCCCCCACAGTGATGCGTTGGCCAACGGCAGCAGCCTATGCGGGGTGTTGACCATCCGGTCACGGGATCTCCCCGTGACCGGACACGGAGGAGGGGCTGCCGCCCCTACGCCGGCTGCTGTCGACCGGAGTCCGCGGGGGAACCGGGCGTGGCCGGCAGGGGCTGCAGCAGGGGGCGTTTCGCGGTACGGCCGTCGCCGGAGGACCGGCCGCGCAGACGGCGCCCGAGCCAGGGGCCGAGGAAGGCGGCGGCCCAACGCACTTCGGCACCCGCGGCTTGCCAACGCGAAGGAAGCCGCTGTTCCGGCAGGGGGCGGGTCCAGGCGTCGTCGCTTCCGGGCAGTTGGATGGCCTGGGCGACAGCGGCGGCGATCCGCTCGTGACCGAGGGGGCTGGTGTGGAGTCGGTCCGTACTCCACAGACGCGGATCGGCGGCGGCGGCGTGCAGGTCGATCTCGGCGACCGCGACCCCATGACGGGCGGCCGCGGCGCGGATGTGGGCGTTGAGGTCGAACACGCGGCCTCGGACCGGCCGGGCAAGGGGCGCGATCTTCCCCACGTCGGGGAAGGTCATCGTCACCACCCGGGCCCCGGCGGCCGTGAGCTCGGCGAACATCTCCTCCAGGTGCCCGGAGACCTCTGCGGCGTCGAACCGTGGCCGGAGCACGTCGTTGACCCCGGCGACGACGGTGGCCAGGTCGGGCCGCAGGGCCAGGGCGGGCCCCAGCTGCTCGGCGCGGACCTGGCCCGCGACACGGCCGCGCACGGCCAGGTTCGCGTACTGGAGACCGGGGTTGACGGCTGCGAGCTGCTCGGCGAGCGGGTCGGCCCAGCCGCGCAGCCCGACGGTGTCGTCCCCGTCGCCGACACCTTCGGTCTGACTGTCACCCAGGGCGACATAGCGCACGTATTCACCGCTCGGCACGGGTGGACTGCCTTTCCTTGAGGACGGATGCGATCCGCAGGCACCAGTTCCGGTGCTCCTGCTCGAAGGACAGGCCGCGCAGGCACGTCAGGTACGGTCCGATCCGCTCGCCGTGGCGGAGGAACTCCGCCTCCTCCACGTCACCGCGGAGCTGCCGCAGGAGCTTGTCGAGAAGCTCGATCTTGCCCTCGGCCGCGGAGGCCCGCTCCTCGAGCTGGCCGATCACCGACTCCGTGCCGACGCGGTCGGCGACCTGGACCTTGACGAGCAGATCGTCGCGGATGGACGAGGGCCTCGACGCGGCTGCGGCGAAGTCCTCCAGCTCGGCGCGACCGGCGTCGGTGACCTGGAACAGGCGTTTGTTGGGCCGGGTCTCCTGGACCACCTGCCGGCCCGCGATCAGCCCTTCCTTCTCCAGCTTGGTCAGCTCGGCGTACAGCTGCTGCGGCAGGGCGTGCCAGAAGTTCGCGACGCCGATGTCGAACGCCTTCGCCAGCTGGTATCCGCTGTACTCGCCGTCCAGCAGCGCCGCCAGCACCGCATGTCGCAGGGCCATGGAGGCACCCCCCTTCCCTCTCCCTCGCGCATCATACTCAAGAATATGACTAATCAAATTCTTGGGTACCAAGGAGAACGAGTGTGAGTGGCGCCTTCCGTCAGCGGCGCGCCGCGCCGCGCCTGGCGGGGTCGATGCGGACGCGCTCCGTGGCGGGCGCGGCCTCGATGTCGTCGAGTTGCGCGACGATCGTGCTGCGCAGGTCGTCGTAGTCCTCGAAGCGGTGGTCGTTGAACAAGGTGTAGCCCGTCCACATCAGGTTGGCGCACACCCGCGCCGGCACCCGGCCGGTACGGGCGCCCATGCCGACCAGTGCCACCGACTCGATGCTGCCCGGCGCCTTCTGGTTCTGCCGGTGGATCGCCTGGAAGGCGGCGGCGCAGGCCAGGGCCACGTTCAGAGTCTCGCTGACGTTCTGCGAGGACCCCTCCATCGTCGGCGTCGGTATGAGGAACTTCGGGTTGACCGCTCCGGACGGCACGCACACCGCGCTCCCCACGGGGAGGCTTCCGCCGAACCCGTCACGGATCGCACGCTGCACGCGCAACTGGATGCCCGCGCCGAGATGCCGCTTGACGGCGGCGTCGGTGCCACCGTCCATACGGCCCCGGGAGTTGGTCGGACTGACCCAGGCGTCGACCCGCTCGTCGAGGATCGATCCCTTGCGGATCTCGATCTCCGGGGTGTCGGCGAACGCGGCCCGCCACGCCTCGACGACATCGGTGCTGAGGTCGGTCAGAACCACCCGGACAGGGGGCGACTGCAAGCGGCTCGCGGTCATCGTTCGCTCCGATCAAAAGGCGGTCTCTCCACTGATCAGGACGCTACAGCGCCCCACTGACAACGCCTCCGCGAGCGGAAGTTGGGTCCACCGCCGCTGTCAGTGGCGAGGGATATGAATTGTCCTGTGCGGGGCCCCGGCCCGTCCGGTACCGGACCCGCCGACGACTTGCCCTGCCCTGCCCTCAGCACGGACCGACACCGCGGAGCGCCTTCACCATGAGCGATGCCAACACCCCGGCCCAGCCCGACCCGAGCGACCCGCTGGCTCTCGCCGATCTGTTCAAGGGCGGCGGCGAACCATGGCTTCCGCTGCTGAAGCCGGTCATCGAGTCGCACGCGGACGCCGCGGAGTTCATCGGCCCTGCCCGCGGGCCGGGGGTCGTCCCGGTGCGCGAGCTGACCTTCCAGGCGCTCAAGCCGAATCCGCCGCACAAGTGGAAGGTCGTCGTCTTCGGCCAGAACCCTTATCCCAGGCCCGAGAGCGCCACCGGTATCGCGATGTTCGACAACACCTTCCACGACTGGAAGGACAGCCAGTTCGGCCGGGTCGTCAGCATCCGCTGCATCATCAAGGCGGCGGCGATGTGGAAGTACGGCATACCGAAGAAGACCCCGATCGCCGACGTGCGCGCGCTGCTGAAGAAGCAGGACACCGTCCAGCCGCCCGAGTGGTTCCAGGCGATGCTCACACAGGGCGTTCTGCTGCTCAACGCGGCTCTCACCGCCAGCAGCGACGGCGCGATGGCCACCGATCAGCACACCAGGTTCTGGCGCCCTGCGGTCGAGCGGATCGTCGAGGAGATCCTCAAGGCCAAGCAGAACGCCGAGGAGGAGGACCGCTACGTCGTCTTCGCCTGGTGGGGCGCTCACGCCCGCAGCCTGAAGAACGTCGTCCTCCGGCTGCAGAAGAGATATCCGGACGTCGAGGTCCGGCACATCGACCACCCCAACCCCGCCGCGCAGGGCGACATCTTCTGCGAGGGCGAGCACTTCGGGACGGTCAACGCCGCGCTCACCTCCCTCGGCGCCGACGAGATCGACTGGCTGCCCAGCAAGGGGTGGAACACGGCCGCGGAGGGGCCCGGGGGAGAGGACGACGGGGTCGCGGACCGCATGGGCGCGTTCATAGCGTCCACCATGGAGCTGCATCAGCTGTATCTGGAGCGGCTCGCGAGCGTCAAGGACGAAGGGCTCGTCCTGCCGGCGATCAACGGTGTCTTCGACACCCCGCTCCTCGACTTCCAGGAGGCCGTCAGCCCGGTCGCGTCCTTGCTCGCCGGCATCGGCCGGCACGTCGAGCAGTCGCACGAATTCGGTAAGAGGCGCGCGGACGAGGCGGCCGGTGAGCTGTCCGCCGACGCGATCGCCGCCCTCCACCTCTACACCTGCGAGTCCGCGTTCTACCGGGAGATCAACGCGGTCCTGCGCTCCCCGGACCGGGCGAAGGTCGTCCCGTACCTCCCCTACCTGCGGCTGCTGTTCTCGGCGGTCTCCCGCCTCCCCGCCCACACGAAGCCGTTGTGGCGCGGAGTCTCGCTGGACCTCCGTGCGCAGTACCCCCTCGGCCGGACGGTGACCTGGTGGGGCGTCTCCTCGTGCACGTCCGAGGTCGGCGTCGCCCGGTCGTTCCTCGGCAGCCGTGGCAAGCGGACGCTCTTCGAGGTGACCCCTGCCAGGGCCGTGGGCATCCGCCGCTTCTCCGCCTTCACGGGGGAGGAGGAGTTCATCCTGTCACCCGGCACGCAGCTGAAGGTGACGGGTGTGAAGGCCGAGCGCGGCGGCCTGTGCACCGTGAAGCTGACGGAGTTGGAGGAGCAGACCCTCGTGTCCTGAACAGCGCGGGCGGGTAATCCCGTCGCCTGGACGCGTCGACGAGTCTGCTTGCGGATGTCCGGCTCCGCCGATGCCGGCACGCACGCCGCCGGCCCGAGGCTCATGCCACGCACCTGCGTGGCGGACACCGCTCAGGGCCCGTTCCTTCGGGACACTGTCCATGGTCGTCGCCGAGCTTGCGCGGCGAGGTCCGTGTGGCCGGTCGGCACCGGCCCCGCCTGACAGAGGGACAGGGCATGGTCACACGCAGAGGATTCATCGACGGAATGTCGGCCGCTGGTGCCGCGACACTCCTCGGTATCACCCCGCCGGCCGCCGCCACTTCGCTCGCGGACGCGACGGCGGCGGACACCGAGCTGAAGGCCCGCGACGCGATGCGAGCCACCAACGTCGGTATGCGGTCGAGTTATGCCGCACTCAAATCCGCACTGATCAGCCGGCTGAGTCCTGTGATCGTCGTCCAGAACGATGCCACGGGCGGCAGGTTCACCCTGATCCAACAGGGCAGCGAACGGGAATCCGTCAGCCCGGTGCCCGAGCTGTTCGAGCTGGCGAAGTCGATCAGCCATGTACCTCAGGGGATCTTCTCGATCATCGCCGCCTACTTGAGCGACAAGGTGTCCCCTGTCCCCAACGCCGACCGCATCGACCCCCACGACCTGGACATGGTCGCGTTCGAAGGGCCCCGGGCGGAGGGCTGGATCAGCCCACTCCGGGACTACGCCGCCACACTCGGTTCTGCCCGCCGACAGCTCGGGAAAGCCGATCTGCCGAAGGAGTTGGAGATCTCCTGCGGGAAGATCCTCGACGAAGCACTCACGTTCATCGGTGATTCCGTGATGAACAAGACGTTCGACATGGCGTCGTTCGAGGAGTTCTCGGGCAGGACGTACCCCAGTATCCGCATGAACATGAAGTTCGCGGCTGCGGCGCAGATCTCCGGTGTGGAAGGTCTCATGCGCGAGTGGCGGCTCAAGATCGGCGAGGAGGCATGGAAGGACCTGTACACGGTCGTGCTCTCGATCTGGACGACGTCCGAACTCAATCAGGCTTCGATCATCATCAGACGATGCATGAATCCGGCGAAGGTCGCCACTCACCTGATCGACCTGCCGACCGTCGAAGTTCCTCGGGACCCGATCTTCGTCGCTCTGGACAACCTGGCCCGGATCGTTCAGGACAATGTCTCAGCAGAGATGGTCTTCCCCACCGATCCGCTGGTCGCGGACGCCTTCAAGGGCAAGGAGGACTTGCTCTCCGTCGAAATCCTGCATCAGACCGGGGTGACGGCGGGGGCACCCACTGCCTCTCGCCCGGCGGGCGCGTCCGGTTGTCCGGTTCGGGAGGGGAAGGCCTGGAGCTGATCGGCTGGCGCATGGCTGCTTTCGGGTGATCGCACACAGAAGCCCGGCGCGGCGGCAGTGTCGCCCCGTGGCCGGGCGGGTCATGCTTCCGGTCGTCCACGCCGGTCCTCCGGCGGTGCAACTCCACGCGCAGAGGAGCCCGGTGTCGAGCGAAGAGAACAAGAGGTTGGTTCGCCGCTTCTACGCGGAGATCGACAAGGGCAACGTGGAGGCCATGGACGATCTCGTGGCCGAGGACTACGTGGACCACTCCCCGCCACCGTTTCCAGGACTCGGGTCCGGTCGCGAGGGGCTCAAACAGGCGTTCCGCCTCTTCTGGGAGGCCACTCCCGGAACCCATGAGATCGAAGACCAGATCGCGGAGGGCGACAAAGTGGTGACCCGGATGACGGCCCGTGGAGTGCATGAAAGGGATCTTCCCGGTATTTCCGCCACCGGTAACCAGCTCACGATGACGGCGACGGTGATGCACCGCATCGAGAACGGCAGGCTCGCCGAGAAGTGGTCGGACAAGGACCTTCTCGGTTTCCTCCAGCAGCTCGGCGTCATCCCGACACCCGGCGGGACGCCGGGATAGTCCTGGCGGCACCTCGCCCTTGAGGGCCGCCAGGCAGGCTGCCGGATGGGGCGAACCTTGCCTGATGCGGCACCAGGCGACAGCCGCATGCTGCCGGTGCGCTGTGAAGCGGTCCACCGTGCGTTTGCGTCAGGCCCGACTGGCCGAGTCCCGGGCCCGAAGCTCGGCCCCCGAAGCTCGACCCCCGGGGCTCGGGCTTCGAGCGCCGGGATCGGGCGGTTCACTCGTTCGGGTGTACGCAGGCGGGTGCGGGCCCGAAGCTCGAGCTTCGGGATCCGGGGGCCGGGCTTCGAGGGCCGGGGCCCGAGACGTGTAGTCAACCGGTAGGGAAAGAAGGGTTGGGGGAAACACCTCCCACCCTCCCGGACCCGTCACGGCCAGCAAGTATGACTAATCGTGACCAGCTTGCGGCACAACGTCACGAGTGCTTACGGTGCCCACAACTGAACGACCCCGACGTGGTGTTGGTCGCACCGTGCCGGGGTCTCACCCAAGATCGACAAGGACCCGATCTCGTGGCTACCCAGCACATTAACTCCGCCCTGCGCGCCCCCGCACCCTCCTCCCGTCCGTACGCGAAGGCCAACCCTGGCTACGGCAAGCGCTCCACGCCGGACCAACGCCCGCCCCGGCCCGACGATTTCGCCCTGCTGCCGGAGCGCGAGCGGTACGTCGCCGGATATGTCGACCACCTGCCCGACGGCGCGGCGATGGACATCAAGTCCCTGGCCAAGTCCCTTCCGCTGTACGGGCAGATGGCCGTCGGCAGCGCGCTGAGGGCCTTGGCGGTCGCCGGGCACCTGCGCCATGTGCGGTGCCCCGCAGACGCCGGTGGCGGCCGGATCCGCTGGATCACCCGCACCTACTGGTCCCGTACCGCCCGCGACAACGAGTGGTGGGTTACGTTCCTCGGCGGCGCCCCGGCCGCCCCCGCCGTACCGCAGCACCCGGCCGCCCCCGCCGTACCGCAGCAGCGGACCCAGGAGCCCGAACCGGCACCCGCGCCGGAGGAGGCCCCGCAGGACACCCCGGGCGACGCCCGCTCGCCCGCCTATCTCGCCCTCGCCCGGCTCGGCCGTGCCGACGCCCGTCTCGCCCTCTCCGCCGCCGACTGCGCCGCGCTGGAGGAGGCAGCCGCCGCCTGGCTCGCGCGAGGCGTGGACGCCGAGTACCTGGTCCGGGCGCTCACGGCAGGGCTTCCGGCGGCCGTCGAATCGCCGGTGGGGCTCGTCAGGCGCCGACTCCGGGACAAGCTCCCGCCGCTGCCGCCCACCGCCGCCCCGGCCTCCGCGACGGGCATGCCCGAACACCGCCCGATGGTCGAGTGCACGGAGTGCGGCGCACCGGGCCGCCCGGAAGCGCTCCCCGACGGCCTCTGCCGCTCCTGCCGCACCCCTGGCCCGTCCCGAACCGACACCATGGCCACTCCCGCGCCGCCCGCCGAGCGCGATGTCGCGGCGTATGTGGGAACCCTCCGTGACCTGCTCAAGCTGCCATGAGTGCGGGGACCTCGCGCAGCCTCGCGGCCGGAGTGGCGAATGGGAGAGCATACCCACCTCAACCGCTCGTCACACGCCGCAACACCGCTTTTTGTTCCCCTGAGCGGCTGAACTTTTGTCGATCAGCGGCCAGTTGTGGGTACCAGGGGCCTACCCTTGACTGGGTGAACCAGTTGAAGTCCCGCGCGCCCCACGCCGAGGCCGTCCTGCCCGGCGCCCTGCCCGACGACCTGCGTGCCGAGCTCATCGCCTTCCGCCGTGATCTGCACATGCATCCGGAGCTCGGCAACCAGGAGTTCCGTACCACCGCGGCCATCAAGGCGAGGCTCGAGAAGGCCGGCCTGGAGCCGCAGGTGCTGCCCGGTGGCACGGGACTCGTCTGTGACGTCGGGGAGTGGGACGGCGTGACGCCGATGCTGGCGCTCCGGGGCGACATCGACGCGCTGCCCATCCCGGACACCAAGGCGGAGGTCTCCTACCGGTCCACCGTGCCCGACCGTGCGCACGCCTGCGGGCACGACGTCCACACGAGCTGTGTCCTGGGCGCGGGACTCGTGCTGAGCGACCTGGACCGGCAGGGGCTGCTGCCCCGCCCGGTGCGGCTGCTGTTCCAGCCCGCCGAGGAGGTGCTTCCCGGCGGCGCGGCCGACGCGGTGGCGGCCGGGGTGCTGGAAGGCGTGGGGCGGATCATCGGGGTGCACTGCGACCCGAAGGTGGACGTGGGCAGGATCGGGCTCCGGATCGGGCCGATCACCTCCGCCTGCGACCGCGTGGAGATCTCCCTCGACGGACCCGGCGGACACACCGCCCGGCCGCACCTCACCACGGACCTGGTCACCGCCGCGGCCCGGGTGGCCACCGACGTGCCCGCGCTGCTCGCCAGGCGCGTCGACGCACGCGCCGGGCTCGCGCTCACCTGGGGCCGGCTGCAGACCGGCCACGCGCCCAACGTCATCCCGCAGCACGCCGAGCTGTCCGGGACGGTCCGCTGCCTCGATCTGGAGAGCTGGCGCCAGGCACCCGACCTTGTGCACGCGGCGATCGACGAGGTGGCCGGAATGCACCGGGCCAAGACGGTGATCGACTACGTCCGGGGTGTGCCGCCCGTGGTGAACGAGGCGGAGACGATCGGCCTTCTCGACGCCGCGATGACCATCCGCCGCGGATCGTATGCGATCGAGGACACCGAGCAGAGCCTGGGCGGCGAGGACTTCTCCTGGTACCTGGAGAAGATCCCCGGCGCCATGGCGAGGCTCGGTGTCCGGACGCCGGGTGACACCCGTGGCCTGGACCTGCACCGCGGCAACTTCGACGTGGACGAGGAGGCCATCACGGTCGGCGTGGAGCTGTTCACCGCCGCGGCGTTGCTGGACGCCTGACCCGTGGCCCGGCCCGCGAGCGGCTGTCCGTCGTGCGGCCACGTGTCACCTTCGGGTGGTCGCTCGTAACCGGACAGGACACCTCCTGTTCGCGACGATCCGATAACGGCTTCCGTACAGGTCCTTATCTGACATCTACGCGCGTTACGATCGCCGCGAAACCAGCGCCGGAAGAGGCGCTTCGGTCAGGTTTGAAGGAGCCTTCCCTTGCGCCGGATCACCAGGATTGCCACCGTGGGCGTCATGTCCGCGGCACTCGCGCTCAGCGTCACGGCGTGTGGCGAGTCTTCCTCCTCGAGCAGCAGTTCCGACTCCAAGGCCGACAAGACGGCCATCGCCTATGACATCGGTGGCCGCGGCGACCAGTCGTTCAACGACGCCGCCTACGCCGGTCTGGCCCGGGCCGAGAAGGACCTCGGCGTCAAGGGCACCGAGGCCGAGCCGTCGGACGGCGAAGCGGACGCCGACAAGGTGCAGCGCCTCACGGCACTGGCCCGCGCCGGCAACAACCCGGTGATCGGCGTCGGCTTCGCCTACGCCCCCGCCATCAAGAAGGTCGCGCCGAAGTTCCCGAAGATCACCTTCGGCATCATCGACGACGCGTCGGTGACCGGCGAGAACATCGCCAACATCGTCTTCAACGAGGAGCAGGGCTCCTACCTCGCGGGTGTCGCTGCCGCCAAGGTCACCAAGACCAAGACGGTCGGCTTCATCGGTGGTGTCGAGACCCCGCTGATCAAGAAGTTCCAGGCGGGCTTCGAGCAGGGTGTCAAGGAGACCGACCCCTCGGTCAAGGTCGTCCCGCAGTACCTGACGCAGCCGCCGAACTTCGACGGCTTCTCCAAGCCCGACCTCGGCAAGGCCGCCGCCCAGGGGCAGCTCGACAAGGGCGCCGACGTGGTCTACTCGGCAGCCGGTCTGGCCGGTTCCGGTGCGATCGAGGCCGTCTCCAAGGCCGGCAAGTGGAACATCGGCGTCGACTCCGACCAGTACAAGCAGGCGGGTCTGGCCGACTACAAGGAGTCGATCCTGACCTCGGTCACCAAGGACGTCGAGGACTCCGTCTTCAACCTGATCAAGTCCGTCCAGGACGGCAAGCCGCAGTCCGGTGAGGTCCGCTACGGCCTCGACAAGGACGGCGTCGGCCTGGCCATGTCCAATCCGGCCTTCACCAAGATGACCGATGTCGTCGCCGCCGTGGACAAGGCGAAGAAGGACATCATCGACGGCAAGATCACCGTCAAGACCGCCCCGTAACGATCCCGGTCGTCACGCTGGTTTCCCGTGGGCCCGGAGCGCGTACCGTCGCCGCTCCGGGCCCGTGGGGTGCTCGTCCAGGAAGTTGTGCCCTTCGCAGTGCCCTGCTCGCACAGGTCCGGAACCCGGTGTTCGGACCGTGCCGTGCGCCTACGCTTTACGATTCGGCAGCGCTACGCGTGTAGACGGTCCTCTGGCGCGATAACTTCACCCCGCCCCCTGCCTCTGTGCTCCCGCTCCTGTCCGGCCAAGGAGAGTGCGTCATCAACGCGTCCAGCAGTCCCCCTGCCGTAGAACTGCACGGCATCACCAAGCGCTTCCCCGGCGTCGTGGCCAACCACGACATCGGCATCACCGTACGCAAGGGAACGGTCCACGCCCTCGTCGGTGAGAACGGCGCCGGTAAGTCCACTCTGATGAAGATCCTCTACGGCATGCAGAAGCCGGACGAGGGCACCATCGCCGTGGACGGCGAGCAGGTCTCGTTCGGCAACCCCGGTGACGCCATCGCGCGTGGAATCGGCATGGTCCACCAGCACTTCATGCTCGCCGACAACTTCACCGTCCTGGAGAACGTCGTCCTGGGCGGCGAGAAGCTGCACGGTATCGGCTCCGCCGCACGCAAGAAGATCAAGGAGATCTCCGACGCGTACGGTCTGGGGGTCAGGCCCGACGCGCTCGTCGAGGACCTCGGAGTCGCCGACCGCCAGCGTGTGGAGATCCTCAAGGTCCTCTACCGCGGCGCCCGCATCCTCATCCTGGACGAGCCGACCGCCGTGCTGGTCCCGCAGGAGGTCGACGCGCTCTTCGCGAACCTCCGCGAGCTCAAGGCCGAGGGACTCACCGTCATCTTCATCTCGCACAAGCTCGGCGAGGTCCTCTCCGTCGCCGACGAGATCACCGTGATCCGGCGTGGTACGACGGTGGGCACCGCCGACCCCGCGAACACCACCTCCAAGCAGCTCGCCGAGCTGATGGTCGGCAGCGAGCTCCCCTCGCCGGAGACCCGCGAGTCCACGGTGACGGACGTGCCGATGCTGCGCGTCGAGGGCCTCTCCCTCAGCGTGACGGACCCGGACGGCGTCGTGCGTGACGTCCTGTCCGATGTGGGATTCACGATCCACAAGGGTGAGGTCCTGGGCATCGCGGGCGTCGAGGGGAACGGGCAGACCGAACTGATCGAGACGCTCGTCGGCATGCGGACCCCGGACAGCGGAGTCATCACGCTGGACACCGACGACATCTCCCGCCTCCCCACGCGCAAGAGGCGCGAGGGCGGCATCGGCTACATCCCCGAGGACCGCCACCGCCACGGGGTGCTGCTGGACTCCCCGCTCTGGGAGAACCGCATCCTCGGCCACGTCACCGAGAAGCCCAACAGCAAGGGCTGGCTGCTGGACCCGAAGGCGGCACGCGCCGACACGGAGCGGATCGTGCGTGAGTACGACGTCCGCACCCCGGGCATCGAGGTCACCGCCGCCTCCCTCTCCGGCGGCAACCAGCAGAAGCTGATCGTCGGCCGCGAGATGAGCCACGACCCGAAGCTCCTGATCGCCGCCCACCCCACCCGCGGGGTGGACGTCGGCGCACAGGCGCAGATCTGGGACCAGATCCGCGAGGCGCGTCGCGAAGGGCTGGCGGTCCTGCTGATCTCGGCGGACCTGGATGAGCTCATCGGGCTCTCCGACACTCTGCGCGTCATGTTCCGCGGGCAGCTGGTCGCTGACGCCGACCCCGCCACCATCACACCCGAGGAACTGGGCTCGGCCATGACCGGTGCCGCCGCCGGTCACCTCGAAGCAGCACCGGAGGACGAGGCCTGATGAGGAAATTCGACAAGGACCGGCTGATCCTGGGCTTCGCCGGCCCGGTGCTCGCCCTGGTCGTGGCCTTCGTGCTCAGCACCCTGGTGCTGCTCGTCTCCGACCGCGACCCCTTCGAGCTGTACCGACTGCTGTTCGAGCAGGTGTCGTACAGCGACGTACAGGTCCTGATCATCAACCAGGCCGGAACGTACTACCTCGCCGCTCTCGCGGTCGCGGTCGGCTTCCGCATGAACCTCTTCAACATCGGGGTCGACGGGCAGTACCGCCTCGCGGCGATGATGGCAGCCCTCGTCGGCGCCAGCGTCAGCCTCCCCGGGCCGCTCCAGATCGCGCTGATCGTCGTCGTGGCGATGCTCGTGGGCGCTTTCTGGGCCGGCATCGCCGGCATCCTGAGGACCACGCGAGGCGTGAGCGAAGTCGTCTCGACGATCATGCTCAACTCCATCTCGACCTCGCTGATCGCCTGGCTGATCCTGCCGAAGAACTTCGGTGAGCAGGCTGCGGGATCCAACAACCTGACGACGGGTGACATCCCGGATTCCGGCTGGTTCCCGGGCCTTACCCTGAGCCCCGACGCCGGCGAGATCTACGGTTTCACCTTCGTCGCCGTCGGCTGCGGCCTCGTCTACTGGCTCGTCCTGAACCGCACCCGCTTCGGCTTCGACCTCCGCGCCACCGGCGCCAGCGAGAGCGCCGCCCAGGCCTCCGGTGTGGACGCCAAGAAGATGATCCTGACCTCGATGCTGATCTCCGGTGCGATCGCCGGCCTCGTCGGGATGCCGACGCTGCTGGGCGACACCCACACCTACAGCCTCGACTTCCCTGTGGGCCTCGGCTTCACCGGCATCACGATCGCTCTGCTCGGCCGCAACCACCCGGTGGGCATCGCGCTCAGCGCGCTGCTCATCGCGTTCCTGGACAAGGCGTCGTCCCCTCTCGACCAGTTCGGCTTCGAGAAGGAGATCGCCACGATCATGCAGGGCCTGATCGTGATCTCGGTCGTCGTCAGCTACGAACTCGTCCGGCGTTACGGGACCCGTCGCCAGCAGCAGAAGGTCGGCGAGGAACTCGCCGCCGGCCACGCCCTCACCACCGAGAAGGAGGCGGCCCTGTGAGCACCAGCAAAGTCTCCGCCGCACGCGTCGCCGCCCCCAAGGGCGGCGGACGGCGCAAGCTGTCCCTGCCCGTCGTCCTCCTGATCATCGCCGGTGCGCTCGCCCTCGTCTCGCTGGTGCGCCTCATCAGCGGCGCGAACGACGTGACCTCCGTGGGCCAGGTGAGCGGCGCCCTCGAACTCGCGGTCCCGATCGGCCTGGCCGGTCTCGGCGGACTCTGGGCCGAGCGGGCCGGTGTCGTCAACATCGGCCTCGAGGGCATGATGATCCTCGGCACGTGGTTCGGCGCCTGGGCCGGTTTCCAGTGGGGCCCGTGGGCGGGCGTCCTCTTCGGCATCATCGGTGGCGCGCTCGGCGGACTGCTCCACGCGGTCATCACCGTCACCTTCGGCGTGAACCACATCGTCTCCGGTGTGGCCATCAACATCCTCGCCGTCGGCGTCACCCGCTACCTCTCCAACTTCACCTTCGCCGACGAGCCCGGCGGATCCTCCAAGCAGTCCCCGCGCCTGGAGGAGATCGACAAGATCACCATCCCAGGGCTGTCGGACTGGATGCAGGACCTGCAACAACACCACTGGTTCTTCGTCTCCGACCTCGCCGGCATCATCGGCGGCCTGGTCACCGGGCTGTCGCTGCTCACCGTCGTCGCCCTGCTGCTCATCCCCGTCACCTGGTTCGTGCTGTGGCGCACGGCCTTCGGTCTGCGTCTCCGCTCCTGCGGCGAGAGCCCGGTGGCGGCCGAGACCCTCGGCGTCAACGTCTACAAGTACAAGTACATCGCTGTGACGATCTCCGGCGGTCTGGCCGGGCTCGGTGGTGCGTTCCTGGCCATCGTCGCCACCAGCATCTACCAGGAGGGCCAGACGGGCGGCCGCGGCTACATCGGTCTCGCCGCGATGATCTTCGGCAACTGGATGCCGGGCGGCATGGCGCTGGGCGCGGGACTCTTCGGCTTCACCGACAGCCTCAAGCTCCGCGGCGGCGCCGAGAACGTCCACGCCATGCTGCTGCTCCTGGCGATCCTGCTGGTGATCGTCGTGTTCTGGCAGCTGTACCGGAAGAAGTACCTGACCGCGCTCATCTCGGCGGTCATCTCGGCCGTGCTGTTCACCTGGTACTTCCTGACGGACCAGGTCCCGAGCCAGTTCGTGGACGCCGCGCCGTACGTCACGACGCTGCTGGTGCTCGCCCTGTCCGCGCAGCGGTTGCGCATGCCCAAGGCGGACGGCGTGCCGTACCGCAAGGGCGAGGGCAAGTGACGACCCCCCCGCCCGTCGACTGGGACGCGCTCCGCGAGGCCGCCCGGGACGCGATGTCCCGGGCGTACGCCCCGTATTCGGGCTACCCGGTCGGTGTGGCCGCCCTCGTCGACGACGGCCGCATGATCACCGGGTGCAACGTCGAGAACGCCTCGTACGGCATCAGCCTGTGCGCCGAGTGCGGGCTGGTCTCGCAGCTGGCCGCCACGGGCGGCGGCCGACTGACCCACTTCACCTGCGTGGACGGCACGGGCGCCGCGCTCGTGCCGTGCGGGCGGTGCAGGCAGTTGCTGTACGAGTTCGGGGGGCCCGGCCTCGTCCTGGAGACGCCGGACGGCCTCCGTACGCTCGACGAGATGCTGCCGCAGGCCTTCGGGCCGCAGCACCTGGGGTAGTGCCCCGCCGCCGCTCCTTTCCTCCCCGGCGGGCCCGACCGGCCCGCCGGGGGAACGCGGCGGCGGAACGTTCCCTCTCTATGCGCGTAGAGTCAGCAGGACTCTCGCCCACCCATCCGGCCGGAAGGACTCCCATCCCATGGACGCCATCTCCGTCATCCGCACCAAGCGGGACCGAGGCGAGCTCAGTCCCGAGCAGATCGACTGGGTCATCGACGCGTACACCCGCGGCGAGGTCGCCGACGAGCAGATGTCCGCGCTGGCCATGGCGATCCTGCTCAACGGCATGAACCGCACCGAGATCGCCCGCTGGACCGCCGCGATGATCGCCTCAGGCGAGCGCATGGACTTCGGCGCGCTCTCCCGCCCCACCACCGACAAGCACTCCACCGGCGGCGTCGGCGACAAGATCACCCTGCCGCTCGCCCCGCTGGTCGCCGCCTGCGGGGCGGCCGTGCCGCAGCTCAGTGGCCGGGGCCTCGGCCACACCGGCGGAACCCTCGACAAGCTGGAGTCCATCCCCGGCTGGCGCGCCCATCTCTCCAACGCCGAGATGCTGGACGTCCTGGACACCACCGGCGCCGTGATCTGCGCGGCCGGCGACGGGCTCGCCCCCGCCGACAAGAAGCTGTACGCGCTGCGCGACGTCACCGGCACCGTCGAGGCGATCCCGCTGATCGCCAGCTCGATCATGTCCAAGAAGATCGCCGAGGGCACCGGGGCGCTCGTCCTGGACGTCAAGGTTGGCTCCGGCGCCTTCATGAAGACGATCGAGGACGCCCGCGAACTGGCCTCCACCATGGTCGCGCTGGGCACCGACAGTGGCGTACGGACCGTGGCGCTGCTCACCGACATGGCGACCCCGCTCGGCCTCACCGCCGGGAACGCCCTGGAGGTGCGCGAGTCCGTCGAGGTCCTGGCCGGGGGCGGCCCGAAGGACGTGATCGACCTGACCCTGGCCCTCGCGCGCGAGATGCTCGACGCCGCCGGACTCAAGGACGCCGACCCGGAGAAGGCCCTGGCCGACGGCTCCGCCATGGACGTCTGGCGCCGCATGATCTCCGCCCAGGGCGGCGACCCGGACGCCGGTCTCCCCGTCGCCCGCGAGCAGCACGTGATCAGCGCCCCGTCCTCGGGCGTGCTGACCCGCCTCGACGCGTACGACGTCGGCGTCGCCGCCTGGCGCCTCGGCGCGGGCCGTGCGCGCAAGGAGGACCCGGTGCAGGCCGGCGCGGGCATCGAGTTGCACGCCAAGCCGGGGGACACGGTGACCGAGGGCCAGCCGCTGCTGACCCTGCACACGGACACCCCCGAGAAGTTCGAGTACGCGCTGAAGGCACTTCCCGGCTCGTACGACATCGCCCCCTCGGGCACGCCCTTCACCGCCACGCCGGTGGTGCGGGAACGTATCGCCTGACCTGCGGCTTTCCCTTTCGGGTGAACGGGACCGGTGGACCACCATCGGTCCCGTTCGGCATGCTGGGATCGGTGACGCACCGACAGGAGGAGACGTCATGAGCGCTGTCGATCCCGGGCCGGGCCGCGGCCAGGACTGGGACGACCTCGCGGTCGCGTCCGGGCCCGGCAATCGCGTACCGGCGGAGGATGTCCGGCTCGTCGTGGAGATCACCTCACCGGCCAACGCCAACCACGACCGCATCGGCAAGGCGCGCGGGTATGCGGGCCGGTGTCGAGCCGTTCAAGCTGGACCTGGACACCGGGGCATTCCCTGTCAGCTGAGTCACACGTGCGCGGGCGCCGATGAGTTTCGGGCGTCCCGCCGGTCTCCCTGGTGTGGATGCCATGACCCCGAACGCCCTCGTCATCACCGGCCGCGTCACCCGGGCCGATGTGCCGGGCCTCTGCGCCCGGCTGGAGACGCTGCTGAGCGGCGCCCCGGAGGCCGTAGTGGTGGACTGCGACGTGGGCGGTGTGGTGCGCCCGGACCTGGCCCTGGTCGAGGCCGTCGCCCGGCTGGGGCTCGTCGCACGCCGGGCCGGGGGCGTCGAGCTGCGGCTGCGCAACGTCCCGGCCGAACTCGGGGCGCTGCTGGACCTGGTGGGGCTCGGTGACGTGGTGGGCAACGTCCGGGCGGTCCCGGAGTGATCGGCACTCAGCGCACGGGGCGCGGCCCCGCCGTGGCGGACGGCTCGCCCAGCCACAGCGTCGCCGCCCAGCCACCCGCCACCAGCAGGGCCCAGCCGATCACCACAGGACGTCTCACACTCACGCGGCGTCGTCCAGGTGGTCCGGCAGCCCGAACAGCGGGAACCAGCGCGGGGTGTCCAGGAAGCAGTGCATCCCGGTGATGGCACCGTCCGAGATGTCGATGACCTGCACGGCCCACGGGACGAACCCCGGTCCGTCCGGATTCGGCTTGTAGTGTGCGAAGGCCGGGGACCCGTTGGCCTCGGTCGCCACCAGCCGGGAACCCGCGCAGCTCGCGCCGATGCTGAGCATGAAGCCCGTGATGTCGTCGTGCCCCTGGAGCCAGAGGTCGAACGGCGGCATGGTCATCACGGCGTCCTCATGGAGCAGCGCCGTCAGCGCCGCCATGTCGTAACCCTCGAAGGCCGCCACATAGCGGTCCAGCAGCTTGCGCTGCTCGTCGTCCAGCGGATTCGCGGTGTCCGGTGCCGTGGTCTCCGTGTCGGACAGCGTCGCCCGGGCGCGCTGCAGGGCGCTGTTGACCGAGGCGACGGAGGTGTCGAGCAGCTCGGCGACCTCGCTCGCCTTCCACGCCAGGACCTCGCGCAGGATCAGCACCGCACGCTGCTTGGGCGGCAGATGCTGGAGCGCGGCGACGAACGCGAGGCGCACCGACTCACGGGCCACGGCCGCCTCCGCCGGGTCGGCCACCGAGGGCAGGATGCGCCCGTCCGGCATCGGCTCCAGCCAGGTGTTCTCCGGGAGAGGATTCAGCGCGGCCTGGGCCAGCGGTGTCCGGCCGGTCAGGTCCACCGGCCTGGCCCGCTTGTTGCCCGCGTTCAGCATGTCGAGGCAGACGTTCGTCGCGATGCGGTACAGCCAGGAGCGAAGGGAGGAACGGCCCTCGAACTTGTCGAAGTTGCGCCAGGCGCGCACCAACGTGTCCTGGACCGCGTCCTCCGCCTCGAAGGCCGAGCCGAGCATCCGGTAGCAGTAACCGGTCAGCTCGACCCGGTGTCCCTCCAGACGGCTGTCGATGTCCGTGTCCGCTGTCGTTGTCTGATCACTCACCGCTTCACCCCTGTTGCGCTGTGACACCGCTCACCCGGCACTGTGGAAGCTACCGCAGGGCACTGACAACCGGGGCGGGAAGCGTGGAAACCGCTGCTCAGGTGCCGGGCTTGCGTCCGTAGACGAAGACGTCGTCGCCGTTCTTCAGCAGGTTCCAGTATGACTTCGCGTCCGCGGGGCGCATGTTGACGCAGCCCGCCGACCCGGGGTTGTTGTACATGGACTTGGTGACCGAGTGGAACGCCTGCCCGCCGTCGAAGAACTGGGCGTACGGCATGCGGACGTCGTAGAGCGTCGACCAGTGGTCGATGTTGCGCCAGTAGATCTTCTTGGCACCGGTCCGGGTCTCGTCGCCGTTACGGCCCGTGCGCACCGGTACCGGGCCGAACTTCAGCTTGGACCCGTCCTGGATCCAGCTCAGCTGCCTGGTCAGGTCCACGCAGGCGATGCGCCCCTTGTTCGTGGGGCACTTCTTCGCCTTGTTCGGGGTCTTGCCCGCAGCCTTCTGAGCGGTGATCGTCTTCATCGTGCGCCAGGTGACCGGCCCCGCGTACCCGATGTTCGGGGTGATGCCCTTGTCGGTCTGGAACGAGCGGATCGCCTTGCAGTCGGCCGCCGACTGCCGGCCGTCGGCCGTCCGCCCCAGCCACTTCTCGACCTGTTTCTGGTACGGCCCGGTGGAGGCCGTGCAGGACGCCGCCTGGGCGGCCGTACCCGTGCCCAGGACCAGGGCCGGCGCGGCCACCAGCCCGGCGACGGACAGGACGGCCCCGCGCCGCACCCGTACGCCGCGTATGTTCCCCATGATCGTCATGTACGCCTGCTCCCCTTCGCGTTCGCCCGCGGTGTGTGACTCCGCTTGTTGGACGTGCGTCGGGGAGCAGCGGTTGTGCGGCGGCAGGTCTCAGTTGCGTACAGGCGCCGGAGACCCGGCGCGGAGCCGCTCGGTCCGGGCCGCGCGGCTCCCGAAGAGGGTGATCGACAGGACGCCGAGGACCGCCAGGACGCCCAGCACGACCGTGCCGGCCCAGCCTCCGGCGTGGAACGCGACGGCACCGAGCGTGCCGCCCGCGCTGGAGCCCAGGTAGTACGCGGACTGGTAGAGCGCCGAAGCCTGGGCGCGGCCCGAGGTCGCCGTACGGCTCACCGAGGACGAGGCGACCGCGTGCCCGGCGAAGAAGCCTGCCGTGATCAGGACGAGGCCGGCCAGGACGGCGGCCAGCTGATCGGCCAGGGAGACCAGCAGACCCATGGCCGTCGTGGAGACGGCGAGGTAGAGCGCGCCCCGGCGGCCCAGCCGGGCGACCAGCCGGCCCGCGGCGGCGGAGGAGACCGTACCGACGAGGTAGACGAGGAAGATCGAGCCGACGATGCCCTGCGGGAGGCTGAAGGGCTCCTCGACGAGCCGGTAGCCGATCACGGTGTAGACCGCGCCGAACACCGTCATGAACAGGGCGCCGATCGCGTACAGCCTGCGCAGCAGCGGGTCGGAGAGGTGGCCGGTGACGGTCTTCGCCAGGGCCTTCGGGTTGAGCGAGGCGGGGCTGAAGTGCCGGGCCTTGGGGATCATGAAGTGGAAGACCACCGCGCAGGCCACCGCGAGCAGCCCGATCGCGCCGAGCGCCACCCGCCAGCCCCACAGCTGGGCGACCCAGCCGGAGAGGATGCGGCCGCTCATGCCGCCGATGCTGTTGCCAGCCACGAACAGTCCGATCGCGGCCACCAACGCCTTGGGCCGCACCTCCTCGGCCAGGTAGGCCATCGCGGAGGCGGGCAGCCCTGCCAGGGCGGCGCCCTGGATCGCGCGCAGCGCGATCAGCCAGCCGAGCGACGGGGCGAAGGGCACGAGCAGCCCGACCACCACGGCGACCGACAGCGAGGCCGTCATCATCTGGCGCCGCCCGAAGCGCTCGGAGAGCGCGCTCAGCGGCAGGACACAGAGGGCCAGGGCACCCGTCGCCGCGGAGACCGTCCAGCTCGCCTGGCCCGCCGTCGCGCCGAAGGACGCGGAGACGGCGGGCAGCAGGGCCTGGGTGGAGTAGAGGAGGGCGAAGGTCGCGATCCCCGCCGCGAAGAGCGCGAAGCTCATCCGGCGGTAGCCGGGACCGCCGGGAGTGAGGCGGTCCGGGACGGTCGGGGAGACGGTGGCGGTGGATGACGGAACGGCGGCGTCCAGCACGATGGTGGACGCCCCGGTACTGGCAGGAGGCATGCCCCGAACGTAGACCGCACGGTTTCATGCGTCCAATGCATGAAACCCTCATAATCGTTCCCATGGTGCATCAATACAGCTCACAGCCGCGGCTGTCACCGAGCAGTTACGAAGAAGACATCCGGGCCGTGCTCGCGCCACGCCTCGCGTACTTCGAGGCGGTGGCCCGCCACGAGCACGTCACCCGTGCCGCGCACGAGCTCGGTGTCCCGCAGTCGACGCTGTCGCGGGCCATGGTGAGGCTGGAGCAGGACCTGGGCGTCGCCCTGTTCGCCCGCAGGGGCCGCACCGTCTCGCTCACCCCCGCGGGCCGCACCTTCCTCGGCTCCGCCGAACGCGCGCTGGCGGAGGTGGAGAAGGCCGCCGACTCGGTGCGCGCCGACGCCGACCCCACGGCGGGCAAGGTCGCCTTCGGCTTCCTCCACACCATGGGCTCCGAGACGGTGCCGGCCCTGATCCGCGCCTTCCGCGCCGACCACCCCCGGGTCCGCTTCCAGCTCGTCCAGAACTACGGCGAGGCCATGATCGACCGTCTGCGGGCGGGCGGCCTCGACCTCTGCCTCACCTCGCCCGTCCCCGACGCCCCGGACCTCGTCGCCATGCGCCTGGACGAGCAGCGGCTCCGCCTGGTCGTCCCCGACGACCACCGGCTTGCAGGGCGCCGGCGCATCCGCCTCGCCGAGGCCGCCGACGAAGCGTTCGTCACCCTGGAACCCGGTTACGGGCTGCGGCGGATCACGGACGACCTCTGCGCCGAGGCGGGCTTCACCCCGCGCGTCGCGTTCGAGGGCGAGGAGGCGGAGACCCTGCGCGGCCTGGTCGCGGCCGGGCTCGGGGTGGCGCTGCTGCCGCCGCCCGCCGTCGCCCGGCCCGGCGTGGTCGAGCTGACGGTCACCGCCCCGCGCGCGGCCCGCGAGATCGGGGTCGCCTGGCTGGACGGCCACCCCGACACGCCGCCGGTGGCAGCCTTCAAGCGCTTCCTGCTCTCGCGCCGGGGAAGCCTGCTGCCGGACTGAGCCCGTCAGCAGGCGCTCAGTGCCGCAGCGACCGCCCGAACCCCGCAGCGAGCGGCATCCGCAGCCCCAGCGGCGGCGGAGCGGCGAAGGCGTCGGCGACCGGGCGCGCGTACGACCGGGCGAAGAGCGAGCCCCGTATGAAGTCCGAAGCCAGCGCCATCACTTCGGACCGGTGCTGGCGCAGGGCGTGCCCGTCCGAGTGGACCTCGAAGCGGCAGGTGTCCCGGTTGGCCTTCTTGGCCCGCTCGGCCAGCCGGTAGGACAGCTCCGGATCCGTCCGCGCGTCGTTCGTGCCGTGGACGATCAGCACCCGGCGACCCGCCAGGTGTTTCACCGGTTCGGTGCCCTCCGTAAGCCAGGGTGCCATCGCCAGCGCGGAGTTGACGGCCGTGTGCCCGGCGCCGCGCAGCGCGGCCCGGCCCCCCATGCCGTGCCCCACGAGGCACACGGGGATGTCGCCGTAGCGGCGTACGACCTCGTCGGCCGCCCAGTGGGCGTCGGCCGCCGGATCCGCGTCGGTGTTCCACCCCCGGGTGCGGTAGCGCACGACGTGCACCGCGAGTCCGTCGTCCTGGCCGGCGCGGGCCAGCGTCCGGGCGAACGGCAGCTGTGCCGCGTACGAGAAGGTGGACGGACGGCGCCGTGAATCGGTCTCGCCGTCCGGGAGCAGCAGGACCACGCCGCTGACCTCGGGTGCTGCTCCGGCCGTGAGGACGGCCCGTCCCAGCCTGGCGGCAGGCAGGGGAAGTGCGCGCTGTGCCATGACAGAACAGTGTCAGAAGGGCAGGTGTATTCCACCTGGCTTCGCGGTCACTGTTACGCATCGACGGCCAGCGCTCTACGCGCGTAGGCGCTACAGTGCCCCAATGACGAGCCAGACCCTGAACGTCCCCGGTCCCGACCAGATCCGCCGCGCGCCCAAGGTGCTCCTCCACGATCATCTCGACGGCGGCCTGCGCCCCGGCACCGTCGCAGAGCTGGCGCGGGAGCAGGGCTACGACGCCCTCCCCGAGACCGAGCCCGACAAGCTCGGCCTCTGGTTCCGCGAGGCCGCCGACTCCGGTTCGCTGGAGCGCTACCTGGAGACGTTCGCCCACACCTGCGCCGTCATGCAGACCCGTGACGCGCTGTTCCGGGTGGCCATGGAGTGCGCCGAGGACCTCGCCGAGGACGGAGTCGTCTACGCCGAGGTGCGGTACGCGCCCGAGCAGCATCTCACCGAGGGTCTGTCCCTCGAAGAGGTCGTCGAGGCGGTCAACGAGGGTTTCCGCGAGGGTGAGCGCCGGGCCCGTGCAGCCGGCCACCGCATCCGCGTCGGCGCCCTCCTCACCGCCATGCGGCACGCCGCACGCGCGCTGGAGATCGCCGAACTCGCCAACCGCTACCGCGACCTGGGCGTCGTCGGCTTCGACATCGCGGGCGCCGAGGCGGGCTACCCGCCCACCCGCCACCTGGACGCCTTCGAGTACCTCAAGCGCGAGAACAACCACTTCACCATCCACGCGGGCGAGGCCTTCGGGCTGCCCTCGATCTGGCAGGCACTGCAGTGGTGCGGCGCCGACCGGCTCGGCCACGGTGTCCGCATCATCGACGACATCGACATCGCCGACGACGGCAGCGTGACGCTCGGCCGCCTCGCCTCCTACGTACGCGACAAGCGCATTCCGCTGGAGCTCTGCCCGACCTCCAACCTCCAGACCGGTGCCGCGGCCTCGTACGCCGACCACCCCATCGGGCTGCTGCGAAAGCTGCATTTCCGCGCCACCGTGAACACGGACAACCGGCTGATGAGCGGGACGAGCATGAGCCGGGAATTCGAGCGGCTGACCGAGACTTTCGGATACACGCTCGACGACATGCAGTGGTTCACAGTCAATGCGATGAAATCAGCGTTCATTCCTTTCGATGAACGTCTGGCGATGATCAATGACGTCGTCAAGCCCGGATATGCGGAACTCAAATCCGAGTGGCTCTTCCGTCAGACGGCTGTGACCAGTGCTTCTTCATCCGTCGCGGGCTGAGTAAAGCAAAAACGGAACGGCCGGGATCGCGAGATCCCGGCCGTTTTCCGTGTCCCGGCATGTTTGCGGGACGGGTGCGGAGCTGACTACGTTGCAGAGCCGCTCACATCCCCTTCCCCAAGGATGAATTTCACATGAAGCAGTCTGCTGTCAGGACCCTCGGTGTCGCAGCCCTCGGTGCCGCTTTCGCCGCCGCCGGCGCGGGCAGCGCCTCGGCTGTCGCCGTGCCCGTCGACTCCCTGGCCGGCGCCCTGCCCGCCGATGTCGCGCTCGACTCCGTCACCGACGCGCTGCCCGCCGTGCAGAAGGCGGCCGGCGGTCTGCTCGACCAGCAGCAGCGTGGCAGCGGCAACCTCTCGGCCCCCGGCACCAACCTGCTCGGCGGTCTGCCCGCCGGCGGCCTGACCGGCGTCCTGCCGATCGGCGGCTGAATCACCGCACACGCAGGTGGGGCGCACACCCGGTCCGGGTGTGCGCCCCACAGCTTTCTCCCCGTGGTCCCCGCGGTCACCAGGCCGTCGCGGCCGGGCTCTTCTCCGACGGCAGCAGCGCCCAGAGCGCCAGGTAGAGCAGGAACTGGGGGCCGGGGAGCAGACACGACACCAGGAAGATGACGCGCATCGTTCCTGCGGAGGTGCCGAAGCGCCGGGCCAGCGCCGCGCACACCCCACCGATCATGCGTCCCTCACGAGGGCGGACAAGTGCGGCCATGGTGAGCTCCTTCGCGAACCGTTTCGGGGAGCAGCTCCGTCGTGCTCCCGGTACCTCCATAGTGGCTCCGCGGAGGGGACAAAGCATCGCTCTACGGTGCGATGCCGACCCTGGTAATCGTCGGGGTGGGCCCCTGAGGGGCCTCGCCCCGGGACGACCGGGTCCCGTTCCCGATCCGGGACAGGTCACCCGCCCCCGCCCGGTTGCCCCGGCGCAGCCGTGACCGCGACAGCGGGACGACCAGCAGATGGGCCAGTGCGACGCCCGTGGTGTTGAGCAGCAGCGAGTCGACGTCGACGACCTGGCCGGGCACCCCCGTCTGGGCCAGCTCGATGGCCATCGAGATCAGGGCGCCTGTCGCGACCGTACGGGCCAGCGAGGCCCACGGGGAGACGAGCAGCCTGCCGCCGGCCATCGGCAGGAGTATGCCCAGCGGTGCCAGCAGCAGCAGGCCCTCACCGATGCGGCGCACGGCCTCTGCCGTGCCGAGGGCCAGGTCCGCCCTGATGCCGGCGAACGGCTGGAAGTTGGCGGCCGTCATCCAGGGCACGTCCAGCGGGCGCAGCGTCAGCCAGCCGACGAACAGAAGATGCGCGAGGAGGAGGGTTACCCCCGCCGCGCGGAAGCGGATGACGGCCTGGCCGTCCGAACTGTGACGCACGTGCACCAAGACGCCACGACCGGCAGGATCGGTTCCGCCCCCTCCCCTTCAACCCCTGTGACGAGCGGCACGCCCTTCGGGCCGTCGGGTCATCGGGAAATGGGGGACACCCGTACGGGGCACGTCGGGCGCCGTGCGGTCTTCAGTTCCCCGACGACCGGCCGACCCCCGCCGCGCGGAGGTCAGGACAGTTCCAGCGCGCCCAGGGTGGGGACCTCGCCGGGGAGGCTCTTCGTCTCCGAGGTGCACAGGTATCCGCGCGGGGCGTAGTTGCCCGGCCCGCCCAGCAGCACCGAGCCCCCGGAACCGAGCGACTCGCTCTCCGCGTACGAACACACCACCTGCGCGAGCGCCTCCGCCGGAAGGTCGTCCGGCTGCTGGTTGAGGCGCAGCGTGCCCTCCGGGTCCCCCTTGTGGGCCTCGGTGACCCGCAGCCCCGCCGGGACATCGGTGGAGAAGCCGGCGCGCCGCTCATTGGCGTCCGGGTCCCGCTGGAGCTCGCTCAGGAGCGCCTGCGCGACCAGGAGGGGGTCGGAACGCGACTCGTCGACCTCGACCGTGCGCTCGACCGTCACCAGCTGCGAGGCGCAGACCAGGTACACCCGTACGGAGACATTCCCCTGCGGTGGCGCGGTCGCCTCCGCAGACGCCGTACGGCACGGCATCCGGGACGGCGCCGCCCCCGCGTCGACCGGCACCGAGGTGCTGCGGATGCCGCAGCCCGCGGCCAGCGCCGCACAGGCCGCGACGGCGGCCAGCGCGGCGCCGGCCCGGCGCCCGGGCCCGCCCCTGCGCGGTGCGCCGTACGCCCGCTCGCTGCGCGTCACTTGGCGTCGCCCTTCTCGTTCGGGTCCGGGTCGTCCGGCCCCGTCAGCCGCTCCGCGTCCCTCGGGAGCCGCAGCACGAACATCGCGCCCTCGCCGTCCGGCAGATTCGAGGCCGTGATGTCGCCGCCGTGGATGTGCGCGTTCTCCACCGCGATGGAGAGGCCGAGACCGCTGCCCTCGGAGCGCGGGCGGGAGGCGCTCGCCTTGTAGAAGCGGTCGAACACGTGCGGCAGGACCTCTTCGGGGATGCCGGGGCCGTGGTCGCGCACCTCGATGACCAGATCGTCCTCGTCGGTCCGCACGGAGACCCGCACCGGTGACCCGCCGTGCTTGAGGGCGTTGCCGATCAGATTCGCCAGGATCACGTCCAGCCGGCGCGGATCGAGCCGCACCATGATGCCGCGCTCCGCGTCCAGATCGACCGCGTCCAGCCAGGCACGGGCGTCGATGCAGGCGGTCACCTGGTCGGCCACGTCGACCGTGTCCAGCACGAGGCGGGCCGTACCGGCGTCGAAGCGGGTGACCTCCATGAGGTTCTCGACCAGGTCGTTCAGCCGCCGGGTCTCGCTCACCACCAGGTGCACGGCCGGAGCGATCATCGGGTCGAGGCTGTCCGCCTCGTCCTCCAGCACCTCGGCGACCGCCGTGATGGCGGTCAGCGGTGTGCGCAGCTCGTGCGACATGTCGGCGACGAACCTGCGGCTCGACTCCTCCCGGGCGCTCATGTCCGCGACCTTCCTCTCCAGGGAGCTCGCGGCCTTGTTGAACGTATGGGAGAGATCGGCGAGTTCGTCGGTGCCGGAGACGGCCAGACGGGTGTCGAGCTTGCCCTCGCCCAGCTTGCGGGCCGCGTCACCGAGCCGCTGCACCGGCCGCAGCACGGTCGTCGCCGCGGCCTGGGCGAGGAGCGCCGAGCCGACGAGGGCCAGTGCGGTGGCGATCCCCAGGGACCAGGCGAGGGAGTTGAGGTCCTCGCGTTCCTGGTCGAGCGACTTCAGCATGTAACCGGCGGGACCACCGCCGATGATCTTCGTCCCGGCCACCAGGTAAGGCGTGTTGCCGAGGGTCGTGCGCTGCCAGAACAGGTGGTACTCAAAGGTGTTGGCCGACGTCAGCGGCTGCTTCTTGTTCACCTGCTTCTGCAGCGAGGCGGGCACGTCGGCCTTGGTGAAGGAGTCGAGGTCGGACGAGCCTGTGACGGGCTTGCCGTCACGGGTGCCGATCAGCAGCACGTGATAGCCCGGACCGCTGGTGGCCATCTGCTCGGCGGCGTCCCTCAGATCGACCGCCGTGGGCTCCGGCGGCAGCGAGGCCGCGCGGTTCTGCATCTGGCGGCGGAAGTCGCCGAGCGCCGTGTCCTGCGTACGCGTCAGGACGGCCTCACGGTTGAGCCAGTACGCGATGCCGGAGGCGGACACCGCCGCCGTCAGGGCCACCAGCGCGAACACGATCAGGAGCCGAAGCCGCAGGCTGGTCCAGCGAAGACCCGCGCGTATGGAACGCTTCGCGGTATCGCTCACTGAGGCGTGTCCAGCCGGTAGCCCACGCCCCGCACGGTACGGATCAGGGTCGGCGAGGACGGCACGTCCTCCACCTTCGCCCGCAGCCGCTGCACACAGGCGTCCACCAGCCGCGAGTCACCGAGGTAGTCGTGCTCCCACACCAGGCGGAGCAACTGCTGCCGGGACAGGGCCTGTCCGGGCCGGCGGCTCAGCTCCAGCAGGAGCCGCAGCTCGGTCGGCGTGAGCTGCAGGTCCTCCCCGTTCTTCGTGACGGTCATCGCCGAACGGTCGATGACGACACTCCCGAAGGTCGCCGAGTCGGTGGACTCCCTCTCCCCGCGGCGCAGGACCGCGCGGATACGGGCATCGAGCACCCGGCCCTGCACGGGTTTCACGACATAGTCGTCCGCGCCGGACTCCAGTCCCACCACGACGTCGATGTCGTCGCTGCGCGCGGTCAGCAGAATGATCGGCAGCTGGTCGGTACGCCGGATACGCCGGCAGACCTCGAAACCGTCGATCCCGGGCAGCATCACATCCAGCACAACCAGGTCCGGCCGCTGCTCCCGGAGCAGCTCCAGGCCGTCCTCTCCCGTCGCCGCGGTGGCCACACGGTGGCCCTGGCGTGACAGTGAGAGTTCGAGGGCCGTGCGGATGGCGTCATCGTCCTCGATCAGCAACAGGAAAGGCACGGGGGCCATTCTGGCCCATGGTGGTGCCACGTTTCGACAAACCCCCCGACTTGATCCGCCGACTTGGGCCCCGACATGCCCTGTGACAGCTCTGTGACAGTCGGGGGACAGGGTCATGAAACTGCCCCGGCAAGCTCGTTGGCACACGGAACGAACGGACTCCACCGATGGGGGGCGCCAGATGAACGCACTGCACAGCACCACCTCAAGCGCAGTTGTCACGCGCCTTCACGACGTCGGGCGGAGCCCGGAGAAGTCCGGTGCCGGAGCACGGGGGCGTGTACGTGGCACCGGGCGTCAGCACTCGTCGTACCTGACGATGGTTGACGCGACCACGGGGGAGAACGGGGGAAGCGCGTACGGGGAGGGCTCGGGGGAGCGGAAGCCCCCGGCGCGGACGGAGGACGCCGAAGCGGCGTTCACCGCCTACGTCCAGGAGCGCCGCGCCTCCCTGTACGCGACCGCCTACCACCTGACCGGCGACCGGTTCGAGGCCGAGGACCTGCTGCAGAGCGCCCTCTTCTCGACGTACCGGGCGTGGGACAGGATCAGCGACAAGGCGGCCGTCGGCGGATATCTCCGCCGCACCATGACCAACCTGCACATCAGCGCATGGCGCAGGCGCAAGCTGAACGAATACCCGACCGAGGAGCTGCCGGAGACGGTGGGCGACACGGACGCGATGCGGGGCACGGAGCTGCGGGCGGTGCTCTGGCAGGCGCTCGCGCGGCTGCCGGAACTCCAGCGCACGATGCTGGTGCTCCGCTACTACGAGGGCCGCACGGACCCGGAGATCGCGTCCATCCTCGACATCAGTGTCGGCACGGTGAAGTCGAGCATCTGGCGGTCGCTCCGCCGGCTGCGTGAGGACGAGGTCCTCAGCTTCGGCCGTGACGAGGAGGAGTCCTTCGGCGAGCTGGTGGCCTGAGGTCTACGGGGGAAACGGGGGAAAGGCCGCGGCTTCGGGGGAAGCGGCGGCACGGGGGTAGCGCGCAGCGGGGGCGGACAGGCCGGGGGGTCCTGTCCGCCCCCGCCGTGTTTTCCGGGGGCCGCCGGTCCTGCGCCGGGAGGCCCTAGTTCGGCACGCGGGTGCGCGGGGTGCGGCAGCGTCCCGCCGCGGCTGCGGCCAGGCGGCCCAGGGCCTCCTGCTTGGCGCAGGGATACGCGCCCAGGGCCTTCTGGCGGGCCACGATGCCCCGCTCGGCCCGCATCAGGCGCCATCCACGCCGCAGCAGGAACGGCACCGACTTGCGGCCCTCCCGCAGATCCCGCACCAGCCGTCGGCGGAACGTCGTCGACGGCCGGCCGCGCAGGCACAGCGCGTCCGCGAGCAGGCCCAGCTCCTGGCAGCGCTGCACGATGTCCGCCGCGAAGATGCCCTCCGCGACGAAGAGAGGCGTGCGCTCGATGTCGAGTGTCTCGCGGCCCGTCCGTGAGCTCGTGGCGATGTCGTACAGGGGAACGGACGTGCGTCCGGTGCGGCACAGCTCCGCTATGGCCGCGACCGCGCCGTCCGCGTCCCAGGAGAGGGCCGAGTCCCAGTCGATGTCCGCGCTGCCGGTGACCCGCGGCAGTGTCGGATCGTTGGCCTCCTTGTAGAAGTCGTCCAGGCGTAGCACCGGGAGACCGCTGCGGGCCGCGAGGGACGACTTGCCGGAGCCGGACGGACCGGCGAGCAGCACGACGCGCGTGGGGATCGGTTGGGAACTCACAGAACAGAAGTGTGAGGCATTGACCCGCGCAGGGGATCGCCGGGAGGTCCTGTTGGTATCGAGCATCACACCTCAACTACTCTGCGCGCACGGATGATTACCCGACACGTCCCGATCAGGTGGGAAAACATGGCACGTCATGCACTGTCCAAGCCCCGGAAACGCGCGCTGCTGCGCGCCGGTCTGACCCTCACCGCGCTGGGCGCGGCGCTCGGCGCCGGAGGCGCGGCGGCCCAGGCCGCACCGCTGCCCGCCCCGCCCGCGACCGGTGCGGACACGGCGGACAGCACTCTGGGGGCGGTCAGCGACGCGGCGGCGCCCGCGCTGACCAGCGCTCTCGGTCACGGGCTCGCCGGGGCCGTCAAGCCCGTCACCGACCTGCAGCTCGACCCGCTGGCCGGGACGGGCGTGGACCCGCTGGACAACGCGGTGGGCACCCAGGTCGCCGACTTCAAGCCCGTGACCACGGCGGTGGCCACGGACCCGCTGACCAGCGGCGCCGCGCTCAGCGATCTGCCCCTGATCGGAGAGGTGACCGGTCTGATCACCGGCTGATCCGACGTACGCATGCGTGTGGGGCCGCCCGGAGGTGGCCCCACACGCGTACGCAGAGGTCAGTACGAGGAGCCTGAGGCCCCCAGGGCGCCCGTCGGGTGCCAGACCGTCTTGGTCTCCAGGAAGGCCGTCAGGCGGTGCGTGCCGGGATCGGCCGACCAGTCCGCCCCGTCCACAGCCTGTGGATGAGCGGCGCCGTGCGCTTCCTTCTCGGAGTGGTGGCGGGAGACGGGTGGGCGGCTGACCCGCTTCAGGTTGTCCGCCGCCGCGATCTCCAGCTCCTTCGCCAGAGCGGCGTCGGCCCCGGTGAGGTCGAGGGCGTTGACGTCCTGGTGGGACGCCAGCGGGGCAGCGAGCTCCGCCGTTTTCCCCGACAGGATGTTCACCACACCGCCGGGCAGGTCGGAGGTCGCCAGGACCTCGCCCAGCGAGAGCGCGGGCAGCGGAGCCTCGGCCGAGGCGATGACGACCGCCGTGTTCCCCGTGGCGATCACCGGGGCGACGACCGACACCAGGCCCAGGAACGACGACTCCTGGGGGGCCAGGACCGCGACCACACCTGTCGGTTCGGGGGTGGACAGGTTGAAGAACGGTCC
The DNA here is from genome assembly GCF_044455985.1 of Streptomyces sp. NPDC051064. NCBI lineage: Bacteria > Bacillati > Actinomycetota > Actinomycetes > Kitasatosporales > Streptomycetaceae > Streptomyces > Streptomyces sp. NPDC051064. The sequence continues at coordinate 450,907 of NZ_JBITFK010000002.1, forward strand.
CGCGACCGGGTTCGCCCCGCCCACGACCTGGCCGATCTTGTCCGTCCAGCCCGCGTACCAGACCCAGCGGTCGACCGCCGCGTCGACGACGGCAGCCGCCTTGGACTTCGACAGCCCTTCGGCGTCCGCCACCTCCCGCACGAACTGCTCCCGGCGGCCCTCCAGCATCTCCGCGACGCGGTAGAGGATCTGCCCGCGGTTGTACGCGGTGGCGCCCGACCAGCCGCCGAACGCCTTGCGCGCGGCCACGACGGCGTCACGCGCGTCCTTGCGGGAGGACTGCGGGGCGTTCGCCAGCCACTTGCCCTTCGAGTCCGTCACCTCGTACACCCGGCCGCTCTCGGAGCGGGGGAACTTGCCCCCGACGTACAGCTTGTAGGTCTTGAAGACACTCAGTCGCCCGTCAGACATCGAGGTAGGCCTCCAGACCGTGACGGCCGCCCTCGCGGCCGAAGCCCGACTCCTTGTATCCGCCGAACGGCGAGGTCGGGTCGAACTTGTTGAACGTGTTGGCCCAGACGACGCCGGCCCGGAGCTTGTTCGCCACCGCGAGGATGCGGGAGCCCTTCTCCGTCCAGATGCCCGCCGAGAGGCCGTACTGGCTGTTGTTGGCCTTCGCGACGGCCTCGTCCGGCGTGCGGAAGGTCAGCACCGACAGCACCGGGCCGAAGATCTCGTCGCGGGCGACGGTGTGCGCCTGGGTGACACCCGTGAAGAGGGTCGGCGCGAACCAGTAGCCGGACGACGGCAGTTCGCACGGAGCGGACCACCGCTCGGCGCCCTCCGCCTCACCCGTCTCGACGAGCGCGCTGATCCGGGCGAGCTGCTCCGCGGAGTTGATCGCGCCGATGTCGGTGTTCTTGTCCAGCGGATCGCCGAGCCTGAGCGTGGACAGCCGGCGCTTGAGGGCGTGCAGCACCTCGTCGTGCACGGACTCCTGTACGAGGAGCCGGGAGCCCGCGCAGCAGACCTGGCCCTGGTTGAAGAAGATGCCGGTGACGATGCCCTCGACGGCCTGGTCGATCGGGGCGTCGTCGAAGACGATGTTGGCGCCCTTGCCGCCCAGTTCGAGCGTGACCTTCTTGTCCGTGCCCGCGATCTGCCGGGCGATCGCCTTGCCGACGGCGGTGGACCCCGTGAAGGCGACCTTGTTCACGTCCGGGTGCTCGACGAGGGCGGAGCCCGCGTCGCCGTAACCGGTCAGGATGTTGACGACGCCCTTGGGGAGGCCCGCCTGGCGGCAGATGTCGGCGAAGAACAGCGCGGAGAGCGGGGTCGTCTCGGCCGGCTTCAGCACCACCGTGTTGCCGGTGGCGAGCGCCGGGGCGATCTTCCAGGCCAGCATGAGGAGCGGGAAGTTCCACGGGATGATCTGGCCGGCCACGCCCAGCGGGCGCGGACTCGCGCCGTACCCCGCGTGGTCCAGCTTGTCGGCCCAGCCCGCGTAGTAGAAGAAGTGCGCCGCGACCAGTGGGAGGTCCGCGTCGCGGGTCTCCTTGATCGGCTTGCCGTTGTCCAGGGTCTCCAGGACGGCGAGTTCGCGGGAGCGCTCCTGGATGATGCGGGCGATCCGGAAGAGGTACTTGGCGCGCTCGGAGCCGGGCAGCGCCGACCACTTCTCGAACGCCCTGCGGGCCGCCCTCACGGCGCGGTCCACGTCCTCGGCGCCTGCTCGGGCGACCTCGGAGAGCACCTCCTCGGTGGACGGGCTGACCGTCTTGAAGACCTTGCCGTCGGCCGCCTCGGCGAACTCGCCGTCGATGAACAGGCCGTACGAGGGGGCGATGTCGACGACGGAGCGGGACTCCGGAGCCGGTGCGTAATCGAATGCGGATGCCATGGCGTATCAGTCCACCGTCACGTAATCGGGGCCGGAGTAACGGCCGGTGCTGAGCTTCTGGCGCTGCATCAGCAGGTCGTTCAGCAGGCTGGAGGCGCCGAAGCGGAACCAGTGGTTGTCCAGCCAGTCCTCGCCCGCGGTCTCGTTCACCAGGACGAGGAACTTGATCGCGTCCTTGGTGGTGCGGATGCCGCCCGCGGGCTTCACGCCGATCTGGACGCCCGTCTGCTCCCGGAAGTCGCGTACGGCCTCCAGCATCAGCAGCGTGTTCGCCGGAGTGGCGTTCGTCCCGACCTTGCCGGTCGACGTCTTGATGAAGTCCGCGCCGGCCAGCATCCCGAGCCAGGAGGCCCGCCGGATGTTGTCGTACGTGGACAGCTCGCCGGTCTCGAAGATCACCTTCAGCCGTGCGGAGCCGCACTCGGCCTTCACGGCGACGATCTCCTCGTAGACCTTGAGGTAGCGGCCCGAGAGGAAGGCGCCGCGGTCGATCACCATGTCGATCTCGTCCGCCCCGGCCGCCACGGCGTCGCGGACGTCCGCGAGCTTGACGTCCAGGGCGGCGCGGCCGGCGGGGAAGGCCGTCGCGACGGACGCGACCTTCACGCCGGAGCCGGCCAGCGCGGCGACGGCGGTCGCCGCCATGTCGGGGTAGACGCAGACGGCCGCGGTGCGCGGGGTCGTGCGGTCGGTCGGGTCGGGGTTGACGGCCTTGGCGGCGAGAGCCCGGACCTTGCCCGGGGTGTCCGCGCCTTCCAGCGTCGTCAGGTCGATCATCGAGATGGCGAGATCGATCGCGTACGCCTTGGCGGTCGTCTTGATCGAACGGGTGCCGAGGGCGGAGGCGCGCGCTTCGAGGCCGACGGTGTCGACGCCGGGCAGCCCGTGCAGGAAGCGGCGCAGCGCACTGTCGGACGCCGTCGCGTCGGAGAATGCCGGAGCAGTGGTGGGCATGGTCACCACATGAGCATATCTACGCGCGTAGCGACCTGTACAGGGGGCTCCCCGCTTCCGCGCCTTCCGCAGACCGTACGAGGCCTCCCCCGAGGCCTCTCCGCACCCCGCCGGGCCGTCAGGCAGAATCGGGACCATGACGAGCCCCACACCCCCCGCCGAGCCCGCCCGCACCGACCGGACCTTCCGGTCGGGCGCCGGGCTGGTCAGCGGCGTGCTGCTGATCCTGCTGGTCGGCTGGATCGGCGGCGACGCGGTGGTCCAGGGCAAGGGATGGGTGCCGTGGCTGTCGCTGGCCGCGCTGCTGGCGGTGATTCCGCTGATCGTCGCCTTCACGCTGCGTCCGGCCGTGTTCGCCGACGAGGAACGGATCCGGATCCGCAACCCGTTCCGCACGATCGTGCTGCCGTGGACGGACGTCTCCACCGTGCGCGCGGCGTACTCGAGCGAGGTCTTCACCCACGGCGGCGACAAGTACCAGCTGTGGGCGGTCCCCGTCTCGCTGCGCGAGCGCAAGCGGGCGGCCAGGAAGGCCACCCAGCAGGCGCACGACGATCCGTACGGCCGGACGTCCGTGCACGCCGACGTCCGCGACACCCAGGCCCGCGCGGCCGCCGCCGACCAGACGGTGAGCGACCTGAGGGAGCTAGCCGAGCGAGCCGCCGCCCGCAAGGAACAGGGCACGACCACCGCGTCGGTCCGCTGGGCCTACGAGGTGATCGCCCCGGCCGCCGTCGGCGCCGTGCTGCTGGTGGTGCTGCTCGCGATCGGCTGACAGCGGCCCCCGTCGTTGGGGAGTTACGGACAGCGATATGTGATCGAAACGGGCATCGATGTGTCCGCTTCTCCCCAACGACCCCTCAACCGCAGGCGCGGGTCAGATCCCCGCCGCAGCCGCCAGGTCCCGCTTGATGCCCGCCAGCAGCTCCGCGCCCCTCGCGCGGGCCACGGGGAGACCGGCCGCGTCGGTGACCGGGACCACGACCTCCAGGTAGCACTTGAGCTTCGGCTCCGTGCCGCTCGGGCGGACGATCACCCTGGCCCCCGTGAGGTGGTAGCGCAGGCCGTCGGTCGGCGGCAGCAGGTCCGTGCCCTGCGAGAGGTCCTCGGCCGAGGTGACGGGGAGGCCCGCCAGGGTGGTCGGCGGGGTCTCGCGCAGACGTCGCATGGCGTTCGCGATGACGGTCAGGTCCTCGACCCGGACCGACAGCTGGTCCGTCGCGTGCAGGCCGTGTGCGAGTGCCAGGTCGTCGAGCAGGTCGAGGAGGGTGCGGCCCTTCTCCTTGAGCCCGGAGGCGAGTTCGGCGATCAGCAGGGCGGCCGTGATGCCGTCCTTGTCGCGGACGCCCTCGGGGTCCACGCAGTAGCCGAGCGCCTCCTCGTACCCGTAGCGCAGGCCCTCGACGCGGGCGATCCACTTGAAGCCCGTCAGCGTCTCCTCGTGGCCGAGGCCCGCCTTCTCGGCGATCCGGCCGAGGAGGGACGAGGACACGATCGACTCGGCGAAGACTCCGGTGACCCCGCGGTCCACCAGATGGGCGGCCAGCAGCGCGCCCACCTCGTCGCCGCGCAGCATCCGCCAGCCGCCCCCGGCCGACGGGTCGGGCACGGCGACGGCGCAGCGGTCGGCGTCCGGGTCGTTGGCGATGACGATGTCCGGCTGTGCCCGGCGCGCGGTCGCGAAGGCGAGATCCATGGCGCCGGGCTCTTCCGGGTTGGGGAAGGCGACGGTGGGGAACGCCGGGTCCGGGTCCGCCTGCTCGGCCACGAGTACGGGTTCGGGGAAGCCGGCCCGGGCGAAGGCGGCCGTGAGGACGGAGGTGCCGACACCGTGCATCGCGGTGTAGACGGTCCGGGCGGTACGGGGCGACCCCGGGCTGAGGACGGCGTCCGTACGCGCGAGATATGCGGCCAGAACCTCGTCGCCGAGGGTCTCCCAGCCCGACTCCGGGCGCGGTACGCCGTCGAGCGGGCCGACCGCCGCGATCGCGGCGGCGATCTCCGCGTCGGCCGGGGGCACGATCTGCGAGCCGTCGCCGAGGTAGACCTTGTAGCCGTTGTCGCGCGGCGGGTTGTGACTGGCCGTGACCTCCACGCCCGCGACGGCCCCCAGGTGCCGTATGGCGTACGCGAGGACGGGGGTGGGCAGCGGGCGGGGGAGCACGGCGGCGCGCAGGCCGGCGCCGGTCATCACCGCCGCGGTGTCGCGGGCGAAGTCGGCCGACTTGTAGCGGGCGTCGTAGCCGACGACGACGAGTCCGCCGGACTGTCCCTGGGCCTTCAGGTACGCCGCGAGTCCGGCGGCGGCGCGGATGACGACGGAGCGGTTCATCCGCATCGGGCCGGCGCCGATCTCGCCGCGCAGGCCGGCCGTGCCGAACTGGAGCGTGCCCGCGAAGCGGTCCGCCAGTGCGGCCGGGTCCCCGGCGTCGATCAGCCCGGCGAGCTCCGCGCGGGTCTCGGGGTCCGGGTCCTCGGCGAGCCAGGTCCTGGCCCGCGTGATGAGGTCCTGCTGCACGGTGTCCGCCTTTCTGCGGGTGGGGGTGCGGGTGGGGGGTGCGGGAGTGGGACCGCTGCGCGGGGCTGCCGGGGGCTCCGCCCCGGACCCCCGCGCCTCAAACGCCGGCGGGGCTGAATCTGCTCAGCCAGTGCCTCACGGGAAAGCGGGGCTGGGCGACGTCAGATCCGGTCCAGTACCCGGGCCAGCAGTGCGCCCATCCGGGTCGCCGAGTCGCGGCCGGCCTGGAGGACCTCCTCGTGGTTGAGGGGTTCGCCGCTGAGGCCCGCCGCGAGGTTCGTCACCAGGGAGATGCCCAGCACCTCCGCGCCCGCCTCACGCGCCGCGATGGCCTCCAGGACGGTGGACATGCCGACCAGGTCTCCGCCCATGGCCCGGACCATGCCGATCTCGGCCGGGGTCTCGTAGTGCGGGCCGGGGAACTGCACGTACACGCCCTCTTCGAGCGACTCGTCGATCTCCTTGCACAGCGCGCGCAGCCGCGGCGAGTACAGGTCCGTCAGGTCGACGAAGTTGGCGCCGATGATCGGCGACGCCGCCGTGAGGTTGATGTGGTCGCTGATGAGGACCGGCTGGCCGGGGCGCATGCCCTCGCGCAGGCCGCCGCACCCGTTGGTGAGGATGACGGTCCCGCAGCCCGCGGAGACCGCCGTACGGACGCCGTGCGCGACCGCCGCGACTCCCCGGCCCTCGTAGTAGTGCGTACGGCCCAGGAAGACCAGGGCGCGCTTCTCCCCGATCCGGTACGAGCGGACCGTGCCGCCGTGGCCCTCCACGGCCGGGGCCGGGAATCCGGGCAGCGCGGTGACCGGGAACTCGGCCTCCGGGATGCCGAGCGCATCGCCGGCGGGGGCCCACCCGGAGCCCATCACGAGAGCGACGTCGTGGGTATCGGCGCCGGTCAGCTCGCGCAGGCGGGCGGCGGCGTCGGCAGCGGCGGCGCGGGGGTCGCCCTGGATGTGGTCCGGAATAACAGATGCGTTCACGCGGATGAGGGTAACCGCTGATTCCCTACGCGCGTAGATGTGCGGCGGAGAGTCTGGCCGGTCACATTCGTATGTTCGTACAGGGCGCGCCCCGGACGGCCCGGCTCAGCAGGGTCGTTTGCGCAGGTTCATCACATAGTCGTGCGGCGCGCCCGCGGACTCGGCGGCATCCGCCACCTCGCCCAGATAGCGCGCGGAGGGCAGTCCGCCCTCGTAGCCGTTGAGGACGTACATCCAGGCCGGCTCCTCGCCGTCCAGCGTGTGCACGCGCACCCGCATGCGCCGGTAGATGTCGAGGCCGACCCCCTCCCAGCGGTCCATGGAGTCCTCGTCCATCGGAGCCAGGTCGTACAGCGCCACGAACACCTGGGAACGGGGTGCCTCCACCACCGTGGCCAGCGCGCCCTCCCAGCCCATCTGCTCCCCGCCGAACGTCAGCCGCCAGCCGTTGAGCCAGCCCGTGCCGCGCAGCGGGGAGTGCGGTGCGCGGCGCGTCATCAGCCGCGCGTCGAGGTTGCCGGCGTACGCGGCGTAGAGCGACATGGGGTCGAGGGTACGGGAGGGGCGGGGAGCGTGCCGGTTCCGGCGAGGAAAGGGCCCGGTCGTGGGCGGTCCGCCGGCGCCGGAGGCCGTGGCCCGGCCAGGCCCGTTCCCGTATGGAGGGCCCCGGGGCGAAGCAGCTTGGCGCGTGCGGGACAATGAATTACGTACTGCATACGCCGGGGCGATCCCCCGGACCCCCGGCCGGGGCGGCAGACGGCCGTGGGATGACACCACGCGAGGCGGACTTTTCGTGACCCGGATCGTGATCATCGGCGGCGGCCCCGGCGGCTACGAGGCGGCACTGGTCGGCGCCCAGCTCGGCGCGGAGGTGACCGTCGTCGACTGCGACGGCCTCGGCGGCGCGTCGGTCCTCACCGACTGCGTGCCCTCCAAGACCCTGATCGCGACGGCCGAGGTGATGACCACCTTCGACTCCTCCTACGAGGAACTCGGCATCATCGTCGCCGACGACACCCCGCACATCAAGCAGGCCGCCCGGGTCGTCGGCGTGGACCTCGGCAAGGTCAACCGGCGTGTCAAGCGCCTCGCGCTCGCCCAGTCGCACGACATCACCGCCTCCGTCACCCGCGCGGGCGCCAGGGTCATGCGCGGCCGCGGCCGGCTGGAGGGCCTCCAGGCCGCCGACGGGTCCCGCCAGGTCGTGGTGACCGCCGCCGACGGCACCGAGGAGCGGCTCACCGCCGACGCGGTGCTGATCGCGACCGGCGGCCACCCCCGGGAGATCCCGGACGCCCTGCCCGACGGCGAGCGCATCCTGAACTGGACCCAGGTCTACGACCTCGACGAGCTCCCCGAGGAGCTCATCGTGGTCGGCTCGGGTGTCACCGGCGCCGAGTTCGCCGGGGCCTACCAGGCGCTCGGCTCGCGCGTCACGCTCGTCTCCTCCCGCGACCGGGTGCTCCCCGGCGAGGACCCGGACGCCGCCGCCGTCCTGGAGGACGTCTTCCGGCGCCGCGGCATGAACGTCATGGCCCGCTCCCGCGCCCAGTCCGCCAAGCGCGTCGGCGACCGGGTCGAGGTCACGCTGGCCGACGGCCGCGTCATCACCGGCACGCACTGCCTGATGGCGGTCGGCGCGATCCCCAACACCGCGGGCATGGGCCTGGAGGAGTCCGGGGTCCAGCTCAAGGAGTCCGGGCACATCAGGACCGACCGGGTCTCCCGGACCAGCGCACCCGGTGTGTACGCCGCAGGTGACGTCACCGGGGTCTTCGCGCTGGCCTCGGTCGCCGCGATGCAGGGCCGGATCGCGATGTACCACTTCCTCGGCGACGCGGTGGCGCCGCTGAACCTGAAGACGGTCTCCGCGAACGTCTTCACCGACCCCGAGATCGCCACCGTCGGTTACAGCCAGTCGGACGTCGACTCCGGCAAGATCGACGCCCGTGTCGTGAAGCTTCCGCTCCTGCGCAACCCTCGCGCCAAGATGCAGGGCATCAGGGACGGCTTCGTCAAGATCTTCTGCCGGCCCGGCACCGGCATCGTGGTCGGCGGCTGCGTCGTCGCGCCGAGGGCCAGCGAGCTGATCCACCCGATCGCGCTCGCCGTGGACAACAGCCTGACGGTGGAGCAGATCGCCAACGCGTTCACGGTGTATCCGTCGCTCTCCGGCTCGATCGCGGAAGTGGCCCGGCAGTTGCACACCCGTAAGACCGAGGGCGAGGCGTAGCCCGCACTGCTCGTACCGACGGCGGGGCCCCCTATACCACCAGGGGGCCCCGCCTACGTACAACTTCTGTTATTCGGCGCAAACTGCTGAAAAGCAACCTACGGCCAGGTTACTGTCAGTTTCGTGTTCGCTGCAGAACGTCGTCAATTGATCCTCGAAATGGTGCGCGCCAACGGGGCGGTATCGCTCCGTGAGCTCGCCCGCGTCGTCCAGACCTCCGAAGTGACCGTACGGCGGGACGTGCGGGCACTGGAGGCAGAAGGACTCCTCGACCGCCGGCACGGCGGTGCGGTCTTGCCGGGCGGTTTTACGCGGGAGTCCGGCTTTCCGCAGAAATCCCATCTCTCCACCGCGGAGAAAACGGCCATCGCCGACCTGGCGGCCGGCCTGGTCGGTGAGGGCGAGGCCATCGTGGTCGGCGCCGGAACGACCACGCAGGAGCTGGCCCGCCGGCTCGCGCGGGTGCCCGGTCTGACCGTGGTCACCAACTCACTGCTGGTCGCCCAGGCGTTGGCCCATGCCAACCGGGTGGAAGTGGTGATGACGGGCGGCACCCTGCGCGGGAGCAACTACGCGCTCGTCGGCAGCGGTGCCGAGCAGTCCCTCCAGGGGCTGCGGGTGAGCCGTGCCTTCCTCTCGGGCAGCGGGCTGACCGCGGAGCGCGGGCTCTCCACGTCCAACATGCTCTCGGCGAGCGTGGACCGGGCACTGGTGCAGGCCGCGGCCGAGGTGGTGGTCCTCGCGGACCACACGAAGCTCGGCTCCGACACCATGTTCCAGACGGTTCCCACGGAGCTGATCACCCGTCTGGTGACGGACGAGCCGCCGGTGCACGACGAGCGTGCGGCCACGGAGCTCCAGGCCCTCGCCGACCAGGGGGTGGAGATCACGGTGGCGGGGCCCGACACGGAGTCCGGGGGCAGCGATCCCCTGCCACCGGGACGGCAGACACGGCAGGACATGCCGCTGCCGGGCCAGCGGCGTACGCAGGGCGGACATGGAGGGCCGGGAGGGCTCGGCCCGCAGTTGCGGAGCGCCGCGGCGCTGGCGGACGGGCCGGTGGGCCGGGTCGCGGACATGCGGCGCCGGTGAGGCCGTGAAGGGCGGAGGCCCGGTCAGTCGCCCTGCGCATCCGACGGTGCGGGATCGGCGGGGTCGGCCGGGTCGGCCCTCAGGCCGCGGAGCGTCAGTCGCAGCAGCCGGTCGGCCAGGGCGGGGTCGGACGGGGTCTGTTCCGCGGCCAGCGCGATCGCGTTCGTCAGCTGGAGAAGGTCGTCGATCGACACATCCGCCCGCACCGAGCCGCTCGACTTGGCTCGCGTCAGCAGCCGGTCCCCGGCCTGACGCAGCGGCACATGACAGGACGTCAGTGCCGAAGTCCTGTCCCCCGAGGCCGACATGAGTGCCTGTGCCAGCCCGTGGTACTCACCCGCGTGGGTGACGATCGCGCCCAGCCACTCCACCAGCGCGCCGCAGGGCCGGTCGGACCGTGCCAGCTCGCCGGAGCGGTCGAGCAGCGCGGTCAGGGCCTCCTGGAACACCGCGTTCATCAGGGCCTGGCGGTTCGGGAAGTGCCGGTACAGCGTGCCGATGCCGACGCCCGCCCGCCGGGCGATGTCCTCCAGCGAGGCATCCGTGCCGTGGGCGGCGAAGGACACCCGGGCCTCGCTCAGCAGCCGGTCGTAGTTGCGGCGCGCGTCGGCGCGCATCGGCCGTGCCGGTGTCGGTGCCGTGCCCATCGCCCTCACCCTGTCCTCCCTGGTGTCCGCTCCGCGTCACAAGGATGCCACTGGGGGCCCGGCGGTCGCCGGGCCCCCAGTGGCAGAAGAGCGAGCGCTCAGTCCTTGATCTCGCAGATCGCGGCGCCGGACGACACCGAGGTGCCGACCTCCGCCGCCAGACCCTTCACCGTGCCGGAGCGGTGCGCGTTGAGGGGCTGCTCCATCTTCATGGCTTCGAGGACGACGATGAGATCGCCTTCCTTGACCTCCTGGCCCTCCTCGACGGCGATCTTGACGATCGTTCCCTGCATCGGCGACGCGAGGGTGTCGCCCGAGGCCGCGGAGCCGGACTTCTTCGCGGCGCGGCGCTTGGGCTTCGCCCCGGCGGCGAGGCCGGTACGGGCCAGGCTCATGCCGAGCGAGGACGGCAGGGAGACTTCCAGACGCTTGCCGCCGACCTCGACGACGACGGTCTCGCGGCCGGACTCCTCGTCGGCCTCCGTGTCGGCGGGGACCGCGAAGGGCTTGATGTCGTTGACGAACTCCGTCTCGATCCACCGGGTGTGGATCGAGAAGGGGGCCGAGGTGAACGCCGGGTCGGCGACGACCGCACGGTGGAAGGGGATGGCGGTGGCCATGCCCTCCACCTGGAACTCGGCCAGCGCACGCGCCGCGCGCTGCAGGGCCTGCTCGCGGGTCGCACCGGTCACGATCAGCTTGGCCAGCAGCGAGTCCCACGCCGGGCCGATGACGCTGCCCGACTCGACACCCGCGTCCAGGCGGACACCGGGGCCGGTGGGCGGGGCGAAGAGGGTGACGGTGCCGGGGGCGGGCAGGAAGCCACGGCCCGGGTCCTCGCCGTTGATCCGGAACTCGAAGGAGTGCCCGCGCACCGCCGGGTCGCCGTAGCCGAGCTCCTCGCCGTCGGCGATACGGAACATCTCGCGCACGAGGTCGAGGCCGGTGACCTCCTCGGTGACCGGGTGCTCGACCTGGAGACGGGTGTTGACCTCCAGGAAGGAGATCGTGCCGTCCGCACCGACGAGGAACTCCACGGTGCCGGCGCCGACGTAGCCGGCTTCCTTCAGGATCGCCTTCGACGCCGCGTACAGCTGCTCGTTCTGCGCCTCGGACAGGAACGGGGCCGGAGCCTCCTCGACCAGCTTCTGGTGGCGGCGCTGCAGCGAGCAGTCACGGGTGGACACGACCACGACGTTGCCGTGGGTGTCGGCCAGGCACTGCGTCTCCACGTGCCGGGGCTTGTCGAGGTAGCGCTCCACGAAGCACTCCCCGCGGCCGAACGCCGCGACGGCCTCACGGACCGCCGAGTCGTACAGCTCCGGGATCTCCTCCAGCGTGCGGGCCACCTTCAGCCCGCGCCCGCCACCGCCGAAGGCGGCCTTGATCGCGATCGGCAGGCCGTTCTTCTCCGCGAACTCCACGACCTCGGCCGAACCGGACACCGGGTCGGGTGTGCCGGCCACCAGCGGGGCACCGGCACGCTGTGCGATGTGGCGGGCGGCGACCTTGTCACCGAGGTCCCGGATGGCGTGCGGCGGCGGTCCGATCCACGTCAGACCCGCGTCGAGCACCGCCTGCGCGAACTCCGCGTTCTCCGACAGGAAGCCGTAACCGGGGTGGACCGCGTCCGCTCCCGAATCCTTCGCCGCCTGGAGCACCTTGGCCATGTCCAGATAGCTGGCGGCCGGAGTGTCACCGCCCAGGGCGAATGCCTCGTCGGCCGCGCGCACATGCAGAGCATCCCGGTCCGGATCGGCGTAGACGGCTACGCTCCCGATTCCGGCATCCCGGCAAGCCCGAGCAACACGGACAGCGATTTCGCCACGGTTGGCGATGAGCACCTTGCGCACGATGACTCCCTCCTTGAGAACAAGCTGAGTTTAGGGACTACCAACACGGCCGTACGACCCGTCCCCAATAGTGAACTTGCCCACACGGAGTGTGATTCGAGGCTTGCTCGAGTCGCGAAATCCCTTGTCGCACCACGGTACGCCGGGATCCTCAACCGCACAGTAGCCACGAAGTGTGGCCCAAGTCTCTGTTCGTACGGTTAACGCCGCGCGGCGTTTCTTTGTGGACTCCCTACGAACGGACGAGGGAATCTTTGCCACCGCCCGGGGAGGCGCCACGGGTGGCGGAAGCGTGCGCGAACTCTTGTCCGCGGCGTTACCGGTTAGTAGGGTCCGCGCTGTACCGGACGTACTACAGGTAACAGGGGGTGGGGGCGGTGGTGCGCAGACCAGTGGCCTTCGTGACCGCGATCGTTCTGTTCGTGGAAGCCGTCGGCATCGTGCTCGTCAACGGCATCCTCGCGACGGTCGCCGGCAACCAGCGCATGTCCCTGGCCGGGATGGATCCGGACGCCATGGTCACCGGCACATGGGTGATGGGCGGCGTCTCCGGGGTCCTGCTGGTGCTCTGCGGGCTGATACCGCTCCTGGCCGGGATACGCGACCGGGCTCCGGGCCGCGTCGGCAGGATCACCCTGATCGCCTGCGCGGTCGTCCACGGGGTGCTGGGCGCCCTCGCCGTGGGGCTGATCGGCTGGGCCGCCTTCGTGTTCCTGATGGCCGTCCTGGCGCTGATCGTGCTGACCCTGGTGGCGTTCGACCGGAGCGAGCCGGAAGCGGTGAAGCCCACCGGAGCCGCTCCGGAGCCGGTGTGACGCCGGCTGCGCTCAGACCCACAAGTCGGTGACGGAGACGCCCAGTTCGCCCAGCAGGCGGCGCAGCAGCGGCAGCGAGAGCCCGATGACGTTGCCGTGGCTGCCCTCGATCGCCTCGACGAACGGCGCCGAGCGGCCGTCCAGGGTGAACGCCCCGGCGACATGGAGAGGCTCACCCGAGGCGACGTAGGCCGCCACCTCGGCGTCCGTCGGCTCGCCGAACCTGACGACGGTGGACGCGGTCTCCGACACCGTGCGGCCGGTGGCCGTGTCGACGACGCAGTGCCCCGTCTGCAGGATGCCCGAACGGCCGCGCATGGACTTCCAGCGGGAGGTGGCCTCCTCGCTGTCGGCGGGCTTGCCGAGCGCCTCGCCGTCCAGCTCCAGCACCGAGTCGCAGCCGATGACGAGCGCGCCCGTGGCCTCCGGGCGGGCCGCCACCGCGGCGGCCTTCGCCTCGGCCAGCACGAGCGCCAGCTCACCCGGGGACGGAGCGGTCAGCGCGTCCTCGTCCACACCGCTGACGATCACCTCGGGGGCGAATCCCGCCTGCCGCAGGAGGCCGAGACGGGCGGGGGACGCGGAGGCGAGCACGAGGCGGCGCTGGTCAGTCATACCCGCCATCGTAGGCGGGGCCGCCGCGGCCCCTGTCGCCTCACCGGGTGCCCAGGACGAACATCGCCACGACCATGGCCAGCGCGAGCAGCAGCCCCGCACGGCGCATCATGTCCTGGGCGTCGCGCAGTTCCTTCGGCGGCTTGTTCTCGGGGTCGGACCACAGCATGGATCCGATGGTGCTCCGGAGACGGCTGCGGCGCCTGAGTACGCGTACTCAAGCGCCGCTCGGCCCGCTCTCAGGAGGGCCAGTACGTCCGCGCCCAGGCCCGGGGGCCCGGCCGGAGCGCGCCCCGGCGGGCGATCCGCCCCGGGTCCGACCACTGCTCGGGCGGCAGCGGGGCGCCGGACGGCACGTCGGTCACCGCCGCCGCGCGCGCCCGCACCACGGCGAGGGCGGCGGCGAGCTCCTCCGGGGTCGGATTGCCCCGTACGACCTTGATCATGATGGCTCCCGGTGGTCAGAGGGGGATGTTGCCGTGCTTCTTGGGCGGCAGGCTCTCGCGCTTCGTACGGAGCTGGCGCAGGCCCTTCACGAGGTGCGCCCGGGTGTCGGACGGCATGATCACCGCGTCGACGTAGCCGCGCTCGGCCGCGACGTACGGGTTGAGGAGCGCGTCCTCGTAGCCGGCCATCAGCTCGGCGCGGGTGGCGTCCGGATCGTCGGCGGCGGCGATGGTGCGCCGGTGCAGGATGTTCACCGCGCCCTGCGCGCCCATCACCGCGATCTGCGCCGTCGGCCAGGCCAGATTCAGGTCGGCGCCCAGGTGCTTGGACCCCATGACGTCGTACGCCCCGCCGAACGCCTTGCGCGTGATCACCGTGATCAGCGGGACGGTCGCCTCCGCGTACGCGTAGATCAGCTTGGCACCGCGCCGGATGATCCCGCCGTACTCCTGGTCGACACCCGGCAGGAAGCCCGGGACGTCCACGAAGGTCAGGACCGGCACGTTGAACGCGTCGCACGTACGGACGAAGCGTGCGGCCTTCTCGCTCGCGTTGATGTCCAGGCAGCCGGCGAACTGCATCGGCTGGTTGGCGACGATGCCGACCGGGTAGCCCTCGACGCGCCCGAAACCGGTGAGGATGTTCGGCGCGAACAGGGCCTGCGTCTCCAGGAACTCGCCGTCGTCGAGCACGTGCTCGATCGCGGTGTGCATGTCGTACGGCTGGTTCGCCGAGTCCGGGATGAGGCTGTCGAGCTCGCGGTCCTCGTCCGTGGTCTCCAGGTCGGCCTCCTCGGGGAAGGCCGGGGCCTCGGAGAGGTTGTTCGACGGGAGGTAGGACAGCAGGGACTTGACGTACTCGATGGCGTCCTTCTCGTCGCCCGCCATGTGGTGGGCCACGCCGGACGTGGTGTTGTGCGTGCGGGCGCCGCCCAGCTCCTCGAAGCCGACGTCCTCACCGGTGACCGTCTTGATGACGTCCGGACCCGTGATGAACATGTGCGAGGTCTGGTCGACCATGACCGTGAAGTCGGTGATCGCGGGGGAGTAGACCGCGCCGCCCGCGCACGGCCCGACGATCAGGGAGATCTGCGGGACGACACCCGAGGCGTGGACGTTGCGGCGGAAGATCTCGGCGAAGAGTCCGAGGGCGGCCACACCCTCCTGGATGCGGGCGCCGCCGCCGTCGTTGATGCCGATCACCGGGCAGCCGGTCTTCATCGCGAAGTCCATGACCTTGACGATCTTCTCGCCGTAGACCTCGCCGAGCGAGCCGCCGAAAATCGTGAAGTCCTGCGAGTACACGCAGACGGGGCGGCCGTCGACCGTGCCGTAGCCGGTGACGACGCCGTCCCCGTAAGGCCGGTTCTTCTCGATGCCGAAATTGGTGGACCGGTGCCGTGCGAACTCGTCGAGCTCCACGAAGGAACCTTCGTCGAGCAGGAGATCGACGCGCTCCCGGGCGGTCAACTTGCCCTTCGCGTGCTGCTTTTCGACCGCACGGGCGGAACCTGCGTGTGTGGCCTCTTCGATACGGCGCTGCAGGTCCGCGATCTTGCCCGCGGTGGTGTGGATGTCGCTCTGCGGCTCGGACATCGGGTGGCGGCTCCCTGCCTTGTCACGGGGACGGCTGGTACATCCAGTGAATGTGCTGGACCATGCGTGCTCGACGGCTGCCTGCTCGTCGGCGGCTACTGACCCGTAGCGTATCGGCGCGGATACGGTTCGGCAGTGCGTCGTTGGCCACACCTAATGTGGGTTGCATGACACCTCCCGATGCGCCGCACAACCGCTGGTCGGACCTCGACCGGCCGCCCCTGAACGCCACGGCGCTCCGCCGGGGGCTGCTGAAGCCCGGCGGCCTGTGGACCTCGCTCGACATCGTCGAGGCGACCGGCTCCACCAACACCGACCTCGCGGCACGGGCCGCCGGCGGCGGTCTGGCCGAAGGCGCGGTGCTGGTCGCGGAGGAGCAGACCGCCGGCCGCGGGCGTCTCGACCGGAGCTGGACGGCCCCGCCCCGCTCGGGCCTCTTCCTCTCCGTCCACCTGACCCCCGGCGGCGTACCCGCCGAGCGGTGGGGATGGCTGCCGCTGCTGACCGGCGTCGCGGCCGCCACGGGCCTCGCGCAGTCGGCGGGGGTGGACATGGCGCTGAAATGGCCCAACGACCTCCTGGTGACGATCGGGGGCACGGAACGCAAGACCGGCGGCATCCTCGCCGAGCGCGCCGGGGACGGTGTCGTCATCGGCATCGGCCTCAACGTGTCGCTGCGCGCAGCCGAGCTGCCCGCCCCGCACGCCGGCTCGCTGGCGCTCGCCGGAGCCGTCTCCACCGACCGCGAGACCCTGCTCCGGGCCGTCCTGCGTTCACTGGAACAGTGGTACGGCCGATGGCGCGACGCGAACGGCGACGCCGCCGAGTGCGGGCTCCAGGCGGCCTACGCGGCGGGCTGCGCCACGCTCGACCGGACCGTGCGCGCCGAGCTGCCCGGCGACCGGTCCCTCGTCGGCGAGGCCGTCGCGATCGACGGCGACGGACGGCTCGTGCTCGCCACGGGCGACGGCATCCAGGAGCCCGTGTCGGCCGGCGACATCGTCCACCTGCGCGGAGAGGAGGGCGGCCTCACCTGATCGCGCGCCCCGCACATACGGGTGATGTCACGTATGACGGAACCGGAACCGCGCCACCACGGACGTGAGCCAGGGCACACCTGCCGTATCGTTGAGGCGATCCAGCGACAGATCGGCAGGGCAGTGCGCAGGGAACGGGCAGGAGGCGGCCGGTGACCGTCGACGACACGAACTCCGACGACGGCGCGGAGCCCTCGTCGGGACCGTCCGTCCACTCGACACCGCATCACGAGGTCGACCACACGGCCGAACCGACGGACGACCCGCTCGCCATCCGGCTGGAGGCCCTGATCCTGGGGGCCGACCGCCGCTACACGCCGTTCCAGGCGGCCAGGACCGCCGGGGTCTCCATGGACCTGGCGTCCCGGTTCTGGCGGGCCATGGGCTTCGCCGACATCGGGCAGGCCAAGGCGCTGACCGAGGCCGACGTCCTGGCGCTGCGCCGCCTCGCCGGTCTCGTGGAGGCCGGACTGCTCAGCGAGCCGATGGCGATCCAGGTGGCCCGGTCGACCGGGCAGACCACCGCCCGGCTCGCCGAGTGGCAGATCGACTCGTTCCTGGCGGGGCTGACCGAGCCCCCCGAACCCGGAATGACCCGCACCGAGGTCACGTATCCGCTGATCGAGCTGCTCCTGCCCGAACTGCAGGAGTTCCTGGTCTACGTGTGGCGGCGCCAGCTCGCCGCAGCCACGGGACGGGTCGTGCAGACCGGGGACGACGAGGAGATGGTCGACCGGCGGCTCGCCGTGGGCTTCGCCGACCTCGTCGGCTTCACCCGGCTGACCCGGCGGCTGGAGGAGGAGGAGCTCGGCGAGCTGGTCGAGGCCTTCGAGACCACCTCGGCCGACCTGGTCGCCGCGCACGGCGGACGGCTCATCAAGACCCTGGGCGACGAGGTCCTCTTCGCCGCGGACGACGCGGGCACGGCGGGCGAGATAGCGCTCCGGCTGGTCGAGGCGATGGCCCAGGACACGACGATGCCGGCGCTGCGCGTCGGCATCGCGTTCGGCACGGTCACCACGCGCATGGGCGACGTGTTCGGTACGACGGTGAACCTGGCAAGCCGGCTCACGTCGATAGCGCCGAAGGACGCGGTGCTGGTCGACGGCGCCTTCGCCGCGGAGCTGATCAGGAACGGCGACGCCCCCGCCTCCGAGGCCGAGGAGGCCGCCGCGGCGGCCGAGCGGGCCCGGCTGGCGGAGAAGGAGGACCGCCGCCCGGACGAGGAGCCGCCGGCGCCCGCGTACCGCTTCGGGCTCCAGCCGATGTGGCAGCGGCCGGTCCGCGGGCTGGGCGTGGTGGAGCCGTGGCTGCTGGCCCGGCGGGGCAAGCCCTCGACCTAACTGGGGCAGGGGCCCCGCCTTAGGATCCCGGTAACGCTCGTTAACCGGAGGGGTGCAGTCATGGGTGTCACGTCGGAGCAGAGGTTCGGGGAGTTCGTCGTCGTACGGCGGCACGAGGGCCAGGACCACGTCGCCGAGCTGGTGCTCGACCGGCCCAAGGCCATGAACGCCGTGAGCACCGCGATGGCCCGGTCCATCGCCGAGGCCTGTTCCGCGCTCGGCGCCGATAAGGGGGTGAGGGCGACCGTGCTCACGTCCAGCCACGACCGGGCCTTCTGCGTGGGCGCGGACCTCAAGGAGCGGAACTCCTTCACGGACGCCGAGCTCGTGCGGCAGCGGCCCACGGCGAGGGCCGCCTACACCGGTGTGCTGGAGCTCCCGATGCCGGTCGTCGCCGCCGTGCACGGCTTCGCCCTCGGCGGTGGCTTCGAGCTCGCGCTGGCCTGCGACGTGATCGTGGCCGACCGTACGGCCGTGGTCGGTCTGCCCGAGGTGTCCGTCGGCGTCATCCCGGGCGGCGGCGGCACACAGCTGCTGCCCAGGCGGGTCGGCGCGGCGCGCGCCGCCGAGCTGGTCTTCTCCGCCCGGCGGGTGGAGGCCGCCGAGGCGCGCGAGCTGGGCCTGGTCGACGAGCTGGTCGAGGCCGGCCGGGACCGGGAGGAGGCGCTGGCGCTCGGCGGCCGGATCGCGGCGAACTCCCCGGTGGGGCTCCGGGCGGCCAAGCGGGCCCTGCGGCTGGGGCAGGGGCTGGACCTGCGGGCCGGCCTCGAGGTGGAGGACGCTGCCTGGCGGTCCGTGGCCTTCTCCGGCGACCGGGCCGAGGGTGTCGCCGCGTTCAACGAGAAGCGGAAGCCCAGCTGGCCCGGCGAATGATCCACGCGTGGTCCGGGGTGTTCCGGGGAGCGATCTGAAGATCATCAGTGCCGCCGACTGATCAAATCGTCACAAACCTACCTAAGCTGGGGCGATGGGCGATGATGCGCGGCTGCGCGCCGTGGTTGCGCTGGCACAGACGATGGCGGCGGCCTATACCCCGCGCGAGTCCTGGCGCGCCGCGGCGGTGGGGGCGTGCGAGGCGCTGGCCGGCAGCTTCGCCGCCCTCTCCGTGTGGGAGCGGGAGCAGGGCAGGCTGCGCGTGCTGGTCAACGCGGGGGAGCGTGCCGAGGGGGAGGAGGAGTTCCCCGAGGCCGAGGCCTACCCCGTGCACCAGTTCCCGGAGATCACCGAGTTCCTGCATGAGCGCTGGGCGGGCGGCGGCGAGCCCGACGCCTGGGTGGAGACCGCCGACGGCGCCCCGGCCGCCGGGGCGCCGGCCAGGGGTGCCCGCCCGTACTGCCACCAGCGGGTCGCGGCGCTGCGCCGGCGCGGGCGGGGCTGCTGTGTGGTGGCGCCGATCGTGCTGCACGGGCGGGCCTGGGGGGAGCTGTACGTGGCCCGTCCGGCGGGGGCTCCGGTCTTCGACCGGGACGACGCGGACTTCGCGACCGTGCTGGCCGCCGTCGTCGCCGCGGGCATCGCGCAGACCGAGCGGCTGGAGGAGGTCCGCAAGCTGGCCTTCACGGACCCGCTGACCGGCCTCGCCAACCGCAGGGCCGTCGATCTCCGCCTGGACGAGGCGGTGGACCTGCACCGCACCGAGGGGGCCGTGGTCAGCCTGGTCGTGTGCGATCTGAACGGCCTCAAGGCGGTCAACGACACGCACGGCCACGCGGTGGGCGACCGTCTGCTGGAACGTTTCGGCTCGGTGCTCTCGCTCTGCGGCGCGATGCTCCCCGGCGCCCTCGCCGCGCGCCTGGGCGGGGACGAGTTCTGCCTGCTGGTCGTGGGCCCTCCGGCGGACGACGTGGTCCGGGTCTCCGAGGAGCTCTGTGCGCGGGCGGTCTCCCTGGAGCTCGGGGACGGGGTCGCCTGCGGGGTCGCGTCCACCGGTGACGACATCGGCCCGGTGCCGTCCGCGCGCCGGCTCTTCCGGCTGGCGGACGCCGCCCAGTACCAGGCGAAGGCCGCGCACTCCCGGCGGCCGGTGGTCGCCGGGCGCGACGGTGACGTGATCCGGCTGGCCGACTCCCCGCCCAGGTCCCCCCACGACCGCCGCAGGCTCCGCGGTAATCCGCCCGGTGGCGACGCCGGCGGCCGCGGATGAGGGCGTAAGGGGTCAACCGCACGACCACTGGTGACATGACGGGTTTCAGTCCGTACGATTCTGAATATGGATATGCATACAGTCGTGGTGGGGACGTCCGGAACGACCGCGGAGGACGTCGTCGCCGTGGCCCGTCAGGGTGCCCGGGTCGAGCTCTCCGCAGCCGCCGTCGAGGCGCTCTCCGCAGCACGGGAGATCGTCGACGCCCTCGCCGCCAAGCCCGAGCCGGTCTACGGCGTCTCCACCGGCTTCGGGGCCCTGGCCAGCCGGCACATCAGCCCCGGTCTGCGTGCGCAGCTGCAGCGCAACATCGTCCGCTCGCACGCGGCGGGCATGGGCCCCCACGTCGAGCGCGAGGTGGTCCGCGCGCTGATGTTCCTGCGGCTGAAGACGCTCGCCTCCGGTCACACCGGCGTACGCCCCGAGGTCGCGCAGACCATGGCCGACGTGCTCAACGCGGGCATCACCCCCGTCGTCCACGAATACGGCTCGCTCGGCTGCTCCGGCGACCTCGCCCCGCTCTCGCACTGCGCCCTGACCCTGATGGGGGAGGGCGACGCGGAGGGCCCCGACGGCACCGTGCGGCCGGCCGGCGAACTTCTCGCGGCGCACGGCATCACCCCTGTCGAGCTGCGCGAGAAGGAGGGCCTCGCCCTCCTCAACGGCACCGACGGCATGCTCGGCATGCTCGTGATGGCCCTGGCGGACCTGAAGAACCTCTACACCAGCGCGGACATCACCGCCGCGCTCTCCCTGGAGGCGCTCCTCGGCACCGACCGGGTCCTCGCCCCGGAGCTGCACGCCATCCGCCCGCACCCCGGCCAGGGAGTCTCCGCCGACAACATGCTGCGGGTGCTCGCCGGGTCCGGGCTCACCGGTCACCACCAGGACGACGCGCCCCGGGTCCAGGACGCCTACTCCGTGCGCTGCGCACCCCAGGTCAACGGGGCCGGGCGCGACACCCTCACGCACGGGGCGCTCGTCGCGGACCGTGAGCTGGCCTCCGCGGTCGACAACCCGGTCGTGCTTCCGGACGGGCGGGTGGAGTCGAACGGGAACTTCCACGGCGCCCCCGTCGCGTACGTCCTCGACTTCCTGGCCATCGTCGCCGCCGACCTCGGGTCGATCACCGAGCGCCGCACGGACCGGCTGCTGGACAAGAACCGCTCGCACGGCCTTCCGCCGTTCCTCGCCGACGACGCCGGGGTGGACTCGGGGCTGATGATCGCCCAGTACACGCAGGCCGCCCTGGTCAGCGAGCTGAAGCGGCTCGCCGTACCGGCGTCCGTCGACTCGATCCCCTCCTCCGCGATGCAGGAGGACCACGTCTCCATGGGCTGGTCGGCCGCGCGGAAGCTCCGTATGGCCGTCACCGGTCTCGCGAGGATCGTGGCCGTCGAGCTGTACGCCGCCACACGCGCCGTCGAGCTGCGCGCCGCCGAGGGGCTGACCCCCGCGCCCGCCACTCAGGCCGTCATCGCGGCACTGCGCGCCGCCGGGGTCCAGGGCCCCGGCCCCGACCGCTTCCTCGCTCCTGACCTGGCCGCCGCCGACGCCTTCGTGCGGGAGGGGAAGCTGGTCACGGCCGTGGAGGCGGTGACCGGGCCGCTGGCCTGAGGCCGTACGCGTGAGGGCTGCCGCACCCCGCGGGGTGCGGCAGCCCTCACGTACCTCAGAGGCCGGTGCGCAGTGTGCCGCCCCGGCGCACCGAGTACACGACGAACCCCGCACCGACGCACAGGGAGGCCGAGCCGCCGATCAGGTAGGGAGTCGTGTCGACGCCCGCCCCGGTGTCGGCGAGCGTGTCCCCGGAGGTGAACTCCGCCGTGGCGGAGGCATGTCGGGCCTCGGTGGAGGAACCGGCGGACGAGCCGGCCGAACCGCTCCGCGTGTCTGTCCCGCCGCTCGCGTTGGCGGAGGGGACGAACCAGAGAGCACAGAGCAGGGTGCCTGCCGCTGTGGTGGTCAGCAGCGTGCGACGAGCGATGGACACAGAATCGATCCCCTTGCGACAACCATCAGTTAGCCCCGTGGACCGATGCTAAGCAAAGCAGCGGGTCGGTGGAAAGCCACAGGTCCAGGGAGCCTTACGCTCCGGCGTATGAGCACTTCTGAGACACCCTCATTTGTTCGGCTTCGCGTGGAGATGGTGCTGGAGGTCAGCGACGCGGACGCCCTGACCGGCACCGCCCTGGAGAGCATCGCCGCGGATTTCACCGCATCCGGAGCGTCCGCCGACGAGTCCGCCGAGGAACGCACGCATGCCGAGCAGACCGTCAGGGAAGACGCAGCGGAGGCCCTCGCCTCGCTGATCGACCCGTTCGATCTGGTGAGCCAGGTGCCCGGGGTCGAGCTCGCCCAGGCCTCCTGGAGCAGCGAGACGATCGACTACGACCCCGACGCCGAGGACTGGGTCGCCGGAGAGGACGGGGACGAGGCGTACTACGGGATCGAGGACAATGACACGGACGACGAAGAAGGCGGCGGGGATACGGAACGCTGACGCTCGCGAGGCACTCCTCACAGGTGGCGGGAACCGCCGTGGCCACGGGTGCGTCGATGAGTGTTGTTCCCCACATCCGCGGCGGATGTGGAACGGAAGACCCGGTCACGGTGTTCTTGGAACATTGACGAGGAATCGCCGTCGGGCGACCCTGTCCGGGGATCTTGGGGAATCGGCAACGATGGAGAAGCGTGTGATGACGGACAGCAAGCGGCGCAGGGGCCTCATGGCCGCGTCCGCACTGCTCGGCGGCGTGCTGGTGCTTTCCGCATGCAGCGACGACGGCGGTACGAACTCGGGCGCGAGCTCCGACAGCTCGAAGACGTCACAGGCGCAGGTGGACGAGGCGGCGGCCAAGGACGCTTCCGAGGCGCAGATAACGATCGCGCCGAAGAACGGTGCGACGAACGCGAGCATCAACAACGCCGCGATGGTCACCGTGGCCAAGGGCAAGCTGACCGAGGTCACCATGACCACGGCCGAGGGTGAAGCCGTCGAGGGCACCCTCGCGGCCGACGGCTCCAGCTGGAAGCCCGCCGGTCAGCTCGAGCGCTCGACGACGTACAAGATCAGTGCGACCGCGTCGGACTCGAAGGACCGTGAGGCGCACGCCAACAGCTCCTTCACGACCGTCTCGCCGGAGAACAGCTTCATCGGCAACTTCACCCCCGAGGACGGTTCCACCGTCGGCGTCGGCATGCCGGTCTCGATCAACTTCAACAAGGCGATCACCAACAAGAAGGCCGTCCAGGACGGCATCAAGGTGACGTCGAGCAGCGGCCAGGAAGTCGTCGGTCACTGGTTCAACAACCAGCGTCTCGACCTGCGCCCCGAGGACTACTGGCAGGGCGGCTCCACCGTCACGCTGAAGCTGGCGCTGGACGGCGTCGAGGGCGCCGACGGTGTCGTGGGCGTGCAGCAGAAGACGGTCACCTTCAAGGTCGGCCGCAACCAGGTCTCCACCGTGGACGCCAAGGCGCACACGATGACCGTCACCCAGGACGGCAAGACGATCAAGACCATCCCGATCTCCGCCGGATCCTCGGACAACCCGACGTACAACGGCCAGATGGTGATCTCCGAGAAGTTCAAGGAGACCCGCATGGACGGTTCGACGGTCGGCTTTACGGACGACGACGGCAAGGGTGAGTACGACATCAAGGACGTGCCGCACGCCATGCGGCTGTCCACGTCGGGCACCTTCATCCACGGCAACTACTGGGGCGCCAAGTCGATCTTCGGCAGCGCCAACACCAGTCACGGCTGTGTCGGCCTGTCCGACGCGAAGGGCGCCGACGACCCGGGCACGGCCGGTGCGTGGTTCTACGACAACTCCATGATCGGCGACGTGGTCATCGTCAAGAACTCCCCGGACAAGACCATCGCTCCCGACAACGGCCTCAACGGCTGGAACATGAGCTGGTCGGAGTGGACGGCGAACGCCGCCTGACCTCCTGACCGCACCTCTTCCCCTCCGAAGGCGGCGGCACCCGGATCCTTCCGGGCGCCGCCGCCTTCGACGTGCCCGCGCCGGGCCCGTATGTGCGCCGGCAGTGTTCTCATGCTGCTCTCATCGGAGACTTAACTCCTCATCACGCCCGCTCCATATCTTCGCGCCATGTTCTTCACCTACCTCCGGCGCGAGCTGCGCCGCCGCAGAAAGGCGGCGCTCGTCGTCGCCTCGGGGCTCGCCCTCGGCATTGCGCTGGTCATCATCGTCAGTTCGGTCTCCTCGGGCATGAGCAAGGCCCAGGACAAGGTCCTCGAATCGCTGTACGGCCTGGGCACGGACATGACGGTGACCAAGGCCGCCGCCGCCCAGGGTTCCGGGGGCACCGAGCGGCCCAGGTTCAACTTCGACGCCAAGGAGGACGAGGACGCCACCCAGAGCACGGACCGCGTCATGGTCCAGGGCTTCCAGACGCTGGCCTCCAGCACCGTCGACAAGGTCGGCGAGCAGGAGGGCGTGGCGGACGCCGTCGGCGGGCTGAGCCTGACGGTCATGAAGGTCGACGGCCAGTTCAAGCGCGGCGAGTTCAAGCAGGACGAGAGCGCGGGGCAGAGTGGACCCGGCGGTGGCCAGGGCGGCGGTGGCCAGCCGCAGGGCCGGGTCGAGGGCGGCGGAGCATCCTTCGACGTCAACTCCTTCACCGTGTACGGCACCGACGTCACCCAGCAGGGCCTCGGCCCGCTGACCTCCTCCAAGATCACCAAGGGCCGTACGTTCAAGGCCACCGAGACGGACGCCAAGGTCGCGGTCGTCGACTCCGCCTACGCCAAGGAGAAGGAGCTCGCGGTCGACAAGACCGTCACCATCTCCGGCACGAAGTACACGATCGTCGGCGTCTCCACCGCGGACAGCGGTGACGCGGCCGCCAACGTCTACATCCCGCTGAAGCAGGCGCAGACCGTCGCCGATTCCAAGGACAAGGTCACCACGGTCTACGTCCAGGCCGCGGACTCGCAGCAGATCGACACCGTCAAGGCCGCCATCCAGAAGAACATCTCCGGCACGACGGTCACCACCTCCGCCGACCTCGCCGACACGGTGTCCGGCTCCCTCTCCACCGCCTCCGACCTGGCCTCCAGCGTCGGCAAGTGGCTCTCCATCGCGGTCCTGATCGCCGCCTTCCTCGTCGCGGGTCTGCTGACCTCCTCCGCGGTCAGCCGGCGCGTGCGGGAGTTCGGCACCCTCAAGGCGCTCGGCTGGAAGAGCGGACGCGTCACCCGCCAGGTCATCGGCGAAGCCCTCGTCAACGGCCTGATGGGCGGAGTCCTCGGTATCGCCGTCGGCGTCGCCGGCGCCTACGTCGTGACCGCCATCAGCCCCACCCTCAGCGCCCAGCTCGGCTCCACCGGCGGCGGCGGTGGCATGGGTGGCGGAGGCCCGATGGGCGGGGGCGGCCCCGGCCGTCAGACCGCGTCCAAGACCCTGGACATCGCGCTGACCGCGCCCGTCTCCCTCACCACGATCCTCGTAGCCGTCGCCCTGGCGGTGGCGGGCGGACTGATCGCCGGGGCCTTCGGCGGCTGGCGCGCCTCCCGGCTCCGGCCGGCCGACGCCCTGCGCCGCGTCGCGTAGATCCCCCCCGGCCCCACCCCTCCCGTACGTACAGCAGGAGTCCACACGTGTACCAGCTCAAGGGCGTCACCAAGCGCTACATGCGCGGCAAGAATCCCGTCGACGCGCTCGCCGGTGTCGATCTGACCATCGAGGACGGCGGAAGGCTCGTCATCCAGGGCCCGACCGGGGGAGGCAAGTCCACCCTCCTGCAGATGCTCGGCGGGCTCGACCGGCCCACCTCCGGCACCATCGAGCTCGACGGTGTCGACCTGGCCAAGCTCCCCGAGTCCCGGCTCACCAAGGTCCGGGCCGAGTCCATCGGATTCGTCTTCCAGAGCTTCAACCTGATCCCGACGCTCACCGCCCAGGAGAACGTCGAGACCGCACTCGTCCCCCTCGGCCTCGGTGCGAGGACCCGTCGCGAACGCGCCGCCGAAGCGCTGGAGTCGGTGGGCCTCGGCGACCGGCCCACCCATCTGCCGGGCGAGATGTCCGGCGGTCAGCAGCAGCGCGTCGCGATCGCCCGGGCCCTGGTGAAGCGGCCCAAGGTGCTGCTCGCCGACGAACCGACCGGCAACCTCGACGAGTCCATGCGCGACGAGATCATGGAGTTGCTCGACGGGCTGTGGAAGGAGCACGGACTGACCTTCGTGATGGTCACGCACGACAGCTCCCTCGCCCGCAAGGCGCCCCGGGTGGCGACCATCCGCAAGGGAAAGGTCACCGTGACGGAGAACGCCACGGCCTGATCCGCGGCGGCGCGGACCTCACGGCCGTCCTCCTCCGGCTGTGAGGTTCGCCACCCGTACGGCCCCGCGACGCGGGCGCCGTACGGGTTCTCCGCTCCGGCGGGAGCGGGGTGTACGGGTGCAGAAGGGCCCGTAGGGGAACGAACTGCCGTGGCCACCATGCGGATGTCGCCGGGGCGCGGCGGGGCCGCGCTGCGAGACTTGCCGGGTGCAACGGCCCCCACGGGCCGGTGGCGCCTCCGGGGACAGGGAGCGCCGACGCGCAAGAGCCCACCCACGGAAGGTCTTGATCAGATGCCGGCCAGCTCCGACTTGCTCACCCCGCGCACCGCCGAGAACCGTGTCATCGAGCCGCTCTACGCGGAGATCCTGCGACGCAACCAGGGTGAGGGCGAATTCCACCAGGCGGTGCGCGAGGTCCTCGAAACCCTGGGCCCCGTGCTGGCGAAGCGACCGGAGTTCGTCGACGCCCGCATCATCGAGCGTGTCTGCGAGCCCGAACGGCAGCTCATCTTCCGGGTGCCGTGGTCGGACGACGCCGGCGACATCCACGTCAACCGCGGCTTCCGCGTCGAGTTCTCCAGCTCGCTCGGCCCGTACAAGGGCGGGCTGCGCTTCCACCCCTCAGTCAACCTCGGCATCGTGAAGTTCCTCGGTTTCGAGCAGATCTTCAAGAACGCCCTCACCGGCATGCCGATCGGCGGCGGCAAGGGCGGCGCGGACTTCGACCCCAAGGGCCGGTCCGACGCCGAGGTCATGCGGTTCTGCCAGTCGTTCATGACGGAACTCCACCGTCACCTGGGCGAGTACACCGACGTCCCCGCCGGTGACATCGGCGTCGGCGGCCGGGAGATCGGCTACCTCTTCGGCCAGTACAAGCGGATCACCAACCGCTACGAGTCCGGCGTGCTGACCGGGAAGGGCCTCGGCTGGGGAGGCGCCCAGGCACGCACCGAGGCCACCGGCTACGGCTGCGTCCTGTTCACCGCCGAAATGCTGCGGGTGCGCGGCGACTCCCTCGACGGCCAGCGCATCGCGGTGTCCGGCTCCGGCAACGTGGCCATCTACGCCATCGAGAAGGCCCAGCAGCTCGGCGCGACCGTTGTGACCTGCTCCGACTCGGGCGGCTACGTCGTCGACGAGAAGGGCATCGACCTCGACCTGCTCAAGGAGATCAAGGAGACGGGCCGCGGTCGGATCTCCGAGTACGCCGAGCGGCGCGGCGACCACGTGCGGTACGTCGAGGGCACGGGCGTCTGGAGCGTCCCCGTGGACGTGGCCCTGCCCTGCGCCACCCAGAACGAACTCCACGAGGCCGACGCGCTCGCCCTCGTACGCAACGGGGTCAAGGCGGTCGCCGAGGGCGCCAACATGCCCACCACCCCCGACGCGGTCCGCGTCCTCCAGGACGCGGGCGTCGCCTTCGCCCCCGGCAAGGCGGCCAACGCCGGCGGAGTGGCCACCAGCGCCCTGGAGATGCAGCAGAACGCCTCACGCGACTCCTGGACCTTCTCCCACACCGAGGAGCGGCTCGCGGAGATCATGCGCCACATCCACAACTCCTGCCACACGACGGCCGAGAAGTACGGCAGCCCGGGCAACTACGTGGTGGGCGCGAACATCGCGGGCTTCGAGCTCGTCGCGGACGCGATGCTGGCGCAGGGCCTGATCTGACCCTGCCTCATCGGGGGTGCGGGGGGGCGCGCCCCCCCCCCCCCCCCGCGGGGCGCCCCCCAACCCGTCCCTACCAGACAGCGACACCCTCGCCCCCGGCGCCCCCCGCCCCGCCCGGCGCCACGAGGTCGCCGGCCCCCCGAGCCAC
>NZ_JBITFK010000002.1:479172-1099471 GCF_044455985.1 Streptomyces sp. NPDC051064
GCCCGGCCTTGGGGGGGGGGGGGCCCGGGGGGGGGGGGGCCCCGGGGGGGGGGGGGGGGGGGGGGGGCGGGGGGCCCCCCCCCCCCCGCCCCCGGGGGGGGGGGGGGGCCCCCCCCCCCCCACCCCCGAAGGAGGGACGACCTTCAAGCCGTCCGACCACTACAGCTACACGCTCGACCCGGCCGCCGACGTCCCCGCGCTGCTCCAGGAGTACGCCGGCCCGCAGAGCAACATCGGAGGGCTGACGGCGTCGCGGCAACCGCTGTTCTGCCGACAGCAGATCCGCCCGGCGCGGAAGGGTTTCCCCTCCCGCGCCGGGCGCTTCGTTCCTACGCTTGGACGATGAGCAGCAACGCGCCGAACCACGCCCGCGTCATTCCTCTGCGTCCCGCTCCTGCCGCCAAGGAGCCTCTCTGGCGGGACGTCGTCGGTGACGTCCTGCGCCGCGAGCGCACCGCCCAGGAGCGGACGCTCAAGGACGTGGCCGAGGACGCCCGGATCTCCGTGCCGTACCTCTCCGAGATCGAGCGCGGCCGCAAGGAGGCGTCGTCCGAGGTCCTCGCGGCGGCTGCCCGCTCGCTCGGGCTCGGGCTGACCGACGTGCTGTCCCTGGCCCAGCGGGAGCTGGCCGGGCAGCAGCCCGCCCGGCAGAGCCGGAGCGTGCCCGCCCCGACCTCGACGGTTGAGGTGCGGCTAGCCGCCTGACCGCGGCGGCCGGCACCCGGCTACTTCACCGTGACCGCGTCACCGGTGGAGACGACCTTCATGGTCGTGGTCGTACCGAGGAACGCCCAGCGCCAACTGCCCGACGCGGCGGCCTTCACGGTCGTCCGGAGACGGCCCGCGCTGTCCGTGGTCGCCGTCTTGACCGTGTGGTAGGCGCCGCCGGGCGTCTTGTACTGCAGCTTCACCACCTGCTTGGTGTACCCGTGGTACTTGAGGTCCGTCCAGTTGGCCCGTGACAGCTTGCCCGTGACGGTGAGCGTGCCGCCCTTCCTCACCGGCTCGGGCGCCGCGTCCGTGGTCAGGGTCGCGGCGCGCTTCACCCTGAAGGTGGCGATGCGGTCGGAGATCCAGTAGTCCTTGTCGTTGGCCTCCACCGTGGCGTTGACCTGCCAGGTCCCGGCCACCGCGTTGGCGTCCCAGCCCTCGTTGCCGCTGCCGTAGAAGTCGATCCACGACGGGTCGATCTCCATCGTCGCCGTGCACACGGACGTCGTGCTGCTGCTTTTCCTGCACGACGTGCCCAGGGAGGACACCGGCCCGTATCCGTTGGACGCGTTGAAGGCGGACACGTGCGAGACCCCCTTCACCCCCGAGTTGTCCTTGATCGTCATGGTGATCGGGAACCGCTTCACGTTCTTGACGCCGACGATCACACTGCCGCCCGCGTTGACGACCGTCTTGACGACCCGGATGTCGCCCCGGCCCTCCGCATGTGCGGCAGGCGCCGCCACCATGACGGCGCCCACAACCCCCACTGCCGCGAGTGCGGCGATTCCTCTGCGCATGTCCCACCCCTGTGTTCCCCCGCCCGCAGCCGGGCGGGGGAACAGAGTAGCGATCAGGAAGGACAGTCGGCACCGGACGCCTGCCGTCGCCGGTCATTTCGCCGATGGCGGGGCCCAGGTCATCGTGTGACGCCTCGGATCACGCGCCAGGAGCCGGGGCGATGCCCGTCGGGCAGGCGCGGCCCCAGTTGGTCTCCGAGGGGGACTCCAGGGTGGCGCCCGTCCCGCCGATGCCGCAGTAGCCGTCGGGGTTCTTGTCGAGGTACTGCTGGTGATACGCCTCGGCGGGCCAGAAGGTGCGGCCCTCCGCCGGGAGGATCTCCGTGGTGATCTGCTTGAAGCCGGCGCCCGTCAGCACCTGCTGATAGGCCTCGCGTGACGCCTCCGCGGCCTCCGCCTGCTCGGGGGAGTGGGTGTAGAGGGCCGAGCGGTACTGCGTACCCACGTCGTTGCCCTGGCGGAAGCCCTGGGTCGGGTTGTGGGACTCCCAGAAGAGCTTCAGCAGATCCGCGTAGCTCACGACCTTCGGGTCGAAGACGACGCGCACGGCCTCCGTGTGGCCGGTCAGACCCGAGCACGTCTCCTCGTACGAGGGATTCTCCGTGTAGCCGCCCTGGTAGCCGACGAGCGTCGTCCAGACGCCCTCCGTCTGCCAGAACTTGCGCTCGGCGCCCCAGAAACAGCCCAGCGCGAAGTCGGCGACCTCCAGGCCCTGCGGGTACGGGCCGGCCAGCGGGTTGCCGAGCACCGTGTGGCGGGACGGCACCGTGAATTCGGGGATGGGGCGACCGCGCAGGGCCTCCTCCGGGGTGGGGAGCTGCGGGGTGCGGTGGGTCAGGAACATGCGGGGGCTCCTCCGGGGGTCGGTGTTCGCTCCGTACAACGCCGCGGGGGCGCCGTGGATTCCGGGGTCTCAGGCCGCGGGGGCCGGGGGATCGCGACGCTCGTCACCCTCGCGGACCCCGCCCGCCCGCGACTCGTAGGAGGCCATGTAGGCGGCGGTCTTCCTGCGCGCCCGCAGCCAGAACCAGACGGCGAGGGCTATCAGGATCAGCGGGATCAGTCGTGCCATGGGTGTGCCGGTCCAATCCGGAGGGGGCGGGTGTGCCGGGTCAGTGGAGCAGCGTCGCGGGGCTGCCGCCGTTCGCCTCGTACCCCGCGACGGCCAGGGCCCGGTACACCGTGTACTCGGCGGCCGGGTCCGGGTTCTGGGTCCAGGGCAGCGCGCCCACGTGGCCGTCGATGTGGACGAGCTGGTGCATCGCCTCCGACCAGCGTTCCATGCGGACCAGGAAGAGGACCAGCAGGTGCCGGACGTGGGCGAGCATCGGGTCGTCCGCGCGTGCCGAGTGCACCGCGAACATCGCGCCCTCGACCGCCTTCGTCACGACGACACCGCGGTAGAACCCCTGCACCAGATTGACCTCGGGGAGGTGCTCGTACACCGCGAACAGCGGCAGTGCGGCGAGCAGCGAGCCCTGCGGGGCGCGGGCGGCGGCCGTCGTCGCGAAGCGGTCGGCCTCCTCGCGGGAGCCGTGCCACTTCTCGCACCAGAAGTGCAGGGCCGCGATGTGGGCGCCCATGTGCGCGGGCGCACGGTCGATGATCTTCAACCAGAGCTGGTCGAACTGCTCGTGGGAGTAGCCCAGTCCACGCGCGGCGGCCAGTTCCACGATGTACGGGACGGGATCGCCCGGGGCGAGCAGGGCGGCCTCGCCGCAGACGGTACGGGCCTCCTCCAGGATGATCCGGAAGTCGTCCGTGCCCACGGTGCCGGTGCGCCACGCCTGCTGCACCAGGAACTCCGCGTGCACCGCCGCAGCGCCCGCGTCCTTCGGGGCCTCGGCCCGCCACGACCTCAGCCACGCCCCGCCGGCACCGGGCCGCTGGGCCAGCTCCAGGGAGGCCGCACCGGCGAACGCCTGGACCCGCTGCCAGCGGATCTCGCTCTCCTTGGGCGTACCCGCCAGCAGTTGGGAGGCGGCTCGCCAGCTCCCGGTGCCCTGGACGACATCGAGGACGTCCAGGAGGTCCTGGTCGGGCCCCGGCATCCGGATGTCCAGCTCCTCCTGGCGTGCGAAGCCGTACGTGTCCGGGTCTGCGGCGTCGGGCGAACCGGGCGCGACCTGGCGGATACCGCCACGGCGCCGCAGCATGACCGGGCCGACGACGGCTACGAGCATGCACAGGGCGAGCAGGAACCAGAGAATCTCCATGCGGTCCATTGTCCCCGGACGGGTATCCGGGCGGCGAGTGGCCTGTAACTCCCCTCCTGACGAACTACGCTCGGGCCCCATGAGCGACCAGCACAGCTTCGAGACCCTTGCGATCCACGCCGGCAACACGGCGGATCCCCTCACCGGCGCCGTGGTCCCGCCGATCTACCAGGTGTCCACGTACAAGCAGGACGGCGTCGGCGGACTGCGCGGCGGTTACGAGTACAGCCGCAGCGCCAACCCCACCCGCACCGCACTGGAGGAGAACCTGGCGGCGCTGGAGGGCGGCCGCCGCGGCCTCGCCTTCGCGTCGGGCCTCGCCGCGGAGGACTGCCTCCTGCGTACGCTGCTGACCCCCGGTGACCACGTGGTCATCCCGAACGACGCCTACGGCGGCACGTTCCGGCTGTTCGCGAAGGTCGCCTCGCGCTGGGGCGTGGAGTTCTCGGTCGCCGACACCTCGGACGTGAGCGCGGTGCGGGCGGCGCTCACCCCGCGGACCAAGGCGATCTGGGTGGAGACGCCCTCGAACCCGCTGCTCGGCATCACCGACATCGCGGCCGTCGCCGGGGTGGCCCGGCAGGCCGGCGTGCGCCTGGTCGTCGACAACACCTTCGCGAGCCCGTACCTCCAGCAGCCGCTCTCGCTCGGCGCCGACGTCGTGGTGCACTCCACCACGAAGTACATGGGCGGCCACTCGGACGTCGTCGGCGGCGCGCTCGTCGTCAGCGACCCGGAGCTCGCCGAGGAGCTGGCGTACCACCAGAACGCGATGGGCGCGGTCGCCGGGCCGTTCGACGCGTGGCTGGTGCTGCGGGGCATCAAGACGCTCGCGGTCCGCATGGACCGTCACGACGAGAACGCCACCAAGGTCGCGGACCTGCTGACCCGGCACCCGAAGGTGACCCAGGTCCTCTACCCGGGGCTGCCGGGGCACCCGGGCCACGAGGTCGCCGCCAAGCAGATGAAGGCGTTCGGCGGGATGGTGTCGTTCCGTGTCGCGGGCGGCGAGGAGGCGGCGGTCGAGGTCTGCAACCGCGCGAAGCTCTTCACACTCGGTGAGTCGCTCGGTGGTGTGGAGTCGCTGATCGAGCACCCCGGCCGGATGACGCACGCGTCCACCGCCGGTTCCCTGCTGGAGGTCCCGGCCGACCTGGTCCGGCTGTCCGTCGGCATCGAGAACGCCGACGACCTGCTGGCCGACCTGACGCAGGCCCTCGGCTGACAGCCGGGACCGTCGGCCGGGACGGGATCGTCCCGGCCGACGGACGGCTTCCGCGGTCAGACTGCGACCTTCTCGTCCTCCAGGGAGGCACGGATCTGCTCGCGCATCTCCGGGCTGTCCGTGTGCTCGTGGACCGAGACGGCGTGCTCGACGGCGGCGCGGACGACTTCGTCCTCCTCACCGGAAATGGTGAGTGTGCAGTTCGAGACGCTCGGATACTTACGGCAGTCGGCGACCTTGCGTGTCATGACGGACCTCCTCGACTCGCGAGTGCAGGCACTTCCAGCGTAGATCCGATGACGCGGACCTACAGACCGGGAGAGCCCGGTCAGCCCTCCTGCGCCGGCTGGCTCGCCGCCTGCCTGGCCGCCAGCGACGCGTTGAACCGGGTCAGCAGGGCGCAGAAGGTGTCGCGCTCCTCCTCGGTCCATTCACCGGTCACCTGGGACATCAGCTCACGCCGTGAGGCGCGGACCTCCTCCAGACGGGCCTGGCCGCGCGGCGACAGCTGCAGCACGACGGCGCGCCCGTCCTCCGGGTGCGAGGTGCGCTTGACCAGTCCGGTGTCGACGAGCGGCGCGACCTGCCGGGTCACGGTCGAGGAGTCGATCCCCATGCCCGCGGCCAGCGCCTTGACGCCCATGGGGCCTTCCACGTCGAGCCGGTTGAGCAGCAGATAGGCCGCCCGGTCCATCGAGTTGCGGACCTGGCCGACACCGCCCAGGCGGGTCTGCTCGGCACGGCGGGCGAAGACCGCCACCTGGTGCTGGAGAGAGTCGAGCAGGTGGTCCGTTCCCGGATGTCCGGGGGCCGCGCCCCCGGAAGGAGACGCAGCAGTCGTCATGTCCTGAGGGGGCATGGCCGGGGGCTCTCTTCGTGCGAGTGTCGGATGGGTGGGGGACAGAGTACGCGGCCACGGGGCAACGTGTACCAGCGCTGCACAAACCTGTGGACACCACCGCAGGCCGCCATGAGATGCGACGCCCCCGACCGCTCCGAGCTGCAAGACTTGCTGTCATGACCTTCCGTACGTCTGGCCCCTTTCCTCCGCTGATCCTCGACGACATCCGAGGGGCGCAGAAGATGCTGTCCGGGGTGGCCAGAACGACCGGGATGGAGGGCAGCCGCCATCTCAGCTCCCTCGTCGGAGCGCCCGTCCACTTCAAGTGCGAGAACCTGCAGCGCACCGGGTCGTTCAAACTGCGTGGCGCGTACGTACGGATCGCCGGGCTCAGCCCCGTCGAACGGGCGGCCGGGGTGGTGGCCGCGAGTGCCGGAAACCATGCGCAGGGTGTCGCACTCGCCTCTTCGCTGCTCGGCGTACGCTCCACGGTCTTCATGCCGGTCGGCGCGCCCCTGCCGAAGGTCGCGGCGACCCGGGAGTACGGCGCCGAGGTCCGGCTGCACGGCCATGTCGTCGACGAGACTCTCGCCGCCGCCCAGGAGTACGCCGAGGAGACCGGGGCCGTCTTCATCCACCCCTTCGACCACCCGGACATCATCGCGGGGCAGGGCACCGTGGGCCTGGAGATCCTCGAACAGTGTCCAGAGGTCCGCACGATCGTCGTCGGTATCGGCGGAGGCGGGCTCGCCGCGGGGATCGCGGTCGCGGTGAAGGCGCTGCGCCCCGACGTCCGTGTCGTCGGTGTCCAGGCCGAGGGCGCGGCCGCCTTCCCGCCCTCGCTCTCCGCCGGGCATCCGGTGGCGCTCGGCTCGGTGCAGACCATGGCCGACGGGATCAAGGTGGGACGGCCCGGCGACCTCACGTTCCCGCTGGTCCAGGAGCTGGTGGACGAGGTCCGCACCGTCTCCGAGGACGAGCTCTCCAGCGCGCTGCTGCTGTGCCTGGAGCGGGCCAAGATGGTCGTCGAGCCCGCCGGCGCGAGCCCCGTCGCGGCGCTG
Source organism: Streptomyces sp. NPDC051064 (assembly GCF_044455985.1). Classification (NCBI taxonomy): domain Bacteria; kingdom Bacillati; phylum Actinomycetota; class Actinomycetes; order Kitasatosporales; family Streptomycetaceae; genus Streptomyces; species Streptomyces sp. NPDC051064. The sequence goes on from NZ_JBITFK010000002.1 coordinate 486,027, forward strand.
CTGAGCGATCCGGAGTCGTTCCGCGGGCCCGTCGTCGCCGTGCTGTCGGGCGGCAACATGGACCCCCTGCTGATGCAGCGCGTCCTGACGCACGGCATGGTCGCGGCGGGCCGCTACCTCAGCCTGCGGCTGCGGCTCACCGACCGCCCGGGGGCGCTGGCCGCGATGCTCGCCACGCTGTCCGCCGCCGACGCCAACGTGCTCGACATCAGTCACGTACGGACCGATCCCCGGCTCGGACTCACCGAGGCGGAAGTGGAACTCCACCTGGAGACGAAGGGCCCGGAGCACTGCGAGGAGGTCGCCTCCGCGCTGCGCGCCGCGGGTTACCTGGTGAGGACCTGAGCGGCGGCATCCTTCACAAAACCTGTTGTGGGTCGCGATGTATCGCGTTACCGTGCATCGCCGAACATTCCGGTGTTCCCGGCCCCGAGGGGGCGGGAACTCTACGATCCGCTCAGGAATCCACGCGAAAGCAACTGGGGGAACCTCGTATGCCAGGCGCCATTTACGCCGAAGGCCTGGTGAAGTCCTTCGGCGATGTACGAGCACTGGACGGCGTCGACCTCGACGTACCCGAAGGCACCGTCCTCGGCCTGCTGGGACCCAACGGCGCGGGTAAGACCACCGCCGTACGTGTCCTGACCACCCTGCTCCAGCCGGACAGCGGGCGGGCGGTCGTGGCGGGCATCGACGTCCTGCGGAATCCCGACGCGGTCCGCCGGTCGATCGGCCTCTCCGGCCAGTTCGCGGCCGTCGACGAGTACCTCACGGGCCGCGAGAACCTCCAGATGGTCGGGCAGCTCTACCAGATGAGCGCGCGTGACGCGAAGAAGCGGGCCGGGGAGCTCCTGGAGAAGTTCAACCTCGCCGACGCGGCCGACCGCACCGCGAAGACGTACTCCGGAGGCATGCGCCGGCGCCTCGACCTGGCGGCGGCGCTCGTCGTCTCGCCGCCGGTCATGTTCATGGACGAGCCCACCACCGGGCTCGACCCGCGGAACCGCCAGCAGCTGTGGGAGGTCATCGAGGAACTCGTCGCGGGCGGTACGACGCTGCTGCTGACCACGCAGTACCTGGAGGAGGCCGACCACCTCGCCCACGACATCTGTGTCATCGACCACGGCAAGGTCATCGCCCGCGGCACATCCGACCAGCTCAAGGCCCGTACCGGCGGTGAGCGCGTGGAGGTCGTCGTGCACCAGCCCGACCAGATCGGGCCCGCCCGCTCGGTGCTCGCCACGTACGGCAAGGGCGAGATCTCCGTCGCCGAGCACACCCGCAAGCTGACCGTCCCGGTCACGGGCGGGGCCAAGCTGCTCGCGGAGGTCATCCGCGACCTCGACACCCACGGCGTGGAGATCGACGACATCGGCCTGCGCCGCCCCACCCTCGACGACGTCTTCATCTCGCTCACCGGCCACGCGGCCGAGCTGGAGAGGAACGGCGAGAACGCATCGACCGAGGCCGCAGAGGGCCGGAAGGAGGACGCGCGGTGACCGCCGTCACGGACACGCCGAACCCGACACCGTTCACGTCCCGCGGGGCGATCGGCCGGTCGGTGGCCGACTCCCTCGTCATCGCCCGTCGGAACCTGATCCGTATGAGCCGGATCCCGGAGATGGTCCTCTTCGGGCTCATCCAGCCGGTCATGTTCGTCGTGCTCTTCAGCTACGTCTTCGGCGGGTCACTCGTCGTCGGCGGATCGACCAGCGCCGCCGGCTACCGCGAGTTCCTCATGGCGGGCATCTTCGCGCAGACGGTCACCTTCGCCACGGCCGGCGCGGGCGCCGGGATCGCGGACGACATGCACAAGGGGCTGATCGACCGGTTCCGTTCGCTGCCCATGGCACGCGGTGCGGTGCTCACCGGACGTACGCTCGCCGACCTCGTCCAGACCACGCTCACCGTCATCGTGCTCACGATCGTCGCCCTGCTCGTCGGCTGGCGCGTACACGAGGGCATCCCGAAGGCTCTGGGGGCCTTCGCCCTGCTGCTCCTCCTCGGCTACGCGTTCTCCTGGATCGGCGCACTGATCGGCCTGTCCGTACGCACCCCGGAAGCGGCCACCTCGGGCGGTCTCATCTGGCTGTTCCCGGTCACCTTCATCTCGAACGCCTTCGTGCCCACCGAGAACATGGCGGGCTGGCTCCAGCCCATCGCCGAGTGGAACCCGTTCAGCGCGACCGTCCAGGCGTGCCGCGAGCTGTTCGGGAACCCCGGTGTCTCCCCGTCGGACGCCTGGCCGATGGAGCATCCCGTATGGGCCTCGGTCATCTGGTCGGTGGTGATCATCGCCGTGTTCCGCACGCTGGCCGTACGCAAGTACCGCCAGGCGGCCATCTGACGGCCGCGCGCTATCCGGCGCAGGCCTCCGCCTCCGCCAGGTAGCGCGCCACCGGGCCCAGGGTCAGCATCCCGCTCGCGGCGCCGGCGTGTTCCGCACGGGCGTCGCGCAGGGCGGCCGCCGCGCGTGCGGCGGTCCCGCGCTCGCCGAGGCGCGCGGCGGCGTGGGCGGTCAGGCACCACAGCGCTTCCTGCATGTGGTCACGCGGGGGTTCGGGCACCGCGGCGAGGGCCGCACGGGCCTCCTCGGCCCGGTCCTGGGCGAGCAGCACGAGAGGGCGCACCCAGGGTCCGTACGGGCCCCAGTCGAGGTGCGGGCCGGTGGGCGGTGGCCGGTCGTGCAGCAGGCGCAGCCCCAGGAGGGCGAGCGGGAACAGACCGCGGTGCAGCCCCGGCATACCGGCCGTCCGGAGGGCGTCCTCCGCAGCGCGGTAGTGCGCCGCGGCCTCGGCGGCGGTCGGTCCGCCGGGTTCGGCACTGCGGGTGGCCGTGACCCGCGCCCGGAACCACCTGGTGAGGACGGGGACGAGGGGCGCCTCGGTCGCGGCGGCGAGCTGTTCGGCCGCGTCGGCGTGCGAGGCCGCGGCTTCGAGGTCGCCGAGGGCCGAGGCGGACTGCAGGCGGACGAGCCGGCCGAGCACGGCGAAGTCCGGCAGCCCGTGGCGGGTGGCCAGGCCGAGGATCTCGTCGCCGGTCCTGTCCCGTACGGGGGCGAGCCCGGGGCGGGCGAAGGACTGCAGGAACACTCCGTTGAGGGCGAACGCCAGCAGGACGGGGTCGGCCTGCTCCCGTGCCAGCGTCTCGGCCCGCCGTGCCGCCTGCTGAGCGCGCTCCAGCTCGGGCCGGGACAGATCGGCGCTGCGGCTCTCGACGGCGACCGTGGCCAGGAGGCGGGCGACCAGTTCGGCGGGGCCTTCGGGGCCGAGCGCGGCGAGCGTGCGCTCTGCAGCCGCGACGACGGCGCGGGACTGCTCGGGGTCGTCGGCCCGGCTCCAGAGGGCGGGCACGTCGTAGGCGCCGATGATCCGGGCGGTCAGGGCGAGGTCTCCGGTGCGTTCCGCCGCCCTGACGGCGGCGAGACGGTCGCGCCGCGAGTGGACGAGGGCCTCGCCGCCCGCCAGTGCGAGGGTGCGGGCCAGTTCCACGGTGGTGCGTGGGCCGAGCCGGACCCCGTGGCCGGTCCACGAGGCAGGCGCGGCTTCCAGGGGCTCGTACCCGTTGAGGATGTCCGCCTCCAGCCGCCGGAGGCCGGCGCCGGGGTCGAGCCCCAACTGACCGACGAGCATGGCGCGGGCGCGACGGAGGGTGGCGAGCGCGTCGGCCTGGCGGCCCGCGCGGTGGAGCGCCCGGGCGAGCAGCCCCCAGGCCGGCTCCCGCCACGGATGTCCGGCGACATGGGCGCCCAGTTCGGCGACGAGAGCGGCCCCCTCCCCGGAGTCGAGGAGGATGCGGGCACGCAGCTCCACCCCCTCCAGCCTCAGCTCCTCCAGCCGGGCCCGTTCGCGCTGTGCCCATGCGGAGCCGGTCACATCGGCGTAGGCGGGGCCACGCCAGGCCGCGAGTGCCGCGCCGAGGGCGGTCAACGCGTCGGGGCTGTGCCGGGCGCGGGCCAGGGTGTCCTCGAACCGGTGGACGTCCACATCCTCGCGCGGCAGGCGCAGCGCGTAGCCGGGGCCCTCGGTGACGAGTACCCGTGGGGGATCGCGGGGCGGCCGACCGGGTTCGACGGCGCGGCGCAGCGCGGCGACGAACGTACGCAGAGCGCCCACGGCGCGGGCCGGCGGATCGGTCCACAGGTCGTCGACCAGCGTGTCGGTGGTGACCATCCGCCCCTCGGCGGCCACGAGCCGGGCGAGCACCTCACGATGGCGGGGCCCGCCCAGGACGACCGGGCTCCCGTCGTCGTGGAAGGCCCGCACGGCACCGAGCGCGTCGATTCGCATGGCACCCATCCTCCGTGCCGGGGGCGGCCGCGCCCAACCGTACTGATCGGCTGCTGATCGCCGTCGCCCACGCTGGCCCGGTCAGCCCCCGACCCGACAGGACGGTCCCTCATGACGCTCACCCTCCCCGGATTCGACCACATCCGCCTCCCCGGTGCGGACGGGGTGGAGCTGGCTGCCGCTGTCGGCGGCAGCGGCACCCCGGTGGTGCTGCTGCACGGCTTCCCCCAGACCCACCTGATGTGGCGGCACGTCGCCGAGCGGCTCGCCGGCGAGCACACGGTGATCTGCCCCGACCTGCGGGGCTACGGCGCCAGCGACAAGCCGGAGGCCACCGGCCCCGACGTCTACGCCAAGCGCACCATGGCCGCCGACGTCGTCGCCCTGGCGGCGGCGCTCGGCCACGAGCGCTTCGCCCTCGTCGGCCACGACCGGGGCGCCCTGGTCGCCTTCAGGGCGGGGCTGGACCACCCCGAGACCATCACGCACCTGGGCATCCTCGACATCGTGCCGACCCTCGACATGTGGAACGTCCTGCACGGCGCCCCGGCGGCCGTCGGCTACCACCTCTTCCTCATGGCGCAGCCGCCCGGCCTGCCGGAGACGATGATCGCCAACAGCGCGGACGCGTTCTTCGGTTCGTTCCTCGACGACTGGGCCGCCGACCCGGCCGCCCTGCCGGAGGAGGTGCGGGCCGAGTACCTGCGGGCGAGCGCCGCGGCGGTGACGTCGATCGTCGCCGACTACCGGGCCTCGGCGGGCATCGACGTCACGCACGACCAGGCGGACCTGGACGCCGGGTCGCAGCTGGCCATGCCCGTGACGGTCCTCCAGCAGGACTGGGGCGCGCAGCTGGGCTACGACGCCGCCGGGGTGTGGAAGGCGTGGGCGCCGGACCTGGACCACCGGCTGACCCGGGCGGGGCACTTCATGGCCGAGGAGGCGCCCGACGAGACCGCGGCGGCGATCCAGGACCTGCTGGCCCGCTAAGGGCTGTCCCGTGGGTGTATCGAGCACGACGGAGCCCCGGCCGCATTCGCGGCCGGGGCTCCGTACGTGTGTGGGGGGTCAGCCCTGGTAGGGCTTCGCCGAGACGATCTTCACCGTGGCCTTCTTGCCGTTCGGGAGCTCGTACTCCGCGTCGTCGCCCACCCGCTTGCCGTTCACGCCGGTGCCGAGCGGGGACTGCGGGGAGTAGGTCTCGATGTCGGTGCTCGCGTACTCGCGGGAGGCGAGCAGGAAGGTGACCGTGTCGTCGGGGTCGCCGTCGAAGGCGATGGTCACGACCATGCCGGGCTCGACCACGCCGTCGTCGGCAGGGGCTTCGCCGACCTTCGCGTGCTCCAGGAGCTGGGTCAGCTGACGGACGCGGAGTTCCATCTTGCCCTGCTCCTCCTTGGCCGCGTGGTACCCGCCGTTCTCGCGGAGGTCACCCTCCTCGCGGGCCGCCGCGATCTTGACGGAGATCTCCGTGCGCGCGGGACCAGACAGGTACTCCAGCTCCGCCTTCAGCTGGTTGTACGCCTCCGGCGTGAGCCAGGTGACGTTATCGCTGGTCTGGGTCACAGGGTGCTCCTCGTCGGTGCTGGGAATACAAAGCAACGCCCTACCCCAAGCATGCGCTGCCACGGGTGGGCGAAACAACGAGCCTAACAATTCCGCGCGAAAAGGGGGAGAAGGTAAATCGTCACACGCACATCCGTGCAGGTCAGCACCGGAGTGCGGGTGTCAGGCACGGCGCGCGCCCCCGGGGTGCGGTCAGCCGGCGGCGCACCCCATCAGCTCCACCGCCGTCGCCCTGGAGGTGGTGCGCAGGGAGACGACCTCGTCGATCCGCTCGGAGCGCTCGTCGAACCGGAAGTCCGCCCGGCCGACCTCGCCGCCGTCCTCGCTCAGGGCGCGGAGCGTGCAGTGCCCGTCGGCGTCCCGGTCCTTGCGGACCTCCAGGTGGACCTCGGCACGGCTGTCCGAGACGATCCTGGACTTGATGAGCTCGGCGCTGACGTCCTGACCGGCCATGTAGTCGTAGCCGAACCAGCCGAGCATCGCGAGGAAGAGCACGCCCAGCACCGAACCGATGATCTTCAGCTTGCGGTCCGCGCGCTGATCCTGCGACCGGCCGTAGCGCCCCTCGGGCAAGGCCTCGCGCACCGCTGCCATGATCGTTCCTCCCGTACCGGGGATCGAGGAATTTTCCACCCCCCGGTTCAGTCACTATAGAAGCCGACCACTGCGACCAATCACTGAGGACCGAGTCTTGACCGAGCAGCTGAGACTGATGGCCGTGCACGCCCACCCCGACGACGAGTCGAGCAAGGGCGCGGCCACCATGGCCAAGTACGTGTCCGAGGGGGTGGACGTCCTGGTCGTCACCTGCACAGGGGGCGAACGGGGATCCATCCTCAACCCGAAGCTCCAGGGGGACGCGTACATCGAGGCGAACATCCACGAGGTGCGCAAGAAGGAGATGGACGAGGCCCGGGAGATCCTGGGCGTCAAGCAGGAGTGGCTCGGCTTCGTCGACTCGGGTCTGCCCGAGGGCGACCCGCTGCCCCCGCTGCCCGAGGGCTGCTTCGCACTGGAGGACGACGAGACGGCGGCGGGGCGTCTCGTCGCGAAGATCCGCGCGTTCCGGCCGCAGGTGATCACCACCTACGACGAGAACGGCGGGTATCCGCACCCCGACCACATCAAGACCCACACGATCTCGATGATCGCGTTCGAGGCGGCGGGGGACACCGAGAGGTTCCCCGAGGCGGAGTTCGGCCCGGCCTGGCAGCCGCAGAAGCTCTACTACAACCAGGGATTCAACAAGCCGCGCACGCTCGCCCTGCACGAGGCGCTGCTCGCCCGCGGGCTGGAGTCCCCGTACGGCGACTGGCTGGAGCGCTGGAAGGAGTTCGAGCGCGCCGAACGCACGCTGACCACGCACATCCCGTGCGACGACTTCTTCGAGATCCGCGACAAGGCGCTGATCGCGCACGCGACGCAGATCGATCCGGACGGCGGCTGGTTCCGGGTGCCGATGGACGTCCAGCGGGAGGTCTGGCCGACCGAGGAGTACGAGCTGGCCAAGTCTCTGGTCGATACCTCCCTCCCCGAGAGCGACCTCTTCGCGGGCATCCGCGACAATGCCTGATATGTACGCGACCCAGGCACTGACGCAGCTCGTTCCGCTCGCCGCCGATGAGCTCGACAAGAACAAGGTGACTCCCGGCGTCCTCGGCTTCCTCGTCTTCGCGGCGCTCGCCGTCGGGGTGTGGCTCCTGATGAAGTCGATGAACCGCCACATGGGCAAGGTCGACTTCGAGGAGGCCCCCGACCCGGCGGCGGAGCCCGCGGGCACCGACGGCGGGGCGGAGACGGCCGCCTCCGGCAGCGGGACGAAGGTGAACGCCTCGGGCAAGGGCTGACGCGGCCCGGCCGGGCGGCCGGACCGAGCGCAGGCCCGGCCGCCCGGCCTTTCGCGGCCTGCCTCAGGGCCGTACGCCCACCGCGACCCCCATCACCTCGCGGGCGTGCCGGGACGGCGTCAGGCCGAGGCGCCAGGCCTGCCAGCCGTCGTCCAGGTCCACCCCGCGGTTCAGGACGACGCGGAAGGCCTCCGCGCAGTCCTCCAGCTTGGCGTCCCGGAGCGGGTGCGGGGCTTCCAGCAGGTCCGCGAGTTCCTGCTGGGCGACCGCCGTGCCCACCTCGCTGCCGCCCGGTGAGGCGTACGGCAGCAGCGTGCACCGCAGGAACGCCGCCCAGTCACCGCCGCGGGCATCGCCGTACGAGGCGAACAGCGTGATCGCCTCGCCGCAGAGCTCCAGCGCCTGCGCCGCCCGGTTGTTCCCGCCGTCGACCAGCGCAAGCTCCAGGCAGGTCCAGGCCTCGCCGTGGGCCACCCCGATCCGCCGGAAGTCCGCCCGGGCGTCCACCAGGAGCTGCCGGGCGAATCCGGAGTTGCGCAGGTTGCCCGTCTGCGCGGCCCGCTGGTCACGGGTGACGCGCCCCGAATGGTGGCGGGCGCACGCCAGCCCGTACACGTCCCGCATCCGGGAGAACATCGTGCGCGCCCGCTCCAGCTCCCGTACCGCCTGGTCGGTGTCGCCGTCCTCCTCCAGCGCCTGCCCGAGGTAGTACCGCGTCCACGCCTCGCCCCGCGCGTCCTCGTTTCCCCGGTGCCGGGAGAGGGCGTCGCGCAGCTGTTCCACCGCCGGTGCCGGGTCGCCGTCGAGCAGCCGGGCGCGGGCCAGCTGGGTCAGGGCCCAGGCCTCCCCGCGCTCGTCCCGGGTGCGGCCGTACAGGTCCAGCGCGGCGGACAGTTCCTCCTCGGCCCGGGCCACCTCGCCGAGGCGCAGACAGACCTGGCCGAGCTGGAAGTGCGACCATGCCTCGCCGTGCAGGGACTCGCCCTCGCGGTGCAGGGCAAGCGCGGTGTCCAGCAGGGTCAGGGCCTCGGGCAGATTCGCCCGGTCGCGTTCGACGGCTGCCAGGGCGTGCAGGGACCAGGCCCGGTCCTCGGCCTGCTCCGGAGAGGCCTGCAGGGCGAGGGCCTCCCGCAGCCGGGCCGACGCCTCGGCCAGATTGCCCTGGTGGTGCAGGGTGATGCCGAGCGAGCAGAGGGCGAGGGCGGCGCCCGCGTCGTTCTGCGCCTCGCGGTAGAGGCCGACGACGGAGGACAGCGTCGTGCGGGCCTTGTCGAGCTCACCGAGCTGCCGGGCCGCGATACCCGTACGCCACTGCACCGACCGCTCCAGGAGCCCCTGGTCGACGGCCTGTGTCAGCTCGCTGATCTCACCGAGCCGGTAGAGGTCGCCGCGCAGCAGGCAGTAGTCGCACAGGGCGCCCAGCAGATGGAGCACCGCCGCCTGGTCGACGCCCTCGGCGTGCCGCAGCGCCGAGGTGATGAAGCTCGACTCGTCGTCCAGCCAGCGCAGGGCGGCGTCCAGCGAGCTGAAGCCGTGCGAGCCGAACTGCCCGGCACGGGTGGACATCTTGCCGTCGACCATGCGGATCACCGCGTCGGCGAGCTCCGCGTAGTTCTGGATGAGGCGCTCCTGCGCGGCCGTACGGTCGGCCGCCGGCTCCTCGTCGAGCAGCCTGGCCAGGGCGAAGTCCCGGACGAGGTCGTGCAGCCGGTAGCGCGCGCCCCGCACATGCACCAGCAGCCCGGCCCGGGCCAGCGTCTCCAGCAGACGGCCGGCCTCCTGCTCGTCCGAGGACAGCAGCGACGCGGCCGCGGCGGCCCCGAGGCTGGCCCGCCCGGCGAGGGCGAGCCGCCGCAGCAGCCGGCGGGCCGCCTCGGACTGGTCGGTGTAGCGCAGCCACAGGGCCCGTTCGACGGGCGCGACCGGACCGTACGCCCCGAGGGCCGACGCCAGCTCGGCCCGGGACCGCGCGCCGAGTGCGGAGCCCACCACGCGGAGGGCGAGCGGCAGCCCGCCGCACAGTTCGACGACGGTGTCGGTCGACGGGTAGTCGTACGGACCGGCCTCCTCGTCGGTCGCCGACTCCCGCAGCAACTCCTCGGCGCCCGCCGCCTCCAGACCGCCGACGGGCAGGTGGTACACCCGGGCCGGGATGTCGTCGGGCAGGGCGAGCGGCTCGCGGGCCGTGACGAGGACCAGGCTGTCCGAGCGCTCGGGGACGAGCGTGCGGACCTGGCCTGCGTCGGTGGCGTCGTCCAGGACGATCGTGACCGGTGTTCCCGTCAGATGCTGGTGGTAGAGCTCGCTCAGGCGCCGGACGTGCTGCTCGGCGGAGGACCTCTCGCGGAAGAGCAGCTGTTCGCGCGGTGCTCCCAGCCGGTTGAGCAGGTGCAGCAGGGCGTCCCGGGTCGGCAGCGGGGTCTCGCCGGAGACATCGCCCCGCAGATCGACCACGCATGCCCCGCGGAACTGGTCCTTGAGCGCGTGCGCGGCCCGTACGGCGAGTGTGGTGCGCCCGGAGCCCGGGGTGCCGTGCAGGACCACGACGGTCGGCCTGGTCTCGGTCGCGGCGCGGGCCGCGTGCACCCACCGGGCGATCTGCGCCAGTTCCTCGCGGCGCCCCGCGAACGGGCCCTCCACGGCGGGCAGATGGCCGAAGGACTGTTCCAGGACCGACCGGGCGCGCGCGGCGGCACTGCGGTCACCGCCGCGCAGCTGCGCCACCACGGAGGTGCCCGTCTTCTTCGGCGGACGGGTGGACGCGGTCAGCATGCGCTGCTGGTCGAGGAACGGGCGGATGCCCCGTACCTCCAGGGCCGTCAGCCACTCCAGGCGCAGCTGCTCGGGGCCGCCGGGCTGGTTCCGTTCGCCCGCCCTGCGGTGGGCGGCCGGCCAGTGCGATGCGGTCGCCCGCGCCACCGTGACCGTCGTCCCCGCGGCGGCGACGACCGCGCCCGCGCCCAGGGCGAGACCGGTCGCGGTGCCCAGGGCCAGATCCGCGCCGAAGGCGGCCGCAGCGGCAACTCCCGTCACCAGCATCGGCGTTCCCAGCGTCGCTCTGCTGAACCGCGCGGACAGCGGCTGCTGGCCGGCCCCCGCGTCGTCCAGCGCCCGGGTGTAGGCGGCGTACTCCTCGGCCGCGCCCGCCGCCATGGTGTCGAGCGCGCCCCGCGCACGGGCCAGCAGCGCGCCGGAGTCCGTCCGGCCACCCGTCCGCCGCGCCTCTTCCTCCACGGCACGTGCCAACAGCCGTTCGGCTTCGGCCCGATGGCTGTCCCGCATCCCCATGCATCCCCCTCGTTCCCGACCCTGGCCAGGTCGCGGCCGGATCCGCTGCGTTGACCATCCAGTGTCCTCGGTCCGGCGCCCCGGCGACAGGGAGTCCGCGAGACTGCGCCCCCGGGTTCGGCGCGCGGCCGGCCGCCGACGCACCGCGCGAACAGGCCGGTCCGTCGAGCGGCGAGGTGCGCGGGCTCGGGCCGCAACGGCTCGGGCGCGCGCGCCGGCGGGCGGAAACTCCGGCCCCCGGTGAGCCCGTCCCCCCGCCCGCACCCTCGGTGCGCAAGGATTGGGGTATGGCCAACCGACTTGCGCAGACCACTTCCCCGTACCTCCTCCAGCACGCCGACAACCCCGTCGCCTGGTGGCCGTGGTCGCCCGAGGCGTTCGAGGAGGCCCGCCGCCGCGGCGTCCCCGTGCTGCTCAGCGTGGGGTACGCCAGCTGCCACTGGTGTCATGTGATGGCCCACGAGTCGTTCGAGGACCCGGCCGTCGCCGACTACCTCAACGCGCACTTCGTGCCGGTGAAGGTCGACCGCGAGGAGCGGCCCGACGTCGACGCCGTGTACATGGAGGCCGTCCAGGCCGCGACCGGCCAGGGCGGCTGGCCGATGACCGTCTTCCTGACCGACGAGGCCGAGCCCTTCTACTTCGGCACGTACTTCCCGCCCGAGCCCCGCCACGGCATGCCCTCCTTCCAGCAGGTCCTCGAAGGCGTCGTGGCCGCCTGGACCGACCGGCGCGAGGAGGTCGCCGAGGTGGCCGGGCGCATCGTCCGCGACCTCGCCGGCCGCTCCCTGGCCGCCGGTGAGGGCGGCCTGCCCGGCGAACCGGAGCTGGCGCAGGCCCTGCTGCGGCTGACCCGGGACTACGACGAGAAGCACGGCGGTTTCGGCGGCGCGCCCAAGTTCCCGCCGGCCATGGTCATCGAGTTCCTGCTGCGCCACCACGCCCGTACGGGGGCCGAGGGCGCCCTGCAGATGGCCGCCGACAGCTGCGCGGCCATGGCGCGCGGCGGGATCTACGACCAGCTCGGCGGTGGCTTCGCCCGCTATGCGGTCGACGGGGAGTGGATCGTCCCGCACTTCGAGAAGATGCTCTACGACAACGCGCTGCTGTGCCGTGTGTACGCCCATCTGTGGCGGGCCACCGGCTCGGACCTGGCCCGCCGGGTCGCCCTGGAGACGGCGGACTTCATGGTCCGCGAGCTGCGGACCACCGAGGGAGGCTTCGCCTCCGCGCTGGACGCCGACAGCGAGGACGCGCAGGGGCGTCACGTCGAGGGCGCCTTCTACGTGTGGACGCCCGCGCAGCTGCGCGAGGTCCTGGGCGAGGAGGACGCCGCCTTCGCCGCCGACCACTTCGGGGTGACCGAGGAGGGCACCTTCGAGGAGGGCTCCTCCGTCCTGCGGCTCGTGCGGACCGGGGAGGAGGAGACCGACGCCGCCCGGGTCGCCGACGTGCGGGCCCGGCTGCTCGCGGCGCGCGAGCTGCGGGCGCGCCCCGAGCGCGACGACAAGATCGTCGCCGCCTGGAACGGCCTCGCGATCGCCGCGCTCGCCGAGACCGGGGCGTACTTCGACCGCCCGGACCTGGTCGAGCGGGCCACCGAGGCCGCCGACCTGCTCGTACGGGTGCACATGGGCGACGCGGCCCGGCTCTGCCGCACGTCGAAGGACGGCCGCGCGGGGGAGAACTCCGGTGTCCTGGAGGACTACGGCGATGTCGCCGAAGGATTCCTCGCCCTGGCCTCCGTCACGGGTGAGGGCGCCTGGCTCGACTTCGCGGGCTTTTTGCTGGACATCGTGCTGGAGCGCTTCACGGGCGAGGGCGGGCAGCTGTTCGATACCGCCGACGACGCGGAGCGGCTGATCCGCCGCCCCCAGGACCCCACCGACAGCGCCACCCCGGCCGGCTGGACCGCCGCCGCGGGCGCGCTGCTCTCCTACGCGGCCCACACCGGCTCCGGGGCGCACCGCACGGCGGCCGAGGGCGCCCTCGGGATCGTCGGGGCGCTCGGCCCGAAGGCCCCCCGCTTCATCGGCTGGGGGCTGGCGGTCGCCGAAGCGCTGCTGGACGGCCCGCGCGAGGTCGCGGTGGCCGGACCGGTCGCCGGGGAGCTGCACCGGACGGCGCTGCTGGGACGGGCGCCGGGCGCCGTCGTCGCGGCGGGCGAGGTGGCGGACGCGGGCCCCGAGTTCCCGCTGCTGGTGGACCGGCCGATGGTGGGCGGCGAGCCGACCGCGTACGTCTGCCGGCACTTCGTGTGCGACGCGCCCACGACGGACGCGGAGGAGCTGGCCGGGAAGCTGGGCGGCTGACGCGGGCACGGCGAAGGGCCCGGCCCTGGTGGCCGGGCCCTTCGCCGTACGGGGAGGCGTTACTTCTGGTAGGCGACCAGGGAGATGCCGACGTAGTGCGCGATGAACGCCGCCAGCGTCAGCGAGTGGAAGACCTCGTGGAATCCGAACCAGCGAGGTGACGGGTTCGGGCGCTTGAGGCCGTAGATGATGCCCCCCGCGCTGTAGAGCAGCCCGCCGACGAGCACCAGGACCAGCACCGCGACACCGCCGGCGCGCATGAAGTCCGGCAGGAAGAACACCGCGGCCCAGCCCATGGCGATGTAGCAGGGGGTGTAGAGCCATCGTGGGGCGCCGACCCAGAACACGCGGAAGGCTATGCCGGCCGCCGCGGCACCCCAGATCGCCCACAGGAGCGGCCCGCTCGTGGACTCGGGCAGCAGCAGGAGGGCCAGCGGCGTGTAGGTGCCCGCGATGATCAGGAAGATGTTCGCGTGGTCCAGCCTGCGCAGCACCGCTTCGCCGCGCGGGCCCCACGTGCCCCGGTGGTAGACCCCGCTCACACCGAACAGCAGGCAGGCGCTGATGACGTAGACGGCGCAGGCGACCCGCGCGCGCGTGCTGTCGGCCAGGGTGATCAGCGTGATTCCGGCGATGACCACCGCGGGGAACATTCCGGCGTGCAGCCAGCCGCGCATCCGTGGTTTGACCGGTACGGGGTCCGTGAGCTCGACGGGTCCGGACCCGGAGACGGCAGAAGTCATATCGGCATGCTACCTACGCTCCCGTAGGTAACTCATATCAGTGGCGCTGCTCACGTGTGCGGCCCTATGGACAGATGGGCGATTCAGTCGGATGATCAAATGAGTGCGGTCGGCACCGGATGAGCGCCTGGGGAATTCGAAGGGGTCAGCATCCGGGTCGCAGCCCCCACGGGGCCTGACAACACACCCTCTCTACAAGGAGCGATCGTGGCGCGAGACTTCGCGGCTCCCCTCACTGTTCCCACTCGGCACCAGGAGCTCGTCTCCTGGGTGGACGAGATCGCGGCCCTCACCCAGCCGGACCGCGTGGTCTGGTGCGACGGCTCCGAGGCCGAGTACGAGCGCCTGTGCGAGGAGCTCGTCGCCAAGGGCACCTTCACGAAACTCGACCCGGTCAAGCGACCCAACTCGTACTACGCCGCCTCCGACCCGAGCGATGTCGCCCGCGTCGAGGACCGCACCTTCATCTGCTCCGAGAAGGAGGAGGACGCGGGCCCGACCAACCACTGGAAGGCCCCCGCCGAGATGCGGGAGATCTTCAGCGGGGAGAACGGCGTCTTCCGCGGCTCCATGCGCGGCCGCACGATGTACGTCGTCCCGTTCTGCATGGGCCCCGTCGGCTCGCCACTCTCCGCGATCGGTGTCGAGATCACCGACTCCGCGTACGTCGCCGTCTCGATGCGCACCATGACGCGCATGGGTCAGGACGTCCTGGACGAGCTCGGCACCGACGGCTTCTTCGTCAAGGCCGTCCACACGCTCGGCGCGCCGCTGGAAATGGGCCAGCAGGACGTTCCGTGGCCGTGCAACTCCACCAAGTACATCTCACACTTCCCCGAGGACCGCGAGATCTGGTCGTACGGATCCGGCTACGGCGGCAACGCCCTGCTCGGCAAGAAGTGCTACGCCCTGCGCATCGCCTCCGTGATGGCGCGGGACGAGGGCTGGCTCGCCGAGCACATGCTGATCCTCAAGCTCACGCCGCCGCGTGGTGAGTCGAAGTACGTCGCGGCCGCCTTCCCGAGCGCCTGCGGCAAGACCAACCTCGCCATGCTGGAGCCCACGATCTCCGGCTGGACCGTCGAGACCATCGGCGACGACATCGCCTGGATGCGGTTCGGCGAGGACGGCCAGCTGTACGCGATCAACCCCGAGGCCGGCTTCTTCGGTGTCGCGCCCGGCACCGGTGAGCACACCAACGCCAACGCCATGAAGACCATGTGGGGCAACTCCGTCTTCACCAACGTCGCGCTCACCGACGACGGCGACGTCTGGTGGGAGGGCATGACCGAGGAGCTCCCCGCGCACCTCACGGACTGGAAGGGCAACGACTGGACCCCGGAGTCCGGCACGCCCGCCGCCCACCCCAACGCCCGCTTCACCGTCCCGGCCGGCCAGTGCCCGATCATCGCCCCGGAGTGGGAGGACCCGAAGGGTGTGCCGATCTCGGCGATCCTCTTCGGCGGCCGCCGCGCCTCCGCGGTCCCGCTGGTCACCGAGTCCTTCACCTGGCAGCACGGCGTCTTCCTCGGGGCGAACGTCGCTTCCGAGAAGACCGCCGCCGCCGAGGGCAAGGTCGGCGAGCTGCGCCGCGACCCGTTCGCCATGCTGCCGTTCTGCGGCTACAACATGGGCGACTACATGAAGCACTGGGTCGAGGTCGGCGCCGACAAGGCGGACCAGTCGAAGCTCCCGAAGATCTACTACGTGAACTGGTTCCGCAAGAACGAGGCGGGCAAGTTCGTGTGGCCCGGATTCGGCGAGAACAGCCGTGTCCTCAAGTGGATCGTCGAGCGGCTGGAGGGCAAGGCGGAGGGCGTCGAGACCCCGATCGGCATCCTGCCGGCCAAGGGCTCATTGGACACCGAGGGCCTGGAGCTCTCCGAGTCCGAGCTCGACTTCCTGCTGACGGTGGACAAGGAGGCCTGGCGCGAGGAGGCCGCCCTGATCCCCGAGCACCTCAACACCTTCGGCGACCACACCCCGAAGGAGCTGTGGGACGAGTACCGCGCGCTGGTCCAGCGCCTGGGCTGACCCGCTTCCGATCCCCGCGGCCGGGCCCTTCCGGCATCCGCCCTGACCTGTGGGGTCCACGGGCCCGCCGCGGCACGGCACCCGGAGCCCCCTCATGGCTCCGGGTGCCGCTCTACGTCCAGGCGCACCCGGCAGGTGTGTGGCACCCGGTCCACGCGTCTTCGCGACCCGTGGACCGGGGCCGTCAGGGGGCGCCGACCAGGACGGTCGGCGCGGCGGTGGCGGACAGCGCCTCGGCGTGCGCGTCCATGGCCTCGGCCGCGAGGATCGCCACGGCCGTGTCCGCGCGGGACGCGGCCACCACCAGGGCCCGCCCGGCCAGGGCGTGGGCGCGGCGGTGCAGAGCGGCCGGGGAGGCGTCGCTCCGGCCGGCGTGCCGGGCGGGCGGCGCGGAGCGCAGCCGGGCGACCTGCCCGGCGATGCGGTCGCCCATGGCGGCGAGGCCCAGCTCATCGGTGACGGCGAGCAGGGCCGCGAGATGTCCGGCGAGCTGGATGTCCAGCTCGTCCTCACGGCTGCGGTGCGGGAAATCGGCGTTGTCGGCCGATGTGTGGACCGACTTGGTGCGGATCGGCTCGTACATGGGTGGCCTCCTGATCGTGCAGTAAAGCCATCCTATCTTGGATTCAGTCTAAAGTTGTGTCCGATCCGGAGATCGGGCTCGCTCAGGGCTGGCTGTAGCCGTCCAGGAAGTTCCCGATGCGCGTCACCGCGTCGGTGAGGTCCTTGGCCGGCGGCAGCGTGACCACCCGGAAGTGATCGGGCTCCGGCCAGTTGAAGCCCGTGCCCTGCACCACCATGATCTTCTCGGCCCGCAGCAGATCGAGGACCATCTGACGGTCGTCCTTGATCTTGAAGACCTTGGGGTCGAGCCTCGGGAAGAGATACAGCGCCCCCTTCGGCTTCACGCAGGTCACGCCGGGGATCTGCGTCAGCAGGTCGTACGCCACGTCCCGCTGCTCCAGGATCCGCCCGCCCGGCAGCACCAGCTCGTTGATGGACTGCCGCCCGCCGAGCGCGGTCGCCACCGCGTGCTGCGCGGGCATGTTGGCACAGAGGCGCATGTTGGCCAGGACCGTCAGCCCCTCGATGTACGAGGAGGCGTGCGCCTTCGGGCCGCAGACCGCCATCCAGCCGGAGCGGTACCCCGCGATCCGGTAGTTCTTGGAGAGCCCGTTGAAGGTGAGCACCATCAGGTCGGGGGCGATGGCGGCGGTCGGGGTGTGCGTCGCGCCGTCGTAGAGGATCCGGTCGTAGATCTCGTCCGAGCAGACGACCAGGTTGTGGCGGCGGGCGATCTCCGTCAGCCCGCGCAGCATCTCGTCGTCGTAGACCGCGCCGGTCGGGTTGTTCGGGTTGATGATCACGAGCGCCTTGGTGCGGTCGGTGATCTTCCGCTCGATGTCCGCGAGGTCGGGCATCCAGTCGGCCTGCTCGTCGCACCGGTAGTGCACGGCCGTACCGCCGGCCAGGGAGACCGAGGCCGTCCACAGCGGGTAGTCCGGAGCGGGGACGAGAACCTCGTCGCCGTCGTCGAGCAGCGCCTGCATCGACATCTGGATCAGCTCGGAGACGCCGTTGCCCAGGTAGACGTCCTCGACGTCGAGGTCGATCCCCTTGGTCTGGTAGTGCTGCATCACCGCGCGGCGCGCGGACAGCAGGCCCTTCGCGTCGCCGTAGCCGTGCGCGCCCGAGAGGTTGCGCAGGATGTCCTCGAGGATCTCCGGCGGACACTCGAAGCCGAACGCCGCGGGATTGCCGGTGTTGAGCTTGAGGATGCGATGACCCGCGGCTTCGAGCCGCATCGCTTCCTCGAGCACAGGGCCGCGGATTTCGTAACAGACGCCGGCGAGCTTCGTGGACTGGATGACCTGCATGTCTGCGAGCTTACGACCGTGTTTCGAGCGCTGCGCCCGGTTCGCCCGGTGGTTGCTCCCTCCGGGGGTGTGCCACGGTCCGCCGGGTCTTCCATCGCCATGCCGCCCCGGCCGCGGACCGTGGGAACGACCGGTCCGGGCGGGGCCGCGGCTTGGAATGCGGGCGTGGGCGGCGGCACCGGGTGAGATGCGCCACCCTGGTCAACCGGGCAGGACGGTCCCGTCCGGAAGGCGTACGCCGAAGTCCTCGGCCAGCACCCGCAGCACCTCGGCGTCGTCGCTCAGCTCCCGCTCCGCGACCGTGCCGTCGTCGGCGGTCTCCACCAGCGTCCGCCCGGACAGGGCGATGTGCAGGCCCGGCAGGGTGCGCTGGGCGTACACCGCCTGCCGGAACGGCGAGCGCGGGTTCGTCGCGATGTGCCAGTTGATGACCTCGTAGTCCGGGGCCTCGAACGGCTCCAGGGTGAATTCGTACTGCGGCTCCCAGTAGCCGCCCTTGTCCGCCTGCAGCTCCCACATCTCCAGCGGGCCGTCGTGCGGGGCGTGCACGAGCCGGTGGCGCCGCGGGGTGTCGAGCAGCTCGGTGTCCACCACCAGCGGGATCGGCTCCAGCAGCGCGCCGTGCGAGCCGAAGCCGACGTCGGCCAGCCAGGGGGTGGGCTCACCCTCCACGTCCACCTGCATCAGCATGTGCGTACGGGGCCGGACGTCACCGGGCGCGGCGCCCACCACCACCCGTGCGGTCAGCAGCGTCACCTGGAACCCGAGCTGGGTCAGGGCGGCGGTGAGGAGGGTGTTGTGCTCGTAGCAGTACCCGCCGCGCTCACTGCGGACGAGCTTCCTCTCCAGGTCCGGGAGCGCGAGGGACGGGGCGCTGCCGAGGAGGGGCTCCAGATTCTCGAACGGGATGCCCAGCATGTGGGCGCGGTGCACGGACCGCAGCACCTCCACGGTGGGGCGGCGCTCCCCGGACCAGCCGATGCGGGCGAAGTAGGCGTCGAGGTCGAGTGTCATACCCCGACACTACGCAGACACCTCAGAGGTTTCTCAAGTCCGATGACGGCACAGGAGATACGGGGAATACGGCTCGCGTGTGCCATGCGGCGGGTGCCGGCCTTCGTCCGGCCGGGACGCTGCACCACCAGGCCGCCGTGTGCGCCCGGCTCCGGTGACCCGGCCGGGACGCACCTCGGCCCGCCGGGAACAGGCCGACGGGCCGAGGTGGCTCAGGCGTGCGGGAGGCGCGGTTCGTCTCCCTGCACGGGTATCGTCACACCGCCCACTTGGAGCAGTTGGAAGCGCTGGCCCACGCGTGGCCGCTGATGCTGTTGTTCGCCGCAACGCCGGTGGTGAAGGAGTCGCCCAGGAGGCTGGAAGCCCAGCCCTCGGACCGGCTGAGGCAGATGTGCCCGCCGGTGCCGCCGGTGCCGTTGTAGAACTTGACCTCGTAGCTGTTGCCGTTGTTCAGGACCGATGACGCCGAGTTGGTGTCGCCGCCCTGGAAGCTCAGAGCGGAGTCACCCCAGTTGGAGTCGTCGCCGGACGCGTGGCCGAGGTGTCCGCTGCAGTTGGTGCTGTCGTACGCGTACATGTAGCCGGACAGGGCGCCGGCCATGGCGTCGGAGCAGTCCGCCGCCTGGGCGGAGGTGGCGGGGACGAGGGCTCCGAGGGAGGCCACGGCGGCGGTCGTCAGGACGGTGAAAGCCTTGCGCATGAGGTGGTGCTCCTTCATGTGTCGGGTGATGTGGATCCATCCGCGAGCGGTGTGCCGCGGAAAGCTGTGAGTCACTCGCTGGCGAGTTTCCTGGCACGGGAGAGAGCGGCCAGTCCCATACGCTGGTAGGCGGAATTCTCCTTGCCGTACTTCTTCAGCACGGGGGACCGGTATTCCCGCTCGAGCCGGCGCGCGGTCTTCCCGAGATTGGTCTTCACGGCGCACGTGGCCTCGGCCACCGCCAACTCGGCTTCGTACGCCCGAGCCTCTTCGGAGCTCATTTTCTCGGTGTTCGTGATGCGCTTCTCGCGGATCTCATCCGGTGAGGAGAAGGGCCGGCCGGCGTCCTTCATGCAGTGCGACCAGGCACCGACCGTCTTCTTCATCCGCTCGTCCGCGAGAATGTCCGGTACATAGAGCGGCGTCAGGCTCGTGATGGTCTTCTTCGCTTTGAACCAGGCTTCCAGGTCTCCGTAGAGCTGGGTCCGGGCCCCTGCCCAGCAGCCTTCCCGGGGGGTCTCGATGGTGCCGCCGGCGGGCAGGTCCACGCGCAGAACGTCGTCGTAGTCGCCGTTGAGAGCCGTGTTGTAGCGGATGCGGTCCTTCCGCGGGAGCGCGTTGGGGTACCGGACGTTGGGGTGGTCGCGACGGTCCTTCTCGGCCGCTTCGTCGAAGGCGCGGCCGTAGCCGTACTTCTTCGCCCATGCGATGTCGTCGATCACGTAACGGCCCGCTCTGCGGGCATCGGCACTCGCCACCGGACCCGTCCAGAACTTGAACCCCTTGTTCTCCATGCACTTCTTGACGAGCGTGTACTCGGCGTACTCGATTTTCATCTCCTCAGGGACGGTCAGATCCCTGAGGTCGCTGTCCGAAATCGCGACCGTGTCGCCCTCCGGCCGCTGTGCCGAGTTCGTCGCGCCGTCCGTCCCCGAACCGCAGCCGGCCGTGATGCAGGCGGCTGCCACGAAGGCAACGGGTATGGAGAACTTCCGCCTCATGTGATGCGCGCTCCCTACGGCTGATGCGGCGTCCGGGCCACGTTCGACGAGCCTTTTCCGTCCTCGGCCCGATCTGGCGTGATGCGGACGGAGTGCGGCGTGGGACAAGGCCTGGGAAGCGGGTGTGTGACGCCCCGTTCTCCGGCCCCCATGGACCTTAGGGGCGTCCTGCGATCCGGAATGTGTCGTCCGTGCAGGGAACTTTGTCAGTGGTGCAGGGCCTTGAAATGGCGCCGCATCAGGGAGGACCGGCCCCGCGTGTCGTCGTCGAAGCCGTTGCACGGCGCGAGTAACTCCCGACACACTGACGTCAGGAACCGACGCGCCGAGGGGGAACGGATGGGGCAACGGGCCGAAGTACTGTCAGGCCGGCTCTGTGACCGGAGCAGACGGAGGTCTGCCGCATGAGCCCGGCTCTGGACACCGCGTTCATACCGTCGCGGGACCGGGAGGAAGTGGTCCGGAACGCGGTGTGGAAGTCCATGGTGGCCATCGATATCGAGCACGGTCCTGCGGCCGAGGACATCAACGTCCGCTTGGGTCTCGGTACCGTGGGGCCCATCAAGATCTGTTCGGCGCGGGCGACCGCGGTCAGGATGCGTCGGACGGAGCGGCTCGCCCGCGAGGACGAGGAGCCGGCCGTCTCTCTCGGTGTTCAGATGACGGGCAGCA
Organism: Streptomyces sp. NPDC051064; assembly: GCF_044455985.1. NCBI lineage: Bacteria > Bacillati > Actinomycetota > Actinomycetes > Kitasatosporales > Streptomycetaceae > Streptomyces > Streptomyces sp. NPDC051064. Next base: position 507,370 of record NZ_JBITFK010000002.1, read on the forward strand.
GCATGGTGGTGCAGAACGGTCGCGAGTGCCTGCTGGGGCCGGGAGACTGTGTCGTCTACGAATCGATCGCTCCCTACACACTTCTCTTCGACGAGGGAGTCGACCACCGCTTCATCCGGTTTCCCCGCGCGGTGCTCGCGCTCCCCGACCGGTTATTACGAGACATCACCGCGGTGCCCCTGGGATCCGCCAACCCCATCGCGCGCCTCGCCTTCACCTACTTCTCCCAACTGGCCGTCAGCGACGAACTGCACGAGGGTGTGCACGCCGACACCGTCGTGGACCCCAGCGTCGAACTCCTCCGCGCCGTCCTGACGTCCCAGTACGGCGACTCCGGCCTGGCCAAGGGCCCGCTGGAAGCCACACTCAGCCTGAGGATCACCCAGTACATCCGGTCCCACCTGGCTGATCCCGGTCTTTGGGCGGCACAGATCGCGGCCGCGCACGGCATCTCCGTACGTCATCTCTACGTGGTGCTGTCGCGGTCGGGAATCAGCCTCGGAGACTGGATCCGTACACGACGCCTGGCCGAATGCAGGCGGGAGCTGGCCGGCCCGAACGGGCGGCTGCGGACCATCGCGGCGATAGGCCGGAGTTGGGGCTTCGTGGACGCGACCCACTTCAGCAAGGTGTTCAAACGGACGTTCGGAATCTCGCCTCGGGCCTGGCGCGACGAGAACCACCCCCGCTCCCGCGCGTGACGGCCGCCGCGCGGCCGCGCGCACCCCGAACCGGCTGACGCGCATCCGGCCCGCACCAGGTCGTCAGCCCCTCGCGGCACGTCCGCCGCCCCGCACTGAACGGCCCGCCAGGGTGGAGGTCCGCTTGCCGTCCTCGATGACGAAGCGTCCGTCGATCAGGACGTGCGGGACGCCCACCGGGAGGGTGCGCGGCTCGTCGAAGGTCGAGCCTGCGGCCACCGTGGCCGGGTCGAAGAGGACCAGGTCCGCGCGGTAGCCCTCACGGACGTACCCACGGTCCGGCAGGCGCAGGCGGGCGGCCGGCCGGGACGTGAGGTGGGCGACGCACTCCTCCAGCGTGAGGATGCCCAGCTCCCGTACGTACCGGCCGAGGTACTGGGGGAACGTGCCGTACGCGCGGGGGTGCGGCTTGTCGCCCTGGAGGATGCCGTCGCTGCCCCCGGTGTGCACCCGGTGGCGCATGATCTGCTGGACGTTCTCCTCGTGGCCGACGTGCTGGAGGATCGTCGTGCCCAGCCGGTCCTCCACGAGCAGCCGACGGGCCGTCACCCAGGGCTCCTCGCCGCGCAGCCGGGCGGACTCGGCCACCGTACGGCCGACGTATCCGGACAGGGCCGGTGAGCCGACGCCGGAGATCTCGATCCTGTCCCATTCGATCGGGACGCCGTGGCAGCCGTCGGACCCCACTACCTCGACGACGTGACGGATCCGCTCGGCCGTCTCCCCGTCGGCGAGCCGGGTCAGGACCGACTCCGGCCCGCCCTCGTTCGCCCAGCTCGGCAGCATCGCCACGAGGGTCGTGCAGCCGGGCGTGTACGGATAGGTGTCGAGCGAGATGTCCGCGCCCGCCGCGAGTGCCTCGTCCAGGAGGGAGAGGAGCTCGGGGGCCTTGCCCTTGTTCACGCCGAAGTTCATCGTGGCGTGGGCGAGATGGAGTGCGCAGCCGGCGTCGCGGGTGAGCCGCACCATCTCCTCGTACGCCTGGAGCGCTCCCGCCCCGTACGAGCGGTGATGCGGGCAGTAGTAGCCGTCGTGCGCCGCCACCACCCGGCACAGCTCGGTGAGTTCGGCGTCCTTCGCGTACATCCCGGGGGTGTACGTCAGGCCCGAGGACATGCCGACCGCGCCCTCGGCCATGCCCTGGGCGACGAGCTCCTTCATGCGGTCCAGCTCGGCGTCGGTGGCGGGGCGGTCGTCCCAGCCGACGGCGAGCATCCGGACGGTGCCCTGCGGGATGAGGTAGGCGGCGTTGACGGCGATGCCCTCGCCGTCGAAGTTGCGGTCGAGGCGGTCCAGATAGCCGCCGACGGTGCGCCAGTCGAAGTCGATGTCGCTTCCGTCGCCGTTCCAGCCGGCGATGGAGCGGCGGACCTCGGCGAGGGTGCGGTCGTCGGCGGGGGCGTACGACAGACCGTCCTGGCCGAGCACCTCCAGGGTGACGCCCTGGGCTGCCTTCGCGCTGTGGTCGGGGTCGCGCAGCAGCGCGAGGTCGCTGTGGGCGTGCATGTCGATGAAGCCCGGCGAGAGCGCGAGGCCGTCGGCGTCCAGGGTGCGGGCGGCGGTGGGGCGGGGGCCGTCACCCTCCCCGCGGATCTCGGTGATCCGGCCGTCCGTGATGCCTACGTCGGCGCGGTAGGAGGGGGCGCCGGTGCCGTCGACGACGCGGGCGTCGCGGATGACCAGGTCCATGGGAGTCGCCTTTCGAGGGGTGGGGGAGGGGGCGCGGGGATCAGAAGAACGTGCGGATGTAATCCGTGACCGTGCCGTCTGCCCCGACCAGCGGGATCAGCTGCCACTTGTCGAACGACGTGCAGGGATGCGAGAGGCCCATGCCGATCCAGTCGCCGACCTCCAGCTCGGCGCCCTCCTCCGTACGCACCCAGCCGTGCTGGTCGGACAGCCCGCTGACGGTGATTCCGGTGGCCGGCCGCACCGAGCCGTCGCGCGCGGAGCGGACGACCTGGGCCTCGGGGAGGTCCAGGTCGTAGGCCGCGTCGCGCTTGCCGGCGTTGACGAACGCCTGCCCGGGGGCGGGGCGGGAGACGACCTGGGCCCAGAGGCGGAAGGCGGGCTGCAGCGTGCCCTCCTCGGGGATCCGGTTGAAGGGGGTGAGGTGGCGGTAGTGGCCGTCGTCGTGACTGACGTACGCCCCGGAGCGCAGCAGCTTGAGGACGGGCCGGCTCAGCGCGGGGATCCCGGCGAAGACGTCGGCGACCGCGTCGAACCACGCGCTGCCGCCCGCGCTGACCAGGATCTCCTCGCCGTCGGCGAGCGCGGCGAAGCGGCCGGCGGAGTCGAAGTCCGCTGCCAGCGCGACGAGTCGGCGCAGCCACTCCCGTACGCGCTCGGGGGAGGCGTCCGGCACCTCGCCCTCGTAACCCGCGACGCCCACCAGCCGCAGGGTGGACGTGGCCGCCACCGCGTCGGCGACCGCCGCGCAGTCGGCCTCCGTGCGGGCGCCGGTGCGGGCGCCCTCGCCCGCGCCCAGCTCCACCACGACGTCCACGGGGCGCACGGCACCCGCCGCGCGCAGGGCCTCGTCCATCAGTTCGACGCCGCGCACGGAGTCGACGTAACAGGCGAACGTGAAGTCCGGATCGGAGTCCAGCTCACCGGCCAGCCAGCGCAGGGCCACCGCGTCGACGAGCTCGTTGGCCAGGAAGATCCGCGCGATGCCGTAGGCCCGGTACACCCGTGCCTGGTGGGGGACGGCGGCGGTGATGCCCCACGCGCCGTACTCCAGCTGACGGGCGAAGAGCTGCGGGGACATCGACGTCTTGCCGTGCGGTGCGAAGGCCAGGCCGTGCCGCTCCGCGTACGTCTCCAGCAGCGCGAGGTTGGCCTCGACCGACTCGGCGGACAGGGCCAGCACCGGGGTGGTGAAGCCACCCGTGAACAGATTGCGGCGCTCGGCCGCCAGCGCGCCCACCGTGAGGCCCTCCGCGTCCGGCGGCAGCGCCTTGAAGCGGTGGTCGACCCGTTCGCCGGCGAGTGACGTCACGGACTGTTCGGGGGACTGCTCGGCGGCCAAGGGGATCTCCTCGGGGGAAGTGGTCGTTGCATCGTGTGCAACGGGCGTTGCGTATATCGCTCAGGGCTGTCTAACATCCGAGCCGATGCCGGGTCAATGGTGACCACCGGCGCCCGACGACCGACCACGAGGAGCCCAGAGTGCCCGGATCCGCAGCCAGGACAGCCTCCGCGGACGTCGTCTGCCTCGGCGAGTCCATGGTGACGTTCCTGCCCTCGCAGCCGGGCCGCCTCGCCGACGTCCCCTCCTTCGGCCGGGGCATCGGTGGTGCCGAATCCAACGTCGCCTGCGCGCTCGCCGCGGCGGGCCACCGGGCGAAATGGGTCGGCCGGGTCGGCGCCGACGGCTTCGGTGACCACCTCGTCGACACGATCACCGGCTACGGCGTCGACACCTCCGCCGTCCGCCGCGACCCGGGCCGCCCCACCGGCGTCTACTTCCGCACGGCGACGGACCGGGCCACCGACACCCACGAGGTCGCCTACTACCGGGCCGGCTCCGCCGCCTCCGCGATGTCCCCGCACAACGTGCCGTACGAGGACCTCCTCGACACCCGCGTCCTGCACCTGTCCGGCATCACCGCCGCGCTCTCCGCCGACTGCCTGGCCCTCCTCCACGACCTCACCGCCCCCCGCGACGGCCGCCCCCTGATCTCCTTCGACGTCAACCACCGCCCCGGCCTGTGGCGCGAGGGCGAGGCCGGCCCGGAGGTCCTGCTCGACCTCGCCCGCCGCAGCGACCTCGTCTTCGTCGGCGAGGACGAGGCGGAGGATGCCTGGGGCGTCCACGGCACCGAAGCCGTGCGCGCCGCCCTCCCGGAACCGGACGTCCTCGTCGTCAAGCGGGGCTCGGACGGTGCCACGGTCTTCTCCAGGACCGGAAGCGGCTCGGACACCGTCACCACCGTCCCCTCCCTGCGCGTCGACGTCGTCGCCGCCGTCGGCGCGGGCGACGCCTTCGCCGCGGGCTTCCTCTCCGCCACCCTGCGCGACCTGCCCGTACGCGACCGTGCCCGGCACGGCCACCTCATGGCCGCCGCCGTCCTCACCGTCCCCGGCGACCTCACCGGCCCCCCGCCCCGGGCGTACGCCGACCGGCTCGCCGCCCTGGACGACGAGGCCTGGGGCACACTTCGTCTCGGCCCCGGCTGGACAGCCGCCGCCGGGGCGAACGAGGAGGTACGAGTCACATGAGCCAGACCGTCGACCGCGCGCTGAGCATCCTGCCGCTGCTCGCCCAGGGCCCCGCCGACCTCGGCCAGGTCTCGACAGAGCTCGGCGTCCACAAGTCCACGGCGCTGCGCCTGCTCCGTACGCTCCACGAGCACGGACTCGTCTACCGCCAGGAGGACCAGCGCTACCGCCTCGGCGCCCGGCTCTTCGCGCTCGCGCAGGAGGCCGTCGAGAACCTCGACGTACGCGAGATCGCCCACAGTCACCTCGTCGCACTGAACGAGCAGTGCGGGCACACCGTCCACCTCGCGGTGTACGAGGAGAACGAGGTCCTCTACATCGACAAGGTGGAGAGCCGCTACCCCGTGCGGATGTACTCACGGATCGGCAAACCCGTCGCGATCACCGTCGCCGCGGTCGCCAAGCTGCTCCTCGCCGACCTCCCCGAGCCCGAACGGCGCGCCATCGCCGAACGGCTCGACTACCCCATGTACACGTCCCGTTCGCTCCCGAACGCCAGCGCCTTCCTCAAGGAACTCGCCGTCGTACGCGAACAGGGCTGGGCCACCGACCTCGGCGGCCACGAGGAGTCCATCAACTGCGTCGGCGCCCCCGTCCGGGGCGCGGACGGTCGCGTCGTCGCGGCCATGTCGGTGTCCGCGCCGAACGTGGTCGTCACGGCCGAGGAACTCCTCACCCTGCTCCCCCTGGTGCGCCGCACCGCGGAGACCATCAGCCGGGAGTACTCCGGCACCGCCCCCACCAAGAAAGCCTGAACCGCCATGACCGAGAAGACCGCCCTCACCCCCAGCACCCACACCGCCCCGCCCGCCAAGTTCTCGCACGGCGTGAAGAAGGGGAACATCCTCCAGGTCGCCGGTCAGGTGGGCTTCCTCCCCGCCGTCGAGGGCCAGGCCCCCACCCCGGCCGGCCCGACGCTGCGCGAGCAGACCCTGCAGACCTTCGCCAACGTCAAGGCGATCCTGGAGGAGGGCGGCGCGAGCTGGGACGACGTGATGATGATGCGCGTCTACCTCACGGACGTCGACCACTTCGCCGAGATGAACGCCATCTACAACGAGTACTTCGAGGAGCAGGGCCTCAAGGCCCCCGCCGCCGCACGTACGACGGTGTACGTCGGCCTGCCCAAGGGCCTGCTCATCGAGATCGACGCGCTCGCGGTCCTCGGCTGATCACCTGATCCGCCGGCCCGGCGATCCGCCCCCGGAGAGCCGGCACCCCTGAACCGCCACCTCACGGCACGGCGCCCCACCCCTTCCCCCGAGGGGCGCCGTGCCGCGCTCTCCCCTGCCCCGAAGGACCCCGTCACCAACGGAGTTGACCGCTCATGCTGCTCGCCGCCGCCCCCGCCCCCGAGGCGCCACCCCACACCGGTGGACTGCTCCTCCTGATCGGCGGTACGCCCGGTCTGCTGACCGTCGCCGCCCTCGGGATCGCACTCCTGCTCTTCCTGATCATCAAGGTCAGGCTGCAGCCGTTCGTCGCGCTGCTCGCCGTGTCCATAGCCGTCGGCCTGGGTGCCGGACTCTCCGTCACCGAACTCTTCGGCACGGTCCAGAAGTCGGCCGCCGTCTCGGTCATCGAATCCGGCATGGGCGGCATCCTCGGGCACGTCGCGATCATCATCGGCCTCGGCACGATGCTCGGCGCCATCCTGGAGGTGTCCGGCGGCGCGGAGGTCCTCAGTGCCCGCCTGCTGAACCTCTTCGGTGAGAAGCGCGCCCCGCTCGCCATGGGCCTCACCGGCCTCATCTTCGGCATCCCGGTCTTCTTCGACGTCGGCATCTTCGTCCTCGCGCCCATCGTCTACGCCGCCGCCAAGCGCTCCGGCAAGTCGGTCATCCTGTACGCGATGCCACTGCTGGCCGGCCTCTCGATGACCCACGCGTTCCTGCCCCCGCACCCCGGTCCGGTCGCCGCGGCGGGCCTGTTCAACGTCTCCCTCGGCTGGGTCATCCTGATGGGCGCCGTGGTCGGCATCCCGTCCGTCCTCGCCGCCTGGGGCTACGCCGCATGGATCGGCAAGCGCATCTTCGTCGAGGTGCCGCAGGACATGGTCGAGGCGGCCGCCGAGGCCAAGGCCGCGGTCGTCGCCGAGCAGCGCGCCGCCGGTGTCACCCCCCACGAGAAGCCCGTCCCGCTCGGCACGGTGCTCGCGATCATCGGTACGCCGCTGATCCTCATCCTGGCCGCGACGTTCTCCTCCATCGCGCTCGACCCGTCGACCCCGCGCTCCGTCATCGAGTTCTTCGGCAACCCCTTCGTCGCGCTGACGATCGCCCTGCTGCTCGCCTACTACCTGCTGGGCATCCGCCGGGGCTGGTCCCGCAAGTCCCTCGAGTCGGTCTCCACGTCCTCGCTGAAGCCCGTCGGCAACATCCTGCTGGTCGTCGGCGCGGGCGGCATCTTCGGAGCCGTCCTGAAGGGCAGCGGCATCGCCGACGCGCTCGCCGACACCTTCAACGACGTGGGCCTGCCGGTCATCCTGCTCGCCTGGCTGATCTCCGTCGTCCTGCGGGTCGCGCAGGGCTCGGCGACGGTCGCGATCGTCACCACCGCCGGCATCGTCGTCCCGCTCGTCGAGGGCCAGGACATGTCGCAGGCCCACCTCGCACTGATCATCATGGCGATCTCGGCGGGCTCCATCTTCGCCTCGCACGTCAACGACGGCGGATTCTGGATGGTCTCGAAGTACTTCGGCATCTCCGAGCGCGACACCCTGAAGACCTGGACGGTCCTGGAGACGGTCCTCTCGGTCGCGGGCTTCGTGGTCGCCGCGGCGCTCAGTCTGGTGATCTGAGGCCGTCGTCCACATCCCTCCGCCGGGGGCTCGGTCGTCCGCGCCGAGCCCCCGGCGCCCGGTCACCGCCCCGTGGGAAAAGCGGCCCGCCGGCCGAAGCCGACCGCGACGAGTGCCACGAGGGCCAGGGCGGTCATCCAGGCGGGCAGCATGCGCGCGCCCACACCGTCGACGACGAGGGCCCCCACGGCCCCGCCCGCGAAGATCGCCAGGTTGAAGGAGGTCGTCAGCATCGCGTTCGCCGCGTCCGCGTTCTCCCTCGCGGCCTCGCCCATGGCCGTCTGCAGCTGCGTCGCCGAGCCGCCGAACGCGAGGCCCCACAGGACGACCGCGAGCAGCGCGAGCACGGTGGAGTGCTGCGCCACGGCGAGAAGCGCCCCGGCGACGGCGAAGAGGGCCACGCCGGCCAGGGTGAGGCCGCGAAGGGCGCGGTCGATGAACACGCCTGTGATCCAGATTCCTCCGAGCGCGGCGACGCCGAAGACGAGCAGCGTGATGTCGGGCCGGAGCGCGAGCCCCGTCTGCCGCAGGTAGGACGCGATGTAGGTGTAGAGCAGGTTGTGCGCGAGCATCCAGATGAAGACGACGGCGAGGACGGTCGCCACACCGGGGACGGTCAGCACCCGGCCGAGCGGGGCGCGGGTCCGTGCCGGCTGCCCCGGGGCGTCGGGCACCAGGTACTTCGCGAACACCATGACGACGATGCTGAGCAGCGACATCGCGGCGAAGGACCAGCGCCAGCCGACCGTCGAGCCCAGCCAGGCGCCGAGCGGAGTCCCGACGGCGAGCGCGACCGGGGTCCCGGTCATCGCGATGGCGAGGGCGCGCCCGGCGTGCTCGGGCGCGGCGATCCGGCGGGCGTAGCCGGCGAGCATGCCCCAGAGCAGGCCGGAGAAGGCTCCCCCGACGAACCGGGCGACAAGAGCGACGGGGAAGGACGGCGACAGCGCCGTGACGCCGTTGGCGATGAGGAATCCGAGCAGGCCGGCGAGGAGCAGCGGCTTCCGCCGTGCCCCGCGTGTCAGCGTGATCGCGGGGATCGCGGCGAGGACCGTCCCGACGGCATAGGCGCTCACCAGCTGCCCGGCGCCGCCCTCGGAGACGCCGAGCCCGGCGGAGAGCTGCGGGAGCAACCCCGCAGGCAGCGTCTCGGTCATGATCACGATGAATCCGGTACACGCCATCACCAGCAGCGCCGGAACGGGAACCGCGACGCGTGCTCGTTCGTGCACGGGCGGCGTGGGGCACGTGGTGGTCATGGGCCGGACTCCCTCGATTGATTGCGGATCGATCGATCCGATATTGACCGGGTGGCCCATGGGTGTCAAACTGGATCGCACAGTCTGTAATGGAGGTGGTTCGTCGTGTCCCCCGCCGGTCGTCCCCGCGCCTTCGACATGGAGGCGGTCCTGGAGGCGGCGATGCTCCTGTTCTGGGAACAGGGCTACGAAGCGACCTCGCTCGCCCAGCTCCGTGACTCCACAGGGCTGTCCTCGGCCAGCCTGTACGGCGCCTTCGGCTCGAAGGAGGGGCTGTTCGAGAGGGCCGTCGAGCACTACATCGCCGGGCCGGGCAGCGTGACCGATGCCGCGGCCGACGAGGCGGTGAGCCCCCGCGCGGCCGTCGCCCGGCTCCTGCACGGGTCGATCGACATGCAGACCGACCCGTCCCACCCGCCGGGGTGCCTCATCGCCCTGTCGGGGACGGTTCACCCACCCATGGCGGACGAAGCCGGGACGCGCAGGGTCGTGGCGGCGCGCCGTGCGACCGACCGGGCGCACATCAGGGAGTGCGTCGTACGCGGCGTCGCCTCCGGCGAACTCGCCGAGGACACCGACGTGGACGGCGTGACATCGATGATCCACGGCTTCCTGCTCGGCGTCTCCACGCAGGTGTGTGACGGCACGCCCGCCCAGGTCCTGCACGCCGGGGCGGACGCCGTCCTCGCGCACTGGGACGGCAAGGGACACTGACGCCCGCACACCGCCGGCGGCCCGGATCCGGAGGGGGCGGCGCACCCCCTTGTGCGATCCGGCATGACGCGCCCCCTTGTGCGATCCGGCGTGATGCGCTTCGTTGATCGACATGGCGGAGACAAGCGAGACCACAGGGGCGGGGGAGCTGAGCTCCCAGCCGCGTACATCCAGTTGGCGTTACATCGGGCCCGGCATCGTCGTCGCGGCCACCGGCGTCGGAGCGGGGGACCTGGTCGCGACGCTCATCGCGGGCAGCAAATTCGGCTACACCCTCATGTGGGCGGCCGTGATCGGCTGCCTGGTCAAGATCTCCCTCGCGGAGGCCGTGGGCCGCTGGCACCTCGCGACGGGCCGCACCCTCTTCGACGGCTGGCGCACGCTCGGCGGGTGGACCACGGGCTACTTCGCCGTCTACGTCGTCATCTGGGGCTTCGTCTACGGCGCCACGGCCATGTCCTCCAGCGCCCTGCCCATCGTGGCGCTCTTCCCCGACGGACCCGGCCTGAAGACCTGGGCGATCGTCACCGGGCTGATCGGCCTGGTCTTCGTCTGGTTCAACCAGTACGCCGTCTTCGAGAAGGTCATGACCGTCCTGATCGGCGTGATGTTCGTCGTCGTGGTCTACGTCGCGATCAGGGTGTCGCCGGACATCGGCGCCTCCTTCGCGGGGCTGCTGCCCGTCCTCCCGGACGGCTCGCTGATCTACACGCTCGGGCTGATCGGCGGTGTCGGCGGCACCATCACCATGGCGGCGTACGGGTACTGGGTCAACGCCAAGGGGTGGTCCGACACCTCCTGGATGAAGGTGATGCGGATCGACAACCGGGTCGCCTACATCACGACCGGCATCTTCGTCGTCGCGATGCTCATCGTCGGCGCGGAGCTGCTGCATTCCTCGCAGATCGCGCTGACGAAGGGCGACCAGGGACTGATCGACCTCGGCGGGATCCTGGAGGACCGCTTCGGGGCCGGCACCGCCAAGCTCTTCCTGGTCGGGTTCTTCGCCGCCTCGTTCTCGTCACTCATCGGCGTGTGGCACGGCGTGAGCCTGATGTTCGCCGACTTCGTGGAGCGGATCCAGGCCGCCCGCGGTGCCACGGGCGAGGAGAAGGCGACCGGCGAGACGGTCAGCCGGCAGGAGCGGTCCGTGCCCTTCCGGGCGTATCTGCTCTGGCTGACCTTCCCGCCGATGACGCTGCTGTGGCTGGACGAACCCTTCGGGCTCGTCATCGGCTACGGCGTCCTGGGCGCCTTCTTCATGCCGTTCCTGGCTCTGACCCTGCTGTGGCTGCTCAACTCGTCCCGCACGCCGAGGGAATGGCGCAACGGCTGGCTGAGCAACGGAATGCTGGGCGCCGCGGGACTGCTGTTCATCGTGCTGTGCGTCAAGCAGGTGATCGACCTGCCCTGGTGACGTCGGCGCACGCAGCAGCGCCGCCGGGGGAGCGGCGGCGCTGCTGGACCGAAGGGGCCTTCGCGTTACGGGAGGCCGTGGACGTGCGGGCCGACCGCCTTGGACCAGGCGTTGCCCGCCGTGGCGTCCCAGTTCGTGGACCAGGTCATCGCGCCGCGCAGGTCCGGGTAGGTCCTGGACGGCTTGAAGGAGCCGCAGCCCGTGCCCTTGGCCAGGCAGTCCAGGGCCGCGTTCACGACGGACGGGGCGACGTAGCCGCTGCCCGCGCCGCGGGTGGACGCGGGGACGCCGAGGCCGACCTGGGACGGGGCGAGGCCGCCCTCCAGCTGGATGCAGGCGAGCGCGGTGAGGAAGTCCACCGAACCCTGCGAGTAGACCTTGCCGTCGCAGCCCAGCATCGAACCGCTGTTGTAGTACTGCATGTTGACGACGGTCAGGATGTCCTTGACGTTGAGCGCCGTCTTGAAGTACTCACCGGACGTGGACTGCATGTCGATGGTCTGCGGGGCCATCGTGATGACGAGGCCGGAGCCCGCCTTCGACGACAGGGAGCGCAGGGCCTTCGTCATGTAGGTGGAGTTGAGGCCGTTCTCCAGGTCGATGTCGACGCCGTTGAAGCCGTACTCCTGGATGAGCGCGTACACCGAGTCCGCGAAGGCGGTGGCGGAGGCGTCGCTGTTGACGGCGACGGCCCCCTTCTCTCCGCCGACGGAGATGATGACGTTCTTGCCGGCGGCCTGCTTGGCCTTGATGTCGGCCTTGAACTGGTCGACGGTGTAACCGTTCAGCCCCGCCGAGTCCAGGTTGAAGGTGACGGCGCCGGGCGTGGCCGTGGCGTCCGCGAAGGAGACGGCGATGATGTCGTAGTCGGCGGGGACGTCGCTGAGCTTCTGGACGGTGGCGCCGTTGTTGAAGTTCTGCCAGTAGCCGGTCACCGCGTGCTTGGGGACCGACGTCGTCGGGCCGGGGCCCGGGTCGGTGGCCTTCGCCGTACGTCCGCTGACGGTCGCCGACCTGCCGGACTCACCGGCGGCGTTCGTCGCGCTGACGGAGAACTGGTACGCGGTGTCCGCGGCGAGACCGGTCACCGTCGCGGAGGTGCCGGTGGAGGTGGTCGCCTTCGCGCCGTTCCGGTAGACGGTGTAGCCGGTGGCGCCGGAGACGGCGTTCCAGTTCAGGGTGACGGAGGAGGTGGTCGTCGTGGCGACGGCCAGTCCGGCGGGGGCCCCGGGGATCGCGGGCCCCGGGTCCGTGCCACCGCCGCCGTCGGGCCCGCTCACCTGGATGTCGTCCGCGACGTAGGCGGCCTGGCCGTACCAGCCGTGGGTGTAGACGGTCACCGAGGTGGTGGAGGGGCCGGTGGTGAAGGTGGTCCGCAGCTGGGTCCAGCTGCTGGATCCGGGCGACCAGGTGGAGACGTCCGTCGTGCCCGTGCCGCTCGCACCGAGATACGCGTAACCCCCCTGCACCCAGGAGCTCAGCGTGTAGGTGGAGCTGGGCTTCACGGCCACGCTCTGGGTGCACTTGGCGTTGTCCTGGCCCGCCGGAGTGGCCTTGAGCGCGGAGGAGCCGCTGTGCACGGGGGAGGAGACGGTGACGCCGCTGCCCCCGGAACAGGTCCAGTTGGCGAGCCCGGACTCGAAGCCGGCGTTCCTGGCCACGTTGACATCGGCCGCCTGCGCGGTGCTGACGAGCCCGGTGACGCCCAGCGCCCCCGCTGCGATCACGGCGACGGCCCCGCCGAGGAGCGGCCGGACCCGGCGTCTTCTGTGCCTGCTGCTGCCTGCGGAGCGTTCCACTTGCTGCCTCCGGTGGGGGAGTTGGGGGTGCTGGCGGGAACGGTGGCCACCGTTGGCCGATAAACTGGTCCAGACCAATCAAGTTGTCAAGACCTCTGGCGGTCCCGATGCGCGCGGGAGGTGTGCCCCGGGGGCCGGAGAGGGGATGTGCTCACCTTCGAGTGACCGTCCCCGGTCGCGCGGTTCCACTCGCACGGGTGGTTCGGCCGGAACGCATCGAGTGTGACGGAGTGGATATCGCGGAGGGCTGGGGAAAGCGGCCGCAATCCGTTCTGACGTGGGCGGATGAATTCCCGCGGATTTCAAACCCGGTCCGCCGGGGTAACTCTGCGCAGTGGTGCAGGAGTTAACCACATTGCTTTTCGTCCGATTTCGTACGGAGGCGTAGCGAACGCCTGTGCCGTACCGTCTTCGTACTGGGTTCCGATATCTGTTCTCTGCCTGGTCTGACGTGGCTAAAGTGCTGGGGAAGAAGCACGGAGCAGGAGCGATTGCGGCCGGAGTCCCCCCGACGACGGCCGGAGCCGGAACGGGGAAGAGCGTGCCGACCGCAATAGCAGTGACCAGTGCTGATCTCGTGTTACCGCCGACCGATCAGCAGACACCCACAGCGGCGCTGCTCCAGGCACCCGAAGCCCAGCCCCTCGATCTCGCGATCGGTGACATGCACCTGCTCCTGGAGCAGCACGGCTATGTGATCGCCGTCTATCCCACGGGCATCAGCCCCGCACATGAACGCAGACTGCACGCCATCCGCTCGGTCCTGGAGAGCGACCGCATCGCCCTGCTGAAGACGGACCTGCCACCGCTCGGCGTGGCCGTCCTCGTGCGGCAGTTGCGCCAGCTCTCCATCTGCGATTTCAGCCCGGGGGTGGTGGCCTCGGCGGCCCGGCTGCTCGCCCACTACATCCACGCCGGAGCCCTGCTGAACTCGGTGGCCAGGCTCGACATGGTCCCCGTCAGCCTCAAGACCCACGCCAAGTCCTGGCTGCCGGGGTCCCAGTTCGCCGTGCTCGCCGGCCCCAGCCCGCAGCTGGTCAGGATCGGCCCGACGGCCGAACCGCCGGCCGGACCGCCGTTCGCTACACAACTGCTGGTTGCCAAAGGCCAGTTGACATCGGAATGGGTCCATCAGACCCTCGCCCCGGCATGGGGGGTACAGGCCATTCAGGAGTGTGCGCTGCCTTCCGGTTCGCCGCGCTGGTGGGGCACCGGGAAGCTGGTGGAATTCGCCTCCTTCCTTCCGGACATCTCCGTGATCTACCAGCTCGTTTCCTCCGTACGCCGGGAAAGCTGCCACTGGTGCGGAATGGAGCTCATCGGCGACCGCTGCGGGTTCTGTTCCTCCCCGCTGGCACCGCCGGAGAACCGAATGCACTCCCCGGGTGTCCTGAGTCCTGGCGCGGCCGCGCCACCGAGCACCTAGCGTGCCCGGGGCTCTCCGCAGACACCGCGCATCCCTTTCTGTCCGCTGCTCCACGCATCCGAATCGAACGAGGTTGTCCGGCCCATGAACTCCCGCCAGCGCCGCGGCGTGATACTCCTGCTCCTGTCGGTCCTGTGCGCCTTCGGCGCCTTCGCCGGGGTGCTCTCGGTGATCAGCGACGTCAACTCCAAGGTCGGGCCCGAGGTCGACGCCTACCGCCTCAAGACCGACGTGGCCCCGTACACGGACCTCTCCGCCAGGCAGTTCGAGAAGGTCTCCATGCCCAAACGCTGGCTGTCGGACAACGCCGTCACGGACATCGACGAGGTCGACGGCAAGATCGCCGTCACCGAGCTGCAGGAGGGCTCCCTGATGCAGTCCGACATGATGGTGAGGAGCCCGGAGCTGAGGCCGGGCGAGCAGGAGATCGCCATCATGATCGACGCCGCGACGGGCGTCGCGGGCAAGATCCGGCCGAACGACAAGGTGAACATCTACGCCACGTTCGCGGGCGAGCGGGACGGCGAGGTCTCCCAGTCCAAGGTCATCGTCTCCAACGCCAAGGTGCTCGACGTCGGCGAACTGACCGCCCTGGAGCCGAAGAAGGACGACAGGAACCAGGCGACCGAGGCCGTGCCGATCACCTTCGCGCTCAACACCCTCGACACCCAGCGCGTCGCGTACGCGGAGTCCTTCGCCCAGCACGTGCGTCTCGCACTGATCGCCCCCGGCAGCGACGGCACCATCCGTCCGGGCGACCGGACCTACACGCTCGACAAGGACAAGTGAGGATCGGATGACCACCAGAATCCTCCCGGCGGTCGGTGACCCCGACGCGGCCAGGTCCGTCACCACCCTGCTCAGCCAGCTCCCCGACGCGGAGCCGGCCGCTCCGGTCGGCGACTCGACGCAGCTCATCGACACCCTCGCCCGCCTCGCCGGCGAGTCCATCGAGGAACTGCCCGAGGTCGTGCTGGTCCATGAGGGGATCGGCCCGGTGCCCGCCCTGGAGCTGATCCGGGAGGTGTCCCTGCGCTTCCCCGCCGTGGGGGTCGTGCTGATCACCGCCGACGCGAGCCCCGGCCTCTTCGCCGCGGCCATGGACGCGGGAGCACGGGGCCTGGTCACCCTCCCCCTGAGCTACGAGGAGCTCGCCAACCGGGTGCAGGCCGCCGCGCAGTGGTCCACGGGCGTACGACGCCACCTCGGGGCGGGCGGCGATGTGTTCACCGGCCCGGGCGGGACGGTCGTCACGGTCACCGGGGCCAAGGGCGGGGTCGGGACGACCCTCACCGCCGTACAGCTGGCCCTGGCCGCGCAGGCATCCGGACGCACGGCCGCGCTCGTCGACCTGGACCTCCAGACCGGGGACATCGCCGCCTACCTCGACGTGCAGTTCCGGCGTTCCGTCGTCGACCTCGCGGCCATCGCCGACATATCACCGCGCGTCCTCTCCGACGCCGTGTTCTCCCACACCACCGGGCTGGCGCTGCTGCTGGCGCCGGGGGAGGGCGAACGCGGCGAAGAGGTCAGCGACCGGTCCGCCCGCCAGATCGTCAGCGCGCTGCGCTCGCGCTACGAGATCGTCGTCATCGACTGCGGAAGCCAGATGAACGGCGCCAACGCCGCGGCGATCGAGATGGCCGACACCGCCGTGCTGGTGACGACACCCGACGTCGTCGCCGTGCGGGGCGCCAAACGCATCGTGCGGATGTGGGACCGGCTCCAGGTCCGCAAGGCCGAGGAGACGGTGATCCTCGTCAACCGCTTCAACCGCAACACGGAGATCCAGCCCGCCCTGATCCAGCGGATCACCGGGACCCGGATGGCGGGCACGGCGGTCCCGGCGAACTTCAAGGAGCTCCAGGGCGCCGTGGACTCGGGCCGGATGCACGAGCTGGACCCACGCTCCACCGTGAAACAGGCCCTCTGGGCCCTGGCGGGAGAGCTCGGACTCGTGAAGCCTTCGCAGGGAGCGGAGTCGCGCGGCGGCATGCTGCGCGGCGACAGGGGCTCGATCGGGGGCCGCAAGCGCAAGGGCGGCACGACCAGCGGGGGAGGCCGGCAGTGACGAGGGACGCGGGAGAACCGGGCCGGATACGGACAGGGCTGAGACGCGACCGCGGGCAGCTGAGCATCGAGTTCACCGGGATGGTGCCCATCATCCTGGTGACCTTGGTGCTGCTCTGGCAGGCGGTCCTGGTGGGCTACACGTTCACGCTGGCGAGCGGAGCGGCGGACGAGGGCGTACGCAAGGCCGTCGCCGCGGGGGCGTGGGACATGCAGAGCAGATGCCAGGAGGCCGTGCACGAACGGCTCCCCGGCGCCTGGGAGGGCTCCGCGGACATCAGGTGCGAGCCCGGAAGTGACGTGTTCAAGGCCACCGTCAGGCTGGAAACACCCGTGCTGTTCCCCGGCTTCGCCAGCCTCCCCATCCCCGTCACGGCAACGGCCGGCGCGGCCGCGGAAGGGAAGTGACACGTCATGGCACCCGTACGCATCCCCTGCGCGGCCGGACGGAGACGGGGAAGGGCCAGGCGCGGGGACCGAGGCTCGACCGCCATCGAGTACCTCGGCTTCCTCCCCGTCCTCATCCTCATCGGCCTCGCGGGCATCCAGCTCGGCCTGATCGCCTACACCGCCCAGCAGGCGGGCACCGCGGCCAGGGCCGCCGCGCGTACCGCCGCGCAGGAGGACGTGTCCGGGTCCTACGCGCAGGTCGGAAGGGCGTCCATGACCGGCTGGGTCGCCGAGCGGTCCCAGATCTCGCCGCCCGCGGGGGGCGACGCGGTCACGGTCACGGTCACCGTCGAGATCCCGGACATCCTGCTCGGCCTGCTCGGTGACCGGACCGTCGAGAAGTCCGCCACCATGCCCCGCGACTAGGCACCCCATCCCATCCGAGGAGTACCGCCCATGAGCCTGCGGGCACGCATCACCGCCCCCGAGGAGCGCGGAGGGGGACGGGAGGACGGCCACCTGGTCGCGACGTACCGCGCGAAGCTCCTCGAGGAGATCGACCTCGCGGAGATGTCCTCGCTGGCCACCGCGGACCGCCGCGCCCGGCTCGAACGCGTGCTGGGCCACATCATCAGCCGTGAGGGCCCGGTCCTCTCCACCGTCGAACGCTCCCAGCTCATCCGGCGCGTCGTCGACGAGGCGCTCGGGCTCGGCGTCCTCGAACCGCTCCTGGAGGACGCCTCCATCACGGAGATCATGGTCAACGGACCCGACCAGATCTACGTCGAACGGGCGGGGAGGGTCGAGCAGCTCCCCCTGCGCTTCGCCAGCCACGAGCAGCTGATGCAGACCATCGAGCGCATCGTCTCCACCGTCAACCGGCGCGTGGACGAGGCCAATCCGATGGTCGACGCCCGCCTCCCCAGCGGTGAGCGCGTCAACGTCATCATCCCGCCGCTCTCGCTCACCGGCGCGACGCTCACCATCCGGCGCTTCCCCAGGTCCTTCTCGCTCCAGGAGATGATCGGCTTCGGCTCCCTGGACCAGCACATGCTGCTGCTGCTCGCCGGGCTCGTCCAGGCCAAGTTCAACGTGATCGTCTCCGGGGCCACCGGCACCGGGAAGACCACGCTGCTCAACGCGCTCTCCGGGCTCATCCCCGAGGGCGAGCGGATCGTCACCATCGAGGACTCCGCCGAACTCCAGCTCCAGCAGAAGCACGTGATCCGGCTGGAGTCGCGTCCCGCGAACGTGGAGGGCAAGGGCCAGATCACCATCCGCGACCTGGTCCGCAACTCCCTGCGTATGCGCCCCGACCGGATCGTCGTCGGTGAGGTCCGAGGCGGCGAATCGCTCGACATGCTCCAGGCGATGTCGACCGGCCACGACGGTTCGCTGGCCACCGTCCACGCCAACAGCGCCGAGGACGCGCTGATGCGGCTCCAGACCCTCGCGTCGATGTCCGAGATCAAGATCCCTTTCGAGGCCCTGCACGACCAGATCAACAGCGCCGTGGACGTGATCGTCCAGCTGACCCGGCACGCCGACGGCAGCAGGAGGGTCACCGAGATCGCGGTGCTCGACTCGCACGGCCGTGACCCGTACAAGATCGTCACCGTCGCCCGGTTCGACGCCCGGCCGATGGACACCGACGGCCTGATCCACGGTGACTTCCAGGCCCTCCCGCTCCCGCGTCGCATCGCCGACCGGCTCTACATGGCCGGACAGCCGATCCCCCAGGCCTTCGGGGTCGCCCCGTCAGACGAATACCTCGCCACCCGAGAGGCCAGATAGGTACCCCGCCATGGACAACCTCGCACCGCTCACCCTCGGCGTCACGCTGCTGTGCTGCGTACTCGGCGTCCTGGGCCTGCACGCCTACACCTCGGGCAAGGCCCAGCGCGAAGCCCTCGTCGACCGGCTCTCCTCGACCGGCCAGATCGACATGGGCCCGCAGCGCCGCTTCCGGGGGTTCGACCGCCGGCTGCGCCGTACGAAACTGGGCAAGAGGATCGAGCTGAAGCTCGCGGCCACCGGCCTCGACGTCACTCCGGGCGAGTACTTCCTCTACGTCGTGGCCGGGGTGGTGGCCATGTGGCTGATCGCGGCCTCCGCCCTGGCCTCGTTCTTCGGCCCGCTCGCCGGCCTCGCCGGGATCTGGGCCGCCAACACCTTCCTGAACTGGCACCGCACCAAGCGCACCGAGGCCTTCATCAGCCAGCTGCCGGAGATCTCCAGGGTGCTGGCCAACGCCACCCAGGCCGGGCTCTCCCTGCGCACCTCCATCGCCATGGCCGCCGATGAACTCGAAGCGCCCGCGGGCGACGAACTCCGCATCGTCGCCGACCAGCTGGGTGTGGGCCGCACGCTCGACGACGCGCTGGACGAGCTCGCCACCCGCCTGCCCTCCCGCGAACTGGTCGTCCTCGTCGCCACCCTCATCCTCTCCAACCGGGCCGGCGGCCAGGTCGTCTCCTCGCTGCGCAACCTCACCGTCACCCTGGAGGAGCGCAAGGAGACCCGGCGCGAGGTCCGCACCCAGCTCTCGCAGATCAACGCCACCGCGTACGCCGTCCCCGCCATCGGCGTCGGCGCGATGCTCCTCGTCAACACGATGCTCCCGGGAGCACTCGACCGTATGACGGGATCGTTCGCCGGCCAGGTCGCCGTCATCGTCTCGCTCGGCCTCTACACCGTCGGCTTCGTCGCCATCCGCCGCATTTCCAAGATCGATATCTGAGGAGGGGACCGATATGGAACTGCTGCTCGCTCTCGTCGTCGGCCTCAGTGTGTTCGGCGTCTTCAAGGGCGTACGGATGTACCGCGCCGAGGCCACCCTCCCCGGCGACCTCGCGCTCGCCCTGGAGGTGGGCTCGACCCGTACCACCGCGGTGGGCTCCGGCATCGACCGTCTCGGAATGCGCTGGGCGCCCCTCGTGCTCCGCCTGATGGGACCCAAGAAGGTCAACGACAAGCGCCGCAAGATCGACATGGCGGGCAACCCCGGCGGACTCACCATCGACCGCTACGCCGCCCGGCGGGCCGTCTACAGCATCCTCGGCGGCACCGCCGCCTTCGTCATGCTCACCAGCGGCCAGTTCTTCGTGGCGCTCCTCATGGTCGCCTTCGGGATCTTCTGGGGCGAGGTCGGCATCTGGGCCGCCGTCCGCAAACGCCGGGACGACATCGACCGCACCCTCCCCGACTTCCTGGACGTCCTCGCCGTCGTCGTCTCCGCCGGGCTCGGCTTCCGGCAGGCACTGGACCGGGTGTCGGACAAGTACAAGGGCCCGTGGGCCGACGAACTGCGCATCACCCTGCGTCAGATGGACATGGGCGTCAGCCGCCGCCAGGCCTTCGACGAGCTGCGCCGACGCAACGACTCCGAACAGGTCGCCATGTTCGTCACGGCGCTCCAGCAGGGTGAGGAACTCGGCGCGCCCATCGTCGACACCCTCATCGCCATCGCCAACGACATGCGCCGCACCGACGCGCAGAACGCCCGGCGGAAGGCGGCCAAGGCGGTCCCCAGGGCCACCCTGATGGTGACCACGTTCATGATCCCCGCGACCGTGATCCTCATGGGCGCCGCCATGCTCCTCGGATCCGGCACCAACTTCGGATCCCTGACGGGGGAGTGAGCGACGGGCCGATGACGATCTCCCTGCAGCCCGGACCGGAGTCCGCGGACCCCCGCCACACCCTGTCCACCCCGGTGGGCCCCGCACCCACGGTCTCCATCCAGGTCAACGCCCTCCAGGCGCTGGCCCGCCAGGTGTTCCTCTTCCGGCTCGCCATGATCGCCATCGGCACCCCCCAAGCGGTCGACAACAGCGCCCCCGGGCTCGCCGGCTGGCTCGTGGGATCGGCCGTCCTGGTGACGTTCGTCGGCTCGTACGCCCTCTACCGCGACTGGGAACGCTTCGGGCCGCTCCTCGTGCGCCACCCGCTGCTCCTCGGGGTGGACACGGTCTTCGGCGCGCTGCTCCTGTTCACCGCCACCCCCGAGTCGACCCTCGGCTACGCGGTCGTCTGCACCCCGCTGCTCGCCGGGCTGCTCTACGGCTGGCGCGTCGCCGGCATCTTCGCCGTCGTGCAGAGCCTGATCCTGGCCGCCGCCTTCAGCGTCGACAACCGCCCCCAGTCGAGCGTGGCCGACGTCCTCCTCCTCCCCGGCTTCTGCGTCCTCGCGGGAGCCGTCGGCGTCGCCCTGCGCAATCTGATGCTCCGCGTCGGCGCGGCCAGCCAGGCGCTGACCGAGACCCGGGCCCGTCTCGCCGTCAGCGTGGCCGTCGAGGACGAACGCGCCCGGCTGGCACGGGAGATGCACGACTCCGTCGCCAAGACCCTGCACGGCCTCGCTCTGGCTGCCGACGGACTCGCCCGCTCCTCCGAACGGATGGACCCGCTCACCGTCCGGCACCAGGCGGAACTGGTGGCCAGATCCGCCCGCCGGGCCGCCGCCGAATCCCGCGAACTCCTGTCCGACCTGCGCCGCGAATCCGGGCTCGACGGCGGTGTCGACCTCGTCGCGGAACTCCGCTCCAGGGCTGAGGACTTCACCCGGCGCCACGGGATGAACACCGTGTTCCGCACCCTCGGCGACACACCCGTACCCCGCGTCCCGCACGTCGTCGCCCGGCAGCTGCTCACCGTCGCCTCCGAAGCGATGGAGAACGCGAACCGGCACGCCCACCCCACGTACCTCGTCGTCCTGGCCGGCATCAAGGGCGACGTCCTGCGCGTCAGCGTGTACGACGACGGCCAGGGCCTGCCCCCGGGCACCACACTCGACGACCTGAGGCGGGCCGGCCACTTCGGGCTCGTCGGCATGGTCGAACGCGCGGCCTCCATCGGCGCGCGCATCCGCATCGGCAAGGGACGGGCGGCCAAGGGCACGGAGGTCCGCGTGGAACTCCCGACGGCCGCCCTCATCCCGACCGGTGCGACGGACCCGGCAGCCCGGGCCCCCGCTCCGAACCCGTAACCGCTCGCGCTCCACCGCTCCCCGCACCTTCGTCCCCACAACTCCTGAGAGGAGGTCGCAGAATGCCGGACGACGTCTCGCGTGCGTCGGGCCAGGACCGGGCGGCACAGAACCACGCCTCCCAGCACACGTCCTCGCACGGCTCCCCGCTCAGCACGGAAGTCAGCTCCCCCGCATTCCCGGCCACCCAGCTCCCGCCGACTCCCCAGCGGCCCCCGGCGGCCGAAGCCTCCGCGACACCCGCCGGCGGGCCCCACGCGCCCGGGCAGATGCCCGCGTTCCCCGCCGCTCCCGACGGGCCGGCACCCGGGCCCCTCCGGGTCGTCGTCGCGGACGACAACCCCGTCGTACGGGCGGGGCTCGGGGTCCTGCTCAGCGGCCGGGCGGACATCGAGGTCGTGGCCGAGGCCGCGGACGGGCGCGCGGCCTACGAGGCCGCTGTACGCCACCGGCCGGACGTCATCCTGCTCGACGTACGGATGCCCGGGGTGGACGGCCTCTCCGCCCTGCCGCACCTGGTGCAGGTTGCACCCGTGATGATGCTGACGTACAGCCGCGAGAGCGACATCGTGCACGAGGCACTGCGCCTCGGCGCGGGCGGCTATCTGGTGCACGGCGAGTTCACGGCCGATGAACTCGTGCAGTCCGTACGCGACACGAAGAGCGGCCGCGCCCCCTTCACCGCGACCGCGGCCAAGGCGCTTCTCGCCCATATGCGCCAAGGGGCGGACCATCAGCCGAGGCAGCTGCCGGAGGGGCTCGGAACGGCACTGACGGCCGGCGTGCCGCACAGCGCCCCGGGCCCGGGCTCCGAGGCGCAGCCCCCGGGCGGCAGCCCCCACGCCGGGCGGGCGACTTCGCCGCCGGCGGCGCGGCCGGCGGGAAATCCGGAAGCCCTTTCGCAACTGCAACCCGTTGTGGCACAGTCTTCGACAGACAGTGAACGCATTCGGCCCCATGCGCCCAACCGGCAGCAGTACGACCTGAGTTCGAGGGAGGCGGAGGTCATGGAGCTCATCTCCTCGGGCATGAGCAACCAGCAGATCGCCGCCACGTGCTTCATCAGCGAAAAGACCGTCAAGAACCACATCAACAGGATCTTCACCAAGCTGCACAGCGGCAGCCGCAGTGAGGCCATAGCCCGCTGGCTCGGCACGGCGCCGGGTTCGGGACCTGGAGCGAGGGGGACAGGCAGCCATGGCTGAACGGGGGAGAAGCCCCGGTAGGGGGACACGCGCAGGACAACGGGCCCAACGGCCGCTTTGGGCCCGGGTTTGGGCCCTGGGGCCCTCCGTGGGGCCGGCGGTTCCGTCGTACCTTTCTCATGTCGCCGACGGCACCGGCCAGGAGGAAGCCGGTTCCGGACGCGGCACCGCAGAGACATACGCGTCGGCCGGCCTCCGGTCGGCCGGACCCGGAGGGGAACACCATGAGCAAGCTGATGCTGAAGGCTTCCGTCAACGCCAAGGTCTGGGCGAACACCTCGGTGGAGCGCATGAAGGCCCGGGCAGACCGGGACCGGGGGCAGGGCTCGGTGGAGTACCTGGGCATCATCGTGGTGGTCGTGGCGATCATCGCGGCGCTGATGCTGACGAACATCGGGACGGCGATCGGTGGCGCCATCACCGCGCAGATCGCCAAGATCACCGGCGGAAAGTAGTAGCCAGGCAGACACGCGAGGCAGGGCAGGCTTTCCCCATCTACATCATGGTGGTGGCGGGCCTGCTCTTTCTTGCGTTCGCGTACTTCGCCGTCGGTCAGGCGTCGATGAAGAAGAACGAGGCGCAGACCGCCGCAGATGCCGCCGCGCTCGCGGCGGCGACGGACGCGCGCGACCAACTGAGCTGGCCCGGCGCCTTCGACCTGGACGAGTGGGACGACCTGCTGAGCGGGCGCGGAGCTCTCTCGGGGTCCTGTGATGCAGCCGGCTGGCTGGCTGCCGAGAACGATGCCCACCTGAGCGGGGCCGGGTGCTACGCGGAGGACTGGCCAGAGGTCTCGTACATCGTCACGGTCGAGACGAACAAGTCCGTCGGCGACTCGGTGATCGCCAGTACGACGACGAGGAAGGCCACAGCTACCGCGCGAGCGGTCATCGAGCCGCGCTGCCGGATCGAAGAGGACATGCGTCCCGCCCCGAGCGTCCCGGCGGATGACGACGACGGCGACACGGACGAGTCCGAGGAGCAGAAGGCGTACAAAGCCGTCTGCGATGACGAAGACTTGGACTTCGACATCGACCCCAAGAACATCGAGCTCCTGCCGGACCTGGCAGACCTCTTCTCCGTCCACCTGGCCGACAAGTGATGAACGACATCGAGAGGACCACGCCGATGCGTGCAGCCATGACCCGGATTCGCTTCAAGGGGGCCGCTGTGGCGGCTGCCTCTGTAGCCATGGCTGTCGTGCTGACGGCATGTGGCGGCGACGAGGGATCAGACAAGTCGGAGGGCAAGCCCAAGGAATCCTCCGCTTCTTCCGACAGCCAGAAGAGTGAGGCCCCGGAGCCCGAAGCGGCGGACGAGGACCAGGTGCTGGCCACGATCAAGGGCAAGGACGGCGTAGAGGTCACTGTCAGCTCGGCCGAGCGTGAGTCCGGCGGATTCATCACGGTCAAGGGGCAGGTGAAGAACGGATCGGATCAGATCTGGTTCGCCCCCGGATGGCAAGGGCTTGAGCAGGAGCTCGTGAACAACGGCGCATCCATGGCCGGCGCGACTCTGGTGGACCAGGCAGGCAAGAAGCGTTACCTGATTCTGCGTGACACCGACGGCCGGTGCCTGTGCACGAAGTTCGAAGCAATCCAGCCGGATGGCGAGGCACCGTTCTTCGCGCAGTTCCCCGCCCCGCCGCAGGGCACGGCTGAGGTCGACTTCCAGATCCCGACCATGCCCACCGCGACGATCAAGATCTCCGGGTGATGGCCACCATGCAGCCACCCGCCCCCACACCACACGCCTCACGAGGCGCCCTGCGCCGCCGCGTCGCTCTCTGCGCCGCCGCCACCGTGGTCCTCGGTACCTCGACCCTGTGGGGAGCCGCCTCTGCGACGGCTGACGACAACCCCACGGCCGTCCCCTCCGCCTCGCCACCCGTAGAGGTCGACGCGAACTCGCCCGGACTGATGCTCGGGGACGGCGCGACCCTCGGTGATGTCCGCGTGCTGGACATCAAGTCCGTCGTCGAGGACCTGGGCGGTGAGGAACGCCGCGAGGACACCAACGTGGACATCACCTTCGCCCTCCAGGCCGAGGTCCTCTTCGGCAAGGACAGCGCGAAGCTGAGTGGTGAGGCCAACGCCCGCATCACTGCGATCGCCCAGGAGATCAAGAACCAGAAGGCGACCAAGGTCCGCGTCTTCGGATTCACCGACAACCTCGGCTCCGCCGCGCACGGTGACGTCCTCTCCAAACAGCGTGCCGACGCGGTGTCAGGAGTTCTCGCCCCCGGGCTGCCGAACGTCACCTTCGAGATCCGTGGCTACGGGGAGGATTACCCTATCGCCGACAACGAGACCGAAGAGGGCCGTAAGAAGAATCGGCGCGTGGAGGTCACCTTCCAGCGCGCCGGCGCCTCGTAGGCACGGCACGCACAGGTTCCCAGCGCCGAACGGCAGGAGCGAAATGAAGTCGAGGCCCGTGGGCGGTGCTGCCGCCGGGGCGGCGGCAGCACTCTGCGTGCTGCTGCTGACGGGCACCGCGGCGGCGGGCCCGCGCGCGGACGATGCCCCGGGAGGCGGTGCCGCCTCCTACCGGCCTGCGCAAGGCTCCGTGCCTGTCACCGGTACGGAGTCGAGCGCGGACGGCCCCCGGCTGGAGCGGGCGAAGATTTACTCGGACACCATCGGGCCGGGCCAGAAGAAGTACTACCGGGTCCGGCTGGACGACACGTCCAACGCATTCGTCTCCACGGTTCTCGCCCCGCCTCGCGGCACCACGAGCGGCATCCTCGACGGGATCCAGGTCCAACTGCTCTCGGCCGGCGGCACACCGTGCGGTTCGAGCCCGGCCGCGTACTTCGGGGGCGACACCACACGGCCGATCGCGAGCTACGCGTCGCGTCGCATCAAGGACGACACCGGTGCCTGCCAACAGGCCGGGGACTACCTCTACACCGTGACACGGGTGGGTACGAAGACCGGCGGCGGAGCCGAGTGGCCGATCGAGCTGACCTACATGGCGGAACCGGGGCTCAAGCCCGGTGCGGCCGAGCCCCAGGCGCCCACCTCCTGGAGCTCGGAAGCGCCGTCCCCGGCCGACGGCACCCCGCAGAAGGTGAGCGGCGGCACGGGGTTCAACGACGCGGCGGCCGTCGACGACGGCATCTGGCGGGACGACCTCCAGCCGGGAGACAGTCGCTTCTACAAGGTGCCGGTCGCCTGGGGCCAGCAGCTCTTCCTGCGGGCCCAGCTGGCCAATGGCACCACGGACGGCTCGTTCTCCGTCAACGGGCTGCGCCTCGCGCTGTACAACACGGCACGTGGCCCGGTCTCCGACAAGAGCATCGGTTACCGGGGCGCCCCCGTCGGAGTCGATCTCGGTACGGCCCCGGCCGCCTACGCGAACCGGTTCGAGGGAGAGTCGACCGCGGAATCGGCGATGAGGTTCCAGGGCTGGTACTACGTCCAGGTGACGCTCGACCCGAAGGTCCCGAGCAGTGTCCCCATGACGTTGAACGTCGGCCTCAAGGGAGCGGCGCAGCCGGGCCCGGCGTAC
This sequence comes from Streptomyces sp. NPDC051064, assembly GCF_044455985.1. NCBI lineage: Bacteria > Bacillati > Actinomycetota > Actinomycetes > Kitasatosporales > Streptomycetaceae > Streptomyces > Streptomyces sp. NPDC051064. The sequence goes on from NZ_JBITFK010000002.1 coordinate 533,872, forward strand.
GACGGCGATCCGGAAGCGGCCGGCTTCGGGATCGGCGACACGGGCCCCGGCAGCGGTGAGGACCTCACGATGCGAGCGATCGGGTTCGCCGGGATCGGCGCCGGGACCGTGCTGGTCCTGGGCCTGGGCGCCTGGCAGCTCCTGAGCCGCCGCAGGCGCCCGGCCGACGGGGGCGCGGGCGTCGTCTACAGCAGGTGATCGGCCTTGCCGGCCTTGATGTCCCGGATCATCTGCTGGAGGGCCTCGCGGCTGTCGGTGAGGTAACGATCCTCGGCTCCGGCCAGGGATATGTAGCTGTTGCCTTGGGCGTCCGTTCCGAGCCTGTAGCAGCTGGCTCCCTCACCGCAGAATGGGTCTTCCCAGGTGATGTCCGGCATAGTGGCCCCTCAGAGGTTGCGTGCGACGGTGTGAATGAGATCTCGTGAATCCGCAGGGGACAGAGCGATCCGCTCCATCCAGTCAAGGTGCGAACGGTACTTGGCCAGTTGCGATTCCCCGTGCAGGAACTCGGGCCCATGCGTGCTGTCCACCTGCACGGTGTCCAATTGCGGTACCGGGCCCTCGGAGTAGTTCACCGTCTGCCCTGCCCCGGGAAAGGCGCCGGCCTCGAACGGAATGACGCGCAGCGTGATGTGGACGCGCTCGGACATGGTGACGAGGTGGTCCAACTGTTTACGTGCGACGTTCCGGCCGCCGAACTGCATACGGAGGGCAGCCTCGTGCACAACCCCGACGTACTCCTGCGGAGCTGTGCCCTCAAGCATCTGCTGCCGTTCCATGCGGTGTGCCAGTCGTAGGGCTACCTCGTGCTCCGGGAGGGCCGGGACCACAACGCGGAAGACAGCGAGGGCATGGTCACTCGTCTGGAGAACACCGGGAATGTGCACCGAGTGCGCCGTACGCATCCGCAGCGCATGGGCCTCGACCTCCGCGATGTCGAGAAGGCCTGCGGGGAGCGTGTCCCGATAGCGGTTCCACCAGCCGCGCCGAGCGGGAGCGGCCATGCCGACAAGAGCGGCTACGTATGCCTCGTCCAGGCATCGGCACACCTCCGCCAAGGCTCGCACGCGCTCTGGGCTGATGGCCCGCTGACCCTGCTCGATGTTCGAAAGCCTGGACCGGTCCAGGCCGAGAAGCTGAGCGGCGGACTCAGCCGACACACCGGCTGCCGTGCGCATCTTCCGGATTTCGCTCCCGAGCCGCCTCTGGCGCTCGGTGGGGGACGTGCGTTCTGCCATGTCAATCCTTCCTGGCTTTCCCGCATGAAGTCTGCCGTGCGGACGGCCCTTTGATACACGTACGGGTTCAAATGAGCTCCAGGTGGTGGCCAATATGCCCCCTCGCATACTACTTTCAGTTCTGCACCGCTCACGCTCCGATGGGTAAGAAGTGCATCGCACGTGCCCGCCCGCGCCCTCCTGCCCTGGAGGGGCTGGTCCGTGTCAGGGAGACAGGCCACTGCCCATCGGATAAGACGAGAGCCCTTGTGCGCTCCGATGCGAATGAAGAGAGCCCGGTCAACAGATCGCCGTATAAGGGAAGTCAGCCATGCATCCGCACGCGCCACCCCAACGCACCGCCCTGTGTCCCGTAAGGGCACAGTCGCCCGCCCCCGGGCTCATCCTCAGCCTCACCCTGCCCGGCGACCCGCGCAGTGCGGCGGTCGGGCGGCACGCGGTGGCCGCCTCGCTGCCGACGTACGGGCTCCATGCGTTCGCCTGGCCGGTCACGCTCGCGGTCACCGAACTCATCGCCGTGAACGCGGCGCTGACCCCCGGCCGTGAGCTCTACCTCTCCCTCCGTCACCGCGACGACGCCCTCCGCCTCGTCCTGTGGGACCAGCACCCCCACCACGCAGACGCCGACACACTCGCCCTCTGCGAGGCCCGACGACGGGGCGCCCTCTGGCTGCTGGCGGCTGTCATCGACGACTGGGGCGGCAAGTGGGGCGTCGCCGAGGTGTCACCACCGCAACGGGGTACCAAGTCCTGGGTGGTGCTGCCCCGTTGATGCCCTGGGGCCGCGCGCTGACCGACATGACGTCAGTCCCGGCGCAGGGCTTTGCGTGACATCGTCACTCGTTCGCGGGCCAGGTCGATGCCCAGAATCTCGGCGCTGATCTCCTGACCGGGGGAAACCACCTCGGAGGGGTGGCTGATGTGGCGCCAGGAGAAACAGCCCGAGGTCGCGGGTCCGGGCCAGCGCCTGCTCACAGGGCCGGTGGCTGCCGATGTAGACGTACTGGTCCCAGCCCATCGGCCCGGCGCGGGCGGTCGATGGGGGAGTGAGGACAGATTTTGCGTGCGGAATGTCCGGGATGGGTGTCCGTTACTCCCCATCGACCGGGGGGTGAGGGGCGGTGGGGGGTGGTTATTGGGGTTTGGGGGTTGTCAGGGCTGCGCGGATCTCGGTGAGCATGCGGTCGGGCGTCCGGAACACCGTCACGGCGGGGAAGCGGAGGATCAGCCGCACACCGGGACAGGAGCTCAGCGCGTTGAAGCGGTCCAGGTCGCGGCGGTGGGCGTCACGGCTGCCGTGGTAGGCGTAGCCCTCGATCTCCACCACCACACCCTCCCGTACGAAGAGAAAGTCGGCCCGGATCCGGCGGCCGCCGGGGGTCAGCAGCTCCGCCTGGCTGAGCGGGTGCAGGCCGGCGTCGTGCATCCGTAGCCGGGCCACCGTCTCGGCGGGCGATCCGCTCTGCGGATCGGCCAGGGCGAGCCATCCCGCAGCCCGCGGCGCGCGGTGGCGGCGTGTGGGGTGCGTCGCGCAGGCGGCGGTCAGCACGTCGGTGGTGACCAGGCGTGTCCGGCGGACACCGCCCACCACGCGCGTGCTCAGGGCGGAGTCCACAGCGACCACCGCCTCCTCCCTCGGGCCGCACAGGAGCAGGTCGCGCACGGTGCGGAGCGGTGTCGTGGCCCCCAGTCCGCGGCGGGTGCAGATCTCGGCCGGGGTGATGGGCGTGCGGTGCACCATGAAGCCGTGGCATCGGCCGACAGGGCTGTCCGGGTCGGTGAACTCCATCGCCTCCCGCAGCAGTTCGATCAGGTGGAGCGAAGCTGCGGCTCGATGGCTGAGTGTGAGACCCGGGTGCAGTATCTGTACAGCGCGTGCCTTCACCCACGGCGTCAGCTCGGTGCCGGGTGCCGCCCAGGCCCCGGGCACGACGCGCTGCCAGCTCTCCGCGTTCAGCGACCTGCTCAACTGCCGCGGCCCCACGCCGGCCGCGACGACCTCCCGGGTGAGCAGAATGCCGCGCTGGGCGAAGTGCTGAAGGTTTCCCGTCATGCAGAAAGGATGCCGCGCGGACCTGGACGCTGCGCGGCCCTGTGGACAACCGTGGCCATGGGGCCACGGGACGCCGCCCCGGACCGTCGGCTGGTCGATCACCTGCGCGATTTCACGAGAAGCGGGTCGCGGCCTGGGGCGGCGGCGATCGGCTCGACCCGCCGTCACCGCCGACCGGGCCCCGCGGCCGTGGCCCGCCGGACCGGCCGACGTGCACCACAGCCGCCCGGCAGGCGCGTCGTACCGGGAACGAGAAGGGCAGCACGTGGAAGCCGCGGAGCACCGGACGCGAAGGGGCCCTTCGTGGTTACGACCAGGGGAGGACGAGAGTTCCCCAGGCGACGAGGGGGCCGGCTGCGACGATGCCGCCGGTGTAGCCGATGACCTGGCGGTAGAAGCGGCGGTTGTCGACCCCCCGGGCGTTGCTGAGGACGAGGGCGCCGTTGGTCGAGAACGGGGAGGTGTCGACGATCGTGGTCGACACCGCCAGGGCCGCGATCAGTCCGACGGCGCTGAGATGGCTGGAGAGGAGCAGTGGCACGGCGAGGGGAATGATCGCCGTGAGGATCGCGGTGGAGGAGGCGAAGGCCGAGGTGATGGCCACCGTGAAGCACAGCATCAGGGCCACGAGGAGCGGGGCGCCGAGACCGGCGGCGTGGTCCGAGATGGTCGCGATGATTCCGGCCTTCTCCAGCATCGCGATGTACGTCATCATGCCCGCCACCAGCAGCAGGGTGGACCAGCTGATGCCGTCCACGGCCTTCTCCTGCCGCTTCATGTCCACCAGTGCCAGCAGCGCGCCGGCCACGAGTGCCAGGAAGCCGATCTCCAGCCGGAAGCCGAGCGCGCCGATCACCAGCGCGACCAGGCAGGCGAGGGTGAGCCACTGACGCCAGTCGGGCCTGCCGGACGCGGCCAGGCTCTCCTCGCCGGTCGTCTCCTCCGTCTGCTCGGCCAGCGGGGCGGGACGCTTGGCGAGAAGCGCGTACGTGAGGGCGGACAGCAGCAGGTTGATGACGAAGCTGGCGGAGAAGAGCACCAGGGGCGAGATGTGCAGCGAGGTCTCGTCCACCAGACCCAGCACCAGGGCACCGGAGACAGCGAGGGGGGAGAACGCGCCCGCGTGCGCACCGCTGATCACCATCATGCCGGCCACGAGCGGGTTGATTTTGTAGCGGTAGGCGAAGCTCATGGCGATCGGTGCGAGCAGCGCCACGGCGGCCGGGGTGAACGTGCCGAACGCTGTGAGCGTCGCGGCGATCAGGAACAGAACCCAGGGGATGAGCGCCACCTTGCCGCGTACCAGCCGCACACCGGCGGCGACGAGCCAGTCGATGGTGCCGTTGCGGCGGGCGACGGAGAACAGGTAGGTGACCCCGACGATGGTCACGAAGAGCTCCACCGGGAAGCCCTCGAAGATCTCGTCCTCGGTGAGGCCGAGAGACGCGGTGCCGACGGCGAAGGTGGCGACGAAGGCGAGAATGCCCAGGTTGATCGGCAGGACGGTGCCGACCACGAACATCACCAGCAGCGCGCCTATGGAGATCACTTCAGCAGACATCATTGTCCTTGGTGCGGTGGGTACGGGGGGCGCGCCCCGAAGGCGCGAGGGTATCCCGGGGAGACGGCTGCGGACAGGCCCCTGGGCATGACGGTCGTAGCGGTCAGGCTGCTCGGCGCCGGCCTGGTTGCGGTACGTAGATACGGGCATCGGCCAGCAGTCGCGCCGCCCGCTGCACGGTGACCCGGCCCGGCAGGCCGTTGCGCAGGTCCGAGCAGTGGACGGCGACGACGCCGGCGGGGGTGCCCACGCGAAGCCACTCATGGGTACGGCCGCTGCCCGCGCTCGTGCAGATCACGGAGTCCTCCAGCAGGCTCGCGACGGCGACCGCGACAGCAGAGGTCAGTCCGACCGCGGGGTGCGGGGCGTTCATGGTGAGCATGCGCACCGAGACGTCGTAGTCCTCGGCCGCGACGGTCTCGCCGAGTGTCGTGGTGTACGGGACGGGCCGGCCTACCAGACCCACCTTGGGGACCGCGTCGCCGGCTTCCTCACCCGGCTCGACCAGGCCCATGAGCGGCGCGGCGGCATGGCGGACGGCTCGCAGCCAGGGGACGTCCGTCCGGAGCTGCTCCACCGTCTCCGAGCCGGTGCGCGCCGCGCTGCCCGCGTCGACGAGGACGACCGGGGCGCCGGCGTCGACCATGCTCACCCGTACCGGACCGGCGGAGCCGACCCGCAGCTCCTGGACGGCCAGCCCGGTGGGCAGGAGTGAGCCCGTGGTACGGCCGGCCGGGTCGCGGAAGGTGAGGCCGACCGCGACACCGCCGGCCAGGGTGCCCGGCACGGTCTGCGTGCCGAAGTGGTGCACCGCGCCGCCGGTGGTGTCCACGAGTCCTTCGAGTACCGTGCCGGTGTTGGTGTTGCGCATCACCACACGCGTCCGGTCTCCGGTGAGTGGCACCATGCCCTTTGCGACCGCGTACAGGGCGACACCGGTGGCACAGTTTCCGCAGTTGCTCGTCCACTCCACCGAGCCGGTGCCGATACCGACCTGGGCGAACAGGTAGTCGATGTCCACACCGGGCTCGGGTGAGGCGCTCACCACGGCGGCCTTCGAGGTGGTGGGGGTGGCACCACCGACCCCGTCGAGTTCCACCGGGTCGGTCGCACCGTAGGCGGCGACCAGCAGCCTTTCCAGTTCGTCGCGTTCGGCGGGGACATGGACCTGGTTGAACAGCCAGCACTTGCTGGTGCCGCCGCGGACCAGGGTCGCAGGAGTGTGCACGTCTGAGGCTCTTCCTTGATCAACACGGAGAAAGGAGCCGGAGAACGGTTACGGCCGTATGGCCGACCGGTGAACCGCCCCGGCGATTGCGACGACCTTTGCAGAGGCGTGACTTGCGCACAATGACGGTCTGCTTCACCAGGGTTTAGCTGAGCTAAACTCGCCCCATGCTGAACGTGCGCCGTCTGCTGCTGCTCGCCGAGGCCTCCGAACGCGGCTCGCTCACCGCCGCCGCGGAGGCGATGGGCATGTCCACCTCGGCGGCCTCCCAGCAGATGTCTCTGCTGGAGCGAGAGGCCGGACAGCCACTGATCGAGCGGCTGCCCCGCGGTGTCCGCCCCACCCCTGCCGGCGCCGCGCTGGCCGAACGCGGCCTGGCGATCCGCCGCGAACTGCGCGCCGCCCAGGGCGACCTGGAGTCCTTCGCCGACCTCGACCAGGGGACGCTGAGGCTCGGTTCCTTCCCCACCGCCAGCGCCTCGCTCCTGCCGCTCGCGCTCACCCGTTTCCGCCGCGGTCATGCCGGGGTCCGCATCGAAGTACGCGCGGGGGTTCTCGCCGAGCTGTGCGAGATGCTCCACACCGGCGAGGTGGAGCAGGCGCTGCTGTGGGACTACGGCTGGAACCGTATGGACGACCCCGCGCTCGCCCTCACCCATCTGCTCGACGACCCCACGGTGCTGGTGGTCCCCGCGGACTCACCCCTGCGGGCACACCCCTCCGTGCGACTGGGCGACCTCGCCGACCAGGAATGGATCATCCGCGCCGACAACCACCCCGTCGCCGATGTGCTGCGCCGCAGCTGCCGTCAGGCCGGGTTCGAGCCGCGCATCGCCTATGCATCGCACGACTACCAGGAGGCGCAGGCGATGGTGGCCGCGGGGCTGGGCATCGCGCTCGCGCCCCGGCTCGCCCTCACCAGCCGCCGCAGCGATGTCCGCCTGCTCCCCTTCGCCTCCGATGTGCCCGCCCCGACGCGCCGCGTTCTGCTCGCTCGCGCCCGGGCACGGCCCGCGACACCGCCCGCACAGGCGATGGCCCTTGTCCTGCGGGCGGTGGCTCAGCGGTTCGCGACCCCGGGCCTGGACCGGGCGCAGCTCGGCGCGGTCCGACGGGGCTGAAGGAACACCGACCGGCCCGGCGGCAGGGTCCGCTGCCACGGGGGTCGCGGCTCTCGGCCTCGACGCGGAGGGTGGTGGCGAGACCGCCGACGTGATGCGCATCGCTCCCCGGGCACTACGGCCCGGGCCTGCGCGATCATGACCGGCATGGACGCCCGCTTCCTCGGAATCGCTGATCTGGCCGAAGTCCCGTCCGTGGCGGTCGTGGTCGACGTCATGCGCGCTTACACCGTGGCCGCCTGGGCCTTCGGCCAGGGGGCGGAGAAGATCGTTCTCGCCGGGTCGCTGGACGAGGCCCTGGCGCTCAAGGCGCGCCACCCGGACTGGGTGGCGATCAAGGACGGTCCGCCCGCGCCCGGTTTCGACGCCGTCAACTCGCCCGGCCTGCTGCGGTCCATCGACCTCGGCGGACGGACCGTCGTGCAGAAGACCACGGCAGGGACGGTCGGCGCCCTTGCCGTCCAGGAGGCGCCGCTGGTGCTGTGCGCCGGCTTCGTGGTGGCGGAGGCGACGGCTCAGCTCCTGCGGACACGGAAGAGCGACAGCGTCACGTTCGTGGTCACCGGCGAGGACGGGCAGGCCGATGAAGACCTGGCTTGTGCCCGGTACATCGCCCGGAGGACCACCGAAGCCGGGGCGGACGCCGCCGAGTAGGTCCGCCGCGCCGCCGAGTCGCGCGCCGCCGCCGAACTGGCCGACGGGGTGCGCCAAGGAGTCCACCCTGACGACGTCGCGCTCTGCCTCGAGGTCGACCGGTTCCCCTTCGCCATGGTGGCGACCTCGGAAGGCCCCCTCATGGTCCTGCGCCCGCACGCGGCGCCTTCGCAGACCGGCGAGGACCCGGCCTGACCGCTGCGCCGCAACCCGGACAGGGGCGGGCCGTGGGCCAGGAAAAGGCCGTGACTGCGCAGGGCCTCGCCCCTATGGTGGTCCGATGCCGTCGATCAAGCAGGTCCAGATCACCTTCGACTGCGCGGAACCCGAGCGCGTCGCCCGCTTCTGGTGCGAGGTGTTGGGGTACGTCGTACCGCCGCCCCCGGAGGGGTTCGCGACGTGGGACGCGTACGACCGCACGCTGCCGCCCGAGCGCCAGGGGGCAGGGTTCGTCTGCATGGATCCCACGGGTGTGGGCCCGCGCATGTACTTCCAGCGCGTTCCCGAAGGCAAGGTCGTCAAGAACCGGGTGCACCTCGATGTCCGGGTCGGCACCGGGCTCGTGGGCGAAGAGCGCGTGGCCGCCCTCGAGGCCGAGTGCGCACGGCTGATCCCGCTCGGCGCGACGCGTGTGCGTCTGCTGGTTGCCGACGAGTTCAACGAGTCGTGCCTCTGGATGGAGGACATCGAGGGCAACGAGTTCTGCCTCGACTGAGCGAGCGTGAACGGGGGCGGACCCCGGCTCCGTGGGTCACTTCACCGTGATCGACCTGGTGAACGTGTCGAGGTCCGCCGGGGTCAGTGAGCCCTTCACCGCGTTGATCCGGATGGCGAACGGTACGTCTTTCGAGTCGACGCCCGCCACCACGACCCCCGTCATCCGCGTCCCCTTCGCCGGGGTCGACTCCTCGCCCGTCGACGTGAACTCGTAGTCGATCCTGCGGGCGTCCCTGGCGCTCTCCTCGCCCGCGAGGCGTACGTCCCGGGTGTCCTTGCGGGTCGCCCCGAGCCCGATGCCGGCGCCCGCCGCTGCGGCGGCCTCACCCGCGTCGCCGACACCGGTGGCGAAGTCCAGCTGGACCGAGACCATGCCGGTGCGCAGCCCCTTCTCCTTCTTGAGCGCGACCGCGGCGTTGGCCTTGCTGCGCTCGGCCGCAGGCTGGGGGGCGTACCCCTGGTCCTCCGGGTAGCCGACGGACACGCTCTTCGTGTCGAGCGTGGCCCAGCCGTCCGGGACCGTGGCGGCGTCCGTGCCGCCGCAGCCGCCGAGCAGCGTCAGTGCGAGGGCGGCGGTGACGGCCGCACCGAGCGTCCTGGACTTCGTCAAGGTCATCGCCTCTTCGTGTGTGTTCACTGCGCGCAGTAGCTGTACGGGAGATACGTCCGCCTGTCGCCTCGCGGAGCGCCGAGGAACCGCGCGTCCGTCAGTGTCTCCTTCTTGTGCTCGTCGGAGATCGAGAAGCCGAGGCTCATGCCCAGCGACACCTCGAAGCCGAACTCCTGGGCGTCCGACTCGCCGTTGTACCGCATCGTGCTGGACAGCCCGTCCTGGTACATCAGCTGCTCGAAGGGGTCGGTCCCGGCGGGCTTCTCCTGCAGGGAATGGTCGCCGAACATGTACTCGAACGGGGCGGTGTTGTTGCCGGATCCGTCGAGCCACTCCTCGGCGATGGAGCGCTTGGCCTCGGTGATCTTGTCGGTCTCCTTGCCGAAGACGATCGAGTTCGTCCGCACCTCGACGCCCGTCTCCCCGGAGGAGTCGGTGACGCTGCCCTTGCCGCCCCGCTTGTCCTTGCCCTTCCGGCCGTTGTCGCCGCCCACCTCGCCCTTGTCGGACGTCGAGGTCTTCTCCACGGTCTGCGTCATGTCGATCCGTACGATCTTCCCGGATTCCTGGTCGCGGGTGACGGTGAGAGCCCCGGTCCGGGTGTCCTTGGCCCCGGCGGTGGTGCCCAGCGGGCCGGCGGTGCCGCCCACCTTTCCCTCGATCTCCAGCTTGGCGGTGTAGGTGTACGACTCGTTGCCGTTGACGTCGTCCTTGGTGATCGTCACGTCCGGCGAGAACTTGGCCTTGCCGCCCAGCTTGGCGCCGAGCTTCGTGTCGTCGCCCGCCTTGATGGAGAGGCCGCCGTCCGCGTACAGGTTGATGCCGAGGGTCGAGTAGGAGATCTTCTTGTCGCCGATCTTCTTCTCGATGTCCTCCATCTTGTCGGCCCACTTCATGCCGGAGTACCAGCCGCCGCCGTAACCGCCGCTGTGCTTCATCGAGGTCTCCCACATCTTCATTTCCTCGATGTCGTCCCGCATCTTCTGGGCGTCCGCCTCGCTCCTGAACACCCAGGTGTCACCATTGGTGATCTTGATGCCGCCGCCGATGTCGATGTCCGCCTTGCCCAGGCTGCCGAGCTTCACGCCCGGTGTGCTGCCGCTGAGACCCGCCGACGCGGCGTCGGTGAAGGTCATGTGGACGAGCTTGTCGTTCTCGTCGACCTTTCCGTCCTCGTTCACGTCGGTGCCGGCCTGGGAGACCTTCTGCTGGAAGCCGTACTCCTCGCCCCACTCGAACCAGCCGATCTTCACCTTGCCGCCGGCGGTGTCGGAGATGTTGGAGATCTGGCAGAGCTTGGGCTCGTAGTCCGCGTCGGTCTTCGGCTTCGCCGTGCCGTCCCCACCCGGCGTGCAGCCCTGGCCGTCCCCGGTGAGCGTGCTGATCGCGCAGCGGATGCCCGCCCCGATCCGGCCTCCGAGCCCGGCCAGGGCGAGCGCGGCGACCAGTGCGACGACGAGGACGATGACGCCGAGGTATTCGGTGGCCGTGGCGCCGCTGTCGCGCCAGTCGTACGAGCGCCCGTACGACGGCGGGGGTGCGGCCCGGTCGTCGAGAAGCCGGTCAAGGGCCAGTCCGACGGCGGCGCCGGTGACCATGGCCACGGCCGGCATCAGGAGGCCCTCGGTCCCCACGACGTCCCACGTCACCGCGTAGCCGTACGCGAGCCCGGCGACGGGGACGGCGAGCGAGCCGAGGAGGTGGAGGGGGCGCGAGTCCCGGTGGGGCGCGGGAAGGGCGCGGGCGGCTGCCAGGACCGTAAGGACGGTCACGAGGACGCCGGGCAGATGCAGCAACGCGAGGCGCCAGCCGAACAGTTCGAGCCGTTCCTCGGTCGCGAGGGTCTCGACGAGCGCCCGCGTCATCAGGAACCCGGCGCATACGTAGACGAGGGCGCCGGCCGCCCAGCTACGGCTCAAGGAGAGGAATCTGCCGCCCCGTTGTCCGGTCACGCCCGGCGGTATGTGGCCCGCGCTCCTGTCTCCCCAGCCGCTCACGGTCCACCCTCTCGCCGGCACCTGCCCTGTTGTCCCTGAGGGGCGAATGTACGGCGGGGAATCGTGCCTGACCTGGGCCCCAGGCCCCAAAGACGGGCCCAATCCCGGTCATGGCCGGCCCGGGACCCCGTCTCTTCGGTCAAGGGGAACCGGCGCGGCGGAGGCGGCCGTTGAGCGCGAGGTGCGCGGCGACGCCGAACACCAGCCCCCAGAAGGCCGAGCCGATGCCGAACAGGGTGACTCCCGAGGCCGTGGCCAGGAAGGTGATCAGCGCGGCCTCCCGGTCCTTCTCCTCGCGTACGGCGCCCGTCAGCCCGCCGGACAGCGCGCCGAGGAGCGCGACGCCGGCGAGAGCGGCGACCAGCTCCTTCGGCAGCCCCGCGAAGAACGCGACGAGGGTCGAGCCGAACGCGCCGACCACCAGGTACACCGCGCCGCAGGCCACTCCCGCGACGTAGCGGCGCCGGGGATCGCGGTGGGCCTCGGGTCCCGTGCAGATCGCGGCGGTGATGGCCGCGAGGTTCACCGCGTGGGAGCCGAAGGGGGCGAGTACGGCCGAGACCAGGCCGGTGGAGCCGACCAGGAGGCGGTCGTCGGGGCGGTACCCGGAGGCGGAGAGCACGCCGACCCCCGGCGCGTTCTGGGAGGCCAGCGTCGCCAGGGTCAGCGGGACCGCGATGCCGACCAGCGAGGCCATGGAGAACGCGGGGGTGGTGAACACCGGCTGCACGAGCCCGACATGGTCCAGCCGGACGTGCAGCTTCGCGCTCGCCGCGCTGCACGCCACCCCGGCGACCAGTGCCAGGAGGACGGCGTACCGGGGGAGCCACCGCTTGCCCAGCAGATAGGCGAGGAGGACGGATCCGGCGATGAGCGGGGTGTGCTCCAGCGATGTGAACACATCCGCGCCGAAGGAGAAGAGGATGCCCGCGAGCATGGCGGAGACGACCGCGCCGGGCACGAGCCGCATCAGCCGCCCGAAGACACCGGTCACCCCGATCAGCGCGATCACGGCACCGGACACCACGAAGGCGCCGATCACCTCGTCGTACGCGTACGAGCCGATGCTGGTGACCAGGAGCGCGGCGCCCGGGGTGGACCACGCCGTGATCACCGGCATACGGGTGCGCAGGCTGAGGGCGATACAGGTCAGCCCGCTGCCGATCGAGATCGCCCAGATCCACGAACCGGTCTGCCCGGCGTCCAGATGTCCGGCGCGGGCTGCCGAGAGCACGATGACCAGCGGGCCGGAGTAGGAGACGACGACCGCGACGACGCCGGCGAGCACGGCGGACAGGGAGAGGTCGCGGACCAGCCGTGGCCGGTCGGAGGGCGTCCCGGACGGAGGCCGCTCCGTACGTTCCTCCGCCGTCGGTACCGATGAACCGGCCGTCATCCGCTGTCGCCCCTCTTCCGCGCTGTCCCCTGCCCCGCTGTGCACGGGCCGGGCCCGTACGGGTCGTACGGACGCTCGAAACCCAAGCACGACCCGCCGTGCCCGCTGCACCGGGTCCGGTACGCGAGACGGGAGGCACCCGGGCGCCTTTGGGTGCGGATGGCGCCGGTTTGGGTCCGCGGGCCCAAGACCGCCCGGCCGTCCGGTGGTTAGCGTCACAGGTATGACGGGTCCGGGGGAAGTGCGTCGTCGGTTGCGCCGCTGGGCGCGGGGGAAGACCCCGCGTACCGGGGTGCGTCTGCTGGGACTGCGGCGTTCGCGCCGGGGCCAGCGTGGGCAGGGTGCGATCGAGTACGTCGGCCTGGTCATGGTCGTCGCGGCGATCATCGGTGCGCTGGTGGCGACGGGGATCGGCGCCGAGCTGTCGGAGAAGATCAGCGCGCAGGTGTGCCGGGTCACCGGGGTCGGTGACTGCGGTGGTGGCGGGAACCCCGAGGCACAGGATTCCCCCGGGGACGGCGAGCCCGTGTCCGACGACGGCACGCCCACGTCACAGGCGCAGATCGACTACGACGCCGCGCTGAAGGAGCTCCAGGACGCGCAGAAGGCGGAGAAGACCAGCTCCGACAAGGCGCTGGAAGCGGCGAAGGAGCTGGCGAAGATCCTCGCCGAGGAGCTGGGGATCACCGACGCCCTGGACTGCATCACCAAGGGCGACATGGGCGCCTGCACCGAGACGCTGATCAACGTGCTGCTGAGCCTGATCGGGGGCGCGGTCGGGAAGCTCGCGGCGAAGTACGGGGCGCCGTGGAAGTGGAAGAAGGCCGCGAAGCTCATCCAGGCCCTCAAGAAGCACGGCGGGGACCTGTACGACGGGCTGAAGGGCCTGGTCAAGAACCGCAAGAAGGTCAAGGACGCGGAGAAGAAGGTCGCCGACGCGCAGAAGAAGCTCGACGCCGAGAAGAAGGACCCGCCCGGGAAGGACCCGAAGGAGGACGAGCCGAAACCCAAGGAGAGCTGCCCCACCCACAGCTTCCTGCCGGGTACGCCGGTGCTGCTGGCCGACGGCAGCGAGACCCCGATCGAATCGGTCAGGGTCGGGGACCTGGTGCGGGCGACCGATCCGCGGAGCGGGGTCAGCGGCGCCCGGAGGGTGACCGGCACGATCACCACCCATGACGACAGGCACTTCACCACGCTCCGGATCAGGACCGCCGACGGCAGCTCGTCCCTGATCACGGCGACCGACGCGCACCCCTTCTGGCTCACGGACGAGAAGCGATGGGCGGAAGCGGGTGACATCAGCGCCGGCGGCACGCTGCGGACCGACCAGGGGAGGGACGTCCCGGTCCTGTCCGTCACACGCTTCGTCAGGATGCGGACCACCCACGACCTGACGGTCGCCGGCCCGCACACGTACTACGTCGTCGCAGGTGACTCGCCGGTCCTCGTGCACAACGTGGACTACCCGGGTGTGGGCACCATCGTCAGCGAGAACGGGGTGACGATCCAGATCTACTCCAACGATCACGCGCCGGCCCATGCGCACGTGAAGGGGCCCGGGAAGTTCGAGACCCGCATCGGACAGAACGGCAAGCCCCTGAAGGGCGACCCGGAGCTGCCGCCCAAGCAGCGGGATATCGTCAACCGGAACATCACCAAGATCCGGAAGAACATCCAGGTATCGATGGAACGGCACAGGAACAATGGCTGCTGAGTCCGAGAACGGTCTGCCGGCACGTCTGTCCGCGCTGGACGCGGCGGTGAACGGCGGTACGACGCCTCCGGGCGAGGCCTCCTGGGAGGACGGCCACGCCCGGTGGGAGCTCTACCGCCGGGCCGCGGAGCAGCCCGCGGCCCACGCGCTCCTGCTGGACGCCGTGCGTGCGGAGACCGACGGGCCGCTCGCCTCGGCCGTCGTGGTTCTGATGCTGGAGAAGACGCCCGTCGCGGCCCACGGCAGCTGGACCGCCGCCCTGGACCCCGAAGTCCGGGACTTCGCCGAACGGCGCTCCGGGGAACTGGCGGTGCTCGAATCCCTGGACCGGAGCGTCCCCGTCCACGACGCCGAGGGTGTCGGGGCCTGGTCGGACTGGCTGCAGCTCCGGGTGGCGCAGAGCCGTGCGGAGAGCCGCCTGCCCCTCCTGGACCTGCTGGCCGAGCACGGCAGGACGAAGAGGATCCGCCGCACCGCGGCCGAGTCCGCGGCCGGCCTCCGCAAGGCCTGACGAAGCGCTGCGAGGTGCGGGACCACCGATGGCGGACTACACCTTCCTGACCGTGCACCGGCCCACACCGGCCGCCATGGCGATCGCTCTGGCCGAGGTGGTGGGGGTGACGCCGCCGAGGTGGACGTCGCCGACGAGTCCGACGGGCACCGCGACTGGACGGCCGCGGTGCTGTGCGACCGCATGAGCCTGACCGGTGACCTGGCGCTCTGCTGGGACGTCCGTGTGGCACCCCGCGTCGCGCCCGCGCCGCCCGCCGAGGCCGAAGCGGCCCTGCTGCTCGCGGCCCGGCTCGGTACGACCGTGCTCCACCCGGCCGAAGGGGTGCGTCCCTCGGCCTACTGGGCGGCCACCCCGGACGGCATCAGGACACGGGCCCGGGTCCTGGACGAGGACGACACGAGGGGGGACGGCCCGCCGTCCCTCACCGTGGACGCCGTCGAGGAGCCGGTCGGCCAGCTGCCCCGTGCCCGCGTGGAGCGCATCCTCGAAGCCGGCCAGGACGGCTGAGGACCCGAGGCCTCACGTCCGGATCACGCCCTTGCCCGATCCGAACGAAAGACCGAGTTGGGCCCCTGGGC
This sequence comes from Streptomyces sp. NPDC051064, assembly GCF_044455985.1. Lineage (NCBI taxonomy): Bacteria > Bacillati > Actinomycetota > Actinomycetes > Kitasatosporales > Streptomycetaceae > Streptomyces > Streptomyces sp. NPDC051064. The sequence goes on from NZ_JBITFK010000002.1 coordinate 549,256, forward strand.
CCAAGACGGCGGCCCGTCGAACCCCTAGCGTCTGCGCTGCAGGTGATCGACGCCCGTCCCGGCGCACCCCCACGGCGCCGGGCCGGGCCGCAATCAGAAGGTGACGGCGCGTGCCCACGGCTGAGCACCTTTGATCCGCACGGTCGCCCCGCTGGTCGGCCGGGGGCTCGGCACCCGGCAGGCCCCGCACGCGGAGGTCCTGCGGGCCGGAGGAGGGCCGCCGCCGGGCCCGGCTTGGGGACCCCCGGGGCGGCGGGCTCATAATCGGCCGCATGCCCGATCAGCAGACGCGCGCCCGCCCGGTCGCGCCCGGACCCCGCAGCACCCGGCACCGTGCCCTGGCCCTGCTCACCGCCGCCGCACCCGCTCTGGGCGCCTACGCGGCGGTCAGGGCCGTCGGGCTCCTCGTCCTGTGGGTGTCGGCGTCGGCCGCCGGGAAGGACGCCCTGCACCTGCTGGGCGGGCGCTGGGACTCCGTCTGGTACCAACGGATCGCCGAGGACGGTTACGGCTACACCGTCACTCTCCCCGACGGCGGCGTCCACCCCGACCTGGCCTTCTTCCCGCTCCTGCCGGCCCTGGAGCGGGCCCTCGCCGCGGTCACCCCGTTCACCGTGCAGGGTGCCGGGATCGCCGTCGCCTGGGTGGCGGGGCTCCTCGCCGCCTGGGGGATCTTCGCCGTCGGAGCACGGCTGTACGGGCGCCGGGCCGGAGTGGTGCTGGCCGCGCTCTGGGGCGCGTACCCGACGGCGTTCGTCCAGTCCATGGCGTACACCGAGACCCTGTTCACCGCGCTCGCCGCCTGGTCCCTGTACGCCGCGCTCAGAGGCCGCTGGATCGCGGCGGGCGCGCTGTGCGTGCTCGCCGGGCTGACCAGGCCCTCGGCCGCCGCGCTCATCGCGGCCCTCGCGATCAGCGCCGCCGTCGTCCTCGTACGGGAGTGGCGGGCCGGGGAGCGGCGGGGCCTGGCGCGCCGGAACGCGCACATGCTGCTGGGGGTCTGCCTGGCGCCGCTGGGGTGGCTGGCCCATGTGGTGTTCGTCGCCGTGCGGGAGGGCAGCCCGTTCGCGTACTTCGACGTCCAGGCGCAGTGGGGCAACAGCATCGACGGCGGCCGGGCGCTGGCCGCGTTCATCGCCGGACTGCCCCTGCCCGCCGCGCTCGGGCTCTGCGCCGCCCTGGGACTGCTCGGGTGGCTGGTGTTCCTGTGCGTACGGCAGCGGCAGCCGCTTCCCGTGCTGGTGTACGGCATCGCGACCGTCGTCATCTCGCTCATCGGCTCCGGCTACTTCGGCTCCCGGCCGCGCCTGATGATGCCCGCCTTCCCCCTGCTCCTGCCACCGGCCGTCGCGCTGGCAGGACTGCGTACGACGGCGCGCACGGGCACCGTAGTGGCGGCGCTCGCCGTCGGCTCCGCCGCGTACGGGGCGTGGACGCTGCTGGGGCCGGGACCGCCGTGAGTTGGGCCCACGGGCCCACGCGCCGGGGGCACCCCGGTTGTTAGCGTGCTGATCCGGTGTCCGGCGGCCAGGAGTGGTGAGCGATGAGGGTACGTACCACGGTCGTGGCGGCGAGCACGCTGGTCCTCTGCCTGGCAGCCGCCGGCTGCGGGCCGGACGACGGCGAGGACAGGAGCGCCGGCGGGAAGGCCACCGTCTCGCGGACACCGGCCTCCGGCTCCACCGCGACCGCCACGCCCGGAGCCGGTTCCGCCGCCACGCCCAGCAGTGACGGCAGGACCCTCACCGAGGCCGAGCTCGCGAAGGTGGCTCTCACCACGGGCGAGGTGAAGGGCTACGAGGTCGCGCCCCTGGAGGGCACCGACGAGCGTGGCACGGAGAAGGCCGGGACCGAGGCCTGCCGGCCGATCGCCGCGATCATCAACGGCTCGCCCGAACCCGCCCCGGCCGCCACCGTCTTCCGTACGGCGATGGACACCGCCGAGGAGGGGAAGGACGACCAGACCGTCGTCACCGAGATCCTCACCTCGCACCCGAAGGGCGGTGCGGAGGAGCTGCTGCGCTCGGTCCGCGAGGCCGTCGGGGCGTGCGCCGACGGGTTCCGCACGACGAGCGAGGACGGGCCGTCCACCTACACCGGGGTCAAGACGCTGCCCGCGACCGAGGCCGGCCAGGAATCCTTCGCCTACCAGGTGACGGGCAGCCTGGAGGGGGTCGAGGTCCCGCTCGTCTTCCACCTCGTACGGACCGGGTCGACGGTCGTCACCTTCTACGCGGCCAACTTCCTCACGACGACGGCACCGGAGATTCCGGCCGCACTCGTCACCGCGCAGGCGGCGAAGCTTCCGTGACGGGTACGGAGACCCGCACCCGCGCCCCCGGCCGCAGGCCCCACCGCTCCATCGCCCCGGCCTCCGCCTCCACCACATGGCGGGCGCGGAGCCTGGGCAGGCCGAGCCGGCCGGGCTTCATCGTGCGGACCGCCAGCACGCCGAACTTCCGGTCCAGGTAGGCCACATCGATGGTGAACCGCATCCGGAAGGTGTGCACGCCCCCGCACGGGGTGATCAGCAGCGCGCCGTCGACGCCGTCGACGCCGAGCAGCCCACGCGTCCGCGCACGGTACGAGGCGGCGACGCGCAGCGGCACCTCCCGCGCCCCGGGGTCCGTCCCGACCGTCAGAGTCCCGCTGCCGTCACGCCATTTCCCCATGGCATCCGACGGTAGCCGCAGCGACCGGCGCGTGGGTCCGGAACGGCCCGCAGTGGGCCCCCGGGCCCAAGACCCCGCCACGCGGCCGGATTAGGGTCGGATTCGTGGACGCCACTCTGATTGCGGTCGCCGCGCTCTGGGGAGCCGCCGCCGGGCTGCTGCTCCCGCGCGCCGCGTACCGATTCTCCGTCGAGCCCGAGGAGCCCTGGAGGGACGCCTGCCCCGCCGGGCACACGCTCACGGGGCCCGCCCGGGGATGGGTCGGCTCGACGAGATGCGCGGCGTGCGCCGTGGCCGTCCCCGCGCTCCCGGGAGGCGGCGCCCCGCGGACCCCTGTCCTGGCCGCGCGGGGCCGCTACGCCCCCGGCGTGCTCGCGCCCGTGGTCACCGTGCTCGCCTGCGTGGCGCTCGCCGCGGCCACCGGGACCCGCCCGGAGGCCGCAGTCTGGGTGCTGCTGGCGCCCGTCGCCGTACTCCTCGCCGTCATCGACCGCCGCGTCCACCGGCTCCCCGACACACTGACGCTGCCGTTGGCCGGTGCCGCCGCCGTGCTCCTGGGCGGTGCGGCCCTACTGCCCGAGCACGGCGGAACCTGGACCTCGGCCCTGCTCGGCGGAGTGGCGCTCGGCGGCTTCTACCACCTGCTCCACAGGATCAACCCGGACGGTATGGGCTTCGGTGACGTGAAGCTCGCTCTCGCGCTGGGCGTGGCGCTCGGCTGGTACGGCTGGGCGGTGCTCTGCGTCGGCGGCTTCGCCGGGTTCCTGTTCGGCGCGCTGTACGGGGCGGGGCTGATGCTGGTGCGACGCGCCGGGCGCAAGACAGGCATCCCGTTCGGCCCGTTCATGATCGCCGGGGCGCTGACCGGCCTGCTGTTCGGGGGACTCGCTGCCTAGCGCCGGCCCGTCCGTACGAGCTTCACCCCCTGCACGGACGTACGGAATATCGGGTCGCGCCTGGTCGTGGCGGGCTGACACCCTTCCCGTATGACCGGATCATCCGCACCCTTCGTCGCTTCCGCCTCCGACGAGCGCTTCGACACTCTCGTCGCGGAGGCCGATGCCGTCTCGGTCGACGGCTGGGACTTCTCATGGCTCGACGGGCGGGCCACGGAGCAGCGTCCCTCCTGGGGGTACGCGCGCGCCCTGGCGGACCGGCTGGCGCGGGCCCGGGCCGCGCTCGACATCCAGACCGGGGGAGGGGAGGTCCTCGCCTCCGCGCCCGTGCTGGCACCGCTCACCGTGGCCACCGAGTCCTGGCCGCCGAACGTCGCCCGCGCCACGGCCCTGCTCCATCCGCGCGGCGCCGCGGTTGTCGCGGACTCCGACGAGCCGCCGCTGCCCTTCGCCGACCGGGCCTTCGACCTCGTCGTCAGCCGGCATCCGGTGAAGACCTGGTGGGACGAGATCGCCCGGGTCCTGGCACCCGGAGGCACGTACTTCTCCCAGCAGGTCGGCCAGGAGAGCGTGTTCGAGCTCGTCGAGCACTTCCTCGGCCCGCTCTCGCCCGAGCAGCGCGGCGCCCGGGACCCGCGGCGCGCGCGGGATGACGCGGAGGCCGCCGGGCTGGAGGTGACGGATCTGCGCTCCGAGCGGCTGCGTGTCGAATTCCTCGACATCGGCGCCGTCGTCTACTTCCTGCGCAAGGTCATCTGGATGGTTCCGGGGTTCACCGTCGGCGCCTATCTGCCGCAACTGCGCTCCCTCCACCGGCAGATCGAGGAGGAAGGGCCGTTCGTCGCGCACAGCGCCCGTTTCCTGATCGAGGCCCGGAAGCCGGAGGACTCCCCAACGGCCCTACGCTGAAAGCGGCTTCACAGGCCGCCGATGCAACGGCATCACCTGCCCCTCCGTCCTACCCATGAGTAGTGCGACCCTGGTGGTTGAACGCACAACGAAGGAGCGGGTCATGTCGGTGGGAAGGGAAATGCCGGGCGGAGAGATCAGCCTGCCGGCCGGCCGGCCGCGCCACGGTAAGGCCGACTGGCTCACGGGCGCGCGGATCATCGCCGTCCACGGCCTGTTCTACCGGCCCGAGGGCCGCGCGGGGGAGCCCGAAGCCGTCGAATTCGTCCTGGAGGGCGGGCAGTCGGTCCTGCTGACCTGCGCCTCCGACCACACGCTGAGCATCACCTCCGGGTCCTGGCCCGGCCTCCCCGACTGGTGTGTGCCCGCGGGTCAGTGGCAGTTCGAACAGCTGAGCCGGCTGCCTCCCCCTCCGTACGGGGGGGCCTGGACGGTCGTCGGCACGCAGGAGCGGCGCGACGAGTACGGAGAGGTACGCGAGGCCGTACTCCGGTGCGAGAACGGCGACTTCGTGATCGTCGGCGGCGACACCGTGGCGATCCGCTTCGTAGCCGGCTGAGCCCGGCAGGCCCTACGCGTGGCCGCCCACGGTCACCTTTCCCACCGTCAGCTCCGGGCTCCCCTCCAGGACCTCGCCCAGCCGTTCCACCTGCTCCTCCAGTTCCCGCGTCCGCCCGGCGTCCAGCGGGCTCAAGGGCTCCACGGTGACCGCGATCCGCTTCCCCGAGCGGCGCTGGTGCCATACCCCGGCGACCGTGCCGTCCACCAGCAGCACCGGGAAGTTGCCCGCCTGGCCGCCGGCCAGCGCGCGTTCGTACGCCGCGCCGGGGAAGAGCCGCTCACGGGGCCGGGAGGCGATGGCGAACGCGTCGAAGTAGGGCAGCAGCCGCACACCGCGCGGCGCCGCCGAAGGGAACCTGGTGTCGCCCGCCGCCACCCAGGCCGCCCCGGAGCCCTCGAACGCCACCTCCTCGATCGCACCGGCCCCGGCCAGGTCCTCGAAGAGCCGCCCGGCCCAGCCGCGCGGCGCCGCGAGCCACTGGGCGAAGTGGACCGGCGTGGCGGGCCCGTAGGCCCGCAGATAGCGCCGCACGAGGGCGGCCGTCGCCTCCTGGGCGGGCATCGGGGCGGTCCCGGGGTTGGTGTACGTCGCCTTCCGGCCCCGGTTCGGCGCATAGGACAGGGCGCCCCGGTGGCCCGCCAGATGCAGCACCTGGCGCCAGCGCGGCCACATGCCCTGGAACGCGGGCATCACCAGGTCGCCCGCCCAGGGGCCGGTGCGGGCGACGACCTCGTCGGAGAGCTCGTCGATCGTGAGCTCGGCACCCGTCAGGGCGCCGGCCACCGCGGCCACGACCGCCTCGACCTGATCGGGAGTCATCCGGGCGTCCTTCGGGAAGGGGCTGCCGCCCGCCGGCACGGCCGACAGGGCCCCCGTCCACATCGGCAGCTCCTCGGCGGGCAGGAGGTGCACGGTGCCGCGCGGGCCGAACGTCTTGACCAGGCTCCGGTCGGCCCACAGCGCCGTACGCACATCTGTGCGCGTCGTCCCCGGGGCGCGGAGGCCGACCGAGTGTTCGGCGGCCGACAGCACCTGCGCGTGCGCCCCGAGCATGGCGGCGACGGCACCGGTGACGTCATCGGCGGGACGACCGGCCGGCGGCGGGCTCGCGGAGAGGAACTGCCGGTCCAGGCGCCGGGCATTCGCCTGGGACCAGCTCACGGTCGTCGTGCGGGCTCGTGTCGTCATGGGCCGAATGTAGGACCCCTGCAGGACAGGAACTGTCCTGTAGGGCGTGATCCGCGCCCCGGAGACCCCCTGGATCCGTGCCCGTAGCGCAGTCCGACGAATTCGGAGAGTGATTATTTGGTGGCGTGGCACGCAGCAGCACTTACGAAGGGTTATGGTGGAAACCCCCCCCTCGGGCCGGTCCGTAACCCCCCCCACGGACCGGCCCGTTTTTTGTGCCCGGACGGTGTGCCGGATGTGCGGCCCGTGTGCGGGGCCGGTGGCGGCTCCGGGCCGGGCCCCGGTCAGCTACCGGAATACGGCGGCGGGGAGCCCGCGTCTCAGCCCCGGTCGGCCCAGATGTTGGTGCTCGCGGTGTCCACCGCGAAGGTGTCGATCTCCTTCAGCTCGGCGGCGGTCAGCTCCGGGGCGGACAGCGCGGCCACGTTCTCCTCCAGCTGCTTCACGCTCGACGCGCCGATCAGGGCCGACGTCATACGGCTGTCGCGCAGGACCCAGTTCAGCGCCACCTGGGCGAGGGACTGCCCGCGACCGCGCGCGAGGTCGTTCAGCCCGTTCAGCCGCCGCACCATCTCCTCGTCGAGCAGCCCCGGGTCCAGGGACTTGCCCTGGCTCGCGCGCGAACCCTCGGGGATGCCGGTCAGGTACTTCCCGGTGAGAAGCCCCTGCGCGAGCGGTGCGAAGGAGATGCAGCCCATACCGGCCGTCTCCAGCGTGTCGAGCAGCCCGTCCGACTCGATCCAGCGGTTGACCATGGAGTACGAGGGCTGGTGGATCAGGGCGGGCACGCCCATCTCCTCGAGGATCCGCGCTGCCTCGGCGGTCTGGGCCGCGTTGTAGGAGGACACACCCACGTACAGGGCCTTGCCCTGGGCCACGGCGGAGGCGAGCGCCCCCATCGTCTCCTCCAGCGGCGTGTGCGGGTCGAAGCGGTGGGAGTAGAAGATGTCGACGTACTCCAGGCCCATCCGCTTCAGCGAGGCGTCGAGCGAGGACAGCAGGTACTTACGGGATCCCCACTCCCCGTACGGGCCCGGGTGCATCCGGTAGCCGGCCTTGGTGGAGATGACGAGCTCATCCCTGTACGGGGCGAAGTCCTGGCGGAAGAGCTTGCCGAAGTTCAGCTCGGCGGAGCCGGGCGGCGGGCCGTAGTTGTTGGCCAGGTCGAAGTGGGTCACACCGAGGTCGAAGGCGCGGCGCAGGATCGCCCGCTGGGATCCGAGGGCCCGGTCGTCGCCGAAGTTGTGCCAGAGGCCGAGCGAGACGGCCGGCAGCTTGAGCCCGCTGCGGCCGGTGCGGCGGTACTCCATGGAGTCGTAGCGCGACGCGTCGGCGAGGTAGGTAAGGGAATCAGTCACGTTTCACTCCTTATCACGGAGTTGTGACAGGCCGGGTTGGGCCCCTGTGCCCCCGCCGCAGTAATGTGGCGGCTTCGGGACATGCCGATCCGCGGCGCGAAAGCGCGGTGTGCGGACCGCACGGCGATCCCCCGGGGGGCGGCCCCGGACCCCCCGCGAGGGGGAGGACGGGCCTGGGGCCCGTACGGAACCGAGAGGGTGAACTCAGTGAACTTGCGCGACCTGGTGTACGGGCTCTACGCACGCCGGGTGGAAGGCCGCCTGGATCACGACCAGGTGCCCAAGCACATCGGAGTCATTCTCGACGGCAACCGGCGGTGGGCGAAGGCGTCCGGCGGCTCGGCCGTGCAGGGACACCAGGCCGGGGCGGACAAGATCTCGGAGCTGCTCGGATGGTGCAGCGAGACGGATGTCGAGGTCGTCACCCTCTGGCTGCTGTCCACGGACAATTTCGACCGGCCGGAGGCGGAGCTCATCCCGCTGCTCGGCATCATCGAGAACACCGTGCGCCAGCTGGCCTCCGACGGCCGGTGGCGCGTCCACCACGTCGGCACGCTCGACCTGCTGCCCGCCAGGACCCAGACCGTCCTCAAGGAGGCGGAGGAGGCCACGGCGGGCATCGACGGGATAATCGTGAACGTCGCCGTCGGCTACGGCGGGCGCCAGGAGATCGCGGACGCGGTCCGCTCCCTGCTCCTGGAGCACTCCTCCCGGGGCACGACCTTCGAGGAACTCGCCGAGGTCGTCTCCACGGACCTGATCTCCGAGCACCTCTACACCCGCGGACAGCCCGACCCGGACCTCGTGATCCGTACGAGCGGGGAGCAGCGGCTGTCGGGCTTCATGCTCTGGCAGAGCGCCCATTCGGAGTACTACTTCTGCGAGGTCTTCTGGCCGGCCTTCCGCAAGGTCGACTTCCTGCGCGCCCTGCGTGACTACGCGGCGCGGCACCGGCGCTACGGGGCCTGAGGGCGCCGCGCCCCGCCGGACGGCCGAGGGGCGGAACAGGCACCCCGGGGAGACCTTGTCGCAGGCAGGGGCATGGCTTCGCGTGTTCGAGGGAATAGAGCTCTCAGGTCGATGTCCGGTCGGTAACCAGGCGGACATCGCAGCCAAGTGAGCGGCAGGCCCGCTCGCCCGGGAGGCCCTTTGCACACGAAGGACCGCACACCGTGCGGCCGACGCGGAGGGCCGGTGTTCGGCCCGCGCACGGGGTCCGAACCCGGTCCGTCCTCTCCCTTCGGGAAGTTCCGCGACCTCCGTCGCACTCCCCGACCTCGTCCGAGGGGGTACGTCCTTCCGTGGTGACCAGCAGCAAGCGCCGCATGCCCGACAGGCGCACATACGTTCTCGACACCAGCGTCCTGCTGGCCGACCCCAAAGCCGTGACCCGGTTCGACGAGCACGAAGTCGTGCTGCCGATCGTCGTGGTCACGGAGCTGGAGGCCAAAAGGCACCACCCCGAGCTCGGATACTTCGCCAGGCAGGCCCTGCGCCTGCTGGACGACTTCCGCGTCCGGTACGGCCGGCTGGACGCCCCGATCCCGCTCGGGGATCTGGGCGGGTCGCTCCGTGTCGAACTCAACCATTCCGACCCCGGCGTCCTTCCGGCCGGCTACCGGTTGGGGGACAACGACTCACGGATCCTCGCGGTCGCACGCAATCTGCAGGCCGAGGGGTACGACGTCACGGTCGTCTCCAAGGACCTGCCGCTTCGGATCAAGGCGTCCTCGGTCGGTCTCCTCGCCGAGGAGTACCGCGCCGAACTCGCCGTCACCGACTCCGGCTGGACCGGGATGGCGGAGCTCACCCTCGCGGCGGAGCAGGTCGACCTGCTCTTCGGCGAGGAGAGCCTGTACATCCCCGAAGCGGCCGAATACCCCGTGCACACGGGGCTGGTCCTCCAGTCCGAGCGCGGCAAGGCGCTCGGCAGGGTCACGGCCGAGGGCAATGTCCGTCTCGTGCGCGGCGACCGGGAGGCCTTCGGGATCCACGGACGCAGCGCCGAGCAGCGCATCGCGCTCGATCTGCTCCTCGACCAGGACGTCGGCATCGTGTCCATGGGCGGCCGGGCGGGCACGGGCAAGTCGGCCCTGGCTCTCTGCGCGGGCCTGGAGGCCGTGCTGGAGCGCCGTCAGCACCAGAAGGTGATGGTCTTCCGGCCGTTGTACGCGGTCGGCGGGCAGGAGCTCGGCTATCTCCCCGGCAGCGAGGCCGAGAAGATGAGCCCCTGGGCGCAGGCCGTCTTCGACACGCTGTCGGCGGTCGCCGGGCGCGAGGTCATCGAAGAGGTGCTGGGGCGCGGGATGCTGGAGATCCTCCCGCTCACGCATATCCGGGGGCGTTCGCTCCACGACGCGTTCGTGATCGTGGACGAGGCGCAGTCACTCGAGCGGAACGTCCTGCTGACCGTGTTGTCCCGTATCGGGGCCAATTCGCGGGTGGTGCTCACGCACGACGTGGCGCAGCGGGACAACCTCAGGGTCGGCCGGTACGACGGAGTCGTCGCCGTGGTCGAGAAGCTGAAGGGGCATCCGCTCTTCGCGCACGTCACGCTCACCCGTTCCGAGCGCTCGCCGATCGCCGCGCTGGTGACCGAAATGCTGGAGGACGGACACATCTGACCCGTAACACCCCATAGATGCCGCCCGGCGAGCCAAGGAGCTTAGCCGGGCGGCATTGTGCTGCGCCGTCATTTCCGAAAAAGCGGTGCGCCAAACGGGGTGTGAGCTTTAACACGCAGCACAGAATTGCAACGCGCCGTGTCCTTCCGGCAGAGTCTTGCTTCCGTCAGGCCCCGCATACGGCACTTGGGCACCTCCAGAGGCGCCACGCACCACACAACTCAACACTTGCCGCCCGTATGCCGCCCGCGAGCACCACGCGGCGCTTCCGCAAGGGAGTCGCCCACCGGGCCCGTGCCTCCCGTGACCCAAGCAGTAGGGAGGCCAGTGTCAGGGGCACGATTGCGCCCGCGAGGTCACCTAAGCGGGCGATGCTGGAAGGACACCGTGTGAGCCGGATCTCGGTCCGGGGGTTCGCCGTGGCATCCGCCACCGCCGTAACCACCGTAGGCGCCGTCGTAGGCGTTGCGTCGGGCAGCACTCCCGCTGTCGACGACAACAACTTCGAGGCGGCCGCAGCCGACACCACGCTGCTCGCAGACATCCCCGCGGGCCAGCAGGCCCAGGTTCAGACCGCTTCGCTGACGCAGCAGGCCGACGCACAGGCCTCCGCGGCCGACGCGGCGGCCAAGAAGTCGGCCGAGGAGACGGCCCGCATCCAGGCCGCCAAGGACGCCAAGTCGAAGAAGCAGGCGGCCGAGGACAGGCTGGAGGCGGAGCGCGAGGCCAAGAAGGAGGCCGACCGCGCGAGCCGTTCCTCCGTGCGCGACGCCACTTCCTTCTCCGCGCAGAGCTCCTACAGCGTGGCCGAAGTGCAGGCGATGGCACGCCAGATGGTCCCCGCGGACCAGTTCCAGTGCTTCAGCAACATCGTGAACCACGAGTCGACCTGGAACTATCAGGCGAGCAACCCCTCCTCGGGCGCGTACGGGCTCGTGCAGGCGCTGCCCGGCTCCAAGATGTCGTCCGCCGGCGCCGACTGGCAGACCAACCCGGCCACCCAGATCAAGTGGGGCCTCAGCTACATGGACGGCCGCTACGGCAGCCCGTGCGGCGCCTGGTCCTTCTGGCAGGCCAACAACTGGTACTAGGAGCCCCGCAAGGTTCCGAGCTCAACCGCCAGACGCCCCGCACCGTCCTACGGTGCGGGGCTTCTCGCGTGTACGGTCGATCCGGACAGCTCCGGGGGGCGTGCGGGGAGCGGGCGGGGGAAAGGGAAATTCCATGTCGAAACTTCCGGGGTGGCTCGGCCGGGTGGGTGCCGAACTCACCGAGATCGGGGCGCGCCTGGAAGAACGCCGCGCCGAGGACGAGCGCCGCGCCGAGGCGGACGCCGTGAGCACCTCGTCGTCGACGCTCTCCACGGTCGTCGCCGAACAGGTGCCCGCCCCGCCCTCCTACGCCCCCTCCGTCGCCGCCAGGCCCGACCCGGTGGCCGCGATCCCCTGGGGGATGCGTGTGGCGGCCGAGGCGGGCTGGCGGCTGCTGGTCCTGGCCGGCACCCTCTGGGTGCTCATGCGGATCATCAGCGCCGTCCAGCTGGTCGTCCTCGCGTTCGTCGCCGCCCTGCTGGTGACCGCGATGCTCCAGCCCACGGTCGTACGGCTGAGGCGGCTCGGGCTGCCGCGCGGTCTGGCCACCGCGGTCACGGCGGTGCTCGGCTTCGTCATCATGGGGCTGGTCGGCTGGTTCGTCGTCTGGCAGGTGATGGACAATCTGGACGATCTGTCCGACCGGGTCCGTGACGGCATCGACGAGCTGAAGCGCTGGCTCCTGGACAGCCCGTTCCATGTCACCGAGTCGCAGATCAACGACATCGCGAAGAACCTCAGCGACACCATCGGCACCAACACGGAGGAGATCACCTCCGCCGGGCTCCAGGGCGTCACCGTGATGGTGGAGGTCCTCACCGGGCTGCTGCTGGCGATGTTCTCGACGCTCTTCCTGCTCTACGACGGGAAGCGCATCTGGCAGTGGGTGCTCAAGCTGGTGCCCTCCCAGGCACGGCCGGGCGTCGCCGGCGCCGGACCGCGCGCCTGGCGGACGCTGACCGCCTATGTGCGGGGCACGGTGATCGTCGCCCTGATCGACGCGATCTTCATCGGGCTCGGGATCTACTTCCTCGATGTGCCGATGGCGGTTCCGCTCGCCGTCTTCATCTTCCTCTTCGCCTTCATCCCCCTGGTCGGCGCCGTGGTCTCCGGCGCCCTCGCCGTGGTCGTCGCGCTCGTCACCCAGGGCGTGTTCACCGCGCTGATGGTGCTGATCGTGGTGCTCGCCGTGCAGCAGATCGAGGGCCACATCCTGCAGCCCTTCATCCTCGGCCGCGCCGTACGCGTCCACCCGCTGGCCGTCGTGCTGTCGGTCGCGGCGGGCGGCATGGTCGCGGGTATCGGCGGTGCGGTCGTCGCCGTACCCCTGGTCGCCGTGACCAACACGGTGGTCGGCTATCTGCGCTCGTACGGGCAGGACCCCGCGGTGCTCCACGGGCCAGGGCCACACGGCGCCACGGCGCTCTCCGCCCTCCCGCCGACGGAACCGCCGCCCGCCCGGCCCCCCGAGCGGGCCGGCGCCGCCGGCGAGCGGCCGGGCCCGGTGGACGAGCCGGAGGAGTGACAGAAGAAGGGCCCCAGGGACGGTCGGTCGTCCTCGGGGCCCTTCTCGTTCATGGGTACTACTCGGCGAGCACGGCCTCGGATTCGAGGGTCACGCCGACCGCCTGGATCACCGAAGCAATCTTGACGGCTTCCTGAATGGTCTCACGGTCGACGCCCGCCTTGCGCAGCACCTGCTCGTGGGAGTCCAGGCACTGGCCGCAGCCGTTGATCGCGGAGACGGCGAGCGACCACAGCTCGAAGTCGACCTTCTCCACGCCGGGCTTGCCGATGACGTTCATCCGCAGGCCCGCACGGAGGTTTCCGTACTCGGGGTCCGACAGCAGGTGCCGGGTGCGGTAGAAGACGTTGTTCATCGCCATGACGGCGGCGGCCGACTTCGCCGCGGTGTACGCCTCGGCGGAGAGGTTGGCCTTGGCCTCCGGCTCCAGCTCGCGCAGCACCTTCGGCGAGCGCGAGGCGATCGCGCAGGCCAGGACGGTGCCCCACAGCTGCTGCTGCGGGAGCTCGCTGTTGCCGATGACCGAGCCGAGGTTCAGCTTCAGGTCCTTGGCGAAGTCCGGTATGGCGGACTTCAGTTCATCGAGTGCCATGTCGGTATCAGCTCACTCGCCGGAGAGGAGGGCGACCGGGTCGAGGGTGTTCTCGCCCTTGGTCCAGTTGCAGGGGCACAGCTCGTCGGTCTGCAGGGCGTCGAGGACCCGCAGGACCTCCTTGGGGTTACGGCCCACGGAACCGGCGGTCACCATCGTGAACTGGATCTCGTTGTTCTGGTCGACGATGAAGACGGCGCGCTGCGCGAAGCCGTCCTCGCCCTCGATGCCGAGGTCACGCATGAGCTCGTGCTTCGAGTCGGCGAGCATCGGGAAGGGCAGGTCGGTCAGGTCCGGGTGGTCCTTGCGCCAGGCGTGGTGCACGAACTCGGAGTCACCGGAGAAGCCGAGGATCTGCGCGTCACGGTCGGCGAACTCGTCGTTCAGCTTGCCGAAGGCGGCGATCTCGGTGGGGCACACGAAGGTGAAGTCCTTCGGCCACGCGAAGATCACTTTCCAACCCTCATACGTCTTGTGGGTGATGGTCTCGAACTCCTCACCCTTCTCCAGGGAGACGCAAGCAGTCAGTTCGAACTCGGGGAACTTGTCACCAACGGTGAGCATGATTCGGGGCACTCCTGTGTTGCTTGGGGTTGGACCTGAGCACAGTCCCACATGCCCCATTGATCACGGAAATCGGACACGTCGAAGGGATTGATAGAAGTGGGCGATCAGTGGTAGACGTCGGCGATCCGTCCCAGCGGCTGAGACTCATGGGAGAGGTCGGCGCGACCGCAGACGGACGGGGGCTGCTACTCACTTCCCGCCCTCAATCCAGACGACCTCGATCAGCGAGGGGTCGAACCTACGACCACGTCCCGCGGGGTGGACCATTACGGCCCGGATCGACTCGCGGAGCCGGATTTTCCTCTGCGAGACCGAGTATCCCTTCCACTCCTCCGGAAGAGACGGGGAGATGTTCTGCCTGCGAACCTTCGCGGCGACCAGCTGCCGGCGCTGTCGGTTCAGCTCGTCCCGCTCGCCCTCGAGCTCCTCGATCAGGTCGAGTGCCGTGCTCATGCTGATGCGTTTCGCCCTGCGGCGTTCGCTGACCTCTGCGATCTCTTGGTCGATCCTGGCGAGCCGGACGTCGTGCTTCGTCTCGTTGATCTCCACTTGCCCGGCAACCGTCCCGAGGCTCCGGCGGACCTCCAGGAGGAAGGCTTCCTCGACCATGTGCTCCATCGGGGGGCCGACTCTGGTGACGCCGCCGCACCCGCCGAGCGTGGTGAGACAGGCGTACCGATAGCCGTACCGCTCGTGGGATGCGGTCCCCTTCGAATACTGGTTCGACATCAAGGGGAAGCTGCACTTTCCGCAACGAGCGATTCCGGAAAGGAGGTACTTGGCCGAGGTGGTGTGTGCTGCCCGACCCTCGACCCTGGCCCTCTTCCGCTCCTCGATGGTGGCTACGCACGCTTGCCACTCTTCGGGGGAGACGATGGCTTCCCAGTTACCCATGACGGGCTTGCCGTCCTTGCGTACGACGAAGTCGGGCATCCACGGCCTTTTGGCGTCACGCCGCTCGGCCTGAGGCAGGTAGGTCCTGTAGCCGCAGATGCGGGGGTTGATGAGGCGAGTCTCGACGGTGCTGTGCTGCAGGGTCTGTGTCCCGGGCTTCTTCTTGTTGCGCGTGGGCTCGTATCCGAGATCGATCCACTGCTTGCGGATTTCGCCGACCGTGAGGCCGCCAGGAATCGCGAGGACTGCTTTGCGAAGCTCTTCGGCCTCGGTGTCATGCAGCGTCCGGCGATCTTCGGCCCATCCGAAAGGCCGCGGACCTCCGTGTATGTGTCCGCGCTCGGCCAGGCCCTTGTTCTTTCGGGCGACGCGTCGCCGGGTGCTGTACACCTCCATGCCGCCCATGGTGGCCTGGATGGTGAGCATCGACCGGCCCTCTTGAGTGGACAGATCGGTACCACCCGCGACTGCCCGCCCCACGTACGTGGGATTGAGCTGGAAGAGCCGGTTGATCCGGGCCGCATCGTATTCCTGCCGGACCAGACGGTCGGAGTGGTAGAAGAGGATGCCCCGGACGGTGCCGTTCTCCAGGTCGACCAGCAGCGCTTCGAAGTCGTTGCGGACGATATGCGGGTCGCCGGCCGGGCGGTTGTTGTCGTTGTAACGGCGAGTGATGGTGACGCCCAGCTCGGCTGCCAACGCGTCCATGTCTTTGAACTGCTCGGCAACCTGTTCGCCGATCTCGCGCCAGTCGGCAGCGTTCGCCCTGAGCGCCTTGTCCTCCGATACGCGCGCATAGGCGCCCACAGGAATCACGTCATGTCCTCCCCGGAAGTTGACTCAAGGGGACGTTAAGGCTGGTAGGGCGTGACCAGCCCTTATATTGGGATATCACACTCGAAAGTGTTGTCCAGTGATACTGGTGTGCACGAAGACGATCTTCCGTCGGGGGTGAACTTACCCGCTCTGGCACTGAGTGCATTGATTGTAGATCTGGATACACTCGGTCCGTACGATCGGAGGTGCCTATCAGTGGCGTATGTAAATCAGGCTATTAGGGTCAAGCAGCCCAGCCTCTCGCAGCTGCGCGCCTTCGCGGCCGTGGCGGAGCATCTGCACTTCCGGGACGCGGCGGCAGCAATCGGGATGAGTCAGCCCGCGCTCTCCGGGGCGGTGTCCGCGCTGGAGGTGGCACTGGGTGTCCAGCTCATCGAGCGTACGACGCGCAAGGTGCTGCTCTCGCCCGAGGGAGAGCGCCTCGCGGTGCGGAGCCGGGCGGTGCTGGAGGCGCTCGGCGAGCTGATGGAGGAGGCCGAGGCGGTGCGCGCGCCCTTCACCGGGGTGCTCAGGCTCGGCGTGATCCCGACGGTCGCCCCGTATCTGCTGCCGGCCGTGCTCAGGCTGGTCCATGAGCGCTACCCGGACCTGGACCTCCAGGTCCATGAGGAGCAGACCTCCTCACTGCTGGAGGGGCTGGGGGCCGGCCGGCTGGACCTGCTGCTGCTCGCGGTGCCGCTCGGGGTGCCCGGCGTCACGGAACTGCCTCTGTTCGACGAGGACTTCGTGCTCGTCATGGAGAAGCAGCACCAGCTCGCCGGGCGTACCGGCCTGCCGCGCGGGACGCTGCGCGATCTGCCGCTGCTGCTGCTCGACGAGGGGCACTGCCTGCGCGACCAGGCGCTGGACATCTGCCGGGAGGCGGGGCGCACCCAGGGGGCGCCGGTGACGACAACCGCGGCCGGGCTCTCCACGCTGGTCCAGCTCGTCGCGGGCGGGCTCGGGGTGACGCTGCTTCCGCGTACGGCCGTGACGGTGGAGACCGGGCGTAACGAGGCGCTGGCCACCGGGTACTTCGAGGATCCCGCGCCCTCCCGGCGGGTGGCGCTGGCGGTGCGGACGGGCTCGGCGAGGCACGAGGAGTTCGAGGAGCTCGCGGCCGCTCTGCGCGGGGCGATGGGGGCGCTGCCGGTCCGGGTGCCCGAGGAGGGGTGAGCGCGCCTCCCGGCGCACTCACCCCCGCCCATCACTCCGTGCGCAGCCCGTCCGGGCGCATCAGTCGCCACAGCAAGGGCAGGGAGAGCACGGTCACGGCCACGATGAGGGCGCCGCCCGCGCCCGCCATCGGCAGGAACAGCCACCACTGGGTGACCGACTTGGCCAGCATCCACGTCAGCACGACACCCAGCCCCAGGCCGCCCGCCGTCGCGACCAGCAGGCCGACGACCACGGGGAGGGCGGTCTGCCAGAGCACCGACCAGCCGAGGGTGACCCGCCTGGTGCCGAAGGCGACCAGCACCGACAGCAGCCGCTTGCGTTCCCGGAGCTGTTCCAGCTGCGAGACCAGCATGGACACGGCGATCAGCATCAGAGTGGCCACCGCTCCCAGTCGCAACGCCGTCTGGACGCTGGCGTACTGGCGGTCGCGCGCCACGGAGGTCAGGGTGGTGACCCGCATCGCGGGGTCGATCCTGGCCGCCGTGTTCCGCACGTGCTCGGCGACGTCCTCCACGCTCCGGTCGACCCGGAGCTGGGCCGTGATCTGGGCGTTGGGCAGGGTGCCCGGGTCGATCGCGCCGGGTGTCGCCATGATGCCCCAGTGCTCCTTGCCGAGCGGGTCGAGCCCGGCCTTCACGGTCCGGGCCCCGGCCGGCAGGGTCCAGAGCATCGACTTCGCGCCCGGCTCCAAGCCGTGGGAGGAGTTGAGCTCGATCTCCTCGCCCTTGCGCGCCGTCTCGTCGATCCAGTCGGCCTGCTTCTTGTCGCCCTCCGGGTGAACGACGAAGACGTCCCCCTCCTTGCAGGAGCCGACCGCCGCCAGCTCCTTCAGGGTGGCGCAGTCGCCGACGGTCAGGATGGTGGTGGGCTGGATCTCGTCCTGCCTGTACGTCCCCGGCTTGGTCACGTACGTCTCGACCGTGCCGATGACGGCCTCGACCCCCTCGGTGGCCCGGAAGTCCTCGATGGTCCTGGCGGCGGCCTCCCCGCTGACGTCCTCGGAGTACGTGGTGAACTGCGCCCGTGACGGGTCCTGACCCGTCACCCGCTCGAAATCGTCCCCCACGGCGGCGAACAGCATCTGCAGGGCGACCGCGCCCGCCACCGCGACCGTGATGCCGCTGACCGCGCGGGAAGCGGCCCCGCTGGTCAGCTGGAGCCTGCGGACGGCGAGCTGCCAGGGCAGGGGGCCGCCGCGCAGCCGTTGCACGACCGCCTCGACCAGCCAGGGGAGCAGCAGCGCGAGCCCGACGAGGACCAGCACGGCGCCGGCCGCGATCGGGTACGGGTTGACGGGGGCGAACTCGTCCACCCGCCCGGTCAGTGCCAGCACGGCGATTCCCGCGGCCGGCACCAGCAGCCGCCACCAGAGGCGGCGCCGCCGGGCGGCGGCGTTGCGTACGACGCCGAGCGGTTCGATGACCACGGAGCGCAGGGCGGCGAGGGTGACGAGCACCGCGGCGAGGGGCACCGCCACCGCGATCAGCGCGGCCAGCCACCCGGCGGGGACCAGGTCGGACGGGAAGGCGCTGTGGCCCCACAGTTCCACCTCGCCCACGAACCTGCGGCCGGCCAGGAAGAACACCGCCCCCGCCAGCAGGCCGAGCAGCGAGCCGAACAGGGCCTCACCCGCCGCGATCCTGCGGGTCGCCCGGATGTCCGTACCGACCAGGCGCAGGGCGGCCAGCCGGCGGTCCCGGCGTTCGCCGCCGAACCGTACGGCGGTGGCGATGAAGATCGCCACGGGAACCAGGAGCACGACGCAGATGATGATGACCAGGACGACCAGGACGGGCGGCAGCTCGTTGCTCCAGTCCCTGTCCCCGTAACCGCCCACCCGGTGACCGCCGGTGGCCGGGGTCAGGGTGTCGCTGCCCGCGTAGTAGTACAGCTCTCCCGGGGAGAGCAGGCCCGCGTCACCGATCGTCGCGGAGATCCGGTACGGGAGGCGCTCCTTGAGGAGGCTGCCCTCCCGCGAGGCCAGCAGCTCCTTCAGGGCGGGTGAGGCGACCATCTCGCCCGGGGCGGGGAGGGACTCGACGCCGGGAGGGGTGACCGGGTGCGCGCCGTCCGGCCGCATCAGGAAACCGGTGACGACCTGTCCCCTGAACTCGGTATCCGCGCCGATCCGCAGCACGGTGGTGTCGGACTCCTCGACTTTCCCGTTCCAGGAGGCCGCACCTTCCGCCCGGGCGCGGTCGCGCCCGGAACGCTCGTCCAGCAGATGAGGGACCGACGAGGCGACCAGCAGCAGCGCCACACCGAGGCCGACCCCGACGGCGGTGAGCGCGGTCCGCGCCCAGCCCTCGCGTCCGCCCGCGGCGGCGAAGCGTATGCCGAGGCCGAGGTCACGCAGCCAGGTCATACGGCGTACTCCAGATCGCGGCACCGGCCGTCGCGCACGACGACGTCGCGGTCCGAGTACGCGGCGACCCGCGCCTCGTGCGTGACGAGTACGACGGCTGTGTTCGCCAGGCGCGCGGACTCGGTGAGCAGCTCCATCACCCGCTCGCCGTTGAGGGAGTCCAGTGCACCGGTGGGCTCGTCGGCGAAGATCACCTTGGGGGAGGCGACCAGGGCGCGGGCCACGGCGACGCGCTGGCCCTGACCGCCGGACACCTGGCCGGGGCGCTGCGCGGCGAGGTCTTCGACCTCCAGGCGCTCCAGCCATTCCCTGGCGGTGCGTTCGGCATCCTTGCGCTTGACGCCGTCGAGGCGGAGCGGCAGGGCGACGTTCTCCAGGCAGGTCAGCTCGGGGACGAGCTGGCCGAACTGGAAGACGAAGCCGAAGTCGCTGCGGCGCAGGGCGCTGCGCTCGGCGTCGGACATCGCGGACAGCTCACGGCCGCCGTAGCTGATGGTGCCCGAGTCGGGGGTGACGATCCCGGCGAGGCAGTGCAGCAGCGTCGACTTGCCGGAGCCGGAGGGGCCCATGACGGCGACGACCTCGCCGGGGTGGACGGAGAAGGAGGCGCCGTCGAGCGCGGGGGTCGAGCCGTAGACCTTGTGGAGGTCGTGAGCGGCGAGCAGAGAGCCGGCGGGGGTCACGGGGCGACCACCTCGGCGAGCTTGCCGAGCCGGGCGGCGGTCAGTTCCAGCCAGCGCAGATCGGCTTCGAGGTGGAACAGGGCGTGGTCGCAGATCAGCTGGTCGGCGAGGTCGCCCTGGCGCTTGCGGTCGGTGAGTATGCGCATCAGGCGCAGGTGCTCGGAGCGCTGGGCGTCCAGGATGTCGGCGGCCTCGCGGCCGGTGAGCAGCGCGAGGACGACCTTCGTGTAGAGGGTCGACTGGAGATACGGCTCGGGCTTCTCGGGCTGCGCGAGCCAGGAGCTGACGTCGGTGATGCCCGCGTCGGTGATGGCGTACCGCTTGCGCTCGGGCCCGCCGTCCGTCTCGACGCCGTCGACCTCGACGAGCCCGTTCTTGAGCAGGCGGGACATGGTCGCGTAGACCTGGCCGTAGTGCAGGGGACGATCGTGCCCGAACTTCTCGTCGAAGGCGCGCTTGAGGTCGTAGCCGTGGCGGGGGCCGGACTCGAGGAGCCCGAGGAGGGTGTGACCGATTGACATGCGACGCACTATACATGGCATGTATACCTGGCGTGCATACGGCTCCGGCGGCCCCCGGACCCTCGCGCCTCAAGCGCCGGAGGGGCTTGAGGCGCGAGGGTCCGTGTGGATGCAGGGGCGAAATCAAGCCCGTCCGGCGATTGAGCGCGAAGCCGGGCCGGGGTCACTCCGGTTGTTCGGGCCGTTCCGGGGGCGGGCTCTTCGGGGGGCGGCCCCGGCGGGGGATCGGTGCCGCGCCCCCCGGGAGTCGGCCCGCCTCCGCCAGCGCCCGCCGCAGCAGGAACTCGATCTGTGCGTTCGCGCTGCGGAGCTCGTCCGACGCCCAGCGGGCCAGCGCGTCGTGCACCGCCGGATCGAGCCGCAGCAGCATCTGCTTGCGGGCGGGGCCGCGCCGGTCCGCCCGGCCGGGGGGAGGAGCCGCGTCGTCGGTCACTGGTAGAGCGTGCCCGTGTTCAGGACCGGCTGCGCCGCACGGTCACCGCACAGCACCACCATCAGGTTGCTGACCATCGCCGCCTTCCGTTCGGAGTCGAGCTCGACGATGTCCTGCTCCGCGATCCGGGTCAGCGCCATCTCGACCATGCCCACCGCGCCCTCGACGATCTGCTGGCGTGCCGCGACGACCGCCCCCGCCTGCTGCCGCTGGAGCATCGCCGAGGCGATCTCGGGGGCGTACGCGAGGTGGCTGAAACGGGACTCGATGATGCGGACGCCCGCCGCCTGCACCCGTGCCGTGAGCTCGACCGCGAGCTTCTCGGTGATCTCCTCGGCGTTGCCCCGCAGGGAGAGCCCGCCCTCCTCGTGGGCGTCGTACGGGTACTCGATCGCGATGTGCCGGACCGCCGCCTCGGTCTGGGTGGCGACGAACTCCAGGAAGTCGTCGACCTCGAAGAGCGCCTGCGCGGTGTCCTCGACCTTCCAGACGACGATCGCCGCGAGTTCGATCGGGTTGCCGTAGGCGTCGTTGACCTTCAGGACCGCCGTCTCGTGGTTGCGGACCCGGGTGGAGATCTTGCGGCTGGACGTCAGCGGGTTGATCCAGCGCAGGCCGTCCGCGCGGATCGTGCCGACGTAACGGCCGAAGAGCTGGATGACCCGGGCCTCGCCCGGAGCGACCATCTTCACACCGCTCATGCAGAAGAAGGAGGCGACGGCCAGGAGCAGACCGAGGACGACGAGCGGGATGCCGACGCCGTTGTGGCCGTCGGAGCCGAGGACGCCGCCGATGATGGTCAGGGCCACGCCGAGGAACACCCCGAGGACGGTCAGGAGCAGGCCGAGACCGCCGGGGATGGAGTGGGCGGTCACCTCCCTGACCTGGGGCGCGGGCATCTCAGGAGCGTCGGGCGTCAGATCGGCGCCGGGGCCGGTGGTGCCGGGCAGGTCGTCTGGTGCGGACATGGGTCCCCCGTTTCGGGCGGCATAGCGCCGCGCTAGCAATGTGATTACACATTAACGCTCCTCGCAACCTTGTGCACCCCTCAGGAGTCGGTTCCTGCAGGAGTGGGTGCTGATTCTCACGTCCGGAAAAGACCGGATCGCTTGTCATTTGTCCAGGCTTTCAGTGTTAGCTGGCAGGTCTGACCGGATCGGTACGAGCAGAAGAACAGGAGCACCACAGCGATGGGTCGAGCGGATGCGCGACGAGCCCAGGGGCGGGGAGCGCGCCGGGCCGCCCGGAGCGGCGGCATACGCCGGCTCTTCACCTGGCGGAAGATCCTGGGCACCTTCTTCGGTCTCTGCCTGCTCGTGATGGGCGCCTTCGCGGCCCTCTACGTGTACGTCGACGTGCCTGAGGCCAACGCCCAGGCCCAGAAGCAGAGCAACGTCTACAAGTACAGCGACGGCACGCTCCTCGCCCGGAGCAACTCCGAGGTCAACCGCGAGATAGTCGACCTGGACGTCGTGCCGAAGGCGGTCCAGCACGCCTTCGTCGCCGCCGAGAACAAGTCCTTCTACCGGGACCAGGGCGTCGACCTCAAGGGCACCACGCGCGGCCTGCTCAACACGCTCTCCGGCAAGGGCAAGCAGGGTGGCTCCACGATCACCCAGCAGTACGTGAAGAACTACTACCTCACGCAGGACCAGACGGTCAGCCGCAAGCTGAAGGAGCTGGTGATCTCCCTCAAGGTCGACCAGCGCATGAAGAAGGACGACATCCTCGCCGGGTACCTCAACACGGTCTACTACGGACGCGGAGCGAGCGGCATCCAGGCGGCGGCACAGGCCTACTACGGCGTCGACGCCAAGGATCTCGACACCTCCCAGGGCGCCTATCTCGCCGCCCTGCTCCAGGCCCCCAGCCAGTACGACTGGGCGAACGCCACCCCCGGCGGCAAGAAGCTCGTCAAGGAACGCTGGGCCTACACGCTGAACAACATGGTGGACGAGGGCTGGCTGGACAAGGCCGAGCGGGACAAGATGACCTTCCCCGTCCCGGACGCGCCCAAGGCGGCCCCCGGCATGGAGGGCCAGACCGGCTACCTCGTCGAGGCCGCGAACGACGAGATGAAGCGGCAGGGCGTCACCGAGGAGGAGCTGGACGCCGGCGGCTGGACGGTCACCCTCAACATCGACAAGAAGCGGCAGAAGCAGCTCGAGAAGTCGGTCGCCGACCAGCTGGAGAACCAGCTCGACCGCAAGAACAGCAAGGTCGACGCGACCGTCCAGGCCGGTGCCACCTCCGTGGACCCGAAGACGGGCAAGGTGGTCGCGCTGTACGGCGGTGTCGGCGCGACCGAGCACTACATCTCCAACGCCACCCGCCAGGACTACCAGCCGGCCTCCACCTTCAAGCCGCTGGTGCTCGCCTCCGCCCTGGAGAACGAGTCGACCACCCAGGACGGCGACCTGATCGGCCTGAACACGGTCTACGACGGCACCAGCAAGCGCCCGGTCGTCGGCAGCGACACCCCGTTCGCCCCGCAGAACGAGGACGACATCAGCTACGACAGTCCGACCGTCCAGAAGGCGATGGACAAGTCGATCAACTCCGTCTTCGCGCAGATGGTCGTCGACGTCACCCCGAGCGCCGTGAAGAAGACCGCGCTGGACATGGGCGTACCGGACAAGAACTTCCCGGAGCGTCCCGCGATCACGCTCGGCACGATGAACGCCTCGACGTGGGACATGGCCGGGGTCTACGCCACGCTCGACAACCACGGCAAGAAGGTCACCCCGACCATCGTGAAGTCCGCCGAGCACCGCGACCGCACCATGGAGCCCGTCGACGGCGTGGGCGGCCAGGCGATCAGCCGGGCGTCCGCCGACACCGTGACGAAGGCGCTGACCGAGGTCGTCGACATCGGTTCGGGCCGGGAGGCCAACACCTCCGCCTACGACGCGGCCGGCAAGACCGGCACCTCCGAGGACAACAAGGCGGCCTGGTTCACGGCCTACACCCCGGAGCTCACCACGGCTGTGGCTCTCTTCGGTGAGTCCACCGGCGAGGGCGGCGGCCAGGTCAGCCTCACCGGCACGGCCAACTCCGGCCGGGCCAACGGTGGCGGGTTCCCCGCCAAGATCTGGGCCGACTACACCCTGGGAGCGCTCGGGGGCGGCTCCGACGCCACATTCGACCTGCAAGGAGTCGAAGAGGGCGAGACGCCGGTGACCGAGACCCCCTCGGCCCCCCCGTCGGAGACCGAGGAGCCGTCGGAGACCCCGTCCGAGGAGCCCGAGACGCCCAGCGAGACGCCGAGCGAGACCCCCAGCGAGGAGTCGCCCCCGGCCGAGACGCCGAGCGAGACCCCCTCCGGGACGCCGAGCGGGTCACCCAGCACGACGAAGGACCCCGACGACGGTGACTGGCCGCCGGGCGAGCGGCCCGGCAGCGAGGGCGTGCTGGGGCAGTAGCGACGGGAGAGGGGCGGGTGCCGAACCGGTACCCGCCCCTCACGCGTGTCCGGCGTCAGCCGCCGTCGACCTCCGTACCGGGCAGCCGGGGCGGCCCGGGTGGCCCCTGGCCGGTCCCTAGGGGGTGGCCATCTCGAACCAGACCACCTTGCCCGTCGACAGCCGGGTCGCCCCCCACCGCCTGGCCAGCCTGTTGACCAGGAACAGCCCGCGTCCGCCCTCGTCCGTCTCCCGGGCGCGCCGCTGCCGGGGCAGCTGCGGGGAGTCGTCGCCGACCTCGCAGCGCAGGATGTCCGTGCGCAGCAGCCGTAGCGTCACCGGCCGCTCCGCGTAGCGCACGGCATTGGTCACCACCTCGCTGACCAGCAGCTCCACCTCGTCCGACAGGTCGTCCAGACCCCACCGGCTCAGCGCCCTGCGGGCCAGCCTGCGGGCCCGGCCGGGCGCCGCGTCCTCCGGCTCCAGGAACCAGTACGCGACATCGCTCGGCGCGATCCCGTCGAACCGGGCGGCCAGCAGGGCGATGTCGTCGTCCCGGTCACCGGGGCCGAGCATGTCCAGCACGTCGTCGCAGAGCGCTTCCAGCGGCGGCGAATGGTCCGGGCCCGTCAGCTGGGCGGTGGCGGCGAGCCGCTCCCGCAGGATCTCGATGCCCGTCCAGACGTCCCGTATCCGGGACTCCACCAAGCCGTCCGTGTAGAGCAGCAGCGTGGCGCCGGCCGGGGCGTCCAGCTCGACGGCCTCGAAGTCGACCCCGCCGACCCCGATGGGCGCGCCCGGCGGCACCCGCAGCACCTCGGCCCGGCCGCCCAGGTGGAGCAGGACGGGCGGCGGGTGTCCGGCGTTGGCGATGGTGATGCGGTGCGCGACGGGGTCGTACACCGCGTACAGGCAGGTCGCCATGCGGTCGCTGCCGAGCCGCTGGGCCTGCTCGTCCAGATGGTGCAGGACCTCCTGCGGGGGCAGGTCGAGGCCGGCCAGGGTCTGCGCGGTGGTGCGCAACTGGCCCATGATCGCCGCGGACGTCATGGAGTGCCCCATCACGTCACCGACGACCAGGGCGACCCTGCTGCCGGGCAGCGGGATCGCGTCGTACCAGTCGCCGCCGACCCGGGCCGTCTCGGCGGCCGGGAGGTAGCGCGAGGCCAGGCGTACGCCCGTGGGCTGCGGCAGCGAGTCGGGCAGCATCGTGCGCTGGAGCTCGTCGGCGATGTACGCCTCGCGGCCGTACAGCACGGCCTTGTCGATGCCGAGCGCGGTGTGCGTCGCCAGCTGGGCCGCGACCAGCAGGTCGTTCGCCTCGAACGGCGGACGGTCCGTGCCGCGCAGGAAGACGGCGGCGCCGATCACCCGGCGCCGGCCCCGCAGCGGAGCCAGGATCGCGCGGTGCCCGGTCGGCACGGCGCGGCCGGCCCCCAGCAGCTCGGGCAGGGCGACGCGCGCCGCCGCGGAGTCCCCGAAGACCGGCCGCACCCCGCGGAGCACCTCGGCGAGCGCGCCGCCCGCCCGGATCTCGCACAGGTCGGCGGCAGGCAGCAGCCCGGCCTGGGGGTCGGTGACGGACAGCCGCAGCCGCTCGCCCTCCTGCCCGCTCTCGCTCTCCTCGTCGGCCAGCCGCAGCCGGTCGGTACGCCGCAGCCGCAGCACGAAGGGGCTGGCGGGCCGCTCGTCACCCACCGGGAGCGGGTCACGGAGGTAGACGAGTATGGCGTCGGAGAACGTGGGCACGCTCGCCCGGCAGAGGCCCAGCACGATCTCGTCCAGGTCTATGCCCCGCGCGATCCGGCGGGTCGCCGCGCCGACGAATCGCAGCCGGTCCCCTTCGCGCCGGGTGACCGTCTGGGTGTCGGCGACGGGAGCGGCCGCGTCCGTGCCGGGCGCGGGACTCGGTACGGCGTTCGCCACCGGGCCCTTCGCCGGGTGCGGCACCGGGGAGGGGCCGGAGATCGCGGCGGTGGCAGCGGTGCCCGGCGGGGCCTCCTCCTGCCGGGGCCGAGCGCGTTCCTGCGGCCGGGCGGCGAGGGGCTGCCGGCCTTCGTGGGAGGTGGGATGCTCCGTCACGCGTGGGATTCCGTCCGTCCGGGCCGGTTGTATGAGGCAATCACCTTGTGAGGCGCCACTGTGCCCCGGCAAGAGCGGTGAGAACAACGGCTGTCACCGGATGCCCCTGGAAAAGGGGCCGAAACCGTACGGCCACCAGGGCGACCGGTAAGGGGTCTTCCGGTGGCCGGGCAGCGGACAGCGAACACGTCTCCACCCCTCGTAGTGGTTCGTGCGTCCGCACGGTCCACCCGGCTTCGTGGGCCGTGTGACTCATGCGGTGCGTTCGGTGACTGGCGGTCAGGCCCCTGACCGGCCACGCCGGTTGTGGCGCGTCGGTCCGGCGGAGCGGTTCATGGAGGGTGATCCTACGTTTGCCCCCCTGGGGTGCATCAAGGGTCTCACGACGGCGTGGGGGCGGGGGTGCGGTCCCAGTCATCAGGCAGCGGGGGGACCTGCCACCCGGGGTCGGGCCGCCAGTGTTCCCATCCGTCGCTGAACGGTGTGCCCCAGCGCTGGATCACCTCGACGGCCGCCAGCCCCGCCTCGCGCACCCGCCGCGCGGTGGCCTCGTCCATCAGTCCGACCCGCTGCGCCTGCGCGAACTCGTCCTCGTCGAGCCACTCCCAGCTGTGGTCGGGACGCACCGAGATGTCGAGGAAGTGGTCCTGCGAATCCACCCCGCCCGACCAGCGTGAGCGCGGCTCCTCGAGGTTGACGTACCAGTTGCGGAACAGCCAGCCGCGGTCCCAGAACAGCCAGACCGACCAGGGATCGCCCGGTCTGGCGAGCTTCAGGACACCCGAGCCGAACCACCGGGACCGCACCGTCGTGCGCGGGCGTGTGTAGCGGGTGGCGAGCGGTTCGGCGTGCACCTGGGTGCCGTCGGCGAGGACCGGCCTCACACACTCGGTGCCGGACGCCATCCACACGGCCAGCAGTTCGTCGGTGTCCTGGACGACGGTGACCGGCCGGCAGATGTGGACCGCGTGGCCTTCACCGTCGCCCGGTCTTCCGTTGTCCCGGTACCGCCAGAGGATCCGGTCCCCCGGCGACCAGCGCCCGCCGTCTCCCGCACCCGCCCCGGTGCCCGCTCCCGTACCCGCTTCCGTCGCTGTCATGAAGAGATCTTAGGGACGGCTCCCCGGCCGCACGGTGCGTTACGCGTCAGGGCCGGGTCATACGCAGCACGTCCAGGGCCTCGTCGAGCTGTTCCGGCGTCAGGTCACCGCGCTCGATGTACCCCCCGGCCAGCACCGTCTCCCGGATCGTCGTGCCGTCGGCCAGGGACTTCTTGGCGACCTTCGCCGCCTGCTCGTAGCCGATGTACTTGTTCAGCGGGGTCACGACCGAGGGCGAGGACTCCGCGTACTGCCGGGCCCGCTCCACGTTCGCCGTGATGCCGTCGACCGTGCGGTCGGCGAGCAGCCGGGAGGCGTTGGCGAGGAGCCGTACGGACTCCAGGAGGTTCTTCGCGATGACCGGCAGCATGACGTTGAGCTCGAAGTTGCCGGCCGCTCCCGCCGCGGCGACCGTGGCGTCGTTGCCCGTCACCTGGGCCGCGACCATCAGCACGGCCTCCGGGATGACCGGATTGACCTTCCCCGGCATGATCGACGAGCCCGGCTGCAGGTCGGGCAGGTTGATCTCGGCCAGCCCGGTCCGGGGCCCGGAGGCCATCCAGCGGAGGTCGTTGGAGATCTTGGTGAGCGACACGCCGATCGTGCGGAGCTGGCCCGACGTCTCGACGAGCCCGTCCCTGGCGCCCTGCGCCTCGAAGTGGTTGCGGGCCTCGGTGAGCGGCAGCCCCGTCGTGCGGGCGACCTCCGCGATCACCGCGGCGGAGAAGCCGGGCGGGGTGTTGATCCCCGTGCCCACCGCCGTGCCGCCCAGGGGGAGTTCGGCGAGGCGGGGCAGCGAGGCCCGCAGGCGCTCGACGCCGTAACGGATCTGCGCCGCGTAGCCGCCGAACTCCTGCCCCAGGGTGACGGGGGTGGCGTCCATCAGATGCGTACGGCCCGACTTCACGACCTCCGAGAATTCGGCCGATTTCCGCTCCAGGGCGGTGGCCAGGTGTTCGAGCGCCGGGATCAGGTCGGCGGTGACGGCGGCGGTCGCGGCGATGTGGATCGACGACGGGAACACGTCGTTCGACGACTGGGACGCGTTGACGTGGTCGTTGGGGTGGACCTCACGCCCGAGCCGCTCCGTGGCGAGCGTGGCCACGACCTCGTTGGTGTTCATGTTGGACGACGTGCCGGAACCCGTCTGGAACACGTCGATGGGGAAGTGCTCGTCCCAGCGTCCCGCCACCACCTCCTCGGCGGCCTCCTGGATCGCGTCCGCGATGTCAGGATCCAGCACCTTCAGCTCGGCGTTGACCTTGGCCGCCGCGGCCTTGATCCTGGCCAGGGCCTCGATGTGGGCCCGCTCCAGCCGCTGCCCGGAGATGGGGAAGTTCTCCACCGCGCGCTGTGTCTGTGCCCGCCACTTCGCGTGGGCGGGCACCTTCACCTCGCCCATCGAGTCGTGCTCGACGCGGTACTGCGTGTCCTCGGCCGGTTCGCCCATGGTGTTGTTACCTCCTGCAGGAACGAGCGCGGTCGGCGCCCGCCGTATTCCGCTACTCCTGCCCCGGACCGCCGGACGGATCACGCCCCGCCGCGACGTTCACGCGTCCACCGGGCCCGCCGGCGGAGCACCCGCACATGCCGAAGGGGCGCACCCGGTGGCGGGGGCGCCCCTTCGGCGGGGTGTGCGGTCAGCCGAGGCCGGGGCCGCGGACCGGGATGCTGGTGAAGGTCGGGGCCGGGGCGGGCTCGGTGAAGAAGTCGTTGCCCTTGTCGTCGACCACGATGAACGCGGGGAAGTCCTCGACCTCGATGCGCCACACCGCCTCCATGCCGAGCTCCTCGTACTCGACGACCTCGACCTTCTTGATGCAGTCCTGCGCGAGGCGCGCGGCGGGGCCGCCGATCGAGCCGAGGTAGAAGCCGCCGTGCGCGTCACAGGCGTCCGTGACCTGCTTGGAGCGGTTGCCCTTGGCGAGCATCACCTTGGAGCCGCCCGCCGCCTGGAACTGCGCGACGTAGCTGTCCATGCGGCCGGCCGTCGTCGGGCCGAAGGAGCCGGAGGCGTAGCCCTCGGGGGTCTTCGCGGGGCCCGCGTAGTAGACCGGGTGGTCCTTGAGGTACTGCGGCATCTCCTCGCCGGCGTCGAGCCGCTCCTTGATCTTGGCGTGCGCGATGTCGCGCGCCACGACCAGCGGGCCCGTCAGCGAGAGCCTGGTCTTGACCGGGTACTTGGTCAGCTCGGCGAGGATGTCGTCCATCGGCTGGTTCAGGTCGATCTGCACCACGTCGGACTCGTCCAGGTGCTCGTCCGTGGTGTCCGGGAGGAAGCGCGCCGGGTCCTTCTCCAGCTGCTCCAGGAAGACGCCCTCGGCGGTGATCTTCGCGGTGGCCTGGCGGTCGGCCGAGCACGACACGGCGATGGCGACGGGCAGCGAGGCGCCGTGACGGGGGAGGCGGACCACGCGCACGTCGTGGCAGAAGTACTTCCCGCCGAACTGCGCGCCGATGCCGATCTTCTGCGTCAGCTCGAAGACCTTCTCCTCCAGCTCCTTGTCCCGGAAGCCGTGGCCGGTCGGGGAGCCCTCGGCGGGCAGCTCGTCGAGGTAGTGCGCGGAGGCGTACTTCGCGGTCTTCAGCGCGAACTCCGCCGACGTGCCGCCGACGACGATCGCCAGGTGGTACGGCGGGCAGGCCGCCGTCCCCAGGGAGCGGATCTTCTCCTCCAGGAACTTCATCATGGAGGCCTCGTTGAGGACCGCCTTGGTCTCCTGGAAGAGGAACGACTTGTTGGCCGAGCCGCCGCCCTTCGCCATGAAGAGGAACTTGTACGCGCCGCCGTCCGTCGCGTACAGCTCGATCTGGGCCGGGAGGTTCGAGCCGGTGTTCTTCTCGTCCCACATGGTCAGCGGGGCCATCTGCGAGTAGCGCAGGTTGAGCTCGGTGTACGCGTCGAAGATGCCGTGCGACAGGGCTTCCTCGTCACCGCCCTCGGTCAGGACGTTCTGCCCGCGCTTGCCCATGACGATCGCCGTACCGGTGTCCTGGCACATCGGCAGGACGCCCGCGGCGGCGATGTTCGCGTTCTTCAGGAGGTCCAGCGCGACGAACTTGTCGTTGGACGACGCCTCGGGGTCGTCCACGATGCGGCGCAGCTGCGCCAGGTGGGCGGGGCGCAGATAGTGCGAGATGTCGTGCATGGCCTCGGCCGCGAGGGTGCGCAGGGCCTCCGGAGCCACCTTGAGGAACGTACGGCCGTCGGCCTCGAAGGTCGAGACGCCGTCGGCGGTCACCAGCCGGTACGGCGTGGTGTCCTCTCCCAGGGGGAGCAGATCGGAGTACGCAAACTCTGGCATTACGGCCATTCCTCACTCGGCGACAGCGGCTGACCACCCTTGGGCAGCGCATCCACCAGGGTAGAACGCCTCCGACGCGCCGAGCCTGTGAGGTAAGGCTCACCCCGGAA
This sequence comes from Streptomyces sp. NPDC051064, assembly GCF_044455985.1. Lineage (NCBI taxonomy): Bacteria > Bacillati > Actinomycetota > Actinomycetes > Kitasatosporales > Streptomycetaceae > Streptomyces > Streptomyces sp. NPDC051064. Next base: position 580,129 of record NZ_JBITFK010000002.1, read on the forward strand.
CGCTTGCTCCCGCACGGCGGATTCCCACACGGCGGATTCAGTGCGGGGCCGGAGAGGTGCTGTCGCGATCTATCGCGTTTCGGTACGCTGTCCCGGTGGACCTCGAGAAGCAGCCTCAGCAGCCCGTCGCTCCGGCCGGTCCCGCGCCCGCCGGAATCCGCGCGTCCGACGCGGACCGCGACCGGATCGCGGACATCCTGCGGGACGCCATGGCCGAGGGCCGGCTGACGGCCGAGGAGCACGCCGAGCGGGTCGACCTGGTCTACCGGGCCAAGACCGTCGGCGAGCTCGATCCGCTGGTCCAGGACCTCCCGGCAGCGGGCGGCGCCGCCCGCCCGGCCGCCTCGCCCTACGGTTACGGCCCCGAGGCGGCGACCGGGCCCGCCGAGAACCTGGTGGCGGTCTTCAGCAGCTCCACCCGCAGGGGCCGTTGGCGCGTCGGCGGGCGCACGAACGCCTTCTCGCTCTTCGGCAGCGTGGAGATCGACCTGACGGAGGCGCTGTTCGGCCAGCGTCTGACGGTCATCAACGCGACGTCCGTCTTCGGCAGTGTCGAGATCAAGGTCCCCGAGAACATCTCGCTGCGCGGCAGCGGAACGGGCATTTTCGGCAATTTCGAGGTCGACACACTGGAATCCGCCGACCCCGAGGCACCGGTGGTCGTCGTGAACGGCTATTCCGTATTCGGAAACGTCGAGGCGAAGCCCAAGCGTGGCAAGCTCATCGCCAACCTCCACAGCCAGTTGCGCAAACACCTCGGCCACTGAGGGCGCACGGCCGGTCCACCGCGCATTCCGGCCAGCGGGCGCCGTGACGGCGCCGCGGGGGCCGGAAGGCGGCGCCACTCAGTGCATAGGCGTGCGTACAGCGGGTAGGGAGTGCTGCATCGCCTCTCGCTCACGAGCCGAAGCCGAAGCCGTCGTCAGGAGTGGACCGTGCTGCACATGCCGCATCAGCCCCTGCAGGTCGCCGCCATGCCGTCCCAGCGCACACCCGCGCGGGAGGACCAGGCGGGGCCCTGGCACTCGGAGGCTGTGTGCCGCCGGGACGAAGCCGGGCTGTTCTTCGCCCCGTCGAAGGAGCCGACCGCTGCGCGGCTCGCCCGTGAGGAGGCCGCGAAACAGGTCTGTGCGAGGTGCCCGGTGATGGTGGAGTGCCGGGAGCACGCGCTCATACAGCCCGAGCCCTACGGGGTGTGGGGCGGCCTCACCGCCGCCGAACGCCGCGTGGCGCTCGCCCGGCGCCGCAGGCGCGACATGGAGCTCAAGGCCGCGGCCCCGACGGGACGCATAGCCGGCTGACTTCCGCGCGCACGGATGTGGGGCCGCCCGGCCGGGCGGCCCCACATCCGTGCGCGCCGGGACTACTTGGCGCGGTCGAAGTCGATCGCGCTGTAGGCGCGCAGCTTCGACAGCCGGTGCGTCGAGTCGATCCTGCGGATCGTGCCCGACTTGGACCGCATCACCAGGGACTCCGTGCTCGCCGTCTCCGCGCGGTACCGCACACCGCGCAGGAGTTCGCCGTCGGTGATCCCGGTGGCGACGAAGAAGACGTTGTCCCCGCTGACGAGGTCGTCCGTCGACAGGACGCGGTCCAGGTCGTGGCCGGCGTCCAGCGCCCGCTGCCGCTCGGCCTCGTCCTTGGGCCAGAGCTTGCCCTGGATGACACCGCCGAGGCACTTTATGGCGCAGGCCGAGATGATGCCCTCAGGCGTGCCGCCGATGCCCATGAGCAGGTCGACACCGGTCCCCTCGCGGGCCGCCATGATCGACCCGGCGACGTCGCCGTCGGAGATGAACTTGATCCGGGCGCCGGTCTCCCGGATCTCCCTGACGACGTTCTCGTGCCGGGGCCGGTCCAGGATGACGACGGTGACGTCCTCCGGGGAGGAGCTCTTGGCCTTCGCGACGCGCCGGATGTTCACGGACACGGGGGCGTTGATGTCGACGAAGTCGGCGGCCTCGGGACCGGTGACCAGCTTGTCCATGTAGAAGACGGCGGACGGGTCGAACATCGCGCCGTGGTCCGCGGCGGCCAGGACGGCGATCGCGTTGGGCATGCCCTTCGCGTTGAGCGTGGTGCCGTCGATCGGGTCGACGGCGATGTCGACCTCGGCTCCGGTGCCGTCGCCGACGCGCTCGCCGTTGAACAGCATGGGCGCTTCGTCCTTCTCGCCCTCACCGATGACGACGATGCCGTTCATCGACACCGTGGAGACGAGCGTGCGCATGGCTTTGACTGCGGCGCCGTCGGCGCCGATCTTGTCGCCGCGGCCGACCCAGCGCCCGGCGGCCATGGCGGCGGCCTCGGTGACCCGCACCAACTCCAGGGCCAGGTTGCGGTCGGGGGCCTCGGGGGAGACCTCGAGCTGGGACGGCAGATGATGCTCGGACATCGGAGCGCACCTTTCTGTACGACGACGACCGGAAAAGAGGGTGCTGTGACTCTATCGGTAGGTCGATAAAATGAGCAGAGCGGGTCACGTATGAGCGGGTGCCCGCTGGCCGGACGTCCGGTGGCCCATGCCACCATTGACTACGTGGCAAGCAAGCGAGGCAAGCAGACCGTCCGGGACATGATCCTGTCGATGCTCGTGATCACCGCAGTGGCGGGCGTCGTCTACATCTTCATCCCGCACGACGACAAGGCCGACCCCATCAAGGCGGTCGACTACCGGGTCGAGCTCGCGACGGCCCGTCGCGCCGCGCCGTACCCCGTGGCCGCCCCGGCGGGGCTGCCCGAAGGCTGGAAGCCGACCTCCGTCTCGTACGAGGGGCAGAACGGCTCGGGATGGCACCTCGGCTTCCTCGACCCGGACGAGAGGTACGTGGCCGTCGAGCAGTCGACGACCCCGGCGAAGAAGTACGTCCCCGAGGTCAGCCGGGACGCCAGGAACACCGGCCGCACGCGCGAGGTCTCGGGCCGGGACTGGGAGATCTGGAACGGGCCGAAGTACGACGCGCTGGTGCTGCACGCCGAGGGCGTGACGACGGTGGTCACCGGCTCGGCCCCCGCGGACCGGCTGGCGGAGATGGCCGCCGCGCTGAAGACGGCTGCCCCCTCGGCCGCTCCCTCCGCTTCCTGACGGCCCCGTACCACCGGAAGAGCCCCACGACGCTCGGCGTCGTGGGGCTCTTCCGCTGGTCCCGGGAGGCGGCCGCCTCCCGGGAAGGGGATCAGACGGTCGTGATGACCTCGTCGTAGGACAGGCGCGGCAGACGCGGGAACCAGGCGTCCTCGCCCGGCTTGCCGATGTTGACGGCCATGATCAGCTTGTGGTCACCGTCCAGGAACTCCTTCTCGATGCCCGCGGCGTCGAAGCCGGTCATCGGGCCGGCGGCCAGGCCGGCGGCGCGGACGCCGATGATGAAGTAGGCGGCCTGCAGCGTGGCGTTGAGCGCGGCCGACTGCTCGCGGACCGGGCGCTCGGAGAAGAACGCGTCCTTGGCCTGCGGGAAGTGCGGCAGGAGCGCCGGGAGTTCCTCGTGGAACTCGTGGTCCGCGACGAGCAGCGCGACCAGCGGGGCGGCGGAGGTCTTCGGCTGGTTGCCCTCGGCCATGTGCTTCACGAGGCGCTCGCGGCCCTCCGGCGTGCGGACCAGGACGACGCGCAGCGGCGACTGGTTGAAGGCCGTGGGGCCGTACTTGACCAGGTCGTAGATCGCCTGGACCTGCTCGTCGGTCACCGGCTCGTCGGTGAACGTGTTGGCAGTGCGGGCCTCGCGGAAGAGGAGGTCCTGGGCGGCGGGGTCAAGAACGAGGGACATCTGAAGCGTTACCTTCCGGGCGGTACGGATCAAGCGGTACAAGCACCGTAACCGAGGGATAGATTAAACTTCAACTAAATCTGTCCCGGAGTGATCCACCGCACAACCGGCCCCCGAAGCCGCCCGGAAGCGCCTCCGGAACTCCCTACTCCGCGTCGCCGCCGGCCTCCGAGGGTTCCTCGGGGCGTGCCAGCGCCGCGTCCAGCCGGGCCCGCGCACCCTCCAGCCAGTGCCGGCACACCTTCGCCAGCTCCTCACCGCGCTCCCACAGCGCCAGCGACTCCTCCAGCGTCGTGCCGCCCGCCTCCAGGCGGCGTACGACCTCGATCATCTCGTCCCGCGCCTGCTCGTACCCGAGCGTGCCCGTCGCGGCAGCCGTCGTCGTCCCGTCGTCCGTCATGCCGACCACCCTATGCGCGGGGTCGGACAAACCCGGCCGCTTACGACCTCACCGGTGATGGTCAGCGGCGTCGCGGCCGATCGCGGGTCAGGTCGTCACTCCGCGACCCGTACGGTGAACTCGCCCTCGGAGACCCGCGCCCGCAGCTCCTCGCCCGGCGCCCCGGCGTCCGCGGGGGAGCGCACCACATGGCCGTCCGGCCGCTGCAGCACCGCGTATCCCCGCTCCAGCGTCGCCGCCGGCGAGAGCGCCACGACCCGGGCCCGGGTGTGCGCGAGCTCCGAGTCGGCGCGGTCCAGCAGGTGCCCGAGGACTCTGCGGCTCCGCCCCACCAAGGCGTCGACCTCCGCTTCCCGCTCGTCCACCATCCGCTGCGGCCGCTCCATGGAGGGCCTGCCCAGCGCATGCGCCAGCCCCCGCTCCTCCCGGTCGATCAGCCCCCGGACGGTCCGCAGCGCCCGGTCCCGGAGCTGCTGGACGCGGTCGAGCTCCTCACCCACGTCCGGCACGACCTTCTTCGCCGCGTCCGTCGGCGTCGACGCCCGCAGATCGGCCACCAGGTCGAGCAGGGGCGAGTCCGGTTCGTGCCCGATGGCGGAGACCACCGGGGTGCGGCACGCGGCCACCGCGCGGATCAGCGCCTCGTCGGAGAACGGCAGCAGGTCCTCGACGCTGCCGCCGCCACGGGCGACCACGATCACGTCGACCTCGGGCAGCCCGTCCAGCTCCTGGACCGCCTGGACCACCTGATTCACGGCGTGCACACCCTGTACAGCGGTGTTGCGCACCTCGAAGCGCACCGCCGGCCAGCGCCGCCTGGCGTTCTCCAGCACATCGCGTTCAGCCGCCGACGCCCGTCCCGAGACCAGGCCGATCAGCTGCGGCAGGAAGGGCAGCGGCTTCTTCCGGTCCAGGGCGAAGAGCCCCTCGGCGGCCAGCGACTTCTTCAGCTGCTCCAGCCGCACCAGCAGCTCGCCGATGCCCACCGGCCGTATCTCCGTGGCCCGCAGGGACAGCTGCCCGCGCGGGGCGTACCACTCGGGCTTGGCGAGGACGACCACCCGCGCGCCCTCCGTCACCACATCGGCGATCCGGTCGAAGACCTGCCGGAAGCAGGTCACGCTCACCGAGATGTCGTGGGAGGGGTCACGCAGCGTCAGGAACACCACCCCGGCACCGGGCCGGCGTGACAGCTGGGTGATCTGCCCCTCGACCCAGACCGCACCGAGCCGGTCGATCCAGCCGCCGATCAGCCGGGACACGTCGCCGACGGGCAGCGGGGCTTCCGGGGACGTAGTGAGAGCCATACGGGCGAGCGTATCGGCCGGTACGGACAATCAGGCAGCCCGCCGCCCCCACTGCACCGCGAGCACCACCAGTCCGATCCCCAGCCAGCACAGCCCCACCAGCTGGGCGCTCGTCGTCGCCTCCAGGATCACCGCGACCAGAACCCCCGCGCCCACCACCGGCACCACGATGTGGCGCCACCAGCTCGGCGGCCCCTCCATTCGGCGTACGGCGAACCAGCCGACCACCGACGCGTGCAGCAGCACGAACGCGGTGAGCGCGCCCACGTTCACGACCGACACCAGGTGATCGAGGCCGTCGTCGCGCCGGGCCGCCCACACCGCCGCCACCAGCGTCACGACCGCTGCGCACGCGATCGCGACACGCGGCACCCCGGACCGGCTGTCGACCCGGGACAGGAACGACGGCAGCCGGTCCTCCCGCCCCATCGCGAACACCAGCCGGCCGGCCGCCGCCTGCCCCGCCAGCGCCGCGAAAGCCGCGCCGATCGCCTTGCTGACGGCCACCAGATCGTGCAGCCAGGAGCCGACCGAGGCGTCCACCGCGTCGTAGAACGCGGACCCCCGCCTCACCGGATCCGCCGCCAGCTCCGCCGAGCTCACCGGTTCCAGCAGCGCCGCCAGATACGACTGGACCACGAACAGCGCCCCGGCGAGCACCAGGCAGAACAGCACCGCCCGCGCCACCTTCGCCGAACCCCCCGTCACCTCCTCCGCGAACGAGGCGATCGCGTCGAACCCCAGGTAGGACAGCACCGCGACGGAGACCGCCCCCAGTACCGCCGTCATCGAGAAACCGGTGTCCCCGGTGAGCGGTGACAGCCAGCCCCGCTGCGCCCCGTCCCTGGCCAGCACCACCACCGCCGACACCACGAACACCAGCAGCACCACGATCTCCATGGCGAGCACCGCGAAGCCCACCCGGGCCGCCGCCCGTACGCCCCAGAGGTTGAGCAGCGTCGTCACCACGACCGCGATCGCCGTCCACACCCACCGCGACACCTCGGGAACCAGCGCGTTCATCGCGATCCCGGAGAAGAGATAGGCGACGGCCGGGATGAGCAGGTAGTCGAGCATCGCCATCCAGCCGGCGATGAACCCCGGCCCCTCCCCGAGGCCCTTTCGGGCGTACGCGAAGACGGACCCGGCGAGCGGGGCCACACGGACCATCTGGGCGTAGCTGAACGCGGTGAAGGCCATCACCACGGTCGCCACGAGATACACCAGCGCCACGGCCCCGTCGGACTTGGCGTCCAGCGTGCCGAAGACTCCGACCGGGGCCATGGGCGCGATGAACAGCAGCCCGTAGACCACCAGGTCCCGGAACCCGAGTGTCCGCCGCAGCTTTCCCTCTTCCGTGCTGCTCCCCGCCATGAACCCTCCGTCGCTGGTTGCGTACGCATCAGTCTCGCGACCCCACCGGCCCGGCGCCTGTTCGGTACGGCCTTACGATGGGACGCATGACTGCTTCTCCTGCCCGCCGTGTCCTGCTCGCAGCGCCCCGTGGCTACTGCGCGGGCGTGGACCGCGCCGTGATCGCCGTCGAGAAAGCACTGGAGCAGTACGGTGCCCCGGTCTACGTCCGTCACGAGATCGTGCACAACAAGTACGTCGTGCAGACCCTCGAGAAGAAGGGCGCGATCTTCGTCGACGTGACCGCGGAGGTGCCCGAGGGCTCCATCGTGATGTTCTCCGCGCACGGGGTCGCCCCGACCGTCCACGCCGAGGCCGCCGAGCGCAAGCTCGCCACGATCGACGCGACCTGCCCGCTGGTCACCAAGGTCCACAAGGAAGCCGTCCGCTACGCCCAGGAGGACTACGACATCCTCCTGATCGGCCACGAGGGCCACGAGGAAGTCATCGGAACGAGCGGCGAGGCCCCCGACCACATCACGCTGGTCGACGGCCCCGACGACGTGGCGAACGTCGAGGTCCGCGACGAGTCGAAGGTCGTCTGGCTCTCCCAGACCACGCTCTCCGTCGACGAGACGATGGAGACCGTCGGCGCGCTCAAGCAGAAGTTCCCGAACCTCCTCTCCCCGCCGAGCGACGACATCTGCTACGCCACGCAGAACCGTCAGATCGCGGTGAAGAAGCTGGCCGAGGACGCCGAGCTGGTCATCGTCGTCGGCTCGAAGAACTCCTCCAACTCGATCCGCATGGTCGAGGTCGCCCTGGACGCCGGCGCGCCCGCCGCCCACCTCGTGGACTTCGCCGCCGAGATCGACGAGGCGTGGCTGGAGGGTGTCACCACCGTCGGGCTCACCTCCGGCGCCTCGGTGCCCGACGTCCTCGTCGACGGCGTGCTGGAGTGGCTGGGCGAGCGGGGTTACGCGGACGTCGAGACGGTGAAGACGGCCGACGAGTCGATCACCTTCTCGCTGCCCAAGGAGCTCCGGCGCGACCTGCGGGCCGAGGCCGCCGCGCTCTCCGCGGAGTGACCGGCCGGGCGCCCCGGGTGCACCCGCCGGATCGCCCCTCCGGGGAGTGATCCTCGCCACCTGCCCGTACCGTGGATCACATGGAGATCTTCGGTGTGGATATCGGCGGTTCGGGGATCAAGGGTGCGCCCGTGGACCTGGACCGCGGAGAGCTGGCGCAGGAGCGCCACAAGGTACTGACACCTCACCCGGCCACGCCCGAGAGCGTGGCCGACGGGGTGGCCGAGGTCGTCGGCCATTTCGACTGGCAGGGGCCGGTCGGCATCACGTTCCCCGGAGTCGTCACCGGCGGCATCACCAGGACCGCGGCCAACGTCGACAAGGGCTGGATCGACATGGACGCCCGGGCGCTGCTCAGTGACCGTATCGGGCAGTCCGTCACGATCCTCAACGACGCCGACGCGGCCGGTGTCGCCGAGATGACCTTCGGGGCGGGCCGCGACCGCAAGGGCACGGTCATCATGCTGACCCTCGGCACGGGCATCGGCAGCGCGGTCTTCACCGACGGGCAGCTCGTCCCCAACACGGAGCTCGGCCACCTGGAGCTGCACGGCCACGACGCGGAGAAGCGCGCCTCCACGAAGGCCAAGGAGGACGAGGACCTCAGCTGGCAGCACTGGGCGCACCGGGTGCAGAAGTACCTGGCCCACGTGGAGATGCTGTTCTCGCCCGAGCTCTTCATCATCGGCGGGGGCGTCAGCCGCAAGGCGGAGAAATTCCTGCCGCTCATCGAACACGTACGGGCCGAGATGGTCCCGGCCCAGCTGCAGAACAACGCGGGCATCGTCGGTGCGGCCATGGCGGCCGCGGGCAAGTAGCTTCTATGCGCGGGGGCGGCGGGCGGCCCGGTCGGCCCTGACCAGGTGCCGCTGCCGCTCCCGCATCTGCCGGATCTTCCGTACGGAGGCGATGAGACCCGCGATGAGCGTGCCCCCGTACAGCCAGCCCGCCTGGACGGCGAGCGCGGTCACGACGGCCATCGCCTGCCCGCCGAAGCCGCCCGTGCCCCCGGCGACGGGGATCACGCCGACCGCGAAGGCGATGGGCACGATGATCGGGGCGGTCACCAGGTCGGCGGGCCGCACCCAGAGGGCGGTCAGGGCGCTGACGGGCAGGAAGAGCAGCCCGTACACGAGCTCCGAACCGCCGAAGAGCAGTCGGTCCACGCAGGCCAGCAGGAACATCGCCAGGGCCGCGAAGAGGCCGGCGCCGATACCGGTCAGCCGGGGGTTGGGGAATCTGCGCAGCGCCAGGACCACGGGCGGGGCCCCGCGCCGGGGCCCGGGACCCGGGCCGGCCGACGGCGCCGGGGCGACCGCCACCGCCACCGGATAGCCGGCCGCACCCGTGGCCTCGCCGAGGCCGCCGGGCGGTGCGGGCCTGCCCTGCGGGGGCTGGGTGCGCTGGGTGCGTGTCCTGTGCTGCTCCACCCCGACAACCTAGGACGCCGGGTGCACTCTTTCGGGCGTTGGACACGCGCTTTGGGTGACCTTGGCGTTGCGTTCGATACCGCACGGCCGAAACAGGCCCGTTCGGCCCCCGGCCGGCCTCCGTCCCCGCACCCGTGACGGGCCGACCGGCCCCGCCCGTAAACTGGAGAATCGGTCCACCCCCGGCCCGCCCGCACAGCCCCTCTCCTCACTTCAGGAAGTCGCCAAAGTGTCGCTCACGATCGGAATCGTCGGCCTGCCGAATGTCGGCAAGTCGACCCTTTTCAACGCCCTGACCAAGAACGACGTGCTGGCGGCCAACTACCCGTTCGCCACCATCGAGCCGAACGTCGGCGTCGTGGGCGTCCCCGACCCGCGCCTGAACAAGCTCGCCGAGATCTTCAGCTCGCAGAAGCTGCTCCCCGCCACGGTCGACTTCGTCGACATCGCGGGCATCGTGCGGGGTGCGAGCGAGGGCGAGGGCCTGGGCAACAAGTTCCTCGCGAACATCCGCGAGTCCGATGCGATCTGCCAGGTCATCCGCGCCTTCAAGGACGAGAACGTCGTCCACGTCGACGGCAAGGTCTCGCCCAAGGACGACATCGAGACGATCAACACCGAGCTGATCCTCGCCGACCTCCAGTCCGTCGAGAAGGCTGTCCCGCGCCTGACTAAGGAGGCCCGCCTCCAGAAGGACAAGGTCGCGGTCCTCGCCGCCGTCGAGGAGGCCCAGAAGATCCTCGAGGCGGGCGACACGCTCTTCTCCCAGGGCATCACGGCCGGCACCGAGAAGGGCCGCCTGCTCCACGAGCTGCACCTGCTCACGACGAAGCCCTTCCTGTACGTGTTCAACGTCGACGAGGACGAGCTCGTCGACGAGGACTTCAAGAACGAGCAGCGCGCCCTGGTCGCCCCGGCGGAGGCCATCTTCCTCAACGCCAAGATCGAGTCCGAGCTGATCGAGCTCGACGACGACGAGGCCCTCGAACTCCTCCAGTCCATGGGCCAGGAGGAGCCCGGCCTGGCCACCCTCGGCCGCGTCGGCTTCGACACCCTGGGCCTCCAGACCTACCTCACGGCAGGCCCGAAGGAAGCCCGCGCCTGGACGATCAAGAAGGGCGCGACGGCTCCGGAGGCGGCCGGTGTGATCCACACCGACTTCCAGAAGGGCTTCATCAAGGCGGAGATCGTCTCCTTCGAGGACCTCGTCGAGACGGGCTCGGTCGCGGAGGCCCGTGCCAAGGGCAAGGCGCGCATGGAGGGCAAGGACTACGTGATGCAGGACGGCGACGTGGTGGAGTTCCGCTTCAACGTGTAGCGGCTGATATACGACCACGTCGGCGATCTGGCAAACATGCAGGTCAGCGGGGGTCCGACCTTCCGAGGTCGGGCCCTTGGTCTTTTCCCGCGCTGGATAGGTGCTGGATAATCTGATCCCTCGTCACCTGCCGTCACCCCTTGCCACCTGCACCGTGCTGGATCGGTGCTGGGAGTGGGAGGCGCCCGTGCTGAGCTGCGAACCGGCACTGGGGTAAGGGCGGGGGCGGGAAGATTCGGTTTTACCCTCTTCGTGGGCGGCAGTGCGGCTCAGTACGAGCGGGGAGGGTACGGACTCCAGCCGTGGAGGAAGGGCCCAAGGTCGGCGGCGCCGGGTTTGGGTGGCGTGGGGAGCTTTGGCGCTGAGGCGGTCTCGGTGAGTCGGGCAGGGCTGCCGCAGGTCGGGTGGACCTCAGCGCGATCGAGGGAAAAGCCGCTCGACAGCGGTCACCACTGCGGCGCGGCGGGCGGTGGTGGTGGGGTCCACGGCGTGTGCGGCGGCGGCCTTGCTGAGTTCGGGTTGCGCCGCCCAGGTCATGGCGATCTGATTGACCAGGGCGAGGACGTCGGCCGGGTCCCAGGCGGGGTCGAGCTGTCCTGCCCGCTGCACCTGTCGGAGCTGGTCGATTTTGCGGGCGATCATTGCCTGGTCGGGATCGTCGGCAACGGCTGTGGTGCCCGGCAGTTCGAGGCGACCCCAGGTGATCAGGCGGTGGTGGTCCGGACGGGCGACAAAGTAGTCGAACAGGCGGCCCGCGTAGCCGGGGAGGTCGGACGGGTCTATCTGGGTGGCCTCGGCGATGACGACGTACTCCCGTGCGGCGACGTCGGCATAGAGCGCGTCCTTGCTGCGGAAGTAGGCGTAGACGCGTTCTTTGCTGGTCTTGGCGAGTTTGGCGATGCGGTCCACACGGGCGCCGGCGATGCCGTGGCGGGCGAACTCCTCCATGGCAGCGGTGAGAATGCGCTCGCGCGTGGTGTCGCCGGCGGCGGCTGCGGGCGCTGCGGTCTGGCCGGAGTCGCGGGACTGGGACATGGTCCCAGGATAGAGCACCAAACCGTTTGGTTTGGCATCCGGGTGATCGGCGCGTAGAGTCAAACGGAACGGTTCGGTTTGACCTCTGCGGGTGAAGCCGGCGAACTACTCAGGGAGTGAACTCATGCAGCACCGCAATCTGGGCTCTCAGGGTCTGCGCGTCTCGGCGCTCGGCCTGGGGACCATGGGCATGTCCATGGCCTACGGCGCCTCGAACGACGACGAGGGCATCGCGACCATCCGCCGCGCCCACGAACTCGGGATCGACTTCTTCGACACCGCCGAGCTGTACGGCGCCGGTACCGGCAGCAACGAGACCCTCCTGGGCAAGGCAGTCAAAGACTTCCGCGACGAGGTGGTCCTTGCCACCAAGTTCGGCTTCGACATGACCGCCCCGGCGACCAGCCCCGCCTTCGACAGCCGCCCGGAAAACATCCGCAAGGTCGCCGAGAACAGCCTGCGCTACCTGCAGAGCGACCACATCGACCTCTTCTACCAGCACATCTCCGACCCCGACATTCCGATCGAGGAGGTCGCCGGCGTGGTCGGCGAACTGATCACCCAAGGCAAGGTGAAGTACTTCGGCCTGAGCAACGTCGGCCCCCAGTACATCCGCCGCGCCCACGCCGTCACCCCGGTCTCCGTGCTTCAGTACGAGTACTCGCTCTTCGAGCGGGAGGTCGAGGAGGAGATCCTTCCCGTCCTGCGGGAACTCGGCATCGGCCTGGTGCCCTACTCCCCGCTCGGCCGCGGCTTCCTCACCGGCCAGGTCAAGCCCGCCAGCGAGTACGCCGCGGACGACATGCGCAGCTGGGACGAACGTTGGCAGGGCGAGAACTACACCTACAACCTGCACGCCACCGAACAGCTCAAGAATCTGGCCGACACCAAAGGCATCACCACCGCCCAGCTCGCGCTGGCCTGGCTGCTCGCCCAGGGCGAGGACATCGCGCCCATTCCCGGCACCCGCAGCACCAAGCGCGTCGAGGAGAACGCCGGCGCCACCGACGTCCAGCTCTCCGCCACCGATCTGGCCCGCATCACGGAGATCCTTCCCCACGGATCGGCGGGCAGCCGCCTCCCGGCCGCGGTGCTGTCCAGCTTCACCACAGACTGACCGTGACGGCACCCGCGCGTGCGAGGCTGGGCCTGTCGGCCAAAGGCGGCACGCGGGGGCTCGGGATCGTCAACCAGGGGGAGAAGGGGGGAGAGTCGTGGTCTCGTCGGCCGCGAAGGTGGCCGGGGTGAGACCGGTGCGGTCGCGGAAGAAGCGGCCGAAGTTCGCGGGGTCGGTGAAGCCGAGGTGGTCGGCCACGGACCGGGCATCCCATTGGGCGCTTCCCAGCAGGCGCCGGGCTTCGAGCAGGCGCCGCTCGTCGATGAGCTCACGCACTCCCTTGCCGGTGGTTTCCCGGGCGGCGCGGCTGAGGGTGCGGACCGAGCAGCCGAGCAACTCGGCGTAGTCCGCGGCCCGGTGCAGTTCGCGGAAGTGCAGCTCCAGGGCGTCCGTGAACCCTCTGTAGGTGTCACCACGGCTCGTGCCGGCACTCGTGTCGGCGGGGGTGACCCCAGGGGCGTTGGCCAGGCGCAGCAGCAGCGATTCGAGCAGGCTGCGCCGCAGGGCGTGGTGGACGTCGAGGGGCCGGCGCCCGAGTGCGCGGTGTTCGTCCAGAAGCTGGAGTGCCGTCTGCTGGAGCCAGGCGGCGTCGTCGGGGTGCGGGCTCAGCACGGCAGGAGCCTCGTGTGCGGTGAGCGGGGTCAGCAGGCGGGCGATGTCGGGCCGCAGTACATCCGGTTCGAACAGGATGAACGGGCCGCGGGCTGCGCCTGGCGGGTGCCAGCACTGCGTGTGTCCGGGACGCACCCACAGCCACTGGCCGGAGGCGACGGTCCGCGTGACGTGGTCGACGTCGTGCCGCAACTCTCCCTCGGTGACGGCGATGAGGTAGTGGAAGGTGGCACGGCCCGGACGGGGCGGGTTCCACGGCCAGTCGTCGTGCTGGACGAAGAAATCCTCGACGGTACTCACTTCAAGGCCGTACGGGGTGCCGACCGGGGGCTGGAAACCGTACAGCGGGACCGCGGCCGGCCCCGCCTGTCCGCTCGGGCTGGGGTGTCGCTTGTCGACCATCACGTGTCCGCAGCCTACTGCACCTTATGTCGGTTTCGGGGAGAGAGTGGGAGGTGGTGCCGCCACAACCGCTCGGCGCGCCACTCGCGTCATGGGGTGCCCAGCCCGCGCTCACCTGAGGAAGGAAACGTTCATGAACGGAATGACCCTGCACAAGACTGCCGCCGACCGTGCCGAGGAGCTTCCCGGAGCCCGGCTGGAGCATCCCTTCGGCGACGACTGGGAGGTCTTCAAGGTGCGCGGCAAGGTGTTCATGCTGATGACCGAGGTCCCGGGGCGCCCGGTCGTGATCCTCAAGGCGGACCCCGGCGAGGCACACGCCCTGCGGGAGCAGTACAGCCACATCACCCCCGGTTACCACATGAACAAGAAACACTGGATCACGCTGGAGGGCGGGGACGGCGTCGACAGGGAACTCGTCGATGAGCTCGTCACCGACTCCTACCGACTTGTGGTCGCTCGCCTGCCCAGGGCCGAGCGGCCCGTCGACCCGCACACCTACGGCATCCGCATGCGGGCGGGCCGGTGAGCGCGGCCGGCGACCGGCTCCAGGACACCGCCCGCCACACGGCGCTCGCGCTGCCCGGGACGGACCACGGTTACCCGTTCACCGAGCACCTGGACGTGTACAAGGTCGCAGGCAGGGTGTTCCTGATCGTCACCGACGACCCGGACGAGCAGATCATCACGGTCAAGTGCGAACCCGAACACGCCCGCGCGCACGTGCACGGCTATGCCTCGATCACCCCGGGCCGCTACCTCGACAAACGGCACTGGATCTCGCTCGGACCGGGCCCCGGCATCACCAAGCAGCTGGTCACCGACGCAGTCGAGGATTCCTACGACCTGGCCGTCGCGCGGCTGCCGCAACGCGACCGCCCCCGTCCCCGTACCTGATGAGCGCCGCAAGCGCGCCCACGAGCCGCTGAGCCCGCGCCTGTCAGTGCCCCGTGCAAGGCACACCTCCGCCCGCACACCTCCGCCCGCAATCCGAGAGACCGATGGAACCGACCGAAGCGACCCTGCCGCTCTTCGACGAGGAGCCCGCCCGGCCACTCGCCGACCGCCTGCGCCCCACCCGACTGCAAGACGTCGTCGGACAGGACCACCTCCTGGCCCCGGACGCCCCGCTGGGCCGCATGGTCGCGTCGCAGCGCCTCGGCTCCGCCATCCTGTGGGGCCCGCCCGGCGTCGGGAAAACGACCATCGCCCGCCTCCTCGCGGACGGCAGCAACCTGGCCTTCGAACCGGTGTCGGCCACCTTCTCCGGCGTGGCGGAGCTGCGCAAGGTCTTCGCCGCCGCCCGCAGCCGACGCACCATCGGCCAGGGCACCCTGCTGTTCGTCGACGAGATCCACCGCTTCAACCGCGCCCAGCAGGACAGCTTCCTGCCCTACGTCGAGGACGGCACGATCACCCTGATCGGCGCCACCACGGAGAACCCGAGCTTCGAACTCAACGGAGCCCTCCTCTCCCGCACCCAGGTCCTCGTCCTCAAACGCCTCGACGAAGCCGCCCTGGCCACCCTCCTCGACCGCGCCGAGGACCTCACCGGCCACCGGCTGCCCCTTAACGACGACGCCCGCCGCGCCCTGATCGCCATGGCCGACGGCGACGGCCGCTACCTCCTCAACATCACCGAACAGCTCCAGGCCCTCCCGCACCCCGGCACCCCCCTGGACACCACCGCGCTCGCCCACCACATCCAGCAGCGCGCCCCGCTGTACGACAAGGCGCAGGAGGGCCACTACAACCTGATCTCCGCGCTCCACAAGTCGATGCGCGGCTCCGACCCGGACGCGGCCCTGTACTGGCTCGCCCGCATGCTCGACGGCGGCGAGGACCCCCTGTTCGTGGCCCGCCGCCTGGTCCGCTTCGGAGTCGAGGACATCGGCATCGCCGACCCCCACGCCATCCAGCAGGCACTCGCCGCCTGGGACGTGTACGAGCGACTCGGCTCCCCCGAGGGCGAGTTGGCGATCGCCCAGGCCGTCGTCTACCTCGCCACCGCCCCCAAGTCCATCGCCGTCTACCGCGGCTTCAACGCCGCACACGCCGCCGCCCGCCGCACCGGCTCACTCATGCCACCCGCCCACATCCTCAACGCCCCGACCCGGCTGATGAAGGACCTCGGCTACGGCAAGGACTACCAGTACGACCCCGACACCACCGACGGCTTCTCCGGCGCCGACTACTTCCCCGACGCCATGGACCACGAGACCTACTACCAGCCCACCCACAACGGCTACGAAGCCCAGATATCCGAGCGTCTGCGCCACTGGACCGGCTTGCGCGCTCGTAGGCGCAGCGGCTGACGTGGACGTATGGGCAGTGGACAGAGCCTGCACACGACAGAAGGGTGATGAGTCGTCGTGCGATCCGCGCATTTGATGCCGCGCGGTCCGGAGGGGTGCGGATCCACGACTCGCGACCGTGAGGGGCAGCCGGCGAAGTGAATTCCCCACGCATGGGACTGACGCCGATGTTACTGACATCGGCGTCAGCCGTTCTCGGGTCGCGAGCCGTCTTCGTTGGAAGAAGTAAATCCCAAGGTCAGACGTCCTTGATCTGTACGCGGTCGCCGCACAATTTCGCCCAGTCGTCGCGGCCCGAGGTCAGCACAAGCGCGGGCGCCGGGGAGCGGAGCGCCATCGCGGCGACAAGGGCGTCGATGGCGTACTTGTGGCCGTGCAGGCCACCGGCATCGCTCAGTAGTTGCACCGCGGTGAGGCTGTCCGCCTGGGTGACGTCCTGGACCTGAAGGCGGGAGAGCATCCAGTGCAGCCGGGCGGTGTCCGTCTTGCCGTAGACGGCCTCCACCACCGTCAGGGCCGAAACGAGGACGGGCACGCCTATGCGCCGAGCGGCCTCGATCCGGGTGACCATCTGGCGGTCGTTGCGCAGGAGCAGCGACAGCGCCTGGGAGTCCAGAACCAGGGACCTGGCCGCGGGCTCCTTCATGCGGCGCTGTCGTTCGACGCATACGGCGCCGGTGCGTCACCGAACAAATCGCGCTGCGCGGCCTGGATCTCGGCGATGCTCGGATCGTCCTCGACAACCAAGACGGTGTGCCGGGCTGAAGGGGCCATCATGGGCGGATTCACCTCGGTCTTCCGGTGAGGCATCTCGGCCTTCCGGCGACCTGGCGGGTCGCGGCCCGGGCCCTGGTCAGAGGCGAACATTCATGACTCCTGATACGTGATTCGAGCGCGACGGCACTTGATTCGAGCGCGAATAGTCGGCATGGTGCTCACATCCGCACTCTGGATCACCGTTGCGGCAACGAAGAGGAGTCTCATGGACGAGATCGACCGGGCCATCCTGCGCGAGCTGCAGGTGGACGGCCGCGTCCCCTACGCCGAGTTGGGGCCGAAGGTGGGCCTGTCGCCGTCGGCAGCGAGGCTGCGGCTGCAGCGCCTGATCGACGCCAAGGCGGTGCAGGTGGTGGGGGTGACCGACCCGATGACAATGGGCCACCAGACGATGGCCCTGCTCGGTCTGCACGTCGACGGCGACCCGCGGGCGGTGGCGGATGAGCTCTCCCGGCACGACGAGGTCGTGTACGCGGTACTGACTGCCGGCACCTTCGACCTGTTCGTCGAGGTCGTCTGCCCACGGCCCCACGACCTGCTGGATTTCGTCAACGATGCCGTACGGGCCGTCGAGGGCGTCACGGCCGTGGAGAAGTTCCCCTACTTCTCGATCCACACCCACCGCTTCCTCTGGCACGTCGACTGAGGCACCCGCGCCGCCCCGATCCGCCCGCTCCACCACGAACCCCGCCGAGGACGCCGCAATGCCACACACCGAGCACCGTACGATCGACTTCTTTACCCAGAACGCACTCCTCGCGCCGCGGACCACATCGGCCGAGGCCGAGCTCATGGCCGCCGAGGTCTTCGACATCGACGCGCACGCGGAACCGCTGGGGAGCCAGCAGGACGCCAACTTCCTGCTGCGGAACGGGAACGGGGCCGTTGCGGCGGTTCTGAAGATCGCCAACCCGGCCTTCGGCCTCGTGGAGATCGAGGCGCAGGACACCGCCGCCGACCTGATCGCCGCGGCCTACCCCGACCTGCGTGTCGCCACTGTCCTGCGCCACCCCGACGGCAGGCCTCGGCGCACCACGGTCGACACCGACAGCGGGCCGGCCGTCGCCCGGCTGCTGCGGCACCTGCCCGGCGGGGCGCTGTCGGGGCCGCGGCACCTGTCCCCCGGCACGGTGGCGGCGATGGGCACGATCGCCGCCGAGGTCAGCACCGCCCTGCGCGAGTTCCGTCATCCGGGCCTCGATCGCGTACTGCAGTGGGACCTGCGGCACGCCGACCGCGTGGTCACCGCACTCGCCGGGCACATCGACGAACCCGAGCGACGGGCAGCGGTCCAGGTCGCCACCGCCGAAGCCTGGGGCCGTATCCAGGACGTCGCCGACGTACTCCCGCAGCAGGCCGTACACCTGGACCTCACCGACGACAATCTGATCCGCCGTACCGGCAGCCGCCTGCCGATACCCGACGGGATCATCGACTTCGGTGATCTGACGAAGAGTTGGGCGATCGGCGAACTGGCCGTGTCGCTCTCCTCTATGCTCCATCACGACGGCGTCGAACCGCATCACGTACTTCCCGCCGCACGCGCCTTCCACGCGCTGCGACCGTTGTCCGCCGCGGAGGCCGAGGCGCTCTGGCCGCTCGTGGTGCTGCGCGCCGCCGGCCTCGTCGTGAGCGGACGACAGCAGGCCGCCGTCGACGCGGACAACACCTACGCCACCGCCGCCCTCGACCGCGAGTGGCGCATCTTCGAGCAGGCCGTCAGCCTGCCGCAGCAGGTGATGACCCAGCTCGTACGGGGTGCGATCGGTCTCGCCGACAGCCCTGCCGTGGCCGATGCGCCGGAACTGCCCCTGCTGCGCGACATTTCCGCCGACCGCATCGCCGTACTCGATCTGGCCACCGACTCCGACTCCATGGACGCGGGAGTTTGGCTGGACACTGATACCGAGGAGGCGTTGTCGGCCACCGCTCTCGCGAACGGCGCGGACGCGACCGCCACCCGGTACGCACAGGCCCGGCTGGACCTGGCCCCGGCGCTGTCGACGCGCTCCGGCGCGACCGTTCCCACCGGCATCGATGTGCGACTCGGCCGGGAGGCAGTACTCCAGGTCCCTGGCGGGGGAGAGGTGCTCGCCGCGACGGCGGGGCTTGTGGAGATCACCCATGGCCCCTTCGTGCTGAGCGTGTCCTGCACCGAAATCGTGCCCCTGGTCGTCCCTGGTGTGAAAGTCCGGGCCGGCGACGACCTCGTCCACCTACCCGCCGGGAGCCGGGTCCACTTCGCGCTGCGCACATCCGGCGGCCCCGCCGTCCCGCCCCTGGTGCGCCCGGAGTACGCCGCCGGCTGGCTGTCGCTCACCGCCGACCCGGCCCCGCTCCTGGGTCTGGCCCCCACCGAGCGCACGGAGCGGGGCGACCTGCTGGAGCGGCGCGGCGCCGTGTTCGCAACGGCGCAGGAGCACTACTACGCCGAGCCGCCCCGGATCGAGCGGGGTTGGCGTCACCATCTGCTGTCCACCGACGCCCGCGCCTATCTCGACATCGTCAACAACGTCACCCCGCTCGGCCATGCCCACCCGCACGTCGAGCGCGCGGTCGCTCGGCAGCTGCGACGCCTGAACACCAACTCGCGCTTCCATTACGCCTCGCTGGTGGAGTTCACCGAACGCCTGGCTGCCCTGCTGCCCGATCCGCTCGACACCGTGTTCCTGGTCAACTCCGGGTCCGAGGCGGTCGATCTGGGCATCCGCCTGGCCACCGGCGCCTCGGGACAGCCCGATGTCGTCGCGCTGCGCGAGGCCTACCACGGATGGACGTACGCCTCCGACGCCGTCTCCACCTCCCTCCAGGACAACCCTAACGCCCTTGCCACTCGGCCGAGTTGGGTCCACACCGTCGACTCGCCCAACTCCTACCGTGGACGCCACCGCGGCCCCGACTCACGGCACTATGCGCCCGAGGCGGTCGCGGCCATCGACGCGCTGGCTGCCGCTGGGCGCCCCACAGGCGCCTTCATCGGGGAGACCTTCTACGGCAACGCCGGCGGGGTCGCCCTGCCCGACGGCTACCTCTCCGAGGTGTACGCGGCGGTCCGGCGGCACGGCGGTCTGGCCGTCGCCGACGAGGTCCAGGTCGGCTACGGCCGCCTTGGGCACTGGTTCTGGGGCTTCGAACAGCAGCAGGCCGTCCCCGACATCGTCTGCGTCGCCAAGGCGATGGGCAACGGGCATCCGCTCGGCGCCGTCATCACCTCGAAGGCGGTCGCCGAGCGGTACCGCGACCAGGGCTACTTCTTCTCGTCCACCGGAGGCAGCCCACTCTCCAGCGTGGTCGGCCTCACCGTCCTGGACGCCCTGCGTGACGAGGACCTCCAGGGCAACGCGGTCCGCGTCGGCGGTCGCCTCAAGAGCCGGCTTCAGGCCCTGGCGGACCGCCACCCTCTCATCGGCGCGGTTCACGGCTCCGGCCTCTACCTCGGCCTTGAACTCGTCCGCGATCAGGACACGTTGGAGCCTGCAACCGAAGAGACCGCCGAGCTGTGCGATCGCATGCTCGACCTCGGCGTGATTGTCCAGCCCACCGGCGACCACCTCAACATCCTCAAGATCAAGCCGCCGTTGTGCATCGACGCGGACGCGGTCGACTTCTTCGCCGACACGCTCGATCTGGCACTGACCCAACTCGGTCACGCCGAATGACCCCCGAGTACGTCCGCGAGCAGACGCCCGCCTCCGACTGCTGCACACCGCAGGGCAACGGGTGATCGTGCTCAAGGCGCAGGGACCACGCGGCAGCCGGATGTGGACGGACCGCACGGCAGGGTTCTGTGTCAACCGTGGCGCCTCCTGGATCCACGGCCTCATCGGCAATCCGCTCACCGAACTCGTCCCTGCGTTCGGGATGGAGACGCGCGAGCTTCAGGGTGGGCAGCTTCCAGGCCGGCGGACGGCCGATCGCCGACTACGACGCGTCGCAGCGCCTGCTGGACGACGACGCGACACGGCAATGGACCGACGACGTCGACACGGCGGATGCGACCTCCCCGTCCATCTCAACCGCGATCTGCTGCTGGAGCTGTGGCCGGTCCTGCGCACCCTGGTCGGCCGGACCGTGCGCACCGTGTGGGAGGACGCCGTCCCTGAGCTGTACACCTGTGCCTCCCGGGCCACCGCGTGAGGATGCGGGCGCTGCCCGCCTCGACGCTGTGCCCGCCGCGATCGGCGAGGTCGTAGCCCGCGCCCGGACCTAACCGGCCAGTAGTACCTGGCAGTGGGCCACGAACCCGGCGAGTGCCAGCTCGAACGCGTCGTCCGCGCGGCGGCCCGGCGGGAGCGCGGCCAGGGCGCGTGTCAGGTGCGGGGTGGCCGAGGGGTCGTCGAGTTCCCACATGGTGTCGGGGGCGGCGAGGTCGAGGGCGGAGCCGAGGACGAGGTTCTCCAGGGCGGTGATCACTGTCATCACCCGGTCCGGGGGGAAGCCGGCGTCGGTGAGGAGGCCGACCGTGGCCTCGTAGTGGAGGAGGACCATCGGGGCGCGCACCGGGGAGGTCATCAGGAGCGGGATGGCGCGCGGGTGGGCGGCGAAGGCGGCCCGGTAGGAGCGGGCCCAGGCGAGCAGGGACTCGTCCCAGGGCAGCCCGGCGGTGATCGGGGTGACGTCGATGGCGGCGGAGATGCGTTCACGGACGAGCTCGACGATTCCGTCCCGGCCGTCCACATGGTGGTACACCGATCCGGTCTGGACGCCGAGCCGGCGGGCGATGCCCGGGACGCTGAACTCGCCCTTCTCCGCGATGAGTTCCAGCGCCGCGGTGGTGATCCGTTCGCGGTCGAGCAGTGGTGTGCGTGGTCGTCCCATGGTCCCTGTCCCCGTACCCCTCTTCCTGGATGGCCTCACGAAGGCTACATTGCCGAAACCGAAAGGCTGTAGGTTTCCGGTCGTCCTGCCGCTCGTCACGTCCTTCGTCCTGCCGTTGCCGACCCCTGCAGAAGGGTCCCTCCGCCATGCCCGAATCCCCGCCGTCCGGCCTCCGCCGTGGCACCCTCTCCACCGTCGGCATCGTCTTCTTCGTGGTCTCGGCGGCCGCTCCGCTGACCGTGATGGCCGGCACCTCGCCGGTCGCGCTCTTCGTCGGCGGCCCGGGCGCGCCCGTCGGCTATCTCGCGGCCGGCCTCGTCCTCACGCTCTTCGCGGTCGGCTTCACCGCGATGACCCGGCACATCCGCAACAACGGCGCCTTCTACGCGTACATCACCCGGGGCCTCGGCCGTCCGGTCGGCATGGGCGCCGCGCTGCTCGCGCTGATCGGCTACAACGGCATGGAGATCGGCGTCTACGGGCTGCTCGGCTCCTCCACCCAGGGCACCGTGCACGCGCTGACCGGCTACGACATCCCCTGGCTGCCGGTCTCGATCGCGGGACTCCTCCTCATCTGGTGGGGCGGCTACCGCTCGATCGACTTCGGCGCGAAACTGCTCGGCGTGCTGCTCGTCGCGGAGACGGGGATCCTTGTGCTGCTCGCGGGCGGTGTCCTCCTGGAGGGCGGCGCGCACGGTCTGTCGGTCGAATCCTTCGCCCCGTCCAACTTCCTGATTTCCGGCACGGCCGGCGTCCTGGCCTGCGCGTTCGCCGCGTTCACCGGTTTCGAGTCGACGGCGATCTACCGCCGGGAGGCCCGCGACCCGGCCCGTACGATCCCGCGCGCCACCTATATCGCCGTCGGCTTCCTCGGCCTCTTCTACGGTTTCATCGTCTGGATCGTCGTGCAGGCCGTCGGTACCGACCAGGTCCAGGAGGCGGCGGCGAAGGACCCCGGCGGTCTCTTCTTCACGGCGATCTCCACCTACGTCGCCCCGTGGGCCGCCGACCTCATGCACGTACTGATCGTCACGAGCATCCTGGCCTCACTGCTCGCCTTCCACAACGCCATCAACCGGTACGGTCTCTCGCTCGCCGAGGAGGGCATCCTGCCCGCCGCGCTCGGCCGGGTCCACCCGAAACACGGTTCGCCGTACGTGGCCGGGCTCTGGCAGACCGCTCTCGGCCTGGTCGTGGTCGTCGGCTTCGCACTCGCGGACGCCGACCCGTACACCCAGCTGCTGCTCTGGGTGAACACCCCCGGCGCCACCGGCCTGCTCGCGCTCCAGCTGCTCGCCGCGATCGCCGTGCCCTGCTACTTCCGGCGGGTCCAGCACAACGAGGGGGTCTGGCGCACGGTCGTCGCCCCGTCCGCCGCGGCGGTGCTGCTCGTCGGCGCGCTCTACCTGACCATCTCCCACACCGGCCTGTTCACCGGCGCCCCGACCAGCGTGAACGTCATCCTCCAGGGGATGGTCGCCGTCGTCTTCGTGATCGGCGTCGTGCACGCACTGCGGCTCCGCCGCCACCGCCCCGAGGTGTACGCGGCCTTCGCCGCCGAACCTGTCACCACCCCTGAGGAAACGGAGAACGACTCGTGCCCGCAGCCGATCTCGTCCTGATCAACTCCCGTGTCCGTACGCTCGATCCGGACCGCCCGGAAGCCTCCACCGTCGTGGTGAAGGACGGCCTGATCGCCGCCGTGGACGTCGACCCGCGCGGTTGGACCGGGCCCGGTACCGAGACCGTCGACCTGGGCGGCGCGCACCTGGTGCCCGGTCTGGTGGACGCGCACAGCCACCCGGTGTGGGGGCTCGAGATGTCCGCCGGGACCGACCTGTCGGCGGTGAAGGACCTGGACCAACTGCGGTCCGCGCTCACGGGCGCCTCGCGGCGGATGGGCTGGCTGATCGGCTGGGGCCTGGACCACAACGTCTTCGGCGGGCAGCCCCTCGACCGTTCCCTGATCGAGGACCTGCTGCCCGGCGTCCCCGTCTACCTCCGGCTGTACGACGCCCACTCCGCGCTCGTCTCCGGACCGGCGCTCTCCCGTGCCGGGATCACCGGGCCGCGTACCTTCGCCCAGCGGTCGGAGATCGTCTGCGACGCCGGCGGGCGGCCGACCGGGCACCTGATCGAGCACGCCGCGATGACGCTGGTGGAGTCACTCCTGCCGACCCTGCCGGCCGGGCAGCGGAAGAAGCTGCTGCTCGGGCTGTTCTCCGAGATGGCCGCGACAGGTCTGACCGGCGCCCATGTGATGGACGAGGCCGATCTGGAGTTGCTCTCGGCGATCGAGGCGGACGGCGAGGAGCTGCCGCTGCGGTTGCGGATCCATCCCTGGTGCATGCCGGGGATCGACCGGGCCGGTCTTGAGGAACTGGTCGCGCTGCAGAAGCGGGTCGGGCGGCGCTGGCAGGTCGGCGGCGTGAAGTTCTTCATGGACGGGACCGTGGAGGGCGGTACGGCGTGGCTGGAGCACTCGGACTGTCATGGGCAGGGGACGGAGGCGCTGTGGCCCGACCCGGCCGCATACGGGGAGGCGGTGCGGTTCCTGGATGCCGCGGGCGTGCGGACGGCGACCCATGCGATCGGGGATGCGGCGGTTCGGCATGTACTGGACACGGTCGCCGGGTTGGGGCCGGAAGCGCGGGGGCGGCACCGGATCGAGCACATCGAGACCGTGCCGGATACGGAGATCGGGCGGTTCGCCGAGCTGGGTGTCGCCGCCTCGATGCAGCCGATCCATTCGCAGTACTCGCGGGCCGATCACACGGACGAGTGGTCGAAGCGGCTCGGGGACGAGCGGGCGGCTCGGGCCTGGCGGTGTCGTGATCTGCGGGAGGCGGGAGCGGTGGTGGCGGTCGGGTCCGACTGGCCCATCGCACACTTCGACGCGCGCGGGTCGCTCGCGATGGCGCGGTCCCGGTCGGTCGCGCCCGAGCAGAGGCTGACCGGGCTGATGGCGCTCGAAGGCGCGACCACGCATGCGGCTCTCGCGGCGGGTGAGGCCGCGTACGCGGGGAGGGTGGCGGTCGGGTACCGGGCGGATCTGACCGTGTTCGGCGTCGATCCGGTGGTTGCGCCGGCCGATGAACTGGCCGAAGCGCCGGTGGTGTTGACGGTTACCGGTGGGCAGGTGGTGCACCGCGGGCGTTAGGCCGGCCGGATGTGGAACCGTCCGCGGGGCCCGTGTGTATCCGGGGCCGCGGACGGCGTCCGACCTGCTGCAGGCGGCCGTGCGTCAGCCCCGCAGCCCCTTGTTCGCTGATTCCGGCCTCGCGGCACGTCAGTAACACCGCCGGGTGCGCCTATGACGCACTCGCCAAGGACGTACGCCGCATCGCCGCCGAGAACGGCGAACTGCTCCAGACCGACAAGTCGGCCATCTCCCACTGGGTGGGCGGTGCCCGGACGCCGTCCGGCCGGGCAGGCCAGTACCTCGCCGAAGCCCTCTCCCGGCGGCTGGGCCGCGTCGTCACCCGAACCGAGCTCGGCCTCCACTCACCCGATACGGAGTCGCCACCGGACACAGACCCCGTCACCAGGTCACCGACCTCGGCCGCGCGGACGTCGAACGCCGCCGCTTCCTCGCCATCGCCGCCTTCACCACGGCCGGCGTGGCCATGCCGCTCCTGCACGACCACGAAGCCACCTCGCGGATGCTCCGCGCCCGCACCGCCCGCTCCCTCGTCGGCAGCGACGACATCGACGTCGTACGACAGATCACGGCAGCCTTCAGCGCCGCCGACGAACGCCTCGGCGGCGGGCACGGCCTGACCACAGTCACCGCCTACCTCGCCGACACGGCAGCCCCCATGCTGCGCGGCCGCATTCCCACAGAAGCCTTACGCCAGGCCGCCTTCGCCGCCGTCGCCGAACTCGCCTACCTCGCCGGGTGGAAGCACCACGACCTTGGACACGAAGGCGCTGCCCAGCGCTACTACCAGGTCGGCTACCAGCTCGCCTGCGAAGCCGACCCCCACGGTCATGCCGCCTGGATGATGCGTGCCCTCGCCCACCAGTCCCTCAGCCTCAAGCAACCCCACCATTGCGTGGACCTCGTCAAAGGCGCTCGCCCGCGGCCTCGGCCACGTAGACGGCCGGACCGAAGCGCTCCTCCACATCACGCACGCCCGCGCTTAGGCAGCGGTCGGCGAGAACCCATTGGCCGCCCGCGCTCTACTCGCCGCCGAAGACGCCCTCCTGCGCGAGGACGGTCCCCAGCCCAGTTTCTCCCGCGTCAGCGGCCCAGCCGCCGGCACCGTGGCCAGCCACACCGCCCGCACCTTGACCGACCTCGCCGACCACATCGGTACGGAACAGCAGCACCGAGACGCGCTCACCCGCTGGGACCCGGAGAAGTACAAGCGCGTCCACGCCCTCACCCACGCCGACCTCGGCGACAGCCTCGCCGCCCAGGCCCGAGCCGACGAGGCGGTCGCCGCCTGGCCTCAGGCCCCTGGCCCCTGGCCCTGGTCCTCATGGAGCGCATGGCCTCAGACCGCACCCGTAAGGCGATCACCTCGATCCGCTCCACTCTCGCGGTCTACCAGCGCCGCCGCGTCCCCGGAGCCGCAGATCTCGCCCGCCGCGCCCGCGAGGCCCTCGCCTAACATGCCCAACGCCCCCCGAATGGGAACCCCGTGACTCAGCAGACCGAGAACCGCCCCCCGGCCCTCAAGCCGGCGCTCGACTCGATGACGCTGCTGGTCGCGGCCGTCATCGTCCACGACAAGGCCACCAACCGCGTCGTGCTCCTGCAGCGCAGCGAGAACGCCAAGTTCGCACAGGGCATGTGGGACTTGCCGGTCGGCAAGAGCGAGCCGGGGGAGCCCATCACGGAGACCGCGGTCCGCGAGCTCTACGAGGAGACGGGCCTTACGGTGAAGCCCGAGTCCCTCAAGGTCGCCCACATCATCCACGGCGCCTGGGGCGTCGAAGCCCCCAACGGCTTCCTCACAGCGCCCGTCGACGAGATGCTTCGGGACGGTGTGTCGTGCAGGCAGCGGCGGGAGCAATGGCGGTTGCGGAAGCGCGGACGGTGGCTGTCGTACTCGGTCGGCATGACCGTCACCGAGCAGATTCACCGTGCTGTACTCAAGGTCCCCGCTCCGGCCTGGACGGCATCGGTCGAGCCCTGCGGCGACATCCGGGACGGGGCCTGGGCCGCCGAGATCACCGGCGACTGCCTCAAGGGCTGGCCGAAGGGAATGCGGCTGATCGTCCGCAAGGAACGGCCTCACTCCGGCGCCCAGTTGCGCATCACCGACGCTGGCGGACTACGGCTGCCTGACCATGATCACGAACCGTCACGAGGCGTTACTGAGCCCGGATCCACCGCGATGGGTGATCGTTAGCGGTGTGCCGTAGACGTGCAGATGTCCTCTGAACAGGGGCGATCGGTTTTGCGACGGACTGACCAGACCAAGCAGAGAGGGCACCTGACAGGTGCGAGCAACCATGAGCTCAGACGAGTGTCGGTGAGCTTCGAACGGTCTTCACGACAACGGCGCCTCAGATCGTATCGAGGAAGTCGTTGAAAGCCTGGTGCGTGCGTTCGGCATCGCTGGTCGCGTCGAGGTCCATGAGCAGGCCACGGATGACGGCGAGCACGACGGTGGCCCGCTCGGGCCGGCCGAGGCTGCGCATGCCCTCCTCAAGGGGCGCGAGCCAGTCGGTGGTCGCGGTGCGCCGGAACCCCGGCCACAGTGGTT
The DNA here is from genome assembly GCF_044455985.1 of Streptomyces sp. NPDC051064. Lineage (NCBI taxonomy): Bacteria > Bacillati > Actinomycetota > Actinomycetes > Kitasatosporales > Streptomycetaceae > Streptomyces > Streptomyces sp. NPDC051064. The sequence continues at coordinate 607,585 of NZ_JBITFK010000002.1, forward strand.
CGCCCGCGGTGTCGTGCAGCCGGCTGAACATGCGCAGGTAGGGCTGGCCGTGCGGTCCGGTCATCGTGGACCATGCGTGGCTCAGGGTCGCCTGGTACGGCTCTTCGGGCCGGACGCGCAGGAGGTCGTTGAAGGCCTCGACCTGGCGCCGCCGGGCCTGTCCGAGTACTTCGCGGAGCAGGCCGTCACGGGTACCGAAGTGGTAGATCAGCATGCGTTTGGAGGTGCCCGCCACGGTGGCGAGCGGCCCGAGCCGGTCGGGGAGCCCCTGCTCAAGCGCGTAGTCGGTGCACGCGTCGAGCAGCCGCTGCCTGATCTGTGGCTCGGGCTTCCTACCCATGGCCGGAACATTTTCACGTAACAACTGCTACGTCTAGCGTTCTCGGTAGCTGATCGGATCAAGACCAGGAGGCCGTAGTGAGAGTCGTTTTCGTGCACGGAGCATGCGTCAGGGACGGATCGTGGTGGTGGCACCGCACCGCTGAGTTGCTGGCCGAGCGGGACGTCGCCAGCGAGGCGCCCGCCCTGCCGAGTTGCGGCGAGACGGGTGAGCCGACAGGCGCGCGGGGCCTCGGACTGCCGGAGGACGTCGCCGCGGTCCGCCGAGTGCTGACGGCGAGCGACGAGCCGACCGTCGTGGTCGCCCACAGCTACGGCGGCATCGTCACCGCGGAGGCAGCGGCGGGCGTCGAAGCCGTGCGCCACCTGTTGCTCGTGTCCAGCTACCTGCCCGAGGTCGGGCAGAGCCTCTCCTCGTTCGGCGGCCAGGAGCCCGCCCCGTTCCTCGACATCGATCCCGAGGGTGGCACGTTCACCGTCCGGCCGGACGCCCTGGCCGAGACCTTCCTCCAAGACTGCGGTCCGGAGATCCAGCGACAGGCCATGGCCAAGAGGGCCCGGCAGAGCCTGGTGGTCCTCGATCAACCGGTGCGGTCCGCGGCCTGGCGGCACGTGGCCGCGACGTACCTCGTCTGCGCGCAGGACCAGGGCACCCCCGCCGAGTTGCAACGCGAGTTCGCCGGCCGGGCAGGCAGCGTCGTGGAACTGGACGCCGGCCACCACCCGTTCCTGTCCCAGCCGGCCGCCGTCCGCGACCTCGTGCTGAGTTTGTGACGGCGACCGGCGACAACACCGTTGAGGCGCGCCGGGAACTCCTGCTGCAGGCCTACGCGGCGCTGTGGGACTTCCTACGGCTCCATCAAGCGCAAGTTGACGGACGTGAGTCCAACCGGAGCGGCTCGGTCGGATGATCAAGCTGCTTGCCGGGCACGCAGACAGCGCCTCCAGTGCCGCTCGGAGTCGCCGAGGCCTTGAGCGACAGTCTGTTTGGCTTCCACGGCAGACCCGCGACCAATGAGCGGCTCATCGCCGAGCGGGCTGTTCAACTCCGCGTTCTCGGCGAACAAGCAGGCGAGGACGTCCTTGGTCGTCCGGCTCTTGGGTGGTCACAACCGACCGGTGCGCGCGATCACCTGGCCGGCGAAGTCAAGCATCTGGTCAAGTCCGGGGAACAGTGCGAAGGCGTCCACGAACGCCTCGTCCGCACCGGACTCTGCGAAGCGCTTGGGCTTGTCGGACAGCGCTTGCGCCGGGCGCAGGTCGGCGTGGACCGGCGGCAGCGAGAAGAACTCGCTGTCCCAGGACACCGGGTTGGCCGTCCACCACTCGTGCAGGAACGCCAGCAGGTCATCGAGCATCCGCCCGCGCCGGCGCCAGTCCGCGCTGCGGGAGATGTCGTGCTCGTCCTTCATCCACCCAGTCCCACGCCGACCTTGAGACGGCCGTCGCTGAGCACGTCGAGCGTGGTCAGCATCCGGGCCAGGTGCGGCGGCTCGTAGTAGAAGGTGCTGAGCGTGCTGGCATTCAGCCGCACCCGGCTGGTCGCCGTCGCGGCGACGGACCACAGCAGCACCGGGTCGAGGTAACGCTTCATCTGTGGTGGGTACGGCTGCTCTTTGCCCGGATAGGTGCTGTGCATATCGACCGGCTGGACCAGGCGATCGCCGACCCACAACGTGTCGTAGCCAAGGTCCTCGATCCCGCGGCAGAACGCGCTCAGGCCAGATGCGCTGCTGATAGCGGGCCCGATTACGGGAAGTGTGAAACCAAGCTTCATGGCGAGCCCTTTCGGTGTTCCGTCAACCGTTTGGTCAGACGGGAAGCTCGGTGATGCTGAGGGCGAAGTTCAAGTTCCCTACCCCGTGGTTGGCGAGGCCCACCGTGACCACGCCCGCTCCTTCCAGCCAGTGCGCCATTTTCAGGCCGCCGACGTCCAGCGGGCGCATCCCGAGGCTTTCGACGAACGCTTCCACGCTTGCCTTTGCCTGCGCGTTGTCGCCGGCGAGGAAGACGTCGGGCCGGCCGTTTTCCAGGACATGACGGAAGACGGTGTTGAACGCCTTCACCACGCTGGCGCCTACCGGGGCCGCCTTGGCGACTTCCTGCGCGATCGAGGTCTCCTCGCGGTGGGCCAGCCCGTCGAACGTGGAATTGAAGGGATTGCTGATGTCGACGATGACCTTGCCCGCGAGAGCGTCTCCGTACTGGGCGACGACCGGCACGACACCGGCGTACAACAGGGCCACGATGACAATGTCCCCGGCCGGGGCGGTGCCCCATTCTCCCGTCGTGGTGCCGCCGCCGAGAGCCTTGGCCAGGTCGGCGGCCTTGGACTGATCGCGGCCCATGACCTCGACGGTGTTGCCGCCCGCTACCGCCCGCGCGCCGATGGTGCGGGCCATGTTCCCGGTGCCGATGATGCTGATGCTGCTCATGAGGTGTCCTGTCCTGGTGCGTGTTGTTGGGTTCAGATGGCGGTGGTGCCGCCGTCGGCGACGAGTTCCATGCCGTTGACGTAGCTGGAGTCGTCGGAGGCGAGGAAGAGGGCGGCGGTGGCGATTTCGTCGGGGCGGCCCATCTGGCCGCGGGGGATGAGGGACTCGAACTGGCGCTTGGTGGCCTCGTCGAAGAGCTCTGCCTGCTTGGCGGTGGCGACCTGGCCGGGGGTCAGGACGTTGACGCGGATGCGGCGGTCCTTGAGCTCGTTGAGCCAGATTCGGGCCCATGCCTGCTGGACTGCCTTGCTGCCGGCGTAGACGCTCCAGCCGGGGAAGGCGCCGAGGGAGGCGTTGGAGCCGGTCATGAGGATGGAGCCGCCGTCGTTGAGGAGCGGGAGGGCCTTTTGGACGGTGAACAGGGTGCCGCGGGCGTTGAGCCCGAACCAGGTGTCGAACTGGGCCTCGGTGATCTCGCCGAGCGGGGCGGGCGCGCCGCCGCCGGCGCTGGCCCACAGCACGTCGAGGCTCCCCTTCTCCCGCTTGACGGTGTCGTACAGGCGGTCCAGGTCGTCGAGGTTGGCGGCGTCGCCCTGGACGCCGGTGACGTTGCGGCCGATCTGCTTCACGGCCTCGTCCAGGGCGTCCTGGCGGCGGCCGGTGATGAAGACGTGCGCTCCCTCGTCGACGAACAGCTTCGCGCCGGCCAGCGCCATGCCGGTGCTGCCGCCGGTGATGACCGCGACCTTGCCGTCGAGCTTTCCCATAGTCATTCCCTTGGGTCGGTGGTGCCGTACGTGCCTGGGGCGACGATGTTAAGTACACCGCCCTGTGTGCTTAACGTACGGGGCGGGCGGCCGGGGCGCAAGCTATGTACACCGGTCGTTACCTAGCTGCGGTACGGTGGACCCATGACGGAGTTGGAGAAGGGCCCCACGGGCAGCCGCCGCGGCCGGGGCGCCCGCGAGCGCATCATCAGCGCGTCCCAGCAGTTGTTCCGCGAGCAGGGCATCAACCGCACCGGCATGAACGAGCTCTGCGCGGCGGCCGAGGTGTCCAAGCGCACGGCCTACCAGCACTTCACCGGCAAGGACGAACTCGTCGCCGAGTACCTGCGACGGTTCGACCCCGCCGTTCTGCCCGGCGTGTTCGACCGCACCGACCTCACGCCCCGCGAACGGCTCCTCGCCGCCTTCGACATCCCCCCCACCACCCCCCTGTGCCCCTACATCGCCGCCGCCGTCGAACTCCACGACCCCCAGCACCCCGCGTCCCAGTACGCACGCGACTACAAGAAGGCCGTCGCCGCGCGGCTCGCCGACACCGCCCGCGAAGCCGGCGCCGCCGACCCCGAACGGCTCGGCGAGCAGCTCGCCCTGCTCATCGACGGAGCCGCGGCCCGCACCCGGGTCCTCGACGCCGACTCCTTCCCCACCGCCGCCGCCATCGCCGCCGTCCTCATCGACAACGCCATCCCCGCCACAGCCGGTGATGACCGGCGACGGGAGGAAGCGTCGAGTTGACGTGGCACTCCGCGGCCGGGCTGGATGCGCGTGACAAGAGGTCGGGCGCCGGCTTGGACCCCGCTGGGGGAGCCGTGTGCTTGCAGGTCTGGGCACAGGACTGGGGCGAGCGACGAGCTATCGGCGACACGACTTGTCGCAACTACGAGCTGCACGGTGCTGGGATGGAACTCCCGTGCTGGGATAAGGGGCACCCGAAACCGCGTTTTCGCAGGTGGGAGCACTGCACCCAATATTCCGCTTCAACGTGTAGCGGATTAATTACTGCAAGCTAGCTATTTCGTCAGAATGCTGGTCAGAGGGGTCGGACTTGGATGAGTCCGGCCCCTACCGCATTTCCGTACTGACTTGGTGCTGACTCAGGCGCGGCGGGGTGGAGCGAGCTTCTCCAGGTCGAGGTTGATCTCGAAGGGCACCGGACGGTTGAGCGAGCCTCTGAAGATGCCAACGGGTACATAGGTAGCGGTTGGCTCGTCAAGTTCGTAGACGTGGACGATGGGTGCTCCGTCCTCGTCCTCGATGCGCCAGTAGTGCGGGATGCCGGCCTCTGCGTATTTGTGAAGCTTTACCGTGCGGTCCCGGTGTGCGGACTCGGGGGAGACCACCTCGACGGCGAGTCGTACTTCATCCGGTGCGAACCATGTGCGGTCACCGTCGAAGTCGGCCGTCGTCACCAGCAGATCCGGCTCGGGCCGATTGCGTTGATCGAGTTTGATGGTCATCTCCCGTCCGACCCTTACGTCGGCCGGCGCCTGCTCCATGAGAGCCACGGTGAGCATCGTGACGAGATGGCCGTGCCACCACCGCTGCGGGGACATCATGAATACGAGGGCTCCGTCGATCAGCTCGGTGTGGCGCGGAGCTTCCGGGAGGCGGTCCAGGTCCTCCGCGAACCAGCCTTCCGCGCGGGGCGGGCGCATCCAGTCGGGTAGTGCGGTCATGGCTCAACCGTAGCGACTCAGCGAGGTCCGGGCCACGAGGTCGACGACGGCCGAAACGAGAACTGCCCTCGTCACCCACAGGCGGGCCGTCTGCGGACGTACCGGCGGCCCTGCTGGTCGCAGGCGCCGAAGTCCTGGAAGTTGCGCTGGGCCTCGATCAGGGAGACCTTGTTCGCTCCGCCGCCCATGGTCGGCCAGCGGAACTGGACCCCGTCGTCCTCCTGGAAGCGGACGGGGCAGATCTCGTGCGAGCCGGGCATCGCACCCGGTACGCGGTGCCCGCAGCACGGGCAGGGGTAGGGGGGACGCACCGATCGCCAGGGACGATCTGGCACGGCTGGCCCGGGACGCCCAGGCGTCGACGCTGCCGTTGGCGGTGCTGGTGGCCGCCGCACGGCCGGAGAGCTGGGACGCCGCGTTCGATGTGCTGGCTGCGGCGCTGCCCGCCGACCGGGCGAGCGTGCTGGTCATCGACGAGGTGCCGTACCTGATGGACGCCGATGGCGCCTTTGAGGGGATGCTGCAACGGGCCTGGGACCGGGTCTGGAGACCAGGCCAGTGCTGCTGGTCCTCATCGGTTCCGATCTGTCGATGATGGAGGCTCTGAACAGCTATGGACGCCCCTTCCATCAGCGCGCCCGGGAGATGGTGCTGGGACCGCTGAACCCCGCCGAGGTGGGGCGGATGCTCGGGCTGGATCCGGCGGAAGCCTTCGACGCCGCGCTGGTCACCGGCGGGCTGCCGCTGATCTGCGCGGAGTGGCCGCGGGGCGCAGGGTTGTGGGACTTCCTCAATGAGGCGCTGAGCGACCCGGTCTCGGCTCTGCTGGTGTCGGCCGAACGTTCGCTGGCTGCCGAATTTCCCCCACGGGCTCAGGCGCGTACGGTGCTGGCGGCTATCGGCAGTGGTGAGCGGACCTTCACCAACATTGCTCGTGCAGCCGGCTGCCCGACGATCAGCTCCCCGCTCCCCGCAGCCCCCGCAGTGGGCGGCTACTGGACCCGCACCAACGACGTCGAGATCGACATCATTGGTGCGGACCGCGCCCCCATTGCCAAGGAGCTGCTCTTCCTCGGCTCCATCAAGTGGCTGGAGGAGTCACCCTTCGACCGGCACGACCTGGCAGCTCTCCATCGATACCGGGCCGCCCTCACCGACGAACCCGTTCCAGTCGTTGCGGTCTCGCGCGGCGGCGTCGAATCTCCGGGCCTCGATGCAACCTACGGCCCCGGTGATCTGCTGACCGCTTGGCCGCTGTGAGTGGCGGATCGCAGGCGAGGCGCGGGAGTTCGTGAGCGCGATGGGGCCGCAGAGGTTGCGGAGAAGTCCCTCCGGCGTCGGCCCCTTGCCGGCGCTGTTGTGCAGCGTTGGCGATGCTGAGCGCTCTCGTGCTTTGTCGTGGATCCCGTGCTGGGAGGGTGTCACGACGACGCGGGTGCACCCTCCTGAACGGGGTCCTCGGATTCCGGGTGACCTGGACGGTCGGTCGAGGCGGCGCCACGCAGTGCCGCCTCGACCCGGCGGTTGCTGGTCATGGTCGCCGTGACGGCCGTCATGGCCAGGAGGAGGCCGCCGGCTGTGTAGAGCGGGGTGCGTACGTCGTACGTGCCGGCCAGCCAGCCGCCGAGGAAGGCGCCGAACGGGGCGGCGCACATGGCGAGCATGCGGGAGGTGGAGGCGACCCGGCCCATCAGGTGGGCCGGGACGATCGCCTGCCGGAGCGAGGGCGCGAGCACCATCGTGGCGCCCATGCCCGCCCCGCAGACGGCGAGCGCGAGCCCGGCCACATACGCATTCGGAGCGGCGGCAAGCCCCAGGACGGCCAGTCCCTCGACCGCGGCCGTGCAGGTCAGCGCGGCGCCGGTGCCGAGCCGTCGGCCGAGGAAGGAAGCCGTGCCCGCGCCGACCAGGCCGCCGGTGGCCTCCGCCGTGAGGAGCAGGCCGTAGCCGAAGGTGTCGATGCCGAGGCGGTCGTGCGCGAAGAGGGCGAGTACGGTCTCCACCGCGAGGAAGGCGACGCTCCCGACCGCGGGACGGAGCGCGAGCCCGAGCAGCAGCCGGTCCCGGAAGACGTACGAGGCCCCGGCCCGCGCCTGCCGGAGCAGCGACTCGCGGGCCTGCGGTACGGGCCGGGGTGCGGCGGGCAGCGACCGTACGAGCAGTGCGGAGAGCGCGAACGACACCGCGTCGGCGAGCAGCGGAACCGCCCGCCCCAGCGCGAGCAGCGCACTGCCCGCGGGCGGCCCCGCGAAGCCGTACATGGCCGTCTGGGCGCCGCGCAGGCGGGAGTTGGCTCGGGCCAGGAGTGCGGGGTCGCGGCCGAGCAGGTCCGGCAGATAGGCCGTGGCGGCCGTGTCGAAGAAGAGTCCGCCGAGGCCGAGCAGGAAGGCGACGGCCGCGAGCAGCGGAATGCTCAGCACGTCGAGCGCGGCGGCCGCCGCCGGTATCGCGAGCAGCACCGCACGCGCCGCGTCCGCGACCCACATCGTGCGCCGGCGGTCCCACCTGTCCACCAGCGCACCGCCGAGCACTCCTAAGAGCAGCCATGGCAGCGTCCCGGCGGCCGTGACGACGGCGAGCGCCATCGGATCCCGCGTCAACGCCAACGCGAGCAGCGGCAGCGCGGCATGCGTCACGCCGTCGCCGAACGAGGACACCGTCTGCGCGGTCCACAGTCGACCGAACCCGGTCGGCAACTTCGCTACACCCGAGGTCACTTGGATTTCCCTCCCGCCTGCTCGCGCGGCGCCGGCCGGAACAGCGCGAAGGCGAGCGACACGTCCGGAAGCGACGGATCGGACAGCTCCTGGTACTCGTCCGCCAGCGCCTCCAGCCGCGCCCCCAGCTCCGCGAACTGCTCCCCGGTGAGCCGCAGATGCGCCATCCGTACGTGCCGTTCGCCGTCCACCGGCGCGGCCTCCAGGCCCGCCACCGCCTGCCGCATCAACACATCCGGGCCTCCCTCGCCCGGATCCGGCAGCACGATCGCCCGCGCGGCCATCGCGTAATACCGCTCGGTGACCCCCCGCACCTTCCGCGTCCGCACCACCTTCACCAGGCCGGCCCGCTCCAGCAGCCGCACGTGGTAGCTGGAACTTCCCTTCGCGAGCCCCAGCTGCTCGGCGATCTGCGTGATTGTCGCCGGCTCGAAGCGGAGCACGGCCATGATCCGGTGACGCGTGAGGTTGGAGACGGCGCGCAGCTGCTCGTCGGTGGTGACGTGAAACGTCTCGGGAAGGTCTTCAGCAGGCATGTACGCAATGGTCAACGATTCTTGACCATTGGGCAAGGGGGTTTTCGTACGTCCTGGGGCCGAACGGTCGGTCAGCGCCGTACCCGCCTCATGAGCATGCGGAAGCAGGCCACGGGCTCGGCTTCGAGGATCAGGTCACGGACCGGAAGAGGCCCAGCCGTCGGCGAAGTCGCACTGGACATCTGTCCGGCGGCGCTGCGCGGCGGGGGTGTATGCGGGGGAGCCCTGGAGGTGCGCGAGGGCCTGGACCCAGCGGTCCCAGAGGCCGTCGGGCTCCGTGAACCGGTCGGCGTGGTGGGTGCCGAGGTGGGCGTCGAGGCGGAGGAGGGCACCCAGGGCCGCGGGCTGGTCGTAGCGGAGGTCCGTGCGGGGGAGGTAGCGGTCCAGGTAGGAGGCGAGGATCTCGGCGTCCGCGTGGGTGCCGAAGCGGGCCAGGGCGAAACAGTAGGCGCCGCCGGAGAAGCAGAACTCGCTGGCCAGGAGGAGGTCGCCGATGCGTTCGCGGAACGTGGCGCGCCGGCCTACGCCGATCAGCCAGGCGGCGGTGAGGCGTGAGCGCCACTCGTAGCCGAGGAGGGCCTCCAGTTCGGCGTCGGTGATCGTGGCTGCGTCGTCGATGAGTTGACGCGTGAAGCGTTCGGCGTGTGGCCACCCGGGCCGCAGGACGCGACCGGTCTTCAGGTCGCGGTAGCGCGGGCGGTCCGAGTCCTTCCGCGTCACGTAGCGCTCGATCACGTAGCCGTAGCCGATCTCCTCGGGGTGCTGGAACGGCATGGGTCACCTCTCCGGGTGCAGGTCGGTACGGTCGATCCAGGTGGGCGTGACGAAGATGTTCTCGCCGACCGGTGCTTCGGTGGCTTCCAGCAGGGACCAGGCGCGGGCCTCTTCGACCAGGTGCTCCCAGGGCGCGGTCCAGTCGGGTTCCCAGTCCGGGCTGGTGTTGGGGACGCCGTACGTGCGGCCGGCGTCCACCCGCCAGAACTGGGAGTAGAGGATCACCTGGGCGTGGTCGGCCACGTCATTGATGATCTTGGTGAAGTGGGCCGAGGGCCAGCCAGGGGCGTCGTCCGCCGCCGCGGCGGCGTGTAGGCCCGCTGTGATCGGTGGGACTACGGGGGTGCGGGCGCCGAGTTCCGTCAAGGCCCAGCGGATGCCGCCTGGCTCGGTCCAGTCGGGCGGGGTCGCACGTTCCAGGCATGCGCGGTAGGCGCGGTGCAGGGGCTCGACCGCGCCGTCGATCTCCAGGCTCGCCAGGGCGATGGCCGCCCATTCGCGGACGGTCGGGTTGTCGCTGTCCAGCAGTCTGATGAGGGCCGGGCCGCAGCGGGGATCGCGCAGCTCTTCGAAGACCTCGATGGCGGTCAGCTGGCCGAAGCCACCGAGGGAGGGGAGTCCGTCGATGATGGCGGGAATGGCTTCGGAGCCGATCCAGATCAGTTCGGCGCGGGCGTCGTAGGACGCGCCGGCTTCGCCATCGAGCTGCTGTACGAGTCGCTCGATGTGGGAGGTCATGACGCCGGGTGGTCGCGGCGCCAGAAAGCGGGGAGCCACCAACAGAGCACCGAGCGGACGTCGGGCCACGGGGCGAGGTCCTTGGCTTCCCAGTCCTCGAAGGAGTCGCGAGTGGGGTCGATGGGGCGCCAGGCGGGGTCGAGGGGCTCGTCCTCGGCCGGAGGGCGGACGTACTGGCGGCCGTGCTCATCGCAGGCGCCGAAGTCCTGGTAGTTGCGCTGGGCCTCGATCAGGGAGACCTGATTCGCTCCGCCGGGCATGGTCGGCCAGCGGAACTGGACCTCGTCGTCCTCCCAGAAGCAGATGGGGCAGATCTCGTACGAGCCAGGGATCGCGCCCAGCACGCGGTGCCCGCAGCAAGGACAGGGGTAGGAGTCGTTCACTTGCGCAGTCTCCTTCCAGGTCCCGCCGGTGCGCCAGGGATTTCGCCGCCTCGGCACCCCGGCTCGCCTCAAAGTTTCGTGACGGTCCGCCGACGGAGTTGGTGGACCGTTTTCGTGCCGTGGGCTGAGGTTGTGCAGGCCGATGACCCGAGTGTCGTCTCGTCACCCAACTGCCCGCCCCTGGCTGACCAGCGGATTCCCGTCCCTTCGACAAGACCTCAACAGGTGCCGCCCGCGGAGTCGGTGCGTATCAACGTCCGGCGCCCGCGCCGGTACTTCTTCGGTAGCTGGGCCACGGCCAGTTGGGTGGCGGTGATGTGGTCGGCAGCCGTGTTCGATCCCGCGTTGCCTGGTCTGAGCAGGGCCGCGACCGGTTCACCCGTGCCGCCCGGTCCGTGGTCGACGAACCCCATCAGCGGGTGGTGACCGCAGGTTCTCTTCCACGTCGGTGCGGCGTCCTCCTTGTCCGAGTGCGCGATCACCGCACCCCGTCGAGGTCGACGGTCACCGCCCCGCCCGCATCAGGCGCTTCCCCGTCGGCCAACCGCCAGACGTGTCGCCGGATTTCAGCCCGCGCGGCACGGATGACTTGCAGGGCCTTCTCGCCGGAAGCGGCAAGGGTGTCGATGAGGCGGGACCGTGGGGTCGGAGACCACCGGCCCGAACACGGCCGGCTCGGCCCGCAGCATGGCGACATCCGCGAGGCAGTCGCCGCCCAGCGCGACCGCCAGGGCCACGTCCAGCAGGATCTTGCCCGGGTCGTGCACCGCCCGAGACTTCCGCCACGGCGTCAGCGCCGCTGATATCGCGGAATCCAGACCGGTCTTGCAGACGGTCCCGGCCTGCGAGACCACCGTCCGGCCGCCGCCCTCGGTGCGGACACGCGGGTACGACCCGATACGCTTCTTCACCCGGAGAGTGCTTCTTTCCTGCGACGACCTGGACCCTGGACACGTCTCACCGTTGCAGTCCACGACCACTCCTCGCGTTTTTGATCACCCACCCGACGCCCTGCCGCGTATAGGCGCGTGGCTAACAGGTGTTGCTGGACGGGTTGCGGGAGGCTTACAGGCTGGACTTCTCTCGCGACACGCTCGATGCCTCGCAGGTGCAGGCCGAGCGGGGGCGAAGCCATCCGTACGGTGGGCCGAGTCCGGTTGCCCGGGGGGCCACCCGAAGTCTTTCCTCAGACGTGCACTGTCCCCAGTAGTGCACGGGTCTCGGCGACTACCCGCGCGTTGAACGCCGGGTCGTGCACCTGTGCGGAACCCCGCATTGGTCGCCCTTTCTCGTCGTAGTAGACGCCGGTGGTGTCCGATTCGTCGGTGAGTACCCGGGTGATCATGCGAGCAGCGGTGCCCGGGTTGGTCCAGTACTTGATGAGCGGGGCCAGTGGAGAGAGCACGTACTTCGACAGCAGACGCAGGAGCAGGCCGGCGTCACGGCCGAGATTCGTGCCGGGCGCGAAGCCGGGCTCGATGGCGTTGAACCGCAGTCGGGGTGTTTCGCGGGCGAAGGCGAGCACCGTTGCCAGGTTGCACTGCTTGGAGGTGGCGTAGGCGTCTCCGCCGGGCAGTTTCGAGCCGCCGGGCTTCCACTCGCCACGGGCGCTTGCCTCGGCGGAGATGTACCGGGCGCCGCGGAAGCCGGAAATGGTGGCGGCCTTGCGCTCCGGATCCTCCACAGCCGAGACGATGAACACCACCTGTGTGCCGTCTTCGAGGTGGGGCACGAGCGTCTCGGTGAACACGAAAGGCCCGATGTGGTTGGTCGCGTAGGTGATGTTCCAGCCGAGGGCGTTCGTGCCGGGACGGTTGGGGAAGATCCCGGCGTTGTTGAGCACGCCAGTGATCGGAAGGCCGAGTTCGGTGATCTGAGCGACGGCACGTCGCACGCTCGTCAGGTCCGAGAGGTCGCAGAGGACGGACACGGCCTTTCCGTCTCTGCCTTCGATGCTGCTGCGCACGTCGTCGAGCTTGGCGGCGTTGCGGCCGACCAGCACGACGGTGCCGTGCTTGGCCAGTTCGAGGGCGGTGCGGCGGCCGAAGCCGGAGGTCGGGCCGGTGATGACGTACACCTTGTCGGGCATGACGCTCCTTGTGGATGTCTGACTAGACAGTCATTGATGGGTGTGGGCGAGCGCGAGGGAATGGGTCCGGGGCGGGTCAGCCGATCATGCGCCAGAGTGCGTCGAAACCGGACTGCTTGTGCGCGTCGGCACGGTCCGGGTCGCCGATGATGTAGTCGATGGTGGCCTCGGCCAGGGCATTGGACAGCGCGAACACCAAAGCCGCCGGGGCGTCGCGCATCGGGCCGTTCGCCCGGCTGCGCTCCAGGATCTCCCCGATGCCTGTCATGGTCCGGTGTGCGGACTCATGGGTGGACGCCGTGATCTCGTCGGAGACCTGGAGCTGGGCCAGAGTGCGGCGCTTCAGGGGATTGGCCGCTGCCCAGTCCATCCATCGTGACCACACGTGCAGCATCTGGGTGCGCGCATCGGCTGCGGGCGGGCCGCCGAGTGCGACTGCCCCCATCTCGCCCTTCAGCTCCAGGTAAAGCTGGTTCAGTAGATCCGCCTTGGTGTCGAAGTAGGTGAACAGTGACCCGTTCGAGACACCGGCCTCCTTCGCGATCGCCGCCGTCGCCGCCCCCAGTCCCTGGGCAGCGATGATCCGCGTGGCGGCGGCCATGATCGCCGCGTGCTTGTCGTCACTCCTCGGCCTGGGCATGAGTACAGCATGTAGGAGAGCGATCGGTCAGTCAAATATGGGGGGCACTCTTTCCGCGGCGTACACCGCGGCAGGTATCCACGCAGCCACCCGCTTGATCTTCGGTCGGCTCAGGGGCGGTTGGTCGATGAGACGGAAGACGGACGGGCCGGAGGCCACCGGCCCGAGCCGGCCCAGCCCGGTTCGCAGCACGCCGACGTCGGCCAGGCGGTCTCGCCGAGTGCGACGGCCAGGGCCGCGTCCAGCAGGATCTTGCCCGGATCGTGCACGGCCCGCGGTTCGCGCTACGGCGCCAGTGCCGCGGATCGCGGCATCCAGGCCGGACTCGCGGACCATCTGGACCACCAGCACCGAGCCGGCTCACCCCCCTCCGTGAGCGTTCTGCCGGCGCGCGGCTTTCTCGTGACGGGGCCGGACCGGCTCCGCGATCTCGACGCCCTGCCGGAGCAGCAGCGCGGCCGCCGGGTCGAGAGCACGGTGCCTGCCCTCAAGGCCGGGGGCCGGCATGACGGAGTCCGGCCAGCAGGATGTGGAGCAGGTTCTCGGCCCGGCCGGGTGAGGCGTGGTCCGTGCGGGTGAGCAGTTGGTAGAGGACGGAGCCGATGAGGGCGTCGGCCACGGCTTCGAGATCCGCGTCGGCGCGGAATTCGCCGTCGGCCACTCCCGCGCGCAGGCACGTCACGAGGGTTTCGTACTGCGCGCGGGTGTGGTGCCTGTAGAGGTTGTCGGCGTCGTGCGGGCTCTCGGCCGCGGCGGCGATCAGGGCGCGGATCATGGCCGCGTGGTGCGGGTCGCAGACCGAGGCGGCGTAGGCCCGGAACCAGGCGGTGAGCTGCTGGGTGGTGTCGCCGGTGGCGGGACGGCCCGGCGGCTCGGTGCCTGGCACCGCGGCGAGGAAGCTGCGCAGTACGGCATCGGCGACGAGGGCGGCCTTGGACGACCAGCGGCGGTAGACCGTCGGCTTGCCGACCCTGGCCGCGGCGGCGACCTTCTCCATGGACAGGCCGGCGTAGCCGTCGCGCAGCAGTACGTCTCGCGCCGCCTCGAGGATGGTCTCGTCCCTGGCTGCGTCCCGGGGCCTGCCGGGTCGCCGTACCTCGTCCATGGCGCCCCATCCTACGAGTAGGTTTTAATTACGAAACGTATCGTAACGTTTATGGGAGGCACTCATGGGCACCAACGTGGTCGTCGTCGTCGGTGTGGGCGGAATGGGGCAGGCCATCGCCCGGCGTCAGGGTGCGGGCAACAAGGTGGTGCTCTCCGATTCGAACGAGGCGACGCTGGCCGCCGTCGCGGACCTGTTGCGCGGTCAGGGGCATGACGTCGTCACGCGGACGGTCGACGTCGGCTCGCCCTCCTCGGTCGCCGCTCTCGCCGACTCGGCGGCTCGGCTCGGACCCGTCACCCAGGTCGTCCACACCGCGGGGCTCTCTCCCGTGCAGGCCCCCGCCGCCGCTGTCCTGAAGGTGGATCTGCTCGGCGCGGCGCTGGTCATCGAGGAGTTCGGGCGGGTCGTCGCGCCGGGCGGCGCCGGTCTGGTGATCTCCAGCATGGCCGGTCACATGCTGCCGGCGCCCCTGAGCGCGGAGCAGGAGGCCGCACTTGCCCACGCGCCCGCCCGCGAGCTGCTGGAACTGCCCTTCACGGACCCGGATGTCCTGGGGCAGGGCGCCTACGGAGTGGCGAAGTACGCCAACCGGCTGAGGGTCCAGGCCGCCAGCGTCTCGTGGGGCGAGCGGGGTGCCCGGATCAACTCCATCAGCCCCGGAGTGATCGCCACCCCGATGGGGCGGCAGGAACTCGACGGGGAGAGCGGCCGGCACATGCGCGCCATGATCTCCGCGTCGGGAACGGGGCGCCTGGGTACTCCCGACGACATAGCCGAGGCCGCGGCCTTCCTGCTCGGCCCCGGAGCGACCTTCATCACCGGCAACGACCTGCTCGTCGACGGCGGCGTCGTCGCGGCCATCCGCGCGGGCCGCCCCGAGGCGGCAGCCTGACCCCCGGACTGCCGGGGCGGGACCGGTCCCGCCCCGGCAGTCCGGCTTCATTCCGTCAGCTGCTGCTCCCCTCGGCGACGAGGCTCTCGGTGCGGGGCGCCGGCCGCGGGGCGGTCCTGGGCCGCAGAACCTCGTCGACGGACTCCTCGCGCCACTGCTTCAGCAGTTCGTGGAAGGCGACGGCGCCGTGGGGGTAGGCGCTCGGGGAGTTCGGACGGCCGAGGCCCTCGCGGTTGTAGTAGCCGGGGGTGCACCCGGCGTGGAACCACTCGTGGTCTGGCGCGCCCTCGGCCATCACGGAGATCCAGGCGTCCTCGGACTCGCGTGAGGGTTCCAGGAGGGCGTTCCCGGCCTCGGCTGCCGCGACGAGGGCGGCGGCGTGGACGGCCTGCTCGTCGAGGACGTGCGTGAAGTTGACGCTGCTGGCGTTGTGCAGCGACCCCATCCGGATCAGGTTCGGGAAGTTGTTGCTGGTGAAGCCGTGCAGGGTGCGCGGTCCCTCCTGTGCCATCGCGTGCAGGAGCTGGGTGCCGTCCCGGCCGTGGACGGGGAGCTTGCCGGAGTGGATGCCGGAGACCCCGACGGAGAATCCCGTGGCGAAGATCAGGCAGTCGAGTTCGTACGTGCCGCTGCCGACGACCACACCGTGTTCGGTGACGCGTTCGATGCCGTGGGTGTCCGCGGTGTCGACCAGGGAGACGTTGTCGCGGTTGAACGCCGAGTAGTACTTGTCGGAGAAGGTGGGGCGCTTGCAGGCGTACCGGTACCAGGGCTTGAGCTTCTCCGCCGTACCGGGATCGGTGACGGTCCGCTCGACACGGGTGCGCAGCTCGTTCATCTTCGCGGCGTCGGCCACCTCGTACGCCGCTTCGAAGGCCGCCACGTCGCCCCTGCGGCGGTAGCTCGGCACGAGCTTCTCCAGGAGGCCGGCCGAGGAGGTCCAGCCGTCGGCGACGAGGTCGCGGTCGGCCGTCTCGCCGGAGACGATGCGCAGGAAGTTCTCGCGGCGCTCCCGGGCCCAGCCGTCGCGGTCGGCGCCCACGTCCTCCGCGGTGGTACGGCGGTTGGCGCGCACATCCACGCTGGAGGGGGTGCGCTGGAAGACGTAGACGTGCTGGGCGTCCTCGGCCAGCATCGGAATGACCTGGACGCCGGTGGCGCCGGTGCCGACGATGCCCACGCGCTTGCCGGCGAGGCCGGTCAGGCCGCCGTCCGGGGTGCCGCCGGTGTAGGCGTAGTCCCAGCGCGACGTGTGGAACGTGTGGCCCCGGAAGGTCTCGATCCCGGGTATCCCGGGCAGCTTCGGCTCGGTCAGCGTGCCGGTGGCGGTGACGACGTACGTGGCGTGGAACGCGTCGCCGCGGTCGGTGGCCACGATCCACGTCTCGGACGCGGCGTCCCAGGTGAGCGAGGTGACCGCGGTGGAGAAGAGGGCGTCCGGATAGAGGTCGTACTTCCGCGCGATGCGCATGGCGTGGCGGCGGATCTCCTCGCCGGGGGAGTACTTCCATTCCGGCACGTACCCGGTCTCGTCGAGCATCGGCAGATAGACGTGCGACTCGATGTCGCAGTGGATGCCCGGGTAGCGGTTCCAGTACCAGGTGCCCCCGAAGTCGCCGCCCGCCTCGACGATCCGGACCCGCCCCACGCCCTGCTGCCGCATCCGCGCCCCGGCGAGGATCCCGCCGAACCCGCCGCCGATCACGGCGACGTCGACGGTGTCGTGCAGCGCCTCGCGCCCTGCCGGTTCCCCCGCGTACGGATCGGCGGCGTAGTAGCCGAACTCGGCGTCCGCGTCGAGGTACTGGCGTGCTCCGTCGGGCCGTACGCGCCGCTCGCGTTCCAGGTCGTAGCGCTGCCTCAGTGCCGCGAGTTCGTCGGGGGCCGGCGCTTGAGTGGTGGTCATGTGGGGGTCTCACTCCAATCGGTCAGCCGCCCTGGGCTGAACGGCCATCAGCTACCGTAGCAATGACCGGACAACGATGTCCGGTTGCCTGTGCGGGTGGCCGGAAACACCCGTACGGGACGTCTCCGTGCACCCTGCTCGGGCCCGCCGGCCTCTCGGCCGGCGGCCCCCGCGCCCCCGTAGACAGGAAGAGTGATCCCCCCATGCGACGATCTCCGGTCCGGTCCCTTGCCGTACTCGCCACCGTCGGCGCCCTCGCCCTCACCGGATGCGGTACGGAGACGAGCGCCTCCGCCGGCGGCGAAGCCCCCGTCCGCTCGGACAGGACCATCCGCGCCCACCAGGTCATGCAGTTGACGAAGGTGCACGAAGAGACCGGCATGACCTTGCTGGAGGGCCCGGTCTTCGACGAGAACGGCGACCTGTTGGTCGTCGACGTCACCGCACCCGAGGGGAAGCCCAAGGTGATGCGTGTCGACGTGCGGAAGAAGAAGTCGCACGCGTTCCACACGGACGGCCGGGGGGCTTACACCTCGGCCCAGTTCAGCCCGTACGACGGACGGCTCTACCTCACCGACTACGCACACGGCGAGATCGTCAGCCTGGCCCCGGGCGGCGGCGACCCGCGGACCTTCTTCTCCGGCGAGGTGGACGGCGCGCGGATGAACCCCGATGACATCGCGTTCGACGGGTATGTGAGCGACTCACGCAGCCTCTCGCCGGGAGACGCGCACGCCCGCGTGGTGCGCATCGGGCGTGACGACGCGAAGGCCACCGTCCTGGCCGGGGGACTGGCCTCGACGAACGGGATCTCGTTCGACACGGACTACCAGGGGCTGTGGATCAGCGAGCTCACGGAGAACCGGATCTCCTACCTCCGCCTCGACAGAAAGGGCGGGCTGGCCTCCCGGCACACCGCCATCCGCGTGGACGCCGGGATCGCCCAGACCGACTCGATCGCCGTGGACGAGGACGGCAACCTCTACCAGGCGCTGCACGGCCGCGCCGCCATGGCCGTGTACGACAAGCACGGCGAGCGCCTCGCGACGATCGAGATCCCGGCCGGCGCCCGGGGGCTCGAGTCGGCGACGAACGTGGCGATCACCCCCGGCGGGACGAAGGCGTACATGACCGTCAGCGGACCCGCCGGCGGCTACCTGTACACCTTCGACGCCCTGGCGGAGGGTGTGCGGCAGTCCAACGGCGGCTGACGCCCGCCCTCAGGCGTCGAAGGGCCGTACCGGACCCACCTCGACGCCGAGCAGCCCCCAGGCCGCCGTCGCCCGGCGCTCCCGCACCTCACGTGTGGGACCGCTGGCGGCGCCGGAGACCATGGCCACGGCGAGCATGAGGTCGTTCCGCGCGCTCAGCCGGTGCCCGTCCGGCAGGCGCTCCCGCAGGGCACCCTCGACCCGGTCCGAGAGGGTCAGGGCGTGTGCGAGCGCTTCGGAGCGGGCGACGGACCCGCGCACGTGCAACAGGCCGAGGAAGGCCGCCGACTCCGTCAGGTGCCAGGTCAGGACGCCGAGGACGTCGGCGAACAGCATGTCCTCGGCCGCGGCGGCCTGTTCGATCTGCCGTACGTTCTCCTCCAGGACCGCGGTCGCCACCGCGTCCCGGTCGGGGAAGTGCCGGTACAGAACGCCCTGCCCGACCCCTGCCCGCCGTGCGATCGCGGAGAGCGGGGCGTCCAGTCCCTGTGCCGCGTAGATCTCCCGGGCGGCCGCGATCAGAGCGGCACGGTTGCGGGCGGCGGCCTTCGGGCCGCCGTTCGCGGGCCGTCTCACGTCCGGCAGAAGGGGCTGGCTCATCCCGAAAGGGTACCGGCCGGCCGGTACAGGCCTACCGGTTCCGTCGGGCGGCCACGCGCGTGTCCAGGAAGGTCAGGAGGGCGTCGTTGAAGGCGTCGGGCTGCTCGGCGCCCGGGAGGTGTCCGGCCTGTTCGATGACGACGAGATCGGCGGACGGGATCAGGCTGTGCATGGCCTGGGCCTCGCTCACCGGGGTGTAGGCGTCGTCGGCACCCACCAGGATGAGGACGGGTACGGAGGTCCCGGCGAGGGTGTCGCGGTAGTCGGGCCGTTCGGCCCGTCCGCGCAGTGCGGCAGCGGCCCCTTCCGGGGCGGTGGCGCGCATCATGGCCAGGACATGCGCGGCGACGTCCGGGAGGCCCGTGACGTTGTACGGGGCGATCATCCTGCCGATCACCTCGTCCGCGTAAGGCCCCATGCCTTCCGCGAGGAGCCGGTCGGCCAGGGCGATGCGGAATGCCTTGCCCTCCTCGGTCTCGGCCACCGGGGAGGTGTCGGAGAGGACGATCCCGCGCACCCGTTCCGGACGGGTCCGCTGGAACTCCATGGTGATCTGACCACCCATGGAGACCCCGCCGATGACGACGGACTCCAGGCCGATCGTGTCCAGGAGCCCGGCGATGTCGTCGGCGAAGTCGGAGAGCAGGCACGTGCCCGGCACGACCTCGCTGCTGCCGTAGCCGCGGAGGTCCGGTGTCACGACGCGGTGTCCGGCTGCCGTGAGTGCCGTGACCTGGGGCGCCCACAGGGTGCGGTCGAACGGATGGCCGTGCACGAGCACCACGGGTATGCCGTCCGGCGGCCCCTGGTCGGCGTAGTGGATGGACACGCCGTTGACCACAGTCCTGATCATGCAGGGCACTGTAATCGCCGCCGTTTTCCGGAGCCGCCGTTTTCGGGACGGCCGTTCTCCGGGACAGCCCGCCTAGAGCATGCTGAGTGCCTTCATCGCGTCGTGTTCGATGCGCGAGAGCTCCTGGAGGATCGAGCCGGCCTGCGTGAGGGGGGCCGAGTCGCCGGACTCGCCTGCCGTCGCGACGAGCGCGGCCACCTCTGTCCAGAGCGTGGCGGCCTCGGTGTACAGGCCCTGGCCGGTGCGCAGACGGCCGCTGTCGATCAGCTGGGCACTCTCGGCGAGGAAGTCCCGGTACAGATTGCGGAACAGGGCGCCGCCGGTGCCGGCCCTCTCCATGAGGGCGGCCGCCTGTGGCAGGTCCTGCTCCGGACTTTCGGTGCGCCGCAGCCACGTGGGCACCTGTTCGGCGGCCTTCTCGATGCCCCGGTGGCCCAGGTTCGCGATGGGCGGGTTCAGGAAGGCGTCGGCGCAGGCCCTGATCGCGGGAACGATCCGGTCCTGCGGTGACGTCGGCCCGCTGGGCGCCGTGAGGGTGAAGGAGCGGTGCCTGGCGGTCATGGGGCCGCGCTCGGCCCTGGCCCTTGCCAGGGCGGCGAGGCCGGTCGAGACGACTCCGCCCTGCGGTTCGGTGTCCACCAGGTAGGCGTCCTGTTCGTCGTAGCCGTACATGGCCACGACGTGCCCGCCGAAGTGCACCTTGGTGCGGAAGTGGTCCAGGTGGTAGCTGTCGAGCTGAAGGCCGACCGGCCGGCCGGCGTCGATGGGCCCCGCCACGTTCTGCCACGCCTTGCGGGCGGAGGTGGTCTCCCCGACCAGCAGCTCGAGACCCAGCCCGGCGGCCAGGTTCCTGGTGAGCTCGAACGGCTTGACCCGGCCTCCCAGGAAGGGGAAGCCCATGCTCTTGCTGTCCCAGTAGATGAAGGACAGCCCCGAGCCGAGCCCGAACAGCATGGGCTCGGAGAGGTCGATACCCTCGTGCCGCAGCAGCACGCCCAGCGCCGTCGTCTCGCAGTGCTGCATGCCGCGGGCGTCGATGCCTTCCACCATGGTCATGCCGCTTGCCACCCGTCGCCCACGGCCATGTGCCAGTCGAAAGACCCACTGCTCATGACCGGATGGTGTCATCGGGCACTGACAGCAGCAGAGGGCAGAGGCGGGAGCTCGGCCGAGCCGTCGGTGGCGATGCCGGGCGTCACCGGAGGCGGCTTCGTGGAAGAGATGTCCGACGCGTCCGCAGGAAGGGACGGTACGGACGCGGGCGTGGTCGCAGACGGCAGTTCCGTCGGCAGGTCGAGGCGGCCGATCCGTGTCCTCACCGCGGCCGGGACCTGCGGTTCGTAAGTCGCCGGCGAGTGAACCGAATCGGGCCGTTGCGTGTCCTGGTCCGCTCCTTCGGCGCGTTGCGGGGCAGGGGGAGTGAGCGGCGGGGTGTGCGGAGGTTCCGGAGCGGGGCGAGCGGCGGGCGATTCCGTGTCCGGGACGGGCCGCAGGGTGCCGGCGCCGGCCCTCGGAGGCGGGGCGTCCGGCCTCTCGGGGGGAGCGGCAGGCACGTACAGACCCACCGTGGCGACTGCCACCGCAGCCGATGCCGCCACCGCCGACTGCGTGACGCCCGTGCGCGGGAATCTGCGTACGAACACCCAGACGGTCAGGGCCAGGGTGACACTCCCGGCGAGGGCGCCACGCAGCTGCCGTCTGGCCCTGGCGAGCAGCGACTCGGCCCCTCGGTAGCTCAGCCCCATGGCCAGGGCCACCTGCCCGACGTCGAGATCCTGGGACCGGAGTCGCAGCGCCTCTGCCTGACGGGCGGGCAGCAGCTCCGCGCTGCGGGCGGCCAGCCACCTGGCCTCCGCCCGGTCACATGCCGCTTCCTCGACCGGCTGGGGCTCGGGCGGAGCGGCGGAGAGGTTCTTGCTCACCTCCGAGTCGCGGGTGACCTGGCGGTGCCGTTCGGCGCACACGCGCACGGTCGCGTGCCTGAGCCACGAGCGCACCCGGCCGTACTGGACGCTTCGGTCCTCCACCGCGCGGAGCATCGCTTCGTGGACGGCGTCCTCGGCCTCCTCGGCGCTCGACGAACGGCGGCGCGCGATCTCCAGCAGCTCGTCCCGGTGACTCCAGACGAGCTCCCACCGATCGCCCGGGCCGGGCGGACGATGAGCCGTGCGTGAATGGTCCCTCACGTTCGAAAGCGCTCCGGTCCGTGGGTTCGGAGCCCGATACGTGTCGACCGTGGCCCCACGGCCCCTACGCCCCGCTGCCTGGTGGGCATCGGGGCATACGGGCTCGGCGTCGGCTCAGGCCGACAGCGTGGAGGAGGCGCCGAGCCCGGCGACACCGAGCCCGTCGGCGGCGAGGGCACCCGAGAAGCCGCCGGAGAGGGAGGAGAGCGGCGTCTCGAGGGAGACGTCGCCGGCCAGACCGGCGGCGACGCCACCGGACACGCCGTCCAGGTCCGCGTCGGAGATTTCCTGGGTCTGTACCTGGGGGGCGGAGCTCATGAGGTGAATTCCTTTCACGTTATTCCGAATGGCCGGGCCAACTCCGTCAGGAATGCGGGCCTTGCCGACTTCACGGTTGCGGGGGCTTCCGTGGTGTGGAGGATGAAAGCACGTGAGCGCGTTGCGGGGCCACCCGTCCTGCGGCCCCTTGCGCCGGCTTTCCACATCGAAAGGCCAGGGCCGTCACATCGGTTCATGGACCGGTACGGTTTCTTCACTCGACCGATCGACGGACTTTTGATCGGTCGAATCTTTAATACCCCGCGAACGGGACATTCTCCGCGAGGGGGGCGGGGGTTCGCTCCGTGCGTGAAGAGTCACCGGGGGCGGCGGGCCACCTGCGTGCGAGTTGTGAAGATCCGCTGCAGATGGCGGGGGGAACCGGGTCTGGCAGCCGCAGGTGGCGAAGGGGTCGCGGCCCGCTGAGCCGTCCCGTAATCGCACTCCGCCGCTACGTCCGCCTTCTTCCGTACCGAGATGAGTGCCGATTCGGTGAGTTCCCCATAGACCCCGTCCGCTGCCGGCTTGTATCCGTAGCAGGAAAGGAGGTTCTTCTGCAGGGCGGTGGCTGCCGGGTCGCCTATCCCGCGCTCCAGCCGGCAATAGCTTGTGGTGGCGGAGTGGAGGACGTGCTTCCGGGTGAACTGCCGGGTTTCATGCGCGCCTTATCGGTGAAATCACGCGGAACCGACGCCCAGGGTGGCCCAGACAGTTTTGCCCGGCGCGCCCTCCCGTGGGATTGCGCCCCACTCCTCGGCGAGGGCGGCCACCAGGATCAGCCCTCGCCCCGTCTCCGCATCGGCGGGCAGGCCGATGGAGGGGTGGGGCAGCAGCTCGCCCCGGGTGTCGCCGACCTCCACCCGCAGCCGTCCCCCTCGCACCCGGCTCAGCCGGAGCAGCGCGTCGCGGCCGGGCACCAGGCCGTGCGTGACCGCGTTGGCGGCCAGCTCACCGACGACCAGACTCACGGTGTCGTTCACCTCGGAGCCGTAGCGGTGACCCCACTCGTGGACGCGGTGGGAGGCCAGCCGCCGGGCGAGGCGGGCGCCGCGCGGGGTGGAGGAGAAGCGGAACTCGAAGGTGTCCGTGGGGTGCGGCGCGGTGCGGCCGGGGATCGTCATGGACCGACGATCCCGCCCGCGCACCGCTCTCACCAGCATCAACGGCCGTACGGGCAGGGTCTGTCAGGGCTCCGCCGGATTCTGACGGGGCTGTACGGGCGTGGCGTCGCCCGCGTGACTGATATTCGGGCGAACCGCCTCCGGTCGCTACGGACAGTCATAACCTGGTGCCACTGTGTGCTGACCCAGGGAGCGAGGAACCATGGACGTTGCGGTGGCCGGTGCAGTCGAGGGCCCCGCGGACCCGGGAACCGGGTTCCTGCGCTGCTTCGGCCGCCAGGTGAAGCTCCTGCGTGAGGCCGCGGGACTCACACAGGCCGAGCTCGGTGCGAGCATCGGGTACGGAGAGGCCCACATCGCATCGGTGGAACAGGGGCGCCGCATCCCCAAGCCGGAGATGGTGGACGCGGTGGACCGGGTCCTGGGCGGGCACGGGGTCCTGGTGGCCATGAAGGGGGAGGTGGAGCGGGCGCGGTATCCGTCGTTCTTCCAAGAGTTCGTGAGGCTGGAAGCCGAGGCGGTCGAACTTCACGCGTACGACGCTCAGGTGGTGAACGGGCTTCTCCAGAGCGAGGAGTACGCCCGAGCCGTGTTCGCCATGTGGCGTCCGCTGCTTGACGAGGAAATCATCGAGGAGCGGCTGGCCGCCCGGCTGGATCGCCAGAAGATCCTTTCCGCACGTCCGGCTCCACTGCTGAGTTTCGTCATCGAGGAGTCGGTCGTACGACGGCCGCTCGGAGGTGCCGCCGTCATGCGCACTCAACTCGAACAGCTACTGGTTGTCGGTCATCAGCGCAATGTGGAGATCCAGATCATGCCTACGGGCAGAGACGAACACGCGGGCCTGTCCGGGCCGTTCACGTTGATCCTCACCAGGAACCGGCGGAGGATGAGCTACGTGGAAGCGCAGAGCCAAGGTGTTGTGCGCTCGGAGCCTGCGAAGGTCCAGGCTCTGGAATCCACGTACGGCGTCCTGCGGGCCCAGGCTCTGACTCCGAAGGAGTCGTTGGCGCAGATCGAGAAACTCTTGGGAGAGCTGTGAACAAGAACGCCGACGGGACAGCAGAGCTGACCTGGACGAAGAGCAGTCACAGTGCCGGGGACGGCGGGCAGTGTGTGGAGGTGGCGACCGCGCACACCTCCGTGTACGTGCGCGACTCCAAGCAAGCCGAAGGGCCGGTCCTGCACGTCGAGGCCGGCCCGTGGGCGACGTTCGTGCAGATGGCCGTGCGCGGCTGACGGGCAGCGGCACGCAGGAGTGCGGGTGGATGCGTGAACGGCTCCACCCGCACCCTCGGCTGCGGATCCGGCCGGATTCGAACCGGCGTCCTCGCGGTTCTGGAGACCGGCGCGACGACCTCTGCGCTACGGCTCCGCCGCCCGGAATCCTAGCCCGCGCCTTCGGCCGGTCTCCGCGACCGTCTATTCGCTTGCCACGGCGGTCAGTTCGGCGACCCCCGTCGGCTTCTCCGCGTCGGCCGAGCGGACGGTGAGCCTGACCTGGCGGGCCGTGACGCCCGGTTCGTACGGGCGCCAGGTGCGGCCGTCCAGGGAAGTCTCCAGGGCGTGGGAGGCCGGTGCGACGTCCGTCCAGCGGGGGGTGAGCGAGGCGAGACGGGTCGCGTGGCGCAGTGGCACCGTCAGCGTGCCCGTCGCGCCGTCCGGTGCCCAGGAGGTCGACGGGCTGCCGTCCACCGCCGCCTCGGCGTACAGGCCGGGGGCCTCCGAGGTGGCCGCCGCCGGGCGGCAGCGGGCCGCGTCGGACGTCGGGGCGAGGTCGGGGCGGCGGGTGGGGAGCGTGAGGGCGCCCGAGAGGCGGCGCGGGCCGGCCGGGGTGTGGATCGTGAAGGGCGCACCGTCCGTCAGCCGGACCGTGGTCGTCCGGGGGCCGACGGCGATGTCGTACGTACGGCCCCGGTAGCGCAGCCCGGTCAGCTCCACGCCCTCGCGGAGCTGCGGGGGCAGGAGCGGGTCGAGGCGTACGCCGTCCTCGCGGAGCCTGAGGCCGGTCAGGCCGTGCGTGAAGACCTGGAGGAAGCCGCCCTTACCGGTGAGGAAGTCCTCGGCGGGGAAGCCCGAGAGCGGGTCCTGGGCCCCGGACTTCTCGCCCCGCGCCTCGGAGAAGAGGTTGTAGGGCCCACGGACGAACGGGCGTACGGCGCGCCGGAGGTACGTGTATGTGGCGCAGCCCGGCTCCCCGATCGTGGCGGCGTCGATCGCGTGCACCGAGTCGGTCATCGCGGGGCCGTCCGGGTCGGTGCGGGCGGCGTAGTAGTCGAGCGTCGCGGCTGCCGCGCCCTCCGCCATCGGCCACTCCAGCGGGTAGATCAGCAGCACCGTGTCGGCCTGCTTGATGGTCGAGCCGTTGTAGCCGGCGTACTGGAGGAAGATCTTCCGCTCGGCGTCGTACGGGATGCGCAGTCCGTCGGCGACCCTGGTCCAGCCGGCGGGCGCCGGGTGGCCGAGGAGTCCGGCGGCGCGGGTGGCGTTGCGCAGGGCGGTGGCGGCGACCGCGTTGGTGAAGACGCCGTCCGTGACGCCGTTGCTGTACTCGTCGGGGCCGGCGACGTTCTTCACCGAGTAGCTGCCGTCGGCGTTGGCCGTGGCGCGCGACTGCCAGAAGTCGGCGATGCCCTTCAGCAGCGGCCAGCCCCGGTCGGCGAGCCAGGCGCGGTCACCGGTGGCCAGGTAGTACTGCCAGACGGCGAGCGCGATGTCGCCCTGGAGGTGGTTCTGGGTGAGGCAGTGCGGCGGGTCCCAGCTCTGGCACTCGGAGTCCAGGCGTCCCTTGCTCGCGCTCGTCCAGGGGTAGAACAGCCCTTCGTGGCCCAGCCTCTCGGCGTTGGCGCGGGCGGTGTCGCGGGTGCGGTAGCGGTACTCGACGACCGAGCGGGCCAGGTCGGGGCGGGTGGCGAGCAGCCCCGGATACATCCAGGTCTCCGCGTCCCAGAACACCATGCCCGCGTAGTTGTCGCTGTTCAGCCCGGCCGGGGCGATGCTGTCCGAGGAACCGGGCCGGGAGCTGGCGAGGAGCCCGTACTGTGCGGCCCGCAGCCAGGCCTGCAGGTCCGGGCTGCCCGGCGTCCTGACGTCCGAGGCCCAGGCCCGGCGCCAGGCCGCCGCGTTGGAGGCGAGGACCCCCGACCAGCCGCGCCGGGCCGCGCGGTCCGCCGCCGCCCCGGCGGAGGCGAGCGGGGTGCGGGAGGTGAGGGAGGTGTCGACGCCGACGTACTTCTCGAAGGTGTACGACTGTCCGGCCCTCACCCGGGCCGTGCGGGCGCCGTCGGTGCCCCGCTGGGCGATCGCCCCCGACGTGCCCGTGCCCAGCGTCCGGAACGTGCCGTCGTCCGCGACGGTGACCCGGCGCGCCCCTCGCTTGTCCAGCCGGCCCGTCACCGTGGCGGTGCCGCTCCAGTGCGGAGTCATCCGCAGGCGTACGGCGCCCGTGTGCACGTCGGAGCGGTCGGCCAGCACCTCGTAGGTCAGGTCGGTGGCGCGGCCGTCGGCCGTGGTCCACCGCAGGGAGGTGACCACGACGCCGCAGCGCAGGTGGAGGGTCTGGCGGTAGCGGGAGACTCGGCCGGCGGGCGTGGCGGAGCCGTACGTCTCGGAGCCGACGCGCACGTCGAGCGTGGTCCAGGACGGCAGCGCGGCGATCACCTCGCGGCCCTCGGCGAGGTCCTTGTCGCGGGCGTAGAGCCCGGAGACGAAGGCTCCGTCGTACCGTGGGGTGTAGAGGGGCCAGCCCGTCTTCTCGCCCGTGGCGGCGTATCCGGCGCCGGTGGCGGGCACGCGGTGGCCCAGGTAGCCGTTGCCGACATAGGGGTCGTACCCCGCGGCCTCGCCGAAGGCGGTGGACGCCGGTGCCCACGAGGCGTCGGGGTGCGTGCCCGTCCGGCCGCACACCGGATCCGGGGCGGACCCGGCGGCATGCGAGAGCGGCGGCAGGGGGAGGACCAATGCGCCCGCGACGACCGGCGCGAGAAGGGAGATGCGCTTGAGGCTCACCCCACGAAGGTAGGGAAGACGACGCCGCCGGTGCGGTACCGGCGCGCGGGAGGAGCGGACCGGTCCACGACCGGAGGCAGGGAGAGCGGCATGTCCTATCCGGAACCCGTCTACACGGACGGCGCGGGCGAGATCAGCGCGACGTACCGTCCGGCCGACACCGCCCCGAATCTGCTGACGCGCAGCGGCGGATCCACCCACTACCTGGCCACGACGGAGTCGACGCACGGCGAGTTCGGGCTGTACCGGATCACCATGGGCCCCAAGGCGGGCGGCCCGGCCGAGCACTTCCACCGGTCGATCTCCGAGTCGTTCTTCATCCTCGACGGGACGGTGCGGATCTACGACGGCGAGCGATGGGTCGACGCCACCCAGGGCGACTTCCTTTACGTGCCCCAGGGCGGCCTGCACGCCTTCCGTAACGACTCCGAGGAACCCGCTTCCATGCTGCTGCTCTTCACGCCGGGAGCGCCCCGTGAGGAGTACTTCGAGAAGGTCGGGCAGGTCTCCGACTGGCCGGAGAAGCAGCGGGCGGAGTTCTTCTTCAAGCACGACACGTACTGGACGGGCTGAGGGCCGGCCAGGTCCTTCTGCGCCAGGTGAATCTGATCGCCCGTCACGGTCGGGAAGGTGCCGCCCGGCATGACGGCGCCGCGGTCCTTGAAGGAGGGCGTGGGCATCAGGTAATCGAGTCGGCCGAGATCCGGGCGGGCAGAGACAGGTCGCCCGGTGCACTCGGGTGTCCGCCATGGGGCGGCTCTGTTCGTATGCGCAGGTGGGCGGGGAATCATCACTTCGAGTGAAACCCTGGCCTGTGCTTGCGGTACTCAACCCACGGTTGCAACGCTGTTGCTGTCTGTCAACCTGTTGGGAGTGGCCTGTGCCTTTCGGTGAGCAGCCCGCCTATCTGCGCGTGGCGAGCGATCTCAGGGAGAAGATCGTCAACGGCGCGCTGCCGCCCCATACCCGCCTGCCGTCGCAGGCCCGTATCCGTGAGGAGTACGGCGTCTCGGACACCGTGGCGCTGGAGGCCCGCAAGGTGCTGATGGCCGAGGGGCTCGTCGAGGGCCGGTCGGGCTCGGGCACGTATGTGCGCGCGCGTCCGGTCCCGCGCCGGATCGCCCGCTCCGGCTACCGGTCGGGGGCGGGAGCCAGTCCGTTCCGTCAGGAACAGACGGCGGAAGGGGCGCGGGGGACCTGGGAGTCCCGCAGCGAGCAGGAGGGGGCCAGCGCCGAGATCGCCGAGCGGCTCGGGATCGAGCCGGGCGACCGCGTGATGCGCACGAGGTACGTCTTCCGGGAGGCGGGCGAGCCGATGATGCTGTCCACCTCCTGGGAGCCCCTGGCCGTGACGGGGCGTACGCCGGTGATGCTGCCGGAGGAGGGCCCGCTGGGCGGCTGCGGTGTCGTCGACCGCATGGCGGCGATCGACGTCGTCGTGGACAACGTGGCGGAGGAGGTCGGCGCGCGCCCCGGGCTGGCGGAGGAGCTCCTGGCGCTCGGCGGGGTGCCGGGCCATGTGGTGATGGTGATCGGGCGGACGTACTACGCCTCGGGGCTGGCGGTGGAGACGGCCGATGTGGTCGTCCCGGCCGACCGCTACAGGATTGCCTACCATCTGCCGGTCAAGTAGCCGCCGGGGCACGTGGGGTGACAGGTGGGACGGCTGTGGTGACCGCTGGGAGCGACAGCCTGTCCGCATCGGTTGATGCGGAGTTAACGAAACCGCGCCGCATGTAACCGGCAGGCAACCGTCCGCCGCGCCCACTTGTCATGCCCAAGTCCTAACTTCCCGTTCGTCACCCGCACACCGGACCGACGAACGGGAAGTCACCGATGACGGACACCGCAACGCCCACGGCGGGCGAGGCGCCGCGACAGGAGCCGCAGGAGGCCCCCCGGCGCAGCTACGCCAAGCTCGCGGCCGACGAGAGCCGCGAGGACTACTCCCTCCGCTACGCGCCGCACTCCTTCCGGCGCTGGTCGCCCTCGACGGTCGCGGGGACGGCGCTCGGCGGCATCGCGTATCTGGCCGACTTCGCGATCGGCGCGTCGATCGTCTTCACGTACGGCTTCACCAGCGGGCTCGCCTCGATCCTGGCCGCGGCGGCGATCATCTTCCTCACCGGCATCCCGATCGCCCGGGCGTGCGCGAAGTACGGCCTGGACATGGACCTGGTGACCCGCGGGGCGGGCTTCGGCTACTTCGGCTCGACGCTGACCTCGCTGATCTACGCGTCCTTCACCTTCATCTTCTTCGCGCTCGAAGGCTCGATCATGGCGCAGGCCATGCACCAGGCGGTAGGGCTCCCCGTCGAGGCGGGCTATCTGATCACCACGCTGATCGTCATCCCCATCGTGTTCCGGGGCATGGGCGCGCTGGCCAAGGTGCAGGCATGGACCCAGCCGGTCTGGATCATCGGCATGGTGCTCCCCTTCGTGGTGCTCGCCGTCGAAGCCCCCGGCTCCTGGGGCGCGTTCAGCTCCTTCACGGGCACGGAGGGGGCGGAGCCGGGCTTCTCCTGGATCGCCTTCGGACTCGGTACGGGCGTGGCGCTCTCGCTCATCGCCCAGATCGGCGAACAGGCCGACTACCTGCGCTTCATGCCCGCCAAGACCGAGGCCAACAAGCGCCGGTGGAATCTCGCCGTCCTCGCAGCGGGCCCCGGCTGGGTCGTCATCGGGGCCGCGAAGCAGCTCGGGGGCGCCTTCCTCGCCTTCGTCGCGCTGGAGGCGGTCGGCAAGACGCACGCGCTGGAGCCGATCGCCCCGCAGATCGAGGCGCTGAAGCCGTGGCTCGGCTCGTTCGCGCTCCCGGCGGCCGCCCTCTTCGTGATCGTCTCCCAGATCAAGATCAACGTGACCAACGCCTACAGCGGCTCGCTGTCCTGGTCGAACTTCTTCTCCCGGATCACGCACAAGCACCCGGGCCGGGTCTGGTACATCTTCCTCAACCTCGCCATCGCGCTGACGCTGATGGAGATGAACATGTTCGCGGCCCTCAACAAGCTGCTGGGCTTCTACTCCAACGTGGGCATCGCCTGGATCGCGGCCGTCGCCGCCGATCTGGTCATCAACAAGCGGATCGGGCTGAGTCCCCGTTACATCGAGTTCAAGCGGGCCTACCTCCACGCGGTCAATCCGGCCGGCTTCGGGGCGATGGTGATCGCGTCGACCGTCTCGATCCTCGCCTTCTTCGGCCTGTTCGGCAGGTACGCCGAGGCATTCTCGACCTTCATCGCGGCCGGACTGTCGCTGGTCCTCTGTCCGTTGATCGCCTGGCTGACGAAGGGGAAGTACTACCTGGCCCGGCCGAACCCGGTGAACGGCCCGGACGTCGACATCGCCGACATCACCGCCACGCACACCTGCGCGGTGTGCGAAACCGCCTACGAGCTCCCGGACATCGCCGACTGTCCGGTCCGGTCGGGGCCGATCTGCTCCCTGTGCTGCTCGTTGGACGAGGAGTGCGGAGACGTCTGCCGCAAGGAACCCGCGGCCGGCCCGGTGCTGATGCCGATGCCGGTCGTACGGACACCCGCCGGCTGATGCCGTAGAGGCGCCGGCTCGTGGCCGGTAGGGGGCGCATTCGGGGGAGTGCGCCCCCTTTGGTATGGCCGGATGCGTGTCTCTTTGTGTAAACGCGCATCCGCTGAGTGAAGGTCAGGCGTACGCTCGGGCATATGCGTACTGCGGTTTCCTGGGGATCCTTTGAGACGTGCACGCCGGTGGGGAGAGGGGCGGGATGCAGGAGAGGGAAGTCATGACTGACAGCGGCGCCGTGCTCCCCTGGCTGGTGATCAGACAGGACGACAACGGCAACAGGTACCGCGTCGGGCGTTATGCGACGCAGGCCGAGGCTCAGAAGATCGCCGACGGCCTGGACCGTCATGGACACAAGCAGCTCTACTGGGTGGAGCGAACGAGCCGGAGCGCACGCCCTTAGGCCGTGGACCGGCGCCACCGGCGGGAGAGAGCCACCGGTTACGCTCCCGCCCATGAGTGATTCCGTGGTGGTGGCCGGGGCCGTCTGTGACGGCGGGCGGCTCCTTGCCGCCCGCCGCAGCGCCCCGCCGGAGCTGGCCGGACGCTGGGAGCTGCCGGGCGGCAAGCTGGAGCCCGGAGAGAGCGGCGAGCAGGCGCTCGTACGGGAACTCCGCGAGGAACTCGGCGTGGAGGCGGAGCCCCTTGAGCGCATCCCGGGGGAGTGGCCGCTGAAGCCCGGCCTTGTGCTCCGGGTGTGGACGGTGCGGCTGCTCTCGGGCGAGCCCACCCCGCTGGAGGACCACGACGAGCTGCGCTGGCTCGCGCCGGAGGAGACGGACACCGTCGACTGGCTGGACCAGGACCGCCCCGCCGTGGCCGAAGCCGTACGCCGGCTGCGGAAGGCCGCGCGGGCCTGAGCGGCGTGGCCGCGAGCCCCTGGGGCCATGAAGCCGGCGTACCGTTTCCGCCTGCCGGTCGACGGTGCGATGTACACCCGTACGCCCCATAGCGCGGCAGTTGCGATAGGTTGCGCCGAATATCGGGTATGTGCCGATTATGCCCTCTGAACAGGGTGCGCCCCCGCTGCCGGCTCTGGGAAGTGATCGGCGTGACCGATACCGAAGGCGATTCTGCCGAGTGGAGCTTTCCGGCGGTGCCGGGCTCCGTGCGCAGCGCCAGGCATGCGGTCCGTGACGCACTGCACCAATGGGGGTTCGACACGGCGGTCGGGGACGTCGCCGTGCTCCTCGTCAGCGAACTCGTGACCAATTCCCTGCGCTATGCCTCCGGTCCCATCGGCGTCCGGCTGAGGTGGCCGCATCCCGACGGTGAGGCGCCCGACGCAGGTGCCGAGGGGCGGGGTCTGCTGGTGGAAGTCTCCGATCCGGTTCCGGATCCGCCCACCGAACGCACGGCCGGACCCGAGGACGAGGGCGGTCGCGGACTGCAGCTCGTGGCTTGTTCCGCGCGCCGCTGGGGGACCCGGCGCGGGAAAAGCGGCAAGACCGTGTGGTTCGAGCTCGCTCTGCCTGGTTAGGAGTGGGGAGGGACGCACAGCGATCACCGGAGGTCGGGCAGAACCTGGCTGAAAGGGACTGAGACCGTGCTGTGATCGTGAACGCCGTGCCGGTGAGGGCCGTAGTGCTGAATACTGCGGGCAGGACCGGTCCGGTGTGTGAGCTGGAGGGGACGGTCGCGTGAGCGAGATACCTGGAACGGCGGGCGACGTCATGTGGCAGAGCAGCCCGCCCGGCTCGATCTATGACTACATCAGGGTCGCATCGTTCTCGATCGGCCCCGACGGG
Source organism: Streptomyces sp. NPDC051064 (assembly GCF_044455985.1). Lineage (NCBI taxonomy): Bacteria > Bacillati > Actinomycetota > Actinomycetes > Kitasatosporales > Streptomycetaceae > Streptomyces > Streptomyces sp. NPDC051064. Next base: position 640,194 of record NZ_JBITFK010000002.1, read on the forward strand.
CTGATCGAGCAGTGGAGCCGGCGGGCCGCCGGTCTCTTCGGCATGGCCTCCGACGAGGTGGTGGGCAAGGACCCGGTCGAGGCCTTCATGCCCGCCGAGCTGCGCCCGGATGCCCACAGGCGGGTCGCGGAGATCCTGGACGGCAAGGAGTGGACGGGCGTCGTCCCGTTCCGGATCCCGGGCGAGAACGGGGCCGACGGGCTTGCCGAGATCTATGTCATGCCGAGCGAGACGGGGGCCGGTGAGCGCGCCGCGCTCTGCATCGTGGTCGACGTCAGAGCCCTGCGGCGCATCGAGACGGACCTCGCTGCCTCGCAGGCGATATTCGGCCAATCTCCCTTCGGTTTCGTCCTCTTCGGTACGGACTTCACCGTCGTGCGCGCCAACCAGCGGTTCGCCACCGTCTTCGGCGGCGAGGCCGACGACCACCGCGGCCGCACGGTGGACGACTACCTGACCCGCCCGGAGGCCGAACGCCTCTCCAGCACGCTCAAGCGGGTCCTGGAGACCGGTGACGCCGTCACCGACCTCCAGCTCGTCGGCACCCCGCCCGGCACCACGGGCCGGCGCCACTGGTCCATGAACCTGTACCGGGTGCACAGCGGCGCCGGGCGCCCCGTGGGCATCGCCGGACTCGCCACCGACGTCACGCAACGGCACATCGCCGCCCGCGAGGCCGCCAGCGCCCGCCGCAATCTCGCCCTGCTCAACGAGGCCAGCGCCCGCATCGGCAACTCCCTCGACCTGGAGACCACCGCCCGGGAACTGCTGGACGTCGCGGTGCCCGTCTTCTGCGACCTCGCCTCCGTCGATCTCTACCAGGGGCTGCTCACCGGCGAGGAGGCCTCGCCCGCCAGCTGGGGCAGACACCAGGAGTCCGGCACCGGCTCCGCGGAGCTGCGCCGGGTCGCCCAGGCCAGCGCCGTCTCCGACGCCCTCCCCGGAACCTTGTCCGGCATGGGCGGTGGGGTGGAGGCCGCCGGGGACACGGCGCCGCCCGCTCTCGGGTCGGTCCACCGCTACCCGTTCCGCTCGCCCTGCGCCGCCGCCCTGCGCACCGGCCGCGTCGAGGCCGTGCCCGGCGACGAACGCGGCTTCGTCCACTCCACCCTCGCCGTGCCCATGGTCGCGCACGACGTCGTCGTGGGCCTCGTCCAGTTCTCCCGTACCAAGGGCAGCGAGCCCTTCGGCGAGCGGGACCGGGCGCTGGCCACCGAGCTCGCCGCCCGCGCGGCCGTCTGCATCGACAACGCCCGCCTCTACCGCCGGGAGCACGAGCGGGCGCTCATCCTCCAGCGCAGCCTGCTCCCGCCGGGCGACCCCGAGGCGGCGGGCCTGGACATCGCCTGCCGCTACCTTCCGGGCAACACGGCCACGGAGGTCGGCGGCGACTGGTTCGACGTGATCGAGCTCCCCGGTCACCGCACGGCCCTGGTCGTCGGCGACGTGATGGGCCGTGGACTGCGGGCAGCCGTCGCCATGGGTGAACTCCGCACGGCCGTACGCACGCTGGCACTCCTGGACCTGGAGCCCGCCGAGGTCCTCTCCGCCCTGGACGAGGTCGCCCGGGGTCTTGGCACCCCGGGAGGCGGCGAGCGGAGCGAAGGGTTCGGCGCGGGCGGCGGCGCCCAGTGGCCCTCGCGGGCCGCCCACAAGTCACGCGAGGCAGACCTCTCCGAGGTGTATCTGGCGACGTGTGTGTACGCGGTCTACGACCCGGTCACCCGGCGGTGCACCTTCGCCAACGCCGGTCACCTCCCCCCGGTGGTGGCCGAGCCGGGCGAGCCCGCCCTCCTGCTCGACGTACCCCCGGGCATGCCGCTCGGCGTCGGCGGCGAACCCTTCGAGGAGGTCGAGGTGGAGCTCAAGGAGGGCGCCCTCCTCGCCCTGTACACCGACGGGCTCGTCGAGTCGCGCGACCACCCGCTCGATGAGGGCCTCGACGCCTTCCGGCACGCCCTCATCGAACCGTCACAGCCCCTCGAGGACGTCTGCGACCACGTGCTGACGACCCTCGACACCCGGCACGGTGAGGACGACATCGCCCTGCTGATGGCCCGTATCCAGGGGCTCGCCCCGGACGCGGTGGGCGACTGGCGGCTTCCGCGGGAGCTCCGCTCGGTCGCCCGCGCCCGTGAGCTGGCCCGCACGCAGCTCATCAGCTGGGGCCTGGACGACCTGGTGGACACCACCGAGCTGCTCGTCAGCGAACTCGTCACCAACGCCCTGCGCTACGGCGAGGGAGAGATCCGGCTCAGGCTGCTCCGCGACCGCACGCTCGTCTGCGAGGTGTGGGACGCCGGTCTCGTCCAGCCGCGGCGCCGGCGGGCACGCGACACCGACGAGGGCGGGCGCGGGCTGCAGCTCGTCGGGCTGCTCAGCGCGGCCTGGGGATCGCGGCGCACCCCGCGCGGCAAGACGGTGTGGTTCGAGCTGGCGCTGCCCGACGGAGAACCCGCCGCCGAACTCTCCGTGGAGCAGTTGCTGAGCATGTACTGACGGGGTCCGGCCGGCGCGGTCCAGGTCAGGAAGCGGACTTCAGGGCGGCGAGCCGGGCCTCGATCTCCGCGCTGTCCCCGAGGCTGTCCAGCTGCTCGAACTGGGCGTCCAGGGACGACGCGGCGAGTTCCTGCTTGCCCACCGCCCTCGCCTCCTCGCGCCGCACCTTGTCCTCGAAGCGGCCGAGCTCACTCGTGGGGTCCATGACGTCGATGCTCTTGACGGCGTCCATCATCCGGTTCTGCGCCTGAGCGGACGCGGCGCGTGCGACCAGCTCGTCGCGCTTGGACTTCAGCTGGGTCAGCTTGTTCTTCATCTGGTCGAGACCCGACTTCAGCTTGTCCACCACCACCGTCTGCGAGGCGATCGTCGGCTCGGCCGTCTTCGCCTCCTGCTCAGCCTGGAGCTGCCTGCCCAGCGCCACCTTGGCGAGGTTGTCGAACTTGTCGGCGTCCACCCCCGCTCCCGCGGCCCGCAGCTCGTCGGCCTTCCTGCTGGCGGCGAACGCCTTCTGGCCCCACTCCCTCGCCGCGTCGACATCCTCCCGGTGGTCCTCCTCCAGCAGCCTGAGGTTGCCGATGGTGGCGGCCACCGCCTGCTCGGCCTCCGCGATGTTGTTCGTGTAGTCGCGGATCAGCTGGTCCAGCATCTTCTGCGGATCCTCCGCCTGATCGATCAGGGCGTTGATGTTGGCCCGCGCCAGCTGAGTGACGCGGCCGAGGACGGTCTGCTTGGTCATGGCACCTCTCCTTGTGCGAAATCCGTCGTACGTGTGACGGCGTCCGGTGTCCGGCTCCGCGCGCCCCGGCCGCCGTCAGAAGCGGCCTCCGCCGCCCCGCCGGCCGCGGGTCCCCCCGCCGCCGAAGCTGCCCGGCCCGCCGCCGAACCCGCCCCCGGAACCACCGAACCCGCCCCCGAATCCGCCGCCGAACCCTCCGCCCCGCCCTCCGAGCAGCCCGCCGAGCAGGATGCCGCCCAGCACGGCACCGCCCGTCCCGCCTCCGCCACGCGGACCGCCGAAGCCGCCCCCGTCGCCGTAGCCGCGTACGTCCTGCTCGGCCAGGCTCCGCGCCTGCGCGGCCAGCGCGTCCGCCTGCTGCGCCTCGGCAAGGGCGGCCTGCGGGTCGTTCCCCTCCGACAGCACCCGGGCCCTCTCCCACCGCCGCTGGGCCTCCGCCAGCCGGGTGCGTGCCTGGCTGCCGACCGCGCCCCGGTTGGTGGTGATGTAGTCCGCGGCGGCACCGATCGCCGCCCGCGCGGTGAGCATCGCCTGGTCGAGCAGCGAACGGGCGCGCCGGGTGCCGTGCTCCTGCTCCCGGGCTCCGGCCAGCGCCTCGTCCAGCGCGGCGTCCGCCTCCTCCACCCTGCGCAGTGCGTCGACCGGGTCGTAGGGGCCGGAGCCGATCTCCGCCCTCACATCGCCGGCCACCGCCTCGGCGCGGGCCACCCGGCCCCGCAGATCCGCGGTCGGCACACCCTCCGGCGTGCCGTCCAGCAGCCCCCTGGCGTCCGCCAGGTCCGTCTCCGTCTCGGTGAGCGCGCCCGGCAGCTTGTCCGCGGCCTCGGCCAGCTCCCCGGCCCGCCGGTCGACCGCGTCCACGAGCGTGGCCACCTGCTTGATCGCGCCCTCCGCCGCGCGGACGTACACCGCGGCGCGGGAGTTGTCCTCGCTGTCCACAGCCTGGCGTGCCTGGTTGAGGGTGGAGGTGACGAAGACCAGCCGGTCCTGGGCCTGTTCGACGTCCCCGGCGGCAGGAGCGGTCGCGGACTCGGCGTACCGCTCCCGCAGCGTGCCGAGGGCCGTCTCAGCGGCGGAGACGCGAGCGACCAGGTCGCGGTAGGCGGTCTCGGCGGTGGCCACGGCCTGCGGGGCGGTCTGTTCGAGGGAGCGCAGCCGGTCGAAGTCCTCGGACATGGCGTCAAGGCGTCCGTTGGCGTCCGTGCAGCGGCTGATGATCTCTTCGAGCATGCGGCGCCGTGTCGGGTCGTCCTCGGGGAAGGCGTCGTCCAGCTGCTGCCGCAGCCGGAAGGCCGCAGTCAGCTCGTTCTTGGCGTACCGGACCGCCTCGGCGAAAGGAGCCGCGGCATCCTCGCCGAACTGGGCCGTGGCGAAGCCGAGTTCCTCCTCGCTGGTGCGCACGGCGTCGTCCGTGTCGACCAGGTCCTCCTTCGCCCGCGCGTCCAGGTCGGGCAGGGGGACCGGCGGCTCGGCCGCCGCCCCGGCCTCGCCGCCCCAGCCGCCCGCCGCCGGCGTCGTCCGGGTCTTCGTACGCCGTCTGCGTCGGGTGAGGGCGAAGGCCGCGACGGCGCACACGACGACGAGTACGGCGACGGGCACGATCAGGTTCGCCGAGGCACCGCTGTCGGAGTCACCCCCGGGATCGGCGGCGCCCGGCGTGATGGCCGGGGTCGGTACGGGGCCGCCCCCGAGCACCGCGGCGTAGCCGTCGGCGGCGCCGATCGCGGCTCCGGCCCAGTCGTTCTGCCGGAGTGCCGGCTCGATCGCCGTGTTCGCCACGTCCTGGAGCTGCGCGTCGGTGAGGCGTGATCCCTGGTCGACGGAGTACGCGTACTGCCGGTCGTGCGTGGCCACGGCCAGCAGCACGTCCTCCTGGCCCAGGCCGTTGCGGTTCGCGGTCTCGTCGGTCCAGGTCTGGGCGTCCCGGCCGGAGAAGTCACGGACGTACGCCACGAACAGCTGCACCCGCTGCTCTTCGAACAAACGGTCGAGTGAGGCCTCGACCTGCCGCTCCCGGTCACCGAGCGCGTCCACCTTGTCGGTGATCTGCCCCTCGCGGGACAGGGTCACGGGGTCCTCGGCCCGGGCTCCCGGAGCGCCCGGCAAGGCGGTCCAGAGCACCGCCGCCAGGGCGGCGACGAGGACCCTGCCGGGTATCGAAAGCCGGGACATCCCGGTACGGCTCGCAGGCGGCGTCACATGTGGGAGGCTATGTCCGCTTACTGCCGCCCGCGACCCGGCGCCGGGGTCCGGTCAGATGCTGAAGCGCTCCGCGGCGAGCAGCGGGCGCACCCGCGTCCGGAAGCCGCCCGACCGGAACGGCCGCTGGAGCAGTCCGGGCTTCATGGCCTGGGCCGGTGCCGCGATGATCATGCCCTGGTCCAGTGCCGGCGTGAAGTCGCTGACCCGGCCGGTGCCCCCATCGACCGAGCCCCGGAAGCCGCCCCAGGTGGGGACCAGCTTCCGTCCGCGGTGGGTGTAGTGCCCCTGCCGGACAGTGCCCCTGCCGGACACGCACACCGTCCATCACGGCGTACGCGCCGCCCGGGTGTGCTCCTGCTCGTGCTCGGGCAGCATCGTGCGCAGCAGATCGCGGGCCCGGCGGCGGGCAACGGCGGGCCTGTTCGCGCGCCGTCCGTGGCGCATGCCGGTCTTTACCCAAGAATAGACAGGCTGTCTTGCAAGATGCCCTGTCCATCTTTACGGTGGAGAACATGTCCGGAACGTCCGAGAACCCCGGTACCGCAGCGCCGCGTACCCCCGCCGACCCCACGGCCGAGGATGTCGCGACGGATCTCTCGGCCGTGGTCGGGCGGCTGCTCAGGCGGTTGCGGAGCTCCTCGGCCGACAGTCTGCTCACGCCCTCCCAGCGCTCGGCCCTCGCCAGACTGGAGGACGGCGGACCGGCCACCACGGCGGCGCTGGCCAGGGCGGAGCTCGTGCGGCCCCAGTCCATGCGGCTGACCCTCGGCGCGCTGGAGAGCCAGGGGTTCGTCACCCGCGCCCCCGATCCGGCGGACGGCCGGAAGTCGCTCGTGTCGGTGACCGAGGAGGGGAGCACCGTCCTGGCCGGGGTGCGGGCCGCCAAGCGGAGCTGGCTGGCCGACGCGATCGCCGGCGAACTGGACGGGGCGGAGCGCCGGGCACTCGCCGAGGCCGTCGAACTCATCGGCCGTCTGGTCGACAAGTGACCCGGTACGGGACGGACCTGCCCCCCGGCGCGCCGGTGGCGGAGCCCCGGCCCGCCCCGCCCGTGGAAGACGGCCCCGGGTTCAGCGCCCGGCTCACCGCACCGCTGCTGATGGGCTCCCTGCTCAACCCGCTGAACACCACGATGATCTCCACCGCCCTGGTGGCCATCGGGCACTCCTTCGACATCGGGGCCGCCGACACCGCCTGGCTCATCTCCGTCCTCTACCTCGCCAGCGCCGTCGCCCAGCCCGTCCTCGGCAAGCTCGCCGACACTCTCGGCCCGCGCCGGGTCTTCCTGGCCGGCCTCGTCGTCGTGGTCGTGTCCGGGCTGATCGGCGCGCTGGCCCCCGGTTTCGGCACCCTGATCGTCTCCCGGCTGCTGCTCGGCATCGGTACGTCGGCCGCCTACCCGGCCGCCATGGCCGTCCTGCGTGACGAGTCGCGCCGGCTCGGCCGGCCCACCCCCCGCCCCGTGCTCGCCAGGCTCTCCTTCGCGGCTCTCGGCAGCGCCGCCGTCGGCCCCGCGCTCGGCGGGCTGCTCGTGTCGGTCGTCGGCTGGCGCGGTATCTTCGCGGTCAACGTGCCGATCGCCCTGCTCGCCTTCGGCGCCGCGCTGCTCTGGGTCCCGGCCGACCCGCCGCGCGAGCGGGCCGCCGACGGGGGCGCGCCGAAGCTCTCCCTGGACCCCCTGGGCATCGGGCTGTTCACCACCGCGCTGACGGTGCTGGTCTTCTTCCTGCTCGACCTCGCCCACCCGCAGTGGTGGCTGCTCGTCCCCTTCGCCGTCCTGACGTCAGTCCTGGTCCGGTGGCAGCTGCGCACCCCGCAGCCGTTCATAGACATCCGGATGCTCGCGGGCAACGGCCCCCTGCTGCGCACCTACCTGCGCCACGGCCTCAGCTACCTGCTGATCTACTGTGTCATGTACGGCTACACGCAGTGGCTGGAGGAAGCCCGCGGCTTCTCCTCCGGGCACACCGGGCTTCTCATGCTGCCGATGTCCGTCACCGCGCTCGTCTGCTCGCTGCTCGGCGCCCGTACGAAGGGGCTGCGCGCCCCGCTGGCCGTGGCCTGCCTGCTGCTCACCGCCGGCGCGGGCATCCTCGTGTTCCTCTCCGGCGACACCCCGCTCGCCCTCCTCCTGCTCGCCGGAGCGTGCTTCGGCGCCCCGCAGGGGCTCATCGGCACGAGCAACCAGGCGGCCGTCCAGGCCTACGCGCCCCCCGAGAGCATCGGCGCCGCCGCCGGGCTCCAGCGGACCGCCCAGTACATCGGAGCCATCACCGCCTCCAGCCTGATCGCCCTCGCCTACGCCGACGCGGCGAGCGACGCGGGACTGCACCTCATGGCCGCGGTCTCCGTCGTCCTGGCCGTGCTGCTGGTCGTCCTGACCCTCACCGACCGCGCCCTGCGCGCCCGCACCTGACCTCCCTCCAGCACATCCGCACATCAGCACATCGAGGAGTACGCACATGACCGCCACCGTCCTGGACCCCCGGACCGCACTCGTCGTCGTCGACCTGCAGAAGGGCATCGTCGCCCTCCCGACGGCCCACCCGGCCGAGGGCGTCGTAGCCAACTCGGTGACCCTCGCCGAAGCCTTCCGGGCCAAGGACCTCCCGGTCTTCCTGGTCCGCGTGACAGGCGGCGCCCCCGGCCGCAACGAGGGCCGGGCCCCGGCCGGCAAGCCCGCCGCGGACTGGGCCGACATCCTGCCCGAGCTCGGCCCGCGCGACGGCGACACCGTCGTCACCAAGCAGCAGTGGGGCGCCTTCCACGGGACGGCGCTCGACCTCGAACTGCGCCGCCGCGGCATCACCCAGGTCGTGATCACCGGCATCGCCACCAGCATCGGCGTCGAGTCCACCGCCCGCGCCGCGCACGAACACGGCTACCACGTCACCGTCGCGACGGACGCCGTCACCGACATGGACGCCGACGCCCACCGCAACAGCGTCGAGAAGATCTTCCCGAGGCTCGGCGAGACCGACACCACCGCCGCGATCGTCAAGCTCCTGGGCTGACCGCCGCCGGGCCGGTACCGGGGCCGCACGGGTGACGTCCGCGGCTCCACCGGTCGCGCCTGCCGCCTCCCGCGCGTGAAGGTGCTTTCAGTGGATCAGCGAACCAGTCTGATCAACTGCAAATGCCACCAGAACGCATCATCCGGTCCATTCCGGTACGGGGTGGGCCGGGCCGGCCCCGGAGGTATCAGCCATGGCCCACGTCGGCGTCCCACGCGGGACGGCCCGAAAGCGCCGCTCGGTCGCGCTCCTGGCGACAGGTGTGCTCACGATCCCGGTACTGGCGGGCTGCACCTCGGACAGTGAGGGCCCCACCTCGGTGGCCGTCCCGCAGGACATCGCCCCGGCCTCCCGGGACCGGGTGACCGAGGGCTCCACCCTCACGTGGGCGATCGACGAGGTCCCCGCCACCCTCAACACCTTCCAGGCCGACGCCGACAGCGCGACCACGCGGATCACCGGCGCCCTGCTGCCCTCGCTCTTCCCACTGGACGCGCGGGGGGAGCCCAAGCTGAACCCCGACTATCTGGAGTCGGCGAAGGTCATCGAGCGGGAGCCCAAGCAGGTCGTCCTCTACAAGCTCAACCAGCAGGCCGTGTGGAGCGACGGCCGGGAGATCGGCGCCCCCGACTTCGTCGCCCAGTGGCGCGCGCTGAGCGGCAAGGACTCGGCCTTCTGGACCGCGCGCAACGCGGGGTACGAGCGGATCGAGAAGATCGAACGCGGCAAGGACGATCTGCAGGTCCGGGTCACGTTCTCGAAGCCGTACGCGGACTGGCGCTCTCTCTTCTCGCCGCTGTACCCGAAGGAGGTGACCGGGTCGCCCGGCACCTTCAACGACAGCGCCAGGGCCACCCTGAAGAACACCGCCGGACCGTTCCGGCTGCGCAGCGTGAACAAGGACAAGGGCACGGTCGTCCTCGACCGGAACCCCCGCTGGTGGGGCGACGAGGCCAAGCTCGAATCCCTGGTCTTCCGCGCCGTCGAGCCCGAGGACCGCACCGACGCGCTGACCGAGGGCACGGTGGACGTCGCCGACATCGGCTCAGCCACGGCGAACAGCATCGCCCTCGCGGCCCGCTACCGGGGCGGGAACGGCCAGCCGCCCGCCCACGGCCCGGGAGCCGACATCACCCCGGCCGCCGCCCTGCGGTCCTGGGCCCTGGCCCACGGTTCGGACGAGGAGGCCGCCGAGACCGCGCAGGCCGCCCGCGAGAAGAACCGGGAAGCCGTCGCGGTGTACGCCGCCGAGCAGAAGGCGCTGAAGGGCTTCGCCGTACGCAAGTCACTGGAGCCCGCCTACACGCAGCTCGCGCTGAACGGCGAGTCCGGGCCGCTCTCCGATGACCGGGTGCGCCGCGCCATCGCCCGCACCCTGGACCGCCAGGAGCTTGCCGACACCGTCCTGAAGCCGCTCGGCCTGCCGGCGAAGCCGCCCGGGAGCCACCTGGCCCTGGCCGGGCAGCCCGGCTACAAGGACGGCAGCGGTGCGCTCGGCGACCGGGACACCAAGGAGGCGAAGGCCCTGCTGGCCGACGCGGGATGGACCGTGGGCGGGGCCGTCCGCAAAACCGAGGACACCAAGGCGGGCAGCGAGGCCGAGAAGAAGGCCGACGAGAAGAAGAAGGCCGACGAGAAGAAGAAGGCCGAGGAGAAGAAGAAGGCCGAGGAGAAGGGCGCCGACAAGGCGGAGAAGGCGGAGAAGGCGGAGAAGGACGACAAGGCCTCGCGCGAGGAGGGGACGTACATCGTCGGCGACGAGAAGCCGGGCGACCGCCCCGCCGGCGACGCCGAGGTCACCGTGCAGGACAAGCAGCCCGGCGGCGCCCCCGGCGCCTACGCCCCCGCGGGCACGGCCGCACCCGCCCCCGCCGGCGTGAAGGACCGCCTCGGCAAGGGCGGCAAGCCGCTGACCCTCCGCTTCGTCCTGCCCTCCGGCCCCGGATCGCAGCCGCTGCGGACCGTCGGGGAGAAGATCGTCGAGATGCTGGACTCGATCGGCATCAGCACGCAGATCACCAAGGTCGACGACGACAGTTACTTCAAGGACCACATCGCCTCCGGCGACTACGACATGGCGCTGTACTCCTGGCCCGCCACCGCCTACCCGGCGACCGACGGGCGCCCGATCTTCGCCAAGCCGGAGCCCGCCACCGACGGCTCGCTCCTCGTCGAGCAGAACTACACGCGGGTCGGCTCGGACCACATCGACCAGCTCTTCGACCGTGCGGTCTCCGAGCTCGACACCGACGCGTCGAGGGAGCTCCTGAAGCAGGCCGACGCACGGATCTGGGCCGCCGCGGGATCGATTCCGCTGTATCAGAGGCCACAGCTGGTCGCCGTCGACAAGAAACTGGCGAACATCGGCGCCTTCGGCTTCGCCGCCCCTCGTTACGAGGACATCGGATTCACCGGGCGAGAAGCGGCAGGTTCCCCCGCGAATCGGAAGAAGTAGCAGGTCAAGGCCACATTCGAAGCTCAGATGCAGCTCAATTCCCTTGCCCGCCGGAGCCCCCGGCGGGCAAGGTGGTGTCCGCCCAGACCCGGGCTGCTCGTCTTCTCACACCCCTTGCCGTCCGGCCACGCACCGGCTGGACGATGACGTAATACCGGCTGAATATCGGCTGAATAGTGGCTGTAGCCCTGCCCTGTGCATCGGGCCGGGAAGCCCCGGACCGATCGGGCCCGTACCATTGGACTAGCCGTGGCGTGCCGCCCGGCGGGCGTACGAGGACTCGAGACCGACTGAGACGCCTGATCCCACGATCCGAGAGAAGCGCAAGCCACCCATGCCCACGCGCCACGACATCCGTAACGTAGCCATTGTCGCCCACGTCGACCACGGCAAGACCACGCTGGTCGACGCCATGCTCAAGCAGGCGGGCGCCTTCGCCGCGCACGCCGCCGAGAACCTCGACGAACGCATGATGGACTCGAACGACCTGGAGCGTGAGAAGGGCATCACGATCCTGGCCAAGAACACGGCCGTGAAGTACCACCCGAAGGATGGCGGCGACGTCATCACCATCAACATCATCGACACCCCCGGCCACGCCGACTTCGGCGGCGAGGTCGAGCGCGGTCTGTCGATGGTGGACGCGGTCGTCCTGCTCGTGGACGCCTCCGAGGGGCCGCTGCCCCAGACCCGCTTCGTCCTGCGCAAGGCCCTGACCGCGAAGCTGCCGGTCATCCTCTGCATCAACAAGACGGACCGGCCGGACTCCCGGATCGCCGAGGTCATCGACGAGACCTACGACCTCTTCCTGGACCTGGACGCCGACGAGGACCAGATCGAGTTCCCGATCGTCTACGCCTGCGCCCGTGACGGCGTCGCCTCGCTGACCAAGCCGGAGGACGGCACCGTCCCCCCGGACAGCGACAGCCTGGAGCCCTTCTTCACGACCATCCTCTCCACGGTCCCGGCGCCGGAGTACGACGAGGCCGCCCCGCTCCAGGCCCACGTCACCAACCTGGACGCCGACAACTTCCTCGGCCGTATCGCGCTGTGCCGCGTCGAGCAGGGCGAGCTGCGCAAGGGCCAGACGGTCGCGTGGATCAAGCGCGACGGCACGATCTCCAACGTGCGCATCACCGAGCTCCTGATGACCGAGGCGCTCACCCGCAAGCCGGCCGAGAAGGCGGGCCCGGGCGACATCTGCGCCGTCGCCGGTTTCCCGGACATCATGATCGGCGAGACCCTGGCCGACCCCGAGAACCCGGTCGCGCTCCCGCTGATCACGGTCGACGAGCCGGCCATCTCGATGACCATCGGCACGAACACCTCGCCGCTCGTCGGCAAGGGCGGCAAGGGCCACAAGGTCACCGCCCGTCAGGTGAAGGACCGCCTGGACCGCGAGCTCATCGGTAACGTCTCGCTCCGCGTCCTGGACACCGAGCGCCCGGACGCCTGGGAGGTCCAGGGCCGTGGTGAGCTCGCGCTGGCCATCCTGGTCGAGCAGATGCGCCGTGAGGGCTTCGAGCTGACGGTCGGAAAGCCGGAGGTCGTCACCAAGCAGGTCGACGGCAAGACGCACGAGCCGATCGAGCGCATGACCATCGACTCCCCCGAGGAGCACCTCGGCGCCATCACGCAGCTGATGGCGACCCGTAAGGGCCGTATGGAGACGATGACGAACCACGGGTCCGGCTGGGTCCGCATGGAGTGGATCGTGCCCTCCCGCGGCCTCATCGGCTTCCGTACGGAGTTCCTGACCCAGACCCGCGGCACGGGCATCGCGCACTCCATCTTCGAGGGCCACGAGCCCTGGTTCGGGGACCTGCGCACCCGTCACAACGGCTCGCTGGTCGCCGACCGCTCGGGCACGGTGACGCCGTTCGCGATGGTCAACCTCCAGGAGCGCGGTGTCATCTTCACCGAGGCCGGCACCGAGGTCTACGAGGGCATGATCGTCGGCGAGAACTCCCGCGCCGACGACATGGACGTGAACATCACCAAGGAGAAGAAGCTCACCAACATGCGTGCGGCTTCCGCGGACACCACGGAGAACGTGGTCCCCGCCCGCAAGCTCTCGCTGGAGCAGTCCCTGGAGTTCTGCCGCGAGGACGAGTGCATCGAGGTGACCCCGGAGACCGTGCGCATCCGCAAGGTCGTCCTGGACCAGAAGCAGCGCGGCCGCACGGCCTCGCGCGCGAAGAACGGCTGACCCCTGGTCCTGATCGCCCGTGCCGGCGTACGAACCGTCGGAACGAGCCATTGACATGAGGCCTGGACCCCCGCAGACACTGCGGGGGTCCGGGCCTTTCGTCAACTCGTTTTCCTGACCGAGGTGTCCGGATATCGTGCGTCGCTCTCCGGAACATGTGTTAACGGTCCGTTTCGGGGGTGTCTGTCTGGGATCACTTTGTCCGGATTTCGGGCAACCATGCCTTCTCGATGTTGTCAAACCGAGACCCTTTAAGTGTGGTTTACAGCCCGGTGTTCCTTAATAGTTGGCTCCATTGAGCTCGGGTCAATGGGTCGGCGCACTGTGGGGAGTGCGGACTCACGAGCACACTCGGGGCACTGCAAACGATCGCCGTCAGGGGTGTCGGTGGATCTGTCCAGTGCCCCTCTTGTAGTCAAAAGTGGACTCATGAGGAGGAAACCCATGCGCGGTGCCAAGAGCGCCAAGTGGGTCGCGGGAGCGGCAATCATCGCCCTGGCCGCGACTGCCTGTGGCGGGGGCGACAGTGACGACAGCAGCAATGCCTCGAAGGAGAAGGGCAAGCCCGCGGGCTACGTCTCCGTCGACGTCGGTGAGCCGCAGAAGCCGCTGATCCCGGCCGACACGAACGAGTCGCTCGGCAGCTACGTGATCCAGTCGCTGTTCACCCAGCTCCTGGAGTTCGACGGCGAGGGCAAGATCGTCTACACGAACGCCGAGTCCGTGAAGTCGACGGACAACAAGACGTGGACGGTCAAGCTCAAGTCCGGCTGGAAGTTCCACGACGGCACCCCGGTCACGTCCGAGTCCTACATCAAGGCGTGGAACTGGTACGCCAACGTCAAGAACGCCCAGCAGAACGCGTTCTGGTTCGAGGACATCAAGGGCTACGCGGACGTCCACCCCGAGAAGGGTGACCCGAAGGCCACGGAGATGTCAGGTCTGAAGGCGGTCGACGACACCACCTTCACGATCGAGCTCGACAAGCCGGTGCCGTACTTCGAGTACAAGCTCGGCTACTACACCTTCGCCCCGCTGCCGGAGGTGTTCTACAAGGACACCAAGGCGTTCGGCCAGGCGCCGGTCGGCAACGGTCCCTACACCTTCGAGAAGTGGGACCACAAGAAGCTCATCCAGGTCAAGGCCAACCCTGACTACCAGGGCCCGAACAAGGCCAAGAACAAGGGCATCCTGTTCAAGAACTACGCGACCGTCGAGGCCGCGTACCAGGACCTCCTGTCCGGCAACCTGGACATGATCCGCCAGATCGGCCCGAAGGACCTGCCGAGTTACAAGAAGGACCTCGGGGACCGCGTGGTCGACCAGCCGTACGCGGCCGTGCAGTCGATCGTCCCGACGTTCTACTCGAAGACCTTCAAGGGCATCGACCCGAAGGTCCTCCAGGGCCTGTCGATGGGCATCGACCGCGACACGATCACCAAGACCGTGCTCAACGGCACCCGTGAGCCCGCCACCAGCTTCACGCCCCCGGGCGTCGCGGGCAACCAGCACCTGGACACCGACGTGTTCAAGTTCGACCCGGCCAAGGCCAAGCAGCTCATCAAGGAAGGCGGCGGCGTTCCGGACAACAAGCTCTGGATCCAGTACAACGCCGACGGTGGCCACAAGGAGTGGGTGACCGCTGTCTGCGAGTCCATCCGCAACTCGACCGGGGTCGACTGTGTCCCGGACGCCAAGCCGGACTTCCAGACCGACCTGGAAGCGCGTGACAACGACCAGGTCAAGTCGATGTACCGCGGTGGCTGGGTCGCCGACTACCCGCTGAACGTCAACTTCATGCGGGAGCTGTACGGCACGACCGCCGAGGCCAACAACGGCCGGTTCTCCGACAAGGAGGTCGACGCGGCCTTCAAGAAGGGCGACAACGCGGCGACCCTGGACGCGTCGATCAAGGCATACCAGGAGGCCGAGAAGCTCGTCCTCCAGAAGATGCCGGCGATCCCGCTCTGGAACTACAAGATCAACGGCGGCTACTCGAAGTCTGTCGACAACGTCGCCATCGACTTCCGCGGCGACTACGTCATGACTGACGTCACCGTCAAGTAGCACCCGCCTGAGGGCCCCCACTCGGCCATCAGCCGCCCACACCAGGCAGTAGGTCCCGGGGGGCCGCTCTCCGTATCCGGAGGGCGGCCCCTGGGCTGCTTTATCCCTAATCGGAGGCAAACATGGGGCGTTACGTCGCGCGGCGACTGCTCCAGATGATCCCGGTCTTCCTCGGGTCCACCTTGCTGGTCTTCGCCATGATGTACGCGCTGCCCGGCGACCCCGTGCGCGCGCTCGCAGGCGAACAGGCCGTCGACCCCACGCAGATCGCGGAAATGAAGAAGGAGCTCGGGCTCGACCTGCCGCTCTGGCACCAGTACTGGAACTACCTCGTGAACCTGTTCCAGGGTGATTTCGGCACACAGATCGCCAGTGGGCGGCCCGTCGCCGACATCATTTCGGAAGCGTTCCCGATCACCGTCCGGCTGGCCCTGTTTGCCTTCATCTTCACGGTCGTCGTCGGTATCTCCATGGGCATCTTCGCGGGGCTGAAGGCCGACACCCTTCGCGACCGCGGTCTGCTCGTCCTGACGCTCCTGCTCATCTCGGTCCCCTCGTTCGTGCTGGGCTTCCTCGGCCAGTACTTCTTCGCCTTCCAGCTCGGCTGGGTCGAACCCAACGTGAGCCTCGAAGCGAGTGCGAGTGAGCTGATCCTGCCCGCGGTCGTCCTCGGGTCCCTGTCGCTCGCCTACGTGGCGCGACTGACCCGCACCTCGGTCGCGGAGAACCTGCGCTCCGACTACATGCGCACCGCCGTGGCCAAGGGGCTGCCGCGCCGTCGCATCATCGGTGTCCACCTGATGCGCAACTCGCTGATCCCCGTGGTCACCTTCCTCGGCACCGACCTCGGTGCCCTGCTGGGCGGCGCCGTCGTCACCGAGGGCATCTTCAACATCAAGGGTGTCGGTTACAACGTCTTCGACGCGCTCCGGCACCGCGAAGGCGCCACCGTCGTCGGCATCGTGACGCTGATCGTCATCGTCTATCTCGTTGCCAGCCTGGTCGTCGACCTGCTCTACGCGGTCCTGGACCCGAGGATCCGTTATGCCTGAGACGCTCAAGGAAACCACCGCGGACAAGCCCGAGGCCGTGGCCGCACCCGCTGCCGCCGCCCCCGTGGGCAAGCCCCGCAGCCTGTGGTCGGACGCCTGGCACGACCTGCGGCGCAGCCCGCTGTTCGTCGTCTCGGCCGTCCTGATCCTCTTCCTGCTGGTGATGGCGATATTCCCCGGCCTGTTCACCGGCGCCGACCCGCGCTACGCGGACCTGGCCCACCACTACCTGCAGAAGCCCAAGTGGGGGAACTTCTTCCAGGAGGACTGGTTCGGGTACGACATCCAGGGGCGCTCGATCTACGCGCGTGTCGTCTACGGCGCCCGTGCCTCGATCACCGTCGCCATCGTCGTGACCGCCCTGGTCACGATCCTGGGCACCCTGGTCGGCATGCTCGCCGGTTACTTCGGCGGCTGGATCGACACGATCCTGTCCCGGGTCACCGACATCTTCTTCGGCGTGCCCTTCATCCTCGGCGCGATGGTCGTCCTGACCTCGTTCGAGGAGCGCAAGATCTGGGTCGTCATCCTGGCCCTGGCCTTCCTCGGCTGGACCCAGATCGCCCGTGTCGCGCGCGGCTCGGTGCTGACGATCAAGCAGGCCGACTACGTGATGGCGGCCAAGGCGCTCGGCGCCTCGACCACCCGCATCCTGCTCCGGCACATCCTGCCCAACGCGATCGCCCCGGTGATCGTCGTCGCGACCATCGCGCTCGGCGGCTACATCTCGGCCGAGGCGACCCTGTCCTTCCTGGGCATCGGGCTCGCCGAACCGACCGTGTCGTGGGGTGTCGACATCTCCTCCGGCCAGGAGCAGCTGCGTAACGCCGCGTTCGTCCTGATCATCCCGTCGGTCATGGTGTCGATCACCGTTCTGGCGTTCATCATGCTCGGCGATGCGGTGCGCAACGCCCTCGATCCCAAGCTGCGCTGAGGGAGGCGTACATGACCATCATCGACAAGACGGCGGATGTTCCTGCTCCGCGTGGTTCGAACGACGAGAGCGGCCCGCTGCTCGAAGTCCGCGATCTGCACGTGGAGTTCCACACCCGCGACGGCGTCGCCAAGGCCGTCAACGGAGTTAACTACAGCGTCAGCGCCGGCGAGACCCTCGCCGTGCTCGGCGAGTCCGGCTCCGGCAAGTCCGTGACCGCTCAGGCGATCATGGGCATCCTGGACATGCCTCCGGGCCGCATCCCCAAGGGCGAGATCTTCTTCCGCGGCCAGGACATGCTCAAGATGTCCAACGAGGAGCGCCGGCAGATCCGCGGCCAGAAGATCGCCATGATCTTCCAGGACGCGCTCTCCTCGCTGAACCCGGTCCTCTCCGTGGGCTACCAGCTCGGCGAGATGTTCCGCGTGCACCAGGGCCTCTCCAAGAAGGAGGCCAAGGCCAAGGCCATCGCGCTGATGGACCGCGTGCGCATCCCGGCGGCCAGGGAGCGGGTCAACGACTACCCGCACATGTTCTCCGGCGGTATGCGCCAGCGCATCATGATCGCGATGGCGCTGGCCCTGGAGCCCGATCTGATCATCGCGGACGAGCCCACCACGGCGCTCGACGTGACCGTCCAGGCGCAGGTCATGGACCTGCTCGCGGAGCTCCAGCGCGACTTCAACATGGGCCTGATCCTGATCACGCACGACCTCGGCGTGGTCGCCGACGTCGCCGACAAGATCGCCGTGATGTACGCGGGCCGGATCGTCGAGACCGCTCCGGTCCACGAGATCTACAAGCGCCCCGCGCACCCGTACACCAAGGGCCTGCTGGAGTCGATCCCGCGCCTGGACCAGAAGGGCCAGGAGCTCTACGCGATCAAGGGCCTGCCGCCCAACCTGCTGCACGTGCCGTCCGGCTGCGCCTTCAACCCGCGCTGCACGATGGCGCAGGACATCTGCCGTACGGACATCCCGGCGCTGCGCCCGGTGACCGAGCAGGACGGCACCGAGCTGGTCGGCCGCGGCAGCGCCTGCCACTTCTGGAAGGAGACGATCCATGGCTGACCTCGACAAGGGGTCCGTGGACGCCACCCCGAACGTCACCGAAGTGGCGACGGTCAACGCGAGCACCGAGTCCGAGGCCGTCGCGGCCATCGACGCGCCGGTCTCGCAGGGGGAGCCGATCCTCCAGGTGCGCAACCTGGTCAAGCACTTCCCGCTGACCCAGGGCATCCTGTTCAAGAAGCAGGTCGGCGCGGTCAAGGCCGTGGACGGGATCTCGTTCGATCTCTACCAGGGCGAGACGCTCGGCATCGTGGGCGAGTCCGGCTGTGGCAAGTCCACGGTCGCCAAGCTCCTGATGACGCTGGAGCGGGCCACCGCCGGTGAGGTCTTCTACAAGGGCCAGGACATCACCAAGCTGTCCGGCCGTGCGCTGAAGGCCGTGCGCCGCAACATCCAGATGGTGTTCCAGGACCCGTACACCTCGCTGAACCCGCGTATGACGGTCGGTGACATCATCGGGGAGACCTTCGAGATCCACCCCGAGGCGGCCCCGAAGGGTGAGCGGCGCCGCAAGGTGCAGGACCTCCTGGACGTCGTCGGTCTGAACCCGGAGTACATCAACCGGTATCCGCACCAGTTCTCCGGCGGTCAGCGCCAGCGCATCGGGATCGCCCGGGGCCTCGCGCTCAACCCGGAGATCATCATCTGCGACGAGCCGGTCTCCGCGCTCGACGTGTCGGTGCAGGCGCAGGTCATCAACCTGATGGAGAAGCTCCAGGACGAGTTCAACCTCTCCTACCTCTTCATCGCGCACGACCTGTCGATCGTCCGGCACATCTCGGACCGGGTCGGTGTCATGTACCTCGGCAAGATGGCCGAGATCGGTACGGACACGCAGATCTACGACCACCCGACGCACCCCTACACCCAGGCGCTGCTGTCGGCGGTCCCCGTTCCGGACCCCGACGCCCGTGACGGACGCGAGCGCATCATCCTCTCCGGTGACGTCCCGTCGCCGGCGAACCCGCCGTCCGGCTGCCGCTTCCGTACGCGGTGCTGGAAGGCCCAGGACAAGTGCGCCACCGAGGTGCCGCTGCTGGCCGTCCCCGAGCGCTTCAAGGCCTCGGACACGCCCGCCGCGCACGAGTCGGCGTGCCACTTCGCCGAGGAGAAGGACGTCGTCCACGCGGCGTAGCACCCGATCGGTCCAAGCCAGGACGCCCGGCCCCCGCGAGGGGCCGGGCGTCCTGGCGTTCCGGCGGTCCTCGTACGGCGTACGGCGTACGGCGTATGCCGACATGCGACGGAGTGTCATATGGGGTGATATGAGGCATTGAGCCACTCAAGGGAACCCTAGGAGGCACTCCATGCGCGGAGCCACACAGGCCAGGTGGGCCGCATGCGCCGTCGCTGTCGCCCTGGCGGCCACGGCCTGCGGCGGCGGGGACAGCGGTGGCGGCGGTGGCGCCGACGGGATCGTGAGCTCGTCCTGGGGAGACCCGCAGAATCCGCTGGAGCCGGCGAACACGAACGAGGTGCAGGGCGGCAAGGTCCTCGACATGGTCTTCCGCGGGCTCGTGCGCTACGACCCCAAGACCGGCGAGGCCAAGAACGAGATCGCCGAGAAGATCGAGTCGACGGACTCGCAGAACTTCACGATCACGATCAAGGACAACTGGACCTTCAGCAACGGCGAGAAGATCACCGCGAAGTCGTTCGTCGACGCCTGGAACTACGGCGCCGCTCTGAAGAACAACCAGAAGAACGCCTATTTCTTCCAGTACATCGACGGTTACGACAAGGTGCACCCGGAGTCGGGCTCCGCGTCCGCCGCCACGCTCTCCGGCCTCAAGGTGGTCAACGGCACGACCTTCACGGCCAAGCTGTCGCAGAAGTTCTCGCTCTGGCCCGACACCCTCGGCTACGCCGCTTTCGTGCCGCTGCCCAAGGTCTTCTACACCGACCACGACGCCTGGCTCTCCAAGCCCGTCGGCAACGGTCCCTACACCATCGACCAGTACGCCAAGGGCTCGTCGATGAACCTGCGCCGGTGGGACGAGTACCCCGGCGCGGACAAGGCGCAGAACGGCGGCATCGACCTCAAGGTCTACACCGACAACAACACCGCCTACACCGACCTGACCGCGGGCAACCTCGACCTGGTCGACGACGTGCCCGCCTCGCAGCTCAAGAACGTCGAGGCGGACCTGGGGGACCGGTACATCAACACACCCGCCGGCATCATCCAGACGCTCGCCTTCCCGTTCTACGAGAAGGCCTGGGACACCCCGGGCGCGATCAAGGTCCGCCAGGGCCTGTCGATGGCGATCAACCGGGACCAGATCACCGACCAGATCTTCCAGAAGACCCGCACCCCCGCCTCCGACTGGACCTCGCCGGTCCTCGGCGAGGAGGGCGGCTTCAAGAAGGGCCTCTGTGGCCCCGCCTGCGAGTACGACAAGACGGAGGCCAAGAAGCTGATCGAGGAGGGCGGCGGCATCCCCGGCGGCCAGCTCAAGATCTCGTACAACGCCGACACCGGCTCCCACAAGGAGTGGGTCGACGCGGTCTGCAACAGCATCAACAACGTCATGGGCAACAACAAGGCGTGTGTCGGCGGCCCCGTCGGCACCTTCGCCGACTTCCGCAGCCAGGTCTCCACGCAGAAGCTCACCGGGGCCTGGCGCGCGGGCTGGCAGATGGACTATCCGCTGATCCAGAACTTCCTCCAGCCGCTCTACTACACCAACGCCCCGTCCAACGACGGTAAGTGGAGCAACCAGAAGTTCGACGACCTGGTCGACAAGGCCAACGCGGAGAGCGACAAGGCCAAGGCCGTCACCACCTTCCAGGACGCGGAGAGGGTCCTCGTCGAGCAGATGCCCGTCATCCCGCTCTGGTACCAGAACGGCAGCGCGGGCTACTCGGACAGGGTCGAGAACGTCTCGCTGAACCCCTTCAGCGTCCCGGTGTACGACCAGATCAAGGTCAAGTGACCCGCTGAAGCCGGGTGGCCGGTGCGGCAGCCCGCACCGGCCACCCGGCTTTCCGGTCCCTCCGCCCGTTCGTCCCGACCCCCCCCGGAGCCCCTCATGGGACGTTATGTGATCCGGCGGCTGCTGCAGATGATCCCGGTCTTCTTCGGCACCAC
The DNA here is from genome assembly GCF_044455985.1 of Streptomyces sp. NPDC051064. Taxonomy (NCBI): domain Bacteria; kingdom Bacillati; phylum Actinomycetota; class Actinomycetes; order Kitasatosporales; family Streptomycetaceae; genus Streptomyces; species Streptomyces sp. NPDC051064. The sequence continues at coordinate 661,526 of NZ_JBITFK010000002.1, forward strand.
GCTGCTGATCTTCCTCATGGTGAACGTGATGGGCGACCCCATCGCGGGCCTCTGCGGCGACCGCCAGTGCGACCCCGCGACCGCCGCCCAGCTGCGCAGCGAGTTCGGCCTCGACAAGCCGGTCTGGCAGCAATACCTGACCTACATGGGCAACGTCTTCACCGGCGACTTCGGCACCGCGTTCAACGGCCAGAAGGTCACGGAGCTCATGGCCACCGCCTTCCCGATCACCATCCGGCTCACCATCGTCGCGATCGTGTTCGAGATCGTCATCGGCATCAGCCTCGGCGTCGTCACCGGCCTTCGCCGCGGCCGGCCCGTCGACACCACGGTGCTGATCCTGACCCTGGTCGTCATCTCCGTACCGACGTTCGTCACCGGCCTGCTGCTCCAGCTCCTCCTCGGCGTGGAGTGGGGCATCATCAAGCCGTCCGTCTCCTCGGAGGCCCCGGTCGACGAACTCATCGTGCCCGGGCTGGTCCTGGCCTCCGTCTCGCTGGCCTACGTCACCCGGCTCACCCGTACGTCGATCGCCGAGAACGCCCGCGCCGACTACGTCCGTACCGCCGTCGCCAAGGGCCTCCCCAGACGCCGCGTGGTCGTGCGGCACCTGCTGCGCAACTCCCTGATCCCCGTCGTCACCTTCATCGGCACGGACGTGGGCGCCCTGATGGGCGGGGCGATCGTCACCGAGCGCATCTTCAACATCCACGGAGTCGGCTACCAGCTCTACCAGGGGATCCTGCGGCAGAACTCCCAGACCGTCGTCGGGTTCGTCACCGTCCTGGTCCTCGTCTTCCTGGCGGCCAACCTGATCGTCGACCTCCTGTACGCCGTACTCGACCCGAGGATCCGCTATGCCTGAGCAGAAGCCGTGGGACGAGACGACGGGAGGCGGAGCGATCTCGGGCGCCGGCGCGGGCGGCGCGATGGACCTCGCCATGGACGAGGGCACCACGCTGGAGAAGACGCCCGGCGGCCCCGAAGGCACCGGGCCCACCGGCAAACCGCGCAGCCTGTGGTCCGACGCCTGGCGCGACCTGCGCCGCAACCCGGTCTTCATCATCTCCGGGCTGGTCATCCTCTTCCTGGTGATCATCTCGATCTGGCCGTCGCTGATCGCCGACCAGGACCCCCTCAACTGCGACCTGGCCAAGGCTCAGGAGGGCTCCCAGCCCGGACACCCCTTCGGCTTCGACGGACAGGGCTGCGACGTCTACACCCGCACCGTCTACGGCGCGCGGACCTCCGTGGCCGTCGGCGTCCTCTCCACCCTCGGAGTCTCGCTGCTCGGGGGCGTGCTGGGCGGACTCGCCGGTTTCTTCGGCGGGACGTGGGACGCCGTGCTCTCCCGCATCACGGACGTCTTCTTCGGCATCCCCGTGGTCCTCGGCGGGCTGGTCTTCCTGTCCGTCGTCACCAGCTCCACCGTCTGGCCCGTGATCGGCTTCATCGTGCTGCTGGGCTGGCCCCAGATCGCACGCATCGCCCGGGGCTCCGTCATCACCGCCAAACAGAACGACTACGTCCAGGCCGCCCGCGCGCTGGGTGCCTCGAACTCGCGGATGATGCTCCGGCACATCGCCCCCAACGCCGTCGCCCCGGTGATCGTCGTCGCGACCATCGCCCTCGGTACGTACATCTCGCTGGAGGCGACCCTGTCGTTCCTCGGGGTGGGTCTGAAGCCGCCGGCGGTCTCCTGGGGGATCGACATCTCCGCCGCCTCCCAGTACATCCGCAACGCCCCGCACATGCTGCTCTGGCCGGCCGGGGCGCTGGCGATCACCGTGCTCGCCTTCATCATGCTCGGCGACGCGGTGCGCGACGCCCTCGACCCCAAGCTGCGCTGAGGAGCCCGCTGCCATGTTGCTCGAAGTGCGCGATCTGCACGTGGAGTTCCACACCCGGGACGGCGTCGCCAAGGCCGTCAACGGGGTCAACTACTCGGTGTCCGAGGGGGAGACGCTCGCCGTCCTCGGCGAGTCGGGCTCGGGCAAGTCCGTCACCGCCCAGGCGATCATGGGCATCCTCGACATGCCGCCCGGGAAGATCAGCGGGGGCGAGATCCTCTTCAAGGACCGCGACCTGCTGAAGCTCAAGAACGAGGAGCGCCGGCGGATCCGCGGCCAGGAGATGGCCATGATCTTCCAGGACGCGCTGTCCTCGCTGAATCCGGTCCTCAGCGTGGGCGCGCAGCTCGGCGAGATGTTCGTCGTGCACCGGGGGATGTCACGGGGCGACGCCAAGGCCAAGGCGATCGAGCTGATGGACCGGGTGCGCATCCCGGCGGCCCGGCAGCGGGTGGGCGACTTCCCCCACCAGTTCTCCGGCGGTATGCGCCAGCGCATCATGATCGCGATGGCGCTGGCCCTGGAGCCCGACCTGATCATCGCCGACGAACCGACCACCGCCCTCGACGTGACCGTCCAGGCCCAGGTGATGGAGCTGCTGGCGGAGCTGCAGCGCGAGCTCAACATGGGCCTCATCCTCATCACCCACGACCTCGGCGTGGTCGCCGACGTCGCCGACAAGATCGCCGTGATGTACGCGGGCCGGATCGTCGAGACCTCGCCCGTCCACGAGATCTACGAGGCGCCGGCCCACCCGTACACCAAGGGCCTGCTGAGGTCGATCCCGCGCCTGGACCAGAAGGGCCAGGAGCTGTACGCGATCAAGGGGCTGCCACCCAACCTGCTGCACATCCCGCCGGGCTGCGCCTTCCATCCGCGCTGCCCCATGGCGCAGGCCGTCTGCCGCACGGACGTGCCGCCGCTCTACACCGTGGACGAGGAACGCCGGAGCGCCTGCCACTTCTGGAAGGAGACGCTCGATGCACGCTGACGAGACGGGCAGCGGGGGCGGCGGTTCCACGCTCCAGGCCGAGGCGACCGTGCGCCCGTACGCCGAGGGCGACCCGATCCTGGAGGTGCGCGGGCTGGTCAAGCACTACCCGCTGACCCGGGGCATCCTGTTCAAGAAGCAGGTCGGCGCGGTCAAGGCCGTCGACGGCGTGGACTTCGACCTCGCGGCGGGCGAGACGCTCGGCATCGTGGGGGAGTCCGGCTGCGGCAAGTCGACCGTCGCCAGGATGCTCGTCCACCTGGAGCCGCCGACCGAGGGCTCGATCCGCTACAAGGGCGAGGACGTCACCAAGCTGTCCGGGCGCGCGCTGAAGGCCGTACGCCGCAACATCCAGATGGTCTTCCAGGACCCGTACACCTCACTGAACCCGCGCATGACGGTCGGCGACATCATCGGGGAGCCGTACGAGATCCACCCCGAGGTCGCGCCCAAGGGGAGCCGCCGGCAGAAGGTGCAGGACCTGCTCGACGTCGTCGGTCTGAACCCGGAGTACATCAACCGGTATCCGCACCAGTTCTCCGGCGGTCAGCGCCAGCGCATCGGGATCGCCCGGGGCCTCGCGCTCAACCCCGAGATCATCGTCGCCGACGAGCCGGTCTCCGCGCTCGACGTGTCCGTCCAGGCCCAGGTCGTCAACCTGCTGGACCGGTTGCAGACCGAATTCGACCTGAGCTTCCTCTTCATCGCGCACGACCTGTCGATCGTCCGGCACATCTCCGACCGGGTCGGCGTCATGTACCTGGGCAGGATCGTCGAGATCGGCACGGACGAGGAGATCTACGACCATCCGACGCACCCCTACACCCAGGCGCTGCTGTCGGCCGTCCCGGTGCCCGACCCGACGGCCCGCGAGCACCGCGAGCGGATCATCCTGCACGGTGACGTGCCCTCCCCGGCGAACATCCCGTCCGGCTGCCGCTTCCGCACCCGGTGCTGGAAGGCGCAGGAGCGGTGCGAGCTGGAGGTGCCGCTGCTGGCGGTCCCGGCGGTCTTCCGGGACACGGGGACACCGGCCCGGCACGACTCGGCGTGCCACTTCGCCGAGGAGAAGCACGTGGTGCCGCCCGAGGACCTGCGGGAGACTCCCGAGGATGACAAAGGGTGATAAAGGAGCCTCATGTTCGTTAACACAGAGGCAACTTGACCGTCGTCACACCGATATACGGATCTCCCACCATAGAGAGCGTACGGCCGTGCGGGTGCCGTGAACCGGCCGGGGCGTTCATCACGTCGCCCCGGCCGGTTACCCGTTCCCGCCCTTCCCCACAGGTCCCCTTGTCCATCGGCGGACCGCGGTGGAGTATCGCCGGTGTGATACTCACACGGGGAGCCAGAATCACCGGAGCGGTGCTGTGCGCCGTGCTCGCGGCCGTCGTCGCGGGATGGATCGTGCGGGATCTCCGGGCCGTCGGCGACGTAGCGGTCCTGCTGCGTTACTGGGCCGGTTACACGGACGGCCGGCCGAAGGCACTGCCCGCCACCCTCCAGGCCGACCCGGTGCTGCTCGTCGTCTACGTCCTCGCCCTGATCGCCGCGCTGCGCTCCTCGGTCGCCGCGTCCACACTGGTCGCCACCGGACTGATCACGCTCGCCCTGCGGCTGCCGGGCGTCTGGACCATCGGATCGTCCTGGATGGACGGGCGGTTCGGCGACGAACTGCGCACCCGCGCCCTCATCGGCACCTTCGTCGCCCTGGCCGCCGGCCTCGCGCTCGTCGTCACCGGAGCCGCGGGCCGCAGACAGCCCGACGACACCTACGAGCCGCGGCCCACCCGGCCCGGACGCGGCGCCGGAGTCACGGCCTTCCTGGTGCTCGGCACCTCGGGGGCGGTCCTGATCGCCTGGGAGATCCGCCAGCTCTTCACCCTGCCCGACGCGATCTATCCCGCCTGGTTCATCGGCGGAGAGGCCCTCACGCTCGGGCTCACGGCCACACCGCCCGGCTGGAGCAGCATCGCGCTGGGGACGGCCTGCCTCGTGGTGGCGTGGACCGCGCTCTTCCGCGCCGTCCACGCCCGTCCGCTCGGCATGATCGTCGCCGGATTCCTGCTGGTCTCCGGCGGCTGCGGAATCGCCCGCGTCCTCGACAACGGGTGGCTGGAGCACTTCGGCGGGGAGCCGGTCGAGCAGCAGCTCAGCATGGGCACGTCGTTCCTCCTCGTCTTCGCGGGGGCCGCGGCACTCCTCGTCCTGGCCCGCAGGGGCTTCGAGAGCGCCGACGGACAGAACGAGGGGTACGGCGGCTACGGCTATCCGCAGACCGGGGCGCCGGGCTACGGCTATCCGCAGACCGGGGCACCCGGCTACGGCTACCCGCAGGCCGACACGCCCCGTTACGGCTATCCGCAGAGCGGCGGCGGGCCGGGCAACCCGCCGCCGCCCGCGTCCCCGCCGCCCGGCTGGTGACAGCCGGGACCAAGGGGCTCCGCCCGGGGCCTACGCCCTGGGCAGCCCCAGGGACCGCCGGAGGAAGTCCACCTGGAGCAGCAGCAGATTCTCGGCCACCTGCTCCTGCGGGGTCATGTGCGTCACCCCGCTCAGCGGCAGCACCTCGTGCGGGCGTCCGGCGGACAGCAGCGCGGACGAGAGCCGCAGCGCGTGCGCGACCACCACGTTGTCGTCGGCCAGACCGTGGACGATCATCATCGGCCGCACCGTGCCGGCCGGATCGGAAAGCCCCTCGTCCGTGACCAGGGAGTTGCGGGCGTACACCTCGGGCCGGGTCGCGGGGTCGCCGAGATAGCGCTCGGTGTAGTGGGTGTCGTACAGCCGCCAGTCCGTCACCGGAGCGCCGACGACGGCCGCGTGGAAGACATCGGGGCGTCGCAGCACCGCGAGTGCCGAGAGGTAGCCGCCGTACGACCAGCCGCGCATGGCCACCTTGGAGAGATCCAGCGGGAAGCGCCCGGCCAGTGCGTGCAGCGCCTCGACCTGGTCGTCCAGGGTGAGCGTGAGATCGTCCCGCACCGCCTTCTCCCAGCCGGGCGAACGGCCGGGCGCGCCCCGGCCGTCCGCGACGATCACGGCGAAGCCGTGGTCCGCGAACCACTGGGACGTGAGGTGCGGATTGTGGGCCGCGACCACCCGCCGGCCGTGCGGGCCGCCGTAGGGATCCATCAGGACCGGGAGCGGCCCGTCCGATTCCTTGTAGCCGGTGGGGAGCAGCACGGCGCACGGGATCCGCCGTGCGCCCCCCTCCGTCAGCCGGACGTTCGCGGTCAGGACCGGCTCCTGGGCGAGATTCGCCACATCGGCGATCCGCTTGCCGTCCCGCAGCACCCGCACGGTCGTTCCGGGGTGCTCGAGGGACGCCGACACCAGCACCGTCACGCCGCCCGCGCGCACCGCGGAGTGCACCCCGGAGTCCTCGCTGACGCGCTCCACGCCCAGCTCGTTGACCCGGTACACATGGCTCTGCCCCGTCTCCGGGTCCGCCGCGCCCTCACCCGCGGTCGCCTGCACCAGGATGTCGGACTCCCCGATGTCCAGCACCGCCTGGATGTGCAGCTGGTCGCCGGTCAGCAGCCGGTCGCCGACCGAGAGCACCCGCGCGCCCCCCTCGTCGGCGACCCGCACGAGCCGCCCGTCGGGCGCCCAGGCGGGCACCCCGGCGAAAAGATCAAGCCACACGTCGTCCTCGTCGACGTGCACCGTGCGGGTCGCGCCGCTCTCCGTGTCGACGGCCAGATACAGCTGACTGCGCTGGTCACGGGCCTGCACCAGAAGCAGCGGGGCGCCGTGCGAGGACCAGTGGACCCGCGCCAGATAGGGGAAGCGGGACCGGTCCCAGACAACCTCCGTGCGGGCCCCGTCCAGGCTCATCACGAAGAGCCGCACCTCGGCGTTGGCCGTCCCCGCCGCCGGATAGGCCACCTCGGCCGGCTTGCTCCCGGGGTGTGCCGGATCGGCGATCCACCACCGCTGTACGGCGCTGTCGTCGGCCCGGGCGACCAGCAGGCGGTCCGAGCCCGGCGACCACCAGAAGCCGCGGTAGCGGCTCATCTCCTCGGCCGCGACGAACTCCGCCAGGCCGTACGTGGTGTGCGCGTCCTCCGGTTCGGCGACCGGCCGGTCACCGTCGCCCTCCGCCCCCACGACGCGCAGCGCGCCCCGCGCCACGTAGGCGATGTGCCGGCCGTCGGGGGAGGGGCGCGGGTCGATCACCGGACCCGGTACGGGCAGGGCACGTGCCGTGCCCGCCCTCAACTCGGCGACGTACGCCTTCCCGGAGAGCGCGAAGGCCGCCAACTCGGCCGCGTCGTCCACCGCGTAGCCCACGACGCCCGCCGAGCCCTCCCGGGTCCGCTCGCGCCGCGCCCTCTCCTGGGGCGACAGCTTCTCCGCCGAACCGCCCAGCAGGGTGCCGGGATCGGCCGCGACCCGCTCCTCGCCCGTCCCGGTGTCCAGCACCATGAGCCGGTTCGTCCGGTCGGTGCCGGAGGCCGACCGGAGGAACAGCACCCGCGTCCCATCCGGTGAGACGGTGAAGGCGCGGGGTGCGCCGAGGGCGAACCGCTGGGTCCGGGCGTGCTGGCGTGGAAAGGTCAACTTCTGCGAGGTCATGGCCCCGAACCTAGCTGGCGGCGACCCGTCCGTGCGCCCCTCGTGCTGCTGTGCCCCGATCAATGCGTCGGCACGGATAGTTATGATCCGTAGCGCTCGGTGGGTAAGAACCTGCTGGCTCCATGTGTGCTGCCTGTCCCGACCGTACTGATGGAGGTGAACCGCCGTGGCACTCTCGATTTCGGCGGTGGTGCTGCTGGCGATCGTCGTCTTCCTGCTGATCCGGAAATCCGGACTGAAGGGCGGACACGCGGTGGTCTGCATGTTGCTCGGCTTCTACCTCGCGAGCTCGTCGATCGCCCCGACCATCTCGGAGGTGACGTCGAACGTGGCAGGCATGATCGGGGGCATCAAGTTCTGACGTGTACCCCGCCGGGCGCCCCCGTCACCGTGGGGCGTTCGGCCGGTGGGCCGGCCTGCTCGTAGGGTGGTCCCATGAAGGACCTCCCCACCCGCCGTCTGCTCCTGGTGCACGCGCATCCCGACGACGAGTCGATCAACAACGGCGCCACCATGGCCAGGTACGCGGCCGAGGGCGCCCACGTCGCCCTCGTGACGTGCACCCTCGGCGAGGAGGGCGAGGTCATCCCGCCGGACCTCGCGCATCTCGCCGCCGACCGGGACGGCGGACTGGGCGAGCACCGCATCGGCGAACTCGCCGCCGCGATGCGGGCGCTCGGGGTCACCGACCACCGGTTCCTGGGCGGCCCCGGCCGGTTCCGTGACTCCGGGATGACGGGCACCGAGCAGAATCACCGGCCCGGCGCCTTCTGGGCCGCCGACCTCGACGAGGCGGCCGGCCACCTCGTCGGAGTGATCCGCTCGCTGCGCCCCCAGGTCCTCGTCACGTACGACCCCGACGGCGGCTACGGCCACCCGGACCACATCCAGGCGCACCGCGTCGCGATGCGCGCGGCGGACCTGGCCGCGGATCCCGCGTACGACGCCGACGCCGGAGCCCCGCACACCGTCGCCAAGATCTACTGGAACCGGGTGCCCCGCTCCGTGGCCGAGGCGGCCTTCACACGGCTGCGGGAGACCGCCCCCGACGCCTTCCCGGGGATCGCCGCGGTCGACGACGTGCCCGGTGTCGTGGACGACGCGGGGATCACGACGGAGATCGACGGTACGGCGTACGCCGCGGCGAAGACCGAGGCCATGCGGGCGCACGCCACTCAGATCGCCGTAAACGGGCAGTTCTTCGCTCTTTCGAACGACTTGGGTCAGCCCCTTTTCACCACCGAGTACTACGAGTTGGTGCGGGGCGCCCCGGGCGGGGACGACGGTTCCCGCGAGCACGACCTCTTCGCGGGCGTGCCGGACGCGGCCCTCGGACCGGGAGCACAGGCATGAGCAGCAGGCAGAGGCCACGCGCCTCGTCGGAGGCGCCGCGCACCAACGCCCCGCCGAGGAGCCCCGAGCCCACCGGTCTCGCCGCGCCCTTGAACCCCGCGCGGATCCCCCTGTACGTGGGACTCGCGGTGCTCGGCGCGGTCGTCGGGATCGCGGGCACCCTCGTCCAGGCGGCCCTGTTCCCGGGCGGGTTGCTGCTCGCCCTCGCGGCGTCGGCGGGTCTGTTCTACGGCGGCCGGGTGCTGACAGGGACACAGCTCGGCGCACTGGCACCGGCGGTGGGCTGGTTCATCGCCGTCGTGGTCCTTCTCGGCGGGCGTCCCGAGGGCGACTACGTCTTCGGCCAGGAGCTCGGCCTGGCGCTCTTCATGCTCGGAGGGACGGCCGTCGCTGTGATGTGTGCCACGATGTCGCGGCTGCCGTATCCGGCCGGCGACACCGGCCGAACCGGCACGTGATGTGGTATGTCCGCTCCCGGATTGCCCCTCCGCGCGGTGATGGGTGCATCCTTGTTCCCCCCGGGCGCGGCGAGTCTTACGGTGGCGGCCAGTATGGTGGTGCGCGCGCCGAGCCGTCCCCTGGCCTGCGGCATGGGGGAAGTACGGGCGGCGGAGCCAATCGGGAGAACCTGCTTTGAGTCGTGAAACTGACAGTTCGCCCTCCGGGCCCCAGGGGCGCGGAGGAGCGGCGTACCCGTCGGGTACGCCGCCGTACGGATCACGCCAGTATCCGTCGCCGCACCCGTCCCAGGACGGGGCGGAGGAGTCTCCGGAGCCTGCGGGTCCGCCTCAGCCCGAGGAGCCCAGAACCGAGACGACGCTGACGACGCGTATCCGGATCAACATCCCGGGCTCGCGTCCGATCCCGCCTGTCGTCATGCGTACGCCGATGAGTGACGCGTCCGCCGACCGCCCGGACCCCGAGCGCACCGGCTCCACCCCGCGGCCCGGCGCACCCGCGCCGTCGTCCGGTGGAGCGCCCGCTCCCGGCCCGGACGCGCGCGACGGCGGCCCGGCTGCCGACGCCCCGGCCGAGAAGCCGGCCAGGGAGAAGAGCGGCAGCGACTGGTTCGCCCCGCGCAAGGCCCCGGCCCCTGTCCCGGGTGCGGGCGCCGCACCCGCGGCCTCGGCTCCGGGCGCACCCGGCCAGGGTCCCGGCCCCGGTCGGGGTCCCGCCGGGCAAGGCCCGGTCCAGGGCCCCGGTGGTGGATCCGCCGGCGGTCCTTCCGGCACCGGCCGTGGACCGACACCGCCCCGCACGGACGCGCCGTACTTCCCCGACGGTCCGCAGCAGCCCGGCGACCGGGGCGGCGCGCCCCGTCCGGGCCGCAGCGCCCTCGACGACCTCGACTCCGGCCCTCGGTCCACGCCGAACCCCGGAATGCGGCCGCCGGCCGGCCCGGGACCCTCCGGGCCCACCACCGGCCCGGCCACCGGAAGTTCGTCGCTGACGCCGAACCTCGACCGTCTTCCCGGCGGGCCCGGCCAGGCGCCCGGCGGCCCGTCCGGCCCCCGGCACGGCGGCCCCGGCGGCGTACCCCCGCGGATGTCGGACGACACCGCGATCCTGACGCCGCAGGCTCCCGCCCCGGGGCCCGGCTCCGGCTCCGGCGGCCATGTCTCCGGCGACACGCTCACCAGCGGTATCCCCGTCATCCCCGCGGAGCCCCGTTCGGCGTTCCCGGGCGGACCCGGCGGGATCCGGCCGCCCGAGGGCCTCATGGGCGGCGGACCGGTGAACGAGGGCGCCCCGGCGCCCGCTCCGGCACCCCGGCCCGCTCCGAAGGCCGCGGCGCCCGCCAGGAAGGGCCGCTCCAAGGTGGTCCTGCTGGGCGTGGCAGTCGTCGTGCTGCTCGGTGTGGCTTACGGCGCCGGCCTGCTGATGAACCACTCCGAGGTCCCCAAGGGCACCACCGTGCTCGGCGTCGACATCGGCGGCGGCACGAAGGAGGAGGCGGTCACCAAGCTCGAGGCCGCCCTCGGCAAGCGCGCCCAGGCACCTCTGCGGCTGTCCGTGGACGGCAAGGAGGAGAAGCTCGCCCCCGACAAGGCCGGCCTCACCCTGGACAGCCAGGAGACCGTCCGTGGCGCCGCGGGCAGTGACTACAACCCGGTCTCGGTGATCGGCTCCCTGTTCGGGGGGGCACGTCCCGCCGACCCGGTGATCCCGGTCGACGAGGAGAAGCTCGGGGTCGCGCTGACCGACCTGGCCGGCGTCTCCGGCTCCGCCAACGACGGCACGATCAAGTTCGAGCCGAACAAGGCCGTGGCCGTCCCGGGCAAGTCGGGGAAGTCGCTGGACGTCAACCGGTCGATGATCTCCGTACGCGACGCCTATCGCGCGCAGGTCCAGACCGGTGAGCCGGCTGTCGTCGAACTGCCGGTGGCCGCCACCGAACCCACCATCACCAAGGCCGAACTGGACCGGGCGATGAAGGAGTTCGCCGAGCCGGCGATGTCCGGCCTGGTCACCATCAAGGCAGGGCCCAAGCAGATCGACTTCGGCCCCGCGAAGTCCCTGCCGCAGATCCTGTCCATGAAGCCGGTCGACGGCAAGCTGGTCCCCGTCTACAACAGGGAAGCGATCGACACCCTGCTGGACGGCGTCTTCGACGGCATCATGATCACCAAGGGTGACGGGAAGAAGCACCAGGTCAGCTCGACCGACGTGGCCCAGGCCATGCAGGGCGCGCTGCTCGGCAAGACCCCCGCGGAGCGCACCGTCGCGATCGACCTGACCGGCGCGGGCTGACCGGACGCGACGCACCCGCACGACCCGCCCTCGCCCGGGCCTCCGGGCGGGGGCGGGCCGTCGTAAGGCCCCGGCACGCAGAGGAGACGGATCATGGCCACCCCGTGGAGTCTGACGATCGACTGCGCGCACCCGAAGGCCCTGGCGGGATTCTGGGCGCAGGCGCTCGGCTACGTGGAGAAGCCGCCGCCCGCCGGATTCGGCAGCTGGGAGGAGTGGTTCGCCCACCACGACGTCCCGGAGGAGGAGTGGGACGACGGCGCCTATCTGTCGGACCCGGACGGCACGGGCCCGAGCCTGTCCTTCCTGAAGGTCCCGGAGCCCAAGACGGCGAAGAACCGCCTGCACCTCGATGTGCAGGCGGGCGGCGGCCGCGAGACCCCGTGGGAGACCAGGTGGCCGCGGGTGGCCGAGGCGGTGGAGCGGCTGACGGCCGCCGGCGGCACGGTCATCCGGGTGCACGAGTTCCAGGGGCGGCCGGACCATGTGGAGATGGCCGACCCGGAGGGTCATGAGTTCTGCGTGGTCTGAACGGCACGTGTGACCGGACGGGACAGGGGAAGGACACCCCCTAGTTCAGCAGCGCTCTGGCGGCCTGGGCGCGGTGGCGGATGGCCTCGGCCGCCGTCGGCTCGATGCCGTCGACGATCTCGGCGTACTCGTCCATCTCCGCCGCCCCCCGCAGGAACTCCCCGCGCTGCACCAGGAGCTGGGCCCGCTCGTAGCGGAGCCTGGCCGGGTGCGAGGGCAGCAGCAGGGAGAGTTCGAGGGCCCACAGCGCCACGTCCGTACGTTCGGGACGTGCCGCCGCCCAGGCCCGGACGTTGTTCAGGATCCGCAGCACCGTCTCCAGGTGCCTGGCGGGCACCGGCGTCGCCGCCGCCGGGGGCCCTCCGGTCACCCCGGTCACCATCAGGTCCGCGTCCTCGCCGCTCAGGGGCGCACCGCCGGCGAAGGGGTCGGCCAGCACCCGCTCGGCCGGGTCACCGAAACCGACCACGTAATGGCCGGGGAGGGCCAGCCCGTAGACGGGCGCCCCGGCCCTCCGCGCGACCTCGATCCAGACCACGGACAGCAGGATGGGCAGCCCCCTGCGACGCCGCAGCACCTGCTGGAGCACCGACGAGTCCAGCCGCTGGTAGTCCGGGGACGAGCCCGAGAAACCGCAGCGCTCGCCGAGCAGTTCGGCCAGTGCGGACGCCCACGCGCGGGCGTCGCGGGCTCCGTACGGCAGGAGGCCGGCCAGCCGGTCCAGCTCGATCTGCGCCGCGTCGATGCCGTGGGGATCGGCGTCCCCGGGCGACGGCGGCGCGGCCTCCGCGCCGAGCAGCAGGCAGAGCAGCGCGAGGTCGGGCCGTTCGGCGCGCGCCTCCTCGGCGAACCGCCGTCGCCGTTCGGCCGTGCCGGAATCCTCGGCGCTCATGTGTGTACGTCCCCCTTGCTGCTCTCCCCGCTACGCGGGCCGGAAGTGGTGATAGCTGTGGTGGGTGGCGAAGCCCATGCCGTCGTACAGCGCACGGGCACCTTCATTGTCCGCCTCCACCTGGAGCCACGCGGCCGAGGCGCCCTCGTCCAGCGCCGTGCGGGCCAGCGCCGTCATGACGGCCGTCGCGAGACCGCGGCGCCGATGCTCCGGGCCCACCTCGACGGCCATGAACCCCGCCCAGCGGCCGTCCACCACGCAGCGTCCGATCGCGGCGGGCACCCCCGCCGGACCGTCGCCCGGGACGGAGGCGAACCACACCGAAGGCCCGCTGCCCAGCACCTTCAGCACATGGGGCCCCGGGGTCTCGAAGCGCTGGTACCGGGAGAGCCACGCCTCGTCCGGCTCACGGGCCATCCGTACGGCGGAGATGTCCGCGTCCAGGTCCCCGACGGGTGCGAGCGCCGCGATCCGCACCTCGGCGGTCACCTCGCGCCGCCACCCGTGCCCCTCCAGGTCCGCGCAGAGCGCCTCCTGCGTGCCCTCGGCGCCCGTGGCGGTCTGGACGTAGGCGGGCAGGCCCCGTTCCCCGTACCAGCGGCGGACACGCCCGAGCGCCTCGCCGATCGGGAGACCCGCATCGCCGAGCGGCAGCACGGAGTTGGCGCGGCGGGTGAATCCACCGGCGGCGCGCAGCCGCCAGTCGCCCAGGAGTTCGCTCTCGACCGGCTCCCAGGCGCGCGCGGTCGCCCGGGCGAGTTCGCCGAACGACGCGGCGGGACCGCGGCGGCGAGCCGGGGCCGGGGGCACCACCTTGCCCGCCACCAGCGCCGATTCCGCGATGCGGATGCTCTCGCCGTTCTTCGTCGTGACCGACAGCACTCCGCCGTCCCACGATGTGAGAACCCCGACCGTGTCGGTGAACTTCGCGGCCTCGCCCCGCACGTCGGCGGCGCGCCGCACGGACACGCGTTTGCCCACGTCAGCAGGGGTTATGCGAACCTCGAGTCGTCCGCCCATGGTGAATTCCACAGCTCTGTCTGCCCCTCCTGTTCGGATCGTGCCCCGGAACGGAGATACTAGGGGCGGGCATCGACGACGCCGCGCTCCCGCGCGAGAGCCAACGCCCTACCGAGGAGGAACGACAGCGTGACCTACGTCATCGCGCAGCCTTGTGTCGACGTGAAGGACAAGGCCTGCATCGAAGAGTGCCCCGTCGACTGCATCTACGAGGGCTCCAGGTCCTTGTACATCCATCCGGACGAGTGTGTCGACTGTGGAGCCTGTGAGCCGGTCTGCCCGGTCGAGGCCATCTTCTACGAGGACGACACCCCGGAGGAGTGGAAGGACTACTACAAGGCGAACGTCGAGTTCTTCGACGACCTCGGCTCGCCGGGTGGCGCCTCCAAGCTGGGGCTCATCGAGCGCGACCACGCGTTCATCGCCGCGCTGCCGCCGCAGAACCAGTAACGGCCTCACCGCGGCAGGGAGTGAGCCGGCTCCCTGCCGCGGGGCGAGCAGCCGGCGGCGGCACGAGCGCCGCCCGGTCCCGTACGGCTTGTCACCGTGCGGGGCCGAGGCGTTTCCCGGCCGCCACGCCACCGTACGAGAAAGCAGAGTCCCGTGTCCGCAGCAGCTCCCGTCTCCTCCCGTCTCCCGGTCTTCCCCTGGGACAAGCTGGCGCCCTACAAGGCGACGGCCGTGGCCCATCCGGACGGCCTCGTGGACCTGTCGGTCGGTACGCCGGTCGACCCGGTGCCCGCGCTGATCCAGCGGGCTCTGGTCGACGCGTCGGACAGCCCCGGCTATCCGACGGTGTGGGGGACCGAGGCGCTGCGTGACGCGCTGACCGGCTGGGTGGAGCGCCGGCTCGGTGCGGCGGGTGTGAGGCACGAGAACGTGCTGCCGGTCGTCGGCTCCAAGGAACTCGTCGCCTGGCTGCCGACCCAGCTCGGTCTCGGCGCGGGCGACAGGGTCGCCTACCCGCGGCTCGCCTACCCGACGTACGAGGTCGGCGCGCGGCTCTGCGGCGCCGAGCCCGTCGTCTACGACGACCCGACGGAGCTGGACCCGGAGGGCCTGAAGCTGCTCTGGCTCAACTCCCCGTCCAACCCGACGGGCCGCGTCCTGCCGAAGGACGAGCTGACCCGGATCGTCGCCTGGGCGCGCGAGCACGGGGTGCTGGTCTTCAGCGACGAGTGCTACCTGGAGCTCGGCTGGGAGGCCGAGCCCGTCTCCGTGCTCCACCCGGACGTCTGCGGGGGCACGTACGAGGGCGTCGTCGCCGTCCACTCGCTCTCCAAGCGCTCCAACCTCGCCGGTTACCGCGCGGCCTTCGTCGCGGGTGACGCGGCCGTCCTCGGCGAGCTGCTCCAGATCCGCAAGCACGGCGGGATGATGACCCCGGCCCCCGTCCAGGCGGCGACCGTCGCGGCGCTGGGCGACGACACGCACGTGGCGGAGCAGCGGGAGCGCTACGCGCGGCGGCGCACGGTGCTGCGGGCCGCGCTGGAGGCCCACGGCTTCCGGATCGAGCACAGCGAGGCGAGCCTCTACCTCTGGGCCACGCGCGACGAGCCCTGCTGGGAGACCGTGGCGCGTCTGGCGGAGCTCGGCATCCTCGTGGCGCCGGGCGACTTCTACGGGCCGGCCGGCGACCGCTTCGTACGGGTGGCCCTGACGGCCTCGGACGAGCGCGTGGACGCGGCGGTCAAGCGGCTGGCCTGAGGGCTGTCCCCCAGTACGCCGAGGGGCCCCGGGAGTGCGGACTCCCGGGGCCCCTCCGTGCGCTCGTAGCAGCGCGTGGTCCGGCGGATCAGCCGATCGGCAGGCCCTCGGTCGGCAGGCCCTTGGTCGGGAGGCCCTTGGTCGGGAGGGTGTCCTCCGTCAGCTCGCCCTCCGTCACGGTCCCGGCCTTCTGGAGGGTCTCGCCCGCGGCGGGAAGGGTCGTGCCGACCACCTTGCCGCCGGTCTTGTTCGCCACCTCGGAGCCCTGCTTCGAGGCGGAGTCCAGCGTGCTGCTGAGTCCGGCGCCGTCCAGCGAGGTGAGGCCGCCGAGCGCGGGGGTCTGCGGGAGCCCCGCGGCACCCGCGGCACCGGCCGCGCCGACCACGGGGGCCGCACCCGCGGCGATCAGCAGTGCGGCACGGGCGATCCGGCGGGTCAGGGGGAGGGACATGATGCTCCTTCGACGGGACGTCAACGGTTACGCGGCGGATGTGGAATCCGCCTGTCCGGTGATCGGACGCACTGAACAACCGGTCCGGGGGCGGGGAAGGTTGCGGGGCACCGAGGTAAAGACTGAGTAATGCGTCAGATAATCCGCAACGGAGGAACCCGGGCGAACGGCGCATTCGGCGAGCGCCTGATGAACCGTCACTTCCCTGCGCGGGCAAGGGGATCAGCCCGGAGTGCGGGGTCGGGGAAACGGTCGTGGCAGCGGGGGCCCGGCGGTCACCGAACGGCCCGTACGGATGACGGGCCGTACTACTGAGCGAGGCGCATTCGGACCGCCGTGGCGCCCGATTCCTCGCGTTCCGTCCGCCAGCCGGACTCGGCGGTCCACGTGCGGCCCGCGTACGAGACCTCCGCGATCCGCAGGGTCCCGGCCCGCGCGACCGCCCAGTGGGCGAGCTCCCAGCCGCGCCGGGGCGCGGCGCCGTCCGCCGCCCGCACGGGCACCGACACCGTGCCCGCCGCGGAGGCGCCCGCCGACCCGGCGGACGGCAGGACGTCCTTCCCGAAGGCGCGCACCAGATCGGACCGGACCTCCGCCGCGTCTCCGGACTCCCCGGCGGCCGGCGCCGGGACCGTGCAGGTCAGCGAGGCGGGGGCGCGTCCGGTCAGCGCGTCGGCCAGCAGCCGTGCGTCCGGCTCGTGCTTGGCGTACGCGTCCGGGAACGCGCTCTTCTGCACCCACTGGGCGGCGACGGTCAGCTTCAGGTCCAGATAGCGTGGGACCTCGACGAGGTGCTCGTAGAACTTCCCGGCCGAATAGACCGGGTCCATGATCTGCTCGGGCGTGCCCCACCCCTGCGAGGGGCGCTGCTGGAAGAGTCCGAGCGAGTCCCGGTCGCCGTGGTCGAGGTTGCGCAGCGTGGACTCCTGCAGCGCGGTCGCCAGCGCGATGGTCACCGCGCGCTCCGGCAGCCCCCGCGTGGTGCCCACGGCGGAGATCGTGGCGGCGTTGGCGGCCTGGTCCGGGCTCAGCTCGTACGTGCGTCCCTCACCCCCGTCCGCGGGGCCGACGGTGCAGCGGGGCACGCTCTTGTCACCCGAGACGTACTGCACGGCCAGATAGCCGGCCAGCGCCATGAGCACGGCGAAGGAGGCCGCGACACGGAGGGCGCGGCCGCGGCGGGTGGAGTCACTGGTCCGGGGCACGGGGCCACCGTACTGGAGGGTAGGACCGGGGCCGGGACACGAGTCCCTTAGGGTCGTGGCCATGGATGGACACACGCTCGACCTCGCCCTGGACGGCCCGGCGCTCACCGCACGGCTGGTCGATTTCCCGTCGGTCAGCGGGCAGGAGAAGGACCTCGCCGACGCCATCGAGGCGGCCCTGCGCCCCCTGCCGCACCTGACCGTCGACCGCCACGGCAACAACATCGTGGCCAGGACGCAGCTGGGCCGGGCCGAGCGGGTCGTGCTGGCGGGGCACATCGACACCGTCCCGATCGCGGACAACGTGCCGTCCAGGCTCGACGACGACGGTGTGCTGTGGGGCTGCGGGACCTCCGACATGAAGTCGGGCGTCGCCGTCCAGCTGCGCATCGCTGCCACGGTGCCGGAGCCCAACCGCGACCTCACGTTCATCTTCTACGACAACGAAGAGGTCGCCGCCCACCTCAACGGCCTCGGCCACGTGGCCGAGGCGCACCCCGAATGGCTCGACGCGGACTTCGCCGTCCTCCTCGAGGGCTCCAACGGCGAGGTCGAGGGCGGCTGCCAGGGCACGCTCCGCGTCCATCTGCGGTTCAAGGGAGAGCGGTCCCACTCCGCGCGCGGCTGGATGGGGTCCAACGCGATCCACGCGGCCGCCCCGGCGCTGGCCCGGCTGGCCGCGTACGAGCCGCGCCGACCGGTCATCGACGGGCTGGAGTACCGCGAAGGGCTCAACGCCGTCGGCATCGAGGGCGGCGTCGCCACCAACGTCATCCCGGACGCCTGCACGCTGGTCGTCAACTACCGCTACGCCCCCGACATCACGGCCGAGGAGGCCGAGGCGCACGTCCAGGAGGTCTTCGCGGACTGCGGTGTCGACGAGTTCGTCGTGGACGACCACACCGGAGCCGCGATGCCCGGCCTCTCGCACCCCGCCGCCAAGGCGTTCATGGAGGCGGTCGGCGGCGTCGCGCGGCCCAAGTTCGGCTGGACGGACGTGTCCCGGTTCGGCTCCCTGGGCGTCCCCGCGGTGAACTACGGTCCGGGCGATCCGCTCTTCGCGCACAAGCGGGACGAGCACGTGCGTGTCGAGAGGATCACGCACTGCGAGGACCGCCTCCGCTCCTGGCTCACCAGCTGACTCACGGCATTCCCCTGCGCGTAACCTCCGCCGATCTACGCTGAAGCGACACACGCACATCGCAGGTCGGCGGAGGGAGCAGGTCATGGGCAACCCGGAGGACGCACGGATCCCCGAGGGCGCGCAGATTCCCGAGGGTGCGGTGAAGCCCGAGGAACAGCGCATGGGTCCGGTACTGCGCCGCAGGGACCAGGTCCAGCCGGGCACGACCGATCAGCGGCTGCTGGATTCCGAGGGCGACTCGGAGTGGGTCCACACCGACCCCTGGCGGGTCATGCGGATCCAGTCCGAGTTCGTGGAGGGATTCGGCGCGCTGGCGGAACTTCCCAGCGCCATCAGCGTCTTCGGTTCGGCCCGCACCCCGGCGGGCGGACCGGACTACGAGGCGGGCGTGCAGATCGGCAAGGCGCTCGTCGAGGCGGGATTCGCCGTCATCACGGGCGGCGGCCCCGGCGCCATGGAGGCGGCGAACAAGGGGGCCAGGGACGCCAAGGGCATCTCCGTCGGACTCGGCATCGAGCTGCCCTTCGAGTCCGGGCTGAATCCACATGTCGACATCGGCGTCAACTTCCGCTACTTCTTCGTCCGCAAGACGATGTTCGTGAAGTACGCGCAGGGCTTCGTCGTCCTGCCCGGCGGCCTGGGCACGCTGGACGAGCTCTTCGAGGCGCTGACCCTGGTGCAGACGGGCAAGGTGACGCGCTTCCCGATCGTGCTGTTCGGTACGGCGTACTGGGGCGGCCTGGTCGACTGGCTGCGGGACACCGTGGTCGCGGGCGGCAAGGCGTCCGAGCGGGACCTGATGCTCTTCCACGTCACGGACGACGTGGACGAGGCGGTCCGGCTGGTCACGAAGGAAGTCGGCCGCTAGCGGAGCCGCCGCGTCCACCCCTCTCCCCGGCCCGTCCGCGGGAGAGGGGCACGGGCCTACGCGAGGCCCCGCCGAGCGACCGCAGGCGGCCGGTGGCCCGCGATGGACGCCACCATGTCGAGGACCTGCCGGGTCTCGGCCACCTCGTGCACCCGGTACACCTGAGCCCCCAGCCACGCCGACACGGCCGTCGTCGCGAGCGTGCCGATGACGCGCTCCTTGACCGGCTTGTCGAGCGTCTCCCCGACGAAGTCCTTGTTGGAGAGGGAGACCAGCACCGGCCAGCCCGTGGACGTCATCTCCTCCAGCCGGCGCGTCGCCTCCAGCGAGTGCCGGGTGTTCTTCCCGAAGTCGTGCCCCGGGTCGATCATGATCCCGTCCGGCCTCACCCCGAGCTCCACGGCACGCTCGGCGAGATCCAGGGTCACGCGCAGGATGTCCGCCATCACATCCTCGTAGGCGGTCCGGTGCGGCCGTGTACGGGGTTCGGCGCCGCCCGCGTGCGTGCAGACCAGCCCCGCTCCGAACCGTGCGGCCACCTCCGCCAGTTTCGGGTCGACGCCGCCCCACGCGTCGTTCAGCAGGTCCGCCCCGGCCTCGCAGACGGCCTCGCCCACGTCGTGCCGCCAGGTGTCCACGCTGATCACGACGTCCGGGTGGCGGCGGCGCACCTCGGCGACGAAGCCGACCGTACGGCGCGCCTCCTCCTGCGCCGTGACCTCCTCGCCGGGGCCGGCCTTCACCCCGCCGATGTCGACGATCGCGGCGCCGTCGGTGACGGCCTGCTCGACCCGGGCGAGCGCGGGTTCGTCGCGGAAGGTCGCCCCCTGGTCGTAGAAGGAGTCGGGAGTCCGGTTCACGATCGCCATGATCACCGGCTCGTGCGGCCCGAACTCCCGCCGTCCCAGCCTGAGCGTCCCGCTTCGCATTCCTGGTTCCTCCCTGTAGCCCGCCTGCGACTTTAGACCGGCCGGGGAGTGGGAGGCGGCACCAGGTCACACGGCGGAGTCCAGGCGTTCGCGCTGCTCGGCGGTCAGCTCGAGCGACACCCCCGCGATCGCCTCGTCCAGCTGTTCGACCGTGCTGACGCCGACGATCGGCATGGCGGCCGGACTCCCTCCGGCCAGCCACGCCAGCACCACGCGGTTGCGGTTCGTGCCGGTCTCGGCGGCTATCCCGTCGAGCGCGGCGAGGCGGCGGGCGGTGCCGGGATGGTCGTACTCCGCCGGCAGCGGCTTGTCCTCGCGGGTGTAGCCGCCGCTCAGCAGCGGCGTGTACGCCCACAGTTCCAGATCCGGCTGGTGCTCCACGTAATGGAGCACCTCGTCGGTGACCATGCCGAACCGGTGCGACACGGTGGGCCGGGTCCCGGGGCGCGGTTGCAGGTAGGAGTACTGCTGCTGCACGGCGGTGAAGCCGGCGCCACCCTGGGCGCGCGCGATCTGCCGTGCCCGCGCGACCTGCCAGACGGGGTAGTTGGAGCAGCCGAGGCGATCGACCGAACCGGCGGAGACCAGCTCGTCGAAGGCGGCGACCGTCTCCTCCAGCGGTGTGGACGGATCGGGCATGTGGGCCCAGTACAGGTCGACGCGGTCCGTACCGAGCCGTCGCAGGCCGGCCTCGAACCCGCTCTTCACGGCCCTGGCCGACAGGCCTTCGGCCGTCTCCGGGAACCTCCCGGCCACGGTCGGCTCGCAGCCCACCTTCGTGCTGATCCTGACGCGGTCACGGACGCCCGGGCGGCGTGCCATCCAGCGTCCGAGCAACGTCTCGCTCTGTCCGCCGAAGCCTGCCGGGTCGGCCCAGAACGCGTAGCAGTCGGCGGTGTCGATCCAGACGCCTCCGGCATCCACGAAGTGGTCCAGGAGCTCGAACGACCGGCGTTCGTCCTGGGCCGTACCGAAAAGCATGGCCCCGAGAATCAGGTTCTTGATCATGTCCCTCACGGTAGGCGGATTCGGCTCGGCGCTACGCTCCAATACCGTGGACCTTTCCCGGACCAATCACGCCTGGGCGACGCTGCTGGACGTCGGCCCCCCGGAACGCGGCCGGCGCCGCCTGCACGACCGGCTGGCTCACGCCCTGCGCACCGCGATACGGGACGGCCGGCTCGTGGAGGGCGCCGCCGTGCCCCCGAGCCGCGCGCTCGCCGAGGAACTCGGCTGCTCGCGCTGGGTCGTGACGGAGGCGTACGGGCAGCTCGTCGCGGAGGGGTACCTCTCCGCCCGGGTCGGCTCCGCCACGCGTGTCTCGTGGTCACCGGAGACCGCGCCGCCGGGCCCCCGTGAGCGGCGCGCACCCGAGCGGCCTCCCATCCGGTACGACCTCGCGCCCGGCCTCCCCGACCTGCGGGCGTTTCCGCGCCGCCGGTGGGCGGAGGCCGTCCGGGCGGTCACGGGCTCGGCCGTCCACTACGACCTCGGCCGGCCCGACCCCACCGGACACGTGGTGCTGCGGACCACCGTCGCGGAGTACCTGCGGCGCTCACGCGGCGCGGACGCGCACGCCGGGTCCGTGTCCGTGTGCGCGGGGGTCACCGACGGCCTGTTCCGCACGTGCCGGGCGCTGCGGGCCGAGGGGATCGCCGACCTGGCCGTGGAGGACCCGGGCTGGGGACGGCTGCGGGACGCCGCGACGAGCGCAGGCCTGCGTGTGCACCCGGTGCCCGTCGATCACGACGGCCTCCGCGTCGGGGACCTCGCGCGTACGCCCGCCAGGGCCGTCGTCGTCGGCGCGGCACACCAGTTCCCCACCGGCACGGTGCTGTCCCCGGAGCGCCGGGCCGGTCTGGTGCGCTGGGCCCGCGAGGTGGACGGCTTCGTCATCGAGGACGACTACGACGCCGAGTTCCGCTACGACCACCACCCGGTCGCCGTGATGCAGGGGATGGATCCGAGCCGGGTCGTCCTCCTCGGCTCCGTCAGCAAGACCTTGTCGCCCGCCCTCGGCCTGGGCTGGCTGGTCGCGCCCGCCGGGATGACCCCGGCGCTCCGGGCAGCGAACCCCGTCGCCGCGGCACCACCGGTACTCGACCAGCTCGCGCTCGCCACCTTCCTCGACCGCGGGTGGTACGACGCCCATCTGCGCGCGTCGCGGCGGCGGTTCCGCTCCCGCCGCGACCTGCTGGTCCGGACGCTCGGCGAACAGGTGCCGGAGGGCCGGGTCTCCGGCACCGCCGCCGGGCTGCACATCCTGCTCCACCTGCCGGACAGGGCCGTCCTCGGCGAGGCGGTCCGGTCCGCGGCCGCCGGCGGGCTGCGCCTGGTGGACCTCGACGACTACTGCGCGGAGCGACCGGAGCGGCGCGCGCTCGTCCTCGGCTACGGCAACATCAGCGAGACGGAGATCCCTGCGGCCGTCACGCTCCTGCGCGAAGCGCTGGGTCCGGCTGTTCCGAGGTAAGGCCCTGACTGTCAGCGGCGCATGGCACGATCTGACCTGGACAGGTATTCCGCTCCCGGGGAGATGCACGTGTTCTGGTTCTTGCTGCTCACGATGGCCGTGGTCGTGGCCGCGGTCACCCTGGCGGTGGTCGGCGGAGGCGGAAGCGCGGTGCTGCAGGACGTCGAGCCCGAGCGGCTCACCGACCCGCTGCCCGCCGACCGTCCGGTCGGCCGCGCCGATGTCGAAGCCATGCGGCTGCCCATGGCCGTGCGCGGCTACCGCATGACGGACGTCGACGAGGCCCTCGGCCGGCTGGGGGCGGAGCTCGCCGAGCGCGACGCCCACATCGCCGAGCTGGAGTCGGCGCTCGCCGGGGCCCAGGCGACCGCGGTGAACGGCCCCGACCTCTTCAAGCGGCCGGGTGAGCCGCCCGCCGCCGGTGACGGCCCGCAGGACGAGGACGGCGGGCGATGAGCGGCGCGGAGCCGGCGGCGGACGGGCGGCTGCGCTGCCCGTGGGGCCTGTCCACGGCGGACTACCTCGCCTACCACGACACCGAGTGGGGCCGCCCGGTCCACGGCGACGACGCGCTCTTCGAGCGGCTCTGCCTGGAGGCGTTCCAGTCGGGGCTTTCGTGGCTGACGATCCTGCGCCGCCGCGAGGGTTTCCGCAGCGCGTTCGCCGGATTCAAGATCTCCGCCGTGGCGGAGTTCACCGACGCGGACAAGGAACGCCTCCTGGCCGACGCCGGAATCATCCGCAACCGCGCGAAGATCGACGCCACGCTCGCCAACGCCAAGGTGCTGGCCGGCTGGGACGAGGGCGAGCTGGACGCGCTCATCTGGTCGTACGCACCGGACCCGGCCTCGCGGCCGGCCCCGCGCGCCCTCGCCGACGTCCCGGCGGTCACCCCGGAGTCCACCGCGCTGGCCAAGGACCTCAAGAAGCGCTCCATCCGCTTCGTCGGGCCCACGACGGCGTACGCCCTGATGCAGGCCTGCGGCCTCGTCGACGACCATCTCGCCGACTGCGTGGCCCGGGGCGGCGGCCGGTAGGGCCCGCCGTCCGGATCAGGGGACCCGGACGGCGGGCCCCCGGGTCCTACCTGCCGAGATATTTCGGCGGCTGCTTCGCGAGGAACGCCTCGACCGCGATCGTGTGGTCCTGCGACGCGCCCGCCTTCGTCTGGAGTTCGTCCTCCTTCTCCAGGGTCTCGGCGAGGGTGTGTCCGGCGCCGTACGCAACGGACGCCTTCAGGGCCGCGTACGCCACCGTCGGCCCGTCGGCCAGGGCGCGGGCCACCGCGTGCGCCTCCTTCGCCAGGTCGGCCGCGGGCACCACCTTGTTCACGATGCCCAGCTCGTACGCCTCCTGGGCGGAGACCGAACGCGGGAAGAACAGGAGGTCGGCGGCGCGGCTCGCGCCGATCAGCCGGGGCAGGGTCCAGGAGACGCCCGAGTCGGCGGTCAGCGCGACACCCGCGAAGGACGTGTTGAAGGCCGCGGTGTCGGCGACCACGCGGTAGTCGGCGGCGAGCGCGAATCCGAAACCCGCCCCCGCGGCGACCCCGTTGACGCCCGCGACCACGGGCTTCTCCATCTCCGTGATGGCGCGGACGATGGGGTTGTAGTGCTCCTGCACCGTGCTCAGCGCGTTGCCGCCGTCCGACTCGCGGGCCTCGGAGAGCTTGGCGACGTGCTCCTTGAGGTCCTGGCCGACGCAGAAGGCGCGCCCGGTGGCCGTGAGCAGAACCGCGCGCACGGCGGGGTCGTCCGCGACCGCCAGAAGGGCGTCGCGGAGTGCGACCTTGGCGGCGGTGTTCATGGCGTTCATCGCGTCGGGGCGATTGATCGTGATCGTCGCGAGCCCGTCGCTCACGTCTGTGAGCACCGTGTCAGCCATTGCGGGGTCTCCTTGCGGGTCCGGCGTCGTGCCTGTCCAGGCAAGCATGGCGGACTTCCGGCGGGCCGGACGTGTGACCTGCGTCTAACGATTGGACTTCGGCTGGGGGCCGGCGGCGGCGCAGTATCGCAGCCGGATCGCCGAATTGGGTGGTTTTGAGAGAGCGCGTTGCGCAAGCGATGCCGACCGATGTTGGTCATCGGGGTCTCTGATGCGGGATAATGCGGAGGAAGCATTGTGTTCGACGCCGGTGAGGCAGCGCCTGTCATGGGGCCGCCGGCTGCGATGAGCTGGTTTCAGGAAGGGGAACGAGCATGGCGGCCATGAAGCCGCGGACGGGCGACGGCCCGCTCGAGGTGACAAAGGAGGGGCGGGGCATCGTCATGCGCGTTCCGCTCGAAGGCGGCGGTCGGCTTGTCGTCGAGCTGACTCCGGACGAGGCCGATGCACTCGGTGACGCGCTGAAGAAGGTCGTCGGCTGAGGCGGAGGCGCCCACACTTCACTGCTGCCCCGGCACGGAATCCGTGCCGGGGCAGCAGTGCGTCGGGGGGAGGCCCGGCGGCCGTGCCCGGGACGGCCGGTTCAGCCGCGCCGTACCGCGCACAGCAGGCCGTCGCCCACCGGCAGCAGCGTCGCCATGAGCTCCTGGCTCTCGCGCACGGCCCGCAGGAGCTCGCGCAGGCGCAGCACCTCGGCCGGCTGCGCCGCCGAGTCGATCGTGCGGCCGTCGGCGAAGACGCCCTCGAAACAGACCAGTCCGCCAGGTCGCAGCAGGCGCAACGATTCAGCGAGGCAGTCCAGGCTCTCGAGCCGGTCGCCGTCGCAGAAGACGAGGTCGTAGCCGCCGTCCGCGAGCCGCGGCAGCACGTCGAGGGCGCGGCCCGGGATGAACCGGGCCCGGTTCGTGGCGAAGCCCGCGGCCCGGAAGGCCTCGCGGGCGAACTGCTGGCGCTCGGGCTCCGGGTCCACGGTGGTCAGAACGCCGTCCGGGCGCATGCCCTGCAGCAGATAGATGCCGGACACGCCGGTTCCGGTGCCGATCTCGGCCACCGCCTTGGCGTCCGCGGTGGCAGCGAGCAGGCGCAGCGCCGCGCCGGTGCCTGACGACACCGGGCGGAGCCCTGCCTCGTGGGCCCGGTCCCGGGCCCAGAGCAGAGCTTCTTCCTCGGCGACAAAGGCGTCGGCGAATGCCCAGCTCGTCTGCCGGTTGGCGGTAATGACCCTCTCCTGTCCCCGTAGTTGGCGCAACGGTGACTGTATCCGCTGGACCCGGGAACCCGCAGATGGGACCGGGCGTTATGAGGGGACGGAGGAGAACACGTGGACCGGGCCCCGCGGCCGGGTCCGGAATGTGCCTCTTGCTCCCGGGGACACCGGGACACCAGCAGGTAAAAAGGCTTATCCGGAGCTAACGGGCGAGGTGGCTATGGTAGGGGCTCCACTGGACACCACCAGAGCCGATAGGGGAGGTGCGGCTGCGCCTGTGGATCGGAGAGGTGCGCTGCGGCGCTTTCTCGGGTCGGCGGGTGAGCCGAAATCCGTGACCGACATTGCTGACCGTTCTTCCAACGATTCCGCACCGACCGCGACCTTCGCCTCAGATGCGGATTCCCAGGCGTGGACCCCGCCCTCATGGGAAGAGATCGTCAGCACCCACAGCGCCCGGGTGTACCGCCTCGCCTACCGGCTGACGGGTAACCAGCACGACGCCGAGGACCTCACCCAGGAAGTCTTCGTCCGCGTCTTCCGGTCGCTGTCGACCTACACGCCGGGCACTTTCGAGGGCTGGCTGCACAGGATCACGACGAATCTCTTCCTGGACATGGTCCGCCGCAAGCAGCGGATCCGTTTCGACTCCCTCGGCGACGACGCGGCCGAGCGGCTGCCGAGCCGTGAGCCGTCCCCGCAGCAGGTCTTCAACGACACGCACTTCGACGCGGACGTGCAGCAGGCCCTGGACACCCTCGCGCCCGAGTTCCGTGCCGCGGTCGTGCTCTGCGACATCGAGGGCCTCTCGTACGAGGAGATCGCCGCCACACTCGGCGTCAAGCTCGGCACGGTGCGCAGCCGCATCCACCGTGGCCGCTCGCACCTGCGCAAGGCGCTCAAGCACCGTTCGCCCGAGGCCCGCGCCGAGCAGCGTTCCCTCGCGGACGCGGTCTTGGCAGGGGAGGGCGGAACGGCGTGAGTGGCACAGGTCCGACCCCCGCGGAGCAGCATCTGGGGGACCGGCTCGCCGCGCTTGTCGACGGCGAGCTCAAACACGATGCCCGGGAGCGGGTCCTGGCCCATCTGGCGACCTGCGCCCGGTGCAAGGCCGAGGCCGACGCCCAGCGACGGCTGAAGAGCGCCTTCGCGACCTCCGCCGCCCCTTCGCCCTCCGAGGGCTTCCTCGCCCGTCTGCAGGGCCTCCCCGGGGGCCCCAGCGGCAGCGGCGGTGGTCCGGACGACAGGTCGAACGGCCGACGGCGCTTCGCGGACGGAATCCTCCCCGTGCCGCAGCCCGGCTCCCCGGAGTCAGGCCGTTCTCCGCTGGACGGCTTCGGTTACCTCCCCGCCCCACACGGCTCGACGGCCGTGCTGCCGGGCGGCGCGTCCGGTTCCGGCTTCCGCATCCATGACGTAGCCCGTGACTCCGACCGCTCACCCTGGCGCGCCCGGCGCTTCGCGTTCGTCGCGGCCAGCGCGGTCTCGCTCGCGGCCATCGCGCTGGGAGGCTCGCTCCCGCTCGACCACAACCCCGAGGCTCCGCTCAGCGCCGAAGGCGCGGGCAGCAACGCGACCCCGCTCGACGCCGAGGAGCGGACCGGCAGCGCCAGCGCGGCGGCCAGCCGCAGCGGCGGCGGCGCACTCGCCGCCGGACAGGGCCAGGACCTCCGGCCGGGCGCCGTCCCGTCCTCGTCCTCCCAGCCGGCCTCCGCACCCTCGCTGCTGAGCACCTCGGCGCTCACCGGGGGCACGTTCGCCTTCCCGGCGCTGAACGTGACCGTGCCGCCGCTCATACGCCCGACCGACGCCGACCCGCTGCACTTGTCCGCGCTCCGCGCGGGAGCGGAGCCGAAGCCGTCCCCGACGGCTTCCGCCCCGCCGCCGCAGGACCGCGCGATGCCGCTCACACCGCTGCGCTGACCGGGGCCCTGCGCGCGGATTCGCAAACCTGGTTGAATTCCGGGAGGGACGCCTCTGTGAGGCGTGCAAGGGCCAGTTGCGGGGAGAGCATGGACGACGGGAAGCCCAGCGGGCCGAAGACGAAGTGGTGGAGCCGCCCCTCTACGGAACGGGACCGCCCGGCCGGTCGGGAGGACGCGGTGGCCGTCTCCGACATGGAGGGGACGACACCGCCCCCGCGCAGGGAGCAGCCGGCTGACGAGGCCGCCGCACCCACGGCCGGAGAGCCGCCCGCGCCCGAGACGGACGGCGACTTCATGCCCGCGCCACCGGCCGCCCGGCCGACCTCGCCGTCGGCAGCCGAGCCGCCTGCGCCGTCGGACGGCGAGCCTCGCGATCTCACGCCCGCACCCCCCGCGGCGCACCGTACGCAGCCGCTGCACGCGCCCGACGAGTACAGCACCCCGCCCTACGGCGGTCCGGGGCCGTGGGCGCCCGCGCCACCCGTGCAGCGCCCGGTGCCGACTCCGGCCCACGGGACTCCCGTACCGCCGCCGTACGCGGGCACGAACGGGCACGGCGTGGCCGCGCCCGTGCCCGCAGCCGTCCCCGTACCCGCCCCCGCTCCGGCGGCAGGCGCCCAGGGGCACGCCGAGGGCTGGGCGCCCCCGCCGCACACCGTGCCGCAGCAGCAGCCTCCCGTGCAGACCCCGCAGACCTCGCAGCAGCCCTCGCAGTGGCTGCGGTACGACCCCTGGGGCACGCCCTCTCAGCAGCCGTTGAGTCACCCCGGCCCCGCCCAGGGTCCGGACCCCCGGCCGCGCGGCAGCCGCCGGGGGTCCGTCCTCGTCGGGGCGGCACTGCTCGCCCTCGTGGCCGGTGGGATCGGCGGCGGAATCGGTGCCTACGTCGAGCGCAACGGCGGCCTGACCACGGTCGAACTGCCCCAGGCCGGCCGGGACAACGGCGGCCGGGCACCCGACAGCGTCGCCGGGATCGCCTCCAGCGCGCTGCCCAGCGTGGTCACCCTGCACGTCAACGGCTCCGCCGAGTCCGGCACCGGCACCGGCTTCGTCCTCGACGACAAGGGCCACATCCTGACCAACAACCATGTGGTCGCCCCCGCGGGCTCCACCGGCGACATCACCGTCACGTTCAGCGGCGGGGAGAGCGCGCCGGCCGAGCTCGTCGGCAAGGACAGCGGCTACGACCTGGCCGTCGTCAAGGTGACCGGTGTCTCGGGCCTCAAGCCGCTGCCCCTCGGGAACTCCGACAACGTGCAGGTGGGCGACCCCGTGGTGGCCATCGGCGCACCCTTCGACCTGTCCAACACGGTCACCTCCGGCATCATCAGCGCCAAGCAGCGACCCATCACCGCGGGCGGCGAGAAGGGCGACGGCACCGACGTCAGCTATGTCGACGCGCTGCAGACCGACGCCCCGATCAACCCGGGCAACTCCGGCGGCCCCCTGGTCGACGCCGAGGCCCGGGTCATCGGCATCAACAGCGCCATCCGCGCCGCCGACAGCGGATCCGGTCTCGACGGCGGCCAGTCCGGCTCCATCGGCCTCGGCTTCGCGATACCGATCAACCAGGGCAAGCGCGTCGCCGAGGAGCTGATCAACACCGGCAAGGCCACCCATCCCGTGATCGGCGTCACGCTGGACATGGAGTTCACCGGCGACGGAGCCAAGGTCGGCGGCAAGGTGGCCGACGGCGGAGCGGCGGTGACCGAGGGCGGCCCGGCCGACAAGGCGGGCATCCGCTCGGGCGACATCATCACCGAGGTGGAGGGCCAGCGCGTGCACAGCGGCGAGGAACTGATCGTCAAGATCCGCGCCCACCGGCCGGGTGACCGGCTCCGGCTCGTCCTGACCCGCGGTGGCAAAGACCTGTCCATGACTTTGGCGCTGGGTTCGGCGAGCGGCACCTGACGGCCACCGGCAGGTACCGCACGGACAGCTTCGCCGGGTACCGTGGAGCGGTCCGGGCCCCCTGACCTGGCGGCGGAGAACACGCGGAGACCACGCAGAGAACACGAGGAGCAGCAAGGTGTTCAATGACATAGGCGCACTCGAGCTGCTGACGCTCGTGGTTCTCGCCGTGCTCGTATTCGGTCCGGAGAAGCTGCCGAAGGTCATCCAGGACGTCACGCGCACCATCCGCAAGATCCGTGAGTTCTCGGACAGCGCCAAGGAAGACATCCGGTCGGAGCTCGGACCTCAGTTCAAGGACTTCGAGTTCGAGGACCTCAACCCCAAGACGTTCGTCCGCAAGCAGCTCATGGACGGGAACGACGACCTGGGGCTCAAGGAGATCCGCGAGAGCTTCGACCTGCGCAAGGAGATGGCCGAGGTCACCGACGCGGTGAACGGTCGCGAGAGCGCCCCGTCCACCGGCACCGCCGCGGCAGCCGCGTCCGGTGCCGCCGCCACGCCGGACCTCCTCAAGAAGCCCGCGCAGCCGGCCAAGGACGAGCGCCCGCCCTTCGACGCAGACGCCACCTGAGACCGTCAATCCCGACTCGTCCGGACGGTATGGCTATTCTCCATCTGTCCGGTTGCGAGGTTGCCCATGCCCACGGGGGGAGGGCCGCTCCGGATCAGTGACAGATCGAGGAGGCGGCCGGGCAGATGGAGACGACGAGTCGGGTAGGGGCGGATGGTGCGCCCAGCACAGTCACCGCAGAGGGGGTGCCGGCGACCCGGCGTACTGTCGACGGCTATCTCAAGGCGCCGTTCCCCTGGTACGGGCTGGACGAGGCCTTCACCGGCCCGCGCTGGCTGATGACCGTCACCGCCGCGGCGGACGACACGGTGCAGCACGGTTCCACCGGGCACGGCGAGGAGCCCGTCGTACGGGCCGACGCGGGGGCGGAGAAGGCGCGCTTCGCGGTGGTCGTGACCGTGGGCAGCAGCCCCGTACGGGACAGCGACGACGGTACGGGCGTCCTGGACGCCACCACGGTGTCGTCGGCGGCCTGGCTGGCGGGCTCCGGCCTGCTGGACTGCACCTGGCCCCCGCAGATGGACCACACCCTGCGTGGCGAATGGCTGAACCAGCAGACCGAGACCGCGTTCGAGCTCGCGGACGACCTGGGCCGGGAGCCCTGGTCGACGCTGTCCCTTCCGGTGGACGGCGTGCCGGTGGACTTCCACTACCGCGAGTCGGAGTTCGGCTGGGTGCTCGCGGGCTCGGCCCCCGGCGGGGTGCACATCGGCGCCTACGGGCGCGGCATGAGCGCCTACGGCCTGGGATTCGCGGTGATCGGCGACATCGCCTCGTACGAGAACTGAGCGAACGGGTGGGGGCGGCCTCCTCAGGAGACCGCCCCCACCCGTACGTCGCTCAGAACTTGTTGCGCGGGGTGAGCCCCAGGGACATGCCCGACAGGCCGCGCTGACGGCCGCTCAGCTTGTCCGCGATGGAGCGCAGCGCGGAGCCCGCGGCGGAGTCCGGGTCGGACAGGACGACGGGCTTGCCCTCGTCGCCGCCCTCACGCAGCCGTACGTCGATCGGGATGGACCCGAGCACCGGGACCTCGGCGCCGACCGTCTTCGTCAGCCCGTCGGCGACCCGCTGCCCGCCGCCCGAACCGAACACGTCGACGATCTCGTCGCAGTGCGGGCACGGCATGCCCGACATGTTCTCGACGACTCCGACGATCTTCTGGTGGGTCTGTACGGCGATGGAGCCGGCCCGCTCGGCCACCTCGGCGGCGGCCTGCTGCGGGGTCGTGACGACCAGGATCTCGGCGTTCGGGACGAGCTGCGCCACGGAGATCGCGATGTCACCGGTGCCCGGCGGCAGGTCGAGCAGCAGGACGTCGAGGTCGCCCCAGTACACATCGGCGAGGAACTGCTGCAGCGCGCGGTGCAGCATGGGTCCGCGCCACACCACCGGGGCGTTGCCCGGGGTGAACATCCCGATGGAGATCACCTTCACGCCGTGCGCGGACGGCGGCATGATCATGTTCTCGACCTGGGTGGGCTTGCCGTCCGCGCCGAGCATCCGGGGAACGCTGTGCCCGTAGATGTCCGCGTCGACCACACCGACCTTGAGGCCGTCGGCCGCCATCGCCGCCGCGAGGTTCACCGTCACCGACGACTTGCCGACGCCGCCCTTGCCCGACGCGACCGCGTAGACGCGGGTCAGCGAGCCGGGCTTGGCGAAGGGCACCTCCCGCTCCGCCGTGCCGCCGCGCAGCGACGAGGCGAGCTCCTTGCGCTGCTCGTCGCTCATCACGTCGAGGGTGACCTCCACCCGCGACACGCCCTCGACGCGGGCCACCGCGTCGGTCACGTTCTTGGTGATCGTCTCGCGCATCGGGCAGCCGGAGACCGTGAGATACACGGTGACAGCGACTACACCGTCAGGATCGATCTCGACCGACTTCACCATGCCCAGCTCGGTGATCGGTCGGTGGATCTCCGGGTCGTTCACTGTCGCCAGCGCTTCACGCACCGCGTCTTCCGTAGCCATACCTCGATAGTACGGTGCGCGCGCAGCGGTCCTTGGAAGGGTGGCGGGCGACGGGAGGGAGGTACGGCGCCGGGGGCTACGCGTGGGTAACGCGTCAGCGGTCGCCTTCGTCACTCTCGGCCTGCGAGAGGATCCGGCGTTCCTCCATGTCCTTCACCATGGCCTCCAGCTCCGAGCGGATCCAGTCCCGCGTGGCGACCTCGCCGAGGCCCATCCGGAGCGCGGCGATCTCCCGGCTGAGGAATTCCGTGTCCGCGATCGAGCGCTCGTTCTGCTTGCGGTCCTGCTCGTGGGTGACCCGGTCGCGGTCGTCCTGGCGGTTCTGCGCGAGGAGGATCAGCGGGGCCGCGTAGGAGGCCTGGAGGGACAGCATCAGGGTCAGGAAGATGAACGGGTACTCGTCGAACCGCAGTTCGTGCGGCGCGAAGATGTTCCACACCACCCACAGGATGATGATCAGGGTCATCCAGACGATGAACCGTCCGGTGCCCAGGAAGCGGGCGATGCGCTCGGAGAACCGGCCGAACGCCTCGGGGTCGTACTCGGGCAGCAGCCGGCGCCGCGGTGCCTTCGGCTGGTCGAGCCGGGGACGCGGCGGACGCATGATGCCCGAGGCGCCCGTCGGCACGGCCCTCGCGCGGTCCTCAGCGGCCACCGGTGATCTCCTCCTCGCCCAGGAAATCCGTCTCGCGCCAGTCGTCGGGCAGCAGGTGGTCCAGCACGTCGTCGACGGTCACCGCGCCCAGCAGCGAGCCGCTCTCGTCCACCACGGGCACCGAGACCATGTTGTACGCGGCCAGATGGCTGGTCACGGCGGGCAGCGGGGTGTCCGGAGCCAGGGGGACCAGGTCGCTGTCGACGATCGAGCTCACCAGGGTGAACGGCGGATCCCTCAGCAGTCGCTGGAAATGCACGGTGCCCAGGTATCTGCCGGTCGGGGTCTCGTCCGGCGACCGGCAGACGTACACCTGGGCGGCGAGCGCGGGGGAGAGGTCCTGCTGGCGGACCCTGGCCAGCGCGTCCGCGACCGTCGCGTCGGGCCGCAGGATGATCGGCTCGGTCGTCATCAGCCCGCCCGCCGTCCGCTCCTCGTACGCCAGCAGGCGCCGTACGTCGGCCGCGTCGTCCGGGCGCATCAGGGCGAGGAGCCGCTCCTTGTCCGCCTCCGGCAGCTCCGAGAGCAGGTCGGCCGCGTCGTCCGGGTCCATCGCCTCGAGGACGTCCGCGGCGCGGTCCTCCGCCAGCTTGCCCAGGATCTCCACCTGGTCGTCACCGGGGAGCTCCTCCAGGACGTCCGCGAGCCGGTCGTCGTCCAGGGCGGCGGCGACCTCGGCACGGCGCTTGGGCGTCAGGTGGTGCAGGGCGTTGGCGACATCGGTGGGGCGCAGCCGTTCGAAGGTCGCCACCAGGTTCTCGGCGCCCTGCCCGTGCTCCTCCAGCGAGAAGCCGCTGATCGCCGACCACTCCACAGTCAGCGTCTCGCCCTTGCGGCGGAGGGCACCGCCGCGTCCCTTGCGTACGAAGAACTTGTCGATCTCCCAGTCGCGGCGGGCGGGGAGCTGCTGGATGGCGACGTCGAGGACGGTCACCTCCTCGTCCGTCTCCTTGAGGCGCACCCGCCGGTCAAGGAACTCGCCGAGGACGAGTCGCTCGGTCGGGCGCTGCTCGAAGCGCCTCATGTTGACCACACCGGTGGTGATGACCTGGCCCGACTCGACCCCCGTCACCCGGGTCATAGGCAGGAAGATGCGCCGCCGGCTCACGACCTCGACCACCATGCCGAGCAGCCGTGGGGGCTTGCCGCCGACCCGGAGCATCGCCACCAGATCCCGGACCCGGCCGACCTGATCACCATTCGGGTCGAACACCGGTACGCCGGCGAGGTGTGAGACGAAAACCCTGGGAGTGACTGCCGCCATCCTGTGCGCCTCCCTCTGTCCCTCACGTCCTCCTTCGCCGTGATCAGGCTAGCCCGTACCGGTCCGTCACGCCCTGGCGGGCCGTCCGTACGGCGCTCTGCCGAATGGCGTACGCGGCACGGGTACGCTGCCGTCTGCCACCCCCGGAAACACAGATGAGAGGCAGTGCGCCTGTGACCTCTTCCGCCCCGGCCGTCCGGGCCCACCGCCGGACCGCTCTCGCCGTGGTGCTCTGCGCGGGACTGACCGTCGCGCTCACGGCCTGCGCGGGAGAGGACCCGGACAAGGGGACCAACGGCGTCGGCAAACTGACGGCCTCGCAGATCGAGAAGAGGGCGCTGGCCGCCGCCGGGGCCGCGGACGCCGTGCGGCTGACGGGCAAGCTGGTCAGCAAGGGCGGGACGTACACCCTGAACATGCAGCTCAGCGGCAAGGGCGGCACGGGGTCGGTCACCTCGAAGCAGAACACGTTCGCGCTGCTGCGCATCGGTGACGAGCTCTTCCTCAAGGCGGACGCCGGCTTCTGGAAGGACGAGAAGGCCGACGACGAGAGCGATCAGGCCGCCGACAAGCTCGGCGGCATGTACGTGAAGGTGCCGGAGGACGATCCCACCTACCAGCAGCTGCGCGGCTTCACGGAGAAGAAGACGCTCCTCGACGGGATGCTGTCCCTGCACGGGGAGATCAACAAGGGCGGCCGGGACACGGTCGGCGGCGTGCGCACTGTGCAGATCATGGGCGGAAAGGGCGAGGGGGGCGCACTGGACGTCTCCCTCAAGGGCACTCCGTATCCGCTGCGGGTGGCCCGTGGCGGCGGCGGCGGGACCGTCACCCTCGCCGACTGGGGCAAGGCCTTCCCGCTGGAGGCACCGGCCGAGGACGACACCGTCGACTACGGCGGCGAGCTGCCCAGGTCCTCCGCCTGACTGAGCCGGTCAGCGCTTCCCGCGGCGCTTCAGCAGCAGCCGGGGAAGCGCTGCCGGCGCCGTGCGCCGCGTCGTCGCCCCCGTGGGCAGCGGTGGTGCGGCCAGCGAGGTGTCCGGCAGGTCCGTGCGGGACTCGCCGGGCGCCAGCCTTACGACGCGGCACTCGCGCGCCCAGCGCTCCGTCATCTGTTCGGCGTCCGGCGCGTTCAGCCGCTTGCCCTTGAGCTCGCCGACCGCCGCCTCCCACTCCTCGGAGTGCGGCTCCAGCACCGTGACGGCGGCGGTCCAGGCCACGAGCATGCCGCCCTTGTCCTTGCTGCGCACGGTCACCTCGGCGGCGGCGCCGGCGTCCAGCCCGGCGGGGAGCGGCTGCTCCCCGGGGCCGTCCCCGACGAGCACGGCCGCACCCTCGTGCCACACGTGCCACAGCGCCCGGGAGGGGCCGGTGCCCCGCACCCAGATCAGACCGGACTTCTTGGTGGCCTCCTCGACGAGAGCCCGGGCAAGCAACACGTCAGCAGCAGTCATGCCCGAACTCTATTAGAGCCAGCCGTTGCGCTTGAGGGTGCGGTGGATGGAGAAGCAGACGACGCCGATGAGCGCCAGCACCATCGGATAGCCGTACGTCCAGCGGAGTTCGGGCATGTGCTTGAAGTTCATGCCGTACACCCCGCAGATCATCGTCGGTACGGCGATGATCGCCGCCCAGGACGTGATCTTGCGCATGTCCTCGTTCTGCGTGACGGTCGCCTGCGCCAGATTGGCCTGGAGGATCGAGTTGAGCAGTTCGTCGAAGCCGATGACCTCTTCGTGCACGCGCGCCAGGTGGTCGGCGACATCGCGGAAGTACTTCTGGATGTCGGGGTCGATCAGCCGCATCGGGCGCTCGCTCAGCAGCTGCATCGGCCGCAGCAGGGGCGACACGGCGCGCTTGAACTCCAGCACCTCGCGCTTCAGCTGGTAGATCCGGCCCGCGTCCGACCCGCGCGGGGTCCCTTTGGCGGGGGTGGAGAACACATCGATCTCCACCTCGTCGATGTCGTCCTGCACCGAGGCCGCCACCGCGATGTAGCCGTCGACGACGTGGTCGGCGATGGAGTGCAGCACGGCGGACGGGCCCTTGGAGAGGAGCTCGGTGTCCTCCTGGAGCCGGTGGCGCAGGGCGCGCAGCGACCCCTGCCCGCCGTGCCGGACGGTGATCACGAAGTCCCGCCCGGTGAAGCACATCACCTCACCGGTCTCGACGACCTCGCTGGTCGCGGTGAGTTCGGCGTGCTCGACGTAGTGGATCGTCTTGAAGACGGTGAACAGCGTGTCGTCGTAACGCTCCAGTTTCGGCCGCTGGTGGGCGTGGACGGCGTCCTCGACGGCGAGCGGGTGGAGGCCGAACTCCCGTGCGATACCGGCGAATTCCTCCTCGGTCGGCTCGTGCAGACCGATCCAGGCGAAGCCGCCCTCCTCCCGCACGCGCAGAATCGCCTCGCGCGGTGTCAGGCCGGAGACCTGGGTGATCCGGCGCCCGTCCCGGTAGACCGCGCAGTCGACGACGGCGCTGGAGGCTGACGGGTCGCGGGTGGCGTCGTAGCTGTTGTACGGGGTGTTGCTCTTGCGCAGGGACGGGCGCACGGCGGCGCGCAGGTCACGGATCATCGACATGGCTGGCTCCTCTTCACGGAGGGCCGTCGGTGGGCACGTGGAACTGCCCGGAATGGGGACGTGCGCTCACGTCCGCAAAGCGGGCGGCACCGCGTGGGCACGATGACGGCGTTCGCTACAGACAGGCAAAAACGCGGGGCTCTTCCGGTGCGCGAACTGCCGTGGTGACGTCCGGGAAGGGCGTCAGATCACAGAAGGAAGGCGTCGTGCGGAAGGGCGGTCGGTACTGCACGGTCGACTTGGATCCACCGCAGCCCCACCTCCTCCGGCCGGTCCCCCGTGGGGGATCACGTGTTGTCAGGACTGAGAGCGCGCTCCGCGTGCTGTCCCGACCGACGCCTCAGGCTATCAGCCGGTCGAGGAGCCAATCCCTTTCTGTTCCCATTCCTTACGCGATCTATGCTCGCGGCATGGGAGAAATTCTTGATCTGGTCGAGGCCCGGCTCCGTACGGCGCTGGGGGAGCCGGACGCACGCGCCGATGTGACGTTCCTCGGCACGGACCGCATCGAGGTGCTCCGCTTCATCGACGGCGATGTGGTGCGCTACGCCACGCTCGGCATGTCCGCCCAGCCGATGGCCGACCCGACCGCGCCCCTCGCCGACCCAGTGAAGGGCCCGCGCGCCGAACTGGTCCTGTCCGTACGGGTGGGGCTCGCCGACACCGACCAGGTGCTGCGGCCCCTCGCGGTGCTGGCGGCCTCCCCGCAGGTCGAGGGGCTGATCGTGGCCCCCGGGGCGTCACTGGACCTCGGGCAGCCGCTGTGGACCGGGGCGCCCTTCAGCTCCGTCCTGGTCGCCGAGCCGGGCGGACTGGTCGAGGACCTCGAGCTCGACGCCCCGATGGACCCGGTGCGCTTCCTGCCGCTGCTGCCGATGACCCACAACGAGGCGGCCTGGAAGCGGGTGAGGGGCGCCCAGGAACTCCAGGAGCGCTGGCTCTCGCAGGGGACCGACCTGCGGGACCCGCTGCGCGCGTCCGTACCGCTGGACTGACGCCCCGGGCGGGAGAAGCCCCGCCGCGCGGCCAGGAGGGGGAACCGCGGGCGGGGCCGGTGAAGGGAGGTCAAGGTCAGTCGGCGAAGACGGTGACGCCGTCCTCCGCGGCGTGACGGGGCTCCAGCTCCTCCGCCTCGTGGGTCAGCGCGGCGCGACGGACCCGGACGACGACCGCGCCGACGAGTGCCGCGACGGCGGCGACGACGAACGGCGTGTGGATGTCGCTCCACTCCTCGATCTTCGGAGCGAGGTAGGGGGCCGCGGCCGCGGCGAACCAGCGGACGAAGTTGTATCCGGCGCTCGCCACCGGGCGCGGCGCGTCGGAGACGCCGAGGGCCAGTTCGGTGTAGACGGTGTTGTTCATGCCGATGAAGGCGCCCGAGACGATGGTGCAGACGATGGCCGTCGTGTGGTTGCCGTAACCGAGGATCACCAGGTCCGCGGCGAGCAGCACCAGGGAGCCGCCGACCACCTTCAGGGAGCCGAAGCGCCGCTGCAGACGCGGCGCGACGAGCACCGAGAAGACGGCGAGCAGCAGGCCCCAGGCGAAGAACACCGCACCCGACCTGTACGGCGACATGTTCAGCACGAACGGCGTGAAGGCCAGGATCGTGAAGAACGCGTAGTTGTAGAAGAACGCCGAAGTGGCGACCGAGGCCAGTCCGCCGTGGCCGAGCGCCCGCACCGGGTCGAGCAGCGAGGTCTTCCGGGCCGGCTTGGGCTGTTCCTTGAGGAACGCGGTGATGCAGAGGAACCCGATCGCCATCAGGGCCGCGGTGCCGAAGAACGGGTAGCGCCAGCTGGCGTCGCCGAGCAGCGCGCCGACCAGCGGCCCGCACGCCATGCCGAGGCCGAGCGCCGACTCGTACAGGAGGATGGCCGCCGCACTGCCGCCGGCGGCGGCGCCGACGATCACCGCGAGGGCGGTGGAGACGAACAGGGCGTTGCCCAGGCCCCAGCCCGCCCGGAAGCCGACCAGTTCGGCGACCGACGACGACGTTCCGGAGAGCGCGGCGAAGACGACGACCAGCGCCAGGCCGGCCAGCAGCGTCTTGCGTCCGCCGATGCGGCTGGAGACGAAGCCGGTCACGAGCATCGCGACGGCGGTGATCAGGAAGTACGAGGTGAACAGAAGGGACACCTGGCTGGGTGTCGCCTCGAGTCCCTTGGCGATGGACGGCAGGATCGGGTCCACCAGACCGATTCCCATGAAGGCGACGACCGAGGCGCCCGCCGTGGCCCAGACGGCCTTCGGCTGACGCAGGATGCTGGTCGCCCCTTCGTCGAACGGATCCTCTGCCGGCATGGGTTCTCTCACTCTCCACTAGGTCGTTGGGTTATACACAGAATAAGTTAGGCAAGCTAATAAGTGCAACCCACATCTATCTTCCTCCGGTCAAAGCCGCGCTGCGGACGGGTGATCGTCCTTGACGCGGCGACGACCGGAGAGGACCGTTGGGCGTTATGAGGGGCGAACCCAGTTGCCCGAAGTGCGGTGGCCGGGTCAGGGCGCCCGGCCTTTTCGCCGACGCCTGGCAGTGCTCCGCGCACGGCCAGGTGCACCCGATGCAGCCGGTGGTCCCGCCGAGCTTCGAGGCGCTGGGCGTGGTGGTGCACCGGGCCCGGGTGCCGGTGTGGATGCCCTGGCCGCTCCCGGTGGGCTGGCTGTTCACGGGCGCGGCGTACGCGGGCGACGACCGCAGCGGCGGCCGGGCGACCGCCGTCGCGTGCTCGGGCCCCGGCCCGCTCGGAGGCATGGGGGAGCTGCTGCTCGTCGCCGAGGAGCTCGGCGTCGGGCTCGGCGCGCGTTACGCGGGCATCGACGGCCCCGACCCCGGCTCCGGACTGGCCGTCGAGGCCGCCCCCGACGCCAAGGTGCTCGCGGCGGGACGTCCCACCCCGCTCTGGCACGTCAAGAACGCCCCCGCCGACCGTGCGGTCTTCGCGGGCGAGGCGCGGGGCCTGTGGCTCTGGGCGATCGTCTGGCCCGAACAGTCCGGGCTGCTGATGTACGACGAACTGGTGCTGACCGACCTGCGCGACGCCGGAGGGGAAGTGGACCTCCTGCCGTGCGGGGCGCTCACGCCCCGGCTGCTCACACCGCCCTGACCCGGCGGTGGGAGGGGGCCGGACGGGTGACACCCGGCGGTTATCCTTGAGCGTCCCCTGTCCGCCCGCCAGCTCTGGAGTACGCGTCGTGCGCATCGATCTGCACACCCACTCCACCGCTTCGGACGGCACGGACACCCCCGCCGAGCTGGTGGCCAACGCGGCGGCGGCCGGTCTCGACGTCGTCGCACTGACCGACCACGACACGGTGGGAGGCCACGCGCAGGCGCTGGCCGCCCTCCCTGACGGGCTCACGCTCGTCACGGGCGCCGAGCTCTCCTGCCGCGTCGACGGCATCGGCCTGCACATGCTGGCCTACCTCTTCGACCCGTCCGAGCCCGAGCTGTCCCGTGAGCGCGAGCTCGTCCGGGACGACCGGGTGCCGCGGGCGCAGGCCATGGTGCGCAAGCTCCAGGAGCTGGGCGTCCCGGTCACCTGGGAGCAGGTCGCGCGGATCGCCGGGGACGGCTCGGTCGGCCGCCCGCACGTCGCGACCGCGCTCGTGGAGCTCGGCGTCGTCGACACCGTCTCCGACGCCTTCACCTCGGCCTGGCTGGGCAACGGCGGACGGGCGTACGCCGGCAAGCACGAACTCGACCCGTTCGACGCGATCCGGCTGGTCAAGGCCGCGGGCGGCGTCACCGTCTTCGCCCACCCGCTCGCCGTCAAGCGCGGCGAGGTGGTCCCGGAAGCCGTGATCGCGCAGCTGGCCGACGCCGGGCTCGACGGCATCGAGGTCGACCACATGGACCACGACGAGCCCACCAGGGCCCGGCTGCGGGGGCTCGCCTCCGAGCTGGGGCTGCTGCCCACCGGGTCCAGCGACTACCACGGCACCCGTAAGACCGTCCGGCTCGGGGAGTACACCACCGACCCCGAGATCTACGGCGAGATCATCCGGCGCGCCACGGGAGCGTTCCCCGTGCCGGGCGCCGGTGGACCGGTCCCCGCGTAACGGGTTCACCCCCTTCTTCCCTTTCCCCCGTCGCACCCCGTGCGCCCGGGCGTCCTCATGGCGTGCCGACGCGTGCGTCCCCCTGTTCGGCCCGCTCTTCTCTCGCAAGGCTCACCGTGTTCGACATCGCTGTCTTCGGATCCCTCTTTCTCACCCTTTTTGTGATTATGGATCCGCCCGGAATCACACCGATCTTCCTGGCCCTCACCGCCGGCCGCCCCGCCAAGGTGCAGCGCCGGATGGCTCTGCAGGCCGTCGCCGTCGCCTTCGGCGTGATCGCCGTCTTCGG
Organism: Streptomyces sp. NPDC051064; assembly: GCF_044455985.1. Taxonomy (NCBI): domain Bacteria; kingdom Bacillati; phylum Actinomycetota; class Actinomycetes; order Kitasatosporales; family Streptomycetaceae; genus Streptomyces; species Streptomyces sp. NPDC051064. The sequence goes on from NZ_JBITFK010000002.1 coordinate 702,602, forward strand.
CCTGCTCGGCCAGCAGATCCTCGACTATCTGCACGTCTCCGTGCCCGCGCTGATGATCGCGGGCGGGCTGCTCCTGCTGCTCATCGCGCTGGACCTGCTCACCGGCAAGACGGACGAGCCGACGCAGACCAAGGACGTCAATGTCGCCCTCGTGCCGCTCGGCATGCCGCTGCTCGCCGGACCCGGTGCGATCGTCTCCGTGATCCTCGCGGTGCAGAACGCCGACGGGACGGCCGGTCAGATCTCGGTGTGGGCGGCGATCGTCGCCATGCACGTCGTGCTCTGGGTGACCATGCGGTACTCGCTGCTGATCATCCGTGTGATCAAGGACGGCGGTGTGGTCCTGGTGACCCGTCTCGCCGGGATGATGCTCTCGGCCATCGCCGTACAGCAGATCATCAACGGCGTCACCCAGGTCATCCAGAACTCCTGAGGCCCGCACGGTCCGGACACCACAGCGCCCCCGCACGGGCCTTCCGTGCGGGGGCGCTTCGTCTTCAGCTCATGTCATCCGCTCGAAACCAGCGACGCCGAGCAATGCAAGGTGTTACGAAGCCGACGTGTCGGCCGGCCGGATGTAGATGCGCTGGCCCATTGCCGCGGCCTGCTGCACGATCCGGTTGACGGAGGCGGCGTCCACGACGGTGCTGTCCACGGCGGTACCGTCGACATCGTCGAGTCGCATGATCTCGAAGCGCATATGGCTTCCCTTCGTCTGATCCTCCTGCTGGAGAACTACTGGGAGGACGGGCATGCCGTCCGCAAGGATGGGGAGCGCAAGACGTCTGCGTCTCGCGCTCCTACAGGGGGTACAACGGCTTGCCTACTGCAAACATTCCCTACGCTAAGGAAATTTTTTGGATGTCTAAGTACCCGTCGGTAATCAGTCATGCGCAGACAACGATGAGGCCCGTATGAGCCACCCGGACACGCGGCCGGACGAAGGGCCGGGCATCCTCGAACAGCTGGACCGCACCAACGAGCTGCTCCAGCGCGTACTCGCCGAGGTGTCGAAGACCCCCTCCACCCACGCGATCTTCGTCGACGCGGGTTACGTCTACGCGGCGGCAGGGCTGCTCGTCACCGGCACCGAGGACCGCCGGTCCTTCGACCTGGACGCGGAAGGGCTGATCGAGGCCTTCATCGACAAGGCCCGCACGATCTTCGCGGACAGCAGGCTGCTGCGCGTGTACTGGTACGACGGGGCCAGGCGCCGGATCCACACCGTCGAGCAGCAGTCCATCGCCGAACTCCCCGACGTCAAGGTCAGGCTCGGCAACCTCAACGCCAACAACCAGCAGAAGGGCGTCGACTCACTCATCCGCACCGACCTCGAGTCGCTCGCCCGGCACCGCGCCATCAGCGACGCGGCGCTCGTCGGAGGCGACGAGGACCTCGTCTCGGCCGTCGAGGCCGCACAGGGCTACGGTGCCCGCGTCCATCTCTGGGGTATCGAGGCGGGCGAAGGCCGCAACCAGGCCGAGCCGCTGCTCTGGGAGGTCGACAGCCAGCGCACCTTCGACCTCGACTTCTGCCGCCCGTATGTCACCCGGCGCTCCGTCACGATGTACGACGACGACAGCCCGGCGCCCGCGCGCGAGGACGTCCGCTTCGTCGGTGCGCAGATCGCCGCCGGATGGCTCTCCTCGCGCGGCCGCGACGCCCTCGCCGACCTGCTGCCCGGGCACCCCTACCTGCCGGGCTCCGTCGACCAGGACCTGCTCGTCGAGGCCGAACGGCTCCTCCAGCACTCGCTGCGCGGCCACGCCCATCTGCGCAGGGCGTTGCGCGACGGCTTCTGGCAGCACCTCCAGGCGCAGTACTGACCCCGGCCGCCGCGGCGGACCGGGCCCTCGGGTGAAGCTCAGACGCTCTTCCAGAACGAGACGAGGGCCGCCGCGGTCTCCTGGGGCCGGCCCGTGTTGGGGGAGTGCTCGGCGCCCTCGATCACGGTGCGGTGGGCGCCGAGCCGCTCCGCCATCCGGTCGAGCAGCGGCACCGGCCAGACGTCGTCGCGCTCGCCCGAGACCACGTGTACGGGGAGGGAGAGCGCGGTGAGTTCGTCCACCCGGTCGGGTTCGGACGACAGCTGCGCGCCGGTGGCGATCAGCTGGGCCGGGTCGTGCAGCATCCAGCGGCGGCGCAGGTCCTCGCCGTCACCCGTGTCCGCGTCCTCGGGCGGGTCCATCGCGCGCATCATCTGCCAGACCTGGGCCATGCTCCAGCGGCTCAGCGCGTCACTGAGCAGCCGTGCCTTCTGCTGCTGCGCGGGGTCGATCTCGGCGGGGCCCGACGACATCAGGGTCAGCGAACGGAAGGGCGTGGCATCGAGCAGCACTGCCGCGCGGGCGATCTGGCCGCCGAGGGAGTGCCCGAGCAGATGGATGGCCCCGGGCAGGGCGGTGTCGTCGGCGGCGGCCGCCTGAGCGAGCACGTCACGGGCCAACTCGACTTGTTCGTAAGGGTTCTGACGATCCGTCCGCTCAGTCTCGTGCTGCCCTCGCCCGTCGACGGACAGCACGCGGAACCCGGCGTCGGCGAGGGGTTCGAGCAGCGCGATGAAGTCCTCCTTGCTGCCGGTGTACCCGGGCAGCAGGAGGGCGGTGGAGTGCGCGCCTGCGGGCGGCGCGGCATCCAGCACGGCGAAGTCCCCGCGCTCGGTACGCAGTACGCGGGCACGAGCACAGGGGGGCGGGGTGAAGGTGGGCGGCCGGCTCATGGGGCCGAGGGTATCGCCGGGAGCCCGGCCGCGCCCGGGCAGACGTACGGCCCCGGCCCCCGCAGTGCGGGAACCGGGGCCGTACGGAGGTGAAGCGGTGCCGGAGATCAGCCCTCGGCCGACTCGGCGGCTGCCGCCGCGCGGGACCGGCGCCTGCGAGGCTTCGCGGGCGCCTCGCCGTCCGTCACGGTCTCGGTGACCGCGGCGGTCTCCGCCTTCTCCGCAGCAGCGGCGCGCGGCCGACGACGGCGCGGCTTGGTCTCCGCCGTGTCCTCGGCGGTGGCCGTGGAGACCTCGGCCTTCGGCTTGGCGGCGGCACGCGGACGGCGGCGCGACGTGGTCTCGGTCACCGGCTCGGAGACCGGGGCGATCTGGAAGTCGACCTCGTCGGCCGGCTTCACGACCCGGGTGCGGCGGCGCGGCTTGGCGGCCACGGGCTCCGCCGCGGGCTCGGCGATGGCCACGGTCTGGAAGTCGACCACGGGCTCGGCGGCCGGGGCCGGGGCGAGGACCGGCTCGGTGGCGGCGGCCGTGGCCGTGGCACGCGCACGGCGACGGCGCGGCTTCGCCTCCGGGGCCGGCTCGGCCTCGGCGACGGGCGCGGGCTCGACGACCGGGGTCTCGGCCACGGCCACCGCGGCCTCGGTCACGACCTCGGGTGCGGCTGCACGGGTACGGCGGCGGCGGCGCGGGGTGCGCGGCTCGGACGTGTCCTCACCGGTCGCCTCGGCGGCGGCGGGGGCGGGCACGGTGACGGCGGCGGCCTCGTCGGTGACGCTGCCGCCCCTCGTGCGACGACGCTGACGCGGCGTGCGCGGCGGACGCTCCTCGCGGGGTGCCGGGGCGGAGGCGGCGGACTTGCGGCCGCGGCCGCCGGTCTCGCCGAGGTCCTCGATCTCCTCCGCGCGCAGACCCGCACGGGTCCGCTCGGTGCGCGGCAGGACACCCTTGGTGCCCGCGGGGATACCGAGCTCCTCGTACAGGTGCGGAGACGTGGAGTACGTCTCGGGCGGGTCCGGGAACTTCAGGTCCAGGGCCTTGTTGATCAGCTGCCAGCGCGGGATGTCGTCCCAGTCGACCAGTGTGATCGCGATGCCCTTGGCACCCGCGCGGCCGGTACGGCCGATGCGGTGGAGGTACGTCTTCTCGTCCTCCGGCGACTGGTAGTTGATGACATGGGTCACGCCCTCGACGTCGATGCCGCGCGCGGCGACGTCGGTGCAGACGAGGACGTCCACCTTGCCGTTGCGGAAGGCACGCAGCGCCTGCTCGCGCGCGCCCTGGCCGAGGTCACCGTGGACCGCGCCGGACGCGAAGCCGCGCTTCTCCAGCTGCTCCGCGATGTCGGCGGCCGTCCGCTTGGTGCGGCAGAAGATCATCGCCAGCCCGCGGCCCTCGGCCTGCAGGATGCGCGAGACCATCTCCGGCTTGTCCATGTTGTGCGCGCGGTAGACGAACTGTGCGGTGTTCTTGACGGTCGTGCCCTCGTCGTCGGGCGACGTGGCGTTGATGTGCGTCGGCTGCGACATGTAGCGGCGCGCGAGGCTGATGACGGCACCGGGCATGGTGGCCGAGAACAGCATCGTCTGGCGCTTGGGCGGCAGCATGGTGATGATGCGCTCGACGTCGGGCAGGAAGCCCAAGTCCAGCATCTCGTCGGCCTCGTCGAGGACCAGGACGCGGATGTGCGACAGGTCGAGCTTGCGCTGACCCGCCAGGTCGAGCAGCCGGCCCGGGGTGCCGACGACCACGTCGACCCCCTTCTTGAGGGCCTCCACCTGAGGCTCGTACGCCCGGCCGCCGTAGATGGCGAGAACGCGGACGTTACGGACCTTGCCGGCGGTCAGGAGGTCGTTGGTGACCTGCTGGCACAGCTCGCGGGTGGGGACGACGATCAGAGCCTGCGGCGCGTCCGTCAGCTTCTCGGGCGCGGCGCGGCCGGCCTCGACGTCGGCGGGGACGGTCACACGCTCCAGGAGCGGAAGACCGAAGCCGAGCGTCTTGCCGGTGCCGGTCTTGGCCTGGCCGATGACGTCGGACCCGGAGAGCGCTACGGGGAGCGTCATCTCCTGGATGGGGAAGGGGGACATGATGCCGACCGCCTCGAGGGCTTCGGCCGTCTCGGTAAGGATTCCGAGGTCGCGGAACGTAGTCAGGGTGCTGCCTCTTCTGTGAGACGCGGCCCGAGGCGAACGCGGGGGGTCGTACCGTGCCGGGGTTGGTCATCCGGCCGTGGATGGGCCGGGTGGCGCGGGACCACTGCCGTCGCTCGAGCGCTCGTGCCGCTGAGGGGGCCCCTCATCTGCGGTCGTACGTGGTGTACGCCCCGCGTGGAGGGCTGTCAGGTCGGAGCCGATCGGGCCACCGACCGGGCATCCTCATTCAATGTCGCGCTCCTGGCACAACAAAATGCTCAGTAAGCGCAATACCACTGTACCCCGGATTCGCGCATGCGTGTTGGGCGAATTCATCGGATCGGTGTGATGCTCCCGCTGCGCGGGCCCTTCGGTCCCCCGCGGGGCGGGCTATTCTGCGCTCCATGGAGACGCCTGACAACGCCACTGAAGCATCCGACGAAGCACCCGCCCCGACCGGTATCGCCGCCCAGGACTGGGCCACCGCGTCCGAGGACCCGCAGTACCGCGCCGCGGTCGTGGATCTGCTCGGCGCCCTCGCCTACGGGGAACTCGCGGCCTTCGAGCGGATCGCCGAGGACGCGAAACTCGCGCCGACACTCGGCGACAAGGCGGCACTGGCGAAGATGGCGTCCGCCGAATTCCACCATTTCGAGCAGCTGGCCGACCGGCTCACGGCCATCGACGAATCGCCGGCCGCCGCCATGGAGCCGTTCGGCAAGGCACTGGACGACTTCCACCGTCAGACGGCCCCGTCGGACTGGCTGGAAGGCCTGGTCAAGGCGTACGTCGGCGACTCGATCGCCAGCGACTTCTACCGGGAGATCGCCGCCCGCCTCGACACGGACACCCGCTCCCTCGTCCTCTCCGTGCTCGACGACACGGGCCACGGGAACTTCGCGGTCGAGAAGGTGCGGGCCGCGATCGATGCGGAGCCCCGCGTCGGCGGCAGGCTCGCCCTGTGGGCGCGCAGGCTGATGGGCGAGGCTCTCTCGCAGGCGCAGCGGGTGGTCGCGGACCGCGACGCCCTGTCCATGATGCTCGTGGGCGGTGTGGCGGACGGCTTCGACCTGGCCGAGGTCGGCAGGATGTTCTCCCGGATCACCGAGGCGCACACCAAGCGGATGGCCGCGCTCGGCCTCGCGGCCTGATCCGGAGGGCGGGCCCTACTGGGCCGCCGCTGATCGCACCGGCCGGCTGGAGCGCGGGCGGATCAGCAGGGACAGGGTCACGGCCCCGACCAGCACGGCGCCGGCGAGCGTGGCCAGGACATGGCCGGAGCCCAGTGTCGAGTGCGTCAGATAAGCCCCGAAGAGGGCACCCAGCCCGCCCGTGACGAACACCACGCGGGAGGACGGGAGCCGGCCGGGCAGGGAGCGGAGCACGACCCAGGACAGGGCGAGTCCGAGCACGACGGCGCTGATGGATTCCCAGAGCACAGGGGTCACCTCGCTACTGATTGCGCGACGGTCGGTCGGTCGTAGGCCGTCCTACCCGGGGCTTGCGGAATACAACCCTCCCCGGCCGCTGTGAACCCCGCCGAGGGGAGACACCGGGCCGATCCGGAGGAGAAAAGGTGGAGGCCCGGCGGATGATTCCGCCGGGCCTCCACCTCTGCTGCCGTGTCGCGCGGGCTACAGCGCGCCGAATCCCACCCGTCGGGTGCTGGGCTCGCCGATCTCCACGTAGGCGATCCGGTCGGCCGGCACCAGGACCTTGCGGCCCTTGTCGTCCGTGAGGCTGAGCAGCTGCGCCTTGCCGTTGAGCGCCTCGCCGACCGCGCTCTCGACCTCTTCGGCGGAAAGTCCGCTCTCCAGAACGATCTCGCGGGGCGTGTGCTGTACCCCGATCTTGACCTCCACGGCTATGTCCCTCCGACGGTCCGTCTCTGCGCGGTGAACCGCGCCGTACGCAGCACACATTAGCCCGGTGAAGGGACGGACCACGGGTCGACCGGCAACGCCCGCAGCGAACACCGGCCGCGGCTCACGCCGTGCTCAGTGCTGATCGGCACCGTGCAGCGGGAATCCGGCGATGCCCCGCCAGGCCAGCGACGTCAGCAGCTGTACGGCGGAGTCGCGCGGAATGCCGGACGGGCTGGAGAGCCAGTAGCGCGCCACGACCTGGGAGACGCCGCCGAGGCCGACCGCGAGCAGCATCGATTCGTCCTTGGACAGGCCCGTGTCACCGGCGATGACGTCGGAGATGGCCTCCGCGCACTGCAGCGAGACCCGGTCGACCCTCTCGCGGACCGCCGGCTCGTTGGTCAGGTCGGACTCGAAGACCAGACGGAAGGCGCCGCCTTCGTCCTCCACGTACGCGAAGTAGGCGTCCATCGTCGCCTCGACGCGCAGCTTGTTGTCCGTGGTCGAGGCGAGCGCCGTACGGACCGCCTGGAGCAGTGACTCGCAGTGCTGGTCGAGCAGGGCGAGGTAGAGCTCCAGCTTTCCGGGAAAGTGCTGGTAGAGCACCGGCTTGCTGACGCCGGCCCGCTCGGCGATGTCGTCCATCGCCGCGGCGTGGTAGCCCTGGGCGACGAAGACCTCCTGGGCGGCGCCCAGCAGCTGATTGCGTCGGGCACGGCGGGGCAGCCGGGTGCCCCGCGGGCGCGCCGCCTCTGTCTGCTCGATGGCTGTCACGCCGCCTCCCAAATTCGTGATCGAACACAGCCGTACCGTGCACGCTGCGCCGTTGGGCCATCGTACTTTTGAGTAACCCGGGTGCGCGCGGCGCGGACGCAGAATTTCACGGACCGGACGGCTGCGGAAGCCGCAGAAACGTCGGCCCATGCCGCAAAGCGGTGCGTTTTACCGGTAATCGTCCTCATCTTGTGTGACAACACGGGCCTGTTCCGCCGCATCCGCCTCGTTCGCGGTGGAGCGGTCGATTCCGGTGAGCGGTTCGTCGCGCTCCGGCCGGACGGCGGCCCGCTGTTCAGCGGTGTCGGCTTCGGGTGCTTCGGGGTCCGGTTCGTCCGGCTGTGGATCCTCGAACGTCTCCGGGTCGCTCGGGTCGACCGTCATGATGGCTCCCTTCCTTCCCTTGCAGCCTAGGAGCAACCCCCGAAGGGCGCGATGCGGCCTGTGACCGCGAACACATGAACCACCGCGTGATCGTCTCGTAACATTGCCTCCATGTCTTCGACCGAGCTGCCCGGTATCAACGCCGCCGCCGCCGCGGTGGCACCCACGGTCAGTGCCGTCCGGGTCGCGGAGGGTGAGGAGCTGCGCTCCGTCGCGCTGCCCGGCCTCACCCTGACCGTCCGTTCCCGCCCGCCGGAGGCGGAGGGGGCGGATCCGGCGCTCTTCGTGCACGGGCTGGGCGGCTCCTCCCAGAACTGGTCGGCCCTGATGCCGCTGCTGGCGGACACGCTCGACAGCGAGGCGGTCGATCTGCCCGGCTTCGGGGACTCCCCGCCGCCGGACGACGGCAACTACTCCGTCACCGGACACGCCCGGGCGGTGATCCGGCTGCTGGACGCGGGAGGGCGCGGGCCCGTTCACCTTTTCGGTAACTCTTTGGGGGGCGCTGTTGCCACCCGGATCGCGGCGGTCCGGCCCGACCTCGTGCGCACACTGACGCTGATCTCCCCGGCCCTGCCGGAGATCCGCGTCCAGCGGCCCGCCGTGCCGACCGCCCTGCTCGCACTCCCGGGCGTCGCATCCCTGTTCGCCTGGCTCACCCGGGACTGGACCGCGGAGCAACGCACCCGTGGTGCCATGGCACTCTGTTACGGCGATCCGGCACGTATCTCCGACGAAGCCTTCCGCCACGCGGTGGCCGAGATGGAGCGCCGGCTGGAACTGCCGTACTTCTGGGACGCCATGACGCGCTCGGCGCGGGGCATCGTCGATGCCTACACGCTGGGAGGGCAGCACGGGCTGTGGCGCCAGGCCGAGCGGGTGCTCACACCGACCCTGCTGGTGTACGGCGGACGGGACCAGCTGGTCTCGTACCGGATGGCACGCAGGGCGTCCGCGGCCTTCCGCGAGTCGCGCCTGCTGACACTGCCCGAGGCGGGGCACGTGGCGATGATGGAGTATCCGGAGGCGGTCGCCCAGGCGTTCCGGGAACTGCTCGACGAACGTGGCAGGAGCTGATCCGGGGCGTGGGACGACACAGCCGAAAGGGCCCCGAGGCCACCCGGCGCGATACCGGGACCGCGGCGGGCACCGGTGCGGAACGCGGCACCGGCCGACGCGGGCGGGACCCCGTCACACCGCCTCCGCGGGATGGCCGCAGCCCGTTCCACGACGCCCCGCAGGTGCGCGGCGGCCACCCCGAACAGCGTGAGCCGGGCGGCGGCTGGGGGACGGGCCCGCAGCCGAGGTACGACGGCCGGAGGGACCCGGAGGGCCCCGGTGCCCAGGAGCTCTTCCGGGCCGAGCAGGACGCCATGGCGCGGCAGCGGGCGGCGCAGCAGGCGGCCGGGCGGCGCACGACCGGGCCGCAGACCGGCAGTGCCGCGCTGATACCGGGCCCGCGCAGGGAGTTCCTGGAGGCCTTCGACACCGCTCCCTCGCGTCCCGCACCCCCGGCTCCGCCCGAGGACACGACCCGGACCTCCATGGAGCCCGGCGGACCCGACGAGGCCCTGGACGGCGAGGACACCCCGTCGGCCAAGGGGGGCAAGGGCCGCGCGTTCACGGGCATCGCGGCCGCCGCCGTGACCACGGTGCTCGCGGTCGTGGTCGCCGGGCAGGTGGCACAGGACTCCGGGAGCGTGGGGGACGGCCCGCAGACCACGGGCGTGGACCGGCAGGACTCCGAGGACGCCTCCCGTTCGGTGGACCGGGCGACCCCCGAGGTGCAGCGGCAGGAGGTCAAGCCCCTGTCGTACGCGCAGAAGATGGCCACCGCCTTTCCGCTGGCGCCGGACCTGAAGGCGTCCGGGAAGTTCGAGGCGGTACCGGGGCTGGCGAAGGCTCCCGGCAAGGGGCAGAAGTACCGGTACCGGATCGATGTCGAACAGGGGATGGGTCTCGACGCGGGACTGTTCGCCGAGGCGGTGCAGAAGACACTGAACGACGACCGCAGCTGGGCGCACAACGGCACCATGACCTTCGAGCGGATCTCCTCCGGCGAACCCGATTTCGTCATCACACTCGCCAGTCCGGGGACCACGGGCGTCTGGTGTGCGAAGTCCGGCCTCGACACCACCGAGGACAACGTCTCCTGCGACTCCGCCGCCACCGACCGCGTGATGATCAACGCCTACCGCTGGGCGCAGGGTGCCTCGACCTTCGGGGCGGACAAGCTTCTGCCCTACCGTCAGATGCTGATCAACCACGAGGTCGGCCACCGGCTGGGCCACAACCATGTGAGCTGCCGCACCCCCGGCGCCCTGGCGCCCGTGATGCAGCAGCAGACCAAGACCCTGAACCTGGACGGCATCAAGTGCCGCCCCAACCCCTGGGTTTATCCGGGGAGTTGAGTCACCTCCGAGGCCGGCCTGTCCGCATGGCGGGACGGCCGTCTCAGTGCGCGTTGACATCGGGAGTGGGGTCGTCCATATTTCTCCGCATGTCACGCAGCCCCGCATCCTCCGAGCGCGCCGCCCTTGAGCTGGCGCTCCTCGGCGTGGCCGGGCACTGCGTAGCCGACATTCTCTGTCGCTGACGCCTGCTCGAGCGCGCGTCGGCCCCCTGGCGAGCCCTTTCCGGGCTCGTCGGCCCCTTCTCTGCCGCGCCCGGGCGTACTCCGTCCGCAGGCGCGGCATTCCGGTATCCGGTCCCCTCCCCGTCATCGGGGCGGGACCCGCTGCGCCCGCGGGACATGTCTCCACCTCCCTGCCGCAGCACACCGAGAGGTCATCTTCCGATGAGTCAGCCGTCCGTCATATCGCGCCGCGTGGCGACCACCGCCGCTGTCAGCCTTGCCCTGGTCGCCGGCCTCGCGGCCTGCGCAGGGCCCCAGGACAACGGGGGAAGCGGCGGCGGCTCCGGCGCCTCGGGCAAGCCGCGGAAGGGCGGCACGCTCACGGTCCTCAACAGCAACCCGCAGGAGGACTTCGACCCGGCGCGGCTCTACACCTCCGGCGGCGGCAACGTCCCGTCCCTGGTCTTCCGTACGCTCACCACCCGCAACCGGGAGAACGGTGCGGCGGGCGCCGAGGTGGTCCCCGACCTCGCCACCGACCTGGGCACGCCCAGCAGGAACGCCACCGTCTGGACGTACACCCTCAAGGACGGGCTGAAGTACGAGGACGGCACCGCGATCACCAGCGCGGACATCAAGTACGGCATCGAGCGGTCCTTCGCCGCCGAACTCTCCGGCGGCGCGCCCTACCTGCGCGACTGGCTGATCGGCGGGGCCGACTACCAGGGCCCGTACAAGGACAAGAAGGGCCTCGACTCGATCGAGGTGCCGGACGAGAAGACCATCGTCTTCCACCTGAACAAGCCCGAGGGCGAGTTCCCGTACCTCGCCACCCAGACCCAGACCACCCCGGTGCCCCAGGCCAAGGACACGGGCACCACGTACGAGGAGCACCCCGTCTCCTCGGGGCCGTACAAGGTCGTCTCGAACGAGAACGACGGCGAGCGGCTCGTCCTGGAGCGCAACGAGCACTGGTCGGCCGGCACCGACGAGGAGCGCAAGGCCTACCCGGACAAGATCGACGTACGCTCCGGCCTGGACTCGGCCGTCATCAACCAGCGGCTCTCCGCCTCGCAGGGCGCCGACGCCGCGGCCGTCACCACCGACACCAACCTCGGCCCGGCCGAGCTCGCCAAGGTGTCGGGCGACAAGAAGCTCGCCGCCCGCGTCGGCACCGGCCACTTCGGTTACACGAACTACATCGCCTTCAACCCGAAGGTGAAGCCGTTCGACAACCCGAAGGTGCGTCAGGCCATCGCGTACGCCGTCGACCGCTCCTCCGTGATCAACGCGGCGGGCGGCTCCTCGCTCGCCGAGCCCGCCACCACCTATCTGCCGAACCAGAAGTCCTTCGGCTACACGCCCTACGACCACTTCCCGGCGGGCGAGACCGGTAACGCCGCCAAGGCCGAGGAGCTGCTGAAGGAGGCGGGTTACCCGAAGGGCCTGACCGTCACCCTCACGCACTCCAACGACAAGGACTTCGAGACCAGCCCGGAGATCGCCACGGCGCTCCAGGCCGCCCTCAAGAAGGCCGGCATCACCGTCGAGCTCAAGGGGCTGGAGAGCAACGACTACTCCGACACCATCCACAGCGCGTCCAAGGAGCCGGGCTTCTTCCTCGCCCACTGGGGAGCCGACTGGCCCTCCGGCGGCCCGTTCCTCGCGCCGATCTTCGACGGCCGCCAGATCGTGAAGGACGGAGCCAACTTCAACACCGGCTTCCTGGACGACGCGTCGGTCAACAAGGAGATCGACGAGATCAACAAGCTCACCGACCTGGACGCCGCCGCGGTGCGCTGGGGCGCGCTCGACAAGAAGATCGGCGAGAAGGCGCTGACGGTGCCGCTCTTCCACCCGGTCTACAAGCGGCTCTTCGGCCAGGACGTCAAGAACGTGGTCATCAGTGACTGGACCGGCGTCCTCGACATCTCCCAGACCGCGGTCAAGTAACCATGTCGGAAGTACTACTGGTCCAGGAGGCGGGAGCGGCGCCGGTCGCCGCCCCCGCCTCGGGGGCCCGGCAGTTCTGGCGGCGGCTGCGCGCCCAGCGCGCCGCCACCGTCGCGGCGGCCGTGGTCCTCCTGCTCTTCCTGACCGCGATCGGGGCGCCGCTGCTCGCCGCGCTCGCGGGCCAGGACCCCGACACCTACCACCCCGGCCTCGTCGACTCGGCGGCCGGCGGGGTCCCCATCGGCTCCTTCGGCGGCATCAGCGCGGACCACTGGTTCGGCGTCGAACCGCAGACCGGCCGCGACCTCTTCGCCCGCGTCGTGTACGGGGCCCGGGTCTCGCTCGGTGTGGCCGTCGCGGCCACCGTCCTCCAGGTGGCGATCGGCGTGGTCGTGGGGCTCGCGGCCGCCCTCGGCAACCGCTGGGTCGACCAGGTCCTCAGCCGGATCACCGACATCAACGTCGCCCTGCCGCTCATGGTCATCGCCCTCGGCCTGCTCGCGATCGTGCCGTCCTCCTTCCCCCGGCCCGTCCTGATCGCACTGGTCATCGGCGGCATCAACTGGGCGGGTACGTCGAAGATCGTGCGCGCCCAGGCGCTCGCGCTGAAGTCGCTCGACTTCGTCTCCGCCGCCCGGCTGAGCGGCCGCGGGCGGTGGAGCATCGCCCGGCGCGAACTGCTGCCGTCGCTCGCCGCGCCCGTCATCACGTACGCCGCGCTGCTCTTCCCCGTCAACATCACCGTCGAGGCTGCCCTGTCCTTCCTCGGCGTCGGCATCAAACCGCCCACACCCTCCTGGGGACAGATGCTCACCGAGGCCGACACCTGGTACCAGTCGGCCCCCACCTATCTCCTGCTGCCCGCGGGACTGCTCTTCGTCACCGTGCTCGCCCTGACCGTCCTCGGCGAGGGCGTCCGTACGGCACTCGACCCACGGGCCGCGTCCCGGCTGCGGATCGGCACCGGACGCGAGGAGCGCGAGGAACGTACGAAGGAGCAGGCGTCGTGACCGGATTTCTGCTGCGGCGGCTCGGCGGCGCCGTCTTCGTGCTGCTCTCCCTGACCGTCATCCTGTACGCGGTCTTCTACGTGGCCCCGGGCGACGTCGCCCAGATCGCCTGCGGTCCGCGCTGCTCTCCCGCCCAGGTCGCCCAGGTCACCGAGCAGCTCCGGCTCGACGACCCCGTGTACACGCAGTACTGGCACTTCCTCCAGGGCATCGTCGCCGGGCGCGACTTCTCCACCGGCACGGGCGTGGAGCACTGCTCCGCACCCTGCCTCGGGGTCTCGTACCAGAGCGACCAGCAGGTCATGCGGCTGATCCTGACCAAGCTGCCGGTCACCGGCTCGCTCGTCATCGGCGCCTTCGCCCTGTGGATCCTGCTCGGCGTCGGTACGGGCGTGCTGTCCGCCTGGCGGCGGGGCCGGATCACCGAGCGGGTCCTCACCTGGCTGACCCTGGCCGGGACCGCCACCCCGGTCTTCGTCATCGGGCTGCTGCTCATCATCATCTTCTGCTCCACGCTGCAGTGGCTGCCGTCGCCCACCTACGTGCCCTTCGGCGAGAACCCCGAGCAGTGGGCCTGGGGGCTCCTGCTGCCCTGGGTGTCCCTGGCGCTCATCGAGTCCGCCAAATACGCCCGTCTGACCCGCAGTTCCATGCTGGAGACGCTCGCCGAGGACCATGTGCGCACCTTCCGCGCCTACGGCGTCAGCGAGCGCGCCATCATCGGGCGGCACGCGCTGCGCGGTGCGCTCGCCCCCGTGATCGCGCTCAGCGCCCTGGACTTCGGTTCCATGTTCGGCGGCGCCGTGCTCACCGAGTCCCTCTTCGGGATCCCGGGCATCGGGCGCGAACTGGTCCACGCCGTCAAGGTCGTCGACCTGCCCGTGGTCGTCGGCATGGTGCTGGTGACCGGTTTCTTCGTGGTACTCGCCAATGCCGTCGCGGACATGCTGTACGCGCTGGCCGACCGACGGGTGGTCCTGTCATGACAACGCCGCTGGTCCAGGTCGAGGACCTCACCATCGACTTCGGCACCGTCCGCGCCGTGGACGGGCTCTCGTTCACCCTGGAGGCCGGCGCCGCCCTCGGCGTCGTCGGCGAGTCCGGCTCCGGCAAGAGCGCCTCCGCCTCCGCGCTGCTCGGACTGCACCGGGGCACCGGCGCCCGGGTCACCGGGACCGTCCGGGTCGCCGGTACGGACGTGGGCGCGGCGGACGAGGCCGCACTGCGGGCGCTGCGGGGCGCGAAGGCCGCGATGGTCTTCCAGGACCCCCTCTCCTCCCTCGACCCGTACTACACGGTCGGCGACCAGATCGCCGAGGTGTACCGGGTGCACAACTCCGCCTCGCGGCGCGCCGCGAGGGCCCGGGCCGTCGAGGTGCTGGACCGGGTCGGCATCCCGGACGCGGCCCGGCGCGCGCGGTCCCGGCCGCACGAGTTCTCCGGCGGGATGCGGCAGCGCGCGCTCATCGCCATGGCGCTGGCCTGCGAACCCCGGCTGATCGTCGCGGACGAGCCGACCACCGCCCTCGACGTCACCGTGCAGGCCCAGATCCTGGACCTGCTGCACGACCTGCGCCGCGAGACGGGCATGGGGCTGCTGCTGGTCACCCACGACGTGGGCGTCGCGGCGGAGAGCGTGGACGACGTCCTGGTGATGCAGCACGGCCGTGCGGTGGAACGCGGCCCGGTCACCGAGGTGCTGGGCGCCCCCCGGCAGCCGTACACCCGCGAGCTCCTGGCGTCCGTACCGAGGATCGACGAGAAGCGGGCCGGCGTCCCCGGCCCGAGGACCGTGCCCCAGGACGCCGTGCCGCTCCTGGAGGCGGACGGTCTCCGGCGCGAGTTCGGCCGGGGCTCCGGCCGTGTCACCGCCGTGGACGGCGTCTCGCTCACCGTCCACGCCGGTGAGACCCTCGGCATCGTGGGGGAGAGCGGGAGCGGCAAGACGACGCTCGGGCGCATGCTGGTGCGGCTGACCGACCCGACGGCGGGCCGGCTGCGGTACGGCGGCCGGGACATCGGCTCGCTGCCGGAGAGGGACCTCCGTCCGTTCCGCCGCGAGCTCCAGATGGTCTTCCAGGACCCCGTCGCCTCGCTCAACCCGCGCCGCTCGATCGGTGAGTCCGTGGCCGACCCGCTCCGGGCCGCGGGGGAGACCGACGAGACCCGGATCCGGGACCGCGTGCGCGAACTGCTGGAGCGGGTCGGCCTCGACGCCGACCGGTACGAACGCTATCCGCACGAGTTCAGCGGCGGTCAGCGTCAGCGGATCGGCGTCGCACGCGCCCTCGCGGCCGAGCCGAAGCTGATCGTGTGCGACGAGCCGGTCTCCGCGCTCGACGTCACCACCCAGGCCCAGGTGATCGCACTTCTCGCGGAGCTCCAGCGAGAGCTCTCCATCGGCCTCGTCTTCATCGCCCACGATCTGGCCGTCGTACGGCAGGTCAGCGACCGGGTGGCGGTGATGCGCCAGGGCCGGATCGTCGAGCAGGGCGTCGTCGACGAGGTCTACGGGTCGCCGCAGGACCCGTACACGAAACAGCTCCTGGCGGCCGTACCCGCGCTCGATCCCGCACACGCCGCTGCCCGCCGCGCGACCCGCTCGGAGCTGGCCGCAGCCTGACTCTGTGTCATCAGGCACCCGCTTATCGCAACAGAACGCGACTGGGGCCGGAAAGTTACGCCGGTTCACCCCTTTCGGTGGTGCGACGGACAACCGTCCGTCGCACCACCTATGTATCCGCATACGGTCGTCCCGCTGCGAGTCGCCGATCAACGGCGGCTGCCCACAAGGGAGATCGGGGGTGTGCTCGTGCGGATCGGACTCCTCACGGACGGTGGTTATCCGTATGCGACCGGTGAGTCCAGACTCTGGTGCGACCGTCTGGTGCGCGGTCTTCCCCAGCACGAGTTCGACCTCTTCGCCCTCAGCCGCTCCGCGGACCAGGAACAACAGGGCTGGGTCAGACTCCCCGACCGGGTCGGGAGGGTGCGGACGGCGCCGATGTGGACGCACGAGGAGGACTCCCGGCACACCGACCGCCCCAGGGGCCTGACGGGCAGGATCGCCACCGGCCTGGGACGCTCGTACGGACGACGTGACCGGCGGCGCTTCACGGCGCACATGACGGCGCTCGTCGGCGCGGTCTGCGCCGGCACGGAGACGGGACCGGAATCCGAGGGCACGGACGCCGGGACGGCCGCCGGCCTCTTCACGGAGGGCCTCTACGGCCTGGCCGAACTGGCCCGGGAACGCGGGGGACTGCACCACGCCCTGCGCTCCGAGACGGCCGTACGCATCGTGGAGGCGGCCTGCCGCGCGCCGGGCACCGGGCGGACCGTCCACAGCGCCACCGTCCCCGACTACCTCGCCTTCGTGGCCGGGCTGGAGCGCATCCTGCGCCCCCTCTCCCTCGACTGGTACGACGAGGACAGCCTCGGCGCGGTCGACCTCTGTCATGCGGCCTCCGGCGGCGCGGCCGCTCTGCCGGGGCTGCTGGCCAAACGCTTCTTCGGTGTGCCGCTGCTGGTGACGGAGCACGGAGTGCCGCTGCGGGCCCACTACCTCGCGGCGCCCGAAGCCCCGCTCGGTGCGCCGGTGCGCGCCCTGCTGGCCAACTTCCACGGGCTGCTCGCATCCGAGGTCTACCGGCAGGCCGCGCTGATCACCCCCGGAAACACCCATGTCCGCCGCTGGCAGGAGCGGTTCGGCGCCGACCGCGGCAAGCTGCGCACGGTCTACCCGGGCATGGAGGCGGAGCGGTTCGGGGCCGTGGGGGAGGGCGACGACCACGGCGGCCCCGGCACCCTGGTGTGGATCGGGCGGATCGAACCCGCCAAGGACCTGATCGCCCTGCTCCACGCCTTCGCCGAGGTGCGCAGGGCCGAGCCCGACGCCCGGTTGCGCATCTTCGGCGCGCCCGTCCAGGGGGGCGAGGGTGACACCTACCTCGCCCACTGCAGGGCGCTGGCCGCCCATCTCTTTCCCGACGAGGCCACGGACGCACACGCGGTCGGCGACAACCCGGTCACCTTCGAGGAGATCGGCGGTCCCGAGGTGCCCGACCTCGCGGAGGCCTACGCCGCGGGTGGCGTCGTCGTGCTCTCCAGCGTCGTCGAGGGCTTTCCCATCAGCCTGGTCGAAGCGATGTTCTGCGGCCGGGCCACCGTCTCGACGGACGTGGGCGCCGTCGTCGAAGTCGTCGGCGGTACGGGGCTGGTGGTGCCCCCGCGCAATCCGCGGGCGCTCGCCGACGCCTGCGTCGCGCTCCTGCGTGACCCGGAGCGCCGCGCGCGCCTGGGCGCGGCGGCGCGCGCCAGAGCGCTCGAACTCTTCACCGTCGAGCAGAACCTCACGGCATTTCGCGGCATTTACCTCGACCTGGTGGGCCACGCCCCGGTCCGGTGGGCGACGCCGCCTGATCCGCAGGATCCGGCCGGCCCGCCGCGCCCCTTCGCCACACCACCGGAGGCCCATGTGCTGGGTGCTCTGCCGGCCGGCCGGATGCCGGTGGCGCTGCCCCCCGGGGCCGCTGCGGGTGCCTCCCGGGTGCCGAGCTGGGCGCTCGGCGAGGAGAGCGTGTGCGCGGGCGCACGCGGGGCGGGTGACGGCGATGGGTGACGGCATGAGCGGACGCGATCACGGAGGAGCCCCGATGGGCAGACCGAACGACACCCCGGGCCAGGACGCCGGGGGCGCGCCGGTGGACGAGAGCCCGGGTGCGGTCCGTTCCGCTGTCCGGGCACCCGAGATCGCCTACCACCCCGCCCGCAGGTCAGTGGTCCGGCGCGGGCCCGCGGACCCCGTGAAGGCGCTCATGCACCGGCACCGGGACCTCTGCGAGCGCGCCGTCGACCCCCTGGAGATCGCCGCCGGTCTGGAGGCGCACGGGCTCACCGACCGGACCGCCGCGCGCTACCGGCACCGTGACGTCTTCTCGCTCGCGGAGGAGCTCTACGCCCGCGTCCCCGGCGCGGGCAGGTCCGTCCCCCGTACCCCGGGGCCGCAGCCGGACCCCGGCAAGGAGCAACGGGCCGGATGGGCGCTCCCGGCGCTGCTCCCCGGCGCCGCCTGCCTCGCGACCGCCGGGGCGCTCAGGGGGACCGAGGGGGTACTCGGAGGCGAAGCCCGGCTCGCGGTGACCGCCGCCGGGGCGGTGCTCGTCCTCCTCGGGCTCCGGCTCGCTCTGCGCGGCGGCCCGCTGCGCGCCCCGGACGGCACGGGCGGCGTCACGCTGTACGTCTGCTGGCTCCTCGGCTACGTCGTGTACGGCGACGACCTGATCGCCCAGGTCATCAGCGGCGGGCCCGACGGGCACTGGACCGCCGCCCCCGCCCCCCTGCTCGGGCTCGCACTCGCCCTGGCCCCCGCGGCCTGGTGCGCCCATCTGTTCGCGGTGCACGCGCGCCGCCGGCTCGCCGGATCCCACGGCCTGTCGGACTTCGGCGCCGGCGTGCGCCCCCTGCTCTTCGGCACCCTCGCGCTCTTCCTCTGCGCGCTGACCGCGCTGCTGTTCCTCGCCGACCTCGGCCAACCCGGCGCGGGAGGCCCTCTCGTGGGCCCTGCCGCCCTCGGTGCCCTGCTCTTCCTGGCCCGGCTGCTGGCCGTCCACGGCTTCCCCGAACCCGCGGCCACCGGACTCGCCGCCGCGTGCGCAGTGGAAGTGGCGGCCCCCTTCCTGGTCCTGGCCGGGCGGCTGCCCGGCCTCGGCCTCCTCGCCCGGCCCGTCGACGCCGTCGTCGTCGCGGCCGGACCCGGCGGCGTACCCGTGCTCGCCTGCGGTATCGCCGCGTTCGGGCTGCTGGTCCACGCGTCGGTCACCCTCACCCGGGCATCCGCCCACGCCACGGCCTAGCCGGGCCCCCTTCCCCACCCCGCGGAGCCGACGCCGCGGGTCTCCCGTACCGCACACACCTTCCTCAAGGAGGCACCGGACATGACCCCCCAATCCCCCGCACCGGCAGCTCGCCGTCGGCACCGAGGGGGCGCGCGATGAGGGTTCTGCTGCTCGGAGCGAACGGGTTCCTCGGGCGCTTCGTCGCCGATCGGCTGCTCGCCGACCCGGCCGTGCACCTCACGGCGCTCGGCCGCGGCGACGACGCCGACGTGCGCTTCGACCTCGCGGGCGGCAGCCCGGGAGCGCTCACCCGCTTCCTGGACGCCGTCCACCCCGGGGTCGTCGTCAACTGCGCGGGCGCCACCCGCGGTGGGGCCCGGGACCTCACCCGCCACAACACCGTCGCCGTGGCCACCGTCTGCGAGGCCATGCGCCGCAGCGGCTGCAGCGCACGGCTCGTCCAGGTCGGCTGCGCGTCCGAGTACGGGCCCTCGCAGCCCGGCTCGTCCACCGCCGAGGACGCCGTACCCCGTCCGGGGGGCCCGTACGGCGTCAGCAAGCTCGCCGCCACCGAGCTGGTCCTCGGCTCCGGCCTGGACGCGGTCGTCCTGCGGGTCTTCTCGCCGGTGGGCCCCGGCACCCCGGCCGGCTCCCCGCTCGGCCGGCTCGCCGAGACCATGCGCCGCGCCATGCAGACCGGCGACCCCGAGCTGAAGCTCAGCGGCCTCGGGGTGCAGCGCGACTTCGTCGACGTACGTGATGTGGCGCGCGCCGTGCACGCCGCCTCGCTCTCCGCCGCCCAGGGCGTCGTCAACATCGGCACCGGCCGGGCCGTACGGCTGCGTGACGCGGCGGCGGTCCTCGCCAGGGTGGCCGGTTACGCCGGCGCGCTCCACGAGCTCGACACGCCCCCCGGCCGGCTCCCCATCGGTGCCCCCCGCGCCTCCTCGGAATCGGTCGTGGAGCACCTCGCCGCGACTCCGTCCCCCTATCCCGACGGCTGCGGCGCCTGGCAGCAGGCCGATGTGCGCACCGCCCGGGACCGGCTCGGCTGGCGTCCTCGTATCAATCTGGAGGAGTCCCTCGCGGACATCTGGATGGAGGCGGCGTGCCGTATCTGACCAGCACCGGCCCCACCCTGCAGACCGGCGGGGCGGAACAGCTCGGCGTCGGTGTGCCCGGGTACGCGCACCCGCTGCTCGCGCCCGCCGAATGGGCCGGGCTCAACCGGCCGGGCACACCGCTGCACTGGGCGGTCCTCAACATCGACAACGGGCCGGGCGCCCGTCCCGACCCGCACTGTCTGGAGGCCGCCGGGCGGCTGCGCAACGCC
Source organism: Streptomyces sp. NPDC051064 (assembly GCF_044455985.1). Taxonomy (NCBI): domain Bacteria; kingdom Bacillati; phylum Actinomycetota; class Actinomycetes; order Kitasatosporales; family Streptomycetaceae; genus Streptomyces; species Streptomyces sp. NPDC051064. The sequence continues at coordinate 723,187 of NZ_JBITFK010000002.1, forward strand.
CGCGAGCGGGCTCTGCACGGAGAGGCGCCCGAGGACACCGTCCGGGCCTCGGGGGGCAGGCTTCTGGGCCACCTCGACCTGGCCTTCGGCGGCCGCCCCTTCGGTGAGCTGATCGCCGACGCCCGGTCCTACCTCGACTGGTACCGCGTCGGCGGCTTCTATCTGGACCGCTGCCCGGACGGACGCGACGGGCTCCAGGCGGTCCGCCGGCTGACCAGCACCCTCTCCGCGCTGCTGGCCGACAGCGACAGCGCGGACGAGGAGGGCGGGCGGCTGGTCCTGGGCCACGGCACCCACCCGCACCCCGGCTACGCCGAGGCCGCCGACCAGCTGGTCACCTTCCGGGGGCCGTGGACCGACTACCGCTGGTCCCAGGTGGCCGAGTGGACCGCCGCGTACGAACCGGGCCGCTTCGCACACTTCGTCCACGGGGTCCCGCGCACGCATCTGGAGGAGGCCATGCGCATCGCCCGCTGGCAGGGCGCGGGCACGATCTTCTTCACGGACCGGGACGGAGCGAAGGGGCATACCGACCCATTTGCGGCACTGCCCAGCTACTGGGACGAATTCGTCTCGCGGATCGGACCTGGTATCTCGGAATGAGGAGCGGCGTGGCAGTGTTACGGGAGAACAACCGTACGTAGATGAAGTACGTAGAAACCGACCACCTGCATTGTTGAGGTTCCTGTGTCGCTGCCACCCCTGGTCGAGCCAGCTGCTGAGCTCACCGTCGATGAGGTCCGCAGGTACTCCCGCCACCTGATCATCCCGGATGTCGGGATGGACGGACAGAAGCGGCTGAAGAACGCGAAGGTGCTCTGTGTCGGCGCCGGCGGCCTCGGCTCGCCCGCTCTGATGTACATGGCCGCGGCCGGTGTCGGCACGCTCGGCATCGTCGAGTTCGACGAGGTCGACGAGTCGAACCTGCAGCGTCAGGTCATCCACAGCCAGGCCGACATCGGCAAGTCCAAGGCCCAGTCGGCCAAGGAGACCGTGCAGGGGATCAACCCCCTGGTGAACGTGGTCCTTCACGAGGAGCGGCTCGAAGCCGAGAACGTGATGGACATCTTCGCCCAGTACGACCTGATCGTGGACGGCACGGACAACTTCGCCACCCGCTATCTCGTCAACGACGCCGCGGTCCTGCTGAACAAGCCGTACGTCTGGGGCTCGATCTACCGCTTCGACGGCCAGGCGTCCGTCTTCTGGTCCGAGCACGGTCCCTGCTACCGCTGCCTCTACCCGGAGCCGCCGCCCCCCGGCATGGTTCCCTCCTGCGCCGAGGGCGGTGTCCTGGGTGTGCTCTGCGCGTCCATCGGCTCCATCCAGGTCAACGAGGCCATCAAGCTGCTCGCCGGTATCGGCGACCCGCTGGTCGGCCGTCTGATGATCTACGACGCGCTGGAGATGCAGTACCGCCAGGTCAAGGTCCGCAAGGACCCCGACTGCGCGGTCTGCGGCGAGAACCCCACCGTCACCGAGCTCATCGACTACGAGGCCTTCTGCGGCGTCGTGTCCGAGGAGGCCCAGGAGGCGGCGGCCGGTTCCACGATCACTCCCAAGCAGCTCAAGGAGTGGATCGACGGCGACGAGAAGATCGAGATCATCGACGTCCGCGAGCCGAACGAGTACGAGATCGTCTCGATCCCGGGCTCCCGGCTGGTCCCGAAGAACGAGTTCCTGATGGGCACCGCCCTCCAGGACCTTCCGCAGGACAGGCGCATCGTCCTGAACTGCAAGACCGGCGTCCGCAGCGCCGAGGTCCTCGCGGTCCTCAAGTCGGCGGGCTTCGCCGACGCGGTGCACGTCGGCGGCGGCGTCATCGGCTGGGTCAACCAGGTCGAGCCCGAGAAGCCGGTCTACTAGACCTGCGACGTGACGTCCGAAGGGGCCGGCTCCGAGGGGAGCCGGCCCCTTCGCGTATCCGGATCTCAGGAGCAGGTGCGCCCGTCCGCCGGGACCTTCCCGTCGAGGAAGTAGGCGTCGACGAGCGAGGTCACGCAGGTGCTCTCGCCGTAGGAGCCGTGTCCTTCGCCCTTGTTGGTCAGCATGACGCCGACGCCCTCGCCCAGTTCGTCCGCCATCCGCTGCGCGCCCTCGTACGGGGTCGCCGGGTCGCCGGTCGTGCCGATGACCAGGATCGGGGCGGCGCCGGGGGCGCCGGCCTCCGGGGTGTCGTGCTCCCCCTCGACCGGCCACCCCGCGCACCAGCCGGCCGTGTCCCAGGCCAGGAACGGGCCGAAGACCGGTGACAGCTTCCGGAACTCGGGGAGCAGCGCCCGGGCCTCGGCAGCCGTCGGCCTCGCCTTGGCGTCGGCGCAGGAGATCGCCCGCTGGGAGTGGCTCCGGGTGTCGTAGTGCCCCTTCCCGTCGCGGCCGTTGTACGAGTCGGCCAGCTGGAGGAGTCCGTCGCCCGTGCCCCTGTCCTCCGCCTCGTCGAGTGCGGCCGTCAGGGTGGGCCAGCCGCTCTTCGAGTAGAGGGGGGCCACGATGCCGGTGACGGCGAGCGATTCGTTGAGCTCGCGCCCGGAGGAGGTCGGCAGCGGGTCCTGGTCGATCCGCTCCAGCAGCCGCGCTATCCGCCGGGTGCCGGCCGCCGGGTCCTGGCCGCGGTCCTTCAGATAGTTCTCCAGGGCCCGCTGGAATCCCGTCGCCTGATTGCGGGCGTGGCCCACCGAATCGGCCGTCGGATCGACGACGGCGTCCAGCACGGCCCTTCCCACGGTCTCCGGGAAGAGGTGCGCGTAGGTCCCGCCGAGCTCCGTGCCGTACGAGATGCCGAAGTACGACAGCTTCTCGTCGCCGAGTGCCCGGCGGATCGCGTCCATGTCCCGGGCGGCGTTCACCGTGCCGACGTGGGGGAGCACCGCGGGGGAGAGGCGCTCGCAGCCGGCGCCGAAGTCCCTGCCGTCCTCGATGAACGCGGCCTCCTCCGCCGAGGTGTCCGGGGTCATGTCGATCTCCCGGTAGGCCGTCTCCTGCTCCTTGTCGCCGCGGCAGCGGACCCCCGCACTGGCCGCGACCCCGCGGGGGTCGAAACCCACCAGGTCGTAGCGGGTGTTGAGCTCCCTGTACGAAGCGACGGCGCGCGGCAGGATGCCGACCCCTGAGCCGCCGGGGCCGCCGAAGTTGAACAGCATCGAACCGAGCCGCTCGCTCTTCCTCGTGGCCGCCTTGCGGATCAGCGCGATGCCGATCGTCTTCCCGTCCGGCCGTGCGTGGTCCAGGGGGACGTCGAGCGTGGCGCACCGCCAGGCGGGGCCGGGCGCGGTGCCGCCCTCCGGGGCGTAGCAGCGCTTCCAGTCCAGGGGCCGGGACGGGTCGGGCGCTCGGGACGAAGCCCCTGAGGTCCCCGGCGAGGAGCCCTTGGACGACTGCGGTGGTGCCGGGCCGTCGTCGCACCCCGTGAGCACCGCCGTCGTCAGCAGCAGAGCCGCCCCGGCGAGCGCCGCGCCTCCACGCGCCCGTCCACGTACGCGCATGCGCGCTTCCTCCCCCGTGCCCGAAGGCCCCGTGCCGAATGCAGCCCGGCTGCGGCTGGACCGTCACCGATGTCCGGCCTTTCAACGAGCGGTCACTCGCAGACCGTTCCCGACTTCGGGACCTTCCCTTCGAGCAGATAGCCGTCCACGGCCTTCTGCACGCAGGTGTTGCCGCCGTTGTACGCCCCGTGACCCTCGCCCTTGTACGTCAGCTCGACCCCGACTCCCTTGCCGAGTCCGGCGGCCATGGCCTTCGCGCCGGCGTACGGCGTCGCCGGGTCCCCGGTGTTGCCGATCACCAGGATCGGGGCCGAACCGGGCGCGCTGACGTCCGGGGTGTCCCAGGCGCCCGCGACGGGCCAGCCGGTGCAGGCCATCAGTCCCCAGCCGAGGTAGTCGCCGAACACGGGGGAGGCCTCGCGGAATTCGGGGAGCGCCTTCCTGGTCTGCTCCAGGGTGAACCGCTGCTTGGAGTCCGCGCAGCTGATGGCGGTGTTGGCGGCGTTCGAGTTGTCGTAGTGCCCGTCCTCGGAGCGGCCGTTCAGAGAGTCGGCGAGAGCGAGGAGCAGGCCACCGTTTTTGCCGTCCGCCTCGTCGAGGCCCTGCTCGAGCAGGGGCCAGGTCTCCTTCGAGTAGAGGGCCGACGCGATGCCGGTGGTGGCCTGCGTCTCGGTCAGCTTCCGTTCGCCGAGCCCCGGGACGGGATTCTTCTCCAGCTTGGCCAGGAGCGCGACGATCCAGTCCTGGACCTCCTTCGAGGTGGCCCCGGGGAGCTTGCAGTCGTCGCGCTCGGCGCAGTCGGCGGTGAAGTTGTCCAGGGCGAGCTGGAAACCCTCCGCCTGGCCGAGTGAGGACTTCAGCGAGTCCTCCGTCGGGTCGACCACCGCGTCGAGGACGGCACGGCCGACCCTCTTGGGATACAGGTGGGCGTAGACGCCGCCCAGTTCGGTGCCGTACGAGATCCCGAAGTAGTACAGCTTGTCGTCACCGAGCACCTGGCGCAGCAGATCCATGTCCCGGGCCGCGTTCGTCGTGCCGACGTAGGGCAGCTCGTCCCCGGAGTTCTCCTCGCAGTCCGCGATGTAGGACTTCTGGTCCTCGACGAACGCCTTCTCCTCCTCGGCGTCGTCCGGGGTCCCGTCCCGCTCGTAACGCTCGTCCAGTGTGCTGTCGTCCGAGCATTCGACGCCCTCGCTGCGGCCGACCCCGCGCGGGTCGAAGCTCACCAGGTCGTAGCGGGTGCGGAGCGCGTCGTACGCGGTGCCGAACGACGGCAGCGTGGCGACACCGGAGCCGCCGGGGCCGCCGAAGTTGAAGATCAGCGAACCGATCCGCCGGTCCTTGTTCCGGGCGGCGGCGCGGATGAGCGCCAGTTCGATGGTCCGGCCCTCCGGGTCCCCGTAGTCGAGGGGCACGTCCATGAAGGAGCACTCCCAGGACGTCCCGCCCGGCAGCGGTGAGGGGGACGTGCCGCTGCCCTGGGCCTGGTTCGGGGGCGGGCACGGCTTCCAGTCGAGCTTCTGGGAGGACAGCTCCTCCGCCGTCGCCGTGGGGGACGCCGTCGACGCGCGCGATGGCCTCGCACTCCCCGTACCCCCGTCGTCCCCGTCGTCCGAACAGGCGGCCAGGGGCAGCAGCACGGTGGCGGTGGCGGCGAGGGCGGCGGCGCGCAGAGCGGGGGAGGTCCTCATGACCCCATCGTGCGGCGGGGCTCTGTGGACCGCGCGGGGCGTCGTCCATGCGAGTGGCACGCCCTCGCGCGTACGTTCTAAAGCTCTTCCTTGCGGGTCAGCTGGTTGAAGCAGATCCAGCCGGGAAGGACCGGCAGCCAGAGCGTCATCACGCGGTACAGCAGCACGGCCGGCGCCGCGACCTCCTTCGGCAGCCCCACCGCGATCAGACCCAGGGTCAGCGCGCCCTCGACCGCGCCCATACCGCCCGGGGTGGGCGCCGCGGACCCGATGGCGTTGCCCGCGAGGAAGACCACCGCGATGCTGGCGTAACTGAGCTGGGGGACGTCGGGGCCGCTGAACGCGCGGATCGACGCGTCGAGGCACAGCACGAACAGCCCGGTCAGCAACAGCATGCCGCCGATGCCGGTGATCAGCTTCTGCGGGCGCTGCACCACGTCGAGCATGCGGGGGACGACGCCGGCGAACAGCGACCGCACCCGGGTGACGACGAACTTCCGCAGGAACGGGATCGCCGTCACGACCAGCACGAGCACGGCGACCGTGAGCAGTCCCGCGATGACCGTCCTCGACGGGGTGAGCGAGTCCGGGGTCTTCTCCGTGCCGGTCAGATAACCGAACAGGGCGAGCAGCAGGATGTGGCAGCCGAGACCGAACAGCTGGGAGGCGCCCACGCTCGCGACGGCGAGCCCCGGGCGCACCCCGGCGCGTTGCAGGAAGCGCGTGTTCAGGGCCACACCGCCGACCGCCGCCGGTGCCACGATCTTCACGAACGACCCGGCGACCTGTGCCAGCACGGTCTTCCCGAAGGGCACCCGCTCGGGCACGAAGCCGAGCAGGCTCATGGCCGCGGCGACATAGCTCAGGGCCGAGAAGCCCAGCGCCGCCGCCACCCAGCCCCACTCCGCCTGCTCCACGACCGTGCCGAAGTCGGCCTCGGTGACCTGGGAGATCAGGAAGTACGCGGCGATGGAACCCGCGATGAAGCTGAAGAGGGTGCGCGGCTTGATGCGCTCCAGGCGGACCGGCTCCACCGGCGCCTGCGGCCTGATCAGCAGCACCTGGCGGCGGATCTGGGCCAGCATGTCCTCCTCACGGGCCTCTTCCAGGGCGTCGTCTATCGCCCGCTTCTCGGCCTGCTTCTCCGTGCGCAGCGACTTGCGCACGGCCTTGCGGTCGCTGGTCTTGGAGCCCTGCTCCTCCGCCTTGCTCTGCTTCGCCGCCTGCGAGGCCTCCAGCACCGCCTCACGCTCGCGCTGCGAACGCTCCCGGGCGATCCTGCGCAGCGTCGCCCGGGTGGAGCGGCTCAGCGCGATCGGCTGGAGCAGCGGCAGGCAGTCGGCGACGGCGTCGGGCCCGAGCACGGCGAGCGCCCCCTCGACGGCCCGCTCGGCGCCCACCCGCAGACCGGTGGTGGTGAGCAGCTGGGCGACGTCCATGCGCAGGACCAGGTCGCCGGCGGCGATCTCGCCGCCCCGCAGATCGGTGACGAACGCCGTGCCGGAACCGTCCACCAGAATGGCGTCCCCGGTCAGCCTGCGGTGCGCGATCCGACGGGACTGGAGCGCCTGCACCTGCCGCCAGGCACCTCGCACCAGCTCGTCGGTGATCTCCTCGTCCTCCATCGCGTCCAGCGAGCGCCCGCCGATGTGCTCGTACACGAGCATCACGGCGTCGGGGCCGAGCTCGGAGGTGGCGATCAGCTTGGGCGCGTTGGCTCCGGCGGCGATCGCCGCGTACGCGAGGAGCGCCTCCTGCTCCAGGGCCTGGCGCAGGGACAGGATGGAGCGGCGCTGGGTGATGCTGCGCAGGGTGAGCCTGCGCCACACCCGGTAGAAGAACCCGTGGGCCTGCTGTTCACGGTCGACGACCGTGACGTCCAGCGGTGGCCCGTCCTCCAGGGTCACCAGATAGCGGCGGCCCCGGTCGCTCTGGTCGATGTTGTCGGGAGCGTCCTCCGTGCGCATCGCGGCGACCGGACGGAAGCCGACGTGGCGCAGACCGGCCATCAGGTGCTGGCCGGTCGGACGGACGTTCGGGGAGCCGACCGCGTACAAGGTCCCGTACGCCACGGTCCAGCCGATCAGCACGGTGAGGACGATCGAGAACGGGGTGGTGTAACCGCCGACCAGCATCGCGAAGGCGTCCAAAAGCAGCACCACCCACAGGACGACCCGCCAGCGCGGTCTGCGGGCCATCCCGACCGCCGTCATATAGGCGATGACGGGCGCGAGATAGCCGTGCACGGGGTCGGTGAGCGCGTCCCCGGGCTGCGGCTGGGTCAGCGCTTCCCGGATCGTGCCGGGGGCCGACCTGGCAACCCAGAGATCGGTGGCCAGGGTCACGCCGTGGGCCAGTACGGCGGCGAGCACGCCGTCCGCGATGCGCAGCCCGTCGCGCTTCACGAGGCGCTCGATGGCGAAGGCGACCGGCACCAGGAGCACGGCGATGCTGGACACCAGGCCCGCGAGCTTGATCAGGAGATCGGGGGCCTGGTCGGTGCCCTTGGAGATGTCGTCCTCGAGGCCCGTGGTGGTCCCCTGGGCGAACGCGGCGATGGAGAACAGCAGAGCGATCGCGAGGACCCCGATGAGGAGCCGCAGCAGATCGGAGGGGCGGTGGACCCGGGCGGGCAGCAGGGGCTCGTCGCCGGATACGCGGTCCGTCAGTCCCGTGGCGGCCGACGCGAGTGTCGAACCCGCGAGGCGCTCCTCGGACGTCCCGGGGGGCTCCTCGGACGTCCCGCCGGTCTTTCCCGACGCCCTGGGAGTTTCCCCGGCACCGGGGTCGCCGGCACCAGAGGCGTCGGGCGCGTCCGGGCGCGGCTCGGCGTCAGAGGCGCCCGCCGCCTTCGGTGGCTGCACGCCCTGCTCCTTAGCCTCTGACGAATCTTCGTGTTCTCGTATCACCGGTCACCGCCCGCATGATGGTGGCACGGCCTGCAGACAGAGGGGGGCATCAGGGTGCATTGCGCGGGCGCGATGCGCAACATACGCGGCTTCGCCGCCCCACGCACGGTGCGTGACCGGGACGACCCGGCAGAATCCCGGTTGTCGGTGGCGTACGGCAGGATGGGGCGGATGAGCGAAGACCGGACGAGAGGCAGCGGCCGGACCGGGGACGTCCCGCCCCGCCCCGTGATCGCCGAGCTGCCCGTCTACGCCGAGCGGGTCCTGGACGTGGCGGACCTGATCCCGCCCGGCCGGGTCATGACGTACGGCGATGTCGCGGAGTGGCTCGGTGACGGCGGGCCGAGGCAGGTCGGCCGCGTGATGGCCCTGTACGGCTCCGCGGCGCCCTGGTGGCGTGTCGTGCGCGCCGACGGGCTGCTGCTGCCGGGCCATGAACTGCGGGCGCTCGGCCACTACCGCGAGGAGGGCACGCCGCTGAGAGTGTCCCCGCGCGCCGCGGAAGGGCATGTTCCGCGCCTCGACATGAAGCGCGCCAGATGGGACGGCGCGACCGGTGGTCCGGGCGACGAAGCTCACATCTGACAGCTTCCGCCATCGTGCCCCGCCGGGACAGGCGGCCGGCCGGTGAGCGGGGCGCACCGGTGGGTCCGTATGTGACGGGCGACGCGCCCCACCGCCCGCTGTCCGCCTCGCCGCTGGCGTAGCGTCGTCCCCACGCGGCACGCTCCGCTCCCTCATCCGTCCGTCCGTCTCCGTCACGACCGGGCCGCCCGCACCCGGGACCCGTCGGACACCAGCAGCCGTCACACCCGGGCCGTCACCCCCATGGCCGGCCACCGCGCAGACCCAGTACACCCACCAGGACCGGCGATCCACGTGAGCTCCTCCTCCACCACCCGGAACAGCCCGCACCGTCAGGCACGGCGGCGGGCCCCGGGCGCGTACCGGCTGGTGCGCACGCCGCCGGGATCCGTGGACCCCCCTCTCCTGGACGCACCGCAGCGGGCCGTGGTTGAGCACCGGGACGGTCCGCTGCTGGTCCTCGCCGGACCCGGCACGGGCAAGACCACGACGCTGGTCGAGGCGGTGGCCCGGCGTGTGGCCCGTGGGACGGACCCCGCACGCATCCTCGTCCTCACCTTCAGCCGCAAGGCGGCGGTCGAACTCCGCGACAGGATGGCCGCCCGGCTCGGCGGCACGCGGGGCCCGCAGGCCACCACCTTCCACTCGTACTGCTACGCCCTGGTCCGCGCCCACCAGGACGCCGACCTGTTCGCCGATCCGCTGCGCCTGCTCTCCGGACCCGAGCAGGACGTCACCGTCCGTGAACTCCTCGCCGGACAGCTCGGCCTGGAGCAGGCGGGGCTCGCCCATGTCCGCTGGCCGGACGAGCTGCGGGCGTGCCTGACCACCCGGGGCTTCGCCGACGAGGTGCGCGCGGTGCTGGCCCGCAGCCGCGAGCTGGGCCTGGGCCCGGACGCGCTGGCCGCCTTCGCCCGCCGCACGGGCCGCCCGGACTGGAGCGCCGCTGCCCAGTTCCTCGCCGAGTACCTGGACGTCCTCGACGCCCAGGGTGTCCTCGACTACGCGGAACTGGTCCACCGGGCGGTCCTGCTCGCCGAACGGCCGGAGGTGGCGGCGGAGCTGGCCCGGAGCTACGACGTGGTCCTCGTCGACGAGTACCAGGACACGGACCCCGCCCAGGTGCGGCTGCTGCGCGCGCTGGCCGGGAACCAGGGCGGCGCCGCGCCGGGCACCGGCGGCGGCCGGACGCTGATCGCCTTCGGCGACCCCGACCAGTCGATCTACGCCTTCCGGGGCGCCGATGTGAACGGCATCCTCGATTTCCCGGACACCTTCCGCCGTGCCGACGGTGCTCCCGCACCCGTCGGGGTCCTCACCACCTCCCGGCGTTCCGGCGCCAAGCTGCTCGAGGCCACCCGGCTGCTCACCCGCCGGATGCCGCTCACCCGCCTGCCCTCGGCCAAGGTCCGCGCCCACCGCGAGCTGTCCGCCGTTCGCGGAGGCGGCCGTGTCGAGGCGTACACCTATCCGACGCCCTCGACCGAGCTGGAGAACATCGCCGACCTGCTCCGGCGCGCGCACCTGGAAGAGGGAGTGCCCTGGAGGGACATGGCGGTCCTCGTGCGCGCCGGCGGACGGTCGATCCCGGCCGTGCGCCGGGCGCTCACCTCCGCGGGGGTCCCTCTGGAGGTGGACGGCGACGATCTCGCGCTCCGTCACGAGCCGGCGGTCGCCCCGCTCCTGACCGCCCTGCGCACCGTCGCCACGGCGGCCATGCACCCCGCCGCGCCCGCGGACCCGGACGACGGGGCCGGAACCGGCGGGGAAGCGCGCGGGCCGCTCGACACCGAGACCGCCCTCGCCCTCCTCACCTCGCCCCTCGGCTCCATGGACGCCGCCGACCTGCGCCGTCTCGGCCGGGCCCTGCGTGACGAGGAGCGGGCCGCCGGGAACCGCGTACCGCCGCCGTCCGGGGAGCTGCTGGCCCGGGCGCTTTCCGAGCCCGAGCGCCTGGCCACACATGATCCGGCCTACGCCCGCGGAGCGCAGCGGCTCGGCGCGCTCCTGCACAAGGCCCGTCAACTCCTGGAGAGCGGCGGCACCGCCGAGGAGGCCCTGTGGACCCTGTGGAACGGCACCCCCTGGCCCGGCCGTCTCGAGCGGGCGGCGCTGCGCGGCGGTGCGGGCGGCCGGAACGCCGACCGGGACCTCGACGCCGTATGCGCCCTCTTCGACACAGCGGCACGCGCCGAGGAGCGCACCGGCGGACGCGGCGCGCTCAACTTCCTGGAAGAGGTCGACGCCCAGGACATCGCCGCCGACACCCTGTCCCGGCGGTCCGTGCGGCCCGACGCCGTACGCCTGATGACCGCGCACCGCTCCAAGGGCCTGGAGTGGCGCCTGGTGGTCGTCGCCGGTGTCCAGGAGGGGCTCTGGCCCGATCTGCGCCGCCGGGGGTCGCTCCTGGAGGCGGACCGCATCGGGCGCGACGGCCTGGCCGAACCTCTCACCCCGGGGGCGCTCCTGGCCGAGGAGCGTCGCCTGTTCTACGTGGCCGCGACCCGGGCCCGTGAACGCCTGATCGTCACGGCCGTCAAAGCACCCGCCGACGACGGCGACCAGCCCTCCCGCTTCCTCACCGAGCTCGGCACCGAGCCCCGGGACGTCACCGGACGCCCCCGCCGCCCGCTCGCGGTGGCCTCGCTCGTCGCCGAGCTCAGGGCGACGACCGTCGACCCCGCCGCCTCGGAGGCCCTGCGCGACGCCGCCGCGCAACGGCTCGCCCGACTCGCGGCGCTCACCGACGACGAAGGCCAGCCGCTCGTGCCCGCCGCCCATCCGTACCGCTGGTGGGGTCTGGACGAGCCCACCCGCTCCGAGGTCCCGCTGCGCGACCGGGACCGCCCCGTCGCGCTCTCCGGGAGCGCGCTCGACCAGCTGGCCAACACCTGTGCCCTCCAGTGGTTCCTGGGCCGGGAGGTCAAGGCCGACGCCCCGGCGACGGCGGCCCAGGGCTTCGGCAACGTGGTCCACGTCCTCGCGGACGAGGTGGCCTCCGGACGTACGGGCGCGGACCTGGACGTCCTGATGGAGCGCCTGGACTCCGTTTGGGACGGCCTGGTCTTCGACGCACCCTGGAAGTCGCAGCAGGAGAAGGACCAGGCGCGCGACGCCCTGGAACGCTTCCTGCGCTGGCACGTCATGGACCGCGGGGGCCGCACCCCCACGGCGAGCGAACACGACTTCGACGTCACCCTCGAAGCGGGCGAGTACGCCGTACGCATCCGGGGCTCCATGGACCGGGTCGAGCAGGACACCGAGGGCCGGGCGTACGTCGTCGACTTCAAGACCGGCAAGGGGGCGCCGACCAAGGACGAGGTGGCGTCCCACCCCCAGCTCGCCGTGTACCAGCTGGCGGTCAGGGAAGGTGCCGTCGACGAGGTCTTCGACGGCCGCCGTCCCGACGCCGGCGGCGCCGAGCTCGTCCAGCTGCGCCAGCCCGCCCCCAAGAAGGAGGGCGGCGACGCCCTTCCCAAGGTGCAGGCACAGGAGCCCCTCTCCGGGGAATGGGTCTCCGACCTGCTGGCCACGGCCGCCGGCCGGGTCCTGGACGAACGGTTCACCCCGACGACCGGCCAGCACTGCACCCACTGCGCGTTCAAGGCGTCGTGCAGCGCGCAGCCCGAAGGCCGGCAGATCATCGAATGACCGTCCCGGCCGGATCCGTGCGGGACCGCGTTGTCGGTGCGTCCGGTTAGCCTCTCTGGAGTGTCCTCCCGTATCACCGATCCCGAGCAGCTCAAGGAGCTCCTGGGGATTCCCTTCACCCCGGAGCAGACGGCCTGCATCACCGCGCCGCCCGCCCCGCAGGTGATCGTGGCCGGAGCCGGCTCGGGGAAGACCACGGTGATGGCCGCCCGGGTCGTCTGGCTGGTCGGGACCGGGCAGGTCGCTCCGGAGCAGGTCCTCGGCCTGACCTTCACGAACAAGGCCGCCGGGGAGCTCGCCGAGCGGGTCCGCCGGGCCCTCGTCGCCGCCGGGGTCACCGACCCGGACGTCATCGACCCGGACAACCCCCCGGGCGAGCCCAGCATCTCCACCTACCACGCGTTCGCCGGACGGCTCCTCACCGACCACGGCCTGCGGATAGGCCTCGAACCCACCACCCGGCTCCTCGCCGACGCCACCCGCTACCAGCTCGCCGCCCGGGTGCTGCGCGAGGCCCCCGGCCCGTACCCGGCTCTCACCCGGTCCTTCCCCACCCTCGTCAGCGACCTGCTGGCCCTGGACGCCGAGCTCGCCGAGCACCTCGTACGGCCCGAGCAGCTCGCCGAGCACGACACCGAGCTGCTCCACACCCTGGAGACTGCCAGGCTCACCAACGCCGAGCTGCGCAAGCTCCCCGAGACGGCGGAGGCCCGCCGCGAGCTCCTCCAGCTGACCCGGCGCTACCGGGCGGCCAAGCGCAGCCGGGACCTCCTCGACTTCGGCGACCAGATCGCCCTCTCCGCCGAGCTGGCACTCACCCGGCCCGAGGTCGGCGCCATCCTCCGCGACGAATTCCGGGTGGTCCTGCTCGACGAGTACCAGGACACCTCCGTGGCCCAGCGGCTGCTCCTGGCCGCGCTGTTCGGCGGGGGCGGCGGGAGCGGCACGGCGGGCCACGCCGTCACCGCCGTCGGCGACCCCTGCCAGGCGATCTACGGCTGGCGCGGCGCCTCCGTGGCCAACCTCGACGACTTCCCGCACCACTTCCCGCACGCCGACGGCACCCCGGCCACCCGCTACTCCCTCAGCGAGAACCGCCGCAGCGGTGGCCGTCTCCTCCATCTCGCCAACGGCCTCGCCGAACCCCTGCGCGCCATGCACGAGGGTGTCGAGGCGCTGCGCCCCGCACCCGGAGCCGAGAGGGACGGCACGGTCCGGTGCGCCCTCCTGCGCACCCACGCCGCGGAGATCGACTGGCTCGGCGACTCGCTCGCCCACCTCGTGCGGACCGGAACGGCACCCGGGGAGATCGCCGTCCTGTGCCGGACCGCGGGAGACTTCCCCCGCATCCAGGCCGCCCTCGTCGACCGGGACGTCCCGGTCGAGGTCGTCGGCCTGTCCGGGCTGCTCCACCTCCCCGAGGTCGCCGACCTCGTCGCCGTCTGCGAGGTCCTCCAGGACCCCGGGGCCAACGCCTCCCTGGTCCGGCTGCTCACCGGGCCGCGCTGGCGCATCGGACCCCGGGACCTCGCCCTCCTGGGGCGCCGCGCCCGCCTCCTCGTCCACCGCTCCACCGCCGGTGACGACGCCGACCCGGACCAGCGCCTGGCCGAGGCCGTCGAGGGCATCGACCCCGCCGAGGTGATCTCGCTCGCCGACGCCCTCGACACCTTCCTGGAGTCCGGCGGGTCCGAGGACGACCAGCTGCCCTTCTCCGCCGAGGCACGCGTCCGCTTCGCCCGCCTCGCCACCGAGCTCCGTGACCTCCGCCGCTCGCTGGCGGACCCCCTCATGGACGTACTGCACCGGGTCCTCGCGACCACCGGCCTCGAAGTGGAGCTCTCCGCGTCGCCGCACGCCCTGGCCGCGCGCCGCCGCGAGACCCTCGCCAACTTCCTGGACGTCGCGGCCGGCTTCGCCGCGGTGGACGGGGAGGCGACCCTGCTCGCCTTCCTCGGCTTCCTGCGCACCGCCGCCCAGTACGAGAAGGGCCTGGACAACGCCCTGCCCGGCGGCGAGAACACCGTGAAGGTCCTCACCGCCCACAAGTCCAAGGGGCTGGAATGGGACGTCGTCGCCGTCCCCGGCCTCGTCGGCGGCCAGTTCCCCAGCACACAGTCCCGGGACGCGTGGACCTCGCAGTCCCAGGTCCTCCCGCACGCCCTGCGCGGCGACGCGGCCACGCTCCCCGCCCTCCACTCCTTCGACGCCAAGGGACTCAAAGCGTTCAAGGAGGAGCTGAAGGGCCATCAGCACACCGAGGAGCTCCGCCTCGGCTACGTCACCTTCACCCGCCCCCGCAGCCTGCTGCTCGGCTCCGGCCACTGGTGGGGCCCGTCCCAGAAGAAGCCCCGCGGCCCGTCCGCGTTCCTGGACGCGCTGTACGAGCACTGCGCGGCCGGCTACGGCGAGATCGAGGCATGGGCGGACGAGCCCGGGGAGGACGAGGAGAACCCGGCGCTCCAGGAGAAGGACACAGCCGACCAGGCCTGGCCGCTCCCGCTCGACGACACCGCCATGGCCCGCCGCCGCGCCGCCCGGGACACGGTGCTGGCACACCTGGAGTCGCTGACGGCCACACCCGTACCGGATGTGTACGAGGCACAGGAACCGCCCCACGACGACGAGCCCCCGTATGAGGACGAGCCTGTGTACGAGGACGAGGTGCCGCCGTACGACGAGGCGGACGCCCCGTACGACGACCCGTTCCCGGACGGCGAGCCCGTCGCGTCCACCGGGCGGGCCCCGTCGCCGGACGACGGCCAGGGCCCGGACGGCGCCGGGCCGCCTCCGCACGGAACGGCCCCCGGCCCGCACGGAACGGCCCCCGCCCCGCACGGAACGGCCCCCGCCCCGCACGTGCCGGCCGCCCGGGCCCCGGCGGACGAGGCCCTCACCCCGGAGGAGTCCCGCGCCCTCGCCTCCTGGGACCGGGATCTCGACGCCCTCGCCGGCGAGCTGCGCCGCGCCCGCGCGGCCGTGCGCGACGTCGTCGTACCTGCCACGCTCTCCGCCACCCAGCTGCTGCACCTCGCCGACGACCCCGACGGCTTCGCGCGGGAGCTCGCCCGCCCGATGCCCCGCCCCCCGCAGCCCGCCGCCCGCCGGGGAACCCGCTTCCACGCCTGGGTGGAGTCCCGGTTCGAGGAGCTGCCCCTGCCCATGCTGGGCCCGGACGAACTCCCCGGGGGCGACGGGAGCGACGCGGACATCGCCGACGAGCGTGATCTCGCCGAGCTCAAGGAGGCCTTCGAGCGCACCGCGTACGCCCGGCGCACTCCGTACCGGGTCGAGACACCGTTCCAGATCACGCTCGGAGGCCGGGTGATCCGCGGCCGGATCGACGCGGTCTACCGCACAGGGGACTCGTACGAGATCGTCGACTGGAAGACCAGCCGGCACCGCACGGCAGACCCGCTCCAGCTCGCCGTCTACCGCCTGGCCTGGGCCGAACTGCACGGGCTGCCGCTGGAGGCGGTCACCGCGACCTTCCTCTACGTGCGCACCGGCGAGACGTCCCGCCCCACCGGGCTGCCTGGCCGGGAGGAGCTGGAGAAGCTCCTGCTGGACGAGCCACCTCCCCAGGGCCGATAGGCTCATAAGTATGAGCGACACCCCGGACAGCGCCGTCCGTACGTACACCGAGCAGCACCGCGCGGCCTTCCTCGACGACCTCGCCGAGTGGCTGCGCATCCCGTCCGTCTCCGCCCAGCCGGAGCACGACGGGGACGTACGGCGCAGCGCCGAGTGGCTGTCCGCCAAGCTCGCGGAGACCGGGTTCCCGGTCACCGAGATCTGGGAGACGCCCGGCGCTCCGGCGGTCTTCGCCGAGTGGCCCTCGGAGGACCCGGACGCACCCGTCGTCCTCGTCTACGGCCACCACGACGTGCAGCCCGCGGCCCGCGAGGACGGCTGGAGCAGCGACCCGTTCGACCCGGTGATCCGCGACGGCAGGATGTACGGACGCGGTGCGGCCGACGACAAGGGCCAGGTGTTCTTCCACACACTCGGTGTCCGCGCCCATCTCGCCGCGACCGGCCGCACGTCCCCCGCCGTGCACCTCAAGCTCCTGGTCGAGGGCGAGGAGGAGTCGGGCTCGCCGCACTTCCGCGCTCTGGCGGAGGAGCGGTCCGCCCGCCTCGCGGCCGACGCCGTGATCGTCTCCGACACCGGCATGTGGGACGAGAACACCCCCACCGTCTGCACCGGCATGCGCGGCCTCGCGGAGTGCGAGATCGAGCTGTACGGCCCGGACCAGGACATCCACTCCGGGTCCTTCGGCGGTGCGGTGCCCAACCCCGCGACCGCACTCGCCCGCCTCGTCGCAGCCCTCCACGACACGGAGGGCAGGGTCGTGGTCCCCGGCTTCTACGACGGGGTCGCCGAGCTCACCGAGACCGAACGCGCCCTCTTCGCCGAGCTGCCCTTCGACGAGGACGTATGGCTGCGCACGGCCGCCTCCCACGCCGCCGCGGGTGAGGCCGGCTACTCCACCCTGGAGCGCGTCTGGGCCCGCCCCACCGCCGAGGTCAACGGCATCGGCGGCGGTTACCAGGGGGCGGGCAGCAAGACCGTCATCCCCTCGTCCGCCCTGGCGAAGCTGAGCTTCCGGCTGGTCGCGGGCCAGGACCCGGAGCGGATCCAGGAAGCGGTCCGCACCTGGGCCGAGGCCCTGATCCCGGCCGGTGTCCGCCACCGGATCACCTTCGCCCCCGCCACCCGTCCCTGTCTGACGCCTCTGGACCACCCCGCCCTCCAGGCGGTGGCCCGCGCCATGGGCCGGGCCTTCGGGACGAAGATCCTCTTCACCCGTGAGGGAGGCTCGGGCCCCGCCGCCGACCTGCAGGACGTGCTCGGCGCGCCCGTCCTCTTCCTGGGCATCTCCGTACCGTCCGACGGCTGGCACGGCCCCGACGAGAAGGTCGAACTCGATCTCCTCCTCAAAGGCGTGGAGACCACCGCCCACCTGTGGGGCGAGCTGGCCGACGCACTCCGCTGAATCTCTGAACGCCCGATCCACCCCCGGGGGAGTAGGAAGCACCTGTGAGCACCTTCGACAACGCCACCGCAGACCGCCCGATCGGTCTCACCGCGCCCAGCGGCATCGACCGCGCGGCGCACCACCGGCTCGACGAGGCCTGGCTCGCCGCGGCCTGGAGCCACCCGACGACCAGAGTCTTCGTCGTCTCCGGCGGCCAGGCGCTCGTCGACGACACCCCCGACGGAGGCACGGAGCTCGTCATGACGCCGGCCTTCGAGGCACCCGTCACCGAGACCCACCGCTACTTCCTGGGCACCGACGAGGACGGCGTACGCTACTTCGCGCTCCAGAAGGACTCCCTTCCGGGCCGCATGGACCAGTCCGCACGGCCCGCCGGCCTCCGCGAGGCCGGGATGCTCCTCGGACCGCGCGACGCCGGACTGATGGTGCACGCGGTGGCTCTGGAGAACTGGCAGCGGCTGCACCGCTTCTGCTCACGCTGCGGCGAGCGCACCGTCATCGCGGCGGCCGGGCACATCCGCCGCTGCCAGGCCTGCGGGGCGGAGCACTACCCGCGTACCGACCCCGCCGTGATCATGCTGGTCACGGACGACCAGGACCGTGCCCTGCTGGGACGCCAGGTGCACTGGCCCGAGGGCCGCTTCTCGACCCTCGCCGGCTTCGTCGAGCCGGGGGAGTCGATCGAGCAGTCCGTGGCCCGCGAGGTGTTCGAGGAGGCCGGGGTCGTCATCGGCGAGGTCGAGTACATCGCCAGCCAGCCCTGGCCGTTCCCCTCCAGCCTGATGCTCGGCTTCATGGCGCGTGCCACCTCCTACGAGATCGACGTGGACGGCGAGGAGATCGAGGAAGCCCGCTGGTTCTCCCGCGAGGAGCTGACCGCGGCCTTCGACTCGGGTGAGGTGCTGCCCCCCTTCGGCGTCTCGATCGCGGCGCGTCTGATCGAACTCTGGTACGGCAAGCCGCTCCCCAGGCCGGGCGCCGGCGGCTGACGGTCCGGACACGGCGACGGCCCCGGGGCCCGCCAGGGGCGCCGGCGTCCCGTGCAGACGACGCGCGACGCCCTGCCCACGCCACGGCCCCCGCCCGGCGAGCTCCATGCGCCAGAAGGTGCGGTGCCCGTCCTCGCGCCGTATGTCCTCGGGCACGGGCTCGGGCAGGAAGGTCGCCGCCGTCTTCCTGCGCCCGCCCCGGTCTCGGCCCGCTGAAACTCCTGGGTGCGGGCCGGGGTACACGAAACCCCTGATCAGCTCCAGGCCGATCAGGGGTTGTGCGTGCGTCACGCCGGTCAGACGCCGAGCGCCTGCTTCACCTGCGCGAGGCTCGGGTTCGTCATGACGACTTCGGAGCCTCCCTGCGCGGGAACCACCAGAACCGTCGGAACCGTCTGGTTTCCGCCATTCGCCTTCTCGACGAAGGCTGCGGAGTCCGGGTCCTGCTCGATGTTGACCTCGGTGTACGCGATGCCTTCGCGGTCCATCTGCCCCTTGAGCCGGCGGCAGTAGCCGCACCACGTGGTGCTGTACATCGTCACAGTGCCCGGCATGTCGTCGGCGCTCCTTCGTCTTGTCCGTCCGAAGCGGGACCGTCCGCACGCGCACGTTCCCGCATGGAGGGAACGCACGGGACCTGACCACCATTCCCGCGCGGTCCCCGGCCGGTATGACGAACGGCACCCCCTGTGGACAACCGCCGCGGCGGCCCCTCACGACCTGGCAGCATGGCAGGGTGACAGCAGCAACGCATTCCACCCTCTTCCCACAGGTCCCCGACTCCGCGGACGCCGTGCTGGACGGGCTCGACCCCGAGCAGCGCGAGGTCGCGCTGGCCCTCGGCGGACCCGTGTGCGTGCTGGCCGGAGCCGGGACGGGCAAGACGCGGGCGATCACGCACCGCATCGCGTACGGGGTGCGTGCCGGGATTCTCCAGCCGACCACCGTGCTCGCCGTCACCTTCACCAACCGGGCGGCCGGGGAGATGCGGGGCCGGCTCCGCCAGCTCGGAGCCACGGGTGTCCAGGCCCGTACGTTCCACTCCGCGGCCCTGCGCCAGCTCCAGTACTTCTGGCCGAAAGCAGTCGGTGGCGATCTTCCACGCCTGGTGGAGCGCAAGGTCCAACTGGTCGCCGAGGCCGCGGCCCGCTGCGGGGTCCGCCTCGACCGCAACGAACTGCGAGACACCACCAGCGAGATCGAGTGGGCCAAGGTCACCCAGACCGTCCCCGCCGACTACCCGGCGGCGGTGGCCAAGACCCAGCGGGACGTCCCGCGCGACCCGGCCGAGCTCTCCCAGATCTACGCGATGTACGAGCAGCTGAAGCGCGACAGGTCGGTGATCGACTTCGAGGACGTTCTGCTGCTCACCGTCGGCATCCTCCAGGACCGCCACGACATCGCCGAGCATGTGCGCCGCCAGTACCAGCACTTCGTCGTCGACGAGTACCAGGACGTGAGCCCGCTCCAGCAGCGGCTCCTCGATCTCTGGCTCGGCGACCGGGACGATCTCTGCGTCGTCGGCGACGCCGGCCAGACGATCTACTCCTTCACCGGTGCCACCCCGGACCACCTGCTGAATTTCCGCACCCGTCATCCGGAGGCGACGGTGGTCAAGCTGGTGCGCGACTACCGCTCCACACCCCAGGTCGTCCACCTGGCCAACGGCCTGCTGAGCCAGGCCCGGGGCCGGGCGGCCGAACACCGGCTGGAGCTGGTCTCCCAGCGGGACAAGGGCCCCGAACCCGTCTACACGGAGTACGCGGACGAGCCCGCCGAGGCCGAGGGCACAGCACGCCGGATCCGTGATCTGATCGCCGCCGGCGTCCCGGCCGGTGAGATCGCCGTGCTGTACCGGGTCAATTCCCAGTCCGAGGTCTACGAGCAGGCACTCGCGGACGCGGGCGTGCCCTACCAGCTGCGCGGCGCCGAGCGTTTCTTCGACCGGCCCGAAGTCCGGGAGGCGGGCGTCGCCCTGCGCGGTGCCGCCCGCGCGGGAGGCAACGACGCGCTGCTCGACGGCGCCGACGACCTGCCCTCCGAGGTGCGGGCGGTGCTCTCCACCAAGGGATGGACCTCCAAGCCGCCGGCCGGCTCAGGAGCGGTGCGGGACCGCTGGGAGTCCCTCGCCGCCCTGGTGCGCCTGGCCGAGGACTTCGAACAGGCCAAGCCGGGGGCGACCCTCTCCGATCTCGTGGCCGAGCTCGACGAGCGGGCCGCCGCCCAGCACGCGCCCACGGTCCAGGGCGTCACCCTGGCGTCGCTGCACTCGGCGAAGGGACTGGAGTGGGATGCCGCGTTCCTCGTCGGTCTGACCGAGGGCATGATGCCCATCGCCTACGCCAAGACGGACGAACAGATCGAGGAGGAACGCCGCCTGCTGTACGTCGGGGTCACCCGGGCCCGCTTCCACCTCTCGCTGTCCTGGGCGCTGTCCCGGTCGCCGGGCGGCCGGGGGAACCGCCGGGCGACCCGCTTCCTCAACGGGCTGCGGCCCGGTTCGGCGGCGCTCGGCACGCGGGGCGGCGCCGGGGGAGGAGGCGGCATCGACCGCGGCTCCCGCGCGGGCACGGGCGCCGTCGGCACGGAGAGGCCGGTCCGGGCCGGCCGGAGGGGCCCGGCCCGGTGCCGGGTCTGCGGCAAGACGCTCACCGAGGCCGGCGAGATGAAACTGATGCGCTGCGAGGACTGTCCCTCGGACATGGACGAGGGACTGTACGAGCGGCTGCGCGAGTGGCGCGCGGACCGGGCGAAGGAGATCAGCCAGCCCGCGTACTGCGTCTTCACCGACAAGACACTGATGGCGATCGCCGAGGCCGCGCCGGTCAGCGAGGGGGAGCTCGTCGTCATCGCCGGTGTCGGAAACCGGAAGCTGACCAGGTTCGGGGCCGACGTGCTGGACATCTGCGCAGGTCGGACGGTGGGTCAGGAGCTCGACGAGGGCGACGGCGACGTGTGAGGAAAACTCGTCGAAAAAATAGTTTGCGCCCACAGCAGTCATCACCATAGGTTCTTAACCACGGGAACAGCGACTTCTCTGAAGCCCTGACTCCGTGCTGTACTTATCCGAATACCGCAGGATCGGCCCCGGCCGGTCCCTTGAGACGCCGAGAGGAGGCGATTGTCGTGATCAGCATCATCAACACCATCAAAATGACCGATCCGTCGGTCGTCTCCACCTGCTCGCTCGGCCTCACCCGCTCTTCGGAGCTCTCGCTTCGTGGCACCGGTGTGTCCGGCATCTCCGTGGTCAGCCCGCTGTCCCTGGCGAGCCTGCCCGTGCGAGAGCGCAATGAGCGACCGACCGAGGCACCGGAAGCAGCAGTAGCGAAGGGACAGGCCTCGGCCTATGCCTTTGCGGCAGCCGCAGCCGGTGCCGGAGTCAAGAAGCAGACGACGCAGCACCACACGATGTGGGCCTTCCGTGGGCCTGAACCCTGGAGTGATCCAGCCTGAGAGCAATCAGGCCGGCGCCTTCAGGGCCGCGGAACCCCACTCGGGATCCGCGGCCCTTTTGTTTTGTCCGAACGGATGAGACGAGACGAAGGAGCCTCGGGACAGCAGGACCTGGTACCAGCCGCCAACCGGCCAACAGGCCGGCACGACCAGACGAGGACAACGCCACCGTGCAACTCGAGACGCACGCCCCGTCCGTACCGCCTTCCGACACGATCTCCCCGCCCGGCCTCACGGAGGACTCCACCTTGATCCCCCTCACCGCGCTCACCGCGCTCGACGACGCCATCGAGAACCTCGGCGTACCCGTCCCCTGTCGTTCCTACGACCCGGAGGTCTTCTTCGCCGAGTCCCCGGCCGACGTCGAGTACGCCAAGTCCCTCTGCCGGACCTGTCCGCTGGTCGAGGCCTGCCTCGCCGGCGCCAAGGAGCGGCGCGAGCCGTGGGGCGTCTGGGGCGGCGAGCTCTTCGTCCAGGGCGTCGTCGTCGCCCGCAAGCGGCCGCGTGGCCGCCCGCGCAAGAACCCGGTCGCGGCGTGACTCCCGGCCTGGGGGTCATGTCCCCCACACGAACGAAGCGCATCGGAACCATCGATCGTCCCCAGACCCATGACCCCCGGAATCAGGCACCAATGACCACCACGACGAGGGAGCCCGTCGGCTCCGCCACCCCGGACGTCACCATCATCGGCGCGAACGACTCGCGTCAGAACAGGACCCGCGAGATGCAACTCATCCCAGAAGCCCTGGCTCGTGCGCATATGCACGACCGCCTGAGGGAAGCCGAGGAGGGACGTCAGGCAGTGCGCCTGGTGGCCGCCCGGCGGATGCAGCGCCGTGCGGAGCGTGCCTCGAGGCGCGCCCGCCGCGCGCTCGCCATGGCCGTCATGCACTGACAGCCGAACCAGCAGTACGGCGCACCACGGCTGCCGGGCCACCGCTCGGCCCCAGGCAGCCACCCTCCCCATCAGCGGGGCCGGCCCGAACAGGCCGGCCCCGCAGTGCGTTGCGGCGCGCGCCGGCCGGCCCGCGGCGTTATCGTCGCGAGGTGGACGAGAAGACCCATCACTCTGCGGACCTGGCCGACGGTCACGTGGCGTGTGCCCGCTGCGGCACCGTCGCCGACTCGGACCCACCGCCTCCGACATGGCTCTGCTCCGTGGAGAACGGCGGACGCCAGTACTTCTGCGAGGGCTGCGCGCGCACCCACATCAGGGCGATCGAGAGCAGGCTCGACTCAGCCTGGTGGTGACCCCGCTACACCTCGACCGCCGCCTCCTCCTCGGCGCTGTCCTCGTCCGGTTCGTACTCCAGGAGGAACCCCGGCAGCCAGGACTCCAGTTCGTCGCGTAGACGGACCGTCGCCCCCAGCTGGCAGAGCACCCCGATCGTGCTCAGTGTCACCCGGTGTATCAACAGGTACGAGGGCGGAAGGTTCAGCTGCTTCCCCAACTGGTGTGCCGGGGAGCGCGGATCGGCGATCCGGGCGGCCTGGCTGCGCAGCCAGGAGCGGGTGAAGGTGAACTCGTCCGCCTGCGCCGGCTCGATGATGGGGATCAGGTAGTCGAGCACGGCGTCCGGTTCGAGTTCGATCGACTCCTTCACGAAGCCGGCCTCACGCAGCATGGCGTAGACGGCGTCGGCGTCCCCGTCCAGCGTCATCCGCAGGGCATCGCCGATGGTCTGCGGCAGACCACCCGGAAGCCGGTCCACCGTGCCGAAGTCCAGCACCCCCAGGCGCCACAGGTCCGCGTCCCCGTCGAGCCCGTCCGCGTCCCGAGTGGTCGCCTCCGGCGGCAACAGCCGGAAGTTGCCCGGGTGCGGATCCGCGTGGAGCAGGCCGGTGCGTGCCGGCCCCGAGAAGAGGAAGCGCGCCAGCAGCTGGCCCGCCCGGTCCCGCTGTTCCGTCGTGCCGTCAGCGATCACCTCCGACAGCGGAATTCCGTCGATCCACTCCGTGACCAGCACCTGCTCGGACTGGTGGACCACGGCCGGGATCACCACATCGGGATCGTCCTCGAACTCCGCGGCGTGCTCCTGCTGGGCCCGTGCCTCGAGCTCGTAGTCCAGTTCCTCGGACACCCGGTCGCGGAGCTCCGTGATGAGCGGCTTGATGTCCATTCCGGGGACGAGCGGACCGAGCAGCCGTGCGAAGCGGCTGAGTTGGGTGAGATCCGACAGCAGCGCCTCGCCGGCGCCCGGGTACTGCACCTTCACGGCGACGTCCCGCCCGTCGTGCCACACGGCGCGGTGGACCTGCCCGATCGAGGCGGCGGCAGAGGGCAGGTCCTCGAACTCGGTGAACAGCTCCCGCCAGTCCTCACCGAGCCGCTCCGCCAGGACCCCGTGGACCGTGCGGGTCGGCATGGGTGGCGCCGCCTCCTGTAGCTTGGTCAGCGCCGCCCGGTAGGGCCCCGCGACATCTTCGGGCAGCGCGGATTCGAAGACGGACAGCGCCTGTCCGAGCTTCATCGCACCGCCCTTCAGCTCGCCGAGGACTTTGAAGAGCTGGTCCGCCGTTCGCTGCTGGACCTCGCGGGCCACCATCTCGGCGGACTTCCCGCCGATCCGTTTGCCCAGACCCCATGTGGCACGGCCGGCGAAGCCGAGCGGCAGGGCTGCCAGCTTCGCGGTACGGGTGACCGCCTTCCGGGGAAGATCAGACATGTGCCCCTCCATTTCCCAGACTGCCGTGCGGCGTGCGTATCCGGCTCCGCTCCGGCGGCGGCGGTCACCCGGCCATTGTGTCCTGCGTGGCGCCTGCCGCGGGGGTGAGCTCCACCTCAGTGTGCCCGGCGGCACCACAGTCGCAGTCGGGGTGGGGCCCCAGCCGCTCCGACCGCCAGTCCAGCATCGGCATGGCGGCCTCCCACCGCGCCCCCGTGCTGGCGGGCAGCTCTCCGTCGAGAAAGGAGAGCGCGTGGGCCGCGGCGAGGCCGGCCACGGCGGTCGCCACACCCAGATCGCAGGCCTGCACGCATGTGCGCCGCCCGGACCTCCACTGCGCGAGCATCCGCGGCCACTGGGGATCCGCCTCCGCGCGGCGCAGCGCCAGACAGCCCGCGCAGCCGGTGCCTCCGGGCAGCACCAACGGCCCGACCACTCCGGTGGCTTCGATCACTCCCGCGTAGAGGTGCGGCGTACCCGAGGCGATCCACGGTGCGGCGGTATTCGGATCGGGAGCGTACACGGAGAGGCCGTCCCTGGGCGCCACCACGATCAGGGACAGTGCGGGCTCGCCTCGCGCCGGAGCCTCGGACGCCCCGCCCTGCCGCGGAGGGCCACCGACCGCGGACCTGCGCACCAGCTGCCGTGCCGCCGTGTCACGGCGCTCGCCGACCGACGACGCCGGGAGCCCGCCCGGCGCCACGTCCCAGGGTTCGGCGCGGCCCCCGTCGAGCACCTCGACGTGCCCCACCCCTGACCCGGACAGCACCGCGGCGACCGCCGCGCCGACCCTGCCCGCTCCGCGCACCTGCACCCGCATCGCGCGCCGGGCCGCGAGCGTGCGCAGCCCGCCGCCGGGCGTCGGATGGACCACGGAGAGCGACGCGGCGTCCGGGCGCTGCCGCTCGAGGGTCTCGGCCCGCCGGCGTAAGGCGTCGGCCTCGGGGCCGCCCGCATCCGGATCGTCCAGCAGACCTGCCTCCGTGAGGCGCGATACGAGAATGTCCACGTGACGGTCCGACAGATCCAGAGCCCTGGCCTCTTCGCGGAGCAGAGGAAGTCCGCGTGTTCCGTCGAGGAGTTCCAGAAAGCTTCCGGTGGCGATATCCATAGGCCCCAGCGTTACCGCGTGTGCGGGCGTCACGCCGAATTGCACGGTGTTCCGTCCACGCCAGGCGCGGCGGAGTGCGGGCTTCAGCATCGGATGCATGACTTCTCCCAGGTCGGTGTCGGGATCCGTTGCCAGAATGCAACATGGCGGCGAAACGGGCGGAAAGTTATCCACAGGCTGGGGCATTAGTCGTTCAAATGGTGCAAGCCGAGAAGTGGATCAACGTCGGACCGCCGAGGAGGCGGGACTTCCCGCACCGCCAGCGGGTAACGTCGAGTCGTGCCCGCCGACCCCTCTCCCGGTCTCGCCGGGGAGACCCCTGCGCGCAGCGCCGGACGCCAGCCGCGCAGCGCAGCCACCCAGCAGCCCCGCGCATCGGTGACGAGCGCGGTCGAGGTCCGCAGAAGCGCCCGTCGTAGCAGAACGGTCTCCGCGTACCGCGAGGGCGACCGCACCATCGTGCTCATCCCGGCCCGGATGTCGGAGGCCGAGGAGCAGCGGTGGGTCGGCGTGATGCTCGACAAGCTCGCCGCGCAGGAGAGCAGACGTGTCATCGGCGACAGCGAGCTCGCCGACCGGGCCGAGCGGCTCTCCGGTCAGTACCTCGACGGCCGGGCGCGGCCGGCCTCCGTGCGATGGGTGACCAACCAGAACACCCGTTGGGGCTCCTGCACCCCGGCCGAGGGCAGCATCCGCCTCTCGCACCGCCTGCAGGGGATGCCGGAGTACGTCCTCGACTACGTCCTCCTCCATGAGCTGGCCCATCTGCTGGTTCCGGGTCACGGGCCGCGTTTCTGGCGGCTCCTGGAGGCGTACCCCCGGACCGAGCGAGCGCGGGGCTATCTCGAAGGAGTCGTGGCGGCCGACCGGCTCCCGCATCTGCCCGCCGCCCGCGAAGAGTGACGTTGCCGATTCTGTACCGGGTCTGTACCGGCTTGGCTCGATGTCGTGGTTTGCGGTTAGCCTGACGCGACGCATTCACCTTCGGGATGGGGGACG
Organism: Streptomyces sp. NPDC051064; assembly: GCF_044455985.1. NCBI lineage: Bacteria > Bacillati > Actinomycetota > Actinomycetes > Kitasatosporales > Streptomycetaceae > Streptomyces > Streptomyces sp. NPDC051064. The sequence goes on from NZ_JBITFK010000002.1 coordinate 749,728, forward strand.
GTCGTTACGCATGGCCAGGGAATTTCAGCGCGGCCACAAGGCCAAGATCAGTGATCTCACGTCAGGGACGGATCTGTACGTAGGTGTGCAGATCGCGGGCCCCGGCCTGACGTTCGACATCAGCTGCTTCGGTCTCGACGCCAATGAGCAGCTCTCCGACGACCGGTATTTCATCTTCTTCAATCAGCCGAAATCACCGGAGGAGTCCATTCAGCTTCTCGGTGCCCAGGCCGGTGACACCGAATCGTTCCGCGTCACCCTCGACCGCATTCCGGCGAACATCCACAAGCTGTCCTTCACCGCGACGCTCGACGGTGCCGGGCAGATGTCCCAGGTCGGCCCCGGATACATCCGGATCGTCGCGGGCGGCGAGGAAGTGGTGAAGTACGCCTTCACCGGCACGGAGTTCACCACCGAGCGCGCGGTCATGCTCGGCGACTTCTATCTCAAGGACGTCTGGCGGTTCGCCGCGGTCGGCCAGGGCTTCGACGGCGGACTCGACGCGCTGCTCAAGAACTTCGGCGGGGAGGTCGCCGAGGAGGCCCCCGTCGCGTCGCCCCAGGGCGCCGCCCCCGCGTTCGCACCGCCCGCCCAAGCCTCCGCGCCCCCTGTCTTCGGTGCTCCGGCCGCACCCCAGGCACCGCAGCCGGCACCGGCATTCGGCGCTCCGGCGGCACCGGCTCCCGCACCGCAGCAGCAGCCGGTGCACGCCGCGCCGACCATCGCGGCCCCTATGGCGCCGGCACCGCAGGCACCCGCACCGCAAGCGCCCGCGCCGTACGGCCAGCCGCCCCAGCAGCCGCAGTTCGGACAGGTCCCCGGGCAGGGTGCTCCGCCCGTCGCCCCGCCGTACGGACAGCAGTCGCCGGCCGCACCGCAGTTCGGCCAGCAGGCTCCGGGGCCGTTCGGCCAGCAGCCCCCGGGCATGCAGCCAGGTGTGCCGCACGGCGTACCCCAGGGTGTTCCCGCGGGTGGCGCGGGCCTCCAGGCCGCACTGCAGCCCTACAAGGAAACGGCCACCGGGCAGCGCTGGACCTCGCAGAACCAGCAGCTCATGCGCGTCGACCTCACGATGGGCGGCACACCGGTGCTGGCCCGTCAGGGCAGCATGGTGATGTATCAGGGCAAGGTCGACTTCGGCTACAAGGGAGCCGGCTTCGCGGGCCGCATGGTCGGCAACGCCACGGGCCAGGAGATGCAGCTGATGCGCTGCAGCGGCCGTGGCCAGGTCTTCCTCGCCGAGGACGGATCGCATCTGCATCCCATCGAGCTGCAGGGCGACGGCATCTGCGTCTCCGCCGAGAGCGTGCTCGCCTTCGACGAGTCCCTGCAGTACGAGGTCCGCAGGATCGAGGGGCACGGGATTCCCGGCGGCGCCCTGTTCACCATGCAGTTCCAGGGCACCGGCACCGTCGTCGTCAAGACCCACGGTGTGCCGGTCGTCCTTCCGGTCACTCCGACCACCTTCGCCGACTGCAACGCCGTGGTGGCCTGGTCGTCGGCGTCCCAGGTGATCATCTCCAGCCAGGTCCGGCTGCGCCGCAACGCGTACCCGGGGCACAGCGGGGAGACCGTGAACCTCCAGTTCCGGGGAGCGCCCGGCAACTTCATCGTCGTCCAGCCCTACGAGGTCTGAGGGAGCCCGTCATGAATCAGCAGCTCGCGGGCTTCGCCCCGACCCCCGTCACGGCCCGCATGGAGAACCACGGCCGCACGATGCTCAAGGTCGCCATGGCCACCGGCCAGGACCTCTACGCCCGCACCGGCTCGATGGTGGCCTACGAGGGCTTCATCCAGTACGAACCGAACCCGCCGGCCGTCCGCCAGATCGCGTCCCAGTGGATCACCGGCGAGGGCGCACCCCTGATGAAGTGCGCCGGCGACGGTCTGCTCTACCTCGCCGACTACGGCGCCGACGTGGTCGTCATCAATCTCAACAACGACTCGCTGTCCGTCAACGGCACCAACCTCCTCGCCTTCGACGGTCACCTCACCTGGGGCGTGGAGCGGGTCAAGGGACTCGCCAAGTTCGCCGGCCAGGGCCTGTGGAACGTCGGGATCCAGGGCACGGGATGGGTCGCCATCACCTCGCGCGGCACACCGATCGTCGTCGACTGCGGGCGTGGCGAGGACGAGACGTACGTCGACCCTGACGCCCTCGTCGCGTGGTCCCCGAACCTCAAGGTGAAGGGCAAGCGAAGCTTCAAGGCGAGCTCGCTCATCGGGCGGGGCAGCGGAGAGGCGTACCAGATGGCCTTCTCCGGTCAGGGCATCGTCGTCGTCCAGCCGAGCGAGGACAGTACCGACCGCCTGCGGATCCGGAACTGAGCGGGGGAGGAACACACCATGCAGAGTCCGCTTTTCAGCTACACGGAACAGCAGTCGCAGGACCGCTACACGGTCCAGAACCCGCAGCTCCTGCGGGTCGCGCTGGCCGGCCACGACGACGTCCTCGCCCGTAAGGGAGCCATGGTCGCCTACCAGGGGCTCATGGAGTTCGACGGTGAGTACCAGTCGCACGGCCAGCGCCGCGCCCGCAGGAACACGGGTGAGGGCCTCGACCTCATGCGCTGCTCCGGTCAGGGCACGGTCTACCTGGCCAACCTCGCGCAGTACATCCATGTGGTCGACGTCGACCACGAGGGCATGACGGTCGACAGCGCCTACGTCCTGGCGCTGGACTCCTCCCTGCACACCGAGGTCATCGCGGTGGACAGCCAGTACGGGATCTCCGGCACCGGCAAGTACCAGCTCAACATCTCCGGGAGCGGCAAGGTCGCCCTGATGACATCCGGCCAGCCGCTGATGATGCAGGTCACCCCCGACAAGTACGTCAATGCCGACGCCGACGCGATCGTCGCCTGGTCGAGCGGGCTGCGGGTGCAGATGCAGGCCCAGACGCACTCCTCGGGAGTCTTCCGGCGCCGTGGCAACACGGGGGAGGGCTGGGAGCTGAGCTTCCTGGGCCAGGGTTTCGCCCTCGTCCAGCCGAGTGAGGTGCTGCCGCCGCAGAGCGCCCAGATCGGCCAGGGGGCCGCGGCGCAGTTCGGTATGGGGCAGCAGGGCTCGCACGGGCAGAACCAGAACAACTCCTGGAACTGAGCCGCGCCGCTACGGCCGGGCGCAACGGGTGAGGGGCGGCTTCCCGCGGGAAGCCGCCCCTCACCCGTCGGCTAGCGGCCCTGCTCCAGCCGTGTGCGGGTGCTCGCCAGCAGCCGTTCGACCGAGGCGTCCGCCACCCGCGCCACCTCGTCGTAGGGGAACCAGCGCAGATCCAGGGACTCCTCGCTGATCCGCTCCACCGCCCCGGCCGACGCCGTCGCCGCGTACTGCACGTCGAGGTGCCAGTGGCAGGGCGCCGGGATGGGATGCCGGTCCAGCCGCACGGGCCCGCCGGGCAGCAGGGTGAGCCCGGGGATCCCCGACTCCTCCGTGGCCTCGCGCAGGGCCGCCGCCTCCAGAGTGGTGTCCTGGGGCTCGCAGTGCCCGCCCATCTGCAGCCACATCCGCAGCTTCCTGTGCAGCGTCAGCAGGACCCTGCCGCGCTCCGGGTCGACGACCAGCGCGCTGGCCGTCAGATGCCCCGCTCCGCACGCCTTCCACATGCCGTCGGGATGCCCGGCCAGATGGTCCAGGTACGTCCGGCGCAGTGCGGTCTGCTCCGTGTCGCCGTCGTCGTAACCCTTGAGTACCGAAACCGCGTCGTCGTGCAGGCTCACCGGCCGGAGTCGTCCTTGCCGTCGCTCTTCGGGTCGTCGTCGCCGGGCTCGTCCTTGCCCTGCTCCTCGGCGGCGGGCTTCTGCGGGCCCTTCGCCGCTTCGCCGAGCATCTTGTCGAGCTCGGAGAAGTCCAGTTGCTCGTGGTGGACGAAACCGTCCGGGTCGTCCAGGTCCTGGGCCGTCGGCAGCATGTCCGGGTGCTCCCAGAGGCCGTCACGCCCGTCGACGCCCCGGGCGTCCGTGAGCGAGGCCCACAGCCGCGAGGCGTCCCGCAGCCGGCGCGGGCGCAGCTGGAGTCCGATGAGCGTGGCGAAGGTCTGCTCGGCGGGACCGCCGGAGGCCCGGCGCCTGCGCATCGTCTCGCGCAGTGCGTCCGCCGAGGTCAGCCGTGACTTCGCGGCCTCGTGCACCACCGCGTCCACCCAGCCCTCGACGAGGGCGAGAGCGGTCTCCAGACGGGCCAGCGACGCCTTCTGCTCCGGGGTGTCCTCGGGCTGGAACATGCCCTGCTGAAGAGCGTCCTGCAGCTGCTCGGGCTGGGACGGATCGAACTGGCCGACGACGTCCTCCAGCTTGCTGGTGTCGACCTTGATGCCGCGCGCATAGGCCTCGACCGCGCCGAACAGATGCGAGCGCAGCCACGGAACGTGGGCGAAGAGCCGCTGGTGGGCCGCTTCGCGCAGCGCCAGATACAGCCGCACCTCGTCCTGGGGCACGCTCAGGTCCTTGCCGAACCGCTCGACGTTCAGCGGAAGCAGCGCCGCCTTGCCGGCCGGGGCCAGCGGGAGGCCGATGTCGGTCGAACCGACGACCTCGCCGGCGAGCACGCCGACGGCCTGCCCGATCTGCTGGCCGAACATGGCGCCGCCCATGGACCGCATCATGCCGATCAGCGGGCCGGCCATGGCCTGCATCTCCTCCGGCAGGACATCGCCCATGGCCAGGCCGACGCGCTCGGCCACCGGGTCCACCAGCTGCTGCCAGGCGGGGAGCGAGGCCTCGACCCACTCGGCGCGGCTCCACGCCACCGTCGAGACGGAACCCGAGGGCAGCGACGTCACACCGTCGAGCCAGAGGTCGGCGAGACGCAGAGCCTCGTCGACGGAGGCCCGCTCCGCGGGTCCGACACTCGCGTCCTTGCTGCCGTCCGTGGTGCCCTGCGACACCGTCTGGCGGGCGATCTGCTTGGCCATGTCCCAGTTGACCGGGCCGCCCTCGTAACTCAGCATCTGGCCGAGCTGCTGGAAGGCCGCACCCAGGTCGTTCGGGTTCATCGAGCCGAACATCGCGGCGAACGGGTTGTCGCCGCCCGCGCCGGGCGGGAAGCCGAACGGGTTCGCCGGCCCGCCCGAGCCCTGCCCAGCACCGGTGGGGTCCTTCTTCTTGCCTTCGTCGCCGTCTTCCGGCTCCTCCGGCGGAAGGCCGAATCCGAATGGGGTGTCACTCACGGGTTTCCTCGGCTCGTAGGGCCGCCGGCTCGAACCGACGGCGACTGCCCGACATCACCATCCAGCGTAGACACCGAAGGCCGCTTGGGCCCTCAGTGCTCCGCCGGCTCCCGGCCTGCGGCAGGATGGACGCCACCTGGTACGTACGCGTCATTCGGGTACGTACTGAAGACAACCGCTGGAGACGCCCGGTGAGTTCCCCAGATCCGCAGGTTCGCGCAGCGCGAAACCTGGCCGACCCCACGACCGAGAGCAAGCCCACGAAAAATCTTTCCCGGAACCGCGGCCCCGTCGTCGCGGTCACCGGTGCCGCGACCGGCGTCGGTGAGCTTCTCACCGCCCATCTCGCCGCATCGGACGAGATCAAGCAGGTCATCGCCATCGACGAGCGCCGGGGCGACGTCTCCGAGGCGACGTGGCACATCCTGGACGTACGGGACCCGGCCATCGCCGAGAAGCTGCGCGGCGCGGACGTCGTCGTGCACATGGCGCTCGACCTCGACCTGGAGACCGATCCCGCGGCACGCACCGCGTACAACGTCCGCGGTACCCAGACCGTGCTGACGGCGGCGGCGGCCGTGGGCGTCCACCGGGTGGTGCTGTGCACCTCGGCGATGGTCTACGGTGCTCTGCCCGACAACGACATCCCCCTCTCCGAGGACGCGGAACTGCGGGCCACGGCGGAGGCCACCGGTGTCGGCGACCTGTTGGAGATCGAGCGGCTCGGCCGCCGCGCACCCCGCGCCCACCCCGGCCTCAACGTCACGGTCGTACGGCCCACGGTCCTGGTCGGCGGCACGGACACGGCGCTCACCAGGTACTTCGAGTCCCCCAGGCTCCTCGTCGTCGCCGGCTCACGCCCGGCCTGGCAGTTCTGCCACGTCGACGACCTGGTCAGCGCCCTGGAGTACGCGGCCCTCGAAAAGATCGAGGGAGAGTTCGCGGTCGGCTGCGACGGCTGGCTCGAACAGGAAGAGGTGGAGGAGCTCTCCGGAGTGCGCCGTATGGAGCTGCCGTCCGCCGTCGCCCTCGGCGCGGCCGCCCGCCTCCACCGGATCGGTCTCACCCCGTCACCCGCGGGGGATCTCGCCTACACCATGCACCCCTGGGTGGTCAGTGTGAGCCGGCTCCACGACGCGGGATGGCGCCCGAGGTGGACCAACGAGGAGGTCCTGGCAGCGCTCCTGGAAGAGGTCGAGGGGCGCCACACCGTCGCCGGACGGCGGCTCGGCCGCAAGGACGCCACCGCAGCCGGCGCCGCGGGAGCGACCGTCGCGCTGCTGGGCACGGCGGCACTGGTCCGGCGGGCCCGCAAGGCGCGCCGGCGTTTCTAGGCGGCCGGCGGCCGGGTCGGCCCGCCCGGGCGGAAGCCCCGATCCCCCCGCCTGGTAGGAGGCTCCAGGCGGACCGGCGGGCCACAGGTCGAAAACGCTGTTCCGGGATGGGCCCGGCGTGCGGCACGATGGCCCCATGGCACGCACCCACGACCACCCCGGCGAGCAGGCTGCTCAGGACCCCATCCGGCTCCTGGACATCCGTGACACACCGCTGTCCGTCGACGAGATCTTCCGCGCGGTGGGGGACGACGCCGCGGGGGGCATGGCGCTCTTCGTCGGCACGGTGCGCAATCACGACGACGGGCAGGATGTCGGCTCCCTCGGATACTCCTGCCATCCGACCGCCGGCGACGAGCTCCGCAGAGTGGCCGAGAAGGTGGTGGCGGAGTTCCCGGTACGGGCTCTGGCCGCCGTCCACCGGGTGGGTGAACTGGGTGTGGGCGATCTGGCGGTGGTCGTCGCCGTGTCCTGCGCCCATCGGGGTGAGGCCTTCGAGGCCTGCCGCAAGCTGATCGACGACCTCAAGCACGAGGTCCCGATCTGGAAGCACCAGCGTTTCTCCGACGGCACGGAGGAGTGGGTCGGCGCCTGCTGAGCGCAAACCGCCCCAGGGGGCATCAGCCCCGATTTGCGTAACCGCACCCCTGCCGTGAGCGTTGCTCGTGCAGGTGGTTAATCTTCTGATCGTCAGTTGCGGTCGCTCATGGGGCAGGGAGGTCGTGATGGCAGCACTCGCTTGGCTCTTGATTCCGCTTATAGCTGCTCTTGGCGCGGCGATATGGGGAGGGTGGGCAGCCCGCAATCGAACGACCGGCGACGTCACCGAACTCGCCGGCTACGCCAGGTTCCGTGAGGCGATGGAGAAACCGCACTCCGGTTCCGAGGCCGTCTGAGACTCCGCAGCTGTACGCAGTTGCCAATTCCGCACCGCACCCGCTCCCCGTAGGCGCAGTCCGCGCAGCGAGCGAATCCGCGATGCCCCTCGGTCCTTCCGGATCCCCTCCGCCGGCCGCCTCGTACGGACCGGCCCCGACGGTGCACTGACAGGCCGTTCCCGTACTGTCGTTCCATGCCACGCCGCACCGCGACGATGCTCGCCTCCACCCTCATCCTCATCGCGCTGCTCTGCGCAGGCGTGCTGATTCGTGTGCCGTACTCGGAGATGTCCCCCGGCCCGACCGTGAACACGCTCGGGGACGCGCGTGGCGAGCCGGTGCTGCACATCAGCGGGCGCAAGACGTATCCCACGTCCGGGAACCTCAACATGACGACGGTGCGCGTCACCGGTGCGGACTACGACATGAACATCGTCGAGGCCGTCTACGGCTGGCTGGCCCATGACAGCGTGGTCGTGCCCCACGACACCCTCTACCCGGACGGGAAGACCGAGGAGGAGTCGACGCAGGAGAACGCCGAGGAGTTCAGCCAGTCCCAGGAGAGCGCGAAGGTCGCCGCCCTGGAGGAGCTGAAGATCCCCGTCACCTCCCGCGTGGTGGTCTCCACGGTCGTCAAGGACAGCGCCGCCGAGGGCGTGCTGCACGCGGGCGACGTGATCAAGGCGGTCGACGGCACGGCGGTCGAACAGCCGGAGGACGTCGCGAAGCTCGTCACGAAGCACAAGCCCGGCGAGGACGTCGTCTTCACGGTGATCCCGGCCAGGACCGCCGCCGCGGCGGAGAAGGCGGGCAAGGAGCCCGAGGGCTCCCGCGACGTCACCCTGACCACGCGGAAGGCGCCCGAGGACCCCTCGAACCCCTCGGAGGACCGGGCGATCGTGGGGATCCAGGCGGGGACGGACCACACGTTCCCGTTCGAGATCGACATCAAGCTGGCCGACGTCGGCGGCCCGAGCGCCGGACTGATGTTCTCGCTCGGCATCATCGACAAGCTGACGCCCGACAAGCTGACGGGCGGCAGGTTCATCGCCGGCACAGGCACCATCGACGACGACGGCAAGGTCGGCCCCATCGGCGGGATCAACATGAAGCTGGTCGGCGCGCGCGACGCGGGCGCCCGGTACTTCCTGACCCCGGACGACAACTGCTCCGCGGCGGCCTCCGACACCCCGGACGGCCTCACCCTGGTGAGGGTGAAGACCCTCGACGACGCGAAGAAGTCCCTGGAGAAGATCCGGGCGGGGGACGCGGCCGGCCTGCCGAGCTGCTCGAAGGGCTGAGAGCTGCCGGGTGGCCCGGAACCGGGCGGAGGCCGACAGCCTCCGAGGCCGGCCCCCGCCGGAGGCGTCAGGACTCGAAGGTGGCCGCGAGTGCCTCGGCGAGCCCCGGAACCAGTCCCGCGCCGGTCAGGACCTCGGTGGGGGAGTCCTTCTCCCGCAGGCGCACGGCGGAGTCACGTGCGCCGTCCCGCAGAACCGCCACGGTCATCCGCACCTCCTGCCGGTCGGGGTGCTCGGCGACCCACTTGGCCAGCTGGGCGTCGGACAGCCCCTCCGGTACGGACGCCTCCGCCGAGGGCGGCAGCATCAGCCGTTCGACGGTCATGGCGCAGCCGACCACGGCGTCCGGCCAGGCGATCGTGGCGAGGAATTCGTCCAGCGCGGTGCCTGCGGGCAGCTCCTCCTGCTCGACGGGGGTGAGGGTGGCGGTCGTGGAAGCGGTGTCGTCGAGACCGAGCTGGGCGGCGAGGCCGGGCTCGTGGGCCCGCAGCCGGGCGGTGTCGACGAGGGCGAACAGCCGGGCCGGCTGGTCCCAGCCGAGACCTGCGGCGTAGGCGTCGATTTCGAGGACGGCGACGGTGAGGGGGCTCGCGGCCATCGGAGGGCCTGAGGGGGAAACGTTGGGCATACCCAACATCCTGCCTCCTTCTGCCCCGGGAACGGGAACTAGGTAAAGCCTCAGTAAGTTGCATAGGTGGGCTCTACGATCGCTGGGCCTGCTTCACACGACCGCGAACTTCGAGGTGCGCACGTTGGCTTTCCAGATGCCGGACCGCGGCGGAGGCCCGACCGGGCCACGGATCAGAGTCGGCCGCCCGTCCCGGCGCGTCCGTACCCTGCTCATGACATTGGGTGTCCTGGTGGTTCTCGCCATGGCCTTCGTCATGTTCGCCGGGTTCTGGACGGACTGGCTCTGGTACAGGTCGGTCGCGTATTCGTCTGTTTTCACCACCACTCTGTGGACCAAGATCGGGCTGTTCCTCGTCTTCGGACTGCTGATGGCCGTCGCCATCGGTGTGAACATCTGGCTCGCGCACCGGCTCCGGCCGCCGCTGAGCGCGATGTCGCTGGAGCAGCAGAGCCTGGACCGCTACAGGATGAGCGTCGCCCCGTACAAGAAGTGGGTGCTGCTCGCGGTCACCGCTCTCGTCGGTCTGATCGCCGGCGCCTCCGCGTCCGGCCAGTGGCGTACCTGGCTGATGTACGTCAACGGCGTGCCCTTCGGACAGAAGGACCCCCAGTTCAAGCTGGACGTCGCCTTCTACGCCTTCGACCTGCCGTGGTACCGCTTCCTGCTCGGCTTCGGCTTCGCCGCGGTGGTGCTGTCCCTGATCGCGGCGGCGCTGACCCACTACCTCTACGGCGGGCTGCGGATCACCAGCCCCGGCGCGCGTGCCACGGGTGCCGCGACGGGTCATCTCTCCGTGCTGCTCGGCGTCTTCGTCGCGCTGAAGGCCGTGGCGTACTGGCTCGACCGGTACGGCCTGGCGGTGAAGTCCAGTGACTTCAAGGCCACGGACAACTGGACCGGTCTGCGGTACGTCGACGCCAACGCGTACCTGCCGGCGAAGACGATCCTCTTCTGCATCGCGGTCATCTGCGCCGTCCTGTTCTTCGCGACGCTCTGGCGCCGCACCTGGCAGCTGCCCGTGATCGGCTTCGGCCTGATGGTGCTCTCGGCGATCCTGATCGGCGGGCTCTACCCGGCGATCGTGCAGAAGTTCCAGGTCCAGCCCAACGAGCAGGCCAAGGAGGCGCCGTTCATCCAGAAGAACATCGATGCGACGCGCGACGCCTACGACATCGACAACGCGAAGGTCGACGACTACACGGGCACCAGCACGACCGACGACAGCACCAAGCTGAGGGCGAACGCTGACGCCGCCGCCAGCTACCGCGTGATGGACCCGAACGTCGTCTCGCCCGCCTTCCAGCAGCTCCAGCAGAAGAGGAACTACTACCAGTTCCCCAAGACGCTGGACGTCGACCGCTACAAGGGTGAGGACGGCAAGGAGCAGGACACCGTCGTCGGCCTGCGCGAGCTGAACCTCCAGGGCCTCCCCAAGAGGAACTGGATCAACGACCACTTCACGTACACCCACGGCTACGGCGCCATCGCGGCGCGGGGCACCACGACGGGCACCAACCCGGCGGGATCTCCGGACTTCACGGAGTCGGGTCTGCCCACCACGGGCGAGCTGGGCACGTACGAGCAGCGGATCTACTACGGCGAGAAGACCGAGCAGTACTCCATCGTCGGCGGGCCCCAGAAGGAGCTCGACTACGAGGAGGACGGCGAGAAGACCACCAGTTACGAGGGCGACAGCGGGATCAGTCTCTCCAGCGCCTTCAACCGGGCGGCCTACGCCGTGTCGTTCAGCGAGCCGCAGATCCTGTACTCGGGAGCCATCGGCGACGGCTCCCGGATCCTCTACAACCGCACACCCAAGGAGCGCGTCGAGGCGGTCGCACCCTGGCTGACGATCGACGGCGACGCCTACCCGGCGGTCGTCGACGGCCGGATCCAGTGGATCGTCGACGCGTACACCACGACCAACGGTTATCCGTACGCCTCGCGTACGACGCTCGGTGACACCACGGCCGACTCGCTGACCACCAACCAGCGCGCGGTCGTCGCCCAGCAGAACCAGGTCAACTACATCCGCAACTCGGTGAAGGCCACCGTCGACGCGTACGACGGCAAGGTCAAGCTCTACGAGTGGGACACCGATGACCCGGTGCTCAAGACGTGGCGCAAGGCGTTCCCCGGCACGGTGGAACCCCGGGCGGACATCCCGCAGGAGCTCATGGACCACCTGCGCTACCCGCAGGACCTGTTCAAGGTCCAGCGTGAGCTGCTGACGCGGTACCACGTCGAGAACCCCGCGCAGTTCTACAGCGGCAGTGACGCGTGGCAGGTGCCGGACGACCCCACCAACAAGGAACCCGGGTCCGTCCCGCCGTACTACCTGAGCATGAAGATGCCGGACCAGGACGCGCAGAAGTTCTCCCTGACCACGACCTTCACCCCCAAGGGGCGTCCCAACCTAGGGGCGTTCATGGCGGTGGACGCGGACGCGGCCAGCAAGGACTACGGCACGATCAGACTCCTGAGAGTCACCAGTACGGTCAAGGGACCAGGCCAGGTACAGAGTGAGCTCAACGGCAACGACGACGTCGCCGAGTTCGTGAGAAACCTGAAGGGCACCGACTCGGACATCGAGTACGGCAACCTGCTGACGGTGCCGCTCGACGGAGGATTCCTCTACATCGAACCGGTGTACACGCGCGGTGGTACGCAGAACTATCCGCTGCTGCGCAAGGTCGCCGCTTCGTACGGGTCGAAGATCGTGTTCGAGAACAGTCTCGGCGAAGCGCTGAACGCGGTGTTCGGGGTCGACGGCTCCGATACGACGACACCGCCGACCGAGCCGGACGAGCCACCGGGTGACACCACGGAGCCCCCGGCCACCGGGGACGCGGCTCTGAAGAAGGCCATCGCGGACGCCCAGAAGGCGTACACGGCCGGCGAGACGGCTCTCAAGGAGCAGGACTGGGAGGCCTACGGCAAGGCCCAGGCGGACCTCCAGAGGGCTCTCGAGCGGGCGGCGGCGGCTCAGCCCGACGGGGCAGGCGGCGCTGCGTCGAACGAAGGCGCCAAGAAGCCGGAGGGCGACGACCAGGGCAGTTGAGAAATGTTCACCCCGCGTCGTGGTACGGTTTGAACACAACGACGCGGGGTGGAGCAGCTCGGTAGCTCGCTGGGCTCATAACCCAGAGGTCGCAGGTTCAAATCCTGTCCCCGCTACTGAAAGGCGCAGGCCCGGATCCTTTGGGATCCGGGCCTTCGCCATGTCATGGGCCTTTTCTCAAGTTGTCGGAGTGAAGTGCGGTTCACGGGGCATGAGTTGGAGCCAACCGTGTTTCACTTGTCTCTCTGTGGGCATGTCGACAAAACGCTGAAGTGACTTCACTGGCCGCGGTATACCAGGTGTACGCGGGTAGCAGGTGGTGCGACGATGGTATTTATGGGGGACAGGGCAACTCTGTTGGAGACAGGGCGGTTTGTGCAGCGACGCGGCCGGACGACGGAAAACACCGCAGATGCGGTATTCGCCGCTGCCCTGGCGGGGACCGCTGACATCGCCGACGGCGTCCGCGAGGACGCTGCCTTCACCGTGGACATCACCGGCGCGGCCGATGCCGTCGAGAGCGCCGAGGCGACCGGGGACGCGGACACCACAGGGAGCGCGGACACCGCGGACGGCACGGATCACGCCGACGAGACCGAGGCCCGGCACCGGCGTGCCGCAGAGGCCGGTGACACGGCGTCGATGAGCGTCCTGGGCGCTCTCCTGCTGCGCCGTGGTGACCTGGACGGCGCCGAGGTCCACCTGCGCGCGGCTACCGCCGAGGGCGACCGGGCCGCAGCCAACAACCTGGGCGTGCTCCTGCACCAGAGGGGATATGCCGACGAGGCGGCCGGGTGGTGGCGCATCGCCGCTGTCGCCGGCTCCGCCGCCGCGGCGCACGCCCTCGGGCGTCACTTCCGGGAACGCGGGGACGAGCCCGCCGCCGAGTACTGGCTGTGCCAGTCCGCCGAGCAGGGCCACGCGCTGGGCGCGTACGCGCTGGCCGACCTGCTGGAGCACCGCGGTGACGCCGGGGCCGAGCGCTGGCTGCGCGCAGCAGCGGAACAGGGGCACAGGGAGGCCTCGTACCGCCTGGCGCGGACGATCGAGCGCAACGCCGTCGGCGACGCACGCGACGCCTTCGGCCAGGGCCGCGTCGTGGGCGACGGCCGCCGGGGGCTGGACGCCGGCGCGCCGGTGAAGCCGGACGGCCCCGTCGCGGGCCCCGCTTCGGGACGCGTCGGCGAGGCTGAGCAGTGGTACCGCCAGGCCGCGGCGCGTGGTCACCGCCGTGCCGCCCTGCACCTCGGCGCCATCCTCGAGCAGCGCGGCGAGCTGAAGGAGGCCGGTCGCTGGTACCTCACCGCCGCCAAGGACGGCGAGCCCCGTGCGGCCTGCGCCCTCGGTTTCCTGCTGCGTGACGCGGGCGACGAGGAGAGCGCGGCCGTGTGGTGGCTGCGTGCCGCCCAGGACGGCGACGGCAACGCCGCCAACGCCCTGGGCGCCCTGCACGCGGCCAGGGGCGAGCAGCAGACCGCGGAGCGCTGGTACCGCGCTGCCATGGACGCCGGGGACGTCAACGGCGCGTACAACCTCGGCCTGCTCTGTGCCGCCCAGGACCGGATCCCGCAGGCCGAGCAGTGGTACCGCCGGGCGGCCTACGCCGGGCACCGGGAGGCCGCGAACGCGCTGGCCGTGCTGCTGCTCCAGGCCGGGGACGCGACCGGGGCCGAGCCCTGGTTCTCCAAGGCGGCGGAGGCCGGCAGCGTGGACGCCGCGTTCAACCTCGGCATCCTGCACGCCGGACGGGACGAGGACCGCACGGCGCTCGGCTGGTACCAGCGGGCGGCGGCGGCCGGGCACACCGATGCCGCGCTCCAGGTGGGCATGGCCCTGCTGCGTGACGGCGACGAGCGGCAGGCGGAGCGCCATCTGCGTTGCGCCGCGGGCGGCGGCAGCGCCGAGGCCGCCTTCCGGCTGGCGGGCGTCCTCGACCTGCGCCAGCCGGCACCCGGGCCTCCCGGGCTCGGGGAGCAGATGCCGGAGAAGACCGAGTGCGAGGAGTGGTACGAGAGGGCGGCCGAGCAGGGCCACCGCCGTGCGCAGGTCAGGGCGGGGATGCTCGCGGCCGCGCGCGGCGACATGGCGAGCGCCGCGCGCTGGTACCGCGAGGCCGCCGAGTCGGGCAGCCGCAACGGTGCCTTCAACCTCGGCCTGCTGCTCGCCCGTGAGGGCAGTGAGCGCGAGGCGGCCCTGTGGTGGAGCCGTGCCGCCAACGACGGGCACGGCCGTGCCGCACTGCGTCTCGCGTTGCTCGCCGCCCGCCGGGGCGAGCTGACCGAGGGGCAGCGCTGGTGTGCCCGGGCGGTCGAGCTGGGGCCGGCGGAGGTGGCCGAGCGGGCAGCGCGCCTGCTGGAGGCGCTGCACCAGGAGCTCACCGCGTGATGCCGGGCCGGGCGGCTCACGGGGGCGCACGGGTGTCCGGCGAATGAATTTGCTCCGGCCGGTGCGGGTGCCGTAGTGTTGCACTCACAACGGCGCGGGGTGGAGCAGCTCGGTAGCTCGCTGGGCTCATAACCCAGAGGTCGCAGGTTCAAATCCTGTCCCCGCTACTGAAGACCGGGGCCCGGATCCTTCCAAGGATCCGGGCCTCGGTCGTATGCCCGTGCAAAGGCCGCCCCGGCGAAGCCCCGCCGGGCGCCGGGGGCTCAGGCCGTGGCGGAGCAGTTCGGACAGATGCCGCGGTAGGTCACCTCGACGTCCGAGACGGTGAAGCCGAAACGCTCGTCGTCAGGCAGGTCGGCCAGCGGGTTGCCGGACGGGTGTACGTCCCGGATCGCGCCGCAGCGCCCGCACACCAGGTGATGGTGGGGGCGGTGGGCGTTGGGGTCGTACCGCTTCGCCCGGCGGTCGGTGGTGACCTCGATGACCTCTCCGAGGGACACCATCTCGCCCAGCGTGTTGTACACGGTGGCCCGGGAGATCTCGGGGAGCCGGTCGACGGCCTTCGCGTGGACCTCGTCCGCCGTCAGATGCACATGGTCCCCTTCGAGAACCTCGGCCACCACGCGCCGCTGTGCCGTCATGCGCCAGCCGCGTCCACGAAGTCGTTCCAGGAGGTCACTCATGGAGCCCAGCGTAACAGTGGAAGGGCCCGAGTTCCGAGTGGGTGTGACTTTAGATGCTTGCTTGACTTGGACAAAGTCCATTGTAGGATCGTTTACGTACTGGCCAAGGACAGGCTGCGGCCGAGAAACAGGCTGCGCAGGGAACGACGCTGTGCAGGACATGACGCAGGAGGCGCGCGTGACTCAGGGACCGCTCACCACGGAGGCCGGCGCTCCGGTGGCCGACAACCAGAACAGTGAGACCGCCGGCCCGGGCGGACCGGTTCTCGTCCAGGACCAGGCGCTTCTCGAGAAGCTCGCCCACTTCAACCGCGAGCGCATCCCGGAGCGCGTGGTGCACGCCCGCGGGGCCGGCGCGTACGGCACGTTCACGCTGACCCGGGACGTCTCGCAGTGGACCCGGGCGAAGTTCCTCTCGGAGGTCGGCAAGGAGACTGAGACCTTCCTGCGCTTCTCCACCGTGGCGGGCAACCTCGGTTCCGCCGACGCGGCACGCGACCCCCGCGGCTGGGCGCTGAAGTTCTACACCGAAGAGGGCAACTACGACCTCGTCGGCAACAACACCCCGGTGTTCTTCATCAGGGACGCCATCAAGTTCCCCGACTTCATCCACACCCAGAAGCGCGACCCGTACACCGGCTCGCAGGAGGCGGACAACGTCTGGGACTTCTGGGGTCTGTCGCCCGAGTCCACGCACCAGGTGACCTGGCTCTTCGGCGACCGTGGCATTCCCGCCTCGTACCGTCACATGGACGGCTTCGGCTCGCACACCTTCCAGTGGAACAACGAGGCGGGCGAGGTCTTCTGGGTCAAGTACCACTTCAAGACCGACCAGGGGATCAAGAACCTCACCACCGAGGAGGCCGTCCGCCTCTCCGGCGTGGACCCGGACAGCCACCAGCGCGACCTGCGCGAGTCCATCGAGCGCGGTGACTTCCCGTCCTGGACGGTGCAGGTCCAGATCATGCCGGCGGCGGAGGCGGCCACGTACCGCTTCAACCCGTTCGACCTGACCAAGGTCTGGCCGCACGCCGACTACCCGCCGATCGAGATCGGCAAGCTGGAGCTCAATCGCAACCCGGAGAACGTCTTCGCCGAGGTCGAGCAGTCGATCTTCAGCCCGGCGCACTTCGTGCCCGGCATCGGTCCGTCCCCCGACAAGATGCTCCAGGGCCGTCTCTTCGCGTACGGCGACGCGCACCGCTACCGCGTCGGCATCAACGCCGACCATCTGCCGGTGAACCGCCCGCACGCCACCGAGGCACGCACCAACAGCCGTGACGGCTACCTGTACGACGGCCGGCACAAGGGCGCGAAGAACTACGAGCCCAACAGCTTCGGTGGCCCCGACCAGGCGGACCGGCCGCTCTGGCAGCCCGTCCCCGTCACGGGCGCAACCGGCAACCACGAGACGCCGCTCCACGCAGAGGACGACGACTTCGTGCAGGCCGGCAACCTCTACCGGCTGCTGTCCGAGGACGAGAAGGTCCGGCTCATCGACAACCTCGCCGGCTTCATATCCAAGGTCTCGCGCGACGACATCGCCGAGCGCGCGATCGGCAACTTCCGTCAGGCCGACGGAGACTTCGGCAAGCGGCTCGAGGCCGCGGTCCAGGCCCTGCGCGGCTGACACGGGGCGCTTGCCGTAGGTGGTGGGCCGGATTCCCGGGAGGTGCTCCCGGGGGTCCGGCCCACTGTCGTCCGCGGGCCGGGGCGTGCCGGTCAGAGTGCCATTTCGGCCCGGGGCCGCCGGGCCGGCGCCCAGCACCTGATGATGTCGCGCACCGAGACGATGCCGACGGGGCCGGCGCCGTCCAGCACGATCAGATGCCGGAAACCGCCGTGCGTCATGGCCTCGGCGGCCTCTTCGAGGGTCCAGGCGGGAGAGGCGAAGACCACGTCGGTGGTGGTGTGGGTGGACGCGGTCTCGACATCGGGATCCAGACCGGCGCCGACGGCGTCGAGGATGTCGCGCTCGGTGATGATGCCGAGACCGCAGGTGTCCGGGTCGTGGACGACAGCTGCTCCGATACGGCGGGCCGACATCAGCCGGGCCGCCTGCCGGAGCGTGTGGGCCGGGCCGATGGTGAGGACCAGGGTGCTCATGGCGTCGCGGACGAGCATGCGGGGAGCCACCTCCTTGAGTGAGCGATCCTGCGAAGCCGCCTTCGTGAGCCGATTCACAAGTTCACAAGTGGGGGGACTCTCAGAGTCGCACCCAGGAGGGGACTCAACAAGGGGGGTGCCCGCCGGGGTTTGCGGGACGTGCCTCAGCAGCCCTCGGCGGCGTTCAGTAGCGCTGGTTGAGATAGCCCAGCAGCTCGTGGTGGAGCAGGCCGTTGGACGCCGCCGCGTTACCTCCACCCGGGCCGGAGACCCCGTCCAGGCTGGTGAACTGTCCGCCCGCCTCCTGGACGATGATCGCGTTCGCCGCCATGTCCCACAGCGAGAGCTCCGGCTCCGCGCAGATGTCCACCGAACCCTCGGCGACCATCATGTACGGCCAGAAGTCCCCGTACCCGCGCGTGCGCCAGACGGCCCGCGTCAGATCCATGAAGCCGTCCAGGCGGCCCTGCTCCTCCCAGCCGGTCATGGAGGCGTAGGCGAACGAGGCGTCCGCGATCCGCTCGACCTTCGACACGTGCAGCCGGGTCGCGGACGTCAGGCTGCGGCCGGAGAAGGCGCCGGCGCCCTTCGCCGCCCACCAGCGGCGGTTCAGCGCGGGAGCCGACACCACACCGACCACGGGCTGGAAGCCGTCCTCGCCCGCCTCCATCAGGGAGATCAGCGTCGCCCAGACGGGGACACCCCGTACGTAGTTCTTCGTGCCGTCGATCGGGTCGACGACCCAGCGCCGCGGACCGGTGCCCTCGATCCCGTACTCCTCGCCGAGGATCGCGTCACGCGGGCGCGCCCGGTGCAGGTGCCCGCGGATCAGCTCCTCCGCGTGTTTGTCGGCCTCGCTCACCGGGGTCATGTCCGGCTTCGTCTCGACCTTGAGGTCCAGAGCCTTGAACCGGTCCATCGTCGCCGCGTCGGCGGCGTCCGCCAGTACGTGGGCCAGGCGCAGATCATCGTGGTAGTCGGGCATGCCGTCACAGTATCCACAGCCCCCCGTCCGGGCTACACGGCCCCGTGCGGGCGGCCGTCCCCTGCCGGCCGTGCCCGCCGTGCGCGGCCCCTTGACAGTGCCACCGGGCGCCTCGACTCTGAAGCGCAGGTCCCCGGCGTGGGAGGCGACGATGCCATCGGCGCGAGAAGCACTCCTGGACTCCGCACACTCGGCGCTCTCCACGCTTCCCTGGACGGCCGTGCGCATGGTCGACGTGGCGGCCCGGGCAGGGGTCTCCCGGCAGACCCTCTACAACGAGTTCGGCAGCAAGGACGGCCTGGCCCGCGCGCTGATCCGACGGGCGGCCGACGGCTATCTGGCCGGCGTGGAACAGGCGCTCGGCTCCGCCCGCGCCCGCGGGGAGGGGCCCGCGGAACTCGCTCGCTGGACGGTCCGGGCGGCCCGCGCGAACGTCCTGGTCAAGGCTCTCCTCACGGGCGTCTGGGGGGAGCACCTACCCAGACCGGGGGACCCGCCCGTCGGCAGGCGCACCGACACGGCACCGCCCACTGCCACCGAGCTGCTCACGCTCGTCCGGGACCGGGCCGTGGCCGCGCTGGAGGGAGGGTCTTCGCCGCGCGACCCGGCGGAGCTGGAGCTGAGCTGCGAGATCGCGCTCCGGCTCGCCGTCTCCTACGCGCTGGTGCCGGCGCCGGCGCTCAGTGCGCGGAACCGGACAGCTGCAGACCGATCACACCGATGATCACCAGCGAGATCGACACCAGTTTGAGGGCTGAGACCACGTCGTCGAGGAAGATCATCCCGTAGATCGCCGTCCCCGCCGCTCCGATACCCGTCCACACCGCGTACGCCGGGCCGACGTCGAGCTTCTTGAGGGCCAGCGTCAGCAGGCCGAAGCTGCCGAGGGCGAACGCGCAGAACGCGATCGTCGGCCAGAGCCGGGTGAATCCGTGCGAAAGCTTCAGGCACACGGCGAAGCCGGTCTCGAGCAGTCCAGCGACCACGACCAGCAACCACGCCATCGTCAGGTGCCTCCCACGTAGGTGATGCTTCGTCTCGCTTGCGCGATTATGCCCTTACCGACCGTGGGAGCCCGCAAACGTGCGCGAGTCGGGCGGCGCCGTGGCTCAGTCGCCCTCGCGCCGCTCCCGGGTCGCCAGCAGCCTCCGCAGCGAGTCGAGCCGCGCCGGGTCGGCGTGACCCTCCGCGACCCACGCGTCCAGGGCGCACTCCGGCTCGTGGCCGTCGTGGGTGCAGCCGCGCGGACAGTTCTCCGTGCCCGGCTGCAGATCGGGGAAGGCGTTGATCACCCGTGAGGGGTCGACGTGGTGCAACCCGAACGACCGTACGCCCGGGGTGTCGACCACCCAGCCGCGGCCGTCCGGCAGCGGCAGGGCGAGCGCCGACGTGGTGGTGTGCCGGCCGCGCCCCGTGACGGCGTTGACCACCCCGGTCGTCCGCCGCCGGTCCTTCGGCACCAGCGCGTTGACGAGCGTGGTCTTGCCGACCCCGGAGTGACCGACGAAGGCGGTCACCCGGTCGTTCAGCAGCTCCCGCACCTGCTCGGCGGCGTCCCCGTCCTCCAGCTCCGCGCGGCTGGTCACGACGTACGGGACACCCAGCGGGGTGTACGCCTCCAGGAGTTTGTCCGCCGAGGCCAGGTCGGACTTGGTCAGCACCAGGAGCGGGGTCAGCCCGCCGTCGTACGCCGCCACCAGGCAGCGGTCGATCATGCGCGGGCGGGGCTCCGGGTCGGCGAGCGCGGTGACGATCGCCAGCTGGTCGGCGTTGGCGACGACCACTCTCTCGAACGGGTCGTCGTCGTCCGCCGTGCGGCGGAGCACCGACGTGCGCGCACCGATCCGCACGATGCGCGCCAGGGTGTCCTTGGCGCCGGAGAGGTCACCCACCAGGGAGACCCGGTCGCCCACCACGGCGGCCTTGCGGCCCAGTTCGCGGGCCTTCATGGCCGTCACCGTACGGTCCTCGACCAGACAGGTGAGCCTGCCCCGGTCGACGGTGAGGACCATGCCGTCCTGGGCGTCCTCGTGCTTGGGGCGTGTGTGCGTGCGGGGCCGGTTGCCCTTGGGGTTGGGGCGGACGCGGATGTCGTCCTCGTCGGGGTTCTTCCCGTAGCGGCGCATGTCCTCAGACCCCGCGCCTGCCGGCCGGTGCGCCGAGCGCCCCGGACGAGACGCCGACGGCGCCGGAAGGTTCCCCGAGCATGCCGGTCCACATGTCCGGGAAGTCCGGCAGGGTCTTGGCCGTCGTGGCGACGTTCTCGATCTCCACCCCGGCGACGGCGAGGCCGATGATCGCGCCGGCGGTCGCCATGCGGTGGTCGTCGTAGGTGTGGAAGGTGCCGCCGTGCAGCGGGCGGGGATTGATCCGAAGGCCGTCGGCGGTCTCCGTGACGTCGCCGCCGAGTGCGTTGATCTCCTTGGTGAGCGCCGCCAGCCGGTCCGTCTCGTGCAGCCGCAGGTGGGCCACGCCGCTCAGGGTGGACGGGGAGTCCGCGAGGGCGGCGAGGGCCGCGATGCCCGGGGTCAGCTCACCGACCTCGCCCAGGTCCACGTCGATGCCGTGGACCGAGCCCGAGCCCGTGAAGGTCAGGCCGCGCTCGGTCAGCTCGCACGCGCCACCCATTGCGGTGAAGATCTCGCGCAGCGCGTCACCCGGCTGGGTGGTCCGCAGCGGCCAGTCGGGGATGGTGACCCGGCCTCCGGTCACCAGCGCGGCGGCCAGGAAGGGCTGGGCGTTGGAGAGGTCGGGCTCGACGGTCAGGTCGCGGCCCAGCAGGGCGGAGGGGGAGACCCGCCAGACATTCGGCTCGCCGCCCGACTCCGGCTCGTCGACCTGGGCGCCGACCGAGCGCAGCATGTCGACGGTCATCCGGATGTGGGGCATCGAGGGCAGCGCCGAGCCCGTGTGGCGCACCTCCACGCCCTGGTTGAACCGGGGTGCGGACAGCAGCAGCGCGGAGACGAACTGGGAGGACGAGGAGGCGTCGATGGACACCGGGCCGCCGTCCAGCGCGCCCGCCCCGTGCACGGTCAGCGGCAGTGTCCCCCGGCCGTCGTCGTCGATCCGGGCGCCCAGGGACTTCAGCGCGCCGATCACGCCGTGCAGGGGGCGCTCGTACGACCGCGGGTCCCCGTCGAAGTGGACGGGGCCGTCCGCGAGGCAGGCCACGGGCGGCAGGAAACGCATCACCGTTCCCGCGTTGCCGACGTCCACCCGCGCCGGGCCGTGCAGACCGGCGGGGATGACCCGCCATGCCTCGCCCGAGCCGTCCGGGCCCACGCCCTCCTCGATGCCGACGCCCATCGCGCGGAGAGCCTGCGCCATCAGGAGGGTGTCGCGGGAGCGCAGCGGGCGGCGCAGCCAGCCCGGCTCGGAGGAGAGCGAGGCGAGGACGAGGGCGCGATTGGTGACCGACTTCGATCCGGGCACGGTGACGGTCGCGTCGACCGCCCCGGTCGCTCGGGGGGCGGGCCAGAGGGCGGGGTGCACGGAACTTTCGGTCATGCCCCTCACTTTAGTGGCTCAGCGCAATCCCAGATCCTGAACAAAAGGGATGAAACCGGGGCGTAATACAAGGGTGATACAGGCGGGTTCCCGACCGCGCCGGACCAGGCGTCCTCACAGTCCGAGGAGCCAGCGTCCGCCGCCGATCAGCGAGCAGAGCGACACGGCGTGGAAGAGGAAGAGCCAGATGGCGGCCGGCGCGTGCGTCAGCCGGGCGAGCTGGTCGGCGTCGGAGTCGGGGGCGCCGCCGTACCTGCGCTTGGACTGCAGCTCGAACGCCGGGCGCACGCCGCCGAGCAGCAGGAACCAGACCACGGTGTACGCGAAGGCCGACTGGACGTCGGCCGAGGTCAGCCAGGACACCAGCAGGAAGGTCGTACCCGTGAGGATGACCGTCAGCGCCCCGTACAGATTGCGGATCATCACCAGCATCACCGCCAGCAGCGCCGTCGCCAGCCACAGAAGCAGCGTGATCCGGCCGTTGGTCAGCAGCCAGGCGCCGCCGAGGCCGAGCAGGGGTGGCGCCGTGTAGCCGGCCGACGCGGTGAGGATCATGCCGATGCCGGTGGGTTTGCCGCGGCTGACGGTGAGGCCGCTGGTGTCCGAGTGCAGCCGGATGCCGGACAGCTGGCGCCCGGTGAGCAGGGCGACCAGGCCGTGCCCTCCCTCGTGCGCGATGGTGATCGCGTTGCGTGAGAGCCGCCATATGAGGTTCGGGACCACCGCGACGAGCGCCGCCGTGGCCGTGACGACCACCAGCCACTGCTCGGGCGCGGGCTGGGTTCCGAAGACGCGATCCCACAGATCGCCGAGGTCGGTGCTGTCCATGGTGCGGGCGGCTCCTTGAGGTGCTCGAGGGAATCGGCATCCACTCGACTGGCGGGTCGTGGCAGTCTGGCACTTATGTGCGGACGGTATGCAGCGAGCCGGCGGCCGGAAGATCTGGCCGGGCTCTTCGGCGTGGAGAAATGGGAACCCACGGAGACCTTGGAGCCCGACTGGAACGTCGCGCCGACCAAGGAGGTCTACGCGGTTCTGGACCGTCCTGTTAAGGACGCGGACGATCAGCGGCCGGTTCGCCAGCTGCGCGCCCTGAAATGGGGACTCGTGCCGTCCTGGTCGAAGTCGCCGGAAGGCGGCGCCCGCATGATCAACGCCCGCGCGGAGACCGTCCACGAGAAGCCGTCCTTCCGCCGCCCCTTCGTGTCGAGGCGCTGCATCCTGCCCGCCGACGGGTACTACGAGTGGGTCACGGGCGCGGACGAGCGCCGGCTGGAGGAGAAGGGCACGAAGAAGCGGCCCCGCAAGCAGCCGTACTTCGTGACGCCCGCCGACGGCTCCGTCTTCGCCATGGCGGGCCTGTACGAGTTCTGGCGCGACCGGACGCTCCCCGACGACCACCCGGGTGCCTGGTGGGTGACCTGCTCGGTGATCACCACCGAGGCCGAGACGGCCCCGCTCGCCGTCGCCCCCGCCGAGGGACCCGCGTCGCTCTCCGACATCCATCCCCGGATGCCGCTGATGCTGACCCCGGACCGCTGGGACGACTGGCTCGACCCCTCGCACACCGGCATCGAGGAGCTGAAGGCGCTGCTGGAGCCGCCGCCCGGCGGGCTGATGCGGGCCTATCCGGTGGCCACCGCCGTCAGCAACGTCCGCAACAACGGCCCGGAACTCCTGGAGGAGCTGGCTGCGCCGGAGGAGAGCACGCTCTTCTGACCCGGCAGGATGGGTGCTGTGAGCCGTACTACAGCGACAGAGCGGAAGACCGAGAGCGTCGGCACGGACGCCGGTGAGGCCAGGATCACCTGGCTCCCCGCGAAGAGGGCACGCCTGGTGCTCGCCGTCAGCCATGGTGCCGGAGGCGGCATCGAGGCCCGCGACCTCCAGGCCCTGGCCGCCGTGCTGCCGGGCCGCCGGGTGACCGTGGCCCTGGTGGAGCAGCCCTGGCGGGTGGCCGGGAAGAAGCTGGCGCCCGCCCCCCGGACCCTGGACACCGGCTGGCGGGGCCTGTGGCCCGCCCTGAAGGCCCCGGGGCTTCCCGTCGTCTCCGGGGGACGCAGCGCGGGGGCCCGGGTCGCCTGCCGTACGGCGGCGGAGCTCGGGGTCCGCGCGGTCCTCGCCCTGAGCTTCCCGCTGCATCCTCCGGGCAAGCCGGAGAAGTCCCGCGCGGACGAGCTGCTCGGCACGGGCGTCCCCACCCTCGTGGTGCAGGGCGGCCGTGACCCCTTCGGACGGCCGGAGGAGTTCCCTCCGGGGGAGCACGGGCTCGTCGAGGTGCCGTACGCGGATCATGGCTTCGCCGTACCGAAGAAGGCACCGCTGACCCAGGATCAGGCGATGGACGACCTCGCCGGCGCGGTGGCCGAGTGGCTCGACGGGCTCTCCTGACGACGTTGCTCCCCTCACACTCCCGGCGCGCGCCCCGACCCCGGGAATGCGCCGTGCGGGGCGGCTGTTGTGGCTGGTGTCGGTACAGCAACGTCGTACGTGGAGAGGGAGTCCGTCGCATGGGTTCGACCATCTGCCCGAGCCGCTCGAACGCCGCAGAACTGGAGTGGACGGTGCTTCACGCGGCCAAGAGCACACCGGCGCGCGCCCCGGGCGGAGCCGATCGACAGCCCGCGCGGAAGCAAGGTCGACTATTCTCCGATGCGAGCGGGTCCGGTTTCGGCTCCGCCACATCGTTGGAGGAGGTGGGTCCGGTCACTGGGACCGACACAGGGACCGACGACGGCCGTGCGCAGGAGACGACTGCCGAGCGTAACGCGCGCTTCGAGCGGGACGCCCTTGGATATCTGGACCAGATGTACTCGGCCGCCCTGCGCATGACGCGCAACCCCGCGGATGCCGAGGACCTGGTGCAGGAGACGTACGCGAAGGCCTACGGCTCCTTCCATCAGTTCCGTGAGGGCACGAACCTCAAGGCGTGGATGTACCGCATTCTCACCAACACCTTCATCAACTCGTACCGCAAGAAGCAGCGCGAACCCCAGCGGAGCGCCGCTGAGGAGATCGAGGACTGGCAGCTGGCGCGTGCGGAGTCGCACATGTCGACCGGTCTGCGCTCGGCGGAGTCCCAGGCGCTCGACCACCTGCCGGACTCCGATGTGAAGTCCGCGCTGCAGTCGATCCCCGAAGAGTTCCGCATCGCCGTGTATCTCGCCGATGTAGAGGGCTTTGCCTACAAGGAGATCGCGGACATCATGGGGACACCCATCGGTACGGTGATGTCCCGGCTGCACCGGGGACGCCGTCAGCTGCGCGGCATGCTGGAGGACTACGCGCGTGAGCGCGGGCTCGTCCCGGCCGGAGCCGGTGAGTCGGACGACAGGAAAGGCTCGGCCTCATGAGCTGCGGAGAGCCGCACGAGACGGACTGCTCAGAGGTTCTCGATCATCTCTACGAGTTTCTCGACCATGAGATGCCCGAGGGCGACTGCACCAAATTCGAGGTGCACTTCGAGGAGTGCTCCCCGTGCCTGGAGAAGTACGGCCTGGAGCAGGCCGTGAAGAAGCTGGTCAAGCGCTGCTGCGGACAGGACGACGTCCCGGCCGACCTGCGCTCGAAGGTGATGGGACGGATCGACCTGATCCGTTCCGGGCACGCCGTGCCCGAGCAGGACGTGTCCGTGGGCGTCGACCGTCCGGCCACCGCCGAGTGACGGCTCTCCACCGGCGCGCCGCGCGCTGAACCCCGGTCGTGTCACCCGAATGTGCTAATCCGGCCCGTTCGGGCCCCGTTCGAGCCCCAACTCGCTAGCCTGGCGCCTCCATTGACCAGGCTGGGGGCGGGCGGTTCGGGTGAGGGGCACACCGGGGGCGGCACGCGTCCACATCCTCTGCACGGCGGTCGGCGCCGTACTCTGCGTCCTCCCCGCGCTGTCCCCGGGGGCGGCGACGCCCTGGGGCACCCTGGCGCTCCTCGCCGCGCTCTACCTGGCCTGCGAACTTCCGGGCCGCTGCCCCTTCTTCGGCAGCTCCGTGCCGATCGGTGCCGGATCGTTCTTTCCCCTGCTGCTCGCCGCGGCGTTCCTGCTGCCTCCGTCCGCCGCCGCGCTCGTCGCCGTACCCGGCGCGCTCGCGGGCCGGGTGGAGCGCCCGCCCGCCACGGCCCGCCGTGTCTGGCGGGCCGCCCAACTCGCGCTGACCGTGGGGGCCGCCTCATGGGCGTACGCGCGTCTGGGCGGCCCCGCCACGCTCGGCGGGGCCTCGGGAGGTGCCGCGCCCGATCTTCCGTACGCCCTTCTCCCGGCCTGCGCGGCAGCTCTCGTCTTCAGTCTGGTGCTGGCCGCGCTGGACGGCTCGATCCTCGTCACGGCCGAGCGCGTGGCCGTCAGGCACGCCTGGCGCGGGCTGCCGGCCCGATCCGTGGGGCCGCATCTGGTGCACGCGCTCGCGGGGCTGATGATGGCCGTCCTGTGGCACAGCTCCTACGGCCCGCTGTCCGCGCTGGTGGTCCTGCTGCCGATGTACATCTCCTGCTGGGTCTTCGCGCAGTACCACCGCCAGCACGCCGCTCACCGCGCCACCATCAGGGCGCTCGTCCAGGCCGTCGACATCAAGGACGGCTACACCCGGGGTCACAGCGAGCGGGTCGGCCGCGCCTCCGAGCTGATCGCGCGCGAACTGGGCATGGAGGAGGACCGGATGGAAGCGCTCCGCTTCGCCGGCATCCTGCACGACGTCGGCAAGCTCGGCGTCCCCACCCGGGTCCTGCGCAAGGACGGGCCGCTCACCCCGGAGGAGCGCCGCGTCATCGAGCTGCACCCGGAGTACGGCCACGAGATCGTCCGGGGCATCGGCTTCCTGGACGAGGCGCGGGCCGCGATCCTGCACCACCACGAGCGGCTCGACGGCAGCGGCTATCCGTACGGCCTCGCCGGGGACCGGATCCCCGAGTTCGCCCGGGTCGTCGCCGTAGCCGACGCCTTCGACGCGATGACCTCGACCCGCTCCTACCGGCGCGGGCGGCCCGTCCCCGTGGCAGTGGAGGAGCTGAGGCGCTGCGCGGGGAGCCAGTTCGACCCGCGCATGGTCCGCGCGCTGGCGCGCGCCCTGGAGCGCCACGGCTGGTCCGCGGCGGCCAACACGGTCACCTCGGAGGAGGAGCCGGCCGGGCTGCCGCGGCAGCGGGCGGGGGCGCGGCCGCCCGCCACGGGGTCGCCGGACCGGCCCGGGCAGACCCGGTGAACCCGCTCCATCTGTCGCCGGCCGTCCTCGCGGTCCGTGGCGCCGCACTGGTCCTCGCGGCCGTCGCGCTCGGGCACACCCTGTGGAACGGCGTCGTCGAGCCCGGCCACGCCCTCGCTTTCGGAGTCCTGGTCACCGTGGGTGAGCTGGCCCGCTGGGGCGCCCTGCCCGGTGAGCGGGAGCCCGCGCCGCTGGGAGCGGCCGGGGCACTGGCGTACGCGCTGCTCGGGCGCAGCGCGGGACAGGAGACGGCGCACGGCGTGCTCCAGGTGATCACCGTCGTCGTGGCGGCGCAGCTGCTCGCCTCCGTGCCCCACACGGCGCGGGGCAGCGGCCCGGGGCCCGACCAGGCGGCCCGCCGTGTGCTGGCCGTGGCCTTCGCCGCCGTGTGTTTCCAGCCGCTCCACCACGCGGGCCTGTCGGAACGCTGGTTCGGCGAGGGGCCGTACTTCGCCCTCTTCCTGCTCGTGCTGCTGGTGCTCACCGCCCTGTGCGACGCCGTCCTCGCGGCTCTCACGGCCGGGGCCCCCCGTCCGTACGGGCCGCAGCTCCGCGACGAACTCCGCGCGCTCAGCGGCATCGGCTCCGCGGTCTGCGCGACCGGTGCCGTGATGGCGCTGGGGGTCGCCGTCGCGGGGCTGTGGGCCCTGCCGGTCCTGTGCGTACCGCTGCTGCTCACCCAGGTCTCGTTCCGCAGGTACGCCGCGGTCCGTACGACGTACCGGCAGACCATCGCGTCGCTGGCCCGGTCCACGGAGATCGCGGGCTACACCCCGCACGGGCACGCCCGCAGGGTGGCCGGGCTCTCGACGGCCGTCGGGCGTGAGCTCGGGCTCACCGGCCCCGAGCTGACCGTGCTGGAGTACGCGGCGCTGATGCACGACATCGGGCAGCTCTCGCTCGTCGACCCGGTGGCGGACGGGGCGACGGCCGTCCTCCCGGCCGCCGAGCAGCGCAGGATCGCGCTGCTCGGCGGGGCGGTGGTCCGTCAGACCGGTGTGGACCCCGCGGTCGCCGTGGTGGTGGAACAGCAGGCGGATCCGTACAGGGAACAGCAGACCTCCGCGAGGATCGTCCGTGCGGTCAACGCGTACGACGACCTGTGCGGGGAAGGCGTCAAGGGGTCCCTGCGGGCGCTGGAGCAGCTCAGGCTCGGCACCGGCCGCGACTACCAGCCACAGGTGGTGGAAGCACTGGCCAGAGTCCTGGCGCGGGGCGGCCCGGCCCCGGCCGGGGCCGGGTAACCCATGGGTAATGAGCGAGCGTCCGGCCGGGCATGGTTGGATGCGAAGAGAGCGGAAAACGAGGGTGTCCAGTCGGGACAGGCGGGAATCGTGAGGATCTTCGGGAAGGTACGGCATCGGCCGTCCGCCTCTTGGCGGCAGGCCACGGACCGCGCGTTCACGCTGATCGGCGACGGCCGGTACGAGGACGCGGGGGCGCTGCTGACGCGCGCGGCGGACCTGGAGCCCTGGCTCTCCGAGTCCTGGTTCAATCTGGCGCTGCTGCACAAGTTCCGGCACGACTGGGAACAGGCGAGGGCCGCGGGCCTGCGCGCCGTCGCCCTGCTGGACCGGGAGTCCGGGGCCCCGGACTGGTGGAACGTCGGGATCGCCGCCACCGCGCTGCAGGACTGGCCGCTGGCGCGCCGGGCCTGGCAGGCCTACGGGCTGCGGGTGCCGGGCAGCGGTCAGCACGGCGCGGCGGCCAACAGCGAGCCCACGGGCATGGAGCTGGGCAGCGCTGCCGTGCGGCTCTCGCCCGAGGGTGAGGCCGAGGTCGTCTGGGGACGCAGGCTGGACCCGGCACGGCTGGAGGTGCTGTCGATCCCGCTGCCGTCCTCGGGACGGCGCTGGGGCGAGGTCGTCCTGCACGACGGTGTGCCGAACGGCGAGCGGATCACGGCGGCCGGGCCGTCGTACCCGGTCTTCGACGAGATCGAGCTGTGGGCGCCCTCACCCGTCCCCACCTGGGTGGTCCTCCTGGAGGCCGCCACCGAGGCCGACCGGGACGCGCTGGAGAAGCTCGCCTCGGACGCCGGATTCGCCGCCGAGGACTGGTCGTCCTCCGTGCGGCTGCTCTGCCGCGCGTGTTCGGAGAGCAGGATGGAGAGCGACGAGGGTGACGGCGAACACCTGGACCCGCACGACCACAGTGAGCCGGGCCACCCCGGGCCCCTGGGCCACCGCACCGCCGGTGACCTGTGGGTGCCGGAGCGTGAGTGCGGCATAGCGGCCCCGGCCGGGCTGGTGCGCGGTCTGCTGGACGGCTGGGTGGCGGACAGCCCGGACAGCCGTGAGTGGCGGGATCTGGAAGAAGTCTGCTGATTCGTGCCCGTAGGCTGTACGGGCACCGATGCGGGTGCGGGTACTCACGGGTTCAGGGTTGCAGGAAGGCGAACGGCGGACATGTCGCAGCAGGAGACGGACGAGCAGACCGGTGTGGACGACGAGGGATTCCTCGTGGACACCGAGGACTGCGAGGCGCGCGAGGCGGCGCACCGAGAGCGCGGCACGTCCCGCCCCATCACGGTGGTCGGTAACCCGGTTCTGCACAAGGAGTGCGCCGACGTCACGGAGTTCGACGACGAGCTGGCGCGGCTGATCGACGACATGTTCGCCAGCCAGCGGACCGCGCAGGGCGTGGGCCTCGCAGCGAACCAGATCGGCGTGGACCGCAAGGTCTTCGTCTACGACTGCCCGGACGACGACGGGGTCCGGCACGTCGGCGCGATCTGCAACCCGGTGCTGGAGGATCTCGCCCCGGAGCAGCGCAACCTCGACGACTCCAGCGAGGGCTGCCTCTCCGTGCCCACGGCGTACGCGGCGCTCGCGCGCCCCGACTACGCGGTCGTGCGCGGTCAGGACGCCCAGGGCAACGCGGTGAAGGTCCGGGGGAGCGGCTACTTCGCGCGCTGCCTCCAGCACGAGACGGACCACCTGTACGGCTACCTCTACATCGACCGGCTCTCGAAGCGGGACCGCAAGGCGGCGCTGAAGGAGATGGCCGAGGGCACCCCGCGCTACGAGGTCGTCCCGAACGACTGAGTCCCCTCGCTGTCGGGAGAGGGCCCCGCCGCAGGCGGGGCCCTCTCCCGCGTCCGGAGGAGCGGGCGGACGAAGGGGCTTCGTCAACCAGCGTTCTCCGTCGCGTAGTTGACGCGCGTCGACCTGTCCGCCAGGCTCGTCCCCACGCCACGCCTCTACGCCTCACCGTGCAGGGAGACCCCCATGCTCAGACGTACCGCACATCTGCTGCTCGGCCTTGTCATGACCATGGCTTTCGCCGTCGGCGGCGCTGTCGTCACCGCGGGCACCGCGCAGGCCGACGGCTGTTTCACCTGGACCCGCACCCTGTCGTCCGGCGCCACCGGCAACGACGTCACCCAGCTCCAGATCCGGGTGGCCGGCTATCCGGGATACAACTCCGTGCTCGCCGTCGACGGCTCGTACGGCCCCGCCACCACGGCCGCGGTCAAGCGCTTCCAGTCCGCGTACGGCCTCGCCGCAGACGGGGTCGCCGGGCCGGCCACGCAGAACAAGCTCTACGCGCTCCAGGACGACGACTGCACCCCCGTCAACTTCACCTACCCCGAGCTCAACACGTGCAACAGCACCTGGGCGGGCGGTGCGGTCGCCGCGGGAACGGCCAAGGCCAACGCCCTGAGCAGCATGTGGAAGCTGCAGGCCCTTCGGCACGCGCTGGGCGACCAGCCCCTCCGGGTCACCAGCGGCTTCAGGTCCACCTCCTGCAACTCGGCGGTCGGCGGAGCCACGAACAGCCGCCATCTGTACGGTGACGCCGTCGACCTCGGTTCCGGACCGCACTCGCTGTGCACCATCGCCCAGCAGGCCCGTAACCACGGCTTCAACGGGATCCTCGGCCCGGGCTACGCCGGCCACAGCGACCACATCCACGTGAACCAGGGGCCGAGCCACTTCTGGTCCGCCTCGCAGTGCGGCATCTGAGCGTACGCACGCGGTGACCGCGCCTCGCGCGGCGAGCCCCGTCCGGGATGTGCATCCGGACGGGGCTCCGTCGTGACGGGGAAGCAGGGAGGTCAGGCGGTGCGAGGTCCGGAGCGAGAGCTTCCGTCAGCTCACCCGCGAAGCGGCGGGCGTCGGCGGCCGTGCGGGCGTCGGTTCTGCCGGATCACGTACGGATCAGGCGACTTCCCGCATCAAGGCCGGGCCGCGGAAGGCGCGGCGGTAGGAGTTGGGGGTCGTGCCCAGCGAACGTACGAACTGGTGGCGCAGCGCCGCCGCGGTCCCGAAACCGGTCTGTCCCGCGATCGTGTCCATGGTCTCGTCCGAGGTCTCCAGCAGGTGCTGTGCCAGCAGCACGCGCTGCCGGAGCAGCCAGCGGTACGGGGTGGTGCCGGTCTCCTGCTGGAAGCGGCGGGCGAAGGTCCGGGGCGACATGTGGGTCTGGGCGGCCAGCTGTTCGACGGTCATCTCCTGATCGAGGTGGCGCTCCATCCAGGCGAGCGTCTCGCCGACCGTGTCGCACCGGGTGCGGGGCAGCGGACGCTCGATGTACTGCGCCTGGCCGCCGTCCCGGTGCGGGGGGACCACCATGCGGCGCGCCAGGGCGTTCGCGACGGCGGGCCCGTGCGCCTGGCGCACCAGGTGCAGGGCGGCGTCGATGCCGGCGGCCGTACCCGCCGACGTGATGACCGGGCCCTCGTCCACGTAGAGCACGTCCGGCTCCACCTGGGCCTTCGGGAAGCGGCGGGCCAGTTCGTCGGAGTGCCGCCAGTGCGTGGTGCAGCGGCGGCCGTCGAGCAGCCCGGCGGCGCCGAGGACGAAGGCGCCGGAGCAGACGCTCAGCACCCGGGCGCCACGCTCCACCGCCCGGCGCAGGGCGTCGAGGACCTCCTCGGGGTACTCCCGGTCGAGGAAGTGACTCCCGGCGGGGACGGCGATGAGGTCGGCCTCCTCCAGGCGTTCCGGTCCGTGGGGGATGCCGAGGGTGAACCCGGCGTGGGTCCGCAGGACCGGGCCTTCCGCGGACACGACGGCGAAGTCGTGCACAGGGAGCCCGTCCTCGGAGCGGTCGAGGCCGAACACCTCGCACAGGACGCCGAGTTCGAAAGGGTGGACCTCATCCATCAGCAGGACGGCGACATTGTTCAGCATGACGGCAGTGTGGCAGCAATTCGATGGTGTGTGACAGTCCTGCCACTGACCAAATCCTGGCGCGCGGACGACAGTAGAGCCATGAACACATTCCTGAGCTACCTGGCCGTAGCCGCACTTTTCGCCCTCGTCCTGCTGCCCGCCGTTCTCGGCCTCGCACGGGAGCGCCGGATCGACCGCGAACTGAGGGACGCGCAACGGGGCCGGGGGGACACACCCCCGGAAACGGCAGGCGCCGCGCAGCCGCTCACAGCCACGCGGCGCCCTTACATCAGGTCCTGGGCGCGGATCTAGAAGTCGTCGTCGAAGCCGACCGAGCCCTCCACCGCCACCTGGTACGCGGAGGGGCGCCGCTCGAAGAAGTTCGTCAGCTCCTGCACCCCCTGGAGCTCCATGAACGAGAACGGGTTCTCGGAACCGTAGAGCGCGGGGAAGCCGAGCCGGGTGAGCCGCTGGTCGGCGACGCACTCCAGGTACTGGCGCATCGACTCGGTGTTCATCCCCGGCAGGCCCTCGCCGCACAGGTCGCGGCCGAACTGCAGCTCCGCCTCGACAGCCTCCCGCAGCATGTCGGTGACCTGCTGCTGGAGCTCGTCGTCGAAGAGGTCCGGCTCCTCCTTGCGGACGGTGTCCACGACCTCGAAGGCGAAGTTCATGTGCATCGTCTCGTCACGGAACACCCAGTTGGTGCCCGTGGCGAGACCGTGCAGCAGACCGCGCGAGCGGAACCAGTAGACGTACGCGAACGCGCCGTAGAAGAACAGCCCCTCGATGCACGCGGCGAAGCAGATCAGGTTGAGCAGGAAGCGCCGGCGGTCCGCCTTGGTCTCCAGCCGCTCGATCTTCTCGACCGAGTCCATCCACCTGAAGCAGAACTGCGCCTTCTCGCGGATCGAGGGGATCTCCTCGACCGCGTCGAAGGCCGCCGCACGGTCCTCCGGGTCGGGCAGATAGGTGTCGAGCAGCGTCAGATAGAACTGGACGTGCACGGCCTCCTCGAACAGCTGACGCGACAGGTAGAGCCGCGCCTCGGGCGAATTGATGTGCTTGTAGAGCGTCAGCACCAGGTTGTTGGAGACGATCGAGTCACCCGTCGCGAAGAACGCGACCAGCCGGCCGATCATGTGCTGCTCACCGGGTGAGAGCTTGGCGAGGTCGGCGACGTCGGAGTGCAGGTCGACCTCCTCCACCGTCCAGGTGTTCTTGATCGCGTCCCGGTAGCGCTCGTAGAAGTCCGGGTAGCGCATGGGGCGCAGGGTCAGTTCGAAGCCCGGGTCGAGCAGGTTCTTGTTCTCGGACGTGGTCATCACTGGCAGGCCTCGCAGGACTCGGGGTTTTCGAGGGAGCAGGCGATCGCGTCCGCGTCGGGAGCCGTCGCCTGCTGTACGGGAACGGTGGCAGCGGCGGCGGCCTTGCCGGAGGCCGCGCGGGCGATCCGGGTCGCCGGGCGCGACCGCAGGTAGTACGTCGTCTTCAGCCCCTGCTTCCAGGCGTACGCGTACATCGAGGAGAGCTTGCCGATCGTCGGCGTCTCCAGGAACAGGTTGAGCGACTGGCTCTGGTCGAGGAACGGCGTACGGGCAGCCGCCATGTCGATCAGGCCGCGCTGCGGGATCTCCCACGCCGTGCGGTACAGCGCCCGCACCTCCTCGGGGATCCAGGCGAAGCCCTGCACGGAGCCGCTCGCCTCGCGCAGCGCCTCACGGGTCCGCGCGTCCCAGACGCCGAGCCTCTTCAGTTCGTCGACCAGATAGGCGTTGACCTGGAGGAACTCTCCGCTGAGCGTCTCGCGCTTGAAGAGGTTGGAGACCTGCGGCTCGATGCACTCGTACACCCCGGCGATCGAGGCGATCGTCGCCGTCGGCGCGATGGCGAGCAGCAGCGAGTTGCGCATGCCGGTCTTCGCGATCCGGGCGCGCAGCGCGTCCCAGCGCTCCGGCCAGTTCAGCTCGGTGGCGTAGTGGTCCGGGTGCAGGACGCCGCGCGCCGCGCGGGTCTCGGACCAGGCGGGCAGCGGGCCGGACCGTTCGGCGAGGGCGCAGGAGGCCTCGTAGGCGGCCAGCATGATCCGCTCGGAGATCTTCGTGGAGAGCGCGCGGGCCTCGGGGGAGTCGAACGGCAGGCGCAGCTGGAAGAACACGTCCTGGAGGCCCATCGCGCCCAGGCCCACCGGGCGCCAGCGGGCGTTGGAGCGGCCGGCCTGCTCGGTCGGGTAGAAGTTGATGTCCACCACGCGGTCGAGGAAGGTCACCGCCGTGCGGACGGTGGCGTCCAGCCGCTCCCAGTCGATGGTGCCGTCGGCGACGAACGCGCCCAGGTTGACCGAACCGAGGTTGCAGACGGCCGTCTCGCCGTCGTCCGTGACTTCGAGGATCTCCGTGCACAGGTTCGAGGAGTGCACGACGCGGCCCGGCTCGGCGGTCTGGTTCGCCGTGCGGTTGGAGGCGTCCTTGAACGTCATCCAGCCCTGCCCGGTCTGGGCGAGGGTCCGCATCATCCTGCCGTACAGCTCACGGGCCGGCAGCGTCTTGCGGGCCAGCCCCTTGGCCTCGGCGGTGCGGTAGGCGGCGTCGAACTCGTCGCCCCACAGGTCCACGAGCTCGGGGGCGTCGGCCGGGGAGAACAGCGACCACTCCGTGTCCGCGTCGACGCGGCGCATGAACTCGTCCGGGATCCAGTGCGCCAGGTTGAGGTTGTGCGTACGGCGCTGGTCCTCGCCGGTGTTGTCGCGCAGCTCCAGGAACTCCTCGATGTCCGCGTGCCACGTCTCCAGGTAGACGGCTGCGGCACCCTTGCGGCGGCCGCCCTGGTTCACCGCGGCGACCGAGGCGTCGAGCGTCTTCAGGAACGGCACGATGCCGTTGGAGTGCCCGTTCGTGCCGCGGATGAGCGAACCCCGGGCGCGGACACGGGAGTACGAGAGCCCGATGCCGCCCGCGTGCTTGGAGAGGCGCGCCACCTGGTGGTAGCGGTCGTAGATCGAGTCCAGCTCGTCCAGCGGCGAGTCCAGCAGGTAGCAGGACGACATCTGCGGGTGGCGGGTGCCCGAGTTGAAGAGGGTGGGGGAGGAGGGCAGGTAGTCGAGCCGGTTCATCAGGCCGTACAGCGCGGCCACTTCCTCCAGAGCCCGCTCGGAGGTGTCCTCGGCGAGCCCGGCGGCGACGCGCAGCATGAAGTGCTGCGGGGTCTCGACGACGTCGCGGGTGAGCGGGTGGCGCAGCAGGTACCGGCTGTGCAGCGTCCGCAGCCCGAAGTAGCCGAAGCGGTCGTCGGCGCCGTCGGCGAGCGCCTGGTCGACCAGTGTGTCGAGGGCGGCGGCGTGCAGCGTGACGAACTCGGCCGTACGGTCCGCGATCAGGCCCTCGCGATGTCCGACGGCGACCGACGCGGAGAAGGAGACAGCGCCCTGGCCGGCGGCCTCGTCCGCGATGGCCCTGGTGAGGAGCCGGGCGGCGAGCCGGGAGTAGGCGGGGTCCTCGGAGATCAGGCCGGCGGCGGCCTCGGTGGCCAGCGAACGCAGCTCGGCCTCGTCCGACCGGGCGTTGCGGCCGCGCAGTGCGGCGGCGGCCACCCGTCCGGGGTCGGTGTCGGGCAGATCGGCGGTGAGGCCGGTCAGGGTCCGCAGCAGTGCGGTCCCGGGCGCGTCGGTCGTGCGGCCTTCGGATTCCGTGGCGGAAACCGGGTCGGCTGGCGCGATGGTCACTGGGGCTATCCCTCGCTCGGCTCAGGGCCTGCGGGAGCGGGGCAGCCGGGCACGGCGGTGCCCGGGGAGGGGCAGCACGGCGCACAGCGTCCACCGGCCCTCCGCGGGGCCCGGACGTATCGGCGCCCGGTTCGGTCGAGCCGGGCGCACTGTCGACAGGTCTTCGGACTTCGGGGTGCGGATGAGCACACCGATCACACCGTTGCGGGACAGTTCCGGATTCTCACCGGATTCCCCTGCGGCGACAGCGAGGTCGAGCATACATGTGGGGGCTGCCGATGGAAGAAGCCCCCACATCTTGTGTCGTGAAGGGTCAGAGCTCCAGGCGGAATGTCAGGAGCGCGAGCTCCGGCAGGGGGTACCAGTCCCGCTCAGGAGTCCGTACGAAGCCGAGGCGGCGGTATATCCGATGGGCGCCCAGCATGGCCGGGGCCGTCGACAGGACGATCCCCGAGACGCCCTCGGCGGCCCGTGCCCGCTCGACGCAGGCCCGTACGAGCGCCTCGCCCGCGCCCCTCCCACGGGCCTCCGGCGAGACGGCCAGCATCCGGAACTCGGCCTCGTCCTCCCCGGCGATGTCCGCCCACGGGCTGCCCGGCGCGACGTAGGTGACACCACCCAGCAACCGGCCGTCGGCGTCCAGCGCGACCAGCACCTCGGCCTCGGCGGCCCGCCGCCCGACCGCGCGGAGCTGTTCCAGGTAGGGGTCGTCGGCGCCGAAGTCCAGGAGTCCGTCGCCCAGATACGCCTGC
This sequence comes from Streptomyces sp. NPDC051064, assembly GCF_044455985.1. Taxonomy (NCBI): domain Bacteria; kingdom Bacillati; phylum Actinomycetota; class Actinomycetes; order Kitasatosporales; family Streptomycetaceae; genus Streptomyces; species Streptomyces sp. NPDC051064. Next base: position 786,554 of record NZ_JBITFK010000002.1, read on the forward strand.
GCGGTGATCTCGCCCAGCTCCTCGAACTGAGCTGGCAGGGCCGGCCTGATCGATAGGTCCATGGGCGGCAGTCTGCCCCAGGGGCCGGGTGCGGCGCGCCCCGGTTTCGGAGGCCGACGGCCCCCGGGGGGGCCTGATACGACTCCGTCCCGGCAGGGCGGACCCTGCCGGGACGGACGTCGTGCGTCGGCGCGACCGCTGTGGGGTCAGCGGCCGCCAGGGGCGCCCGCCGTGGGCGCCGGGTCGCCGGGGGCGCCCGCCGTGGGCGCCGGGAGCTCGACCTTGACGCCGGGGTCGCCCGCGTCCGCCGTGTAGTCCGACGGGGAGGTCTCGTCCACACCGGCCGGCGCCTTCACCGCGTGGAGGACGACGGTCAGCACGAGCACGACGACGACGTTCAGCACGAACGCGGTGAGACCGATGTAGCCGATCTCGCCGAGGCCCGGGATCTCCTTCGAGGACCCGCCGAAGTGCTTCTGGGTCGGACTGGCGACGCCGTACGCGGCCGCCGTGCCGTAGACCATGCCGACCGCCCAGCCGGCGATCAGGGCCCAGCGGTGGAACCACCGGGTGAAGAGGCCGCCCACCAGGGCCGGCATCGTCTGGAGGATCCAGATGCCGCCCAGCAGCTGGAAGTTGATCGCGACCGTCTTGTCCATGGTGAGGACGAAGGCGAGCGCGCCGACCTTGACCAGCAGCGAGACCAGCTTGGAGACCTTCGTCTCCTGGGCCGGGGTCGCGTCAGGCTTCAGGAAGTCCTTGTAGATGTTGCGGGTGAAGAGGTTCGCCGCGGCGATCGACATGATCGCGGCGGGCACCAGGGCACCGATGCCGATCGCGGCGAACGCCACGCCCGCGAACCAGTCCGGGAACATGTTCTCGAAGAGCTGCGGAATGGCGAGCTGGCCGTTGTCGACCTTGACCCCGGCCGCGATCGCCATGAATCCGAGCAGTGCCAGCAGACCCAGCATCAGCGAGTACAGGGGCAGGATCGTGGTGTTGCGCCGGATCACCTCACGGCTGCGGCTGGAGAGCGTCGCCGTGATCGAGTGCGGGTACATGAAGAGCGCCAGCGCCGAGCCCAGGGCCAGGGTGGCGTATCCCCACTGGCCGGAGACCCCGGGTGCGAGCCCGGCCACCGGTTTGCCGGCCGCCTCGTTCGCGGCGGAGAACTTCTCGCCGGCCGCGGCGAAGATGTCGTCGAACCCGCCCAGCTTGATCGGGATGTAGATGATCGCCACCGCGATGACCAGGTAGATCAGCCCGTCCTTGACGAACGCGATCAGCGCCGGTGCGCGCAGCCCCGAGGAGTAGGTGTACGCGGCGAGGACGGCGAAGGCGATGAGCAGCGGCAGGTCCTTGATGAACCAGTGCGTGTCCTCGCCGCCGCCGACGCCCATGACGTCCAGGACGGCCTGGATGCCGACCAGTTGGAGCGCGATGTACGGCATCGTGGCGAGGATGCCGGTGACGGCGACCGCCAGCGAGAGCCCCTTCGAGCCGAAGCGGCCACGGACGAAGTCCGAGGTGGTGACGTAGCCGTGCTTGTGCGACACCGACCAAAGACGCGGCAGGAAGGTGAAGATCAGCGGGTAGACGAGGATCGTGTAGGGGACGGCGAAGAAGCCGGCCGCGCCCGCCGCGTAGACCGCCGCGGGCACCGCGACGAAGGTGTACGCCGTGTAGAGGTCGCCGCCGAGCAGGAACCAGGTGACCCAGGTGCCGAACGACCGGCCGCCCAGGCCCCATTCGTCGAGGCTGGCCTCGTTCTCGGCCTTGCGCCAGCGCGCGGCCATGAAACCGATGACCGTGACGGCCACGAAGAAGAAGATGAATACGGCGAGTGCGATGCCGTTCACGCCGTCCTTCATGCTGACGCACCCCCCTTGCGGGCGCGCTGGTCACGCTGCCACAGCTTGTACGCGATCATGGTGAGAGCGGTCGAGATGAGCACCCACAGCATCTGGTACCAGTAGAAGAACGGGATGCCTATGAAGGTCGGATCGACCTTCGCGTACGACCCGACCCAGAGCATCGCCACGAACGGAGCGATCAGGCAGAGCCCGATGACCACCCTCATGGGTGTCACTGTCGGTGGTTTCGCATCAGTATCTTCTGGCATGTGGCGCTCCGTCCCCTCGCTGATCACCTGGTGTAATGCGCAGGAAATCTAAGCGAATGCCCCGTCCACCGTCACCCCCTGTCCGCATTGCGGTCCTGCAACGTTCCGGCGTCGCCCGAAATGCCTGATCCCCCCGCGTGTGCAGGGGGATCAGAGGTACCGGGGCCCTGAAGGTGCTCAGTCGGTGGGGCGCTTCAGACGGGCGACGAACTTGTACCGGTCGCCCCGGTACACCGAGCGCACCCACTCCACCGGTTCGCCCCCTCCGTCGATCGAATGCCGGGACAGCATGAGCATCGGGAGGCCGACGTCCGTGCCGAGCAGCCCCGCCTCGCGCGGCGTGGCGAGCGAGGTCTCGATGGTCTCCTCGGCCTCGGCGAGCCGGACGTCGTACACCTCGGCCAGCGCGGTGTAGAGCGAGGTGTACTTCACCAGTGAACGGCGCAGCGCGGGAAAGCGCTTGGCCGAGAGGTGGGTGGTCTCGATGGCCATCGGTTCACCGCTGGCGAGCCGGAGCCGCTCGATCCGCAGCACCCGGCCGCCGGTCGTGATGTCCAGCAGCCCGGCGAGCGTGTCGTCCGCCGTGACGTAGCCGATGTCCAGCAGCTGGGATGTGGGTTCCAGGCCCTGGGCGCGCATGTCCTCGGTGTACGAGGTGAGTTGCAGGGCCTGGGAGACCTTCGGCTTGGCGACGAAGGTGCCCTTGCCCTGGATGCGCTCCAGCCGGCCCTCGACCACCAGCTCCTGGAGGGCCTGACGCACCGTGGTGCGCGAGGTGTCGAACTCCGCCGCCAGGGTCCGTTCGGGCGGCACCGGGGTGCCGGGCGGCATGGTGTCCGTCATTTCGAGGAGATGGCGCTTGAGCCGGTAGTACTTCGGGACGCGTGCCGTGCGCGCTCCCGCACCGGTCTCGCTCGTACTGCTGCCCCCGTCGGCACCCATGGCCCGCCTTCCCGACTGCTGCGTTGCTGCCGTCACCGGCTCCTCCGTCTGTCGCGGCTCACATGGTGGCACGGTCCGGTCACGGGTCGTCGCCCTCCCTCAGGTGTCGGTCCGATAACGGACGCGAGTGCACTTCTTATACACCCTTGACACCCCTAAAGGTCTAGGCCAAGCTCCCGGTACTGGTCTAAACCATTAAAGACCAGGTCCCAGACCCACAGGTAGCGCCAGGCGTACGTCTTCGCGGTGGGCGGGGGGTTGCTGGTATCCCTGAGGAGGGTGTGGCATGAAGCGCAAGCTCATAGCGGCAGTAGGCGTCGCAGCGATGATGACCGGAATCGCGGCGTGTGGTGGGGACAGTGGCGACAACGCTTCGAAGGACCCGAAGGACCGTACCGAGAGCCTGACGGTCTGGCTCATGGTCGACGCGCAGAGCACCTGGCCGGAACTGGTCAAGGACGTCAACGCGCAGTTCAAGAAGAAGTATCCGAAGGTCAAGGTCGACGTCCAGTACCAGCAGTGGGCGGACAAGGCCAAGAAGCTCGACACCGCGCTCGGTGGTGACAAGTTCCCGGACGTCGTCGAGCTCGGCAACACCGAGACGATGCAGTACATCCTCAACGGCGCGCTGGCCGAGATCGACCCCAAGAAGTACGACAACTCGGATACCTGGATCAAGGGCCTGAAGGACACCTGCACCTTCGAGGGCAAGCAGTTCTGTGTGCCCTACTACGCGGGTGCCCGTGTCGCGGTCTACAACAAGGACATGTTCAAGAAGGGCACCGGCAGCGACGCCCTCCCGCAGACCGAGGACGAGATGCTCGCCGCACTCGACAAGGTCTCGGCCGAGTACAGCAAGAAGGACAAGCGCTTCTCGTCCCTCTACCTGCCGGGCCGTTACTGGTACGCCGCCATGTCCTACGTCGCGGGCTACGGCGGCTCCATCGCCGAGTACGACGAGGGCGCGAAGGAGTGGAAGGGCAACCTCTCCTCGCCCGAGTCCCAGAAGGGCATCGAGCACTTCGTCAACCTGGTCAAGAAGTACAACAAGGCCGACCAGACCAAGGACGAGCAGGACCACGCCAACGTCATGGCCAACGAGAAGGCGGCCCTGATCTACGGCAACGGCTGGGAGGCCGGCTCCGTCGTCGACGGCGCCAACAACGGCAACCCGAAGCTCGAAGGCAAGATCGGCACGGCCGGCATGCCCGGCCCGAACGGCAAGGCCCTCCCGTCCTTCATCGGTGGTTCGGACCTCGCGGTGACCGCCAAGTCCAAGGTCACCGACCTGGGCGAGGAGTGGATCTCGCTCTTCACCAGTGAGAAGTCGCAGGAGGCGCTCGCCGCCAAGAACATCCTCCCGAACAACGAGAAGCAGCTCGAGCCGCTGAAGTCCAAGCCGGAGACGGCCGCTGTCGCCAACGCGGTGCCGGACGCCTGGTTCACGCCGATCGCGCCGGGCTGGACCTCCATCGAGAAGGAGGAGGTCCTGGAGAACATGCTTCTGGAGATCCTCAAGGGCGGTTCGGTGGCCGACGCGGCCAAGAAGGCCGACGACAAGATCAACGAACTGATCAACAAGTAGTCCCCGGGCTTCGGCTCTCCAGGCGGGGGTCCGGCGAACACCGGGCCCCCGTCCCCTTTTTCTCAGGTAGAACGCCGTGATTCCCGGGTGCAGATCCCCGGAATCCCGATGGAAGGTCAGTCACGTGACTGCTGCCGACACCAAGGCCGCCGGTCCACCGGTCCCCGTACCGAGTGTCCCGGAGAAGACCGGGACCTCGCCCTCCGAGCAGCAAACCGCCGGACCGCGCCCGAAGAAGCGGCGGAAGAAGGGGGAACTCCTCCCCTACCTCCTGATCCTGCCGGCGATCCTGGCGATCGCCGCCGTCTACGTCTACCCGCTGGTCAAGACCGTGATCATGTCCTTCCAGGACCTGGGGCGGGCGGCCCTCTGGGGCAACGGCGAGGCCCCGTGGGTCGGCTTCGAGCAGTTCACCAACATCCTCGGCGACCCGGAGTTCTGGTCGGTCGTCGGGAGAACCGTCGTCTTCATGACCGTCTGCGTCGTGCTGACCATGGGGCTCGGCCTGCTCATCGCCCTGATGATGCTGAAGGTCTCCACCTGGGTGCGGCTCGTCCTCACGGTGGCGCTGATCGCCGCCTGGTCCATGCCGCTCATGGTCGCCGCGTCGGTCTTCCGCTGGCTCTCCGACTCCGACTACGGCCTGATCAACACGCTGCTCGCCGACATCACGGGCAACGAGGACCGGTGGCTCGGCCACAACTGGTTCCTCGACCCCTGGCAGGGCTTCGGCATCATCACGCTCCTGGTCGTCTGGGGCGCCATCCCGTTCGTCGTCATCACGATGTACGCGGCCCTCACCCAGGTGCCCAAGGAGTTGGAGGAAGCGGCCGCTCTCGACGGAGCCACCGCGTTCGGGGTCTACCGCTACGTGACCTGGCCCGTCATCAAGCCGGTCTTCACCATGGTCGCCACGCTCTCCGTCATCTGGGACTTCAACGTGTTCGGCCAGATCTGGCTGCTGCGCGGCAACAAGCCCGAGCCCGAGTACGAGACCCTCGGCCTCTACTCCTTCTCCAAGGCGTTCGAGTCCACCTCCTTCAGTCAGGGCAGCGCGATCGCACTGATCACCGTCCTGATGCTCTCCGGCGTCGCCGTGTACTACCTGCGCCAGCTGATCAAGACGGGAGAGGTCGAATGAGCGCCTCCACGCCCACGAACACGCCGGCCCAGGTCCTGCGGCCCGACCGTAGGAGGAACCGCCTCGGCTACAACATCCTGGCGCTGGTCACGGCCGGGCTCATGGCCTTCCCGGTCTACTGGCTGATCGTCAGTTCTCTGCGCCCCAACCACGAGATCCGGTCCTACGACCAGACCTTGTGGCCGTCCTCCCTCACGTTCGACAACTTCGCGCGCGCGGTGAAGCAGGACAACTTCTCCACCGCCATCCAGTCGAGCCTCATCGTCTCGGTCACGGCCGTCGTCGGCGGCATGATCATCGCGACCCTCGCGGCGCTCGCCATCGGACGCTTCCGCTTCTTCGGGCGGAAGGCGCTGATGATGGTCATGATCCTGGTCCAGATGCTGCCCCCCACCGCGATGCTGATCCCGATCTACCTCCAGCTCAACGCGATGGGAGGCATCGACGAGTACTGGGGACTCATCGTCGTCTACCTGGTCTCCACGCTGCCCTTCGCGACCATCATGATCCGCGGATTCGTGATCAACATCCCCGTGGAGCTCGAGGAGTCCGCGATGGTGGACGGCTGCACCCGCATGCAGGCCTTCCGACGGGTCGTCTTCCCGCTGCTGGCGCCCGGGCTCGCGGCCGCGTCCATCTTCGCGCTGGTCAACGCCTGGAACGAGTACCTCTTCGCGTACATCCTGATCAACGACAACTCCAAGTACACGCTCAACGTGTGGCTGATGACCTTCACGACGGAACGCGGAACGGACTACGGCGCGCTGATGGCGGCCTCCACGCTCATCTCCATCCCGGTCGTCATCTTCTTCATGATCATCCAGGGGAAGATGGCTACGGGGCTCACCTCAGGCGCCGTGAAGGGATAACGCAGCCCATGACCACCCTCGTATCCACCATGGACACCGTCACCCGCGACGCGCTCGCCGTGCTCCAGCCCGGCTTCACCGGGACGACCGCCCCGGACTGGCTCCTGCGCAGGGTCGGGGAAGGCCTGGCCTCCGTCGGGCTGTTCGGCCGGAACATCCACTCGCCCGAGCAGCTCTCCGCGCTCACCGCCCGGCTGCGCGCCGAGCGGGACGACGTACTCGTCGCGATCGACGAGGAGGGCGGTGACGTCACCCGGCTGGAGGTCCGCAACGGCTCGTCCTTCCCCGGCAACCTCGCTCTCGGCTCCGTCGACGACACCGATCTGACCAGGGCCGTCGCCCGGGAGCTCGGCCGTCGGCTGGCCGAGTGCGGGGTCAACCTCAACTGGGCGCCGTCCGCCGACGTCAACTCCAATCCGGGCAACCCGGTCATCGGCGTACGCTCCTTCGGCGCCGGCACCGGGCTCGTCGCCCGCCACACCGCCGCGTACGTCGAGGGCCTCCAGTCCGCCGGTGTCGCCGCGTGCACCAAGCACTTCCCGGGGCACGGCGACACGGCGGTCGACTCGCACCACTCGCTGCCCCGCATCGATGTGGACCTGGACACCCTGCACGCCCGTGAGCTGGTGCCTTTCCGGGCGGCCATCGCAGCGGGTTCCAAATCAGTGATGAGCGCACATATTCTGCTTCCCGCACTCGACCCGACGCGGCCCGCGACTCTGAGCCCCCAGATCCTCACCGGTCTGCTGCGCGAGGAGCTGGGCTACGACGGACTGATCGTCACCGACGGCATGGAGATGGATGCCATCGCCGGCACGTACGGCATCGAGCGGGGATCCGTCCTCGCCATCGCCGCGGGCGCCGACGCCATCTGTGTCGGCGGCGGGCTGGCCGACGAGGACACCGTGCTGCGGCTGCGCGACGCGCTGGTGACGGCGGTGCGGACCGGTGAACTGCCCGAGGAGCGGCTGGCCGACGCGGCCGCACGTGTACGGGCCCTCGCGTCCTGGACGCAGGGGGCCAGGGGGGCTGCCTCGGAGCCGGGCGCGGACACGCAGGAGGGGACCGCGCCCGGCCCCGGAGCCGACATCGGGCTGGTCGCGGCCCGGCGGGCCGTGACGGTCACGGGCACCGCCGAGCCGCTGCGCGAGCCGGCCTACGTCGCGGCCTTCACCCCGGTGGCCAACATCGCGGTCGGCGACGAGACACCGTGGGGCGTCGCGGCCGAGCTGGCCCGGATCCTGCCCGGCACGGAGACGGACACCTACAGCACCGCGAGCGCCTCGCCGGCCGCCGAGGTGCTGAGGGCGGCGGGGGAGCGGCGCATCGTCGCCGTCGTCCGTGACGTCCACCGGCACGCGTGGATGCGCGAGGCGCTGGACGCCGTGCTGGCCGCCCGTACCGACACAATCGTGGTCGAGATGGGCCTGCCCTACGCGCCGCCCCGGGGCGCCCTGCACATCGCCACGCACGGCGCGGCGCGGGTCTGCGGGGTCGCGGCCGCGGAAGCGCTCACGGGCTCCTGAGCCCGGGGGGAGCGACGCGTGAGGGCCGGGTCACCGTCACAGGTGCCCGGCCCTCACGCGTTCGGGGCCCTACAGGCCCTGCCACCGCGGCTTCGCGGCATACGTGGCGCGGAAGTAGTCCGCCAGCTTCAGCTTGGACGCCGCCGCCTCGTCGACCACCACCGTGGCGTGCGGATGCAGCTGGAGCGCCGAGGCCGGCACGACCGAGGCGACCGGGCCCTCGACCGTCCGGGCGACCGCTTCGGCCTTGCCCTCGCCGGTGGCGAGCAGGATCGGGTGGCGTGATTCCAGGATGGTGCCGATGCCCTGGGTGATGACGTGGCGGGGCACCTGCTCGATGTCGTCGTCGAAGAAGCGCGCGTTGTCGATCCGCGTCTGCTCGGTCAGCGTCTTGATGCGGGTGCGGGAGGCGAGCGAGGAGCACGGCTCGTTGAAGCCGATGTGCCCGTCGGTGCCGATGCCGAGCAGCTGGAGGTCGACGCCGCCGGCCTCGGCGAGCGCCTTGTCGTACTCCTCGCAGGCCGCCTGGACGTCCTCGGCGGCGCCGTCCGGGCCCATGAAGGACTTCTCGGACAGGCCGAGCGGTTCGACGACCTCGCGCAGCACGACCGAGCGGTACGACTCTGGGTGGCCTGCGGGCAGCCCGACGTACTCGTCGAGCTGGCAGATGCGGGCGCGCGAGGCGTCCACGGCGCCGGAGCGGACCTTCGCGGTGAGGGCCTGGTAGATGGGCAGCGGGGTCGAGCCGGTGGCCACGCCGAGCAGGGCGTCGGGCTTGCTGCTCAGCAGGGACGCGATGGCCTCCGCGATCAGTTCGCCGCCTGCTGTGGCGTCCGGGACGATGACAACTTCCACGCTGTGCCTGCCGATCTGGAGAGTGGCGTCATGTGGTATAGACCAATCTGGAAGCCAATCTAGCAGAACGGCGCGGCCGTGAGGTGAACCGTCCGCCTGTGGGTCATCGGTTGTCGCCCTGTCGGCGGACCGTCCCGGCCGCGGGGGGAGCGCCCCCGGAAACACCCGCGGGCCGCGGCGCCGGGACAGGACCCTCAGCCTGTCCGGCACCGCAGCCCGGAGCTGCAGGCCGGCGGTGTGCGGTGCCTCCGGCCACTGGAGGCACCGGCGCAGTCAGGGCAGAGAGCGCCGGATACCTCGGTCCGCTCTCCTGTGCGGGGAGAGCGGAGGTCTGTCTCGTGGGGGGACACGTCCTGACCGTGTCACCCCTACGTGGTGCATTGTGGACTAGACCAATAGACCCTGTCCATCCATGTGCGCGGACAATCTCCCGCCCGCGCACGCGTCCTCACAGTGTCACGCATCCGGGGACCGAACGGTTCGGAACCTCTTCGTCTGTACGGGTACGCTCGCCGTGTGCCCTCCATGAACGACCTCGTCCGCCAGCACACAGCCCTGAGTGACACCGACCTCGAGTGGCTCCATCTGCTGGTCTCGGAGTGGCAGCTGCTCTCCGACCTGTCCTTCGCCGACCTCGTCCTGTGGGTGCCCACCCGCGACGGGACCCGCTATGTGTCCGTCGCGCAGATGCGGCCCAACACCGGCCCCACCTCCTACCAGGACGACATGGTCGGCCACCTCGTGCCGCGCGGCCGCCGGCCGCTGCTCGACGCCGCCCTGGACGAGGGCCGCATCGTGCGCGAGGGGGATCCGGAGTGGCGGGAGGAAGTGCCCGTCCGGGTCGAGTCGATCCCCGTGCGGAGAGAGGGCCGGATCCTCGGGGTCATCGCCCGCAACACCAACCTGCTCACCGTGCGCACGCCGTCGAGGCTGGAGCTCACCTATCTCCAGTCCGCCTCCGACCTGGCACAGATGATCGCGGCGGGCTCCTTCCCGTTCCCCGGCCAGCAGGTCGACATGGACGCGTCGCCGCGCGTCGGCGACGGGCTGATCAGGCTCGATGCCGACGGTGTCGTGCAGTACGCGAGCCCCAACGGCCTCTCCGCCTACCACCGGCTCGGCCTGGCCTCGGACCTCGTCGGCCACAACCTCGGAGAGACCACCGCCGAACTCGCTCCGTCCCGCGGCCCGGTGGACGAGGCCCTGGTCAAGGTGGCGAGCGGATACGCGCCCCGGGAGTTCGAGGTCGAGGGCGCCGGCGGGGTCATCCAGCTGCGCGCGATCCCGCTCAAGCCCAAGGGGGTGCGCATCGGTTCGCTGGTACTGCTCCGCGACGTCACGGAACTGCGGCGCCGCGAACGGGAATTGATCACCAAGGACGCCACCATCCGGGAGATCCACCACCGGGTGAAGAACAACCTCCAGACCGTGGCCGCCCTGTTGCGGCTCCAGGCGCGCCGGATGGACTCCGAGCGGGGTCGGGAGGCGCTCAACGAGGCGGTGCGGCGCGTCGGTTCGATCGCCATCGTCCATGAGACGCTGTCCCAGAATCTGGACGAGCGGGTCGAGTTCGACGAGATCGCCGACCGGGTGATCGCGATGGTCGCGGAGATCTCGCCCGGAAAGGTCACCTGCCGGCGCACGGGGCGCTTCGGGATTCTCGACGCGGAGGTGGCCACCCCGCTCTCCATGGTGCTGACCGAGGTGCTGCAGAACGCCCTGGAGCACGCGTTCACCGTGGCCGAGCAGGGCACGGTTGAGGTGTCCGCGGTGCGCGGCGGCTCACCGGCCGAGGGCCGGCTGCTGATCACAGTGACGGACGACGGGCGCGGGCTGCCCGAGGGGTTCGACCCGCAGCGGGCCGGCAATCTGGGACTGCAGATCGTGCGGACTCTGGTGGAGGGTGAGCTGGGCGGCACCTTCGGCATGGTCCCGGCCCCGGTGCGCGGTACGCAGGTGGTGCTCGACATCCCCGTACAGAACGACAAGTAGCGCGGCGGCGGCGACGGCCGCCGTACAGCAGTGGGCCCGGACCGTTGTGACGGTCCGGGCCCACTGCGTGGTGCTCACGGTGCGATGCGCTTCGGGGGTACTGCGCGCTGCGACTCGAAGGCGGGGCTGTGCGTACGCTCTGTACGCGCCGCCTGGCTGAGGCTCGTTGCGGGGGGCGTCGGTCAGGCGCTGGCGTTACGCGCCCGGTTGCGAGCGGCGCGGCGCTTCATTGCGCGGCGCTCGTCCTCGCTGAGGCCACCCCAGACGCCGGAGTCCTGGCCGGACTCGAGCGCCCACTGCAGGCACTGCTCCATGACGGGGCAGCGACGGCAGACGGCCTTGGCTTCCTCGATCTGCAGCAGCGCAGGACCGGTGTTGCCGATGGGGAAGAACAGCTCGGGGTCTTCCTCACGACAAACGGCGTTGTGACGCCAGTCCATGGCTGCTACCTCTCCTTGGTGTTACATGCTGGTGCTTGTGAATGTGAACGCTTTCACGAATCCCCCCGCAGGCGAAGGTCCGACGCCCAGATGAACTGGATGTGGTCCTGTTGTGGTGAGGAGGGGTTCTGGCTTTCAGTGGAGGCCGATGTTGCGGGCCGTCCCGATCGCCATGTAGAGATTCGCAAACCTCGGCGGCGGATACAACCCCTTGTGGAAAGTTTTTTTTGATTCCTCGGTGTCGACTAGGTCACAGCCGTACTTCTAAGGGGTGGGGGCCAGCCCAAACGTTCGAGTTAAAGGACTTTCGCCCCTTCTACTCACACAATCACACGCAGTGCACGGCGTACGCCTGTGAACGTCACGCTCGTACGCAGTCCCAGGTGGTCACCGTCCATCTGGAAGGGCAGTGGGGCCTTGGAATGCAAGGTGAAGTCCGTGAGGTCGTGCAGGGACACGGCGTGCTTGCCGTGCGGGCCCTTCTCCGGGCTCGAAGTGAGCAGCTGAGTGGCGTACCGGGTCACGGCGGGGGTGGAGAGACGCTTCAGGCCGAGGACGTCCAGGGCGCTGTCGAAGGATGCCTTCGGGGAGGCGTATATCGGACGATTCCCCAGGTAGGTCCAGGGTGCGGTGTTGCAGATTATCGACAGCGCGAGGTCGGTGACCGGGTCCTGGCCGGGGACCTCCAGCGTGATCATTCCGTTGCGCCGGTGCGGGTCGTCCATGAACTGCCGGAGCACCTGGCGCACGTACAGCGCATGGGTCGAGCGCTTGCCCCGCTCGCGTTTCTGTTCGACCCGGCCGATGACGCCCGCGTCGAATCCGAGCCCCGCGCAGAAGGTGAACCACCGGCCGGGGACGGCCTCGTCCGCCGTGCCCGGGGTGCCGGCCGCCAGGCCGAGCCCCACCGTGCGCTCGCTGCGGGCCTCGAGGGCGTCGAGGATGGCGCCCGTCGCCTCCACGGCGTCGTTCGGGATGCCCAGGGCCCGGGCGAAGACGTTGGTGGAACCGCCGGGGACCACGGCGAGGCTCGGCAGGCCCTCCGGATCCGGACCGTCGTGCAGCAGTCCGTTGACCACCTCGTTGACCGTGCCGTCGCCTCCGAGCGCGACCACCAGGTCGATGTCGTCGGAGTCGGCTGCCCGTCGCCCCAGGTCCCGGGCGTGCCCGCGGTACTCCGTGGTCACGGCCTCGATCTTCATCTCGCTCGCCAGGGCGTGGATCAGCACGTCACGCGTACGCGCGCTGGTAGTGGTGGCAGCTGGGTTGACCACGAGAAGTGCGCGCATGCCCGCCAGGGTACCTACCGCGCGGTACCGCCCTGAAGTCCGATCCGCCGGGTCCACGGATGGTCACGCAGCGTGATTCGTTCACGGTGCCATGGGGGCCGGCGCCCCGGCTTCGCGTTCAAGGGGCCGGGATGCGAATCTGAAAGGCGTGAGCACTCAGCAGAACACGCCCCCTCCGTCGCCCTCGGCCGGCCAGGAGAAGCCGGGGCGGATCGCCGCACTGGCCGGACTCAACGCGCTCGAGGGCGCGGCGCTCGCCGTCGGCGGGATCTACATGCTGGCCGTCGGTCTTTTCGGCCGGCCCGACAGTATCCAGCAGGCCGAGATGGGCGGACTCACGCTGGTGGCGCTCGGCCTGATCCCGCTCTTCGCCGCCCGTGGCCTGCTGCGGCGCCGCAGCTGGAGCCGGGGCCCCGCTCTCATCACCCAGCTCATGGCGCTGCCGGTGGCCTGGACGCTGCTGCGTGCTCAGGGGGCCCTGATCCCGGCGGGTATCGCCCTCGCGGCGGTCGCCGTGACGGCGCTCGTGCTGCTGTTCGACCCCGCGACGACGGAGGCGCTGGGCATCCGTCGGGGGCCGCGGACGACCCCCGACGCCTGAGATCTGCCGCGGCGCGACCCGTCCTGCCGGCCGGGCCGCGGCTCTGTCCGCCCAGGGGCGGCTACTCCTCCACGAGCAGCCGCTCGCGCAGCTGCGCCAGTGTGCGGGCCAGGAGGCGGGAGACGTGCATCTGGGAGATGCCGACCTCCTGTGCGATCTGCGACTGGGTCATGTTGCCGAAGAAGCGCAGCAGCAGGATCCGCTTCTCGCGCGGCGGGAGATCCTCCAGCAGCGGCTTGAGCGACTCGCGGTACTCGACGCCCTCCAGCGCCTCGTCCTCGGAGCCCAGCGTGTCCGCGACCGCCGGCGACTCGTCGTCCGTATCCGGGACGTCGAGCGAGAGGGTGCTGTAGGCATTGGCCGATTCCAGCCCCTCCAGGACCTCCTCCTCGGAGATGCCCAGACGTTCCGCCAGCTCGTGCACGGTGGGGGAGCGGCCGTGCTGCTGCGAGAGCTCGGCGGTTGCCGTGGTCAGCGACAGCCGCAGCTCCTGGAGACGCCGCGGGACCCGCACCGCCCAGCCCTTGTCCCGGAAGTGGCGCTTGATCTCGCCGACGACCGTGGGGGTCGCGTACGTCGAGAACTCGACGCCGCGGTCCGGGTCGAACCGGTCGACCGACTTGATCAGCCCGATCGTGGCGACCTGCGTCAGGTCGTCCAGCGGCTCGCCGCGGTTGCGGAATCTGCGGGCCAGGTGCTCCACGAGCGGCAGATGCATCCGCACCAGCCGGTTGCGCAGCTCGGCCTTCTCCGCCGACCCGTCGGGAAGCTCCCGGAGCTCGATGAAGAGCGCCCGGGCCGCACTGCGGTCGTGCGGATCGTGGTGCCCGTGCTCGCTCATCCGGCCCGCCCGCTCCGTCTGCGACTGCTCCGGCGCGGCCGGCCGGCCCTGTGTGCCCTCCGCCCCGCCTTCCGGATGCGGCCGGGCCTGCTGCTCCGGAAGGGCGGCCGGGCGCACCGGCTCCGACCGGATCGTCTCGTCCCGCACAGGACCGTCCCCGTTCCCGTCGCTCACGCCGGCCCGGGTCCCGCGCCGCGCTGTTTGTAGAGGCTGATGCTGACCGTACGGTCGTCGGCGACCGTGGAGTCGACCTTGCCGGCCAGTGCTGAGAGCACCGTCCAGGCGAAGGTGTCGCGCTCAGGAGCGCGGCCGTCCGTCGTGGGGGCCGAGACGGTCACCTCGAGGGAATCGCCGACGAGTCGGAAGACGCAGCTGAGGACGGAGCCGGGCACGGCCTGCTGGAGCAGGATCGCGCAGGCCTCGTCGACCGCGATGCGAAGATCCTCGATCTCGTCGAGAGTGAAGTCCAAGCGCGCTGCGAGGCCGGCCGTGGCCGTACGCAGCACCGACAGGTAGGCACCCGCAGCGGGCAGCCGGACCTCTACGAAGTCCTGGTTCCCGGGCTCGCCTGCGATCTGGGACACCCTCACCTCCAAGGTGGCACAAACTCGTTCGAGGCTCCGGGACGGGTGCCCGGGGCCATGCGGTCCGTCGTCGGTTCTGTGGTTCGGCGACGCTGTCGCGACCCATGATGCCGTGTCGCCGAGACCGCAAGCCGCTGATTACTCATGGTAGGCATATGAGTACACACAGTGGCTAGGGGTCTGCGGCGGTCAATTGCGAAGAACCGGCGCCGGTTTGACGTACCCAGACGTCAGACGATCGAACCGTCCACGAAGCACCAGCGCCAGCTCTCCGCGCATTCGAAGCTGCGCATCACCGGATGACCGGTCGTCTCGAAGTGTGCCGTCGCGTGCTTCAGCGGCGAGGAATCACAGCACCCGACGTGACCGCAGACGAGGCAGAGCCGCAGTTGCACAAAATGGGTGCCGGCCGCCAGACACTCGAGGCAGGTGTCGCTGAGCGGGGCGGGTTCGGGGCGCGGCAGTTCGGATACGTGGAGGCACTCACTCATGATGGCCACGTTACGACGGGTGAGGTCGTTACGTCGGATGTGAGGACAGTGAGATGGACGCATTGCCGCTGGTGGCGCTGGTCGCGGCAAGCGCGGCGGTCGCGGGGGCCGCCCGCCGGACACCGGTGCCCCCGCCGCTGCTGCTGGTCGCCGCCGGTCTGCTGGCCTCCTACCTGCCAGGAGTGCCGAGCTACACGCTGGACGCGCACATCGTGCTGCCGCTCCTCCTGCCGCCGTTGCTGTACACGGCGGCGGTCGACAGCTCCTACCTCGACCTGCGGGCCAATCTGCGGCCGGTCGCCCTGCTCTCCGTGGGGTACGTGCTCTTCGCGACGGTCGCGGTGGGATGGCTGGCCTATCTCCTCGTCCCGGACCTGCCGCTCACCGCCGCGCTGGTGCTCGGCGCGGTGGTCGCCCCGCCGGACGCCGTCACGGCCGCGGCGATCGCGCGCAGGGTGGGACTGCCCGCCCGGATCACCACGATCCTGCAGGGTGAGTCCCTGGTGAACGACGCCACCGCGATCACCGCGTTCAAGGTGGCCCTCGCGGCGGCCGTCGGCGAGGGCATGAGCTGGGGCGCCGGGATCGGTGAATTCGTGCTGGCGTCGGTCGGCGGCATCGGTGTCGGCCTGCTGCTGATGGTGCCGCTGCACTGGCTGCGTACGCACCTCAAGGAGGCGCTGCTCCAGAACACTCTGTCGCTGCTGATCCCTTTCGTCGCCTACGCGGCCGCGGAGCGGGTGCACGCCTCCGGGGTGCTCGCCGTCGTGGTCGTCGCGCTCTACCTGGGGCACCGCTCCTGGCAGGTCGACTTCGCGACGCGGCTCCAGGAGGCGGCGGTCTGGAAGATGGTCGCGTTCGTCCTGGAGTCCGCGGTCTTCGCCCTCATCGGGCTGCAGCTGCCCTTCGTGCTCCGGGGGCTCGGCTCCTACAGCGTGTCCGAGGCCTTCGGATACGCGGTCCTCGTGTTCGTGGCCGTGGTCGTGGTGCGCTTCGTCTGGGTGTACCCGGCGACCTACCTGCCGCACTGGCTCTCCGGACGCATCAGGGAGCGCGAGGGGGAGCTCTCCTGGAGCTCGCCCCTGATCGTCGGGTGGGCCGGGATGCGGGGCGTCGTCTCGCTCGCCATCGCCTTCTCCATCCCCATGGTCACGCATGACGGGGAGGACTTTCCCGCGCGCAACCTGGTGCTCTTCCTGACCTTCACGACCGTCATCGGGACGCTGGTCGTCCAAGGGCTGAGCCTGCCCCTCCTGGTACGCGTACTGAAGCTGCCGAGGCGCAGCGAGCGGGCCGCGACGCTGGCCGAGGCGCAGGCGCAGAACGAGGCCTCCACGGCCGCGGACGCCTCGCTGGAGGCGCTGCTGGCCGATCCGAGCAACGCACTGCCCGACCCGCTCGTCCAGCGGCTGCGCGCCGTCATGGAACGGCGCCGCAACGCGGTCTGGGAGAGGCTCGGCGCGGCCAATCCGGTCACCGGGGAATCGGCGGACGACACCTACCGGCGGCTGGCGAGGGACATGATCGCCGCCGAGCGCGAGGTCTTCGTACGGCTCAGGGACGAGCGGCGGATCGACGACGAGATGCTGCGTGTCCTGCTGCGGCGGCTGGACCTGGAGGAGGCCGCCGCCTACCGGGAGTCGGACGGCGCGTGATCACGCCCCGGGAGGTTCAAGGCCGGCCCGTGACGACCGCGGTGACCGTGGAGCCCGGAGCGAAGGCGCCCTCCCCGGCCAGCACCGTCAGCCCGTACAGGAGTTTGGCCACGTAGAGCCGCTCGACGGGCAGGCCGTGGCGGTCCTCGAAGTCGTCGGCGAAGGCGTGCAGTTCCGGAGTGGTGCGGGCGTACCCGCCGAAGTGGAAGCGTTCGTCCAGGGACCACTGTCCGGTCGGGGCGCCGAAGGCCTCCCGCTGCAGATCGCGCACCGCCGCTCCCAGGAAGCCCCCACGCAGGACGGGGACACCCAGGGCGAGCTGTCCGTGGCCGAGCCCGGCGGCCAGCCCCGCCAGGGTGCCGCCGGTGCCACAGGCGACGGCCACCGTGCCGGTCCGGCCGAGCAGTTCCCGGCCGAGCTCTGTGCAGCCCTGTGCGGCGAGCGCGTTGCTGCCGCCCTCCGGGATGACCACACACTCCCCGAAGAGGCGCAGCAGGCCTTCCAGGACGTCGGGAGAGGCCTTCGCGCGGTAGGTCGCCCGGTCCACGAAGTGCAGACGCATGCCGTCGGCCGCACATCGCGCGAGTGAGGGGTTCAGCGGGCGGGCGGCCAGTTCGTCCCCCCGTACGACGCCGACGGTGGGGAAGCCCAGCAGGCGCCCGGCGGCGGCCGTCGCCCGGAGGTGGTTCGAGTAGGCGCCGCCGAAGGTGAGAACGGTACGGCCGGCGGCGGCCCGGAGATTGAGGGCCAGTTTGCGCCACTTGTTGCCCGGCAGGTCCGGGTGGATCAGGTCGTCGCGCTTGAGGAGCAACGTCACGCCGTGCCGCGCGAAGCGCTCGTCCTCGGCCGGCTGCAGGGGCGAGGGGAGCACCGGCTGCAGCCGGGGGAGGTCGAGCTCTTCGCCGGTCATGCCCTCATTGTCCGCCGCCCGGGGATCTCCTACGTCAGCCGGTCGTGGATGCGGTTGCGCATCCCCGTCATCGAGAAGCCGCGCGGGTCGACCTTGCCGGGCTGCCACTCGAGGTGCCCGATGACCGAGGGGGCGTCCCAGCCGTGGAAGCGGCAGGCCGCCGCCGCCGCCTTCTCGATGGCCTCGAGCTGGACGGCGGGCCACGGGTCCTTCCCGTCGCCGAGGTTCTCGCACTCGAAGCCGTAGAAGTGGCGGTTCCCGTCGGTGTTGGACTCGTTGTCCGACGGCAGGCGCTTCTCGGCGATGACGGCGCGCAGGACGTCGTCGTCGCCGAGCCCGGCGTGGTTGGCGCGGCCGTAGCCGACCAGGTGGACCCGGCCGTCCTTGGCGATCACCCCGTGGCAGAGGGGGCCCGGGAGCCCCGAGTAGCCGTCGCGGCAGATCTCGACGGTGCGGGCGGTCCCCTTCGTGACGGTGTGGTGGATCATCACGCCGTGCACCGGCCCCCAGGGGCCCTTGTGGTTGCGGTTGTGCGTACGCCAGTCGCCCACCTGGACGACGGTGAGTCCTTCGTTCTTGAGGGCCTTGAGGAAGTTGCTGGCGGACATCGGTGAGGACATGGCCGACTCCTTCGTTGGCGGGGGAGCGTGTCCGTACAGCGCTTGTACCGGAACACGAGGCTCCGGCAAACCTGTTCGAGCGCTGTTCGCATCGCGTGCGATTCGATCCGGACAGCCCGGGAGTACCCCGGGCGAGCCGTGCTCAGTCCTGGGCGAGCCAGAGATCGGGGCCGAACACCTCGTAGTGGATGTCTGCCGACGCCACTCCCTTCGCGAGGAGTTGCGAGCGGACGGCGCGCATGAAGGGCAGCGGACCGCAGAGGTAGGCACGGGTGCCCGGGGCGACCGGGAGGCCGCTCAGGTCCACGGTGCCGGTGCGCCCGGCGGTCCGGCCGGGCTCCGGGTTCTCGTACCAGAAGTGGGCGGACGCTCCGGGGAGCTCGGCGGTGAGCGCCTCGTGGTCCGTACGGAGCGCGTGATCGGCCGGGGACCGGTCGCCGTGCACCACGGTGACGGGCGAACGGTGACCCTCCTCCGCGAGGTGCTCCAGCATCGACATGATCGGCGTGCAGCCGATGCCGGCCGAGGCGAGGAGCAGCGGGGCGTCGGAGCCGTCGAGCACGAGATCTCCGTACGGCGCCGAGACGCGCAGCCGGTCGCCCGTGTCGAGCCGGGCGTGCAGGTGCGCGGAGACCTCGCCCTCCGGGCCCTCCGCGCCCCGTACCCGCTTGACCGAGAAGGAGCGCAGGGCGGCGCCGGGCGCCCCGGTGAGGCTGTACTGGCGTATCTGGCGGGCGCCGTCGGGGAGTTCCACCTGGACGGAGATGTACTGCCCCGGCCGGAAGGCGGGGGCCGGTGCGCCGTCGGAGGGGGTGAGCCGGAAGGTGGCCACGTCAGGGGTGTCCTCGACGCGGGAGACCACGGTCCATTCGCGCCAGACGTCGCCCGCCGTCACGCACTGCTGCGCGTAGAGCCGCTCCTCGATCGCGATCAGGGCGTTGGCCATCAGCCAGTAGACCTCGTCCCAGGCTGCGGCGACCTCGGGGGTGACGGCGTCGCCGAGAACCTCGGCGATCGCGGCGAAGAGGTGCGTGTGCACGATCTCGTACTGCGGGGCGGTGATGCCGAGCGAGGCGTGTTTGTTGGCTATACGGCTCAGCATCACATCGGGCCGGGTGTCAGGGTGCTCGACGAGCTGGGTGGCGAAGGCGGCGATCGACCCGGCGAGCGCCTGGCGCTGTGTGCCGGAAGCCTGGTTGCCCCGGTTGAACAGGTCCCGGAGAAGCTCCGGGTGGGCGTCGAACAGCTTCCGGTAGAAGAGGTCCGCGATGTCCCCGATGGCCGCCCCCACGGCGGGAAGTGTCGCTCGGACAGTGGCGGTCGACGTCTCGGAGAGCATCGGGTGACTCCTGGGTGTGAGGGCCCGCCGCATCGCGGTCGGCCGGATAACTGGTATGTGAGATGCGTATTTTTGACCGGCGTGAGCCTGTCGCGCGCAGTGGGGTGTGCGGGGGCGGTGGCGCGGCGGATCAGCCGGGCGTGGGGCGGCCGCGGCTGATGCCCATCAGCAGCGGGCCGGTGGGGGAGGAGACGAGATCGCCGACCGTGAGCGGGTCGAGCGAGGCGTAGAACGCCTCCTCGGCCCGGCGCAGTGCGGAGCGGAGCAGGCAGGCGGAGCGCAGGGGGCACGGTGTGCCGCCCTCGCATTCGACGACCTCGCCCGGCCCTTCCAGCTGCCTCACCAGGGCGCCGATCGAGGCCCCCCGGCCTGCGGTGGTGAGGGAGAGGCCCCCGCCCCGGCCCCGGCGCGCTTCGACCAGGCCGAGGTGCTGGAGGCGGGCGACGACCTTCGCCGCGTGGGTGTACGGCACCTGCATGGTGGCCGCCACCTCGCGGGTGGTCGGCGGGTCCTCGCCCTCCGTCGTGACGGTCAGGCGCATGAGCATCCGCAGCGCCACGTCGGTGAATCGCGTCAGCCGCATGGCGGCAGCGTAGGTAAGTTGCATCGGAGATGCAACTTAGGGCGCCCGCCCGTCGTGGGAGGGGCCGCGTCATCATGGGAGGTGCGGTCCCGTGACGGATGCGGGGTGCGCGCGGGCGAGAAAGGCGGTCAGCGGCAGTGCCGAAGCCGAACGCAGCCGACGGGATACCGGCGGACAAGGTCATCACAGACCCGGACAGTCTGGGCCGTTACGCGCACGACGAGGCGGAGTGGGCCCCGGCCGGGCAGCCCCTGGCCGTCGTGCGGCCCCAGGACACCGAAGAGGTGCGGGCCGTCGTCGCGTACTGCGTCGAACACCGCATCCCGGTGATCCCGCGCGGGGCGGGCACAGGCCTGTCGGGCGGGGCCAACGCGGTGGACGGCGCCGTCGTCCTCTCCTTCGAGGACATGAACCGGATCCTGCGCATCGACCCGGTGGAGCGCATCGCCGTCGTCCAGCCGGGCGTCGTCAACGACGATCTGCGCGCCGCGTGCGCCGAACAGGGCCTCTGGTACCCGCCGGACCCGGCGAGCTCGCCCTGGTCGACGATCGGCGGCAACACCGCCACCAACGCGGGCGGCATGTGCTGCGTCAAGTACGGCGTGACCCGCGACTACGTACTCGGCCTCGAGGTGGTCAACGGCCTCGGCGAGACCGTGCGGGTGGGCCGGCAGACCGCGAAGGGGGTCGCCGGGTACGACCTCTGCGGTCTGTTCGTCGGCTCCGAGGGCACCCTCGGCGTGATCACCGAGATCACGGTGAAGCTGCGCGGCGCGCGGCCCGCGGAGCGCACCGTGGCGGGCTTCTTCGACTCCGTCGTCGCGGCCGGCGACGCGGTGAGCCGGGTGACGGCGGCGGGCATCGTGCCCTCGGCGCTCGAACTCCTCGACCGGCACTGCCTGAAGGCCGTCGACGAGTGGAAGAACATGGGCCTGTCGGCGGACGCGAACGCGATCCTGCTCGGCCGCGTGGACACCCCGGGAGCCGCGGGCGACGCCGAGGCCGAGGCCGTACGGGCCTGCTTCGCGGAGGCCGGCGCGGCCTGGGCCGAGGTCTCCACCGACCAGGCCGAGGCGGACGCCCTGTTCCAGGCTCGCCGGCTCGCCTACCCGGCGCTGGAGCGGCTGGGCCCGGTGCTCACCGAGGATGTCGTCGTGCCGCGCTCCCGGGTGCCGCAGATGCTCGCGCGCATCGAGGAGATCGCCGGCGCGCACGACGTCCTCATCGCCAACATCGCCCACGCCGGCGACGGGAACCTCCACCCCCTGATCATCACCGAACCAGGCGACGACGCCGCCAGGGGACGCGCCCAGCTCGCCTTCGAGGACATCCTCGACGCGGCGATCTCCTTCGGCGGCACGGTCACCGGTGAACACGGCGTGGGCCTGCTGAAGATGGGCGGCATGGACCGCGAGGTGGGCCCCGTCAACCTCGCCATGCAGCGAGCGGTGAAGGCGGCCCTGGACCCGCACGGCATCCTCAACCCGGGCAAGGTCGTCGTGTCGGGAGCACCGCTGGCGCACCGAACGGCCCGCCCTACCGCAGAGGTTCGCTGAGCTCGACGGCGCGCAGGGCGGCCGCGAGCGACTGCTCGTCGCCGAAGTCCATGGCCGTGTCGGTCAGCTTGATGACGTGCTCGTCGCCGTGGGCCAGGGCACGTTCCATGACCTCTTCGGGCGCGATCCGGCCCGGCGGTACGTAGGCCGTCGGGGCGTCGGGCGCGTACATGGCGGTCACCGCCGCGGACGCGGTCCAGGCCGCCCGGAGGCTCGGCACCCACAGGGCCTCCGGGAGCGCGGGGAGGGTCCGCAGGACGGCGTTGGGGGCCGTGGCCGCGTGGACCAGCATCGTCGCCTCGCCGTGGCCGTGGGTGGCGTACCGGTGGGTGGCCGCCCGGACCAGTTCGGTGAGCCGGCGGCGCGCATCGGCGGGGTCCGTCACCCCGGCGGCCCACACCGGCAGGCTCCTGACCCGGCCGAGCCGGGCGGGGAAGCCGCCTTCCCGTTGGTCGACGGGCGCCACCGCGTCGAGGGCCGCCGCGGCGCTGCCGGCGCCGGGCGCGGGGACGAGGCCGGTGACGGGGTGGTGGCGGGCCGCCCAGTAACCGAGGCCGTGGGCGAGTTCGGTCAGACGCGGCCCGGTCTCCTCGCCCGCCAGGAGCGTGCGCACGGCGTGGCCCACGCGGATCACCGGATGCGTCGATCCGCCGTACATGCCGGGCAGGAGGCGGGGCCACCACAGCGTGAGCACCGTGCGCCAGGGGTGGTCGGCGAGCTCCCGGCCGAAGTAGCCGATCCAGTCGGCGGCGCGGCGCGGGTCCCCCAGCGCGGAACGCCAGTCGGCGTCCGTGACCGGCTCCACGCCGGCCGGGAACTCCTCCAGCCTGGAGGCGTACAGGTCGAGCCAACGGTGCACGGCGGACGACCGGCCGTTGGCGGCGAGGGCCTCCACGGCCATCGGTGCGTGGTTGGTGAGCCGCCCGAGCCGCTCGGGACCTGAGATGTGCAGCCGCTGGAGGGCCTCGTCGAGAGTGCCTGTCGTATCCATGGCGGGAACGCTAGGTGCCTGTGCGCGGCGCCGTAACGGGCGGAGGTCCGGGTGCGGAGCGGGCCGAAGTCCTAGGACCAGGGCCCTGGTCGCCCTGCATCCGGCCGGGCCCGGCCCTGCTCGGTCCGGCCCGGTCCGGGCTGAATGTCTGCGCCTGCGTGTGGGCAACGTTCCCGTCCCGGGCCCGAATAGTCACACTCTTTTGTGTAATAGCGCGCTGTGCCCCCGGCTGCAAGTCTTCTTCTCGCAGGTCAGCCCATGATCGAGAGGATGTCGGATGTCCGTTGGTGAAGAGGTTCGCGACACGCAGCCGCCGCAGCAGAGTCTCGGCACAGCGGCTGCGCGGAACCTCGCGACGACGACCAAGTCCGCCCCGCAGATGCAGGAGATCACCTCGCGGTGGCTGCTGCGCATGCTGCCGTGGGTGCAGGTGCAGGGCGGCACATACCGGGTGAACCGGCGACTGAGCTACTCCGTCGGAGACGGCAGGGTGACCTTCGTCCAGACGGGCGACCGGGTCACGGTCATCCCCGCCGAGCTCGGCGAACTTCCGGCCCTACGCGATTT
Organism: Streptomyces sp. NPDC051064; assembly: GCF_044455985.1. Lineage (NCBI taxonomy): Bacteria > Bacillati > Actinomycetota > Actinomycetes > Kitasatosporales > Streptomycetaceae > Streptomyces > Streptomyces sp. NPDC051064. Next base: position 810,053 of record NZ_JBITFK010000002.1, read on the forward strand.
CGGTGACGAGGAGGTGCTGGCCGAGCTGGCGCGCCGGTGCGAACAGCGCGACGTCGCGGCCGGCGAAGTGCTCGTCGCGTCGGGCGAGGCGGCGGACCGGGTCCATCTGCTGGCCCACGGCAAGATCGAGAAGATCGGGGCCGGGCCGTACGGCGACGAGACGGTGCTCGGAGTCCTCGCCGACGGGGCCTACTTCGGCGACCACGTTCTGCTCGACGGCGACGCCACCTGGGAGTACACGGCCCGTGCCGTGACCGCCTGCACGCTGCTGACGCTTCGCCGGTCGGACGTGCTCAACCTCGCGGCCCGGGCGGACTCGCTCCGCGACCACCTCGCGGGGCTGCTCGCCATCCCGCACCAGCGGACCAACCGCTACGGCGAGGCGGAGATCGACCTGTCCGCGGGACACGTGGGGGAGGCCGTCGTCCCGCACACCTTCGTCGACTACGAGTCGGCGCCCCGTGAATACGAACTGAGCGTCGCCCAGACCGTGCTGAAGGTCCACAGCAGGGTGGCCGACCTCTACAACCAGCCGATGAACCAGACCGAGCAGCAGCTGCGGCTCACGGTCGAGGCGCTGCGCGAGCGCCAGGAACACGAGCTCATCAACAACCGGGAGTTCGGCCTGCTCAACAACTGCGACTACGGGCAGCGTCTCCAGCCCCACGACGGAGCGCCCGGCCCCGACGACATGGACGAGCTCCTGTCGCGGCGGCGCGGATCGAAGCTGTTCCTCGCCCATCCGCGCGCCATCGCCGCGTTCGGCCGCGAGTGCAACAGGCGCGGTTTGGTACCGGAGAGCGTCGAGGTCGGCGGACACCACGTGCCGGCGTGGCGAGGGGTGCCGATCTTCCCGTGCAACAAGATCCCGGTCACCGACGCCCGCACCACATCGATCATCTGCATGAGGACCGGTGAGGCGGACCAGGGCGTCGTCGGGCTCCAGCAGAGCGGCATCCCGGACGAGATCGAACCGAGCCTCTCGGTCCGCTTCATGGGCATCGACGAGCAGGCGATCATTTCGTACCTCGTGACCGCGTACTACTCCGCCGCCGTCCTCGTGCCGGACGCCCTCGGCGTCCTGGAGAACGTGGAGGTGAGCCGCTGGCGGTGACGCTCCCCCGGGCCCGGGCGGCGGGACCGCCCGGGCCCCGGCAGGCCCGAGGCCGCGATCAAGGCGCCCCGTGGCGCCCGGAAGGAGTGACCGTGACCATGACCAGTACGGATGCCGCGATGGAGGGGCACAAGGCCGCCGCGCTCCTGGAGCACACCCGCAACGCCGTCGACCCGCACCTCCGGGCGGCCGTCGAGACGCTGCCCGGGGCGATCCGCCGCGTCGCCATGTATCACTTCGGCTGGCAGAACGCCGACGGGACGCCCGCCTCCGGGCAGGCAGGCAAAGCGATCAGGCCGGCGCTCGTCCTGGCCGCCGCCCGTGCGTTGGGAGGGGACCCGGAGGCGGCGATGCGGGCGGCCGTCGCCGTCGAGCTCGCGCACAACTTCACCCTGCTCCACGACGACGTCATCGACGAGGACACCACCCGGCGGCACCGGCCCACGGCCTGGGCGGTGTTCGGTGTTCCGGACGCCGTCATCACGGGTGACGCCATGCTCTCCCTCGCCCTGAGACTGCTGGCGGACGACCCGCATCCGGCGTCCGCGCACGCCGCGGTGCGGCTCTCCACCTGTGTCATCGAGCTCTGCGCGGGACAGCAGGCCGACTGCGCCCTGGAGGACCGCGGCCCCGACGACGTCACGCTGGACGAGTGCCTGGCCATGGCCATGGCCAAGACGGGCGCTCTGCTCGGCTGCGCCTGCGCCCTCGGCGCGCTCTACGCCGGCGCGGGGGAGCGGGCGGTCCGCGCCATGGACGGCTTCGGCCGGGAAGCCGGTCTCGCCTTCCAGCTCATCGACGACCTGATCGGGATCTGGGGGGACACGGACCGCACGGGCAAACCGGTCGGGGCGGACCTGACCGCACACAAGAAGTCCCTTCCGGTGGTCGCGGCGCTCACCTCGGACACCCCGGCCTCCGCCGAGCTCGCCGCGCTCTACCAGGGGGCCATGGACACACCGGGGGAGGTGAGGAGTGCCGCCGACGCGGTCGACCGGGCCGGCGGGCGCGACTGGGCGCAGACCGCCGCGGCCGACCGGATGGCCAGAGCGGTCCACCACCTGTCCCGCGCGGTGCCCGCGCCGGCCGGCGCCGGAGACCTGCTCGCCCTGGCCGAATTCGTCACCCGCAGAACGCACTGAACCAGGCCGCCCGTGACCGGCCCTGAGGGTCAACTCTAGGATTCCGTGCGTCGGTTGGGATCAACCACGGGACGAGGGGAGCGGGGCCGGTCATGGGCGTACGAGTACGGCGGGCGGATCAGCGGGACAGGGATCAGGTCGTACGGATCCTGGAGGAGGCGTTCCACCACGATCCGGTGAGCAGCTGGGTCTTTCCCGACGAGGAGCACCGGCGCGCGGTGCACGGGAGGTTCCTCGGCGTCTTCGCCGACATCACGCTGGAAGGAGGCCGTGTCGACCTGCTGGAGGACGGCACGGCGGCGGCCCTCTGGCTCTCCGTGCCGGCGGGCGCGCCGGAGGACGACGACGACACCCCCGCGCTCATGCGGGAGACCGCTGATCCCGACAACGAACGGGCCGAGCTGGTGGGGAGGCTGACCGGTGCCGTCCACCCCCACGACCGCGCGCACGAGTATCTGCTGATGATCGGTGTCTCCCCGGAGCGTCAGGGGCAGGGGATCGGAGAGGCGCTGATGAGGGGGGCCCTGGAGCGGTGCGACCGGGAGGGTGCCCCCGCCTATCTGGAGGCGAGCAGCGAGCGCAGCCGCGGTCTCTACGAGCGGCTCGGCTTCACCTTCATGGGGAGGACCGTCGACCTCCCCCAGGGCCCGCCGATGTGGCCCATGTGGCGTGAACCGCAGGCCGGATGACCGGGGCACCGTCACCGGAAGCACGGAAGGGGAGGGTGCCACAGGGCGTGCGCCGGGGCACGGGCTACAGTCCCTGCTCATGACAGATGAGTCGTGGGCAGGCTGGTACCGGGACCGTCATGGTTCCGAGGCCGTCATTCTCACCACGGACGGACAGCAGCTCCGTATTCGCATCCGGGGCACGGACTTCGAGGGCGAGAGCTTCGACGGTCTGGGCCCCGTGGCCGGTGCGCCGGTTCCGGAGGGGCTGTTCGACCTGGTGGACGGCGTACTCGACGACTGCGTCCTGGAGTGGGACCTCCCGCTCCCGGTCCTCGTGTCCGGGACGGTCCGCCAGGCGACGCTCAGCTGTCTGCTCTCCCTGCGCAGGGCGGATCCGGATCTGTATCTCGCCCTCCATCTGGACGGGGCGGTCTACGAGTCGAACCGCGCCGAGGGCGACTTCGCGGCCGCGCTGGCCACGATCCAGCGGATCCTGCCGCCGGGCATGCATCTGCAGACGTGCATAGCCTGCGCCTTCTCCGACTACTTCCCGGCCCCGGTCCGCGGTCTCTCCGGCGGGCTCGCCTGCTTTCGCGGAGCGAAGGACGCCTACCGCGACGTGGCGGGCGGGGAAGACGTCGCGGGCCTCTGGGACCGGCGTACGGGATTCGTCCAGGAGATATGGAGCTGCCGGGAGTTCGAACCGCGTCCGGCGCACGGCGCCGGCACGGGCCACCGGGGTGCCTTCCCGCTCGAACTCGCCTGACCCGCTGCCGAAGCCGTGGAGGCCGCCCCGCTCACGCGGAGCGGCCCCCGTGCCGGGCAGCCCCGGTGTCAGGACGTGGTGCGGGCGAGAGCCGCGAGACCGTTCTGCCAGAGAGAGTTCACCCGCGAGCGCTCCGTGGCGTCCGGGTACGCGTTCGTGCAGGACGTACCGGGACCGCCGCCCGACATGAGCTCGCTGCACGGCCCCGTGTAGTGGTCCGGAAGCCCCAGCACGTGCCCGGTCTCATGCGCGGTGACCCGGGTCGAGTCGTACTGCTGGTTCTGGGCGTAGTCGAGGAAGATGTAGCCGCTCCCGTGCCCGTCCGTGCTCGCGTACGAACCCCGGGAGTCGTTGCCCTCGCGGTAGTCGAAGTCGGCGTTCGAGCCCTCCTGCAGCTTGACGTTGCCGACCGAGCTGTTCCAGATGCTGGTGCTGCTGGCTATCTGGCCGCGGAAGCTGGGGGCGTTGGTGGTGCTGTAGACCACGGTGACCGCCTGGGCGCCCGGGTTCGCGGCCCGCTTCTCGGCGACCGACTTCATGACGGCGTCGAAGAACGCCTTGTTCGCGGCTGCGTTCTCGCTCGAACCGGCGTACGCGGCGTAGCCGGACTGCGCCGGGGGCACGGTGGCCGCGGACGCGGCGGAGGGAGCGGCGGCGACCGCGGGGGTGGTGCCGAGCGCTGCGGCGAGGCCGAGTCCGAGACCGGCCACGGCCGACATGACGGCTGTCCTGGGGTGTCTCATGGGGGGTGTTCTCCTGCCTGTCCGAAGAACCCCGTCCGGAGACGGACGGGGAACGGGTGGGGGGTACGGCAAGAGTGTCGGGGCAGCCGGGCCCGCAGCGGATGATGTCAACCGGCGATAGCACCGCCCTATCCCCGGGACAGGGAGCACACAGAATCAGCACGTGCCGGTCGCCCCGACACCCCCTGAATCGGCCCGGTTGGTGGCGGTTGGGGCATCTGGTGCTCGGCGCCCGAACAGCCATACCCTCGCCGTCATGGAGCTCGAGGTGAGGCACCTCAGGGCGCTCTGCGCCATCGCCGACACCGGCAGCCTGCACCAGGCCGCACGGCGGTTGGGCGTCAGTCAGCCCTCGTTGACCACCCAGCTCCAGCGGATCGAGAAGACCTTGGGCGCGGAGCTGTTCCGCCGCGGGAGGACCGGCTGCCGGCCGACCCTTCTGGGACGTTCGGTCCTCAGTCGCGCCCGCCCTCTGGTGGACGGCATGTCCGCCCTGGTCGGCGCCGCGACGGCGGAGGCCGCGGCCGCGCGGGCCGGTGGCCCCGGTCTGCGGATCGGATCCACGGCGAGCCGGGTGATCGGCGGCTGGCTGCGCGGACTGCGGGTGCGGCTGCCCGGCACCGACATCTCGCTCCGCGTCGATGTGTCGGCCCGGGCGCTGCTCGGAGCGGTGGCTGCCGGCCGGCTCGACGTCGCCTTCGTGCACGAGGTGGAGGGCTGCCCGCTCGCCGTTCCGGACGGACTGGCGCAGCGCGTACTCCTGGAGCGCGAACCGCAGTTCATCTCCCTGGCCCGGGACCACCCGGCGGCCGGACGGCCGGTGGTGGACCTCGACGACCTGGCGGGCGACCGGTGGATGGTCGACCCGTCGGTGGACGGTGAGTGGGACGGCGTGCGCCGGGTCCTGGGCGCCGCGGGTCTCGACCCTCCCGTCCTGCACGGCGACTACCTCACCGCGGCCTCCCTCGTCGTCCTCGGCGAGGCGGTCGCCCCGTGCCAGCCGACCTCCGGCCCGCGCGAGGACATGGCGATCCGCCCCCTGCGCGGTGACCCGCTGGCGGTCCGTCTGCTGCTCGTCTCGCGGCCGGGCGCGGACATCGACGCCGTGTACGAGGAGCTGGAGGTGGCCTACCGCGACGCGGCACGGAGGGCCGAGGAGTACCACCGGTGGCTGCTGCGCCACCGCAGCCCCCTCGCGCACACGTCCTGAACCGGAGAGTTCCCCGTTCTGCCGACAGCGACGTCCCGTTTCCTCCGGCCCTCCGGCTGGCACGATCACCTCATGAAGCTCTTGATGCTGGGCGGCACGGAATTCGTGGGACGCGCCGTCACCGTCGCTGCCCTCGACCGCGGTTGGGAGGTCACCGTCCTCCACCGCGGACGTCACGCGGCGCCGGCCGGGACCCGGGCCCTGACCGGTGACCGGACGACGGGCGAGGCGGGCCTCGCCGCACTCGCCGACGGCGCCTGGGACCTCGTGGTCGACACCTGGAGCGGCGCCCCGTCAGCCGTGCGGGACGCCGCCCGGCTGCTGTCGGACAGGGCCGGCCACTTCACCTACGTCTCCAGCAGGTCCGTGTACGCCTACCCCGCCCCGGCCGGGCTGACGGAGGACGGGCCGCTGGTGGACGGGGCGTCCCCGGACGCCGGAGCTGACGTCCCGTACGCCCTGGCCAAACGCGGCGGGGAGCTCGCGGCGCTCGACGGATTCGGCGACCGGGCCCTGCTCGCCAGGGCCGGGCTGATCCTCGGCCCCGGGGAGAACATCGGCCGTCTGCCGTGGTGGCTCACGAGGACGGCCCGGGGCGGAGAGGTCATCGCGCCGGGGCCGCCGGACGCCGCGCTCCAGTACATCGACGCCCGCGACCTGGCCGACTGGCTGCTGGACGCCGCCGCGGAGGGCCTGTCCGGGCCGTACAACACCGTGAGCCACCCGGGGCACACGACCATGGGCGAGCTCCTGGACACCTGCGTCCGCGTCACAGGCTCGCGCGCCCGACTGCGCTGGACCGACCCCGGGGTGCTCCTCGCGGCGGGCGTGGAGCCATGGACGGACCTGCCGGTCTGGCTTCCCGCCGGCGAGCTCCACGACACCCTGCACCAGGGGGACGTGACCAAGGCGCACGCCGCCGGCCTGCGCTGCAGACCCGTCGGCGAGACCGTCGCCGACACATGGGCCTGGCTGCGCGAGCTCGGAGGAACCGCCCCGCACCGGCCGGACCGGCCCGCAGTCGGTCTCGACGCGCGAACGGAGGCGAAGCTCCTGGCCGCGCCCGCCAGCCCTTAGCGTGACCCCATGACCGAACAGCTGCTGCACCTCACGGAAGAGCCTCTGTGGGAGGCCGCCCGCAGAGCGGGGACGTACGAGATGTCCACCCGGGGCCGCACCCTGCGGGAGGAAGGATTCATCCACTGCTCGCTGCCCCATCAGCTCCCCGCCGTGGCCCGGGCGTTGTACGGATCCGAGGACGACGGTCTGGTGGTCCTGGTCATCGACACCGGTCGGCTCCCGGCGCCCGTCCGCTACGAGGCCATGGAGCCCGGCGGCCAGGAGTTCCCGCACATCTACGGACCGCTGCCGACGAGCGCGGTCGTGGAGGTGCGCCGCTGGACCGGGACCCCGACGGCGGAGGACGGTGAGGCGGGATGATCAGCCCTCTCGTAGCGGTGACCGGCGCGACCGGGGCCGTCGGTGGCCGCGTCGCCGCCCGGCTGGCCCGGACCGGCGTCCCCGTGCGCCTCCTCGGCCGGGACCCTTCCCGGCTGCCCCGGCTGCCCGGCACGGTCGCCGCGCCCGCCGCCGCGTACGGCGACGGCGAGGCGATGCGCCGCGCGCTCGACGGTGCGCACACCCTGTTCCTCGTCTCGGCCCACGAGAGTTCCGGCCGGGTCGCGGAGCACACCACCGCGGTGGACGCGGCCCTGGCCGCTGGCGTCGAACGCATCGTGTACGTGTCGTTCCTCGGAGCGGCACCGGACGCCACGTTCACGTTCGCGCGCGACCACTGGCACACCGAGGCGCACATCCGGATGACAGGCGTGCGCCACACGTTCCTGCGGGACAGCTGGTATCTCGCGGCGATCCCCGCGATGACGGGCGCCGACGGGGTTCTGCGAGGTCCCGGCGGCGAGGGGCGGGTGTCGGCGGTCGCGCACGACGACATCGCGGACTCGGCCTCAGCCGTCCTGCTGGACGAGGGGACCACCCACGACGGCACGACGTACGACCTCACGGGCCCCGAGGCGTTCACCCTGGCGGAGGCGGCCGGCGAGCTGAGCCGGCGTACCGGCCGCACCATCCGGTACGTGGCGGAGACCAGGGAGGAGGCCTACGCCTCCCGCGCCCACTACGGAGCCCCTGAGTGGGAAGTGGCCGGCTGGGTCACGTCGTACGAGGCGATCGCGGCGGGTGAGCTGGAGACCGTCTCGGACGCCGTCCCCACCCTCACGGGCAGGCCCGCCCAGGGGCTGGCGGCCTACCTCCAGGAGAACCCGGACAGCTACAGCCACCTCCTGCCAGGCTCCTGACGCGGTCCGGCCCGCGCCGACAACGACCGCACCCGGCCCGCCCCACCCCCGGAGGGGAAGCGGCGGACCGGGTGCGGTCGTTGTCGGCCTCGCGGAAGAGGACCGCAGGTCAGGCCTTCTTGGTCTCCCAGAAGATCTTGTCGATCTGGGCGATCAGGTCCAGAGCCTTCTGGCCCGTGGCCGGGTCGTTCGAACCCTTGGCTGCGGAGAGCGCCTTCAGGGTGTCGTTGACCAGCTGGTGCAGCTCCGGGTACTTCTCGAAGTGCGGGGGCTTGAAGTAGTCGCTCCAGAGCACCGAGACGTGGTGCTTCGCGAGCTCGGCACGCTGTTCCTTGATCAGAACGGCGCGCGTGCGGAAGTCCGCGTCCTCATTGGCCTGGTACTTCTCCTGGACGGCCTTGACGGACTCCGCCTCGATGCGGGCCTGGGCCGGGTCGTACACGCCGCAGGGCAGGTCGCAGTGGGCGCTGACCTTCACCTTGGGGGCAAACAGGCGGGAAAGCATGGAGCTGTCCTTCCTCGTGATCGTCTTCTCAGGTGGGACATTACTCCGTAGGGAGCCTGTTTTTGCGGCTGCCCCCTAGGGCTTAGGCCAAAAGTCCGGTGTGAGGATGAGACCGGCGGCCGAAATACGGAGCGGTGCGCGCTGCCGTGTACTGGAGGATGGACCGGGAGGTGCCACAGATGCCGGAACCGGCACAGGAACCATGGAGCGGGCGGGCGGCGCGTAAGCCGTTCCAGGTGGTGGAGGTGACGGGGCCGTCGATGGTGCCCACGCTCTACCACGGCGACTGGCTGCTCGTGCAGCGCGGTGCGCCGGTGCGCCCGGGGGACGTGGTGATCCTGCGTCACCCGCTGCAGCAGGACCTGCTGGTCGTCAAGCGGGCCACCGAGCGACGCGGCAGCGGCTGGTGGGTGCTGGGCGACAACTCGTACGCGGGCGGGGACAGCACGGACTACGGGGCGGTGCCCGAAGAGCTCGTACTGGCCCGCGTCCGGGCCCGCTACCGGCCGCTGAGGAAAGATCAGCGGTCGGTGTTCGGGCTGCTGGGCTGGGCGGTCTCCGCGGTGCGCCGCGTCTCGCCCGAGCGGTCCGCCTCCAGCCGCTTGCGGGCCCGGTAGGCCGCCACGTTGGCGCGGGTCGCGCAGCGGTCGGAGCAGTAGCGCCGGGAGCGGTTGGTCGACGTGTCGAGGTAGGCGTTGCGGCACGGAGCCGCCTCGCAGAGGCCGAGCCGGTCCACGCCGTGCGTGGTGAGGTGGAAGGCGAGGCCCATGGCCGCGATGGCGGCGAAGCCGGCCGTCGCGTTCGACGGGTGATCGGCCAGGTGCATGTGCCAGTCCGGCTTGCCGTCCTCGTCACGGGTGTCGTGGCCGGAGATCTGCGGGTTGACCGGGAACTCCAGCAGAAGTGAGTTGAGCAGATCGACCGCGAGCGTCTCGTCGCCGCCGTCGGCCGCCTCGAACACCGCGCGCAGCCGGGCCCGCACGGAGCGGAAGCGCGTCACATCGGCGTCCGTGGCACGCCGGGCGGCCTGGGCGCTGGGGCCGAACAGCTCGCGGATGCAGTCGACGGTGGTGAGGGAGTCCTTGTTGCGGGCCGGCTCCTCGGTGTTGACCAGACGCACGGCGTAATCCGAGTAATAGGCCAGTTCCACTTGTAGTCCTTACGGCGTCGGTCTATGGTCGCTGTGTCGACCAGTGTAATGGTCGGGGGCGAACACTGAGTATTACGTGGAGGATGGGATGGCGGAGACGGCTACGGGCACCGACTGGCAGTCCTGGCAGGCGAGCTGGGACCGGCAGCAGGAGTGGTACATGCCGGACCGTGAGGAGCGGTTCCGGGTGATGCTGGACATGGTCGAGGCCGTCGTGGGGCCCGAACCGAGAGTGCTCGACCTGGCGTGCGGTACGGGCAGTATTACGGACCGGCTCCTCAAGCGGTTCCCCGAGGCCACCAGCACCGGTGTCGACCTCGACCCCGCGCTGCTCGCCATCGCGCGTGGGACCTTCGAGGGGGACGACCGGGTCACCTTCGTGACCGCCGACCTGAAGGACGCCGCCTGGACCGAGCGGCTTCCGCACACGTCGTACGACGCCGTGCTCACCGCCACCGCCCTGCACTGGCTGCACAGCGAGCCCCTCGCCGCCCTGTACGGGCAGATCGGCGGACTGGTCAGGGACGGCGGGGTCTTCATGAACGCCGACCACATGATCGACACCGACACCCCCCGCATCAACGCGGCCGAACGCGCCCACCGGCACGCGGCCATGGACCGGGCCAAGGCCGAGGGGGCCGTGGACTGGCGCGAGTGGTGGGCCCTGATGGCGAAGGACCCGGTCCTCGCGGGGCCCACCGCCGAGCGGTTCGAGATCTACGGCGACCACGCCGACGGCGACATGCCCTCCGTCCACTGGCACGCCCGCACCCTCCGGGAGGCCGGTTTCGGCGAGGCACGCGCGGTCTGGGCGTCCCCGTCGGACAGCCTGGTCCTCGCCGTGAAGTAGGGCGCGCACGGCCGGCCGCCGGGAACGACGGAGAGGGCGGTACGGACCTGGTCCGTACCGCCCTCTCCGTCATCCGCGACGGTGCTACAGCACCTTCGACAGGAAGGACTTCGTCCGGTCGTGCTGCGGGTTCGTCAGGACGTCGCGCGGGTGGCCGGACTCGACCACGACGCCGTCGTCCATGAAGACCAGCGCGTCGCCGACCTCGCGGGCGAATCCCATCTCGTGCGTGACGACGATCATCGTCATGCCGTCCTCGGCCAGGCCGCGCATGACGTCCAGGACGTCGCCGACCAGCTCGGGGTCGAGCGCCGACGTCGGCTCGTCGAAGAGCATCAGCTTCGGCTCCATGGCCAGGGCGCGGGCGATGGCCACCCGCTGCTGCTGTCCGCCGGAGAGCTGGGACGGGTAGTTCTTCGCCTTGTCGGACAGCCCGACCCGGTCCAGCAGCCGCTCCGCACGGGCGCGGGCGACGGCCTTGGCCTCGCCCTTGACCTGGATCGGCGCCTCCATGACGTTCTCGATGGCCGTCATGTGCGGGAACAGGTTGAAGCGCTGGAAGACCATGCCGATGTCCCGGCGCTTCAGAGCGACTTCGCTGTCCTTGAGCTCGTAGAGCCTGTCGCCCTTCTGGCGGTAGCCGACCAGTTCACCGTCGACGTACAGCCGCCCGGCGTTGATCTTCTCCAGGTGGTTGATGCACCGCAGGAACGTCGACTTGCCGGAGCCGGACGGGCCGATCAGGCAGAAGACCTCACGCGGGGCGACCTCCAGGTCGATGCCCTTGAGGATGTGCGCGGGGCCGAAGGACTTGTGCACGCCTTCGGCCTTCACCATGGCGCTCATGCGGCGCCTCCCTTCGGGCGGCCCAGCGAGAGCATGTTGGCCCTGATCCTCTGGAACGGGGTGTCCGGCAGGCTGCGGCTGGAGCCGCGCGCGTAGTACCGCTCCAGGTAGTACTGGCCGATGCTGAGCATCGAGGTGAGGATCATGTACCAGGCCGCGGCCAGGAACAGCATCTCCACGGTGGCACCGGAGGTCTGAGAGACGTTCTGGGTCGAACGCAGCAGTTCGGTGTACTGGACGGCGACCGCCAGGGACGAGGTCTTCAGCATGTTGATGACCTCGTTGCCCGTGGGCGGGACGATGACGCGCATCGCCTGCGGTACGACGATCCGGCGCAGCGTCTTCCCGTGGCTCATGCCCAGGGCGTGCGCCGCCTCCGTCTGGCCCTCGTCGACCGACTGGAGGCCGGCCCGGCAGATCTCCGCCATGTACGCGGCCTCGTTGAGCCCGAGCCCGAGCAGCGCGCAGAGGAACGGCGTCATGAAGGACGACCACTCGTCCTTGTAGATGGGCCCGAGGTTGATGTACTCGAAGACGATCCCGAGGTTGAACCAGACCAGCAGCTGTACGTAGACCGGGGTTCCGCGGAAGAACCAGATGTAGCCCCAGGCTATGGACGTCGTGACCGGGTTCTTGGAGAGTCGCATCACGGCGAGCACGATGCCCAGCACGACACCGATGATCATCGAGAGGACCGTGATGATGACGGTGTTCTTGACCCCTTCGAGGATCTGGTCGTCGAAGAAGTAGTCCGGGATCGCGTTCCAGTTGATGTCGCCCTGGGCGAACGCGTAGACGAGCGAGGCCAGCAGGCCCAGCGCGACGACCGCGGAGACGTACCGGCCGTAGTGACGTACCGGGATGGCCTTGATCGCCTCCGGCCCCGCCGACGGGGTGGGCGGGGTGGACGGGGTGGCCGCCGGGTCCGCCTTCTTGATGTCAGTCACAGATGTTGCCTTTCAGCGCCGGTCCCCGGTCAGGACCCGCCGTTGATCTTCGCCTCGGTGACCGCGCCGGCCTGGACGCCCCACTTGTCGATGATCTTCCCGTACTCGCCGTTCTTGATGACCGCGTTCAGGGCCGCCTCGATGGCCTTGGTGAGCTCGTCGTTGCCCTTGGCGACGGCGATGCCGTACGGGGCCGCCTCGACCTGCTCGCCGACCAGCTGGAAGTCCTTGCCGCCGCCCGAGGTCTTCACCGCGTACGCGGCGACCGGGAAGTCGGAGGAGCCCGCGTCGGCGCCGCCGCCGCGCAGCCGGGTCTGGGCCTCCAGGTCGTTGTCGAACGCCTGGACGGAGATCTTGCCCTTGCTGCCGCACTTGGCGCTCTCGGCCTTGGCGAGGTCGTGGGAGACCGTGCCCCGCTGCACGACCAGCTTCTTGCCGCAGAGGTCCGACCAGGTGCTGATGCCCTTGTCGTCGCCCTTCTTGGTGTAGATGGAGACGCCGGCGGTGAAGTAGTCGATGAAGTCGACGCCCTCGCCGACCTTCTTCTTCGTCTCGGAGTCGACGCCTTCCTGGCGGTCCTTCGTGTCGGTCATGGCCGACATCGCGAGGTCGTAGCGCTTCGAGCGCAGGCCCGTGAGCAGCGTGTCGAAGGTGCCGTTCTCGAAGACGAACTTCACGCCGAGCTGCTTGCCGAGGGCGTCCGCGAGGTCGGGGTCGATGCCGACCGTCTTGCCGGACTCGTCCTTGAACTCGACCGGCGGGTAGGCGATGTCGGATCCGACCTTGATCTCGCCCTTGTCCTTGACGGACTGGGGGAGGAGGTCGGCGAGCGGCGCCTCCTCGGTGGCGGTCGCGCCCGACTCCTTCTTGGTCGCGCTGTCGGTCTGGTCGCCACAGGCGGTCAGCAGCAGGGTGCCGGCGACCGCGACTGCGCAGACCGCGGCAATCCGGGACTTCGCGGTCGTACGACAGAGGGTGCTTGCGGTCATGATCGAAATCCTCCGGCAGTGAGGGAATGCTGGTGGGGTGGGTACGCACGCACCTTCGAGTGCCGCCACCTCGTGTGATTAGGGCATCTTGCCATTCGGACTCACCCAATCAGGGGGCCGGTCATGTCAAAATCGGGTAACGGGCGACCCCCGAACCTCAACGGGCCGACACGGCAAGGCCGGACCATCTGCTGGAAAGTGCGTGCCCCTCCGGAGAATCTCCGGTGCGTCTCGACCTACGGACGGCCTTTGTGGGCCTTAGTGGACTTGTCCAGATATTCGGCTATGAGTCATGTCACCGAGTCGATACCGACTCGTAAGAGGCCCGGTCCGTCCGGTAAGAAAGACCTTTACACCCCTCATCCGGGGCTCAGGGCGCGTGTGCGGCGCGCCCGCGCGTATGTGTCTCCCCTGCCGGAGCGGTCCAACCGCTCAGTGCCGGGAACGTACGCGGTGCCCGCCCACCCCTCCTCAACCAGGAGTGGCCACCCTCAACTGATGAAGACTTAAGGGGTCAACACAATGGCAGCGGAGATCGTCAATCCTCGCAGCGACAGCAAGACACCCGGCGCGGCCGGTGCGGCAGGGCTCAGCAGTGCGGACGAGCCCTTCGATCCGGCCTTCGCCCTCCACCGCGGCGGGAAGATGGCCGTGCAGGCCACCGTCCCGATCCGCGACAAGGACGACCTGTCCCTCGCGTACACGCCCGGCGTCGCGAAGGTGTGCAGCGCCATCGCCGACAATCCCGAGCTCGTCCACGACTACACGTGGAAGTCGCAGGTCGTGGCCGTCGTGACGGACGGCACGGCCGTCCTCGGCCTGGGGGACATCGGTCCCGAGGCATCCCTCCCGGTGATGGAGGGCAAGGCGATTCTGTTCAAGCAGTTCGGCGGGGTCGACGCGGTGCCGATCGCGCTCGCCACGACCGACGCGGACGAGATCGTCGACACCGTCGTGCGCCTCGCGCCCTCCTTCGGCGGGGTGAACCTGGAGGACATCTCGGCGCCCCGGTGCTTCGAGATCGAGCGCAAGCTCCAGGAGCGTCTCGACATCCCGGTCTTCCACGACGACCAGCACGGCACCGCCGTGGTGACCCTCGCCGCTCTGCGCAACGCGGCGAAGCTGTCCGGCCGGACGCTCGGTGATCTGCGCGCCGTCATCTCCGGCGCCGGCGCGGCGGGTGTCGCCATCGCGAAGTTCCTGCTGGAGGCGGGCATCGGCGATGTCGCCGTGGCCGACCGCAAGGGCATCGTCAGTGCCGACCGCGACGACCTCACGGACGTCAAGCGCGAGCTGGCGGAGCTCACGAACCGCGCCGGCCTCGCCGGCTCCCTGGAGACGGCGCTGGCCGGCGCCGACGTCTTCATCGGGGTCTCCGGCGGTACGGTCCCCGAGCCGGCCGTGGCCTCGATGGCACCCGGCGCGTTCGTGTTCGCCATGGCCAACCCGAACCCCGAGGTCCACCCCGACGTCGCGCACAAGTACGCGGCTGTGGTGGCCACCGGGCGGTCGGACTACCCGAACCAGATCAACAACGTGCTGGCGTTCCCCGGGATCTTCGCGGGCGCGCTGCAGGTGCGGGCCTCCCGGATCACCGAAGGTATGAAGATCGCCGCGGCGAACGCCCTGGCGGGTGTCGTCGGTGACGAGCTGGCCGCGGACTACGTGATCCCGTCGCCGTTCGACGAGCGGGTCGCTCCCGCCGTCACCGCCGCGGTGGCCGCTGCCGCCCGCGCGGAGGGTGTCGCGCGGCGCTGACGCCGTGGGGGTGGAGGAGCGGGGTCCGCTGTGCGGGCCCCGCTCCCCCCGTCCCTCTGCTGACGACGGTGTACGTGCGGCGCGGCGCGTGTCACACGCTCGGACGGTTACGTCACGACGTGTCACGGCCTATCGTCATGGCCATGTTCGCCGCCTACGCCGCACGCATCGACCGTGACCAGCCCCTCGACGGCCTTGAGCTGGGCGAACGCCCCTCACCCGAGAGCCGCCCCGGCTGGACCACCGTCCAGGTCAGAGCCGCATCGCTCAACCACCACGACCTCTGGTCCCTGCGCGGTGTGGGCCTCGCCGAGGACAAGCTGCCCATGATCCTCGGCTGCGACGCCGCAGGCATCGACCAGGACGGCAACGAGGTCGTCCTGCACTCCGTCATCGGTCAGACGGGCCACGGCGTCGGCCCCGACGAACCGCGCTCCATCCTCACCGAGCGATACCAGGGCACCTTCGCCGAGCAGGTCACCGTGCCCAGCTGGAACGTGCTGCCCAAGCCGAAGGGGCTCACCTTCGAGCAGGCCGCCTGCCTGCCGACCGCCTGGCTGACGGCATACCGGATGCTCTTCACCAACGCCGGCGTACGGCCGGGGGACTCCGTCCTCGTGCAGGGGGCGGGCGGTGGTGTGGCCACCGCGGCGATCGTGCTCGGCAAGGCCGCCGGACTCCGGATGTTCGCCACCAGCCGCGACGAGGCCAAGCGCAAGCGGGCCGTCGAACTGGGAGCCGTCGAGGCCTACGAGCCCGGCGCCCGGCTGCCGAAGCGTGTCGACGCCGTCATCGAGACCGTCGGAGCGGCGACCTGGTCCCACTCGGTCAAGTCGCTGCGGCCCGGCGGCACCCTGGTCATCTCGGGTGCCACCAGTGGCGACCGGCCCTCGCACGCGGAGCTGACCCGGATCTTCTTCCTGGAACTCAAGATCGTCGGCTCCACGATGGGCTCCAAGGACGAGCTGGAGGACCTGCTGTCGTTCTGCGCGGCCACCGGTGTGCGGCCCGTGATCGACGAGACCCTGCCGCTGGACCGGGCCCGCGAAGGCTTCGAGCGGCTCGCCGCCGGAGATCTCTTCGGGAAGATCGTGCTCACCGCGTCGTGAGGCGGCAGGCCACGGAACTGCTGACGCCGGAAGGGCTGTCGCTGAGGCCCTGGCGTCCCGACGACGCCCGTACTGGACCACCGAGACGGCACGCGGCACAGGGGTCGCCGCGGAGGGCGTCGAGCGGGAGAGGCTCCGCTACGGGGACATCCGGTACGACGTGGAGCGCCATGCACGCCTCGCCACCGACGATGTCAATTGCGGTTGACAGAGGTCGCGCGTCAACGTAAGTTGACATCATGACCGAAGCAACGGATCTCGCCGCGCGTGCCGGCGACCACGACCCCCGCGTCGGGCTGCGGGCGGTGGCAGCGCTGCGAAGGCTGCTCGAACAACTCGAAGCCGTCCAGGTGAGGAGCGCCCGCGTCCAGGGCTGGTCGTGGCAGGAGATCGCTGCCGAGCTGGGCGTCAGCAGGCAGGCCGTGCACAAGAAGTACGGGAGGCATTGATGTTCGAGCGATTCACCGTGGGAGCCCGGGCCACCGTGACCGGCGCGGTGACCCACGCCGAGCGGGCCGGAGCGGACTCCGTCACCGAGGAGCACCTCCTGCTCTCCCTGCTGGACCAGAAGGGCAGCCGGGCGTCCTTCGCCGTCACCGCCCTCGGGCTCATCGACCGGCGCGCATCGTTGGAGGCCGCGCTCGGTGAGGCCCGCCGCCGAGGCGGGCTCACCAGGGCCGACGCGGAGGCACTCGCCGGCATCGGTATCGACATCACCGAGATCGTGGCCCGGGTCGAGGGCGCCCACGGCGAAGGAGCCCTCGCGGGTGATCGCGGGAATCGGCGCTGGTGGTCCGGACGCCGCCCCTTCACGGGCGGCGCCAAGAGCATCCTGGAGAAGTCGCTTCGCGTCGCCCTCGGCCGGCGTGACCGCTTCATCGGTGAGGAGCACCTGCTGCTGGCCCTGACCGCCTGCCCGGGCGTCGTCGCCGATGTGCTCGCCGACCACGGGGCCACCTACGCGACGGTGGAACGCGCGCTGTACGGCGACGGCGGGCAGGGCCGGGCCCAGGCGAGCTGACCGGGCGGCACGGCCCGGCCGGGGCACCTCCGGCCGGGCCGTGTACGGGGTCAGGACGCGCCGGAGGCGCCCTTCTCCTCGTCGGCCGAGGACCGCAGCAGAGAGCCGATGCGTGTCGCGGCCGAGGCCAGATGACCTCGGGCCTCCGACAGCTGGGCCTCGGTGACGCCGTGGTCCCGGGCCGCGTCACGGATGTCGTCGCGGAAGCGGTCCAGCAGGCGGTCCAGGTCACGGGCCGGGTCACCGGTGGTCGTGGCGTCGGCGGCCCACTCCACGTCCGGCTCCTCGGGTGCCGGGCGGCTGTACACCGGCCAGGCGCCGGTCCTGGCGAAGTTGCCCAACTGGCCGGTGATCTCGGCCAGCCCGTCCCGCACCCCCGCGGGCCAGTCGCCCCGCGCGAAGCGCTCCTGGACCTGGCGCGCGGCATTCTGCATCTGCTCCCGCGCCTTCTCGTGCGCCTCCTGGGCCTGGCGGCGGGCCCGGTCCGCGTCCTCACGGGCCTTGCGGGACTCGTCCTTCGCCCTGCGGGCCTGTTCCTTCCACTCCTGCTTGGCCTTGCGCAGCTCCTCCTTCGCCGTGCGCCACGCCTCCTTGTCCCCGAAACCGGGGTCCCAGCCGCCCTTGCCGCCGCCGGAGGTGTGGCGGGACTCGGAAGCCGCCGCGCGCATCTCGCTGCGGAGCTGGCCTGCCGCTCCCCGTACGTCGTCACGGATCTCGGCAGCCAGTTCGGAGACGGACTCGCGGATCTCCAGCTCCAGATCGGCCAGTTCGCCCCCGCGGCCGGCCAGCTCGGCCCGCCCGGCGTCGGTGATGGAGTAGACCTTGCGGCCGCCCTCGGTGGCGTGGGTGACCAGGCCTTCGGCCTCCAGCTTGGCCAGCCGCGGATACACGGTGCCCGCCGACGGGGCGTACAGCCCCTGGAAGCGCTCCTCCAGGAGCCGGATCACCTCGTAGCCATGGCGGGGGGCCTCGTCCAGCAGCTTGAGGAGGTACAGGCGCAGACGGCCGTGGGCGAATACGGGAGCCATGTCAGAGCACCTTTCCGGTCGGCTCGGCGTCCTGCGGGTTGTCCTGGGCGGGTGGGCGGCGCAACAGGGCGATCGAACCCGAGACGGTGGTCGCCTTCAGCCTCCCCGTGCCCGCGCCCAGTGTGCCGGTGATCTTCTTCGCACCCCACTGGCCGCCCACGCGCAGGTCCTCGAAGGCATTGGAGACGGTCCCGCTCGCGGTGTTCGCCTCGACCTTCGCGTCGGCCGGGTGTGGAAGGCGGATGGCGATCTCGCCGGACACCGAGGTCAGTCTGATGTCCGTCGGCTTCGGGGAGGTGTCGAGATCCAGCACCATGTGGCCGGTGACGGACTCCGCCCGGACCGAGGTGCCGGCGCCCTCGACGATCGTCAGATCGCCCGACACGGACTGGAAGCGCAGGTCTCCGGTGACGGTCTGGGCCTCCAGGCTGCCGGACACCGTCTCGGCCCGGACGACCCCGGAGAGACCCACCAGGGTGCTGTCCCCCGAGATGCCGCGCAGCTCCGTGCGGCCCTGGATGCCCGAGACGACCGCCTCGGCTCCGATGGCACCGACCTCCACCGTCGCACCGGCCGGCACGGCGAGCGAGACCGCGGCGCTGCGGCGCGGGCCCCTGCGGTCGAGCCAGGTCAGAAGGCCCTGCCACGGCAGGTCCTCGTAGGTGACGGTGAGGGTCCCGCCCTCCAGAGTCACGACCAGTGGGGGCCCGTCGATCTCGGAGACCTCCAGCCGAGCGGTCGGTTCGTCGGTGCCGACGACATTGATCATGCCGTCGACGATGCGCACATTGAGTGCTGTCACGGGGTCGTCGAAGGTGAGCTTCTGGGGTTCGGCGACGGTCCACGTCGACTCAGGCATGGATCTGACCTCCCACTGGGTGGCACGACGCAACATATCGCGTCTTCTTGAGAACACGATATATCGCGGATCGGAGAAGTCAAGGGACAGCCGGAATGGGTGCTGGTGGGAGAGTGAGAGGGGGTCGCAAATGGTTCATACGCGAGCAAATTGACCTAGCGTGTGGGGCATGACCGCGACATCCGTGGGCGCCCTGCTTCTGTGCCGCGCCGACCCCGAGACCGTACGGCCCGTGGCCCATCTCCTGCGGGAGCGGATGCTGCTCGTGCCCGCGGGGGACGGCTGGAGCGTGCTCGTCCCCGAAGGGAAGCCCTGGCGGAAGGACGCTCACGAAGGCCACGGAGGAGCACAGGCCGACGGGCCCACGGCGGCCGACGGAGGCGCCGAGCCCGTCGACCGCGTCGTCGGCGGCTGGGCCACCGCCCTCGCCGTGGGCTCCACCTGGCCGGTACTCGCCCTGTGGTGGGACGGCGACCGCGCCGGCTTCACCCTCGCCTCGGGCTTCCGCCGCCCGGTCGGCTACACCTGGCTCGCCGACGGCACCCCGGCCGCCGAGGAGGAAGCCATGCGGACGTCCGCCGCCCGGCTGGGCCTCGACCCCGTCCTGGACGTCCAGGCGCTGGAGGCACTCACCCGCGAGGACCCGGGGACCGACGCCGACGCCCGGCTGCGCGGACTGCTCGCCGTACTCACCCGGGCCGGAGTCGGCCTGCCGCCCGGTCTCACACCCGGCGAGCCCGCCGACCGGCTGCGTTCGGTGGCCGGAATCCACCCGGAGGCGGAACAGATCGAATGGGCCGGCTGGCGCGACGCCGTGCGCGTGGAACTCGACGCCGTCGAGAGCGGCAGCCTCGGTCCCTGGGTGCTCGGCCCGAGGGCACGCGCCGTGGCGGCGGGACAGGTCGCCGCCGGCCTGCCGCTGACCCTCTGGGGCGCCCGGCGGCGCAGAGGCGGCTGGATCGCCGCGGGCCTCGTCCTTCTCGTACAGGGCCTTCTGGGGCTCGCGTACAACCGCTTCAGGGACGCGGGCGGTGTGAGCCCCGGACGGTGACCACTCGACTACTCGTCCTCGTCTTCGTCGTCCAGGCGGGCCAGCCAGGTGGCGAGGCGCTCGACGGGGACCTCGAAGTCGGGGTTGAGGTCGACGAACGTGCGGAGCTGCTCGGCGAGCCACTCGAAGGTGACCTCCTCCTCGCCGCGCCGCTTCTCCAGTTCCTCGATGCCACGGTCCGTGAAGTACATACGACCAGAATAACGAGGCCGGAAAGCCCGAGGGCCCGGCCCCGCGAGATGCTCGCGGGGCCGGGCCCTTCGATGGCGTACAGCCGCTGATCAGGCCTCGAAGACCTCGGCGACCAGCTGTGCCTGCTCGGCCTGGTGGCGCTTGGCCGAGCCGACCGCCGGGGACGAGCCGTGCGGACGCGAGATGCGGCGCAGGCGCTCACCGTGCGGGACGTCGGCGCCGACGGCCAGGTCCAGGTGGTCGATCAGGTTGAGCGCGATGAACGGCCACGCACCCTGGTTCGCCGGCTCCTCCTGGGCCCAGAGGTACTTCTCGGCGTTCGGGTACTTGGCGATCTCGGCCTGGATCTCCGCACCCGGCAGCGGGTACAGGCGCTCCAGACGGATGATCGCCGTCTCCGTGTCACCGCGCTTCTCGCGCTCGGCGTCCAGGTCGTAGTAGAGCTTGCCGGAGACGAAGACGACCTTGCGGACCGCTTCGGCCTTGACCGACTCGTCACCGATGACCGGACGGAAGCCGCCGGTGGTGAACTCCTCCACCTTCGAGGCGGCCGCCTTGAGGCGCAGCATCGACTTCGGGGTGAAGACGATCAGCGGCTTGTGGTGCGGGTTGTGCACCTGCCACCGCAGGAGGTGGAAGTAGTTCGAGGGGAGGGTCGGCATCGCGACCGTCATGTTGTCCTGCGCGCACATCTGCAGGAAACGCTCCGGGCGTGCGGACGAGTGGTCCGGGCCCTGGCCCTCGTAGCCGTGCGGGAGCAGCAGGGTGACGCCGGACGTCTGGCCCCACTTCTGCTCGGCCGAGGAGATGAACTCGTCCACGACGGTCTGCGCGCCGTTGACGAAGTCACCGAACTGGGCCTCCCAGATGACCAGGGACTCCGGACGGGCCAGCGAGTAGCCGTACTCGAAGCCCATCGCCGCGTACTCGCTGAGCAGCGAGTCGTAGACGTTGTAACGGGCCTGGTCGTCGGAGAGGTAGAGCAGCGGGGTGTAGTCCTCGCCGGTCTTCTGGTCGACGAGGACGGCGTGGCGCTGGCCGAACGTGCCACGGCGGGTGTCCTGGCCGGCGAGCCGGACCGGGGTGCCCTCCATGAGCAGCGAGCCGATGGCCAGGGTCTCGCCCATGCCCCAGTCGATCGTGCCGTTCTCCACGGAGGCGGCGCGGCGCTGCATCTGCGGCAGGAGGCGCGGGTGCACGGTGATCCCGTCGGGGATGTTCACCTGCGACTCGGCGACCAGCTTCACGACCTCCGAGGACACCGCGGTGTTCACGGAGACCGGGAACTCCGCCTGCGCGTCCGGGACATGCGGCTGGGACGGCGCCGAGGTGGCCTCGCGGACCTCCGCGAACACCTTCTCCAGCTGGCCCTGGAAGTCCTGGAGAGCCTGCTCGGCCTCTTCCAGCGTGATGTCGCCGCGACCGATGAGGGACTCGGTGTAGAGCTTGCGCACCGAGCGCTTCTTGTCGATCAGGGTGTACATCTGCGGGTTGGTGAACTCCGGGTTGTCGCCCTCGTTGTGACCGCGGCGGCGGTAGCAGATGAGGTCGATGACGACGTCCTTGTTGAACGTCTGCCGGTACTCGAAGGCGAGGCGCGCGACACGCACCACGGCCTCCGGGTCGTCGCCGTTGACGTGGATGATCGGTGCCTCGATCATGCGCGCCACGTCCGTGGCGTACATCGAGGAGCGCGAGGACTCCGGGGCGGCGGTGAAGCCGACCTGGTTGTTGATCACCACGTGCACGGTGCCGCCGGTGCGGTAACCGCGCAGCTGCGACATGTTGAGCGTCTCGGCGACGACGCCCTGGCCCGCGAAGGCCGCGTCGCCGTGGAGCGCGACGGGCAGGACCGTGAAGTCCGTGCCGCCCTTGTTGATGATGTCCTGCTTGGCGCGGGCGATGCCCTCGAGGACCGGGTCGACGGCCTCCAGGTGCGAGGGGTTGGCGGCCAGCGAGACCTTGATCTGCTCGCCGTCCAGACCGGTGAAGGTGCCCTCGGCGCCGAGGTGGTACTTGACGTCACCGGAGCCGTGCATCGACCGCGGGTCGAGGTTGCCCTCGAACTCCCGGAAGATCTGCGCGTACGACTTGCCGACGATGTTCGCCAGGACGTTCAGCCGGCCGCGGTGGGCCATGCCGATGACGACCTCGTCGAGGCGGGCCTCGGCGGCGGAGTCGATGACCGCGTCGAGCAGCGGGATGACGGACTCGCCGCCCTCCAGCGAGAACCGCTTCTGGCCGACGTACTTGGTCTGCAGGAACGTCTCGAACGCCTCGGCGGCGTTGAGGCGGCGCAGGATACGCAGCTGCTCCTCGCGCTCCGGAGCCGGGCGCGGACGCTCCACCCGGTCCTGGAGCCACTTCCGCTCCTTCGGCTCCTGGATGTGCATGAACTCGATGCCGGTGGTGCGGCAGTACGACTCACGCAGGACGCCGAGGATGTCGCGGAGCTTCATCATCGTCTTGCCGGCGAAACCGCCGACCGCGAAGTCCCGCTCCAGGTCCCACAGGGTGAGGCCGTGCTCGGTGATGTCCAGGTCGGGGTGCTTGCGCTGGCGGTACTCCAGCGGGTCGGTGTCGGCCATCACGTGACCGCGGACCCGGTAGGAGTGGATCAGCTCGAAGACCCGCGCGGCCTTGGTGACGTCGTCGTCGTGCGAGGCGTCGATGTCCTTGAGCCAGCGGACCGGCTCGTAGGGGATGCGCAGCGCCTTGAAGATCTCGTCGTAGAAGTCGTTCTCGCCGAGCAGCAGCTGGGCCAGGACGCGGAGGAACTCGCCGGACGCGGCGCCCTGGATGACCCGGTGGTCGTACGTCGAGGTCAGGGTCATGACCTTCGAGATGCCCAGCTTGTTCAGGGTGTCCTGCGAGGTGCCCTGGAACTCCGCCGGGTAGTCCATCGCGCCGACGCCCATGATGAGGCCCTGTCCGGGCATCAGGCGGGGCACCGAGTGGACGGTGCCGATGCCGCCGGGATTCGTCAGCGAGGCGGTGACCCCGGAGAAGTCGTCCATGCCGAGCTTGCCGACACGGGCCCTGCGGACGATGTCCTCGTAGGCCTGCCAGAACTCGAAGAAGTTGAGCGTCTCGGCCTTCTTGATGGCCGCGACGACCAGCTGGCGGTCGCCGTTCGGCTTCACCAGGTCGATGGCCAGGCCGAGGTTGACGTGCTCGGGCTTGACCAGGGTCGGCTTGCCGTCCTTCACCGCGAAGGAGTAGTTCATCGACGGCATGGCCTTGAGGGCCTGCACCATCGCGTACCCGATGAGGTGCGTGAAGGAGATCTTCCCGCCGCGGGCGCGCTTCAGGTGGTTGTTGATGACGATGCGGTTGTCGAAGAGCAGCTTCACCGGCACGGCGCGGACCGACGTGGCCGTCGGCAGCTCCAGGGAGGCGTTCATGTTCTTCGCGACGGCGGCCGACGGGCCGCGCAGCGTCACGTACTCCGGGCCGGCGGGGGCCTCGGCCGGGGCATCCGTCTTCGCGGGTGCCGGAGCCGCCTTCGCGGGCGCTGCATTCGCGGGAGCGGCGGGAGCGGCCGGTGCCTTCGCCGGGGCCGACGGAGCGGCGGCCGCGGGCTTCGCCGGCGCCGCGGGGGGCGCGGCCGGAGCTGGCGTCGCGGCCTGTGCCGGAGCGGTGTTGTTCACGGTGTTCGCGGCCGGGGCCGGGGTCACCGCTCCCGCAGGTGCGGGGACAGGCTTGTCCGCCGTGCCGGTCGTACCCGGCTTGTAGTCGGCGAAGAAGTCCCACCAGGCGCGGTCGACCGAATTCGGGTCCTGGAGGTACTGCTGGTAGATCTCGTCGACGAGCCACTCATTGGGGCCGAAAGCGGCTGCCGGGTTGGACCCGGAGCCTGCTTCTTGATCGGTCGAGATGCTCGAGTTACTGGGGGACTGAGACGACACGGCGGCAACCGCCCTCTTCCGCTTCACAAGGTGATGGACAGCGGAAATCAAGGCTACGCCTCCCGAGCCGTTACGTGCAGGCCGGGCCGGTCTTCGTCGTGCACATCACATCGGAAGGCGGGTTTCGGCGCACGAAATGGCGGGAAACAAGCAGGGTTCCGCTGCCCTTCGGGCACGCGAGGCCTGAGCTCAGGCCCCCTGGACCGTATCTCTTTCCCGGACGGTAGGGAGAACGGGGCCCTCCGCTTCGAACGCGGGGTCAACCGTGCGTCTGAGCGTTCCCCGGAAGGGTGACCTGGATTCGGCAGCCACGGGCGGATTCGGCCACGCCGATGCGCCCGCCGTGCAGATCCACCGCCCAGCGGGCGATCGCGAGCCCGAGCCCCGTACCGCCGTCGGAGCCCGGCCCGTGCGGGGAGGGTGCCTGGCCGCGGTTGAAGCGCTCGAAGACCCGGTGGCGCTCCGCCTCCGGGATGCCGGGGCCTTCGTCGACGACCTCCAGCTCCAGCGACTCGGGGTACTCCCCGCGCCGCGCCAGCACCGTGACCCGCCCGTGCGGCGGGCTGTGCTTGACGGCGTTGTCGATGAGGTTGGCGACCACCTGGTGCAGGCGTTCCGCGTCGGCGTACGCCGTCAGCTCGGGCGGCGACACGTCGAGGTGCAGATGGACGTCCGTACGGGAGTGGTTGCCCGAGCCGGAGGAGAGCCGACGCTGCGAGGCGGCGAGATTGGCTTCCTTCAGCACGCCCGACAGATACGGCCAGACCTCGAAGCGGCGCGCCTTGATCGCCACCACGCCGTTGTCCAGCCGGGAGAGGTCCAGCAGGGTCTCCACCAGTCTGCCCAGGCGTTCGGTCTGTTTCAGCGCCGTACGCATCGTCTCGGGATCGGCGGCGGACACCCCGTCCACCACGTTCTCCAGGACGGCTCTGAGCGCCGCGATCGGTGTGCGCAGCTCATGGGAGACGTTCGCCACCAGCTCCTTGCGGTGCCGGTCCTCCGCCTCCAGATCGTCCGTCATGCGGTTGATCGTCTGCGCCAGGTCGCCGAGCTCGTCACGCCGTCCGGCGCCGCTCACCCGTCTCGTGTAGTCGCCGTGCGAGATCGACCGGGCGACGGCGCGCATCTCGTCCAGTGGCGCGGTCAGGCCGTGCGCCACGAACTGGGTGATCAGCAGGGTCGCGATCACCGAGAAGACCGTGATGAACCGGAATTCGGTTCTGGTCCGCAGGGCGACGATCAGCAGTCCGGTCGTGATGAACACGGAGACCACGACGAGCGTGCCCAGCTTGGCCTTGATCGAGAAGGGCCGCAGTCCCGAGCCGGGCGGCGTCATGGCGCTGGTGTCTCCAGGGCGTAGCCGACGCCGTGCACGGTACGGATCCGCTCGGCGCCGATCTTCCGGCGCAGAGCCTTGATGTGACTGTCGACCGTACGGGTCCCGGAGGCGTCCGCCCAGTCCCAGACCTCGGCCAGCAGCTGCTCCCGGGACAGCACCGCGCGCGGTGTGTTGGCCAGGCAGACCAGCAGGTCGAACTCGGTCGGGGTGAGGTGGACGTCGTCGGCGCGCACCCTGACGCGGCGCTGCGCGTGGTCGATCTCCAGCTCGCCGAGGCGCAGGATGCCGCTGCGAGGCGTCACCGCGGCCAGCGCGGCCCGCTCGACCCGGCGCAGCAGGACGTGGACCCGCGCCGCCAGCTCCCGCATCGAGAACGGCTTGGTCATGTAGTCGTCGGCGCCGACCCCGAGCCCGACCAGCATGTCGGTCTCGTCGTCGCGTGCGGTGAGCATCAGCACCGGCACGGGGCGCTGAGCCTGCACACGACGGCAGACCTCCAGGCCGTCGAAGCCGGGAAGCATGATGTCGAGCACCATCAGGTCGGGCTGCCACGCCTCGGCCGCGTCCACGGCCGCGGGCCCGTCCAGTGCGGTCTGCACCAGGAAGCCCTCGGCCCGCAGCCGGGCGGAAATGGCGTCGACGATTGTTGCGTCGTCCTCTACCACCAGCACCCGGCGCTGAGCCCCGGGGGTGGCCGCGACGCCGTTGTGGGTGGTGTGTGTCTGTTCCATCGCCCCGCCCCTGCCCGTTCTCGCGGAGGCCATTCCCCCGGAGGCACGGTTATCGCTTGTGGATTTCGTCGGTGATCCCTTGTGCCGGTCAGCAGCGTAAAGGCACAGGGCGCCTCTCGGCTACGCAGGGTGTTGTCCGTCGTGAAGGTGTTACCCACGGGAAGGAGGCAGACCGGCCGACTTGTGCCGCCCTATCCATGGGGCGGCGGGGTTGTGAATACCGGGTGGGGGTTCAGCCGTCCCTGAGTGCGAGATGGACCACGTCCGGCACACCTCGGGCAACGGCTACTTCTTCGGTCCTTACCGCGCGGAATCCGGCATTCCGCAGCGCTTCGCCGAACTCGGCGGAGGGCTGCGCGGACCAGACGGCGAGGACTCCACCGGGCGTCAGACGTGCGCGGCAGGCCGCGAGACCGGCGGGTGAATAGAGGTTTCCGTTGTCCTGGGTGACGGTCCAGTCGGGGCCGTTGTCGATGTCCAGGCACAGTGCGTCGTAACGCTCCGTGGTCGTACGGAGATGGGCCAAGAGGTCCGTGCGGAGGATCTCGGTGCGCGGATCGGAGAGCGCCGCCCCGGAGATCAGGCCGAGCGGTCCGTCGAGGTGCCAGTCCACGATGGCCTGCTCCCGCTCGACGACCGCGATCCGGCCCCAGCGCGGCTCGGCGGAGGCCCGCACCAGCGAGAAGCCGACCCCGAGTCCGCCGATCAGCACCGAGGGGCCCGGCCGGGCGGCGGGCAGTGCGGCGAGCGCCGCGTCGATCAGCAGCCGCTCGGAACGCCCGTCGGAGGTGTCCATCAGGAAGCATCCGTTGGCGATGATCTCGAAGTTGTCGCCGTGCTCGCGCAGGACGACCTCGCCGAACGGCCCTTCGCGCCGGTCGAGGACGACGGGGCGGTGGGTGTCTGGGGCGTGCATGGTGCGGTCTCCGGTCTCCGGTCGGCGGCGGTTGGTTCTCCGGGCGTCCATCTTTCCTCGTCGCGGGCCCCCTGGACCAGCGGATTCGCCCGGCCTCACCCCCGTGGCCCCGGTGCTTTCGTCCCGTGGGCCGCGGTGTACTCGGTGGCCAGCCAGGGGCCCAGATCCTCGATGAGCATCGCCAGTACGGCCGGATCGGGCGAGGGGGTGCGTGCCGTGACGGCGGCCGCGTGGACCTGCGCGGCGCGTTCCGGGGCGTCCGGGCGGAAGCGCGCGAACAGCCCGGCGGACCGCCGCAGGTCGCTCGTCCAGCCGCCCCAGACCGGCATGACCAGCGTGAACGCGGACCGGACGAGATGCCGGGCGACGCGCCGGCTCAGCCTGAGGCGCGCCTCGTCGGTGGCGGCTTCGGCGGCCCGGGCGCGCCACCGGGGGAGCACGAGCGCCAGGTCGCCGTTGGTCTCACGGGCGAGCAGCGAGGTCGGCCGGTAGCGCGGCAGGAACGAGGCCAGATCCTCGCCCAGCAGCGGAGTGCAGAGGCAGGCGACGAAGAAGCCGACGTCATGGCGCTCCGCTTCGCTGAGCACGGAGCGGACGGGCGAGAGGAGCAGGCCGCCCCCCTCGATCACGGCGAAGTCGGCGTCCAGGGCGGCGGCGGTCTCCTCGGCCGCCGCCCGGTCCGCGTCGGTGGGCTCGTCGTGCAGGACCACCTGGAGATCCAGGTCGGACACCCCGGGAATGGCCGTGCCCCTCGGGATGCTGCCGTAGAGGTAGGCGCTGTGCAGCCGGGAGGGGCCGAAGGCGTCGGGGACGCGTACGCGGACCGCCTCGACCACCGGGGCGAACGGTGCGGCCACGAGGTCGACGGACCCCTCGCGACGGATCGTCCCGTCCGTCGCGAGCCCCTTGTCCTCTCCGTGCATGCCCGGATCCTCGCAGGTGAGGGACGAGGGGTGACGGTGATCGCTGAGAGCGAACAGTGCCCCGGGAACATTCGCAGGC
The DNA here is from genome assembly GCF_044455985.1 of Streptomyces sp. NPDC051064. Classification (NCBI taxonomy): domain Bacteria; kingdom Bacillati; phylum Actinomycetota; class Actinomycetes; order Kitasatosporales; family Streptomycetaceae; genus Streptomyces; species Streptomyces sp. NPDC051064. The sequence continues at coordinate 838,218 of NZ_JBITFK010000002.1, forward strand.
TCACAAGCATTGAGCCCACATAGCTCAACTTGCCTGCCGAAGGGGAGATCATGACTGCTGAGTCGAATGCGTCGAAGGCGTTCACGCCGATCGACCTGCCCGTGCTGCCTCTCGACGACGAGGTCGTGCTGCCCGGAATGGTGGTGCCGCTCGACCTGTCGGACGCGGAGGTGCGCGCCGCGGTGGAGGCCGCGCAGGCGGTCGCGCGGCCCGGAGGCGGCAAGCCCGAGGTGCTGCTCGTGCCGCGCATCGACGGGAATTACACCGGGACCGGCGTCCTGGGCACGGTCGAGCAGGTCGGCCGGCTCTCGGACGGTGACCCGGGCGCCCTCATCAGGGCGCGTGACCGTGTGCGGATCGGAGCCGGGACCAGTGGCCCCGGGAGCGCGCTGTGGGTGGAGGGCGCCAGGATCGAGGTATCCGTGCCCGACCCCTTGCCCGGTTCCGCCGCCGAGCTCGCCAAGGAGTACAAGGCGCTCGCCACCAGCTGGCTGAAGAAGCGTGGCGCCTGGCAGGTCGTCGACCGGGTCCAGCAGATCGAGGACATCTCCGCGCTCGCCGACAACTCCGGGTACTCGCCCTTCCTGACCACCGCTCAGAAGGTCCAGCTGCTGGAGACCGTGGACGCGGTCGCCCGTCTGAAGCTGGCCATCCAGTGGCTCGGCGAGCACCTCGCCGAGCAGGATGTCGCGGAGTCCATCGCGAAGGACGTCCAGGAGGGCGTCGACAAGCAGCAGCGCGAATTCCTGCTGCGGCGCCAGCTCGACGCCGTACGCAAGGAGCTCTCCGAGCTCAACGGCGACCCGGAGGACGAGTCCGACGACTACCGGGCCCGTGTCGAGACCGCCGACCTGCCCGAGCACGTCCGCGAGGCCGCGCTCAAGGAGGTCGAGAAGCTGGAGCGCGCCTCCGACCAGAGCCCCGAGGGCTCCTGGATCCGGACCTGGCTGGACACCGTCCTCGAACTCCCCTGGACCGAGCGGACCGAGGACGCCTACGACATCAAGGGTGCCCAGGAGATCCTGGACGCCGAGCACGCAGGACTCCAGGACGTGAAGGAACGCATCACCGAGTACCTCGCGGTACGCAAGCGGCGTGCCGGACGCGGACTGGGTGTGGTCGGCGGCCGGCGCGGCGGTGCCGTGCTGGCTCTGGTCGGCCCGCCCGGCGTCGGAAAGACGTCGCTCGGCGAGAGCGTCGCGCACGCCATGGGCCGCAAGTTCGTCCGGGTCGCGCTCGGCGGTGTCCGCGACGAGGCCGAGATCCGGGGCCACCGGCGTACGTACGTCGGCGCGCTTCCCGGCCGCATCGTGCGGGCGATCAAGGAGGCCGGCTCGATGAACCCGGTCGTCCTGCTCGACGAGATCGACAAGGTCGGTTCGGACTTCCGGGGCGACCCGGCGGCCGCCCTGCTCGAAGTGCTCGACCCGGCGCAGAACCACACCTTCCGCGACCACTACCTGGAGGTCGAACTCGACCTCAGCGACGTCGTGTTCCTGGCCACGGCCAACGTCCTCGACGCCATTCCGGAGGCCCTGCTCGACCGCATGGAGCTGGTCACGCTGGACGGGTACACCGAGGACGAGAAGGTCGTCATCGCACGGGACCACCTGCTCCCGCGCCAGCTGGAGCGGGCCGGCCTGGAGAAGGACGAGGTCGGGCTCGACGAGTCCGCGCTGCGCAAGCTGGCCGGCGAGTACACCCGGGAGGCCGGGGTGCGCAATCTGGAGCGGGCCGTCGCGCGGCTGCTGCGCAAGGTCGCGGCCCAGCACGAACTGGGCGAGCGGGAGCTCCCGTTCACGGTGGCCGAGGAGGACCTGCGAGGTCTGATCGGCCGGCCGCACCACGTACCCGAGTCCGCCCAGGACCCCGCCGAGCGCCGCACGGCGGTGCCGGGTGTGGCCACCGGGCTCGCAGTGACCGGAGCGGGCGGCGATGTGCTGTTCGTCGAGGCGTCGCTGGCCGACCCGGAGACCGGGGCGTCCGGACTGACCCTGACCGGTCAGCTCGGCGACGTGATGAAGGAGTCCGCGCAGATCGCCCTCAGCTTCCTGCGGTCGCACGGCGCGGAGCTGGAGCTGCCGGTCGCCGACCTCAAGGACCGGGGTGTGCACATCCACTTCCCGGCGGGCGCGGTCCCCAAGGACGGCCCGAGCGCCGGTATCACCCTGACGACGGCGCTGGCCTCGCTGCTCTCCGGACGGCTCGTCCGTACGGATGTGGCGATGACCGGTGAGGTGTCCCTGACCGGCCGGGTGCTGCCGATCGGCGGCCTCAAACAGAAGCTGCTGGCGGCACACCGCGCGGGCATCACCACCGTGGTGATCCCCCAGCGCAACGAGGCCGACCTGGACGACGTCCCGGCCGAGGTGCTGGAGAAGCTGGACGTCCACCCGGTCACCGACGTCCGCCAGGTGCTGGAGATCGCGCTCGCCCCGGCCTCGGCCAGGGTGCGGGAGAGGATCCCGGCTGCCGCGTAGGCGTCATGCTGTGACGGGCGTGGCATCACGCCGACGGCCGGTACGGACGGCCCGCCTTCCCCCCGGAAGGCGGGCCGTTCCGCGTGCCCGGAGGTTCAGGGGCGATAGACCGTGCCGGGCACGGGCTCCGCGGGGGCCATCAGCTGGGGGACCGTCACAAAGGTGTAGCCCTCCTTGTGCAGTGCGTCGATGATGCCCGGCACCGCGGGCACCGTGCCCTTGTAGATGTCGTGCAGCAGGATGATCCCGTCCCTGCCCGCCTGGTCGAGGGTCCGCTTCCTGATCAGCGCGGAGTCGGTCGTCGAGTAGTCCTTGGCCGTCGTGCTCCAGAGGATCTGGGAGAGCCCCAGCTCCTTGCTGATCTCGGAGACCGTGTCGTCGGTGCGGCCCTGCGGCGGGCGCATCAGCCGCGGCTTCCTGCCCGTGATCTCCGCTATCGCGTCCTGGGTCTTCTCCAGTTCGGCGCGTATCTCGTCGGGCTTCTTGTCGGTCAGGATCTCGTGCGACCAGGTGTGGTTGGCGACCTCGTGGCCCTCGGCCTCGATGCGCCGCACGGTGTCGGGGTGTTCGAGCACGTGGTTCTTGCCCAGCAGGAAGAACGTGGCCGGCACCTTCTTCTCCTTGAGGATGTCCAGGAGACGCGGGGTGTCCTCCCCGGGCCCGGCGTCGAACGTCAGGGCGATGCACTTGGCCTTGCGGCAGTCCGCCTGCCCGAAGGAGCCCTTGGCGTCGGAGGCGGCGTCGGCGCGCGCCGACCCGGGAGCCGTCGTCTCCATCGAGCAGCCGCTGAGCGTCAGCGTGAGCACCGTCACAAGAGCGGCAGCCAACCCCGTACCCCACGGAGTCATCTTTCCGGGCACAACAGACACAGCGCGTCACTTCCCCATGGCTCGGCCGCACGCCGGTGGTGCGGCACGCCAGGACTATACATAGTGTGTATACGCATAGTGGATAGTGGGGTGCGGGACAGCACTGAGCCCCGGTGACCTGGAGCTTCGTCACCGGGGCCCGGGTCCTGCGCCGTGCCGGGTCAGCCGTTCGCGAGCGCCACCACGCGGTCGAGCGCGCCGTTGAAGTGGTTGTGGTCGCCGACCGTCGGGCCCGACGACGTGTACTGCCACATCGTGTAGTAGCTCCACCCGGCCGGAAGTTCGCCCACCGTGGTGTTGTAGCGGGCCACCCAGAGCGGGTTGGTGGCGCCGAAGCCCGCGTTGTTGCCCGTGCAGTCCTTCCACCAGCTGGTGGCGGTGTAGATCACCGCGTCCCGTCCGGTCCGCGCCTTGTAGGTGTTCACGAAGTCGCGGATCCAGGCGACCATGCCGGCCTGGGTCTTGCCGTAGCACTGCGCGCCGTACGGATTCCACTCGATGTCCAGCACGCCGGGCAGGGTCCTGCCGTCCTTGGACCAGCCGCCGCCGTTGTCCACGAAGTAGTTCGCCTGGGCCGCGCCGCTGGTCGTGTCCGGAGTGGCGAAGTGGTAAGTGCCCCGGATCATGCCGACGTTGTAGGAGCCGGTGTACTGCTGCGTGAAGTACGTGTTCTTGTAGTACGTCCCCTCGGTGGCCTTGACGTAGGCCCACTTCACGCCGCTGTTCCACAGGGTCGACCAGGCGACGTTGCCCTGGTGGCTGCTGACGTCCACACCTTCGGTCTGGACGGCGTTCGTCCCCGTGGGGGCGCCGCCACCCTGGCCGTCGTGGGCTATGACGCCCTGGCCCATCCTGGCCGTACCCCGTTCGGGGACGGTCGCGGTGTCGGCCGCGGACGCCGTGCCGGGCAGCGTGACCAGGAGGGCGAGGGCGGCGAGGAGTGTGCCCGCCGCGAAGAGGCGGGGGCGGCGGGCTGAAGCTGCGGATCCGGATCTGAGCACGGGCATTGCGTGCCTCCGAGGGCTCGGTGGGGGAGCTCATGGTCCAGGGGCGGGTGCGGGACGCTCCTGCGGTGCGTGCACCATGGTGTGGACATGCCACGCATGGCACCCATGAAGCTACGCACGTAGACCCGCCCTCCGGAAGGGGGCCTGGCCGCTGCCGGAGGTCTACGCCTGCGAAATACTGGCCCAACTGCGGCGATGGCCGGAGGTGAAAGAAACTTTCATCGGCGGGAAAGCGTATGAGGGGTGCTGACGTGCACGGGAGTGGAAGCGACGGTGAACCCGGTGCGATGGCCGGGAGTGGTGTGGACCATGAATTCCTCGCTCTGGAGCGGGAGTTGGCTGTCTTTCTGCGCCGGGCGCGGGCCAATTCGGGGGAGATGGCCCGCGAGGTCCATCCGGATCTGGAAGCCGCGGCCTACGGACTTCTCGTACGCCTGGAGTCCGCCGGGCGGCAGCGTGCCACCGATCTCGCCGCCTACTTCGGCCTGGGCAAGGCGACCGTGAGCCGTCAGCTGCGCGCCCTGGAGGGGCTCGGCCTGGTCGCGCGGGAGACCGACCCGGCGGACGGCCGTGCCTCGCTCGTCCACCTCACCGAGGAGGGCCTCGCGCGCTTCCGCAGCGTCCGTGACGCGCGCCGGGGCCGTTACGCCCTCAAGCTCGCCGACTGGGACCGGGCCGAGGTCGCGGAGCTGGCACGGCTGCTGCACCACTTCAACGAGCGCGCCGAGGACTGAGCGGCCGGGCCGCGGAGTGCCCGGTAGCGGCCGTCACAGCTCCACGAGAACCGCTGTCGCGTCGTCATGCGTCTTGCCGCGGCGCAGACGCACCCGGTCGGTGTCGGCCCGCTCCAGCTCCCTGACCCGGTCGATCAGCCCCTGCGGCCCCGCCTTGCGGAGCACCCCCAGGGTGGCCGTCCAGTCGCCCTCCCGGAACTTCTCCGTCCAGCGGCTCGCCCCGTCGGTCAGTGCCGCCAGTGCCCGGACCTGGGTCCGCGGGGTCTCACCCGTCACCGCGCGTGACGACACCGAGGGGTCCGCGGCAGCCGTGAAGAAACCGCCCTCCTTGTTCCGCACGCGCGCGTCCGCGATCTCCTCCGAGGCGAGCGAACCAGGCGGCAGCCGGTCGATCCTGTCGTCGAGCAGCGGCCGGACCGTGCCGTCGGGCGCCTCCACGAGCAGCGCCGAGTCGGAGAGCACCAGGTGCTCGACCCGCTCGTCGTCCCAACGTGCCAGGACCACCGTTGCCTGAGGTGTGCGCGGGTGAGAAAGGTCACAGAGGGAACGGTGCGTGTCGGCGGTGCGCCGGATGGACATCGAGAGGACCTCGGACAGCGTCAGATCCCGCCGCGAAGCGGACAGTTCGGCCAGGGCCCCTCCGAGCCGCGCGGTGAACCACGGAACCGAGTGCACGCAGCCGTCGCTGCCCGAGGGAGGCGTCACGCCGTCGAGCAGAACGAGGGTGCCGCCCTGGCCTGCCGCGGGCACGGCGGCCGATGCCCAGTCCTCGTTGGGGCGTTCGGGGCTGCCGGGCTCGGTGGCGAGTTCGATGCGCATCCCGTCAGTCTGCACGATGTCTTCACGGACCCTCCGCAGCCCCGCGGTTGGACCGTACCAGCAGGTCAGATGGCACTCATTCACGGAATCCAGCGGCTCCGCGCATATGCGGGCGGGCATACTGCCAAAGCCTGGCCCGAAGTTCCACCCGGCGGCCCATGCATGGCCTGCGGTGCCTGTGGGGAGACTTGTTCGCCAACTCCGGAGTGATGTTCACTCGTTCGAGTGGCGGAGCGGTTGATGCACGGCCCCCTCCCAAAAGCGCTGGAATGGTCGGATGCCGTACGGCGCACACCAGGGCGGGGCGCCCATTCACGTGACCGTGCGTCACCTCTGCTTCAAGGGCGGACGAGTCAAGATTGCGAGCACCGGTGCAGAAGAAGCGGCCTCGGAGCAAGGACAACGCGCGCGAGGAGTCCGGGGCGATGCCTCCGGCAGCGGGTGCCTCCAGGCGGACCGTGCGGGTACGCAGCCGGCTCGTCGCCGGCGTCGCCGTCGTAGGGATCACCGTCATCGCGGCGGGCGCCCCTGCGGCCCTCGGCGCATCCTCCGATCTCAACGAGTCCCAGCGGCTGGTCACACTCGCCGAGCTGAACCAGCAGGCGATCACCCTCGCGCACTCCCTGGCGGACGAACGCGACGAGGTCACCGCCCACATCGCGGGCGGCCGTGAGGACGAGGACAGCGCCTCCGGCGCCACGAGCACCGGGGCCCGCGTCGACCAGCAGGTGGACGAGATCCGGGAGGCCGCCCCGGCGTCGCTGCGCCGGGACCTCGCCGCCGTCCCCTCGCTCCGCAGGGCCGCCCTCACCGGCAAGGGCTCGGCGATGGAGGCATACCAGGCGTACTCCGAGGTCATCGCCAAGCTCCACGGCCTCGCCGACGAGCTCGCCGAGAAGACCCCGCCGCGTGCCGCCGACGCCACCCGGGCCCCGCTCGCCCTCGGCGGCGCCGTGGAGCAGGCCTCCGCCACCAGGGGACTGCTCCTGGCCGCGCTCGCCGTGCCCGGCACCAAGCCGCAGCAGCAGCAGGTCGACCCCTTCACCGGTCTGCCCGTGCAGACCCAGGCCGAGGGCGACAGCGAGGACGACCGCAACCGCGACGAGCTGAGCGCCGCCGCCCAGCAGGCACGGGTGCGCGAGCTCGCCTCCCTCGCCGATTTCGACCAGGCGGCCGGCCCGGCGGCCCGGGACCGGCTCGCCTCCACGGTGACCGGACCCGAGGTCACCGGCGCGGAGAAGTACCTCACCCGGTTCACCGACCGGCCCGAGCTGTCCGACTCCGACCGGGAAGCCGACCCCGAGAAGGTCGGGGCTGCGCTCTCCGCCCGGATCGACCGCATGCGCGGAGTCGAGTCCGCCCTGGGCACCGCGCAGGTCAAGCGCCTGGAAGGGCTGCGCGACGACGACGTCACGGCGCTGGAACTCCGCCTCGCCCTGCTCGGCGGCTGCCTCCTGATCGCCATCGGAGTCTCCACCGCCGTCGCCCGCACCCTCACACAGCCGCTCGCCGTCCTGCGGATCGGAGCCGGGCGTATCGCCGCCGAGCCCGAGACCGCCGAACCGGTCCGCTACACCGGGCGCAACGACGAGTTCGCCCAGGTCGTACGGTCCATCAACGCACTCCACGGCAAGCTGTACGGACTGCACCACGACGTCACCGGCCGGCTGGAGGGCCTGCAGACGGAGCGGGGCGAACTCATCGCCGGCCGCGAGGCCCTCACGCTCCAGCGGGCCGAACTCCAGGTCAAGGTCGCGGAGCTCGGCGGGCAGCTCGAACGGCTGCGGAACACCGTCCACCACACCTTCGTCAACCTGTCGCTGCGCACGCTCGGTCTCGTCGAGCGCCAGCTCGGCGTCATCGAGGGCATGGAGGAGCGCGAGCAGGACCCGGAGCGCCTCGCGACGCTCTTCAAGCTGGACCACATGGCCACCGTCATGCGGCGCCACAGCGAGAACATGCTGGTCCTCGCGGGAACCGACCACAACCAGGGGCACACGGGCCCGATCCCGCTCGTCGACGTGCTGCGCGCCGCGGTCAGCGAGATCGAGCGGTACGAACGGGTCACCATCCAGTCCCTGCCGCCGCACGCCCAGATCGCGGGCTTCGCCGCCGACGACCTGAGCCACCTCGTCGCCGAACTCCTGGAGAACGCGACCTCGTTCTCCCCGCCGGACTCCCATGTCGAGCTCTCCGGCTGGCTGCTGGAGACCGGAGAGGTGATGCTCTCCGTGCAGGACGAGGGCATCGGCATGTCGGCGGTCCGGATGAGCGAACTCAATGCCAGGCTGGCCGATCCCGCGTCCTTCGAAGCGGGCGAACAGGCCGCGGACGGGGCCGGGCTCGGTCTTCAGGTGACCTCGCTGCTGGCGGCCCGCCACGGCGTGCGGGTGCAGCTGCGCGAACAGAAGGCGAGCGGGGTGACCGCGGTCGTCGTCCTTCCGCAGGCGCTGCTGCCCAAGGCGCCGCCCGCGGCTTCCCCGCCGCCCGTACCGCTGCCCGGGGACGCGCCCACGCTGAACCTCCCGGGATCGGTCGCCGAGGCCAACTCCAACGCGCTGCCGCCCCGTTCGCCCCAGCCCGCCGACGACCCGCTGATCGCGGCCGCCGAGCGGACCCTGCAGATGGCGGCCCCGCAGCCCACGGCACCGCAGCCCACGGCACCGGAGCCGACCGCACCGGAGCCGACCGCGCCCGCCGCGGCCGAGCCCGTGGCGGAGCCCGCGTTCGCGCCCGTGCCGGAGGCCGGTCCCGCGGCCGGACCCGGCGCCGGCGAGGAGGCCGAGTCCGAGTCCGAGACCACGATGCAGGTCCGGCTGCCCGCGCAGCAGGACGCGCCGAGCCCGTACGCCATCGGCCCCGACCGCCACGAGCGCGCCGCCGACACGAGCCCCGCTCGTGCCCCCGCGCCCGCAGCCCAGGCCGCCGAGCCCGCCGCCGACGCCCTCCCCGGCCCCCGGCAGCCGCTGACCGGACTGGGCGAGGAGGTGCCCGACCCGGCGCCGCTGCCCGAACGCCTCACGGACAAGGGGCTTCCCAAGCGCACCCCGAAGATCGCGGCGCCGCCGACGGCCCCGGCCACCGAACGTAAGGGCACCCTGGACAAGGAGGCCCTGCGCCGCCGGCTCGGCGGGTTCCACCAGGGCGCGAAGGACGGCCGCCGCGATGTCGAGACGGAGATCGCGGACACCGGTCCACAGACCGACCACGACCGTACCGACGGTCGAATCGATGAGACGGGGGACACAGTCGAGGAGGCAAGCAGTTGACTGCACCCAGCACATTCGGGCTGAGCGCCGAGGCCCGGAACCTGCACTGGTTGCTGAGCAATCTCGTGGAGGAGGTGCCAGGGGTCCACTCGGTCACCGTCGTCTCGTCCGACGGACTGATGCTGCTCTCCTCGGACCCCGGTCTCACGACGGCCGAGGCCGGAGCACGGCAGACGGGACCCAGGGGTTCCAGCGCCGACCTCGCCACCATCGTCTCCGGCATCGGGTCCCTCACGATCGGCGCCGCCAAGCTGATGGACGGCGGTGGCGTCAAGCAGACGATGGTCGCCATGGACGAGGGCAGCGTCTTCGTCATGTCCATCAGCGACGGTTCCCTGCTCGGTGTGCACGCCACCCCCGACTGCGACATGAGCGTCATCGCCTACCACATGGCGCTCTTCGTCGGCCGCGCCGGACACGTACTCACCCCCGAACTCCGCAGTGAGCTGCGCAAATCGATGGAGAGCACCCAGTGACGTCAGCTGCTGAACCCGTACGAAAACTCCCGGTCCGCGGCGCCGACCGCAAGGCCGCACGGGTCCGTCCGTACTCCCTCACCGGAGGCCGCACCCGCTTCGGCCACGTCCTGCTCGTCGAGACGTTCGTCGCGGCGCTGGACGCCCCCGAGGAGCGCCGCGAGCTCACCAACGGCAACCTCGCCTCGCGCGTGATGCCCGAGCTCCACGCCATCGTCGAACTCTGCCGCCGTATGCGTACGGTGGCGGAGATCTCCGCCCTGCTGAAGATGCCGCTCGGCGTGGTCCGTGTGCTGCTCAGCGACTTGGCCGACCAGGGAAAGATCCGCGTCTACGGAACCGGTCACGGCACCGGCCAGCCCGACCGCGCGCTGCTCGAAAGGGTGCTCAATGGACTCCGCCGTCTCTGAGGCGCCGCTCTTCACTCCGCGTCAGCGAGGGCCGCAGGAGCGGCCCGACGAGCCGGTGCAGACCTGGCAGCTCGACCACACCCGCGCGCCGATCGCGACCAAGATCGTGGTCGCCGGCGGGTTCGGCGTGGGCAAGACGACCTTCGTCGGCTCGGTCTCCGAGATAACCCCGCTGCAGACCGAAGCGCTGATGACGCAGGCCAGCGAGGAGACCGACGACCTCTCGGCCACGCCCGACAAGGTCACCACGACCGTCGCGATGGACTTCGGCCGTCTCACCCTGGACGACGACCTCGTTCTGTACGTCTTCGGGACACCCGGCCAGCAGCGCTTCTGGTTCATGTGGGACGACCTGGTGCGCGGCGCGATCGGCGCCGTCGTCCTGGCCGACACACGGCGCCTCGCCGACTGCTTCGCCGCGCTCGACTACTTCGAGAGCTGCGGCCTCCCCTACATCGTGGCCGTCAACCACTTCGAGGGAACGACCGGTTACGAGGAGGAGGACGTCAGGGAGGCCCTGACCATAGCCCCGCACGTGCCTGTTGTGATCATGGATGCGCGTAAGAGGATCACCGTCGTCGAGTCGCTGCTCGCCCTGGTGGGCCACGCACTCGATGTCGCCCCCGAGTAACGACAGACGCGCCCAGTACACGTAACGGAGAACCGCGATGCGGAAGATACTCATAGTCGGAGCCGGCCAGTCCGGTCTCCAGCTCGCCCTCGGACTGCAGTCCAACGGGTACGAAGTCACCCTGATGTCCAACCGCACCGCCGACGAGATCCGGTCGGGCCGGGTCATGTCGACGCAGTGCATGTTCCACACGGCTCTCCAGCACGAGCGCGATCTCCAGCTCAACTTCTGGGAGTCACAGGCTCCGAAGATCAAGGGTGTCGGCGTCTCGGTCGCCGGGCCCGACTCCTCGCGGGTCATCGACTGGGTCGGCAAGCTGGACGGATTCGCCCAGTCCGTCGACCAGCGCGTGAAGATGGCCGGCTGGATGGAGACGTTCGCCCAGCGCGGCGGCCAGCTCGTCATCCACGGTGCCGCGGTGTCCGACCTGGACTACTTCGCCCGCACCTACGACCTGGTGATGGTCTCGGCCGGCAAGGGCGAGCTCGTATCCATGTTCGGCCGAGACGCCTCCCGTTCGCCGTACGACGCCCCGCAGCGCGCACTGGCCGTCGCCTACGTGCACGGTCTGGGCCCGCGCCCGGAGCACCCGGAGTTCGACGCGGTGCGGTGCAACCTGGTCCCGGGCGTCGGCGAGCTCTTCATCATGCCGACCCTGACGACGTCGGGCCGCGCGGACATCCTGTTCTGGGAGGGCGTCCCCGGCGGCCCCCTCGACGCCTTCCAGGGCATCAAGGACCCCTCGGAGCACCTGGCCAAGACGCTGGAGCTCATGGAGCGGTTCACCCCGTGGGAGTACGCACGCGCCACCAAGGTCGAGCTGACCGACGCCAACGCCACGCTGGCGGGCCGTTACGCCCCGACCGTGCGCAAGCCCGTCGGCCGGCTGCCCGGAGGCGGCCTCGTCCTCGGTGTGGGGGACGTGGTCGTCGCCAACGACCCGATCACCGGCCAGGGCTCCAACACCGCGTCCAAGTGCGCGCACTCCTACCTGCACTCGATCCTGGAGCACGGCGACCAGCCGTTCGACGAGGCCTGGATGGAGGCCACGTTCGAGCGGCACTGGGAGAACACCCAGCACGTCGTGAAGTGGACGAACGCGATGCTCGCGCCGCCGCCGGAGCACGTGCTGAACCTGATCGGCGCGTCCGGCCAGCTCCAGCCGGCCGCCGACCGGTTCGCCAACGGGTTCAACGACCCGGCGGACTTCGACAACTTCTTCTTCGAGCCGGAGAAGACGAACGCGTACCTCGCCGAGATCTCGGGCGCGCAGGGCTGACGCCCGTGCGCGGGGGAACCGGGCCTTCACGTCCGTCACGAGGGCGGGAAGGCCCGGTTCTCAGGTTTCCGGGGAGTCCGGGGCGCCTTGCGCGTCGTACCCCGTGTCCGCCCCCGAGGTGGCGCCCTCGGGCAGTTCAGGTGGCGTGTACGTGCTGAGCGGCTCGGCGCCCGGGTCGGGGCGTACGGCCCCCAGCAGTGGGTTCGACGCCAGCGGCGAGACCTTGACCGTGGCGCCGGGCCTGGGTGCCTGCACCACGAGGCCGTCGCCGATGTAGAGCGCGACGTGCGTCGCCTCCGGGAAGTAGACCACCAGGTCCCCGGGGCGCAGCGAGCCGACCGGCACCTTCGGGAGCTGCCGCCACTGTTCCTGCGACGTGCGCGGAATGGCCCGGCCCGCCGTGGACCAGGCCTGGGAGGTGAGCCCCGAGCAGTCGTACGACTCCGGCCCCTCCGCGCCCCACACGTAGGGCTTGCCGATCTGCTCGACGGCGTAGCGGACAGCCTCCCCGCCCTCCTCGGACGGCGGGCGGACGGAGCTGAGCGCTCCCGACGCGGTCAGCGCGTCCTGGGCGGCTCCGATGTTCTTCTCCTCCAGCTTCGCCACAGCGGCGAGCTGCTCCGCCGGGAGCGTGGCCAGCATCGCCTCGATGCCCTTCAGCCGGGACTGCACGGTGTCGCGTTGCTTCTTCTGCCGCTCGGCCAGCACCCGCTGCCGCTCCTGTGCCACCCGGGACTTGGCCGCCAGGACCTCGGCGTGCTTCTCCGCGCCGGTGAGCCGGTCGACCACGGCGGACCGGCCGGCCTGAGCGCGCTCGATGACATGGCTCTGCTCCAGGGCGCGGGCCGGGTCGTCGGCCAGCAGCAGCCTCATGTACACGGAGAAGTCGGTGCTCCCCTGGTACTGGTCGCGCGCCAGGCGTCCGGCGTCCCGGCGCCCGGCGTTCAGCGCCCTCCGGGCCGTGGCCAGCTCGGTGCGGAGCTTCTTGGCCTCGGCGGTCCGCTTCTTCAGCTCCTCCTCGGTGCCCTTGTAGAGCTCACCGGCCTCCTCGGCCTTCCGGTAGAGCGTCTGCAGCTGCTTCAGGAGTCCGGCGACGCTCCCCGGCGCCCCGGCGGCCGGTGCGGGTGTGGGCTCCGGTCCCGGGCCCGATGGCTCGGCGACGGCGGGGGAGGCGGCGAAGACCGCGGCCAGGGCCGCGGTGCAGAGGGTGCGCGCGAACCTGCGTGACACGACATCACCTCCGGTGACAAGGGCGAGGCCGATTAATCGGACTACCCCACAAGTGCTCGGATCTCGTCCATCCGGTCACTCGGACCCGGGTGATGCAAGGACCGCCCGGCGTGCCGCCCGGGGGACACCCCGAACGGTGGACGCCTGGAAGTCACTCCGCGGGGAACGCGTAGAAGGCCCGCTCGCGCTGCACGACAGCCGTCTTCCCGGTGGCCAGCACCCTGTACGGCGCGCTGACCGTGGCGCCCTTCGGTTCCTGGGCCCCGATGTCCTGGAACTTCCACAGCCGGCGCCCGTCCGCCGCGGCGAACGCGGTCACCTGGGAGGCGTCCGCGGCGAGCAGGGTCTTCCCGCCACCGCTCAGCGTGAGCACGGGGGCGTCGCCGCCGAGCGGAACCTCGGTGGACCGCCGCCAGACCTGCTTTCCGGTCGCCCGCTCCACCGCGCCGACCTCCTGGTTGCGATTGGTGGTGTGGAGCAGCGTCCCGGCCGGGACGGGCGTGCCGAAGACGGACGACTCGGTGCCGTTCAGCGTCCAGACCGGCTTCCCCGTACCCGTCTCGAAGGCCTGGAGATCGTCGCCGACCGCGCCGTACAGCCGCCCCTCCCCGTCGCCGGCCACCGCGCCGCCGGGCGCGACCTTGCCGAACTGACGGGTCCACAGCTGCTTCCCCGTGGTGCGGTCGAAGCAGCGGAACGACGCCTTGCCCTTGGCCGCCGCCGCGTCGGCGGGGGTGAGCGTGCCCGACTCCTGGCGTACGACGATGTCGGCGTCCCTGACGGCGGTCAGCCGGTAGGCCGGGGTGCCGGGCGCCCGGCCGGCGGGCACGGCGACGCGCCAGAGCTCCTCGCGCCGCACGACGTCGTACGCGAAGAAGTACGCCTTGACGACCTGCTTGTCCTTGCCCGGCTTCTTGCCCTTCTTCGGCTTCGGCGCCTTCTCGGTGACGGTGTGGGAGCCGGTGAACCAGAGGACCGGGCCGGACAGTCCGGTGAGCGGAGCCACCTTCATGTTCGGTACGCCGGTGAACTGGTCCACGAAGCGCACCCGGTGCACGATCCGCCCGTCCTTCGGCGACAGCCAGAGGAACTCGGTGGGGCTCGCCAGGAAGCAGAGGCCGTCCCCGGCCGCCAGGACAGCCTGGGCACCCGCGGCGTCGGCGCGCTCCCAGATCTTCCGCCCGGTCCGGAGGTCCACGGCGGTCGCCCCGGCCGTGTCCGTCAGCACCAGCAGCTCGTCCCGCCAGATGCCCGCGGTGAGCGGCGCCGGCGCGGCGGCCGGGTGGGTGTACATCCACCGGGGCTCCGGCGCCCGGCCCGGGACCGTGGGGCGGGGCTCGGCGGCCGGCTTGTCGTCGGCCGCCGAGGCGGGCTCGTCGGACCCGAGGACGGACACGGCCGCCCCGCCCAGGACCAGCCCGGCCGCACCGGCCGCGACGGTGGTGAGCAGCGCGCGCCGGCTGGTGGCCGGGGCGGCCGCGGGGCGCGGTGCGGCCGCAGGCGCGGCGGCGGGCAGCGCGGCGGGCAGAGCCTGGGGGAACGGCGCGGACACGGCGGTCGCGCCCTGCGGTGCGGCTGCCGGGTAGGCGTACGGGTACGGCTGGGCGGGGGCGGGCGGCGGCGGGGAGTGCGGAGGTACGGGCGCGGCCGCCTCCTGAGGGACGGCGAGCTGGGTCGTCGCCCGGTCGGAGCGCGGTGCGCGCGCCCCGGTCCCCAGGAAACGGGTGGTCCGGCTGTCCTCGCCGATGTCGCCGCTGTCCGTGGGCACCGCGTCGGTGGGCTCGCCGCCGTCCCGCACGGGGGCCGCGGCCGCCTCTTCACGGCCCGGCGCCTCCAGCGCCCGCACCCGCGCCGCCTGGTCCGTCACGGCCGCCGACAGCTGCGCGGGAAGCCAGCCGCCCTTGGCGAGGCCCGCCGCGCCCTCCAGCGCCAGTTCGGCGGCGGCCGACCCGGCAGCGGGCCGGTCGTCCGGGTCCTTCGCCAGGCAGCGTGCGATCAGCGCGCGCAGATCGTCGGGCACGGCGCCGAGTTCGGCGGACCCGTGCGCGATCCGCTCCGCGGCCTCCTCCACGGGGCCCTCGGCGAGCGGGGTCGTCCCCGTCGCCGCGTACGCCAGCAGCAGGCCCAGGACGAACAGGTCGGACGCCGGGCCCACTTCCCTGCCCTCGACCTGCTCGGGGGTGAGGTAGCCCAGCCGTACGGACAGCTGCCCGCCCTCCCGGGCCTCGGCGGAGGCGGCGGCCCCCAGCGGCCCGAACGCGGTCAGCCGGGGACCGTCCTCGGCCAGCAGCACCGTCTCCGGCGCCAGTCCCTGGAGCGCGGCCCCGGTGGCGTGGACCCGGGAGAGGGTCTCGGCCAGACCAGCGCCCAGTATCCGTACGGCACGCTCGGGCAGCGGGCCGGCGAGGCCGATCGCCTCGGCGAGCGTCACCGCGGGCACGTAGGCCGTGGCTGTCCACGGGCTGTCGTCGTCCGGCGAGGTGAGCGGCGGCTGCACCCATCCGCCCGCCAGCCGTTCGGCGGTACGGGCCTCTGACCGGAAGCGGCGCCGGAAGGCGGGCACGGAGGCGAGGGCGGGCCGGGCCGCCGTCACCACGGCGAGATCGTCGCGGTCCTCGCCCCGGGTCAGGAAGTGCACGGCACTCGCGCTCTCGCGGAGGCGCGCCAGCGCGGTGTACGGGCCGAAGTGACGTGGATCGTCCTGACGCAGCGCCTCCATGGCGCACCCCCCTTGTGACCGTGCCCTCGGCACCTGACCGCCGATCTTACGGGCGGGGGTCGCGATACCGCTCAGGACCCGCTGCGGGGCCTGGTCCAGGGCCACTTGGGGGCGAAGCGCTCACGGCCCTCCGGGGCGTATTCGTACACCCAGCCGCGCTG
The DNA here is from genome assembly GCF_044455985.1 of Streptomyces sp. NPDC051064. Taxonomy (NCBI): domain Bacteria; kingdom Bacillati; phylum Actinomycetota; class Actinomycetes; order Kitasatosporales; family Streptomycetaceae; genus Streptomyces; species Streptomyces sp. NPDC051064. Next base: position 854,302 of record NZ_JBITFK010000002.1, read on the forward strand.
CAGCCCGAGACGCTTCGAATAGCCCGCCGGAGCGCGCCGGTAGGCGTACACGGCGGCGGGCCCGCCGTCGGCGTCCGGCACCGGGACCTCGTACCACTTGGGCGGATGGCCGGTCGGCCCGAGCAGGACGGGCAGCACCCGGCCGTCCAGGGGGCCGCCGCGGAAGGGCGTGTTCTCGCTTTTCACCGGGCCAGTCTGACCCAGGCGGCCGCCGAGGCGCCTGTCCGGCCCCGCCGGATCAGCCGGGCGGCAGCAGGTGCGCGGCCCGGCCGGCCACCGGGATGATCAGTGTCGCCAGCCGCCCGGCGGGGCCGTCGGCGGTCTCCTGGCTCAGCAGGTCCGCGACCACCGCCTCCGTCTCCTCGTCCGAGGCCGCCGTGGCCGCGAGCAGGGCCATCAGGTGGTCGACCAGCCAGCCCCGCAGGTCCGAGGCGGCCGGCTGCTTCTCCTCGTCCAGCCAGATCAGGGACGCAGCCTCCACGGCCGCGATCCAGGTGCGCACCATCATCCGCAGGCGTGGCCCGGCGGGTTCCTGTCCCGGGCCGTCGCCCCGGCCCAGGTGGAGCAGGATCTGCTCGGCCGCCGACCGGCGCACACCGTCCACGATCGTGGACGTGCGCGAGGTCTCGGCCACACTGCCCCCGCGCAGCAAGGCGCTGAAGCCGGCGTCGTGCTGGTCGACGAAGCCGAGGTAGCGGTCGAGGACCCGGCTGACCCGCTCGGTGGGCGGCCCGACGGCGGGTTCCGCGAAGCAGAGCGTCAGCTGCTCGGCGGCAGACCCGAGGGCCGCCTCGTACAACTGCTGCCTGCCGCCGGGGAAGTAGCGGTAGACCAGCGGGCGGGAGACCCCGGCGGCGGCCGCGACCTCGTCGATCGACACGTCGTCCGGCGCCCGGTGGGCGAAGAGTGTGAGCGCCGCGCCCAGCAGTTGGGCGCGGCGTTCCTCGACACCGAGCCGTCGGTATGCGCGGGCCGGCGGTGCTGCGGGTGCGGAGGTCATACTCCGAAGCGTAAGCGCTCCCCCCAGCAGGGGGGCCGGCCTCAGGCCAGCAGACCCGAGCTCTTCCACAGCCTGCGACCCACCCCGTTGAGGACGCCGATGTCGTCGAAGAAGTCCGTGAGCCGCTTCGCTCCCGTCTGCATGACCTCCGCCCGGTGGCCGCTCGCCTTCACCTGTGCGACGGCCTCGTGGCGGTCCAGGCCGACGTTCTCGTACACCTGCGGGTTGACGAAGCAGACGGAGAACACGCGTGCCGCCTCGCCGCAGTTGAGCCGGGTGAGCCTGCGCTGCCAGGGGGGAGCGGTGACCATCTGGCGGCGCAGCTCCTCGCGTGCGTAGCGCACGTGCCGCGCCTCCTCGACCACATGGATGCGGGTCACTCCGCGTACGAGCGACTGGACGCGCTCGTCGGGGAAGGTCAGCCGCTGCATCCAGTCCAGGATCTCCTCGCCGAGCAGGGTCGCGGCGAACGAACCGGGGGTGGTGGAGACGGTCTTCAGCACCCGCGCCAGGTTGTGGTAGCGCCGGGGGACCGGGTAGGCGGGCGCGCCGCCCCACTCGATCATGCGGGCGAACATCATGGAGTGCCGGCACTCGTCGGCTATCTCGGTGAGGGCGTAGCGGACGTGCTTGCTGGTCACGGACTTGTCGTAGATGTGCCGGACGAGCAGCTGCATCAGGATGATCTCGAACCAGATCCCCAGCGAGGCCAGTGACGCCGCCTCGTGGCGGGCCAGGTCCATCCGCTGGTCCTCGGACATCTTCCGCCACAGCGGGGTGTCGTAGAGGGAGACCAGCTCGGGCGGCCAGAACCACTTGCCGTCCTCGACGGCCGAATCCCAGTCGAGCTCGGCATCCGGGTCGAAGGAGTGCTTGGCCGAGGCCTCGAGCAGGCGGGCCGCCACCTGTTCGCGGTCCTTGAGGGGACCGAGCGCATCGCGCAGCGCCTGAATGTCCTCGTCGGCCACTGTCGTCACGGCTGAAGGCACCTCGCAGAGGGGTTACCGGCGGTCAAGTTTCCGCTCGTGAATTATGAGACTGCCTGTCAGCAAGGGAGTCAATCCCTCGTGCGCGACTTGTTGACCGCGCGTCTACCAACGTGTGAACCTGCCAACTGACGTCAGCACCACGGAATGCACGATCCTCGCCGGGCGAAGGAGCTGTCCGTGTCGACACACGACCTCTACACCACCCCACCCGCCGCGCCGACATGGCAGGTGCCTGCCACGGGTGCGGCCCGGTTCAGCTGGGACTACGACGACGGCCGCGAACGCCTCCTCGCCCTCTACCAGAAGGGCAAGGACAAGCAGTGGGACGGCAACAAGCGCATCGACTGGAGCCTGGAGGTCGACCCCGCCGACCCGCTCGGCACCCCGGACGAGGCCCTCACGCTCTACGGCACCCCGCACTGGGCGAAGATGACCGAGCGGGACCGCGGCGAACTCCGCAAGCACTACACCTCCTGGCAGTTCAGCCAGTTCCTCCACGGTGAGCAGGGTGCCATGGTCTGCGCCGCGCGGATCGTGGAGTCGGTCCCCGACCTGGACGCGAAGTTCTACTCCGCGACCCAGACCATGGACGAGGCGCGGCACGCGGAGATCTACGGCCGCTTCCTGCACGAGAAGATCGGGATGCTCTACCCGGTCAACGACAACCTCCAAGGGCTGCTCGGCGACACCCTGCGCGACTCCCGCTGGGACATGCCCTACCTCGGCATGCAGGTCCTCATCGAAGGGCTCGCGCTCGCCGCGTTCGGCATGATCCGCGACACCACGACCAGGCCCCTGCCCAAACAGATCCTCGCCTACGTCATGCAGGACGAGGCCCGGCACGTGGCCTTCGGACGGATGGCCCTGCGCGACTACTACGAGCAGCTGAGCGACGCCGAACTGCGCGAGCGCGAGGAGTTCGTCATCGAGGGCTGCTACCTCATGCGCGACCGGCTCAGCGGCGTCGAGGTCCTGGAGAACTTCGGCATCGGCAAGCAGGAGGCCAAGGACCTCTCCGAGCACTCGGAGTATCTCCAGCTCTTCCGCAAGCTGCTCTTCAGCCGGATCGTCCCCTGCGTGAAGGACATCGGCCTCTGGGGCGAGCGGCTCCAGAAGGCCTACGTCGACATGGGTGTCTTCGAGCTGGGTGACTCGAATCTGGATCTCCTGATGGCCCAGGACGAGGAGATGGCCGAGCAGCTGGACCGGGAGCGCTTCGCGGCGGAGGAGCAGGAGCGGGTCGCCGAGGTCGCGGAGGCGATCGCGGAGGGCGGGACGGACGGCTGACCCCTGGGCCCGGCCCGATCCGGACGGAAGCCCCTGGTTCTCCTCAGTTCTCCTCGGGGAGCTCGACGGTCCTGCCGTTCTCGTCGATGGTCCGGGTCTCCCAGTACGTGTACCACTTGTCGTCCACGTGCTCGGGAACCTTGCCCTCCGGATAGCGGGCGTAGCCCTTGGGCGGCTCCTCGTCGTCGGGCACGCACGCACTGCCGGCACTTCCCACGGCCAGGACCGGATATTCGCCGCCCCCGCACACGGCGTCCTGCGTGGAGCAGGCGGTGGTGAACAGGGCGACCGTGACACCGGCCAGGGCGAGCCCGAGCGTGGTGCGGGACGGGACGTGGAGTCGGTTGGCCGTGCGCATGGCGGGGCTCCCTCTGGTGGGTGACTGACGGTGCCCAGCCTGCCGTGGCCGGAGAGGAGGGGCGTGAGCATCCGTACTCATATCCGGTGTACGTACCGGGTGCACGGGCGGAGGATGGCGCCATGAACTCCCCTCCCGGCCACGGTGATTCCGCAGCGGCCCGCCGCAGCCTCGAAGCGCTCGCCCTCGGCGACGCCTTCGGGGAGCGGTGGTTCCCGCTCTTCCGGCCGCCCCGGCAGGCCTACGCCGAGGTCCGGGCGCGCCGCACCCCGCACGAGCCCGTGTGGCACTGGACCGACGACACCGCGCTGGCGCTGGCCCTGCAGCGGGTCCTCGACGAGTACGGACAGGTCGAGCAGGACCGGCTCGCCCTGTACTACGCCCTGGCCTTCGACGCGGACCAGGCCCGTGGTTACGGCCACGGCATGCACATGCTGCTGCCGGAGCTGCTGGCCTCGCCGGCCGACTGGCGCACGCTCGCGCCGGGGCTCTTCGAGGGCGGGAGCCTCGGCAACGGAGCGGCGATGAGGGTCGCGCCGCTCGGGGCGCGCTTCCACGCGGACCTCGGACACGCCGCCGAACAGGCCGTGCTCTCGGCGGTCGTCACCCACGCCCATCCCGAGGGCGTCGCCGGCGCGGTGGCGGTCGCGGTCGCCGCGGCGCTGTCGGTGCGTGGGGAGTTCACGCTGGAGGCGGTCGCCGGGCGCACACCGGAGGGGCCGGTACGCGACGGCGTGCTCCGTGCGGCGGAGGTGCCGTTCGCCACCGAGCCGTGGAAGGCCGCCGACCTCCTGGGCAACGGGAGCCGGATCAGGGCCGACGACACCGTGCCGTTCGCTCTGTGGACCGCCGCCCGGCACCCCGGCGACCTGGAGGCCGCCCTGTGGTCGACGGCGGAGGGCTTCGGGGATGTGGACACCACGTGTGCCATCACCGGGGGCGTCGTCGGGGCGGCGACCGGGGTGGAGGGCGTCCCCGCCGAGTGGCGCCTCCGGCGGGAACCGCTGAGCTGACGGTCAGCCGAGCCGGCGCGGCGGTCCCGGCGCCGGCAGGACGCGTTCCACCGCGCACGCGATGCCGAGCAGTGCCGCGTCCGTCCCCCGGCCGGTCACCAGCTGGAGACCCGCCGGGCAGCCGTCCGGGGTGAAGCCGGCCGGCACGCTCGCCGCCGGATGGCCGCTGAGGTTGAACGCCCAGGTGAGCGCGGTGGAGAAGACGTCGCCCGGACCCTCGTGGCCGTGCGGCGGGTTGGGTGTCACCGGGGTGAGGAGCAGGGGCGTACGGGCGAAGAAGGCGTCGAGGGTGCGGTCGTTGGCGGCCCGCAGCGCCCGGGTGGCGGGGGTCGTCGACTCCCCGCGTACCGCCGCCCACGCCTCCGCCGGGTCGAGCAGCGTGACGGGGTCCCGGACCAGGCGGATCACCCCGGCGCCGGCGAGCCGCTCCACCGCCGCCCGCGTCACTCCCGCCACCTCCGGCTCCACGGCCGCGAAGCCCAGGTCCGGGCTGTAGGCGGCCGGGACCGGAAGCAGTGCCGGCCGGGGCGCGTACCTGTCCAGCACGTGGCGCAGGTACGCCTCCGCCCGTGCCGCCGAGCCGGCCAGCACGCCGGGGGAGGCGAGGCCCGTGCGGTCGGGGGAGGGCAGCGTGCCGTTCGTCGTCTTCAGGCCGAACACCCCGCACCACGCCGCCGGGATCCGCACCGAACCGGCCCCGTCGCTGCCCGTCGCCAGCTCCACCATGCCGGCCGCGACCGCCACCGCCGAGCCCGCCGAGGAGCCTCCCGGAGTGCGGTCGGACCGCCACGGGTTGACCGTACGGCCGTGCGCGCCCTGCCCCCATGTCTGCCAGTGGGTACCCGGCCCCGGGACGGACGTGGTGCCGACCGGGACGCCGCCCGCGGCGGCCAGGCGGCGGGCCGCGTACGAGCCGAGGCCCCTGCGGCCCTTCACCGCGAACGGCAGCCCGGCGAGCGGGAGGTCCCGGGCGGCCCGCTCCTCGGCGAGCGCGTCCTCGTGCCGCACCTCCGTGAACGCGTGCAGTTCCGGGTCCAGTTCGCCGATCCGGGCCAGCGCCGCCGCCACCGCTGATGTCATAGCAGTCAGTCTCGGGCCTCCAGCGCCGCCTCCATCACCGACCGGGCGATCGGAGCCGCGTTGCCGCCACCGCTGACGTCGGCCCGGTCGGCCGCCGCGTCCTCCACCACCACGGCCACGGCGACCGCCGGACGGCCGGAGTCCGGTGCCTGCGCCCAGGCGATGAACCAGGCGTACGGCGTACCGGAGTTGTCGACCCCGTGCTGCGCCGTGCCCGTCTTGCCGCCGACCGTCACCCCGTCGATCGCCGCGTTCGTGCCGGTGCCGTCCTCCACGACGTCGACCATCATCCGCTGGAGCTGCTGGGCCGTCGTCGGGCTCATCGCCCGGTGGTACGAGTCCGGGCCCTGTTGTCGGACCGTGTCGCCGTCGTCGGTGGTCACCCGGTCCACCAGGTGGGGGCGCCTGAGGTCGCCGCCGTTCGCGACCGCCGAGGCCACCATGGCCATCTGGAGCGGGGTCGCCGTCGTGTCGAACTGGCCGATCGACGACTGGGCCAGCTGGTCGTCGCTCATGTCCGAGTCGAAATTGCTGCGGGCCACCCGGGAGGGGATCTTCAGGTCGTCGTCGTTGAAGCCGAATCCGCCCACCGCCTCCAGCATCCCGTCCAGCCCCACCTCGACGCCGAGATGCGCCATCACCGTGTTGCAGGAGACCCGGATCGCCTCCGCCAGGGACGCCTCCTCGCAGCCGCGCGCCTCGTTGGGCAGCACGGTCGAGGTGCCGGGCAGGACGTACGGGGACGGGGTGTCGGTCTCCGCGTCCGGATCGGTGACCACCTCCGCGTCCAGCGCCGCGGCCGCCGTCACGATCTTGAAGGCCGAACCGGGCGGATAGGTCTGCCGGATGGCCCGGTTGAGCATCGGCCGGCTCTGCGCCCGGTTGAGCCGCGCCCAGGCGTCCGTGACGGCGGAGCCGGTGCCGGAGAGGACCTCGGGGTCGTACGAGGGCGAGGAGACCAGCGCCAGGATCCGGCCGGTGGCGGGGTCGAGGGCGGCGACCGCGCCGCGCCGGCCGTCCAGGCCCTCGTACGCCGCGCGTTGCATCGAGTCCTCGATGGTGGTGACGACGTTGCCGCCGGGCTGCCGGCTGCGGGTGATGTCCCCCCACAGCGGGAGCGGGGCCAGGACCGGGTCGGTGCCGGAGAGGACGCCGTCCTCGGCGTTCTCCAGCAGCGTGGTGCCGTACGTCTGCGAGGCGTAGCCCGTCACCGGCGCGTACAGCGGGCCGTGACGGTAGGTGCGCTCGTACGCGAGCTGCTCGCCGGTGTCCTTCGACCCGGTGACGGGTTCGTCGCCGACCAGGATGTTGCCGCGCGGCTGGTCGTAACGGTCGATGGTGGTGCGGCGGTTGGCGGGGTTGGTGTTGAGTCCGTCGGCCTCGAAGAGCTGGACACGGGCGGCGTTGGCCAGCAGGGCGAGGAGCAGGAGCAGGCAGAATCCGGCGGCGTGCCGGATGTAGCGGATCACGGTCCCTCCCCGGCCGGCGCGGTCTCCGTATCGGGGTCGGGTGTGCGGGCTACGTCGCTGACCCGGATGAGCAGTGCCACGATGATCCAGTTGGTGACCACGGAGGATCCGCCCTGGGCCAGGAACGGCATCGCCATCCCCGTCAGCGGGATCAGCCCCATCACCCCGCCCGCGATCACGAAGACCTGGAGCGCCAGGATCGAGGCGAGGCCGACCGACAGGAGCCGCCCGAAGGGGTCCCGCAGGGCGAGGCCCGCGCGGAAGCCGCGGGCGACGAGCAGGGCGTACAGCAGGAAGATCGCGGTGAGCCCGGCCAGGCCGAGCTCCTCGCCCGCGGTGGCCAGGATGAAGTCGGACTTGGCGGCGAAGCCGATGAGGATGGAGTGGCCGAGTCCGAGACCGGTGCCGAGCATGCCGCCCGCCGCGAACGCGAAGAGGGACTGCGCGAGCTGGCTGGGTCCCTGGCCCGCGTTGATCGTGGCGTACGGGTCCAGCCAGTCCTCCACCCTGCTGTGCACATGGGGTTCGAACGAGCCGACGGCGAAGGCGCCGGCCGCCGCGAGGAGCAGCCCGACTGCGATCCACCCGGTCCTGCCGGTGGCCACGTAGAGCAGGATCACGAAGAGGCCGAAGAAGAGCAGCGAGGTGCCCAGGTCCCGTTCGAGGACGAGGACGCCGACGCTGAGGAGCCAGATCGCGACGATCGGGCCCAGCACCCGGCCGGTGGGGAACTGGAGCTTCCAGATCCTGCGGCCGGTGTAGGCGAGTGCGTTGCGGTTCGCCGCGAGGTACGCGGCGAAGAAGACGGCGAGCAGGATCTTGGCGAACTCGCCCGGCTGGAAGGAGAATCCGCCGATCCTGATCCAGATCTTCGCCCCGTTCACCGCCGGGAAGAAGATCGGCACGATCATCAGGACGAGGGCGGTGGCGACCGACAGATAGGCGTACCGCTGGAGCACCCGGTGGTCGCGGAGGAAGACCACCACCGCGATGAAGAACGCGACCCCGAGCGTGGACCAGATCAGCTGCGTCGTCGCCGCCCGGTCGCTCGGGGTCTCCAGGTCGAGCCGGTAGATCAGCACCAGGCCCAGCCCGTTGAGCAGCACGGCGATGGGCAGCAGCAGCGGATCGGCGAACGGGGCGCGGAAGCGGACCGCGAGATGGGCGAGCAGGGCGAGGAGGCCGAGACCGGCGCCGTACCCGGCGACATCGGGAGGCACGGCGTCGTTCCGGGCGAGGCCGACGGCGGCGTAGCCGTAGACGGAGATGAGCACGGCCCCGATCAGGAGCGAGAGCTCGACCCCGCGCCGCTTGGGCAGGCGTAGCTCGGGCGGGCGCGCCTCCGCCGTCGTTGCGGTCATGCCCCGCAACGTAGCAAGAGGCGGGTGTTATTTCCCTTATGTCAGCTTCGTGGCACTCCTCGGCCGCTCCCGGCGCACCTCAGCGCTGGTACGGGTTCTGGCCGCCGGGAGGCGCGTAGCCGGGCTGCTGCTGCGCGGCGCCGTACGGGTTGCCGTCCTGGCCGCCCTGGGCCTGCGCCAGCAGCTGGTCGGCCTGTTCCTTCGGTATCTGCCGCTCGCCGCCGCAGAAGGTGCACTGCGTCGCGTACTTCGTCGAGAACGGGAACAGCGGCACGAAGAACAGCGTGAACTTGGTGACCCGCTTGCGCAGGGTGTGCGCCGCGGGGTTGCCGCACCAGCCGCACACCATCGTCAGGACTGCCAGCTGGTAGAGATAGCCCTTGGTACCGAAAATGATCATGATGTGGTCCCTTTCCCCGCGTCTCCCAGGAGTGCCCGCCGGCAGAGCGCCAGCAGCCTCTCGTCCTCATAAGTGTCGTGACTGCCGTATCCGCCGTCCATCGCGTTGTGACGGCGTACGGAGAGGAGCTCGGCACGCAGCACCTGTGCCGCGTCCGACCCTGCACCAGCCGGGCCCATCCGCGCCAGACATTCCGCGACCCGGACTCTGACGTGACGGTTCTTCTCCCACGCCGAGAGGAGCACCGGCACGGATTCACCTGTGCGCCCCGAGACCTCCCAGAGGGCGATCGCGGCGTCGACCCGGAGCCACAGCTCCTCGTGCGCCAGCAGGCCCCGCAGCCTCGGCGCCACCGCCTCGGCCCGCCTCCCCAGCCCGCCCAGCGCGCTCGCCGCCGCCCGGCAGTCGTGCACCTGCTCCGCCCGCAGCCCCTCGGCCAGCACCGGCAGGACCGTGTCCGCGTCGCCCGTGACCGCCCACAGGGCCTCCGCCGCCTCCGTCGCCGCCGCGGTCCCGGGCCGCCGGATCAGCCGCCGCAGCTCCGGAACGGCACAGTGGGCCGCCGGCCCGAACGACCTCAGCGCCCGCAGAGCCGCCGTACGCAGCCACTCGCCCCGGTACTCGGGCGCCCCCCGCAGCACCCGCAGCACCTCCGGGGCGGCCTCACCCGCGCGCAGCGCCGTCAGCCCGGCGAGCAGCGGGCTCGCCCGGTCGTACGCCCCCTCGTCCAGGCCGACCTCGCCGAGCCTGCGCCGCAGCGCCCCCGCGAGGGGGGCCGCCGCGTCACCGAGGCACCGGACCGCGAACCCCACGTCGTGCGGCACCTCCGGCCGCTCCAGGGCCGTCGCCAGCGCGGGCAGCACCCGGGCGTCGCCCAGCCGGGCAAGCGCCTTCACCGCCGAGCCCAGGCCCGGTGGCCCGCTCGCCCACTCCTTGACCCACGCCCCCGGATCCGCCGCCACCCGCGCGGCCAGCGCGTCGGCCGCCGGCGCCGCCAGCCCGAACAGCTCCTCCAGCACGTGCGAGGCGGCCTCGGCGAGCCGCGGCTCCGGATCGGTGAGCTGTACGCCGACGAGCCGCACCAGGCCCTCGTACGAACCGCGCCAGGCTCGGATCAGCCCACCGCTCATCCGTACGGCGTCGAGGCGCTGCCACGGGTCCGGGCTGCACAGCTGGTCGGCCAGCAGCGCCGTGCGGTCCTCGACACGGTCGTCCAGGCCGACGTGGAGCGTCCGCAGCAGGTCGGCGGCCCACGGAGTGCTGCGGCCGGCGGACTCCTCGGCCGAAAGCTCCCGCAGCTGACCCACCAGCGTCGGTGAGGCGGCCCGGTCCGCCCCGGCGTCGTCACCGCCCGGCGCCTTCCCGGCCGGCGGTTCCGGCCGCGGTGGCCGGGAACGCAGCTCACGCAGCAGACCCGACACCACCCGTACGACGTCGCCCGGCAGTGCGTCCGGAGCACACCTGGCCAGCTGGGCGAGGGCCGCGAGCCGCAGCCCGGGCGGATACGCCTCGGCGGCGAGCCGGCTCAGCCAGTCGGCCGCCTGCCCCGCCAGCGGCCGGTGGCGCAGGGCGATCCGGCCCGCGGCCTCGACGAGCGCGAGCCGCACCTCGTCGTCCGCCTCCACCGGCAGCCGCTCCCGTAGCAGCGCGAGCACCCTGCCCGGCCGGCCGTGCAGGGTGGCCAGGGCGAGCGGCGCGGCGAGCCGCACGCCCGGGTCCTCGTCGGCCACCAGCTCGAAGAACACCGCGGATCCGGCGGACACGGCGGCCGCGGCCATCGCGTAGTTCGCCACGCCCTCGATCTCGTCCTCGTCCAGCTCGTTCTCGTCGTCCTCGTCCAGATCGATGCCGCCGATGCTGGTGAGCAGCTCGACGATGCCGCCGCGGTCCCGTATCCCCGGGTCCACGGCCAGCTCGAAGAGGAACGGGATGCACGCGAGCGTGCAGGCGTACACATCGCCCTGGTGGTGCACCGCGCCGTACATGCCGTCGAGCGCGTTCTCCCGCTCCGCCGGATCGGCGGAGGCGAGTCCGTACAGGAGCCCCGGCACATCGTCGGCCGGGCCGTAGGCATGCTCCATCGAGGCCCAGTCGACCTCGTCGATCCCCGTGAACACGCCACACCCTCCCCGTGTCTTAGACCGACCCTCTGTGCCCCGGACGCGGCGGAGCCGTGCCCGCGAAGCGGCGTCTGCGCCGAGTGTGCACCACGCCCAGGACGATCCACCCTCCACTTGCGGCCTTTCCTGGCCTCGGCCGCCCCGGGGCTGTGAGAGCGCTGTGCGTGCCCTGTACCCTCCGCTCCTCTCAGCCCTCCGGCAGGGGCCGGGCCTGCCCGGGATCGGTCAGCGGAGCGAGCAGATCCCCGTGCCTTCCCAGCCGCTCGGTCATGTCGCCGGCGAGGAAGAGGAGATCGCCCGGCGCCCCGCAGGCCTCGATCTCCTCCCAGGTGACGGGTGCGGAGACGGTCGGGCTGCCCTTCGCCCGCAGGGTGTAGGGCGCCGCGGTGGTCTTCGCGGCGGCGTTCTGGCTGAAATCCACGAACACCTTTCCCGGGCGCAGCGCGCGCGTCATCCGGTGCACGGCCAGGTCGGGCAGCGCCCCCTGCGCCTCCACCGCCAGTCTCTTCGCGTACGCCGTCACCTCCTCGGAGGGGGTGGGTTCCAGGGGGACGAGCAGATGCAGCCCCTTCGAACCGGAGGTCTTCCCGTACGAGGACAGCCCGTCCTCCGCCAGCCGCTCCCGCAGCCAGAGGGCGACCGTGCAGCACTCGACGACCCCCGCGGGCGGTCCGGGGTCCAGGTCGAACACCATCCGGTCGGCCACGGCCGGGGCGTCCTGCCGCCACTGATGGGTGTGGAACTCCACCACCAGGTTCGCCGCCCACATCAGCGACGGAAGGTCCTGGGCGAGCACCTGCCGGGCGCCGGGGTCGTCACTGCGGGGGACCGGGGCCGTGCGCACCCAGTCGGGCGTACCCGGCGGCGGATTCTTGGTGAAGAAGCGCAGCCCCTCAGGCCCGTCCGGATACCGGAGGAAGGACAGCGGACGGTCGCGCAGGTGCGGCAGCATCGCGTCCGCCGCCGTGGCCGCGTAGTAGTGCAGCACCTCGCCCTTGGTCGTACCGGTGGCCGGGTACAGCACCTTGTCGAGATTGCTGAGCGCCAGGCGCCGCCCCTCCACCTCTGTGATCGGCGTCATACGATAAGAATCACATGAAATCGCATGAATGTGGTCGCGGCGGGCGTAAGGGGTGAACGGTGAGGTCCATCTGGAACGGCTCCGTCTCGTTCGGTCTGGTCAGCATCCCGGTCAAGCTCATGAACGCCACGGAGAACCACGCGATCTCCTTCCGGCAGATCCACGTCGAGGACGGCGGCCGGATCCGCTACCGCAAGGTCTGCGAGCTGGACGAGGAGGAGGTGCCGGCCTCCGAGACGGTCAAGGCGTACGAGGACGCCAACGGCACGGTGATCCCCGTGACCGACGAGGACCTGGCCTCGCTCCCGCTCCCCACCGCCAAGACGATCGAGATCGAGGGATTCGTGCCGTCCTCGGCCATCGACCCCCTCCAGCTGGACTCGGCCTACTACCTCTCGGCCAACGGCGTCCCCGCCGCCAAGCCGTACGCCCTGCTGCGCGAGGCCCTCAGGCGCAGCGGCAAGGTCGCCGTCGCGAAGTACGCCCTGCGCGGGCGGGAGCGGCTCGGCATGCTGCGGGTCTCCGGGGACGTGATCGCGATGCACGGCCTGCTGTGGCCGGACGAGATCCGCGCGCCGGAAGGCGTCGCCCCGGAGACCGGCGTCAAGGTCCGCGACGCGGAACTGGACCTGGCGGACGCGCTGATGAACACCCTCGGCGACGCCGACATGGACACGCTCCACGACGACTACCGCGAGGCGGTCGAGGACCTGGTCGCGGCGAAGGCGGCCGGCGAGCCCGTGGCGGAGGAGGAGGCGGAGGAGCCCGAGGGCAAGGTGATCGACCTGATGGCGGCGCTGGAGAGCAGCGTGCGGGCGGCGAAGGAGTCCCACGGGGAGGACGGCGGCGAGGTCGCGGACGTCCACCACATCGGCTCCGGCCGGGGCGGCGGCGCGAAGAAGACCGCCGCGAAGAAGACCACGGCGAAGAAGACCGCGGCGAAGAAGACCGCCGCGAAGAAGACCGCGGCGAGGAAGAGCTCCGAGAAACCGCCGGCGAAGAAGTCCGCGGCCAAGAAACAGGCGGCCAGGAAGGCGACGGCGAAGAAGGGCACCGAGAAGAAGCCTGCGGCGAAGAAGACGGCCGGGGGAACGCGCAAGCGCACCTCGGCCTGACACGCACCGCGCACGGTGTCGGAACGGACCGCCCCGCAGTAAAGTGCGGAGAGCCGCGACTGGCGCGTACCCGGAAGGGTGCTCCGTGGAATCGACCACGAGGGAGCGGCGCACCCCGGGCACGTCCCGGGGAGTCATCGCCGGAGGCCGTCCGCCTGGGCAGTCCGGGTCCACGTCGCCCCGTGCGACCGACCCGGGAGGAAACCCGTGGCCGTACAGCCGTCCGACGCACACCGTCCCGCTCCGACACGCCCCGCCCTGGCAGCGGCCGATCCGGAACTCGCCGCCCTGGTGGACGCCGAGGAGCGGCTCCAGGCGGACACCCTGCGCCTGATCCCCAGCGAGAACTACGTGTCGGCCGCCGTGCTGGAGGCCTCCGGCACCGTCCTGCAGAACAAGTACTCCGAGGGCTACCCCGGCAGGCGGTACTACGAGGGCCAGCAGGTCATCGACCAGGTGGAGACCCTCGCCGTCGAGCGGGCCAAGGCGCTGTTCGGGATGGACCACGCCAACGTCCAGCCCTACTCCGGCTCCCCGGCCAACCTCGCCGCCTACCTGGCGTTCCTGGAGCCCGGCGACACCGTCCTCGGGATGTCGCTGCCGATGGGCGGCCACCTCACCCACGGCTGGGGCGTCTCGGCCACCGGTACGTGGTTCCGGGGCGTGCGCTACGGCGTGCGGCGCGACACCGGGCGCATCGACCTCGACGAGGTGCGCGACCTGGCACGTGCCGAACGGCCCAAGCTGATCTTCTGCGGCGGCACCGCCGTGCCCCGGGTGATCGACTTCGCCGGCTTCGCGGAGATCGCCCGTGAGGTCGGCGCGGTGCTGGTGGCCGACGTCGCCCATATCGCGGGACTGATCGCCGGAGGCGCGCACCCGTCGCCCGCCCCGTACGCCGACGTGGTGTCGACGACCACCCACAAGACCCTCCGCGGGCCGCGCGGGGCGATGCTGCTGACCCGGGCCGAGCACGCCAAGGCCGTCGACCGCGCCGTCTTCCCCGGCCTCCAGGGCGGCCCGCACAACCAGACGACCGCCGCCATCGCCGTCGCGCTGAAGGAGGCGGCCGGGGCGGACTTCGCGGCCTACGCCCATCAGGTCGTCGCCAACGCCCGCGCGCTGGGCGAGGAACTCGCGGCACGCGGCTTCGACCTCGTCTCGGGCGGTACGGACAACCATCTGCTGCTGGCCGACCTCACGGGCAAGGGTGTCCCGGGGAAGATCGCGGCCAAGGCGCTCGACCGGGCCGGGATCGTCGTCAACTACAACACCGTTCCGTACGACACCCGTAAGCCCTTCGACCCGTCCGGCATCCGTATCGGCACCCCCGCCCTGACGTCCCGGGGCGTCCCCGCCTCCGAGATGGGAGCAGTGGCGCAGTGGATCGATCTTGTGGTCGAGGCCGCTCGTACAGGTGATGAAACGACCGTTTCCAAGGTCAGGGACGAAGTGAGGACCATGATGGAGGCCTATCCGGCGCCGGGTCTCCCCCTGGTCTGACCGGGGCGCCGGAGCAGTCCGGGGCAACACAGGGCCCGGACTGCTCCGGAACGCCGTGCTCCCGACTCCGCGCGCCCGCTCTGCGCCCTGTGCGGGGGCCGGCCCGCCGTACAGGCTGGGGGAGCAAGGACGTCGGCGGGGTGAACAGAGGGGGCACGATGCAGGATCTCAAGGTCACGTCATGGCAGCTCTTCGGGCACGACCGGCTCTATGTGAACCTGCCGGACGGCACCGCGATCGGATGGGCGGACCGGGGCAGCGGCACGATCACCGTCCTGCACCCGCGCTATCGCGATGCCGTGACCGACGCGCTCGCGCGCCAGGTCCCGGGCCTGCCGGCCCTCGTCGGCGAGGAGGCCCCGGCCGGGCCGCGGACCCCGCACGCGCCGCCTCCGGTCCCGCGGATCCCGCCCATGCGCGGGATGCGGAAGCGGGGGGCCGCGCAGGAGGCGCCGCCCGTGCGGGGACCGGCGCCCGCGCCGGAGGTGGCACCCGCGCCGGAGGCGGCGCCCGCGCCGGAGGCGGCACCCGTGCCGGAGGCGGAGGCGGTGCCCGTGGCGGATCCGGTGGCCGGTCCGGCATCGGTGGCCGACCCGGAGCCGACGCCGGAGCGGCGCCGGAGGCCGGCCGTCCTCCCCGCGCTGACCCCCGCGACCGACCTCGCGTCGCGTCGGCCGGGCGCCGGACTCCGCGAGCAGCTCGGCGAATCCGGGACCGCCACGCTCGTACGGGCCGCCACCGGGGCGCTGCGGCGGCACAAGGACGCGGACCCGCGGCGTGGTGCCCTCGCGGGGGAGCGGCGGGTCGGGGCCGAGCTCAAGCGGCTGACCCGGCACGGCTGGAGAGTCCTGCACTCCGTGCCGCTGGCGGACGGCACGGAGATCGGGCACCTGCTCATCGGGCCCGGCGGCGTGTTCGCCGTGAGCACCGATCACCGCCCCGGGGCGTCGGTACGGATCGGCGACGGCACCCTGCGGACCGGTGACGGCGCCCCGCAGCCGTACGAGCTCGACGGGCCAGGCGCTCGGCGGGCCAGGGCCGCGCTGGAGGCGTACTGCGCCTTCGACGTGCCCGTACAGACCGTGCTGGTGTTCACCGGCGTCACGGCGCTGGAGGTGGCCTCCACACCGGCCGGCATCCGCGTCTGCCGGGAGCGCCAGGTGTCCGTCCTCGCCCCGCTGACGGGCGTGTTCACCCCCACCCAGGTGGAGAGGGTCTACGACGTCGCACGGAACAGGGAGGCCTGGCTGGACGCGTGAGTCGGGGACACGGCCGGTAGATTCCCCGGTGCTGCCGCATTGCCGGCACCCGTGCCGCCGAAGGGGAAGCCACCATGAAGCTCCGCTGTGCCGTGCTCGACGACTACCAGTCCGTGGCGGCCACCGCCGCCGACTGGTCACCCGTCGCCGACGACATCGACGTGGTCAGCTTCGCCGAGCACTGCGCCACGGAGGACGAACTCGCCGCCCGCCTGGCCGGGTTCGACATCGTCGTCACCCTCCGGGAGCGCGTGCCGTTCCCCGCGACGCTGATCGAGCGGCTGCCCCGGCTCCGCCTGATCGTCGCCTCCGGCATGCGCAACACCTCCATCGACTACGCCGCAGCCGAACGCCACGGGGTCACCGTCTGCGGCACCGCCAGCACGGCGACCCCGCCCGTCGAGCTCACCTGGGCGCTGCTGCTCGGCCTGGCGCGCTCCATCGTGACCGAGGCCGACTCCCTCCGCGAGGGCGGCCCCTGGCAGTCCACCGTCGGGACCGACCTGCACGGGCGCAGGCTCGGTGTCCTCGGGCTGGGGAAGATCGGCAGCCGGGTCGCCGCCGTCGGCCGCGCCTTCGGCATGGACGTGGTGGCATGGAGCCGCAACCTCACCCCGGAGCGGGCCGAGGAGGCCGGGGTGGGCCTCGCCGCGTCCAAGGAAGAACTGCTGGAGACCAGCGACTTCGTCTCCGTGCACCTGGTGCTGAGCGAGCGTACGCGCGGCCTGCTGGGAGCCAGGGAGCTCGGACTGATGCGTCCCGGCAGCTTCCTGGTCAACACCTCCCGGGCGGCGATCGTCGACCAGGAGGCGCTGCTCGACGTACTGCACCGAGGGGCCATCGCGGGCGCGGGCGTCGATGTGTTCGACGTCGAGCCGCTCCCGGCGGACCACCCGATGCGCAGCGCGCCGCGCCTCCTGGCGACACCACACCTGGGTTATGTGTCGCAGGCCAACTACGCGGCGTACTACGGGGACGCGGTCGAGGACATCCGCGCCTACCTCGACGGCGAGCCCGTCCGCAGGCTCGGCCGATGACCGATTAGCGTGTGCGCGGGGGCACTTCGGCTCTCCCCGTGCAGGAAGGCCCACCGCGTGCACACGCCCACCGACGACGAGACGGCCTCCCGCATGGTCCGGATACCGGCCGGCACCGTGGATCTGCGCGACGACCGCCGGGGCGCGCAGTGGCAGGTGGAGATCGAGCCCTTCCTCCTCGGCCGCCACCCCGTCACCACCGCCCGACAGCACCACGCCGTCACGGGGGAGGAGCTCGAACCCACCGTGCCGGACGGCGCCCTGCCCGTGACGAACATCAGCTGGCTCGACGCTGTCGACCTGTGCAACCTGTTCTCGGCCCGCGCCGGACTCGACCCGGTCTACTCCCATGACACACGGACCGGCGAGGTGACCCGCGACCCGGCCTCCGACGGCTACCGCCTGCCCACGGAGGCGGAGTGGCAGTACGCCTGCAAGGCGGGGACCACGGGATACCGCTACGGCGAGATCGACGCCATCGCCTGGTACGAAGGGAACTCCGGCGGCCGGATCCACGAGGCCGGCGCCAAGGCGCCCAACCCGTGGGGCCTGCACGACATGCTGGGCAACGTCTGGGAGTGGTGCTGGGACCTCTACGACGAGGAGGTCTACGGCGAGTACCGCACCTTCCGCGGCGGCGGCTGGGCCGAACCGGAGCGCGGCTGCGGCGCCACGGTGCGCCGCCGCAGCCACCCCACCTTCGCGATCGACGACCTCGGCCTCCGGCTGGCCCGCAGCGCGTGAGGGTGAACGGAGCAGGATGAAGGAGATCTGGACGATCGGGCACTGGACGTGCCCGGAAGAGACCTTCATCGGCCTCCTGAACGCCCAGCGCATCGGCGTACTGGCCGACGTCCGGGCGCACCCCGGTTCGCGCCGGAGCCCGCAGTTCTCCCGCGAGGCGATGCCCGAGTGGCTGGAGCGGGCCGGGATCCACTACGTCTACCTGGACGAGCTCGGCGGACGGCGACGTAAGCAGGACGTGGACCCCGCCCTCAACGCGGGCTGGCAGAACCCCAGCTTCAGGAACTACGCCGACTACACGCTGCTCCCGGCGTACGAACACGGCATCACCCGCCTGACCACCCTCGCGGAGCGCGGCCGTGTCGCCGTCATGTGCGGCGAGCCGATGCCGTGGCGCTGCCACCGCCTGCTGATCGCGAACACGCTCACCGCCCGCGGCTGGACGGTCCGGCACATCATGGGCCCCGGCTCCGGCGAGACCCGCGTCCACGAACTGGGGGCCTGGGGCGCGGAGCCACGGGCCGACGGGCGCGGCCGGGTGACGTACCCGGCGCCGTAGAGCGGACCCCGCCGAAAACCGTACGGACGATCGAGGCCACGTGCGGTACGTTCCTGTCACTCGGTGGGGGCGAAGTGACGAAGCTCAACCAGATCATCGCCGTGGAGAAGGGTGTCAAGAGCAAGTCGCTCCAGGACATCACCGCGGCCCACCACAAGGTGCAGAAGCCGGCGCTGCTGGCAGGCATCTCGCGTACGTACCAGCCGAAGGACGAAGAGGGCGAGCAGCTTCCGCCCGAGTCGGCGCGGGTGCAGATCAAGGCCGAGGAGGCGCTGCGTGAGATGTCCGCGTCGCTGACCCGGCTGTTCGACGTGACCGCGACGAAGGACTGGGCGAACTGTTCGGCCCGCGCGGACGTCACCGTGGACGGGCGTACGGTCGTCAGCGAAGTCCCGGTCAGCTACCTGCTCTTCCTGGAGAAGCAGCTCACCGATCTCCACACCTTCGTCAAGAAGCTCCCGGTCCTGGACGCCGCCGAGTCCTGGTCGCTCGACCCCTCGACGGACCTGTGGAAGACGGACCCGGTCCGCACGATCCGGACGAGGAAGGTCCCGCGCAACCACGTCAAGGCCGAGGCGACCGACAAGCACCCGGCGCAGGTCGACGTCTACGACGAGGACGTGCCCATCGGGTACTGGACGACTGTGAAGTTCTCCGGAGCGCTTCCGGCGCGGCGGGTGAACGAGCTGCTGGAGCGGGTCGAGAAGCTCCAGCACGCGGTGAAGTTCGCCCGCGAGGAGGCCAACGGGGCAGAGGTCACCGACCGGCGGGTCGGAGACGCGGTGTTCGGCTACCTGTTCGGCTGACGTCGGACGTGAGGCGGCACCCCCAGAACGCCCCCGCGCCAAGTCGTGGGGGTGCGCACCATGCACGAGGCGGAATGAGGTCCGCCCCGTGTGATGAGCGCAAGCTGAAACTGACGTTCAGCCTGAAGACGCGGTAACGGTGGAGGTTCGAGTCCTCCCCCCGGCACCACCTGCCGGGGTGGCCCAACATGGCAGAGGCAGCCGCGATCAATCTCAGACTCTCGCTCCAGCTTCAGTATCGCCGCCGATTGCCAGATCGACCGAGTACGGACGAACACCGTTGAATGCTGGTTCGAATCCGGCCTGCGCCTCTGCATGGCGCGGTAGTTCAAAGGCAGAACGCGACGGTATGACGACTGATCCGCACTCTTAAACGGCGCTGGCAAGCGCAATTGGGTGGCAACCCCAGGGGCCCGGGAGCTGGATACGACTCCCGGGCTTCGCCACGTCCGGGCCCGCGCGGTGCCGGGGGCGGCGGCCCGCTTATGGGGGATTCACCAGTCATGTAATGGAATGCGGTGTAATCGCTGTCTCCGCCACGGAAGTCGGTATCTTCTGGGGCTTCACGATTGACTGAGGATTTCCCGTTCCGGGCTTCTGTACTCAGTCCCCTGACCCGGCTATGGAACGTGCGCCAGTTCGTCCACGATGTCAGACCTTGATGGCCGTGATTCGGCTTCCGCACAGCACGGTGAGGTCTTCCGGGTCGGAGGTGAGCACGGTGACCTGCCCGGGTGAGGCGAGGGCGGTCGCGCTGAGTATGGCGTCGATGGCGTACTTGTGGCCGTGCAGGCCCGCCTCGGCGAGCAGGGCCGAGGCGGTGCGTGCGATCTCGTCGGTTACCGGCTCGACGACAAGACGGGAGAGGGTCCACTCCAGGGCGGGACGGTTGATGCGAGGGTGGGTCACTTCCACGAGGGTGGCCGCGGACGTGATCACGCGTAGATCATCGGCCCGGGCGAGTGCGAGCCAGGCGGTGACGCTGCGATCGCGCAGCACTGCCTTGGCCAGCCCTTCGCTGTCGAGGACGAGCGTGCCGCCCGGGGTGGCGGAGGGGCGCGTCATGCCGCGTTCGGCCCGTTGTGGACCTGCCGCCGGCGAGCCTCGTGGAGTTGGTCGCGGAGAGACTGGATCTCGCCCTCGGTGATGGGGCCGTGTTCGGCCTCGCCGACCTTGATGAGCTCGCTGAGGTTGTCGCGCTCGATCTGGCGGGCGACGGCAGCCGCTACGTAGGCGGACAGGCCGGAGGGGCCACTGCGGGCCTTGGCGGCTTCGGCGATGTCACGCGGCATGGTGATGGAGTACTTACCGGTAGGCTCGCTCATGCTATCCATCCTACCGCTTATCCTCCGCCTCGCGGCGCGGCGCCGCACGGCCAGATGGCCATCGGTACCGCCCTGCGTGCCCTCGCCGTGGCCGGGTACCTGCGTCGCGTGCGCTGCCGCGTCGAGAGTGGTGGCCAGCACCGGTAAGCAGGCGTCCGCATGCGCACCCGCACCCTCCGCCGTGCCAAGGCCGAGCCGCCGGCGCGCCGACTACCTGGCGTCGGCGCTCACCGCCGGGCTACCCCAGCGGTTCTGATGCCCGGTCGGCTTGCTGCGCCGCCGCCTCACCGACAAGATCACGCCCCCAACTGCCCGGGGACCCGCACCGGCACAGGGCCTGTTCGGCCCCTCCGTGTGTGTGTCCTGGTCGAGTGCAGGGCCCCGCCGAAGCGCTTCCGGACGGCCTCTGCCGCCCCTGCCGCACCACGTCCCAGACCCCGGAATCAGCCGAAGGCGCAACGCCCGCCGAGGTCGAACGCGACGTCCAGGCCCTTGTCGCCAGCCTCCGCAACCTGATGCGCACTCCGTGAGCCGGCGTCACACTCGGCGGACCAGAGACACAAAAAAAGACCCCCTGACAGTGTTTCCACTGGCGAGAGGGTCTTTTCGGCACTTCTTGCGAAGTGCCCCCGGCAGGATTCGAACCTGCGCACCCGGCTCCGGAGGCCGATGCTCTATCCCCTGAGCTACGGGGGCGATGTCGCTGCGCTCGGCGGCGACGAGTGAAACCCTACCAGCTCCGACGGGGTGTCCGGGAACAGGTATTTGCGCGTCGCCGGCACCCGCGCGAGGCGGGCGCCGGCCGCACTCCGGGGGCGGAAGTGGGCAAAACCCGGACGCAGCTTCTCCGCCCGACCTACCCTCGAAGGGTGTCAGGGGCGTACGGCCGCGTGCTTGTTGTCGACGACAACAAGGTCATCCGGCAGCTGATCAGGGTCAATCTCGAGCTGGAGGGCTTCGAGGTCGTGACCGCGGCCGATGGCGTCGAGTGCCTGGACCTGGTCCACGAGGTCTGTCCGGATGTGATCACGCTCGACGTGGTGATGCCCCGCCTCGACGGCATCCAGACCGCCGCCCGGCTGCGCGCCGATCCGAGGACCGGGCACCTGCCCGTCGCCGTCATCAGCGCGTGCACGCCCTACGAGGTGGACTCGGGGGTGGCCGCCGGGGTGGACGCGTTCCTGGCGAAGCCCTTCGAGCCGAGCGAGCTGGTGCGCATGGTGCGGCGGCTCGCGCACCGCGAGGATCCCGTGCCGGTCGACGACAGGCGCGGGGCCGGGGCGGCCGGGAGCACGGCCGGCTGACGGCGAGCCCGGCCGATTCGCTGCCCGTATGGCGAAACCGGTTGGCGAAGTGCCCCCCTTCCTCCCATACGCTTGTGCCGTGACCCCCGCAGATCTCTCCCGGACCGTGCTGCACGCTGTGCGCCGCGCGGTCGACGAGGACGCCCTGCGCGCGCCGGTGCCCGCGCGCGTGCGGGTGGAGCGGACACGGCCCGGCGGCAGCGGCGACTACGCCTGCGCCGTCGCCCTCCAGCTGGCCGGTCCCGCCGCACTCCCGGCGCGGGAGGTCGCCGCGCTTCTGCGGGACCGGGTCGTCGGCGCGCCCGGGATCGGGCGGGTCGAGATCACCGGGCCCGGCTTTCTGAACTTCACGCTCGACGCGGTCTCCGACGGCGCCGCGCGTTCCGTACGCGTACGCCAGGTGCTGGAGCAGGGGCTCCGGTACGGGTGGGGTGCCGAGTGCGCCGGGCAGGTCCATCAGCTCCACCACCGTCGAGAAGTCCGGGCAGCGGTCGTGGCGGGCGCGGTGATGAGGATGCTGCGCGCCCAGGGCGCTCTGGGGCGTGTCACCTGTGAGGAAGCGTCCGACCCCGACTGGGCGCGTCTCGGCGTCACCGTGGACGCGAACGGCCGGCCTCCCGTCCCGCTCGCGCAGACCCGGCCCGTCCCCGCCGGGGCCACGGCGGGGGAGCTGCTGGAGCGGCTGGGGGCCGACGCCGCCCGCTGGGGCCTGCTGAGGCCCGCCGGGCACGACCGCGCGCACCTCGGCGACGACCTCCTCGTGCAGGGCGAGGCCAATCCGCTGTTCCTGGTCCGCTACGCCCACGCCCGCTCCCGTGCGCTCAGCCGCGAGGCAGAGAAGCTCGGCTTCACCGCCGGTTACGACGAGGACGTCGACGCGCCCGCGCTGCACACCGCCCTCGCCGATCACCCCGGCGCCCTCGCCTCCGCCGCCCGCCACCAGGCACCGGACCGGCTCGCCCGGCACCTCGAAACGGTGGCGCACGCCTTCTTCGACTTCCACGATGCCTGCCCGGCGCTTCCCGTCGGCGACGAGAAACCCTCGGCCGCCCACCGCTCCCGGCTGGCCCTTGCCGAAGCCGCCGGGACGGTGCTCGCAGGCGGCCTGTCCCTGCTCGGCATCAGCGCGCCCGAACACCTCTGAGACCTGAGAGAGCAGAGCAGAACGATGAGCCGATCCGCACACCCCGCCGGGCCCCGTCACGCCGACGTCCTCCCCGAGGGCCACTACACCGCCCCGGCCACCGACCTCAACGAGCTGGACCCGAAGGTCTGGTCCCGCACCGTCACCCGTGACGCGGACGGTGCGCTCACCGTCGGCGGGATCGAAGTCGCCCGGCTCGCCGAGGAGTTCGGCACGCCCGCCTACTTCCTGGACGAGTCCGACTTCCGGGCGCGCTGCCGCGCCTGGGCGGACGCCTTCGGGGCGGACGCCGATGTCTTCTACGCCGGCAAGGCCTTCCTGTCGCGCGCCGTGGTGCGCTGGCTCCAGGAGGAAGGGCTGAACCTGGACGTGTGCTCCGGCGGCGAGCTGGCCACCGCGCTGGACGCCGGGATGCCCGCCGAGCGCATCGCCTTCCACGGCAACAACAAGACCGCCGCCGAGATCGAGCGGGCCGTCGAGGCCGGCGTCGGACGGATCGTGCTCGACTCCTTCCAGGAGATCGTCCGGGTCTCGCACATCGCCCAGCGGCTCGGCGTCCGCCAGCGCGTGCAGATCCGCGTCACTGTCGGCGTCGAGGCCCACACCCACGAGTTCATCGCCACCGCGCACGAGGACCAGAAGTTCGGCATCGCGCTGGCCGACGGACAGGCGGCGGAGGCGGTCCGCAGGGCGCTCACCCTGGACGGCCTCGAGCTCATCGGCATCCACTCGCACATCGGCTCGCAGATCTTCGACATGGCCGGTTTCGAGGTCTCCGCGCGGCGCGTCGTGCAGCTGCTCGCCGAGATCCGCGACGAGCACGGCGTCGAGCTCCCGGAGATCGACCTCGGCGGTGGCCTCGGAATCGCGTACACCTCCGAGGACGACCCCCGTGAGCCGCACGAGATCGCCAAGGCGCTCAGCGACATCGTGACCCGGGAGTGCGAGTCCGCCGGCCTCCGGACCCCGCGCATCTCCGTCGAGCCGGGCCGCGCGATCGTCGGCCCCACCGCGTTCACGCTGTACGAGGTCGGCACCATCAAGCCCCTCGAGGGCCTCCGGACGTACGTGAGCGTCGACGGCGGGATGTCGGACAACATCCGCACCGCGTTGTACGACGCCGAGTACAGCGTCGCGCTGGTCTCCCGCACCTCCGAGGCCGAACCCATGCTCGTACGTGTGGTCGGCAAGCACTGCGAGAGTGGTGACATCGTGGTCAAGGACGCGTTCCTGCCGTCCGACCTGGCCCCGGGTGACCTCATCGCGGTGCCGGCCACCGGTGCGTACTGCCGCTCCATGGCGAGCAACTACAACCACGCCCTGCGCCCGCCCGTCGTCGCCGTGCGCGATGGACAGGCCCGGGTCATCGTCCGGCGCGAGACGGAGGAAGATCTCCTGCGTCTCGATGTCGGCTGATGAAATTCACATCTCAAAATCCGGACGGGTGGCAGAAACCCCCGTCCGGTGAGTGAGACTGGTCCACACATCAGAAGTATGAGAAACGAGGTCGGATGATGCGTACGCGTCCGCTGAAGGTGGCGCTGCTGGGCTGTGGAGTGGTCGGCTCAGAGGTGGCGCGCATCATGACGACGCACGCCGACGACCTCGCCGCGCGCATCGGCGCGCCGGTCGAGCTCGCCGGCGTAGCCGTCCGCCGGCCCTCCAAGGTGCGGGAGGGCATCGATCCCGCCCTGATCACCACCGATGCGACCGCCCTGGTCAAACGGGGTGACATCGACGTCGTCATCGAGGTCATCGGGGGCATCGAGCCCGCCCGTACGCTCATCACGACCGCCTTCGAGCACGGCGCGGGCGTCGTCTCGGCCAACAAGGCGCTCCTCGCCGAGGACGGCTCCGCGCTCCACGCGGCCGCGGAGAAGAACGGCCGGGACCTCTACTACGAGGCGGCCGTGGCCGGCGCCATCCCGCTCGTACGGCCGCTGCGCGAGTCCCTCGCGGGGGACAAGGTCAACCGGGTGCTGGGCATCGTCAACGGCACGACCAACTTCATCCTCGACAGGATGGACACGAGCGGCGCCGGCTACTCCGAGGCGCTCGACGAGGCCACCGCCCTCGGGTACGCCGAGGCCGACCCGACCGCCGACGTCGAGGGCTTCGACGCCGCCGCGAAGGCCGCCATCCTCGCCGGGATCGCCTTCCACACGCGGGTGAAGATCGGCGAGGTGCACCGCGAGGGCATCACCGAGGTCACCGCCGCCGACATCGCCTCCGCCCGGCGCATGGGCTGCACCGTCAAGCTCCTCGCCATCTGCGAGCGCGCCGCCGACGGCAATTCCGTCACCGCCCGCGTGCACCCCGCGATGATCCCGCTCAGCCACCCGCTGGCCTCCGTCCGCGAGGCCTACAACGCGGTCTTCGTCGAGGCCGAGGCGGCCGGGCAGCTGATGTTCTACGGTCCCGGCGCCGGCGGCGCCCCGACCGCGTCCGCGGTCCTGGGTGACCTGGTCGCGGTGTGCCGCAACATCATCGGGGAGAGCACCGGTCCCGGTGAGTCCGCGTACACGCGTCTGCCCGTCAGCCCCATGGGTGACGTCGTCACGCGGTACCACATCAGTCTCGACGTGGCCGACAAGCCTGGCGTACTCGCCCAGGTCGCGACGGTCTTCGCCGAACAGGGCGTATCCATCGATACGGTCCGCCAGCAGAGCCGACCATCGGGCAGCGGCGACGGAGTTGCCATCGAGCAGGGTGGCGGCGGGCGACGGGTGGGCGGAGACGGCGAGGCATCCCTCGTCGTCGTCACCCACCGCGCGCCCGACGCGGCCCTCTCCGGGACCGTCGAAGCGCTGCGCAAGCTGGACACCGTGCGCGGTGTCGCCAGCATCATGCGTGTTGAAGGGGAGTAAGGACCCATGACCAGCAAGGGCACCCACCAGTGGCGCGGCATCATCGAGGAGTACCGGGACAGGCTTCCGGTCACGAGCTCGACGCCGGTCGTCACACTCCGTGAGGGCGGTACGCCGCTCGTTCCGGCGCAGGTCCTCTCCGAGCGCACGGGCTGCGAGGTGCACCTCAAGGTCGAGGGCGCCAACCCCACCGGGTCGTTCAAGGACCGCGGTATGACCATGGCGATCACCCGGGCCAAGGAGGAGGGTGCGCAGGCCGTCATCTGCGCCTCCACCGGCAACACCTCCGCCTCCGCCGCCGCCTACGCGGTGCGCGCGGGCATGGTCTGCGCCGTCCTCGTGCCGCAGGGCAAGATCGCGCTCGGCAAGATGGGGCAGGCGCTCGTCCACGGCGCGAAGATCCTCCAGGTCGACGGCAACTTCGACGACTGCCTGACCCTGGCCCGCAGCCTCTCGGACAACTACCCGGTGGCGCTGGTCAATTCGGTCAACCCGGTCCGGATCGAGGGCCAGAAGACCGCCGCGTTCGAGATCGTCGACGCGCTCGGCGACGCCCCCGACATCCACGTCCTGCCGGTGGGCAACGCGGGCAACATCACGGCCTACTGGAAGGGCTACAAGGAGTACGCGGGGGACGCCGTGTCCACGCACGCTCCGCGCATGTGGGGCTTCCAGGCGTCCGGTTCCGCGCCGATCGTGCGCGGCGAGATCGTCAAGGACCCGGCGACCATCGCCACCGCCATCCGCATCGGGAACCCGGCGTCCTGGCAGTTCGCGCTGGACGCGCGGGACGAGTCGGGCGGCTTCATCGACGATGTGACGGACCGTCAGATCCTGTCGGCGTACCGCCTGCTGGCCTCCCAGGAGGGCGTCTTCGTCGAGCCCGCGTCGGCGGCGTCCGTGGCCGGTCTGCTCAAGGCCGCCGAAGAGGGCAAGGTCGACCCCGGTCAGAAGATCGTCTGCACCGTCACCGGCAACGGCCTCAAGGACCCCGACTGGGCCGTCGCGGGCGCTCCGCAGCCCGTCACCGTCCCGGTCGACGCGGTGGCCGCGGCCGAGAAGCTGGGCCTCGCGTAGCCGTCCCGGCCGCAGCTCAACCGCCCTTCCGGGGGCGGAGAGCGCATAGGAGGTGTGCGACACGCATCGTGCGCCTCCTGTGCGCCCTATGTCGCCGCAGAACCTTCCTTCGATAAGCTGTACCAGACCCGCCCCGCCGCATCCGCCGCGGTGCAGCAGCCGTCGTGACTGCCGGGCCCCCCGTCCCCCCGCGCAACGGCACCCCACGCACGTCGAAGTACCCTGCACAACATCCCCGCCGCCGTACAGGAAGAGTCGTCCAACCGATGGCCGGTCCCGCGTTCCGAGCCGCCGCCGTCCGGGTGCGCGTCCCCGCAACCAGCGCCAATCTGGGCCCGGGTTTCGACGCCCTCGGCCTCTCGCTGGGGCTCTACGACGACGTCGTCGTCCGGGTCGCCGATTCCGGGCTGCACATCGACATCGCGGGTGAGGGCGCCGAGACGCTGCCCCGCGACGAGAACCACCTGCTCGTACGCTCGCTGCGCACGGCCTTCGACCTGCTCGGCGGACAGCCCCGCGGCCTGGAGATCGTCTGCGCCAACCGCATCCCGCACGGCCGCGGCCTCGGCTCCTCGTCCGCCGCCATCTGCGCCGGGATCGTCGCCGCCCGCGCCGTGACGACGGGCGGCGAGGCCCGTCTCGACGACGCCGCCCTGCTGGAGCTGGCCACCGAGATCGAGGGGCACCCCGACAACGTCGCGGCCTGTCTCCTCGGCGGATTCACGCTCGCCTGGATGGACGGCGGAGCCGCCAGGGCGATCCGGATGGACCCCGCGGCTTCCGTCGTGCCGGTGGTCTTCGTGCCGGCCACCCCGGTGCTGACCGAGACCGCCCGCGGCCTGCTGCCGCGCACCGTCCCCCATGTGGACGCCGCGGCCAACGCCGGTCGCGCCGCCCTGCTCGTCGAGGCCCTGACCAGGCGCCCCGAGCTGCTCCTCACGGCAACGGAGGACCGGATCCACCAGGAGTACCGGGGTCCCGCGATGCCGCAGACCGTCGACCTGGTGAACCGGCTGCGCGCCGACGGCGTCCCTGCCGTCATCTCCGGCGCGGGGCCCACGGTGCTCGCGCTGGCGAACGAGGGTTCCGCCGACAAGATCGCCCGGCTGGCGGGCGAGGGATGGGCCGCGAACCGGCTCGCTCTCGACGCCTCGGGTGCGAGCGTGTTGCCGCTCGCCGCGTAACCGCACGTGATTGCCGGTGCATGAGAGGGGGAATGTTTGTTGGAGCCGGTAGTGTTAACCTCAAGTCAGCAATCGACGTCTTCGTGGCGCGTTGCTTCGTGTCCCCCTCCGG
The DNA here is from genome assembly GCF_044455985.1 of Streptomyces sp. NPDC051064. Classification (NCBI taxonomy): domain Bacteria; kingdom Bacillati; phylum Actinomycetota; class Actinomycetes; order Kitasatosporales; family Streptomycetaceae; genus Streptomyces; species Streptomyces sp. NPDC051064. The sequence continues at coordinate 882,496 of NZ_JBITFK010000002.1, forward strand.
GACCACCACTCTTCCGGGAGCCTCCCCGACTGCCTGAGCAGCCCGCCTGAGCTTTCGAGCACGCTCCGGAACCGGCACGACACCCTCTTGCTCGCCCAGGAGTGGGCCGAGCAGGGGATCTCGCGCCGGAACCCCGCACATTCGTCTCTCCGCCGTACCCGGCGGACCACCGCCCCGGCAAGGTCCGCGATCGACACGATCAACAGACCGCAGTCGGACAGCACAACCGGTCGCCGAGCCAGAAGGCCGACGTCCGCTCCAGGGAAGGACCCTTCGTGAGCGACACCACCGATCTGATGGGCGTGACTGCCGACAAGAGCGTCGACAGCTCCGTGCCCGCCGAAGGTGCTGCCACTGGCACCACCGCACGGCGCCGCCGCTCCGGCACCGGCCTCGAGGGCATGGTCCTGGCCGAGCTGCAGCAGGTCGCGTCCGGCCTCGGCATCAGGGGAACTGCGCGGATGCGCAAGAGCCAGCTGATCGAGGTCATCAAGGAGGCGCAGGCCGGAGGATCCTCCGCGCCCGCCCCCAAGGCCGCCGCATCCGCCGGTACGGACACCGGGAGCAAGCCCAAGCGGCGTGCCACGTCCAAGACGCGCACCGGTGACGAGAGCGCTGCCGCCCCGGCCGCCGACAAGGCCGACGCCCAGCAGCAGATCGACATCCCGGGTCAGCCGGCCAGTGACGAACAGCCGACGGGCGAGCGCCGCCGTCGCCGGGCGACCGCGCAGGCGGGGAGCCCCGACACCAAGTCCGAGTCCAAGGCGGAGCCCAAGGCCGAATCCAAGGCCCAGGCCGAGCCGAAGGCGGAGAGCCGCCAGGACCGCGGCGACGAGCGCGCCGAGGCGAAGGGCGAGGCCAAGGCCGAGTCCGCCGTCGACACGGCCGAGGGCCGTCGCGGCGACCGCCAGGACGGCCGCCGTGACCGCGGTGACCGCCAGGACCGCGGTGACCGCCGCGACCGCCAGCGCGACCGCCGGGGCAAGGGCGACGACCAGGGCCAGCAGGGCGGCGGACGCCGTCAGGGCCAGCAGGGCGGAGGCCAGGGCCAGGCCCAGGGCCAGGGCCAGCAGGGTGGCGGCGGCCAGCAGGACGACGGTTACGACGACGAGGGCGGCCGGCGTGGACGCCGGGGCCGCTACCGCGACCGCCGGGGCCGTCGTGGCCGCGACGACTTCGCGACCGACGTGCAGGTTGCCGACGACGACGTCCTGATCCCCGTCGCGGGCATCCTCGACATCCTGGACAACTACGCGTTCATCCGGACCTCCGGCTACCTGCCGGGTCCGAACGACGTGTACGTCTCACTGGCCCAGGTCCGCAAGAACGGCCTGCGCAAGGGTGACCACGTCACCGGTGCGGTGCGCCAGCCCAAGGACGGCGAGCGCCGCGAGAAGTTCAACGCGCTGGTCCGTCTCGACTCCGTCAACGGCATGGCGCCGGAGACCGGCCGCGGCCGTCCGGAGTTCCAGAAGCTCACCCCGCTGTACCCGCAGGACCGGCTCCGTCTGGAGACCGACTCCAACGTCCTGACCACCCGGATCATCGACATGGTCGCACCGATCGGCAAGGGCCAGCGAGGCCTGATCGTGGCCCCGCCGAAGACCGGTAAGACCATGATCCTGCAGGCCATCGCCAACGCGATCACGGTCAACAGCCCCGAGTGCCACCTGATGGTCGTCCTGGTCGACGAGCGTCCGGAAGAGGTCACCGACATGCAGCGGTCGGTGAAGGGCGAGGTCATCTCCTCGACCTTCGACCGCCCCGCCGAGGACCACACCACGGTCGCCGAGCTCGCCATCGAGCGTGCGAAGCGCCTCGTGGAGCTCGGCCACGACGTGGTGGTCCTGCTGGACTCGATCACCCGTCTGGGCCGTGCGTACAACCTGGCGGCACCGGCCTCCGGCCGCATCCTGTCCGGTGGTGTCGACTCGACCGCGCTGTACCCGCCGAAGCGCTTCTTCGGTGCCGCGCGCAACATCGAGGACGGCGGCTCGCTGACCATCCTGGCCACCGCGCTCGTCGAGACCGGCTCGCGCATGGACGAGGTGATCTTCGAGGAGTTCAAGGGCACCGGCAACATGGAGCTCAAGCTCGACCGGAAGCTCTCGGACAAGCGCATCTTCCCGGCGGTGGACGTCGACGCGTCCAGCACCCGTAAGGAAGAGATCCTGCTCGGCACCGATGAGCTGGCCGTCGTCTGGAAGCTGCGCCGGGTGCTTCACGCGCTCGACCAGCAGCAGGCGATCGAGCTTCTGCTGGACCGCATGAAGAAGACGCAGTCCAACGCGGAGTTCCTGCTCCAGATCCAGAAGACGACCCCGGGCAACGGAAACGCCAACGACTGACGTCGCCGCGCCGCAGCTCCACAACAGATGCCCCGTCACCAGGTGACGGGGCATCTGTTGTGTATCCGCCTCCGCCGGTTGACGGGTGCCGCCGTGGGGGACGGGAGCGAAGGCGGCCCTTTACGGCATCACGGCACGCTCGCCACCCACCCGGCGACGTGAGCGGCGACCGTCCCGGTCACCCGCCGGGACACCCCGGGGAGGCCCTGGTGGCGGCAGCTCCCCGGGATGCGATCTTTGCCACATACGTCGGGTTCCGCACCGGCCGGAGCAGCCGCGACCCGTCAGGCCGAAACCCCAGGTGGGCGCCGGGTTCCCGGTCCGTGCACCCGCTTCTTCCGAGGCCCCCGTCGCCGGACGGGGGCCTCAGCCGGCTGTGCAACGCTTCTGGCTGCTCCGTCGTCCCACCGAGCGACGCCGGACCGCGCCCGTGCACCACGGCAGGGGGTAAGAGCGAGAAGCGAAAGAGGGACCGCATGAGCGAGCAGAGCAGGAGCGCCGGCCGAATACGCGGTACCGGCAGCCGCCGGAGGAAGCCGTCCCCGGGCCGCCGGGTGAAGAGGATCGCGCTGTGGGGCGTCGCCGCCCTGGTGGTCGTCGGAGGATCCGGGCTCGGTTACGCCTACTACACGCTCAACGGGAATCTGAAGGGCGTCGACATCGACGCCGCCCTGGGAGCCGAGCGCCCCGACGACGTGGACAACGGGTCGCAGGACATCCTGGTGCTGGGGTCGGACTCCCGCTCGGGCGCCAACGCCGAGTACGGCGCCGACCAGGGCTCCGCGCGGGCGGACACCGCGATGATCGTCCACGTCAACGAGGGGCACACCTCCGCGAGCGTGGTCTCGGTCCCGCGGGACACCCTCGTCGACCGTCCCACCTGCACGAGCGACACGACCGGGGAACAGGTCGGTGCGGAGCACGAGACGATGTTCAACTCCGCCTACCAGGTCGGCGGACCCGCCTGCGCGGTGAAGACCGTCGAGTCGATGTCGGGCATCCGCATGGACCACTACGTCGAGGTCGACTTCACCGGGTTCAAGAAGCTCGTCGACGAGCTGGGCGGCGTCGACATCACCACCTCGCAGGCGATCGACGACCCCGACAGCCACCTCTCTCTGAAGCCCGGCCCCCACACCCTGAGCGGGGAGCAGTCGCTCGGCCTCGTCCGTACGCGCCACAGCGTCGGCGACGGCAGCGACCTCGGCCGCATCCAGCTCCAGCAGGCCTTCGTCAAGGCGCTGATGGACCAGGCGAAGAGCGTCGGGGTGTTCTCGGACCCGAAGACGCTCTTCGGGCTCGCCGACACCGCCACCAAGGCCGTCACCACCGACTCCCAGCTGGCCTCCGTCAAGGAGCTCACCGCCTTCGCGAACGGGCTCAAGGGCCTCGGCTCGAAGAACATCGACATGGTCACGCTGCCCGTCGAGTACGACCCCGAGGACCCGAACCGGGTGCTGCCCCAGGAGAACGCCGACCGGAAGGTGTGGGCGGCCCTCAAGCAGGACAAGCCGATCCCCGCGTCCGCCACGGCGAAGTCGGCCGGCGACAAGGGCGGGGCCGGGAAGGTCGTACGGTAACGGCACCTTCCGTCACCACGCGGTCGCGGAACGTTCCCCGTACGCACGGGAATACACACGGCCGTACCCTCGTTTTGGGAGATACGGCCGGTCCTGGCAGACTGGTACGTCGGCCCCGGTTCACGGACGCGCAATCCGCGCGAACGACCCGGAGCCCTCCCGAATCTAGGAGACACCTTGAAGCGCGACATTCACCCCGAGTACGTCGAGACGCAGGTCAGCTGCACCTGCGGTGCGTCGTTCACCACCCGGAGCACCCTTGAGGGCGGCGCGATCCGTGCCGACGTCTGCTCCGAGTGCCACCCGTTCTACACGGGCAAGCAGAAGATCCTCGACACCGGCGGCCGCGTGGCCCGCTTCGAGGCCCGCTTCGGCAAGGCTGCCGGCTCCGCCAGCAAGTAGCGAGCCACTGCGCCGGTTCCCGACGCCCTCCAACGGGGCGCCGGGACCGGCGTTTTTTCCGGCTGTGCGGCCCGGTGCGCCTTCCGGGGCGCTCCACCGGCAGCACTCCGTCCAGCAGGCCCGCAGACGTATGACGCAGAAACCAGGAGCCCGAAGATGTTCGAGGCGGTCGAGGAACTGATCGGCGAGCACGCCGATCTCGAGAAGAAGCTCGCCGACCCGTCGGTCCACGCCGACCAGGCAAACGCGCGCAAGCTCAACAAGCGCTACGCGGAGCTGACCCCGATCGTCTCCACCTACCGGTCCTGGAAGCAGACCGGCGACGACATCGAGACCGCCCGCGAATTCGCCGCCGACGACCCGGACTTCGCCGCCGAGGTCAAGGTCCTGGAGAAGCAGCGCGAGGAGATCACCGAGAAGCTCCGCCTTCTTCTGGTCCCGCGCGACCCCAGCGACGACAAGGACGTGCTCCTGGAGATCAAGGCGGGCGCGGGCGGCGACGAGTCCGCCCTCTTCGCCGGCGATCTGCTGCGCATGTACCTCCGCTACGCCGAGCGCATCGGCTGGAAGACCGAGATCATCGACTCCACCGAGTCCGAGCTCGGCGGCTACAAGGACGTCCAGGTCGCCGTGAAGACCAAGGGCGGCAACGGCGCCACCGAGCCCGGCCAGGGCGTCTGGGCCCGGATGAAGTACGAGGGCGGCGTGCACCGCGTGCAGCGCGTGCCCTCCACCGAGTCGCAGGGCCGCATCCACACCTCCGCCGCCGGCGTGCTCGTCACGCCCGAGGCGGAGGAGGTCGACGTCGAGATCCACGCCAACGACCTCCGCATCGACGTCTACCGCTCCTCGGGCCCCGGCGGGCAGTCCGTCAACACCACGGACTCCGCCGTACGCATCACGCACCTGCCCACCGGTGTCGTCGCCTCCTGCCAGAACGAGAAGAGCCAGCTCCAGAACAAGGAGCAGGCCATGCGCATCCTGCGGTCCCGGCTGCTGGCCGCCGCCCAGGAGGCCGCCGAGCAGGAAGCCTCCGACGTGCGCCGCAGCCAGGTGCGCACCGTGGACCGCTCCGAGAAGATCCGGACGTACAACTTCCCGGAAAACCGGATCTCGGACCACCGCGTCGGCTTCAAGGCGTACAACTTGGACCAGGTGCTCGACGGTGACCTCGACGCCGTCATCCAGGCCTGCGTCGACGCCGACTCCGCCGCCAAGCTCGCCGCCGCATAGGCAGTGAGCCCCACCGCCCCGCCCCGCTCGTGAACCCGTACGGAGAACCGCGATGAACCTGCTGCTCGCCGAGGTGGCCCAGGCCACCCAGCGGCTGGCCGACGCCGGTGTCCCCTCACCGCGATTCGACGCCGAGGAACTCGCCGCGTTCGTGCACGGCGTCAAGCGGGGCGAGCTGCACCATGTGCCGGACACCGACTTCGACGCCCGCTACTGGGAGACGATCGCCCGCCGCGAGGCCCGCGAGCCGCTCCAGCACATCACCGGCCGCGCCTTCTTCCGCTACCTGGAACTCCAGGTCGGCCCCGGAGTCTTCGTCCCGCGCCCGGAGACCGAGTCGGTCGTCGGCTGGGCGATAGACGCGGTCCGCGCGATGGACGTCGTCGAGCCGCTGATCGTCGACCTCTGCACCGGATCGGGCGCCATCGCGCTCGCCATGGCCCAGGAGGTGCCGCGCTCGCGTGTGCACGGCGTGGAGCTGTCCGAGGACGCCCTGAGGTGGACCCGGAAGAACGCAGAGGGGTCCAGGGTCACCATCCACCGGGGAGACGCCCTGAGCGCCCTTCCCGAGCTCGACGGACAGGTCGACCTGGTCATCTCCAACCCCCCGTACATCCCGCTCACCGAGTGGGAGTACGTGGCGCCGGAGGCCCGCGACCACGACCCGCAGATGGCGCTCTTCTCCGGCGAGGACGGCCTCGACACCATCCGCGGCATCGAGCGCACCGCGCACCGCCTGCTCCGCCCCGGCGGGCTCGTCGTCATCGAGCACGCCGACACCCAGGGCGGCCAGGTGCCGTGGATCTTCACCGAGGAGCGGGGCTGGGCCGACGCGGCCGACCACCCCGACCTGAACAACCGGCCCCGGTTCGCGACGGCCCGCAAGGCCATGCCGTGACCACCGGGACACCGGCACCGCACGAACCCCACCCGACAGACCCGTACACGTCCGAGGAGGCCGGCTGATGGCACGGCGATACGACTGCAACGACGCGACCGACCGTACGACCGGCCTGCGTGAGGCCGCGTCCGCCGTCCGCCGCGGCGAACTGGTCGTGCTGCCCACCGACACCGTGTACGGGATCGGTGCGGACGCCTTCAGCTCGGAGGCCGTCGCCGACCTGCTCGACGCCAAGGGCCGCGGCCGCAACATGCCGACCCCTGTCCTGATCGGCTCCCCGAACACCCTGCACGGCCTGGTCACCGACTTCTCCGAGCAGGCCTGGGAGCTCGTCGACGCGTTCTGGCCCGGCGCCCTGACACTCGTCGCCAAGCACCAGCCGTCCCTCCAGTGGGACCTCGGCGACACCCGTGGCACCGTCGCCGTCCGGATGCCCCTGCACCCGGTCGCCATCGAGCTCCTCACGGAGGTCGGCCCGATGGCCGTCTCCAGCGCCAACCTCACCGGACACCCCTCGCCCGAGGACTGCGACGCCGCCCAGGGGATGCTCGGCGACAGCGTCTCCGTGTACCTCGACGGCGGTCCCACCCCCGGGATCGTCCCGTCCTCGATCGTCGACGTCACCGGCAAGATCCCGGTGCTGCTGCGGGCAGGCGCGCTCTCGGTCGAGGAACTCCGCAAGGTGGTACCCGACCTCGAGGTGGCCAATTGACCGCCCCTGAGGGGCGTGGCATAACGGGGCGGCACGACACCTTCCGCATCCTCCACGTCAGCACCGGCAACGTCTGCCGCTCGCCCATCACCGAGCGGCTGACCCGGCATGCCCTCGTGGACCGCCTCGGCGACCCGCTCAGCGGCGGCCTCATCGTGGAGAGCGCGGGCACCTGGGGGCACGAGGGCGCGCCCATGGAGGCCAACGCAGAGGTCGTCCTCGCCGACTTCGGCGCCGACGCCACCGGCTTCGTCGGCCGCGAGCTCCTCGACGAGCACGTGATCCGCGCCGACCTGGTGCTGACCGCCACCCGCGACCACCGCGCCCAGGTGATCTCCATGGGGCACTCGGCGGGCCTGCGGACCTTCACGCTCAAGGAGTTCACCCGCCTGGTGCGGGCCATAGACCCCGCGACGCTGCCGGACGCCCGTGAGGAGGGCGTCGTCGAGCGCGCCCGCGCGCTGGTGCGCGCCGCGGCGGCCCTGCGCGGCTGGCTGCTGGCACCCACCGCGGAGGCCGACGAGGTCTACGACCCGTACGGCGCCCCCATCACGTTCTTCCGCTCCATCGGTGACGAGATCAGCCAGGCCCTCGATCCCGTCATGACGGCCCTCACCGGGGTTCGCGCCCCGCACTGAGCCGCCTCCGGCCCACGCGCCCCGCCCGGGGTGCGCCGACCGGCGTAGAGGGGCGCCCGGCAGCGGGCAGGCGGCCCGGGGCGGGCCTACATTGGATCTGACGCCACGCACCCCCCTCCTCCAGGCCCGGAGCCCTCGATGCCGGTCACCACTCCAGCCGCACGCGCGGCCGCGCCCATGCCGGACACCGCCATGCCGCAGGACTTCGGCGCCCTGCTCCGCCAGGACCCGGAGATCGGCTCCATCCTGCTGGCCGAGGCGGGGCGGCAGTCGAGCACCCTCCAGCTCATCGCCGCCGAGAACTTCACCTCACCCGCGGTCCTCGCCGCCCTCGGCTCCCCGCTCGCCAACAAGTACGCCGAGGGCTACCCCGGCGCCCGTCACCACGGCGGCTGCGAGCAGGCCGACGCCGCGGAGCGCCTCGCGATCCGGCGGGCGACGGAGCTGTTCGGCGCCGAGCACGCCAACGTCCAGCCGCACTCCGGATCGTCGGCCGTCCTCGCCGCCTACGCCGCGCTGCTGCGTCCCGGTGACACGGTGCTGGCCATGGGGCTCCCGTACGGCGGGCATCTCACGCACGGCGCTCCGGGCAACTTCTCCGGACGCTGGTTCGAGTTCGCCGGTTACGGAGTCGACCCCGACAGCGGACTCATCGACTACGCACAGGTGCGCGCCCTGGCCCGCGCCCGGCGGCCCAAGGCGATCGTCTGCGGGTCGATCTCCTACCCCCGGCACCCCGACTACGAGCAGTTCCGGGACATCGCCGACGAGGTGGGCGCCTATCTGATCGCGGACGCCGCCCACCCGATGGGGCTGATCGCCGGGGGAGCGGCGCCCAGCCCGGTGCCGTACGCGGACGTGGTGTGCGCGACGACGCACAAGGTGCTGCGCGGCCCGCGCGGCGGCATGATCCTCTGCGGTGTCGAGCTCTCGGAGCGGATCGACCGCGCGGTGTTCCCGTTCACCCAGGGCGGCGCCCAGATGCACACGGTCGCGGCGAAGGCCGTCGCGTTCGGGGAGGCGGCCACCCCGGCGTACGCGGTGTACGCCCACCGGGTCGTCGCCCACGCCCGTGTCCTGGCGGCCGCCCTGGAGTCCGAGGGCTTCGAGGTCACCACCGGCGGAACGGACACCCACATCGTCGTCGCGGACCCCGGCCCGCTGGGCGTCGACGGCCGCACCGCCCGCGAGCGGCTCATGGCCGCCGGGATGGTCCTGGACACCTGTGCGCTGCCGTACGGGGACGCGCGGGGGATCCGGCTGGGTACCGCGGCCGTCACAACCCAGGGCATGGACGAGGACGACATGGCGCGGATCGCCGAGCTGTTCGGCGCGGCCGTGCGCGAGGAGGGCGACCCGGGTCTGCTGCGGGCCGAGGTCCGCGGACTTGCCGAGCGCAATCCGCCGTATCCGGGGTAGGCGGTGTGAACTACGTATGTGCAACCGACAACCCGTGGCTCGGCGTCCTTGCTCAGGAGACTAGGGTGTGGGGCTGAGATGGCCGGCGAATTCTGTGGGGCAGCCCGTGCGTGATTACCTGCTGACGCTCTGTGTCACGGCAGCGGTGACCTATCTGCTGACCGGGCCGGTGCGGAAGTTCGCCATCGCGATCGGGGCGATGCCCGCGATCCGGGCGCGTGACGTACACCGGGAACCGACACCTCGGCTCGGTGGCATCGCCATGTTCGGCGGACTGTGCGCGGGGCTGATCGTCGCCGACCACCTGTTCAACCTGAACGGTGTCTTCGAACTCTCCAACGAACCCAGGGCGCTGCTCTCCGGCGCCGCCCTGATCTGGCTGATCGGCGTCCTGGACGACAAGTTCGAGCTCGACGCCCTGATCAAGCTCGGCGGACAGATGATCGCCGCCGCGGTCATGGTCATCCAGGGTCTGACGATCCTGTGGCTGCCCATCCCGGGCGTCGGCACCGTCGCGCTCACCCAGTGGCAGGGCACGCTGCTCACGGTCGCCCTGGTCGTGATCACCATCAACGCGGTCAACTTCGTCGACGGCCTGGACGGCCTCGCGGCCGGTATGGTCTGCATCGCGTCCGCGGCGTTCTTCCTCTACACCTACCGTCTCTGGTACGGCTACGGGATCGAGGCGGCCGCGCCCGCGACGCTCTTCGCCGCGATCCTCATGGGCATGTGCCTCGGCTTCCTGCCGCACAACATGCACCCCGCCCGGATCTTCATGGGTGACTCCGGATCGATGCTGATCGGTCTCGTGCTGGCCTCCGGCGCGATCTCCGTCACCGGCCAGGTCGACCCCGACGCGATGAAGCTCTTCGAGGGCAGCGAGCGGCAGGCGACCCACGCGATGCTGCCGGTCTTCATCCCGCTGCTGCTGCCGCTCACGATCATCGCGATCCCGGCGGCCGACCTGATCCTCGCCATCGTGCGCCGCACCTGGAACGGCCAGTCGCCGTTCGCGGCCGACCGGGGCCACCTGCACCACCGGCTGCTGGAGATCGGCCACTCGCACAGCCGGTCCGTGCTGATCATGTACTTCTGGTCGGCGCTGATCGCCTTCGGCGCCGTCGGCTACTCCGTGCACTCCACGTCGCTCTGGATCGTCCTGGTGATCGTGGGACTCAGCGCCGTCGGCCTGATCCTGCTGCTCATGCCGCGCTTCACCCCGCGCACCCCCCACTGGGCCGAGTCCTTCGTGCCGCCGCGCTACCGGCGCCGCCGGCATGACGGCGAAGGGGAGGCCGACGGCGCCCCGGGCGTTCAACACGGGGCGGAAGGCTCGCAGATGGCCTCCCCGGAGCCGGAACGGGCCTCGGTGTCCGTGGGCGTCTCCGGCGTCAACGGAGCGACCGCGATCGGCCCCCGTTCGCGGTTCACGGATCGGGACCGCGCCGATTCACCGCGTTGACTCCCCGGCGCAGAAGTCCCCATACCAGACAATGCGTCGTGATGTTCTGCACACACGCGCGGGTTAACCCTCATGTGTGACAGCTGGCACACTTTCTGAGTAAAGACCTCATCAAATAGTTTGTGATACCGTTCACGAAGCCCGGTGAGGAGGCCGAAGGACCTGAGTAGCACGGTCCTTTGGCCCGAAGCATCGACTCGGACCGGGCCTACGCTCGTCCCTGACGACCACTGACCACCCCCAGCAACGCGGAGTAACCGCCATGCCGTCCAACGACGCCCGGACTCTCCTCCACACCGCCGTGCCCACTGCTGCCGCCGGTGTCATCGCCGTCGCCGTCAGCGCTGCGCTCGCCGGCGGCAAGGGAGCGATCGGCGCTGCGGTCGGGACGCTGGTGGTGATCCTCTTCATGGGGATCGGACTCGGCGTCCTGCAGCGCACGGCGAAGTACATGCCGCATCTGTTCCAGGCCATGGGGCTGGTGCTCTACACGGTCGAACTGCTGCTGCTCTTCGTCTTCGTCGCCGCCTTCCAGAACACGACGCTGTTCAACCCGAGGGCTTTCGCGGCCTCGCTGATGGCCGCGACGCTCGTGTGGGTCGCGGCGCAGATCCGTGTGCACATGAAGACCAAGATCCTTTACGTCGAGCCGGACTCGTCCGCGGGCAAGACGCCCGAGAACATGGGGTCTTCGACGTGAGGGGTAGGGCCGGGATAAGCGCGCGTTCGAGACCCTGCTATCGTCCGGTGCCAACTGCGGCACTGCGGGCGCGGGCATCAAAAACGGCGCCTGCTTCATTGCGAGGCGTAATGCCTGAGCCGCCCCCCATCCGTAACACCAGTCCAGTGCCGACCAGCGGCTGCTTGCCGCGCCGACACAACGAGGTTGCCGTACCTATGCGCCACGCTGAAGGAGCCCGCGGTGAGTGCTGACCCGACGACGGTGCTCGCCTTCGAGACCGACTGCCACATCTTCGACGGATGCGGCTTCCCGGCTCCTGGCCTGCACTCCTTTGTTTTCGAGCCGATGTTCACCGTTGGCGGCATCGAGATCAACAAGCCGATGCTGCTGGCGGTCCTGAGCACCGTTGTCGTCGTCGGCTTTTTCTGGGCGGCTTTCAACAAGCCGAAGCTGGTGCCCGGAAAGCTCCAGATGGTCGCCGAGGCGGGTTACGACTTCATCCGCACCGGTGTGGTGTACGAGACGCTCGGCAAGCGCGAGGGCAAGAAGTACGTGCCCCTCATGGTCTCGCTGTTCTTCTTCATCTGGATCATGAACCTCTGGGCGATCATTCCGCTCGCCCAGTTCCCGGTGGTCTCGGTCATCGGGTTCCCGGTGGCGCTGGCCGCGATCGTCTACATCCTCTGGGTCAGCCTGACCTTCAAGCGGCACGGTTTCGTCGGCGGCTGGAAGAACATCTCCGGCTACGACCCGTCGATCGGCCCGGCTCTTCCCTTCGTCATGCTCATCGAGATCATGTCGAACCTGCTGATCCGGCCGTTCACGCACGCGGTGCGACTGTTCGCCAACATGTTCGCCGGCCACGTGCTGCTGCTGATCTTCACCATCGCCAGCTGGTACCTGCTGAACGGCATCGGCATCGCGTACGCCGGTGTGTCGTTCGTGATGACCATCCTGATGACCGCCTTCGAGCTGTTCATCCAGGCGCTGCAGGCCTATGTGTTCGTCCTTCTGGCCTGCAACTACATTCAGGGTGCTCTCGCCAAGGAGCACTGAGCAGTCCAGCACCACCCCGATAGTCGTCCGGTGGCCAACCCCCACCGGTTCTGAAAGAGAAGGAAGAAACGGCATGTCCGCTCTTGAGACCCTCGCCGCCGTCAACATCACGGGCAACCTCGGTTCCATCGGCTACGGCCTCGCCGCGATCGGCCCCGGCGTCGGCGTCGGCATCATCTTCGGTAACGGCACCCAGGCGCTGGCCCGCCAGCCCGAAGCTGCCGGCCTGATCCGTTCGAACCAGATCCTCGGCTTCGTCCTCTGTGAGGCGCTCGCCCTGATCGGTCTCGTCATGCCCTTCGTCTACCCGGTCGACTAAGTCGCGGCATTCCGACTGCCCGATGCGACGAAAGGCATTGATGTGAACGCCCTACAGCTGGCGGCCGAGGAAGAGATCCAGAACCCGCTGCTCCCGGCGATCCCCGAGATCGTCATCGGCCTGATCGCCTTTGTCATCGTCTTCGGTTTCCTCGCCAAGAAGCTCCTCCCGAACATCGAGAAGGTTCTGGAAGAGCGCCGCGAGGCGATCGAAGGCGGGATCGAGAAGGCCGACGCGGCCCAGACCGAGGCCCAGAGCGTTCTTGAGCAGTACAAGGCTCAGCTCGCCGAGGCACGCCACGAGGCCGCCCGTCTGCGCCAGGAGGCGCAGGAGCAGGGTGCCGTCATCATCCAGGAGATGAGGGCGGAGGGTCAGCGGCAGCGCGAGGAGATCATCGCGGCCGGCCACGCCCAGATCGAGGCCGACCGCAAGGCCGCGGCGTCCGCGCTGCGCCAGGACGTGGGCACTCTCGCCACCGCCCTGGCCGGCAAGCTCGTCGGCGAGTCCCTCGAGGACCACGCCCGGCAGAGCGGCACCGTCGACCGTTTCCTCGACGAGCTCGAGGCGAAGGCCGAGGCCGTCCGATGAACGGAGCGAGCCGCGAGGCGCTGGCCTCCGCACGCGAGCGTCTCGACGCACTGACCGACTCCACGTCGGTCGACGCGGCGAAGCTCGCCGAGGAGCTGGCAGCCGTCACCGCGCTGCTCCACCGCGAGGTATCGCTGCGCCGGGTCCTCACCGACCCGTCGCAGGGCGGCGAGGCCAAGGCCGAGCTGGCCGGACGACTGCTGCGCGGTCAGGTGGGCGGCGAAGCCGTGGACCTGGTCTCCGGCATGGTCCGCTCCCGCTGGTCGCAGTCGCGTGACCTGGTGGACTCGGTCGAGGAACTGGCGAACACCGCGGACCTCACCGCGGCCCAGCGCGCCGGTGCGCTCGACGACGTCGAGGACGAGCTCTTCCGGTTCGGCCGGATCGTCGGCTCCGACGTCGCGCTGCGCTCCGCCCTGACCGACCGGAAGGCCACGGCCTCCGCCAAGAGCGAGCTGCTCCGCAGCCTGCTCGGCGGCAAGGCCCGGCCCGTCACCGAGCGCGTGATCACGCGCCTCGTGACGCAGCCCCGAGGACGTAGCCTGGAGGCGGGACTCGAGTCCCTGTCCAGGCTCGCCGCGGAGCGCCGGGACCGCATGGTCGCCGTCGTCACCTCGGCGGTGCCGCTGTCCGATCGCCAGAAGCAGCGCCTCGGCGCCGCCCTGGCGAAGATCTACGGCCGGCAGATGCACCTGAACCTGGACGTGGACCCCGAGGTCCTCGGCGGGATCTCGGTGCGCGTCGGTGACGAGGTCATCAACGGCACGATCGCGGAGCGCCTCGAAGAGGTCACCCGCAGGATGGCCGGCTGACAGCGCGCAGCGCCCACACCGCACCAACTGAACGAGCAAGAACAGCGGCCCGGTTGGGCCGTGCAGAAATTGCAGAAGATTCCTGGGGGTCGCCCCCAGACCCCTTTGAGAAACTTCGGGCCCAACAAGGAGAGCAGGGAACCCCAGATGGCGGAGCTTACGATCCGGCCGGAGGAGATCCGGGACGCACTGGATAACTTTGTCCAGTCGTACCAGCCGGACGCGGCCTCGCGCGAGGAGGTCGGGACGGTCAGCGTTGCCGGCGACGGCATCGCGAAGGTGGAGGGCCTGCCCTCCGCCATGGCGAACGAGCTGCTGAAGTTCGAGGACGGCACCCTCGGTCTCGCCCTCAACCTCGAGGAGCGCGAGATCGGTGCGATCGTCCTCGGCGAGTTCAGCGGGATCGAGGAGGGCCAGCCGGTGCAGCGCACCGGTGAGGTGCTCTCCGTCGGCGTCGGCGAGGGTTACCTCGGCCGCGTCGTCGACCCGCTCGGCAACCCGATCGACGGTCTCGGCGAGATCGCGACCGAAGGACGTCGCGCCCTCGAGCTGCAGGCCCCTGGCGTCATGGTCCGTAAGTCGGTGCACGAGCCGATGCAGACCGGCTACAAGGCCGTCGACGCCATGGTGCCGATCGGCCGTGGCCAGCGTCAGCTGATCATCGGCGACCGTCAGACGGGTAAGACCGCTCTGGCCGTCGACACGATCATCAACCAGCGCGACAACTGGCGCTCGGGCGACGTGAACAAGCAGGTGCGCTGCATCTACGTCGCCATCGGTCAGAAGGGCTCCACCATCGCCTCCGTGCGCGGTGCCCTCGAAGAGGCCGGCGCGCTGGAGTACACGACCATCGTCGCCGCCCCGGCGTCCGACCCGGCCGGCTTCAAGTACCTGGCGCCGTACACCGGCTCGGCCATCGGCCAGCACTGGATGTACGACGGCAAGCACGTCCTCATCATCTTCGACGACCTCTCGAAGCAGGCCGACGCCTACCGCGCCGTGTCGCTTCTGCTGCGCCGTCCGCCGGGCCGCGAGGCCTACCCGGGCGACGTCTTCTACCTGCACTCGCGTCTGCTGGAGCGCTGCGCCAAGCTCTCCGACGACATGGGCGCCGGTTCGATGACGGGCCTGCCGATCGTCGAGACCAAGGCGAACGACGTGTCGGCGTTCATCCCGACCAACGTCATCTCCATCACCGACGGCCAGTGCTTCCTGGAGTCCGACCTGTTCAACGCGGGTCAGCGCCCGGCGCTCAACGTCGGTATCTCGGTCTCCCGAGTCGGTGGCTCCGCCCAGCACAAGGCCATGAAGCAGGTTTCCGGCCGTCTTCGCGTGGACCTCGCCCAGTTCCGTGAGCTGGAGGCGTTCGCCGCCTTCGGCTCGGACCTGGACGCGGCATCCAAGGCGTCGCTGGAGCGCGGTAAGCGCATGGTCGAGCTGCTGAAGCAGCCGCAGTACGCCCCGTTCCCGATGGAGGAGCAGGTCGTCTCCGTCTGGGCCGGCACCACGGGCAAGATGGACGACGTCCCGGTCGAGGACATCCGCCGCTTCGAGAGCGAGCTGCTGGAGTACCTGCGCCGTGAGCGCAAGGACCTCCTGACCAGCATCGCCGAGGGCGGCAAGATGTCCGACGACACGCTGCAGTCGATCGCCGACGCGATCGCCGCCTTCAAGCAGCAGTTCGAGACCTCGGACGGCAAGCTCCTGGGCGAGGGCTGATCGATGGGCGCTCAGCTTCGCGTTTACAAGCGCCGCATCCAAGCCGTCACCGCGACCAAGAAGATCACCAAGGCGATGGAGATGATCGCCGCCTCGCGCATCGTCAAGGCGCAGCGCAAGGTGGCGGCGTCGATGCCGTACGCGACCGAGCTCACCCGTGCGGTGACCGCGGTGGCGACCGGCTCCAACACCAAGCATCCGCTCACCACCGAGGCCGAGGCTCCGGCCCGGGCCGCGGTCCTGCTCCTCACGAGCGACCGCGGTCTGGCCGGCGGCTACTCCTCCAACGCCATCAAGGCGGCGGAGCGGCTGCGGGAGCGGCTGGCGGCCGAGGGCAAGGAGGTCGACACGTACATCGTCGGCCGCAAGGGTGTCGCGTACTACGGCTTCCGTGAGCGCAAGGTCTCGGAGTCGTGGACCGGCTTCACCGACAGCCCCGAGTACTCGGATGCCAAGAGGATCGCCGCGCCCCTGATCGAGTCCATCCAGAAGGACACGGCCGAGGGCGGCGTCGACGAGCTGCACATCGTCTTCACGGAGTTCGTGTCGATGATGACGCAGAACGCGGTCGACGGCCGGATGCTGCCGCTCTCGCTCGACCAGGTCGCGGAGGAGAACACCGGTAAGGACGAGATCCTTCCGCTGTTCGACTTCGAGCCGTCGGCGGAGGACGTCCTCGACGCCCTTCTGCCGCGCTACGTCGAGAGCCGTATCTACAACGCACTGCTGCAGGCCGCCGCTTCCGAGCACGCCGCCCGCCGCCGTGCGATGAAGTCGGCGACCGACAACGCCGGGGATCTGATCAAGAGCCTCTCCCGGCTTGCCAACGCGGCCCGCCAGGCCGAAATCACCCAGGAAATCAGCGAGATCGTCGGCGGTGCAGGTGCGCTGGCCGACGCGTCCGCGGGGAGTGACAAGTAATGACGACGACAGTTGAGACGGCCGCTGCCACGGGCCGCGTCGCCCGGGTCATCGGCCCGGTCGTCGACGTGGAGTTCCCCGTCGACGCGATGCCGGAGATCTACAACGCCCTGCACATCGAGGTCGACGACCCGGCCGAGGCCGGCGCTCGTAAGACGCTGACCCTGGAAGTCGCCCAGCACCTGGGCGACGGCATGGTCCGCGCGATCTCGATGCAGCCCACCGACGGTGTGGTCCGCCAGGCCCCGGTGGTCAACACGGGCGAGGGCATCACCGTCCCGGTCGGTGACATCACCAAGGGCAAGGTGTTCAACACCCTCGGTCAGATCCTGAACGAGCCGGAGGCCGAGGCGCAGATCACCGAGCGCTGGCCGATCCACCGCAAGGCCCCGGCCTTCGACCAGCTCGAGTCGAAGACCGAGATGTTCGAGACCGGCCTGAAGGTCGTCGACCTGCTGACCCCGTACGTCAAGGGCGGCAAGATCGGTCTGTTCGGTGGTGCGGGCGTCGGCAAGACGGTCCTCATCCAGGAAATGATCATGCGTGTGGCGAAGCTGCACGACGGTGTGTCGGTGTTCGCCGGTGTCGGCGAGCGCACCCGTGAGGGCAACGACCTCATCGACGAGATGACCGACTCGGGCGTCCTGGAGAAGACCGCGCTCGTCTTCGGCCAGATGGACGAGCCGCCGGGCACCCGTCTGCGGGTCGCGCTGTCCGCCCTGACCATGGCGGAGTACTTCCGCGATGTGCAGAAGCAGGACGTGCTGCTCTTCATCGACAACATCTTCCGCTTCACGCAGGCCGGTTCCGAGGTCTCCACGCTGCTCGGCCGCATGCCGTCCGCAGTGGGTTACCAGCCGACCCTGGCCG
Organism: Streptomyces sp. NPDC051064; assembly: GCF_044455985.1. NCBI lineage: Bacteria > Bacillati > Actinomycetota > Actinomycetes > Kitasatosporales > Streptomycetaceae > Streptomyces > Streptomyces sp. NPDC051064. The sequence goes on from NZ_JBITFK010000002.1 coordinate 900,158, forward strand.
ACGAGATGGGTGTGCTCCAGGAGCGCATCACCTCGACGCGTGGTCACTCGATCACCTCGATGCAGGCGATCTACGTCCCCGCGGACGACCTGACCGACCCGGCCCCGGCCACCACGTTCGCCCACCTCGACGCGACGACGGTTCTCTCCCGTCCGATCTCCGAGAAGGGCATCTACCCGGCCGTGGACCCGCTGGACTCCACGTCCCGCATCCTGGACCCGCGTTACATCGCGCAGGACCACTACGACACGGCCAGCCGTGTCAAGGGGATCCTGCAGAAGTACAAGGACCTCCAGGACATCATCGCGATCCTCGGTATCGACGAGCTGGGCGAGGAGGACAAGCTCGTTGTCCACCGTGCCCGTCGCGTCGAGCGCTTCCTGTCGCAGAACACCCACGCCGCCAAGCAGTTCACCGGCCTGGACGGTTCGGACGTTCCGCTCGACGAGTCGATCGCCGCGTTCAACGCGATCTGTGACGGGGAGTACGACCACTTCCCCGAGCAGGCGTTCTTCATGTGCGGTGGCATCGAGGACCTCAAGGCCAACGCCAAGGAGCTCGGCGTCTCCTGAGCCTCCGGCTCACCGAGGGGGGTGGGTGTGTCCCGCCCCCCTCACCACGCCCCGTAGAATTGAACCGACACCCGGCACGACCGCCGGGTGGTGACCCGAGGAGCCACCCTTGGCTGCTGAGCTGCATGTCGAGCTGGTCGCCGCGGACCGCAGTGTCTGGTCCGGCGAGGCCACCCTCGTTGTCGCACGTACCACGTCCGGCGACATCGGCGTCATGCCCGGTCACCAGCCGCTCCTGGGTGTGCTGGAATCGGGCCCCGTGACGATCCGTACGAGCGACGGCGCGACTGTTGTCGCCGCTGTGCACGGCGGTTTCATCTCGTTCGCGGACAACAAGCTCTCGCTGCTGGCGGAGATCGCCGAGCTTGCTGACGAGATCGACGTCCAGCGCGCCGAGCGTGCGCTGGAACGCGCGAAGTCGGACACGGACGCCGGTGCCGAGCGCCGCGCGGACGTACGACTGCGTGCGGTGGCGGCGCACTGAGCGTCCCCACAAGGAGTTTTTGACTCAGCCGCGGCCCGAGCTGGAGAGATCCAGACCGTGTCGCGGCTGAGGCGATGCAGGTGCAGTCCGGTTCGGCCGGTTTCGGTATCCGTTACTCGACGATGCGAGGAGGTCGGTGGAGATGGTCCTCGCTCTGTGGGTTGGCGGTCTGGTCGTCGTACTGGTCGCGGTGGGTCTGTTCGTCTTCGGCCTCCGCAGGCGGCTGATCCAGCGCTCCGGCGGAACCTTCGACTGCAGCCTGCGCTGGGACGTGTCCGAGGAGCCGGATCCGTCCGGCAAGGGCTGGGTGTACGGGGTCGCCCGCTACAGCGGTGACCGTGTCGACTGGTTCCGGGTCTTCTCCTACTCGCCCCGTCCGCGCCGCGGGCTGGAGCGCTCCGCCATCGAGGTGGTCGCGCGCCGGCTGCCCGAGGGCGAGGAGGAGCTGGCGCTCCTGTCCGATTCCGTCGTGCTCGGCTGTCTCCACCGGGGGACGCGCCTGGAGCTGGCGATGAGCGAGGACGCCCTGACCGGCTTCCTCGCCTGGCTGGAGGCGGCGCCTCCCGGCCAGCGAGTCAATGTGGCTTAAATCAAGGATTCTCGCTGGTTGGGGGTCCCCCCGGACGGAGTCTGGGGGAGAGTCAATGTGGCTTAAATCAAGGATTCTCGCTGGTTGGGGGTCCCCCCGGACGGAGTCTGGGGGAGAGTCAATGTGGCTTAAATCAAGGGTTCTCGCTGGTTGGGGGTCCCCCCGGACGGAGTCTGGGGGAGGGCGAACGTCGCCTGACGTGGAGCATGCGAAAGCCGGGGAGACAGGGGGCGGACCTGTCTCCCCGGCGCTTTTCCGGGGTGCGACTGCCTCGTAGGGGTTAGTTGAGGCCGCTGTCCATCGCGCTCACGAGCTCACCGTTCGCGGTGTCACCGCTGAACTCCCAGAAGAACGCCCCGCCCAGCCCCTGGCTGTTCGCCCAGGCCATCTTGGACGTGATCGTCGCCGGGGTGTCGTAGCTCCACCAGTTGGTGCCGCAGTGGGCGTACGCCGTCCCGGCGATCGTGCCGGTGGCCGGGCAGCTGTTCTTCAGGACCTTGTAGTCCTCGATGCCGGCCTCGTACGTCCCCGGGGCCGCCCCGGTCGCCGTTCCGCCGGGTGCCGCCTGGGTGACGCCGGTCCAGCCGCGTCCGTAGAAGCCGATGCCGAGCAGCAGCTTCTTCGCCGGGACGCCCTTGGCCTTCAGCTTGGCGATGGCGGCGGCGGAGTTGAAGCCCTCCTGCGGGATGCCGCTGTACGAGTTGAGCGGGGAGTGCGGGGCGGTCGGGCCCTTGGCCTCCCAGGCGCCGAAGAAGTCGTACGTCATGACGTTGTACCAGTCGAAGTACGCCGCGGCGCCCGCGTAGTCGGCGGCGTCGATCTTGCCGCCCGCCGAGCCGTCCGCGGTGATCGCGGCGGTGACCAGGTTGTTCGTGCCGAACTTCGTGCGCAGCGCCGAGGAGAGGTTCTTCAGCGCGGCGGGCCCGCTGGTGTCACAGGTGAGACCGCAGGCGTTGGGGTACTCCCAGTCGATGTCGATGCCGTCGAAGACATCGGCCCAGCGGGGGTCCTCGACCAGGTCGTAGCAGGACTGGGCGAACGCGGCCGGGTTCTGCGCCGCGGCACCGAAGCCGCCGGACCAGGTCCAGCCGCCGAAGGACCAGATGACCTTGATGTGCGGGTACTTCGCCTTGAGCTTGCGCAGCTGGTTGAAGTTGCCGCGCAGCGGCTGGTCCCAGGTGTCGGCGACGCCGTCGACCGACTGGTCGGCGGTGTAGGCCTTGTCGTAGTCGGCGTAGGCGTCACCGATGGTGCACTTGCCGCCCTGGACGTTGCCGAACGCGTAGTTGATGTGCGTGATCTTCTCGGCGGAGCCGGAGGTCACGAGGTTCTTGACGTGGTAGTTGCGCCCGTAGACGCCCCACTCGGTGAAGTAGCCGAGGTTGACCTTGCCGCCCGGGCCGGGGCCGGGGTCCGTGGTGCCGGTGGTGCGGACGGCGACCGAGGCGCTGACCGGGCCGGTCTGGTCAGCGGTGTCACGGGCCTGCACCGTGTACGAGTAGGCGGTGCCCTTGGTGAGGCCGGTGTCGGTGTACGTCGTCGTGGTCACCGTGGCGACCTTGGCGCCGTCGCGCAGGACGTCGTAGTTCTTGATGCCCTTGTCGTCGGTGGCGGCGCCCCAGCTGAGCTTCGCCGAGGTGTCGGTGATGTTGCTCGCGGTGGGGGTGCCGGGCTTGGACGGGGCGCTGTCGCCGGGGACGCTGCCGCCGTCACAGGAGGCGCCGTTCAGCTTGCAGCCGGTGGGGGAGCCGGTGCCGGTGCCGTTGAAGCCGAAGCTGATGCTGGCGCCCGGGGCGACCGTGCCGTTCCAGCCGACGTTCTTGGCGGTCCAGTGGGTTCCGGAGCTCGTGACGGAGGCGTCCCAGGCGGAGCCGACCGCGGTGCCGGAGGGGAAGTCCCACTCGATCGTCCAGGAGGAGAGGGCCGTGGTGCCGGTGTTCTTGACCGTCCACTGGCCCTCGAAGCCGGTGCCCCAGTCGGACTTCTTGACGTACGTGGCGGTCGCGGAGGTGGCGGCCTCGGCAGGGGAGGCCAAGCCGACCATCGCGGCGAGGGGAAGCAGGAGCGCGGTGAGGGCCGCGACCGTCCTCGACCTGGTGGTGGTGGCTGTGCGTCTCCATCTGAGACGGGGGAGGCGTACGGGGTTGTCAGTGCTCAACGGTGCTCCTCGGGTGAGGTCCGGCAATCGGGGTGGTCCGTCAAACCCTGCGTCGCCCTGAGCCCGCTTTGTCATGGCGTACTCACCGCAGTGTGTGTCCGGTGAGATTAGGAAGGTCTGGACCAATCGTCAAGAGGTCCAGACCAAAGTTCCGCGCCAGGGGTCAGAGACCCAACTCCTGGGCGAGTACCGCCGCCTGCACCCTGTTCCGCAGCTCCAGCTTCCCCAGCAACCTGCTGACGTGCGTCTTCACCGTCGCCTCCGCCATCCGGAGCCGCCCCGCGATCTCCGCGTTCGACAGCCCCTCCCCGAGGCAGCCCAGCACCTCCCGCTCCCGGCGCGTCAGCGGGGCGAGCGCCTCGCGGCCCGGCCCGTCCGCGCTGCGTGACGCGGTGGCCCCGGCGAACTCCGCGATCAGCCGCCGGGTGACCGCCGGGGCGATCAGGCCCTCCCCGCGCGCCACCGTGCGCACCGCCTCGAGCAGGTCCTTCGCGTCGGTGTTCTTCAGCAGGAAGCCCGACGCGCCGGCGCGCAGCGCACCGAAGACGTATTCGTCCAGGTCGAAGGTGGTCAGCACCAGCACGTCCGCCAGCCGCTCACCCACGACCTGCCGCGTCGCGGACACCCCGTCGAGCCGGGGCATCTGCAGATCCATCAGCACCATGTCCGGCCTGAGTTCACGGGCCAGGCGCACGGCCTCCTCCCCGTCCGCCGCCTCGCCCGCCACCTCGATGTCCGGAGCGCTGCCCAGGATGAGCACCAGCCCCGCGCGCACCGCCGACTGGTCCTCCGCGACCAGCACCCGGATCGTCATGTGCGGTACGTCCTCTCCTCGACGGGCAGTTCGGCCCGCACCAGCCAGATCTTCGTGCCGTCGCCCCGGGGACCCGGCCCCGCCTCGATGCTCCCGCCCAACAGCGCCACCCGTTCCCGCATCCCCACCAGACCGGCCCCCGAACCGGGTGCGCGCGGCCCCGGCCGATCGCCCAGCACGCTGCTCACCTCGACCGTCAGCACCGCGCGCGAACGCTCCAGCCGGACGGCCACCGGGCCGGGCGCCGCATGCTTCAACGCGTTCGTCAGCGACTCCTGCACGATGCGGTACGCCGCCAGCTCCACCGGTGCGGGCAGCGGCCTGGACTCCTCGCGGGCGTCGTCCAGGGTGACGGTGAGCCCGCTGGACGCGGAGTTCGCGCCCGCCTGCCCCACGAGGTCGTCCAGGGAGGCGAGCGTCGGAGCCGCGCTCGGCGGCCCGGCCGCGCCGCTCTCCCTCAGCAGCCCGATCAGGCGCCGCATCTCGGCCAGCCCGTCGACGCTGTTCTGCCGGATCACCCCGAGGGCCTCGCGGGAGGTGCCCGGATCGTCGATGGAGAGCGCGGCGGTGGAGTGGATGGCGATCGCGGAGAGATGGTTGGCGACCATGTCGTGCAGCTCGCGGGCCATCCGGGAACGCTCGGCGGTCACCGCCTGGGCCCGGTCCATCTCCGCCAGCAGCGCGGTCTGGTCGGCACGCAGCCGGGCCGCCTCGGCGGCGTCCCGGTGGTTGCGCACACCGGCACCGGTGAGGGCGGGGCCGAAGGAGACCATGCCGACGACGATCCCGATGAGCACGGCGTCCGCCGACGGCGCCCAGGCGATGAAGCCGACCGTCGTGGCGACCGTGACGAGCAGCGTGATCACCGGAATGCGGCGTGAGGCGGCGGGCGTGGAGTACAGCACCGCCGCGTACACGAGGTCCGTGAACAGCAGCAGGGTCGCGAGGCTCCCCACCGTGAACTGGTCGGCCACCAGTGCGAGGGTGCCGACCGCCAGAGCGGTGAGCGGGGCGCTGCGTCGTAGCAGTTCGAGGGCCGACATCACCACGAGCGGCAGCAGGGACACCCAGGGGGCGTCGAAGAGCCGGCCGTTCTGGATGTGGATGCCGATCAGCCACAGGATCACACCGCCGGACAGCCCGGTGACCGCGAGCAGGACGTCGTCGCGATGCGGGCGCGCAAGGGAGAACACTCCCTCATCCAACACGGCGCCGGCCCGCACCACGTCCGTACCCGGGGTGAGGCGCGGGTACATCGAAGGATGCAGTCACGTTTCGTCACTGCTGACGACGATCCGGCGCCGTACGGCAGGGAGTCTGGAGGGGAGCGAAGGGGGAGTGCCGTGATCGTCACACTGATCGTGCTCTGCGAGGTCGGATTCTGGGTGCTGCTGGCCGCCGGACTCGCGCTGCGGTACGTCGCGCGGAAGCCGCGGCTGGGCGCCGCCGTCCTGCTGTGCGAGCCCCTGCTGGAGGTCGTCCTGCTGGTGGTGACGGCCGTCGACCTGAAGAACGGCGCCGAGCCGGACTGGAAGCACGGCCTGGCCGCCGTCTACATCGGCTTCACGGTGTGGCTCGGTCACTCCACCGTCAAGTGGGCCGACGCCAGGGTCGCCCACCGCTTCGCGGGCGGCCCGCCGCCGGTGAGGCCCCCGAAGTACGGGATGGCGCGGGCCGCCCACGAGTGGCGCACCGCCGCCCGCTGGATCCTGGCCTCGGTGACCGCCATGGCCCTGCTCCAGGCGGCGGTCTGGTACGTCGGCGGGGACGGGAACACCGAGTCGCTGCAGATGTGGCAGCAGAAGATGCTCTGGGTGATCGGGATCAACCTGATCATCGCCGTGGGCTACACCGTCGCCCCGAAGCAGGAGCCGAAGGACCGGGTCGGGGCGGGCCGCTGATCAGCGCTCGCCGCCCGGCACCCACAGCACGTCACCGACCTCCTTGTTCGCCGTCCTGGCGAGGATGAACAGGAGGTCGGAGAGGCGGTTGAGGTAGGTCGCCGTCAGCACGTTCATCACCTCGCCGTGCACCTCCAGGGCCGCCCAGGTGGACCGCTCGGCGCGCCGGACGACCGTGCAGGCCTGGTGCAGCAGCGCCGCCCCCGGCGTCCCGCCCGGAAGGATGAAGCTGCGGAGCTTCTCCAGCTCCTCCAGGAAGGTGTCGCAGTCCGCCTCCAGCTTGTCGATGTAGGACTGCTCCACCCGCAGCGGCGGGTACTTCGGGTCCTGCACCACGGGCGTGGACAGGTCCGCGCCCACATCGAACAGGTCGTTCTGCACACGGACGAGGACCTTCACGACGTCCTCGGTGAGGTTCCCGAGCGCGATGGCCGTACCGATGACGGCGTTGGCCTCGTTGGCGTCGGCGTAGGCCGAGATCCGCAGATCGGTCTTGGCGGTCCGGCTCATGTCGCCGAGGGCGGTGGTGCCCTTGTCGCCGGTACGGGTGTAGATGCGCGTCAGATTGACCATGGGGTCAGCGTAGTTAGGCTCCGGCCCTGCGGAAGACACGCGTGCCGACCGTCACAGCCAGAAGGGCGAACGCGAGCGCCACCAGCGCCCCGTACAGCATGTGCGCCGTGGCGTACGAGCCGGTGTACGCGTCCCGCACCGCGTCCACCAGGTCGCCGAGGCCGAGACGGGCCGCCGGCTCGGCCGTGCGCGCGATCGCGTCGGCCGTGCTCAGCCGGTACAGCCGGCGACCCGGTCCCGGATCTGGTGGCCGGTCAGCTCTCCTGGGTGCACAGCACGCTCATGGCGTACATCGGGCACGAGATGGTCGCGGGCCGCAAGCCGGAGGAGGTCTCGCGCGACGCTCTCGCCCTGCTCGACGGCATGGAGGAGCTCCTCGGCGAGAAGGTGCTCAACTACGCGCGGCGCGCCGCCGCCTGACACCGGACGGTGTGATGTCCGTCATGTGAGACGTGACGCGCATCTCTTCAGGGCCTCACGGCCCCTCGCGGGTACTAATCTCCGCCGGAGAGCATGCGAACGACTGAGATGCATTGGGGTGCGAAACGTGGCCAGGAAGCTCGCCGTCATCGGCGCCGGACTCATGGGGTCCGGTATCGCGCAGGTCTCCGCCCAGGCGGGCTGGGACGTCGTACTGCGTGATGTCACGGACGAGGCCCTGGCGCGCGGGCGCGGCGGCATCGAGACCAGTTACGGCAAGTTCGTCGCCAAGGGCAAGCTGGACGAGGCCGACGCCGAGGCCGCGCTCGCCCGGATCACGACGACCACCGACCTCGACGCCGTGGCGGACGCCGACGTCGTCGTCGAGGCCGTCTTCGAGAAGCTCGAGGTCAAGCACGAGATCTTCCGCACGCTCGACAAGGTCGTGCGGGAGGACGCCGTCCTCGCCTCCAACACCTCTGCCATCCCGATCACCAAGATCGCGGCCGTGACGGAGCGCCCGGAGCGGGTCGTCGGTGTGCACTTCTTCTCGCCGGTCCCCATGATGCAACTCTGCGAGCTGGTGCGCGGCTACAAGACCAGCGACGAAACGCTCGCCACCGCGCGGGAGTTCGCCGAGTCCGTGGGCAAGACCTGCATCGTCGTCAACCGCGACGTCGCGGGCTTCGTCACCACCCGGCTGATCTCGGCGCTGGTCGTCGAGGCGGCCAAGCTGTACGAGTCGGGCGTCGCCTCGGCCGAGGACATCGACACCGCGTGCAAGCTGGGCTTCGGCCACGCCATGGGCCCGCTCGCCACGGCCGACATGACCGGCGTGGACATCCTCCTCCACGCGACCGGCAACATCTACACCGAGTCCCAGGACGAGAAGTTCGCCGCTCCGGAACTGATGCGCCGGATGGTCGACGCAGGTGACATCGGGCGCAAGAGCGGGCAGGGCTTCTACACCTACTGATCACGACCGGGTCCCCGGCTGCCTGATGTGCCGTCAGTCAGAGCCGGAGATCCGGGGTCCGGCGCCGTCAGGCGCGCGGATTCAGTGGGTATCGCCGGACCAGCTTCACCCCTCGGGGTGAATTCGGTATCGGTTCGCTTACAGACGGCAACTTCCCTGTCGCTGCGGCAGTCAGTTGTGGCAGAGGCAGAAAGAGAAAACCAGACAGACCGACCTTGCTGCGGAGAGTTCCGGGGAGCGCATATGCACATCAGGGGCGACCACGCCGAGCTGGTCGTCGGGGGCCGCCTCGACGTCCGAAGCGCGGCGGACGCCCGTACGGTTCTGCACTCGGCCGTCGACGACGGAGCCGGCGACCTCGTGCTGAACCTGACCGAGCTGGACTCGTGGGACGCCACCGGACTCGGCGTGATCATGGGTGCGCACCGCAGAGCCGGCCGGGCCGGCCGGCGGCTCGTACTGCGCGGTGTGCCACCGCAGATGCAGCGCCTGCTCGTGGCGACGAGGCTGCACAGGATCCTGGCCATCGAGGGCGGGCTCGCCGCGGACTCCCTGCCACGCGTCTGAGGGATCCGCTGGCCCCGCCCGGCCCGCGCCGCCCGGAAGCGGCGTTACGCGCACAATCCTCACGAGAATGTGATGTGGGGAGCCGCGCGGCCCCCCACCGGATCGTAGATACTGTGCGAAGGTTTAGGGTTCGGCCGTCTGCCGATCGACGAGGACCCACTGGCGGACACCGGACCGGGAGCGACAGCGGGGCGTGCGAGGCCGGAGGGGGCAACCGCGCGCTGCGCGTCTGGGGGACTTTGACGATGGACCCGACCAACCGGGGACCGGAAGAGTACGGCCACGGCGCCGACCGTTCCGGCGACGACGCCGGACGGCGGCGGCAGTCCCGCGACCCGCTGACGCCCGACCTCGGGCACCAGACACCTCAGCAGTCGCGCACGGTGCAGCTGATGTCGGGCGACTTCCTGCTCACGGTCAATCCGGTCGACGGCAGCGAGATCGAGCCCTCCCGGCCGGGGGAGCGGCCCGAAGCGCCCGTACGGCACACCGCCGTCCAGCGTGTGGAGCGCGAACGCGCCGCCGCGCCGCCCGTCCCCCCGGGGCCGCCCGCGCCGCAGACGCCCCTCCTGGAACGCCAGGAGGAGCGCGAGCGGCTCGTACGGCTGCTCGCCCGGGGACGCTCGGTCTGCCTCACCGGCCCGGCCGGGTCCGGGCGCACCGCCCTCCTGGACGCCGTCGCGGCCGACTGCGCGGACCTGGCGCCGGACGGCGTCGTACGGCTCTCCGGATACAAGCGGACCGCCGGCGAGCTGCTGTACGGGCTCTTCGAGGCCGTCTACCGCGCCCCGCTGCACCGGCCCGACCGCGAGGGACTCCTCGCGCTCGTCCACGGCATCGGCGCCGTCGTGGTCGTCGACGACCTGGAGCTCGGCGGCGCCGCGCTCCAGGAGCTGCTCGACGCCACCCCGGAGTGCGCGTTCCTGTTCGCCGCCACCCCCGATGTGCCCGCGCCCGGCCCCGACGCGAACCTCGAAGAGGTCTTCCTCACCGGTCTCGGCCGCAGCGCCTCGATCGAGCTGATGGAACACGTCGTGGAGCGCGCGCTCACCGACGACGAGGCGAACTGGGCGGGAGACCTCTGGTTCGAGTCCGAGGGGCTGCCGCTGCGCTTCGTCCAGGCAGGCGCCCTGCTGCGCCGGCGCGACGATCAGCGCCCCGGCCCGGACGCGTTCGACGGCTACGACGACGATCCGGCCGACGCCCCCTTCGGCCGGGCCGAGCCCGCCGGCCTCCCGCTGCCCAGCCTCGGCGAGGCCGCGGCCCCCGCCGCCCTGCTCGCCTCCCGGCTGAGCGAGGCCGCCCGTGAGACCCTGCGCTTCGCCGTCGCGCTCGGCGGCGAGGTGCCGCACCAGGCGCACCTGCCGGCCCTCGTGGGGGACACCCACGCCGACGCCGCCCTGGGCGAGCTGGCCCTCAGCGGCCTGCTCTCCCCGGCCGGCCCCCGCTACCGGCTGGCCGCCGGGGTCCTGGCCCAGCTGGAGGCGAGCGGATACGACGAGAGCGCGGACGCCCACGCCCGCAGCGCCGCCCAGCACTACGCCTGGTGGGCGGGGCACCCCTCCGTCACCCCGGAGCGCGCGGTCGCGGAGGCGGACGCTCTCCTGGCGTCGATGACCCGCCTCGTCCCCGGCGAGGCACCGGGACAGGCCAGCGTGGCCGTCCTGCTGGCCCGCACCGCCGCTCCCGCCTTCGCGGCGGGGATGCAGTGGGGCGCCTGGGAGAAGGCCCTCAGAGCCGGCCAGGAGGCCGCGAGGATCGCCGGTGAGGTGGCGGAAGAGGCGTACTTCCACCACGAGTTGGGGGTCCTCGCGCTCTGCACAGGGAACCTTGACCGCGCCAGGGCCGAACTGGAGGCCTCCATCGGTATGCGCGGGGCGCTCGCCGACAAGCCCGGCGCGGTGGCCGGACGCCGGGCGCTCGCCCTCGTCGGTGACCGCTCGGGCGAACCGATGCACAGCACCCCGGCGGGCGAGGAGGTGCCGGCGCCGCGTCATGACGAGCCGGCCTCACCCCCCGGCGGCATCCCGGCGGCCATGCCCCTCTTCCCCCGGCAGACCGAGACGTCCGCGACCCTGGTCACCCGGCAGCCCCCGCCGGCCGCGGGACCGCCCGGCGGCGGGCGTGCGGGAGTGCTCCGGGGCGCCCGGCGCAATCTCGTCGCGGTGAGCGCGGGCGCGCTGCTGGCGGCCGTGCTCGGCACCGTGGTGACCCTGGGAGCCACCTCGGGAAGCGAGGAGCCGGACGGTCGGAACGTCACGACCGAACAGTCGGCGAACGAGGACGGCAGCGAGAACGGCCTCCCCGCCGACGAGTCGACCGGCGACCCCGCCACCGACGAGGGCACGGCCGACGGCTCCGAGTCCCCCGGCCCTTCAGGCACCGCCACCCCGTCCGGGAGCGGCAGCCCGTCCCCGGGCACCACGAGCCCGGGATCGAGCACCTCGTCCAGCGAGGGCCCCAGCGACTCGCCGACACAGAGCAGCCCCACGCCGACGAAGAAGCCGACGGACAAGCCGACGAAGACGCCGACCACGCCGCCGGACGACTCCGAGACCCCGACCGAGGAGCCGACCGAGACCCCGACCGAGGAGCCGACCCCGACGGACTCCCCGACGCAGCCGGAGAACTCCACCTCGGCGAGCGGACCGGCGGAGTCCGTCACGGCCTCGGCGACGGAGAGCGGGCCGGCCTCCCCGACGGTGGCCTGAACGCGAAATCGCCGTACGGCTCCGGAGACCGGGGCCGTACGGCGATCAGGGAGCGGGCAGCGGCCCCAGGTCAGAACAGCCGCAGCTTGTCGTCCTCGATGCCCCGCATCGCGTCGTAGTCGAGGACCAGGCACCCGATCCCACGGTCCGTCGCCAGCACCCGGGCCTGCGGCTTGATCTCCTGCGCCGCGAACACACCCCGCACCGGCGCCAGATGCGGATCACGGTTGAGCAGCTCCAGATAGCGGGTCAGCTGCTCCACCCCGTCGATGTCGCCCCGCCGCTTCAGCTCCACGGCCACCGTCGCACCGTCCGCGTCCCGGCACAGGATGTCGACCGGGCCGATCGCGGTCGGGTACTCACGGCGGATCAGGGTGTAGCCCTCGCCGATCGTCTCGATGCGGTCGGCGAGCAGCTCCTGGAGGTGCGCCTCCACGCCGTCCTTGATGAGCCCCGGGTCGACACCGAGCTCATGGGACGAGTCGTGGAGGATCTCCTCCATCGTGATGATCAGTTTCTCGCCCGCCTTGTTCACCACGGTCCAGACGCCCTCGCCGTCGTCGGCGCCCTCCTTCAGGGTGCACGGCGGGGACATCCAGTTGAGCGGTTTGTACGCCCGGTCGTCGGCGTGGATCGACACGCTGCCGTCCGCCTTCACCAGGATCAGACGGGGGGCGGAAGGCAGGTGGGCGGTGAGCCGGCCCGCGTAGTCGACGGAGCAACGGGCGATGACGAGACGCATGGTCGGCAACGCTACTCGACGACCCACGGTCCACGCGATTCCCGTCCTCCTCAGGCGCATCTCCCGACCGGGGCCGATCGGTCTTGCCCCTCTTTGCGACCGTTCGTTATTGGCCGGTTGTGTTCCCAATCTCCTGGTGCGGCCCGGACTGCGCCCTTAACGTGGAAGCAGGAGGTCGCCGTCTGTGTACGCAGCGTCGCCGTCCCGCCCTGCCCGTAAGGCCCCGGCCGTCCGCCGGGGTCGCGAGAGGAGAACCCATGTCGCTCGACGTCTCACCGGCGCTGTTGGAACAGGCCGAGCGAGGCGAGGTCGACGAAGCCGACTTCGTCGACTGCGTCCGGACCTCCCTGCCCTACGCATGGGAGATGATCAGCTCCCTGGTGGCCCAGCTGAAGGTCGACGGCGGAGAATTCGCCGACAACCAGACGCCCCCGCCGGACGAGCAGGCACGTGGTCAGCTGCTGCGTGCGCTCGCGAGTGATGCGATACGCGGCGCGCTGCAGCGGCACTTCGGAGTGCGCCTGGCATTCCAGAACTGCCACCGCGTCGCGGTGTTCCCGCTGGACGACTCGGTCGACGAGCGGCTGGCCCGATTCACCTCGGTGAGGGGCCAGTTGCTCAACCAGTCGCCCGAACTGCGGGACTGCTGAGCGCTTCTGCTGCCGCTTCGGGCCGCGGGAGGTGCACTTGGCTCCGGGGCGGCAGCTCCCGCACCACCGCACCACCGCACCACCGCACCACCAGGACCACCAGCGTGAACAGCTCACTCCAGCAACGGCAGCACTTCCGTGCCCAGCCGCTCCACATTGGTCTCCGTCGCCGCGAGATCCCCCGACCCCTCGACCATGAGGGCGAAGCGGGTGATGCCCGTGCGCTCCGCCGTGGCCGCGAGCCGGTCGGCGGCGAAACGGGGCGGGCCCACCGGATGCAGGCCGCAGAGGAACTCGGTATAGGCCACGGGGTCGCGCATCACCCGGTGCCGGCCGTCGACCGTCACATGGGCGTCGAGCCCCTGCCGCAGCCACCCCGGCATCGCCTTCACGAGCGTCTCCACGGCGTCCGCCGGGCGGTCGGAGATCTGGGCCACCCCTGCGGACACATGTGCTACCCGCTCCGCGACCTCCGCCGGCTGACCGGCCTCCCGGGCCGCCGAACGCCAGAGAGCGACCATGTCGGCCTTCTCCTCGTCGCCGGAATGCATCCCGAGGAGCATCGGCAAACCCTTTTCAGCGGCGAGTTTCACGCTTTTTGGCGACGTGCACGCGACGATCACCTCGGGGCCCGGCGGACCGTCCCCGAGGAGCTCGTCGGCGCGGGGCACCACGGCCACCTCGCGGAAGCCGTAACGCTCCCCGCTCCCCGCCACCCGGGGCTTGTCCAGCCAGTCGAGCAGCAGCTCCAGCGCCTCCGGGAAGCCCTTCTCGTAGGCATCGAGGCCGCCGCCGAACACCTCCAGGTCGACCCACGGCCCGCCACGCCCCACCCCGAGGGAGAAGCGCCCGCCGCTGGTCAGATGCAGCAGCGCGGCCTGCTCGCCGAGCGCGACGGGGTGCTGGTTCGGCAGCACGCTCACCGCCGTGCCCACGCGGATCCTGCGGGTGCGGCCGAGCAGCAGGGCGGCCAGTGTCGTGGCGGACGGGCACACCCCGTACGGCACGAAATGGTGTTCTGCCAGCCAGACGGAATCGAGCCCGGACTCCTCCGCGACCTCCGCCGAGCGGACTGCCCGGTGCAGAGCCTCACCCTGCCCCTGGCCCGGAAACTGAGCTGCCAGTACGAACGTTCCTACGCGCATCGCCTGTTGCCTCCTTACGGCCGACGCGGCTGTCCCTCTACCGGCACCAACGTCTGACACGTGCCAAAGGCACGGTCCACCGCGAAGTTGTTGCGATATTCCGGTAACCCACCCGCCCCTCGGGTGCTCATCCGTCACTCCCGACACTGGTCAGCCGCCTGTGGCTCTAGGCTGGACGGAACAAACCGCCCGTGCCCGCCCCGTGAGGTGTCCCGTGTCCCCGCGCCGCAACCGCCCCCGAGGCGGCGAGAGTCCTACCCGCAGCCCACGAGAGGCGGGGGAGCGGTACGGAGGGGGCGGCGCCACGGAGAGCTGGCAGGGCGAGGAGTGGTCGGTGCGCCCGGTGAGCGGCGCGAGCGCGGCGGGCAAGCGCTACCGCTGCCCCGGCTGCGACCAGGAGATCCCGTCGGGGGTCCCGCACCTCGTCGCCTGGCCCGAGTTCGGCGGGATCGACGACCGCAGGCACTGGCACAAGGCCTGCTGGAACGCGAAGGACCGCCGCACCACACGGGTGCAGCGGTCCCGGAACGCTCCGCGCTACTGAGGGACGGTCTCAGACGTCCCGCCGGTCCAGCGAGAAGAGGGCGCCGGCCATGGCCACCGCGGTGACGCCGAGAATGATCCACAGCGGCTCCCAGCCGGTCGGGCCCGACGCGGTCACCGACACGTCGTACATCGCGCCGAGCTGGTTGGGGATCGAGTACTCGAAGAGCGCCTGCTGCACGGAGGCCAGCGTCGGCGAGAACATGAAGATCGCCAGCACGAGCGGGAGCAGCACCACCCCGATCATGATCGTGATGGCGCCCGCCGAGTGCCGGATGAGCGCGCCGAGCGCGAGCGAGAGCAGCCCCAGCGTCGCGACGTAGAGACCGACCCCCGCCGTGGAACGCACCCAGTAGCCGGCGTCGGGTGTGGCACCGTCCAGCATGGCCGTCTGCAGGACGCCGACGATGCCCGTGGTGACCGTGGTGATCGTGAAGGCGAGCAGGAAGAAGACGATCGACTTCGCGATCAGCATCCGCGCCCGGCTCGGGCACGCGGTCAGCGTCGTACGGATCATTCCGGTGCCGTACTCGGACGCGATGGTGAGCACGCCGAGAGTGATCACGCAGATCGACCCGAGCAGCACGCCGAAGAAGCCGAGGCTGAGCACGGGGGTGTCGTCGAGAGGCGCGTCCGAGATGCTCACGGTGAACGCGGTGAGCAGCCCGATGCCGACCAGGAGCACGATCATCACGCCGAGCGTCCACACCGTGGAGCGCACGGAGCGGATCTTCGTCCACTCGGAGGCGATCGCGTCACCGAGGCCGGGGGTGCGCACGGGAATCGGTGAGGCGTAGAGGCCGGCCTGACCCGGCTGGGGCTGCGGCTGCGGGGGAGCCTGGTGCGCCTGCGGGGGCGGCGGCATCGTCATCGGGAGTCCTCGCTGGTCCTGCGCTCGGGCCGGTCCGCGGTCTGCGCGGGCGCGGGTCCGGCCGGCGGTGCGGCGGCGTACGGGTTCTGTCCAGGGGGCGGCGGGGCGTACCAGCCCTGCTGCGGGACCTCCGGCGGGGGCGCGGGCGCGTGACCGGCCTGCCCGGGGCCCTGGTGGCCGGGCGGTCCGTAGCCGGGCGGCGGCAGCTGGAGTCCTTCCTTGGCGTCCGCGGTCGAGCGGTAGTCCACGGCGCTCTGCGTCATCCGCATGTACGCCTCCTCCAGCGACGCCTGGTGCGGCGAGAGCTCCCACAGCCGGACGTCCGACGCGTGGGCCAGATCGCTGATGCGGGGGAGCGGCAGCCCGGTGACGCGCAGGGCGCCGTCCGGCTCGTGCATGACCCCGGCGCCCGCCTCCGTCAGCGAGGCCGTCAGCTTCTCCCGCTCCTCCGGCCGGTCGGCCGGGACCCGCACCCGCGCGAAGTCCGCCGAGTTGGCGGAGATGAAGTCCTTGATGCTCATGTCGGAGAGCAGCTGCCCGCGCCCGATCACGATCAGGTGGTCGGCGGTGAGTGCCATCTCGCTCATCAGGTGGCTGGAGACGAAGACCGTGCGGCCCTCGGAGGCCAGTTGCTTCATGAGGTTGCGGACCCAGAGGATGCCCTCGGGGTCGAGACCGTTGACCGGCTCGTCGAAGAGCAGCACCTGCGGGTCGCCGAGCAGCGCCGCCGCGATGCCGAGCCGCTGGCCCATCCCCAGGGAGTAGCCCTTGGACCGTTTCCTCGCGACGTCCTGGAGCCCGACGACGCCGAGGACCTCGTCCACCCGGGCCGCCGGGATGCCCGCGAGCTGGGCCAGGCACAGCAGGTGGTTACGGGCGCTGCGCCCGCCGTGCACGGCCTTGGCGTCGAGCAGCGCCCCCACCTGGCGCGGGGCGTTGGGAAGGCTGCGGAAGGCGTGGCCGCCGATCGTCACATGCCCGGACGTCGGGCGGTCCAGGCCGAGCATCATGCGCATGGTGGTGGACTTGCCCGACCCGTTGGGACCGAGGAACCCCGTGACGGCTCCTGGCCGCACCTGGAAGGAAAGGTTGTGCACGGCCGTCTTCGCGCCGAAGCGCTTCGTCAGGCCGACTGCCTCGATCATTCTCCAGCCCCATCGACTTATCTGTCGTCGGGGCCCAGGCCCGCGGCCGCACGCCCCCGTAAGAGTTAGGAGGATAACCAGCCGCGGGCGGTTCCGGCCAAGACGTACAAGGAGCGGCGGCCGCTACGCGTCCCGCTTCTTCAGCACCAGGTAGCCGCCGATCAGCGCCGCCACCACCCACAGCGTCATGATCCCCAGCCCGGCCCACGGCCCGTACGGCGCCGGGTCGCTGTTCATGGCGTCCGGGACCACCTGCATGATCTTGGAGCCGGCCTGGTCGGGGAAGTACCGGGCCACGCTCTTGGCGCCGGGGACCGCCGAGAGGATCTGCGAGACGAGGAAGAAGAACGGCATCAGGATGCCGAGCGACAGCATGGAACTGCGCAGCATCGTGGCCACGCCCATCGAGAAGATCGCGATCAGGCCCATGTAGACGCCGCCGCCGAAGACCGCGCGCAACACGTTCTCCGCGCCGATGTCGGTGCCGCGGTCGCCCAGCATGGCCTGGCTGAGGAAGAACGTCACGAAGCTGGTGGCGAGGCCGACCACCAGCGCCAGGACGCCCGCCACCGCGATCTTGCAGAAGAGGAACGACCCGCGCTGCGGCACGGCCGAGAGCGAGGTGCGGATCATGCCGGAGCTGTACTCCGTACCCACCACCAGGACACCGAAGACGACCATCGCCAGCTGCCCCAGGACCGTTCCGGAGAAGCTCACGAACGTCGGGTCGAAGGTGGCCTGCTCGGCGGCCGAGAGGTCGTCGAACTGGCTGTTCAGCAGGGCGCTCAGGGCCGCGCCCATGGCGACCGTGACGACGAACGCGGAGATCAGCGTCCACGTGGTCGAGGAGACCGTACGGATCTTGGTCCACTCGGAATTCAGGACCGCGGGTACCGATGCCATCGCCGTCACACCCCCTTCGTGCCGTCGCCGGCGAGGTCGCCGGCCTGCTGCTGGTTCCACTCTTCGCCCCAGTGCGGGCCCACAGGCGGTGGCTGGGCACCGTCGCGGTCGGAGTGGGCGTGGTATTCCACGGAGCCCGCTGTCATCTGCATGAAGGCCTCCTCCAGGGAGGCCCGCTGGGCGCTGAGCTCGTGCAGCACGATCCCGTGCCGGCCGGCGAGGTCACCGAGCCGCTCCGGGGCCTCGCCGTCGATCTCCAGCGTGCCGTTGCCCGACTCGACCGCGACGACGCCCTCCGCGTGCAGCACATCGCGAAGGCGTTCCTGTTCCGGTGAGCGCATCCGCACGAAACTGCGGGAGTTCTCGTGGATGAAGTCCGCCATCGAGGTGTCCGCGAGCAGCTTCCCCTGCCCGATGACGATCAGATGATCGGCCGTCAGCGCCATTTCACTCATCAGGTGCGAGGAGACGAAGATCGTCCGGCCTTCCGAAGCGAGGGCCTTCATCAGATTCCTGATCCAGTGAATTCCCTCCGGGTCCAGACCGTTGACGGGTTCGTCGAACATCAGGATCTCGGGGTCGCCGAGCAGCGCAGCCGCGATTCCCAGCCGCTGGCCCATGCCGAGGGAGAACCCCTTGGACTTCTTCTTCGCCACCGCGGTCAGGCCGACCGTGTCCAGCACGTGCGACACCCGGCTCGCCGGGATGCGGTTGCTCTGGGCGAGACACAGGAGGTTGTTGTACGCGCTGCGCCCGCCGTGCATCGACTTGGCGTCCAGCAGCGCCCCGATGTGCTTGAGCGGCTCCTGGAGGTCGCGGTAGTGACGGCCGTCGATCCGCACCGTGCCGCTGGTCGGGTTGTCGAGGTCGAGCATCATCCGCATGGTCGTGGACTTGCCCGCCCCGTTCGGGCCGAGGAACCCCGTCACCATTCCCGGTCTGACCCGGCATGACAGATGGTCGACGGCAACCTTGTTGCCGAAGCGTTTGGTGAGGCCGTCGAGCTCGATCATGCGCTCACGCTAGAACGGCCGCGCGCCCGGCGCCACCACAAAGGCGGAACCGGGCGCGCATGGGGTACAGCTGATGTACGTGGTGTTGCTCAGCGGGTCTGCTGGGCGGGGACCCCACGGGTGGCGGACTCGTCCTCCGCCGGGGAGCCGGCGGCGGCGACCGCGGCACCCGTCAGCGTCGCCAGCATCTCGCGGACGTTGGTCAGCTGGGCGTTGATCGAGTCGCGGCGGTTGGTGAGCGCCGCCAGCTCGCGCTCCGACTCGCTGCGGATCCGGTCGGCCTTGGCGTTCGCGTCGGCGACGATGTCCTCGGCCTGACGCTGAGCCGTCTCCACCGTCTGACGGGCCCGGCGCTCGGCGTCCGTACGGAGCTTCTCGGCCTCCAGGCGGAGCTGCTCCGCGCGGTGCTCGATCTCGGCGAGGCGCTTCTCGGCCTTCGCCTGACGGGACGCGAGGTCGCGCTCCGACTGGTCGCGGCGCTTGGCGAGGTTCGTCTCGAAGTCCGCGGCGGCCTGGGCGGCCTTCGCGCGGGTCTCCTCGAAGAGGGCGTCCGCCTCCTCGCGCTTCTGCTGGGCGTCCTTCTGGGCGTCGGTGCGGAGCGTGCTCGCCTCGCCCTTGGCCTTCTCGACGATACGAACGCCCTCGTCCTCGGCCTTCGCCTTGCGCTCCGCGGCGAACGTCTCCGCGTCGTTGCGCACCTGCTGGGCGGCCGACTCGGCCAGCTCGCGGTGCTGCTCGGCCGCGCGGCGGGCCTCCTCACGCAGGTCCTTCGCCTCCTCCTCGGCGAGGCGGAGGATCTTCTCCACGCGGGCACCGAGCCCGGCGTACGACGGCTCGGCGTCGTTGACCTGGGCCTGGGCGTTCTGCGTTTCGAGGTGGAGCTCCTCGATGCGCTTTTCCAGAGAGGTGATTCGGGCGAGAGCACTGTCACGGTCGGCGACGATTTTGGTAATGCGGTCGTCCACCTGACCGCGGTCGTATCCACGTCGCACGAGCTCGAAGCCGAAGGGGGAGGAAGGGTCGCTCATGGGGTTCCTGTCGAATGAGACCGGTGAGGTGTTAGAGGGAATCCTAGGGGCCAGAACGGCGTGTCAACGTGAAGATGCCGCTTTGGTATGGAGAATGACACCCCTTTTGAGTGGCTGACCCCCGGAGGGCTTGCGACCCTAAGCTTTGAATGTTCATGGCGAAGTACGTGTGCGGCTACCCGTCAGACGCCTTGCCACCCGACCGGTTGCCCGCCGCCGCACCGGCCTTGACGCCCCCGGCACCGCCGCCCGACGCCTTGCCCGCTCCGCCCGGAGCCTCGAAAGACTCCAACGCCTCGAGGACGTCCTGGACACGGGAGATCTCCGTATTGATGTCCTCGCGCCTGCGGACCAGCAGGTCCAGCTCCCGGCGGCCCTCGTCGACCATCTGCTCCGCCTCGGCCTCGGCGTCGGCGCGCAGTTTCTCGGCCACCCGGGTCAGCTCGGCCTTCTTCGTCTCGGCCTCCTTGAGGAGCGACTCGGCGCGCTTCACGGCGGCGATACGGACCTTGCTCGCCTCCGAATTCGCGTCCGCCAGCAGCTCCTTGGCCTGGGCCTCGGCCTCGGCGCGCTGTTCCGTCGCGGCCTTCATCAGCTTGTCGACGCGCTCGCCCGCGGTCTTCATCTGCTCCGAGGTCTCACGCCGGGCGCGCTCGTGCAGCTCCTCGATCTCGCTCTCGATCCGGGCCCTGAGCTCCTCCGCCCGCTCCCGGGTGGCGGTGGCGTCCCGGCGGGCGCCGACGAGCAGCTCGTCCGCGTCCGTACGGGCCCTCTCCACCAGGGTGTTGCCCTCGACCGTCGCCTCCGAGGTGATCCGAACCGCCTCGTTGCGCGCGGCGCCGACCATGCTGTCGGCCTGCTGCTCGGCCTCGGTGGCGGCGCGCAGCGCCTCCTCCTGGGCCTTCGCCACGAGCTGGTCGGCCTGTTCGGCGGCGTCGGCCCGGCGCTTCGCCGCGGCCTCGCGCGCCTCGTCGAGCAGCCGGTCCGCCTCCTGGCGGGCCTCCGCGCGCAGCTGCTCCGCCGCGGACTCGGCGTCGGCGCGGAGCCGCTCCGACTCCTCGCGGGTGCGGGCCGCGTGCTCCTGGGCCGAACCGACGGTCTGCGCCGCCTCCGCGCGCAGCCGCTCCGCCTCGTCGGTCGCCTCTCCGACGAAACGCTCCGACTGCTCGGTCGCCTCGGCGCGGATCCGCTCGCTCTCGGTCGTCGCCTCGGCCATGAGCCGGTCGGCCTGCGCCGCCGCCTCGGACCGGATCCGGTTGGCGTCCTCACGGGCCTCGCCGCGGGCACGCGAGGCGTCCTGCTCCGCCGACGCGAGGGCGTCGGACGCCTCCGTACGCATCCGCTGGCTGTACTCCGAGGTGTCCGAGCGCAGCTTCTCCGACTCGGCGATGGCCTCCGAGACGGTCCGCTCGGCCAGGGCCTTGGCGGCGTCCGCCTCCTCGTGCGCGGCCTGGCGGACGCGGTTGGCGTCCTCGGTGGCCCGCTCGCGCTCGGCGTAGGCGTCGGACCTGACCCGGTCCGCCTCCTCCTGTGCCTCGGTCCTCGTCCGCTCCGCCGAGTGCTCGGCGGCGGAACGCAGCCCGGTGATCTCCTCCTCGGCCTGCTCCTGGAGCCCGGCGACGGAGTCCCGCACCTGCTGGGCGGTCTGCTCGGCGGCCGAGACCAGCTCGGAGGCCCGGCTCTCCGCCTCCTCGACCAGCCGCTGGGCCTCGGCCTGGGCCTCCTCGACCCGCTTGCGGGCGGAGGCGAGGAGCTCCTCGCTCTGCTCGCGGGCGCGCTCGCGCTCCTGCTCCGCCTCGGCACGCGCCGAATCGAGTGCCTCCTCGGCGGCGCGGCGGCGGCGGTTGGCCTCCTCCTGGGCGGCGGCCAGGGCCTCGGCCGCCTCCGCGCCGACCCGCTCGGCGGCGGCCGCCGCCTCGGAGCGGACCCGGTCGGCGCTCTCCTGAGCCTCGGTCTTCAGCCGCTCCGCCTCGGCCGCGGCCTCGCTGCGCAGCCGTACGGCCACGGACTCGCCCTCGGCGCGGGACCGCGCGGCGTCGGCGGCGGCCTCGGTACGCAGGCTCTCGGCCTCCGTCGTGGCCTGCTCCTGGAGCGCACGGATCCGCTCGGCGGCCTCCGCGCGCAGCCGCTCGGACTCCTCGCTCGTCTCGCGGCGGATCCGCTCCGCCTCGGTACGCGCCTCTCCGAGCGCCTCCTCCGCGGCGGTGACACGGGACTCGGCCTCGCTATGCAGCCGGGTCAGCTCCTCGGCCGCCTCGGTCCTGCGTGCCTCGACCCCGCGCTCGGTCTCCTCGCGCAGCGCCTCGGCCGCCTCTTCCGCCGCGGCGGTCAGGGCGGTGGCCTGCTCCTCGGCCTCGGCGCGCACCTTCTCCGCCTCGGCGCGGCTGCGTTCCAGCGCTTCCTCGGCCTGCTTGCGCAGGGTGGCGGCGCGCTCGGCCGCCTCGGTCCTGACGCGCTCGCTCTCGGTGCCGGCGGAGGTCCGCAGCTCCTCGGCGTCGGCCTTGGCCTTGGTGAGCAGCTCCTCGGCGGTGCGAGCACCCTCCTCGAGCTGCTGGACGGCCTCGCGGCGGGCCTCGCCGCGGATCCGCTCGCCCTCGGCGACGGCCTCGGAGCGCAGCTGCTCGGCCTCGCCGCGGAGCCGGCGGGCCTCCTCCTGCAGCTCGACGGTCTTGGCCCGGTACTCCTTGGTGTCGTCCTTGGCCGCGCCCTTGAGCTGGTCGGCCTGCTCGGCGGCCTCGCCGCGCAGCCGGTCCGCCTCGGCCTCGGCCTCACGGCGGATCCGGTCGGCTTCCTCACCGGCGGCCTTGGTGGTCGACCTGGCGTCGTCGGACGCCTTGGTCAGGACCTCCTCGGCGCTCCGGGCGGCCTTCGCGAGCTGGGCCGCGGCGTCCTCGGCGGCCAGGGTGCGGGCCTTCTCGGCCGCCTCCGCGACCACCCGCTCGGCCTCCGCGCGGGCGTCGACGAGCGCTTGCTCGGCCTCTTCTTTGAGCGTCTCGGCCTGCTTCGTGGCCTCGCCGACCAGGCGGGCGATCTCGGACTTGGCCGTACGGGTGCGCTGCTCGTTCTGCGACTCGGCGCCGGCCAGCCGCTTGGCCGCGGCATCCTTCGCCTCGGCGAGGACCTTCTCCGCCTCCAGCCGGGCCTCGCGCAGCCGGGTCTCGGCCTCCTGCACGCGCTGCTCGGCGGTGCGGTTCAGCTCCGCGGTCTGCTGCCGGGTCTGCTCGGTCTCGGAGGTGGCGGTCGAGCGCAGTCGCTCGGCGTGAGTGGTCGCCTCCTGGGCCTGCGTGGAGGCGGCGTCGAGCAGCCGCTCGGCGTCCCTGCGGGCCCGCAGCAGCGTGGCCTCGGCCTCGGCACGGGCCGACTCCGCCTCGGAGTTGACGCGCCGGCGGGTCTCGTCCGCGAGCCGGGCCGCCTCGGCGCGGGCAGCGGCCAGCGACTGTTCGGCCTCCGTACGCGACTCGTCCAGGAGACGGCGGGCCTGGGACTCGGTCCTGGCCCGCAACTGCTCGGCCCAGGCGACGTTCTCGTTGACGTGGGACTCGACGGTCTGCCGGCGCTCCGCCAGCTCCTGGTCGAGCCGCTGGCGCCGCTGCACGGCCTCGGCGTGCAACTCGGCCTGCAGCCGGGCCTGGTGCTCCGCGTGCTCCTGCAGGATCCGCTGCGTCTGTGCCCTGGCCTCGCGCAGCTCGCGCTCGGCGTCGGTCCGCAGCTGGTCGGCCTGGATCTGGGCATTGCGCAGCATCTGCTCGGCCTGGTAGCCGATGTCCGCGCTGTCGTGTGCGGGACGGGTCGCGAGATTACGCCGTGCCTCGTGCAGCTTGGCGCGCAAGACCTCGACCTGGTAACCGAGGTCCTCGGCGTGCTGGACGGCCTTCTCCCGGTCGGTCTTCAGCCGGTCCATCTCGGCTTCGAACCGCGAGAGATGGTCGTCGTCAGCTCGGTGGCTCTGCTGGCTTTCGTAGCCCCGCACTGCGCGGTCCCATCCTTCCCCGAGCTCTCAATTTCTTCCCCAAGCTCTCAACTTCGTTCGAGCAGGGGATGCCCCACTGAGCAGGGGAGGCCCCAACCCTGGTCGCAATTCTCCATACGAGTACCGCTCGCCGGCGAGCGGTACCCCGGGGAATGGTGACAGATCAACGGCGAGGACGCGGCGCGGCCCCGACCCGGCCCCGGCCCGGAACCGCCCACTCTACCGGGCCGGGTATCGGTCGGGTCAGTGCTCGGTCGCCGAGGTGACCAGTTCGGTCAGCACACCGTGGCAGTCCTTGGGGTGCAGGAAGGTGATCCGGGAGCCCATCGACCCGGTCCTGGGCTCGTCGTACAGCACCCGCACGCCCTTCCCGCGGATGTCCGCGGCGTCCCCGTCGACGTCGGCGGTCCCGAAGGCGATGTGGTGCACGCCCTCACCGTTCTTTTCCAGCCACTTGCCGACGGCGGAGTCCTGACGGGTCGGCTCCAGGAGCTGGAGGTACGAAGCGCCACCGTCCGAGGTGTCGTTGATCTTCAGCATGGCCTCCCGCACACCCTGCTCCTCGTTGGTCTCGGAGTGGTACACCTCGAAGCCGTAGGTCGCGCGGTAGAACTCGACTGTCCTGTCGAGGTCGAAACAGGCGATTCCGATGTGGTCGATTCGCGTCAGCATGGAACCAGTGCAGCGCCCCTGGGATGGTTACGCAACGTGCGCGCGATCACACCCACTGCCGGATGACGGGCGCCGTACCGCTCAGTACATTCAGGTAAACCCTCGTTCACAACCGATCCCAAGGGGCTGCGCCTCATGTCAGGAACGACCGGAACCACCTCAGTGATCGTCGCGGGCGCGCGGACGCCCATGGGCCGTCTCCTCGGCTCGCTGAAGAGCTTCTCCGGGGCCGACCTCGGAGGCTTCGCCATCAAGGCGGCGCTGGACCGGGCCGGCATCGGCGGGGACCAGGTGGAGTACGTGATCATGGGCCAGGTGCTCCAGGCCGGGGCAGGGCAGATCCCGGCACGCCAGGCGGCCGTCAAGGCCGGCATCCCGCTGAACGTCCCCGCGCTCACCGTCAACAAGGTGTGCCTCTCGGGGCTCGACGCGATCGCCCTCGCGGACCAGCTGATCCGCGCCGGCGAGTTCGACGTCGTGGTGGCCGGCGGCCAGGAGTCCATGACCAATGCCCCGCACCTGCTGCCGAAGTCCCGCGAGGGATACAAGTACGGCGCGGTCGAGGTGCTCGACTCGATGGCGTACGACGGCCTGACCGACGCCTACGAGAACATCCCGATGGGCGAGTCCACCGAGAAGCACAACACCCGCCTGGGCCTGGCCCGCGCGGACCAGGACGAGATCGGGGCCCTGTCCCACCAGCGCGCCGCCGCCGCCCAGAAGAACGGCATCTTCGAGGCCGAGATCACCCCCGTCGAGATCCCGCAGCGCAAGGGCGACCCCGTCCTCTTCTCCACGGACGAGGGCATCCGCCCCGAGACGACCGCGGAGTCCCTGGGGAAGCTGCGCCCGGCCTTCACCAAGGACGGCACGATCACGGCGGGCACCTCCTCGCAGATCTCCGACGGCGCCGCCGCCGTCGTCGTCATGAGCAAGGCCAAGGCCGAGGCGCTGGGCCTGGACTGGATCGCCGAGATCGGAGCCCACGGCAATGTGGCGGGCCCGGACAACTCGCTCCAGTCGCAGCCGTCCAACGCCATCCGTCACGCCCTGAAGAAGGAGGGCATCGGAGTGGAGGACCTCGACCTCATCGAGATCAACGAGGCCTTCGCGGCGGTCGCGGTCCAGTCGATGAAGGACCTCGGCGTCACCTCCGACAAGGTGAACGTCAACGGCGGCGCGATCGCGCTCGGCCACCCCATCGGGATGTCCGGCGCCCGCGTGGTGCTGCACCTGGCGCTGGAGCTGAAGCGGCGCGGCGGCGGCACCGGGGCGGCGGCTCTGTGCGGCGGCGGCGGTCAGGGCGACGCGTTGATCATCCGCGTACCGGGCAAGTAGTCCGTACGAGCGAGCGAGGAGGCCGAGTGTGAAGGTGGACGTCCCCACCCTGGTCGAGCAGGCACGTGAGGGCAGGCCGCGTGCGGTGGCCCGGCTCATCTCCCTGGTGGAGGGTGCCTCGCCGCAGCTGCGTGAGGTGATGGCCGCCCTGGCACCGCTGGCCGGCCACGCCTACGTCGTCGGACTGACCGGTTCGCCGGGTGTCGGCAAGTCCACCTCCACCTCGGCGCTGGTCTCCGCCTACCGGAAGGCCGGAAAACGGGTCGGCGTCCTGGCCGTCGACCCGTCGTCGCCGTTCTCCGGGGGTGCGCTCCTCGGCGACCGGGTCCGG
This sequence comes from Streptomyces sp. NPDC051064, assembly GCF_044455985.1. Lineage (NCBI taxonomy): Bacteria > Bacillati > Actinomycetota > Actinomycetes > Kitasatosporales > Streptomycetaceae > Streptomyces > Streptomyces sp. NPDC051064. Next base: position 926,274 of record NZ_JBITFK010000002.1, read on the forward strand.
ATGTCGGAGCACGCCTCCGACCCCGGCGTCTACATCCGCTCGATGGCCACCCGGGGGCACCTGGGCGGCCTCGCCTGGTCGGCGCCCCAGGCGATCCGGGTGCTGGACGCGGCGGGCTGCGACGTGATCCTCGTGGAGACGGTGGGGGTGGGCCAGTCGGAGGTGGAGATCGCCTCCCAGGCCGACACCTCCGTCGTCCTCCTCGCCCCGGGCATGGGCGACGGCATCCAGGCGGCGAAGGCCGGAATCCTGGAGATCGGCGACGTGTACGTGGTCAACAAGGCCGACCGGGACGGCGCGGACGCCACCGCCCGCGAGCTCAACCACATGCTGGGCCTGGGCGAGTCCCGGGGGCCCGGCGACTGGCGGCCGCCGATCGTGAAGACGGTCGCCGCCCGGGGCGAGGGACTCGACGAGGTGGTCGAGGCGCTCGAGAAGCACCGGGCGTGGATGGAGGAGCACGGCGTCCTGGCCGAGCGCCGCACGGCGCGTGCGGCCCGTGAGGTCGAGACGATCGCGGTCACCGCGCTCCGCGAGCGGATCGCCGATCTGCACGGTGACCGCCGGCTGGACGCCCTCGCGGAACGGATCGTGGCCGGAGGCCTCGACCCGTACGCGGCGGCGGACGAGCTGGTCGCGGGACTCACCGGCGGGAACTGACGGCCTCCGGGCGGCGTGCGGGCCGCCCGGGAGCCGTGCCCGCCGATCCGAGGGCAGCGCCCACCTGACAGGGCGTGAAAAGATGCCGCGCACGGGGCGCGTGCGGTGCGCGTTCCGGTCATGCACCTCGGGGGGACGCATGCTGGGGCCGCTGCGCGAGGACTCACCCGGACGCATAGGGCCGTACGCCGTGCTGGCGAGGCTCGGCGCGGGCGGCATGGGAGAGGTCTTCCTCGGGCTGCGCGAGGGCTCCGGCGACGACGTCGCTCCGGTCGCCGTCAAGACGGTCCGGCGCGACGTGGCCCAGGACCCCGGATTCAGGCAGCGCTTCCGCCGCGAGATCGCGGTCGCCAGGTCGGTGACCGGCCCCGCCCTGGCCCCCGTGCTGGACGGTGACGCCGACGCGGACGTGCCCTGGCTGGCCACGGGCTACGTCGCGGGCCCGACCCTGTCGGCCGCGGTGCGCCGGTCGGGTGCACTGGACGAGGAAGAGGTCCGGATGCTCGGGGCGGAGCTCGCCCGGGCCCTGGACACCGTCCACGGGGCCGGCGTCGTGCACCGGGACGTGAAGCCCGGCAACATCCTGCTCGCCGCCGACGGGCCGCGCCTGATCGACTTCGGGATCGCCCGCGGCGCGGGCGGCACCCCGCTCACGACCACCAGCCGCATGATCGGCAGCCCCGCCTTCATGTCCCCGGAGCACGTCGCGGGCAGCGGACGCGTGGTTCCCGCCTCCGACGTCTTCTGCCTCGCGTCCGTCCTCTGCTTCGCGGCGACCGGCCGCGACCCGTTCGGCGACGGTCCGGTGGCCGCGGTGCTGTACCGGGTCAAGTACGTCGAGGCGGACCTCGACGGAGTGCCCGGGGCCCTGCGCGCGGTGCTCCAGGACTGCCTGGTGGCCGACCCCTCCGCCCGCCCCGCTCCCGCGGAACTCGCCGCCCGGCTGGCCCCGGAGGGTTCGGTGGGATGGCCCGGCCCGGTGGCGGCCCACATCGCCGGGTACGAGCGCGAGCTGGCCTCCGTCCGGGTGCTGGGCGGTCCGCTGCTGCCGGACTACACCCCGACCCAGGCGGCCACGGGCAGCCGGGCACCCGCGGACCAGCTGCCCACCCAGGGGCCCGGGCTGTCACCGCCCGTGGTCGCACCGGTCCGCCCGGCCCGCCGCCGTCGCCTCCTCGGCGCGGCCCTGGCCGTGGTCGTTCTGGCGGGGGCGGCCACGGCGGGCCTGCCGGCGTTCCGGGGCGAGGGCGGTGGCGGGAGCGAGGGCGACAAAGGCGGCAGGAGCCCTGCCCAGGCCGGCCCCCCGGGCTGGAAGCCCTGGCACGCGACCTTCTCCGGCACCCCGCTCGGCTGCGCCGCCGGCGAGGCCGTGGTCGTCTGCCGCGCGGCGGACGGCACGTACGAGGCTCTCTCGGCGGCCGACGGAAAGAAGCTCTGGGACTTCGCAGCCGGCGAGGAACCGGGCGACGCGGACGCCTACCACAGCCCGTCCGGGACGTTCTTCATGCCCAGCGGCTCCACCCGTCCCACCGTCCACGAGGACTCGGTGTACTTCGCCACCGGTGACCATCTCCTCGCAGTCGACGCCAGGACCGGAGCGTCCCGCTGGGAAGCCGAGGCAGGGGCCGCTCACAAGCTGGGGAGTTCGCCCCAGGTCGCGGACGGGCTCGTGTTCGCGGCCACCGGCGGCCTGCCCGAGGGGTCCGGGATCGTGGCCTTCGACGTCCGCGACGGGACGGAGAAATGGCGGAAGCCGCTCGCGGGCGAGGACCTGGCCCAGGTTCAGAACGGTGACTTCTGGCCGATGGGCGTCCGGGACGGAGTGGTCTACGCGGACAACGAGGAAGGGCTGCACGCCTTCCGCGCGAAGGACGGCCGGGAGGAGTCCGCCGGTTGCCCCCGGGAGACACCCGCCGACTTCGCGGTCCACTGCCCGGGGGCTCAGGACGGTACGGAAGAGGAGGCCCCGCCCCCCGGAGTCGGTGAGCGCGCCGCCGTGGTGGCGGAGACCGGCAGCCTGACCGTGTACAGGACGGGGGCGGACGCGGCGACGGACGATTCACCCGCCGGGGACGAGGAACCCGCGTTCGTCGTCGTACGGCGCGACGACGGCACGGTGCTGAAACGCTACGGCCTGGGCAAGGACGCCGAAGCCCGTGAGAAGAACCCCGTCTCCGCTCCCGTCCTCGCCGACTCCACCCTCGTCTGGGCGGACACCGACGCTCTCCACAGCGTCGCGCTGGGCGGGGACACCCCAGGACCACTGCGCCGCACCCCGATCGAGGACGTACCCGTCCCCGCGATCGAGGAGCCGTACGACCCCGCATTCGGCATCTCGCTGGGCAAGGAGAACCGGCCGCCCGAGCTCTTCCCGGACCACGGGGTCGTCCACATCGTCTACCGGCACGGCATCGCCGTCTCGCTCGCGGTGCCCGGAGGACAGGCCTCGTCATGATCGAGCCCCTGGCTCCCGGCAGCCGCACCCGTATCGGCCCCTACCGGCTGCTGGGGCGCCTCGGCGCGGGTGGGATGGGCGAGGTGTACCTGGCGCGGGCGGACACCGCCCCGGCCGTCGGCGCAGGACCGCTCGCCGGGCTCGTCGCGCTCAAGACCGTGCTCGCCGGGCTCGATCTCGACGACGGCTTCCGCGTCCGCTTCCGCCGGGAGATCGCGGCGGCCGGTGCCGTGCGCAGCCCTCACTCCGCGGCCCTGGTCGCCGGGGACGAGAAGGGCGGGACGCCCTGGCTCGCCACGGAGTACGTCCCTGGCCCCTCACTCGCCGAGGCGGTCTCCCGCACCGGACCGCTGCCCGAGGCCGTGGTCCGGGCCGTCGGTTCGCGGCTGGCCCTGGCGCTCGCCGACATGCACGCCGTGCGTGTGCTGCACCGCGACCTCAAGCCCGGCAATGTGCTGCTCGGTCCCGACGGCCCCAAGGTCATCGACTTCGGGATCGCCCAGGCCTTCGAGGCCACCCAGCTCACCCGGACCGGTGTGGTGGTCGGCAGCCCCGGTTACATCTCGCCCGAACACGTCGACGGCTCGACGGCTCTGGTCCCCGCGTCCGACGTGTTCTGCCTGGGCGCGGTGCTGGCGTTCGCGGCGTGCGGGCGCGGCCCGTTCGACGATCCCGACATGGCAGCGGTGATCTTCCGGATCGCACACGGCGAACCCGAACTCGACCGCGTACCCGCGGGGTTGCGAGCGGTGATCGAGCGCTGCCTGGCACCCCGCCCCGAGGACCGGCCGACCCCGCACGAGCTCGCCGGTCTGCTCGCTCCGGGTGGCGTTCCGGAACCCTTCCCCTGGCACCCTGCGGTACGGGAGCAGTGCGCCGCGCACCGCGACATGGCCCTGCGGTGCGCAGAGTCGGTGCCGGTCCCGGTGGCACCGCCACCGCCGGCGGCTCCTCCCACGCCACCGGCCTTCGTGCGTAGCCGGCGGCGCGGTCCGCTCGTCGTCATGGCCGCGCTCGCGGTGGTCTGCGCGGTGCTCGTCGGGGTGGTGTTCCTGCCGGGGCTGCTCGACGGTGACGACGGCACCGGCGATCCGGCAGCCGCCCGGCCCGGCGGACCCGCACCCTCGGCGGCCGCCCGGACCGGGCCCACCGTCGTGGCCGCGGCGGACTCCGCCCGCACGGACGACTTCGGGGCACGCGGCGCGGACCTGGCTGTCCGGCCGGCCGGCTGGAAACCCTGGACGACCGGCGAACACCTGGGGGAGCACGGCTGCCTGCTGTCGGCCGGGACCCTGGTCTGCTCCGGCGAGCGGGGCGTCACCGCGCTGGACGCGGCGAAGGGCACCCGACGCTGGAACGTCCCGGAGAGGTCCGGGGCCGGGAGCGGTGAGGAAGGCCGGTCGGTCGTCACGGCCGTGGACGGCACGGTGTACGCCTTCGTCCAGGGCGCCCTCGTCGGGCTGCGCCTGACCGACGGCAAGGAGGTGTGGCGGCGCGCCGTGCCGGACGGCCGGCCGGGCACCGGCGCGGTGTACTCGGACGGAGTCGTCTTCTACGTCTCCGGGGCCGGCTCGGCGGCCCGTCTGACCGCCCAGCAGATCACCGGTGAGGAGAAACCGGAGAAGTGGGCCGTCGAGTACGCCGAGTCCGATGCCACCCTTCTGGCCGGTGACGGCCGGGTGGTGGCCGTGGGGAGCGGCATCCAGATCTTCGACACCAGGTCGGGCGAGCGGCTCCAGGGAGTCGGCGAGGAGGACACGGAGTGCGCCCATCCCCTGCTCAAGGACGGCGATCTGATCTGCGTCGCCCCGGACGGCCTCACGGTGACGGACACCTCCGCCCCCGACGGCCGCCGCATCCTGGCGGAGGGGATGGCGGGCGTGATGAAGCCGGCCGTGGCGGGGGACGGCACGGTGGTGGTCTCGGCGCCCGGTGAGGTCCGGGCGTTCCGGCTCCGTGACGGCGAGGAACTCTGGCACCACGTCGACACCCTGCTCGACGAGAAGTCCGGAAACGTCTCGATCGTGGGCGATCAGGCATTCGTCCACGATGACATCACGGTGAGCCCTTACGAGCTGGACGGCAGCGGCGAGAACCCTCCCGGCCCGGGCAAGCTCTTCAACATGCCCATCCAGGGGACGCCGCCCTCCCTGATCGCCTACGGAGACGCGCTGTTCCTCTCCTCACCCGACGACGGCAGGGTCCTGTCCGGCTTCGCGCCCTGAGGCGGAGCCGGACACGACCGTGATCCGAGGGACGGATCAGTCGTCGTCGCCGTCGTTGTCGTCGTCGTCCTGGTCCACGGTGACCTTGCCGCTCTTGGCATCGACGTGCAGTTCGTGCTGCTTGCCGTCCTTGCCCGTGACGTCGACGTCCCAGCGCAGCGCTCCGCGCTTGCCGTGGTCGTCATCGTCGTCGTTGTCGTCGAGGTCCACCGACGTCACCGTGCCGGGCCGCGCGCCGAGCGCCGCCTTCACCGCGGCGTCCAGGGACACGGCCGCCGAACGGGGCGCGTGCCGGTCGCGGTCGTTGTTGTCGTCGTCCTCGCGGTCGGACAGCACCTTGCCGTCCCGGGCGTCCAGGGTCACGTCGTGCCAGAGCTTGTCGGAGCCGTACACGTCGAGCTCCCAGACCCTACGGTCGCTGTCGTCGTCATCGTCCAGTTCGGCCTCGGTGACCGTGCCGGGGACGGCCTTCAGCGCGGCGCCGACGGCCTCGTCGACGGTGGTGCGTCCGGTCCGCTGCTCCCCGGTGCCGTCCGCCGCCCGGTCCGCCGTGACCGTCCGGTCGTCCTTGCCACTGCTGTCGGAGTCCGCGAAGGCGGCGGTCGTGGCGAGTCCGCCGCCGACCAGTACGGCCGCGGTGAGGGTGGCGATGGCGATGTTGCGCTTCATGGTGGGTTCCTCCCCGATGGGATGTGCTGTGCTGAGCGACGGGAACCACACTGGCCCGGCGATGCTGAACGCAGCCTGAAGCCACCTGAAGGCCTCTTCAGGTTCGGTTTGCGAAGCTGTCCCCATGCGCCTGTTGATCGTGGAGGACGAGAAGCGTCTCGCGACGTCCCTCGCGAGGGGACTCACCGCCGAGGGCTTCGCCGTCGACGTCGTGCACGACGGCCTGGAGGGCCTTCACCTGGCGGGCCAGGGTGTCCACGACCTCGTGGTCCTCGACCTCATGCTGCCCGGGATGAACGGCTACCGGATCTGCGCCGCCCTGCGCGCCGCGGGGCACGAGATGCCGATCCTGATGCTGACCGCGAAGGACGGGGAGTACGACGAGGCGGAGGGCCTCGACACCGGCGCCGACGACTATCTGACCAAGCCGTTCTCGTACGTCGTGCTCGTCGCGCGGGTCCGGGCGCTGCTGCGCCGCCGCGGTGGCTCCGTCTCGCCGGTGCTGACCGCCGGCACGCTGCGGATGGACACCCCGGCCCGCCGCGTCCACCGGGGCGAGGAGGAAGTCACCCTCACCGCCAAGGAGTTCGCCGTCCTGGAGCAGCTCGTGCTGCGGGCGGGCGAGGTGGTGAGCAAGGCGGACATCCTGGAGCACGTCTGGGACTTCGCCTACGACGGCGACCCGAACATCGTCGAGGTCTACATCAGCACCCTCCGCCGCAAGCTCGGCGGCGCGTCGATCCGCACCGTACGGGGCGCGGGCTACCGGCTGGAGGCGCTGTGAGGTCCGTACGGGCCAGGGCCGCCCTGGGTGCCACCCTCGTCGTCGCCGTCGCGCTGACGGTCGCGGGGCTGGCCGTGCTGCTGGTGCTGCGCGGCAACCTGACGGACCGGGCCGGCCTGGAGGCCGAGGTGACCGCGCGGGAGGTGGCGGGGGAGCTGGCCCTGGGCAGGGCGTACGCGGAGCTGGAGGCGGGCGACGAGGACAGCCACCCGGTCCAGGTGACCGACGAGGAGGGGCGCGTGGTGGCCGTCTCCAAGGACCTGGAGGCGATCTCGGGGACGGGCACGGCACAGGTCGTACCGGTCTCCCCGGCGCCGGTCCCCGGCCCGGGCGACGACGATGACGACGATGACGACGACGGGACCGGCCCGCCCCGCAGCGAGGTCTCCTCCGACTCGCCGGACTTCACGAACGGCACCGCCACGGTCGACGGGGAGACGGCGGACTACCGCTTCGCCTCCGTCGAGGTGACCACGGAGGAGGACGTCACCCTGACCGTCCACGCGGGCGCCCCGCTCGCGGCCGAGCAGGAGGCCGTGAACACCGTACGCAACTCCATGCTGACCGGACTTCCCGTCATGCTGCTCGTCGTCGCCGGGGTGACCTGGCTGGTCACCCGGCGGGCACTGCGCCCGGTGGAGGGCATCAGGCGGGAGCTGGCCGCGATCACCGCGTCCGAGGATCTCGGACGCCGTGTGCCCGAGCCGGACTCCCGGGACGAGATAGCGCGGCTGGCCCGTACGACCAACGAGACCCTCACCGTGCTGGAGGCCTCGGTCGACCGGCAGCGGCGCTTCGTCGCCGACGCCTCGCACGAGCTGCGCAGCCCGATCGCCTCGCTCCGCACCCAGCTGGAGGTGGGCGAGGCCCACCCGGAGCTGCTGGACGTGCCCGGCGCCGTCGCCGACACCGTACGGCTGCAGGTGCTGGCCGCCGACCTGCTGCTGCTCGCCCGGCTGGACGCGGGGGAACGCCCGGGGCGCACGGCGGTCGACCTGGGCGCGCTGGTCACCGAGGAGGTCTCCCAGCGTGCGGCGGACCGGATCGCTCCGGAGGTCTCCGTGGCGGACGCCGAGCCGCTCGAAGTCGGCGGATCACGCGGCCAGTTGGCCCGGGTCGTCGGCAATCTGCTGGACAACGCCGAGCGCCACGCGGAGCGTTCGGTCGCCGTCTCGGTGCGGGCGGACCGGGGCGACGTGCTCGTCGAGGTCACGGACGACGGAGCGGGCGTGCCGGAGGCCGAACGGGACCGGATCTTCGAGCGTTTCGTACGCCTGGACGACGCCCGCAGCCGCGACGACGGCGGGGCCGGGCTCGGCCTGGCCATCGCCCGTGATGTGGCCTCCCGGCACGGAGGCACACTCACGGTGGGCGAAGGGGCGGGCGGCGGCGCGCGGTTCACCCTGCGGCTGCCGGGGCGGCCCGGGGCGGGAGCGGCTGACGACGGCTGAGGGCGGGCCGCGCTACGGCTTGCCGCGCCGGTCGCGCAGGTGCTCCGCGATCGGGGTCAGCGCCGCGTGCAGTGCGGAGAGCTCCTCGGAGGAGAGCAGATCCATGAAGTGCCTCCGCACCGACTCGACATGGTGCGGCGCGACCTTCCGCATCGTCTCGCCGCCCAGGTCGGTGAGGACCGCGAACAGTCCGCGCCGGTCCGACTCGCAGTGTTCGCGCCGGACCAGGCCCGCGTTCTCCATGCGGGTGATCTGGTGCGAGAGCCTGCTCTTGGACTGCAGGGTGGCGGCGGCGAGATCGCTCATCCGCAGACGCTGGTCCTCCGACTCCGAGAGGTTGACCAGGATCTCGTAGTCGTTCATGGTCAGGCCGAACGGCTGGAGGTCCTTCTCCAGCTGATGCGTCAGCAGCCTGCTGACGTCCAGGTGGGTGCGCCAGGCGCACTGCTCCGCATCGGTCAGCCAGCGGGTGGCCGTCTCGGTCTCCATGTATGGATTCTACCTAAGATGTTGAAAGCCGGACGAAGTCTGGGAGTGTGACTCCTCGCACGCACTGCCGGGCGTCACACTCCGCAGACTACCGTTCACAGCCCGAAGCGACGCTGGAGGTCCCCCAGCTGACCGGGCATGCGAGGGGTGGAGCCGTGTTGACCCCCGCCGGCCGGCACACCCGGTTCGTGCGGGACGACACCGGTCGCCTGCTCCGGCATCAGGGCCTCGGACGACTGGAGCAGCACCGTGCCCGCCCCGACGAACTCGAACTGGTGCTCCTCGCCCGAGGTACCGCCGATACCGGTCAGCGAGCGCAGCCCGCCCATCACGCCCGTCATGTAGCCGTGATCGTAGTGGTGGCAGGGCGAGGGGCAGTCCGCCCACCCCACCAGCGCCTGTGGATCCACCCGCAGCGGCGGCTCCATGAAGACCACCGGGCCGTTGGACGCGGCGACGAACTTCCCCGTCCCGATCAGGGTCAGGAAGCCCGGGACGATCGACTGCTTCAGCGCCAGCGTCGGCTGGTAGGCCAGCAGATTGCCGGACCGGATCGTCAGGTTGCCGTCCTCCAGGTCGAAGGAGTTCACGTCGAAGGCCCGGTCGGCGAGCAGCATCTTGCCGCTGCCCTCGGCCACCACCCAGTCGCTCGCGTGCAGCGGGGAGTGGAAGCTCGTGCGGATCAGCCGCTCGAAGCGGCCGTGCCCGATGCCGTTGAACTCGATCTGCCCGTAGTAGGCGATCATCTTGCCCTTCTGCAGGAACCACTGGCTCCCCTTGAGCTCCACGCAGAAGGTGTACGCGTTGACGTTGTCGTCCGACGGCAGCGTCATCGGGTCGAAACTCACCGGCGTGCTCACAGCTTCTCCTCCGACGCCTGGACGTACACCGCTCCGTTGCCGCTGAGCTCCAGCTGGAACGCCTCACCGGAACCGCGCCCCACCATGTCGCGCCAGCCGAGCGCGGTGGACAGCTTGTTGGTCACGTCCCCGTGGTGGGCGACATAGGCCTGCGGGTCCACATGGACCGGCCTCCCCGGCGTGATCGGCAGCTCGATCACGCCGCCGTGCGCCATCACGGCGACCGCGCCGTGCCCGGTGAGCGTCGTCGTGAACAGGCCCTGCCCGGTCACCTGGCCGCGCACCATGCCCATCACACCGCCCTGTGAGCCCATGAACATGGTGCCCTGCTGGAGCGTTCCGTCGAAGGCGAGCAGCCGGTCGGCCTCCACGTACAGGGAGTCGCCGGCGAGGTCGATCACCTGGATGTGGTGGCCGCCGTGGCCGAACATCACCGTGCCGTTGCCCTCGACGGTCATCAGGGGGGTCGCCTCGTTCGCCACCCGCCGGCCGATCATCGACCCCAGGCCGCCCTGCCCGCCCTGGATGTTCGGGGTGAACGAGACGTCGCCCCGGTACGCGAGCATCGCGCCGCGCTGGCTGTACAGCGTCCGGCCGGGGCCCACCACGGCCTCGACCATCTTCGAGTTGATCTCACGGAACGGCATCAGACATCGCCTCCCACGGTGTTCCGCTCGCTGGGCTGCACGTAGACGAGGCCGTCGCCCTCGAAGCGGATCTGGAAGGACTCGCCGGAGCCCTCGCCCATGAGTGTCCGGAAGTTGACCCCGGACTGGAAGTGCTGCTGGAGCCTGCCCTGGTGGGCGATGTAGGCGCCGGGGTCGACGCTCAGCGGGTACTGGGGCGTCACGCGCAGCACCACGGCGGAACCGTCCGACATGATCGCCGCCTGGCCGGTGCCCTCGACGGTCGTGGTGAACAGGCCGTTGCCGCTCGCCCCGCCCCGGAGCCCCGTGAAGGTGGTTCCGGTGCGCAGCCCGGCGTCGGTGGCCAGCAGGTTGCTCGCCTCGACGTACAGCGTCTCGCCGTGCAGCGAGACGAGGTTGATCTCGCTCGCCCGGTCGGCGAAATAGCAGGTGCCGTGCCCCTTCACCTCCATCATGACCATCTGCTCGCCGGTCAGCCGGCGGGTCACCATGCCGCGGAGGCCCTCACCGCCGCCCGACATCTTCTTGAACGCCATCTGGCCGTCGTACGCGACCATCGAGCCGTTCTTCGCCTTGACGGCATCGCCTGTCAGGTCGACGGCGAGCGTCTTGCTGCCTTGGAGTCGGAACATCGCCACAGTGCGACGTTAGCCGCAGGGGAGCCCGGCCGGACAGGGCCCGGCGGCCGATCCCGACCCCGACATGACCCTGATATGCGCGGATACGTGCCACGGGGCCCGGACACGGACCCCCTGCCTCGGGGGGCCGGGAGCGATGCCACAATGGATGTGCTTGTGCCTGCTTTCACAAGCCGACACGCCCCTCCCACCCACCGAAGGTGCCCTCGTGGACATCAAGACCGCTTCCGCCCTGCACCGGCTGCGCCTCATCTCGCTTCCCGAGGCGCTGTCCTTCCCGGCGCTGATCCTCTTCGGCTCGGTGCTCAGCCGGGTCTCGGACATCGACTTCCTGATGATGCCGCTCGGCATGCTGCACGGCATCCTCTTCACGATCTACCTGGTGTTCCTGCTGGACGTGTGGGCCAAGGCCAAGTGGCCGTTCAAGCGTGTCGCCCTGTTCTTCGTCCTCGCTGTGCTGCCCTTCGGCGGCCTCTACGGCGAGAAGCTGCTCAAGAAGTACGAGGCCGACGGCGTCATCGCCGCCCGCGCCCGCGCCGAGGGGACGGTCAGCGCATGATCGTCGCCTTCTCCGTCACCCCCCTGGGCGTCGGCGAGGACGTCGGCGAGTACGTCGCCGACGCCGTCCGTGTCGTCCGCGAGTCCGGCCTGCCCAACCGCACGGACGCGATGTTCACCTCCATCGAGGGCGAGTGGGACGAGGTGATGGACGTCGTGAAGCGCGCCGTGGCCGCCGTCGAGGCCCGCGCGGGCCGCGTCTCCCTCGTGCTGAAGGCCGACATCCGGCCGGGCGTCACCGACGGTCTGACCTCCAAGGTCGAGACGGTGGAGCGGCACCTGGCGGGCTGACGCCCCGACCGCGCACCGGCCCCACGCGCACGACGAGCCCCCGACGCCTTCCGGCGCCGGGGGCTCGTCCCGTTCGGGCGAAGAAATCCGCTCACTCGGACCTGCCGGGTCGACACCCCGCAGGTTCTCCCCTTCTGTGGGGACACCGGCATATTCGACCGTTGGAGGCGCGATGCCGTCGGAAAGACGTGACCACGACCGGGGTGGCAGCCGCGGCCTGCCCGCCGGGCCGCTCGCGAAGCCCGCGACCGCGTACCGGGTGCGGTACCGCGGCCTCCTGCGCACCGGGTGGCACCGAATACGAGCGGTCCTCCCGCTGACGCTCGCCCCCGTGTCCGCGGGGCTCGTGCTGCTCTTCCTGGTGCTGCCCGCGCACCGGGCCGTGCGCGGGGACGGCCAGGCGTTGCTCGGTCTCGCCGACTCCGTGACCGTCGCGTCCCTCGGCCTGGTCGCCGTGTTCGCACCGGTCGGCCTCGCCCTGGCCGTGCACGCCGTGACCGTGGCCAGGGACCCGGTCCCGGTGACACCCGAGCCCGGCACCCGGGTCGCCTTCCTCACCACGTACGTACCGGGCAGGGAGCCCCTCTCTGCGGTGCGGGCCAACCTGGAGGGCGCCGCACGGATGCGGCACCCCGGGCCGCTGGACGTCTGGCTGCTCGACGAGGGCGACGACCCGGAGGCCAGGATGCTCTGCGCCGAGCTGGGCGTGCACCACTTCACCCGCCTCGGGGTGCCCGAGTGGAACCAGGAGGAGGGCCCGCACCAGGCCGGTACGGAGCACGGCAACCGCAACGCCTGGATCGCCAAGCACGGTGACGCGTACGACCTCCTCGCCTCCGTGGACACCGATCACGTCCCGCTGCCCGGCTTCCTCGAGCGGACGACGGGCTACTTCCGTGACCCTGACACCGCGTTCGTCGTCGGCCCGTGGCTCGCCGGGGACCACGACTTCCACGCCCTGGTGCAGCGCGCGGGCAACCGTTACGGCGCGCCCGTGCTCGCCGGCCCCGGAAGCGTCGTACGCATCGCCGCACTGCGCCAGGCCGGCGGCTTCCACGGCTCCGGCACCGAGGACACGGCGACGGGTTTCGAGATCCACCGGCGCCGCAACCCGGGGACCGGGCAGTACTGGCGCTCCGTCCACACCCCGGACGTGCCGGCCTCCCGCGAGGGGCACGTCTCCCCGGCGGACCGCCACGGCCGGTGGCCGCACCGGTCCCGGGTGGAGCTGCTGCGGCAGTACAGGAGGGCGCTGTTCCGGGTGCCGCCCGGCCGGCTCATCGGCTACACGCTGCTCCTCGTCCACCATCCCGTGGCCACCGTCGGCGGGCTGCTCGGCGTGCTGAGCTGCCTGGCGGCCACCGTCCACACGGCGGCCCGTGGCTGGGCGCTGCTCGCCCTGCTGATCGCCCTCGCGCCGCTCGCGGCCCGGTCCTTCACGCTGCTGCGGGAGCGCGGGTACGGAGGCGGCGCACGGCTCCGGTCCCGCGTGCCCGGTCCGGGCCAGGAGACGGAGCCCGCGCTCGCCACCGCCGCAGGGAGCCCCGCCGCGGGAGGCTGACCCGCCGGCCCGCGTCACCGGCCTGCCCGGACACCGGGCCTACGACCCCTGCGCCGCCAGCGCGATGCCCAGCGGGGTGCGCTCGTACAGCACCTGGTGCCCGTAGCGCCGCGAGGTGAGCAGGCCCGCCGCGCGCAGCGCAGACAGATGCGCGGACACGGAGGACGGGGCGAGCGAGAGCCGGTGCGCCAGCGCGCTCGTCCCGGCCGGTTCACCGAGGGCGCACAGCACGTCGGCGCGGGCCCTTCCCAGCAGCCGGGCGAGCGCGTCCGGCGTCCGGCCGGCGGACTCCGTCCACAGCCCGCCGATGCCACGCGCGGGGTAGATCACCGCGGGCTGCCAGGGGGGCTCGTAGCCGCCGACCACATCCGGCCACACGAAGACGCTGGGCATCAGGACGAGCCCCTGCCCGCCCAGCACCCGGCTGTGGTTGCCGCTGGTGCCGACCACCGTCAGGGTCGAGCCCGCCCAGTGCAGCCGCGGGCTGACCTCGCCGAGCAGCCGCTCGAATCCGACCTCGGCGAGGCGGCGCGAGTGGTAGGCGATGTCCGCCTCCAGCAGGGCGCGCAGCCGTGGCCAGTGCGGCTCGACCATCACCTCCCACGCCCGCTCCAGCAGGTCCGCCAGCTCCTGGACCGCCCGTGCCGGGTCGGCCAGCATCCGCTGCCCGGCGGGGGAGCGCAGGGCGCCCGGGGTGTCGGCGAGCGCGAGCGCCATGTCGTCGCGGGCGGCCGCCGGATCCGTCGCGCGGACGGCTGCCAGCTCCTCGGCGAAGGTGGCGAGCGGCCCGAGCGGCGGGGGGCAGACGAAGTCGGGGTTGTGGCCGGGGTCGGGCATCAGCAGCCACAGCGGCGTGAGATCCAGCCCGGCGGTGTCCTCCTTGATCCGCCGGAGCCACGGCAGGTGGTAACCGTGCCGGGAGCGGCGGTGGAGTGTGCGCACCGCCTCTTGCGTCTCCCAGAGCGGTGACAGCGCGAAGCGGCAGCGGAGCAGATCACTCTCGGCGAAGTGCAGGTGGAACGGCATGTGGCCCCACTCAAGATTCGGTGTGAGCCGAAAGTCTACGGAAGGGCCGGGCTTCTGCTCCACGCTGCGTCCATGCCGAGCGACATCAGCACCCCGGCGGGTACACCCCGCGAAGAGCCCCCCGAGCAGGCGCTGTCCCCGGCCCTGCCCCCGGGGCGGAACTCCTCGTCCGACCCGGGCTCCGCCCCGGAGGCAGAACCCCGGGTCGAGGGCTACCGCGCCGTCTTCGCCGTACGGGAGTTCCGGGCGGTCTTCGCCGCCCATCTCCTCTCCCTCCTCGGCGTGGTCGTCAGCGAGCTGGCGCTCACCGTGCTCGTCTACGACCTCACCGGCTCGCCCCTGCTCTCCGCCCTCACCTTCGCGCTCGGCTTCCTGCCGTACATCGTCGGCGGCACGCTCTTCGCCGGGGTCGCCGACCGGTACCCCGCACGCCGCGTCCTGGTCACCTGCGACCTGATCTGCGCGGCCTGCGTCGCCGTGATGGTGCTTCCCGGCACCCCCGTCGCGGGGCTTCTCGCGCTGCGCTGCCTGGTGGCCGCGATCGCGCCCGTCTTCACCGGGACACGGACGGCGGCCCTCACCGACATCCTCGGCGAGGGCGACCTGTACGTCCTCGGGCGCTCGCTGCTGCGTCTGGTCTCGCAGAGTGCCATGCTCATCGGCTTCGGCGCGGGGGGGATGCTGCTCACCGTGCTGTCCCCGCGCGGGGCGATCACGGTCACCGTCGTGACGTTCCTCTGCTCGGCCGCGCTGCTGCGCCTCGGCACCCTGGACCGTCCCGCCCGCACGCGGGAGGGCACCGGTGGGACGCTGTTCGCGGAGTCGCTCGCCGGGGCCCGGGCCGTGCTCGGCGACCGCCGGATCCGGGGGCTGCTCCTCCTCTTCTGGGTGCCCGCCTTCTTCGTGGTCGCCCCGGAGGCCCTGGCCGCGCCCTACGTGGACGCCATCGGGGCCGGTCCCGCCGCTCTCGGACTGCTGATGTGCGCGATGGCAGTCGGCCACATAGGCACCGAGCTCTACGTGGGGAGTGCCCTCGGTCCCCGTGCCCGCTCCCGGATCGTGCTGCCGGCCGCCGCTCTCGGACTGCTGCCCCTCGTGCTGTACGCGTTCCGTCCGGGCATGGTCCTGACCGTCGCCGCCCTCGTGCTGGCCGGGGCCGGCGCGGCGTACATCATCGGGCTCGACCAGTGGTTCGTCGAGGCGGTCCCCGAGCATCTGCGGGGCCGGGCCATGACTCTTCTCACCGCCGGCCTGATGACAGTCCAGGGGCTCGGTATGGCGCTCGCCGGACTGGCCGCGGAATTCTTCCCGGTGCACCAGGTGGTCGCCGGCTCGGGTGCCGTGGGCGCGGTCGTCACCCTCCTGCTGGTCCTGGAGGTGCGTAGAACACGCGTCCGGTACCGAAGTGCGAGACGGTGCTGACCGCCATGTGACCAGTGGGTAAGGTCGTTGCCGTGCCGAAGCCGCTCAGCCTCCCCTTCGATCCCATCGCCCGCGCCGAGGAACTCTGGCACCGGCGCTGGGGGCCGGTGCCCTCCATGGGGGCGATCACGTCGATCATGCGTGCGCAGCAGATCCTGCTCGCCGAGGTGGACGCGGTGGTGAAACCGTACGGGCTGACGTTCGCCCGCTACGAGGCGCTGGTCCTGCTCACCTTCTCCCAGGCGGGCGAGCTGCCGATGTCCAAGATCGGCGAGCGTCTGATGGTGCACCCCACCTCCGTGACGAACACCGTCGACCGGCTGGTGCGCTCGGGGCTGGTCGACAAGCGCCCCAACCCCAACGACGGCCGCGGAACCCTGGCCTCCATCACGGACAAGGGCCGTGAGGTGGTCGAGGCGGCCAGCCAGGACCTGATGGCGATGGACTTCGGGCTCGGGGCGTACGACGACGAGGAGTGCGCCGAGATCTTCGCCATGCTGCGCCCGCTGCGGGTGGCCGCCCAGGACTTCGAGGACACGTAGCCGCATCGCCCGGGGTGCCGTCGTGAGGGGCAGGGCGCCGCAAGATCGCCCCGGCCGTCCGGTTACGCTCGATGCCATGAAACGCAGTGTGCTGACCCGCTACCGGGTGATGGCCTACGTCACCGCCGTGATGCTGTTGATCCTGTGTGTCTGCATGATCTTCAAGTACGGCTTCGACACCGGTGAGGGGCTGACGCTCGTCGTCTCGCAGGTCCACGGTGTCCTCTACATCATCTATCTGATCTTCGCCTTCGACCTCGGTTCCAAGGCGAAGTGGCCGGTCGGCAAGCTGCTCTGGGTGCTGGTCTCCGGGACGATCCCGACCGCCGCGTTCTTCGTCGAGCGCAAGGTGGTCCGGGAGGTCGAGCCGCTGATCGCCGACAGCTCCCCGCAGGCCGTCAAGGCCTGATCCGCACCGCCCGAACCGCCCCGCGCGAAGCGCCGGGCGGTTTGCCGTCGACATT
Organism: Streptomyces sp. NPDC051064; assembly: GCF_044455985.1. Taxonomy (NCBI): domain Bacteria; kingdom Bacillati; phylum Actinomycetota; class Actinomycetes; order Kitasatosporales; family Streptomycetaceae; genus Streptomyces; species Streptomyces sp. NPDC051064. The sequence continues at coordinate 943,016 of NZ_JBITFK010000002.1, forward strand.
TACTAGGACGTCCTAGTAAATTTGTCTCCATGGACGCTCATGCGATCGAGGAAGGCCGCCGCCGCTGGCAGGCCCGTTACGACAAGGCCCGCAAGCGCGACGCGGACTTCACCACGCTCTCCGGTGACCCGGTGGAGCCGGTGTACGGGCCGCGCCCCGGCGACACGTACGAAGGCTTCGAGCGGATCGGCTGGCCCGGCGAGTACCCCTTCACCCGGGGGCTCCACCCGACCGGCTACCGGGGCCGCACCTGGACGATCCGCCAGTTCGCCGGCTTCGGCAACGCCGAGCAGACCAACGAGCGGTACAAGACCATCCTGGCCAACGGCGGCGGCGGACTCAGTGTCGCCTTCGACATGCCGACCCTGATGGGCCGCGACTCCGACGACCCCCGCGCGCTCGGCGAGGTCGGCCACTGCGGCGTCGCCATCGACTCCGCCGCCGACATGGAGGTCCTGTTCCGGGACATCCCGCTCGGCGACGTCACCACCTCGATGACGATCAGCGGGCCCGCCGTCCCCGTCTTCTGCATGTACCTGGTCGCCGCGGAGCGCCAGGGCGTCGACCCGGGCGTACTCAACGGCACCCTCCAGACCGACATCTTCAAGGAGTACATCGCGCAGAAGGAGTGGCTCTTCCAGCCCGAGCCCCATCTGCGGCTCATCGGCGACCTGATGGAGCACTGCGCCCGCGACATCCCCGACTACAAGCCGCTGTCGGTCTCCGGCTACCACATCCGCGAGGCCGGGGCCACGGCCGCACAGGAGCTCGCGTACACCCTCGCCGACGGCTTCGGCTACGTGGAGCTCGGTCTCTCCCGGGGCCTGGACGTCGACACCTTCGCTCCCGGGCTCTCCTTCTTCTTCGACGCGCACCTCGACTTCTTCGAGGAGATCGCCAAGTTCCGCGCCGCCCGCCGGATCTGGGCCCGCTGGATGAAGGAGACGTACGGCGCGAAGACCGACAAGGCGCAGTGGCTCCGCTTCCACACCCAGACCGCCGGGGTCTCGCTCACCGCCCAGCAGCCGTACAACAACGTCGTACGCACCGCCGTGGAGGCGCTGTCCGCCGTCCTGGGCGGCACCAACTCCCTGCACACCAACGCTCTGGACGAGACGCTCGCCCTGCCCTCCGAGCAGGCCGCCGAGATCGCGCTGCGCACCCAGCAGGTGCTCATGGAGGAGACCGGGGTCGCCAACGTCGCCGACCCGCTGGGCGGTTCGTGGTACGTCGAGCAGCTCACCGACCGCATCGAGGCCGACGCCGAGAAGATCTTCGAGCAGATCAAGGAGCGCGGCACCCGGGCGCACCCGGACGGCAAGCACCCCATCGGACCGATGACCTCCGGAATCCTGCGCGGCATCGAGGACGGCTGGTTCACCGGCGAGACCGCCGAATCCGCCTTCCGATACCAGCAGTCGCTGGAGAAGGGCGAGAAGCGGGTCGTCGGCGTCAACGTCCACCACGGGTCCGTCACCGGCGACCTGGAGATCCTGCGCGTCAGCCACGAGGTCGAACGCGAGCAGGTGCGCGAGCTCACCGGGCGCAAGGAAGGCCGCGAGGAAGCGAAGGTCCGCGGCGCGCTGGACGCGATGCTGGCCGCCGCGCGCGACGGCTCGAACATGATCGCGCCGATGCTGGAGGCCGTACGGGCGGAGGCGACCCTCGGCGAGATCTGCGGGGTGCTGCGCGACGAGTGGGGCGTCTACACGGAGCCGCCGGGCTTCTGACGCGCGGTCAGCCCTCCCGCGTGGCCGCCGCTCCCAGTCCCGAGAGCAGCAGTAGGGTGAAGCGCCGGGCCCAGTCGGGGTCGACGGGCTCGGCGCTCACCAGCGCGCGGTGCACCACGGCGCCGGCGATCACGTCGAAGATCAGGTCGGCGGTGCGGGCCGCCACCACCGCGTCCGGCTCGACGGGCAGTTCGCCGCGCCGCTGCGCACGCTCCCGTCCCTGGAGGACGAGGTGCTTCTGCCGGGTCACGATCGAATCGCGTATACGGTCCCGCAGCGCCTCGTCCCGCGTCGCCTCGGCGACCACCGCCATCAGCGCCGTCTTGGTCTCCGGCCGTTCCAGCAGGGCCGCGAACTGGAGGACCACGGCCTCCACGTCGGCCGCGAGGCTGCCGAGGTCGGGCAGCTCCAGTTCGTCGAAGAGGACGGCGACCGCGTCCACCACCAGCTCGTTCTTGCCGGCCCAGCGGCGGTAGAGAGTCGTCTTGGCGACCCCCGCCCGCGTCGCCACGTCGCCCATCGTCAGCTTCGACCAGCCGAGGTCGACCAGCGACGCACGGGTCGCCTCGAGGATCGCGGCATCGGCTTCGGGGCTGCGTGGTCGTCCGGAACGGGCGGGTCCGGTTGGGCTGCGGCTCAGCATGCGGCGACCATACCGGCCGGTAAGTAGTACTGACCGGCCCGGGAGCCCGTGAGACAGATCACCGGGCACTCTTGCCCCGGAGGGGGTCCTGCCAGTTACGCTACGACCCGTAGCGTAAGAAGCGACGGTCCGTCCGTCGTGGCGCCACGACCGATCGACAGCCACAGGCACCGGGTGGGGACCCGGCGCCGAACACGGGGTTTTTCAGGGCCCCGGGACCGTTTACGTCCGCCCGTCGCGCACACCGGCGCGGCTGTGGACGGAACCGGTTCGCGGATCGCTTTCCGGAACAGTGCGCGCAGGGGGGAGGATGTACGTATGCAGCCTAGGAACATGTCCATGAGCGGCGTCGTCGACCTCGCCGCTGTGAAGGCGGCCGGCGACGCCAAGGCGAAGGCGGAGCAGGCCCGCGCGGAGTCCGCCCGGCAGGGGGGCGGCGGCGCCGTGACCCCCGCCTCCCTGGTGATCGACGTCGACGAGGCGGGTTTCGAGACCGACGTCCTCCAGCGCTCCACCGAAGTCCCCGTCGTCATCGACTTCTGGGCCGAGTGGTGCGAGCCGTGCAAGCAGCTCGGCCCGCTCCTGGAGCGCCTCGCCGTCGAGTACAACGGCCGCTTCGTGCTGGCCAAGGTCGATGTCGACGCCAACCAGATGCTGATGCAGCAGTTCGGGATCCAGGGCATCCCGGCGGTCTTCGCCGTGGTGGCCGGACAGGCCCTCCCGCTCTTCCAGGGCGCGGCCCCCGAGAGCCAGATCCGTCAGACGCTGGACCAGCTGATCCAGGTCGGCGAGGAGCGGTTCGGTCTGACCGGGATCGCCGTCGACCCGGACGCCGGAGCGGGTGGCGAGGAGAGCGCCCCCGCCGAGGTGCCCGCGGGGCCGTACGACGCGCAGCTGGAAGCCGCCGCGCAGGCACTGGACGCCAACGACTTCGACGGCGCGGTCCGGGCCTACAAGAGCGTCCTGGCGGACGACCCGGTCAACACCGAGGCGAAGCTGGGCCTCGCCCAGGCCGAACTGCTGGGCCGCGTCGCGGGCATGGATCCGCAGCAGGTCCGCAAGGAGGCCGCGGAGAACCCGGCCCAGCCGGCGGCGCAGATGGCCGCGGCGGACCTGGACCTCGTGGGCGGGCACGTCGAGGACGCGTTCGGCCGGCTCGTCGAGACGGTCCGCCGCAATTTCGGCGACGACCGCGACGCCGTACGGGTGCGGCTCCTGGAGCTCTTCGAGGTGATCGGCCCCGACGACCCCCGGGTCACCGCCGCGCGGACAGCGCTGGCGCGCGTCTTGTTCTGATGTGACAACACGGCCGTGGAGCCCTCCGGGCGCCACGGCCGTTTTCGCGGGCGAACGACAACGGAGACACCTGCTTTACCAAAACTTGATAAAGGTACGCGCTGTTACTCGCAGTAAATCGCCTCCGGTGGTCTGTCCGGTTTCAGGACGTAATCCCGCTGTTCGCCCGTCACTCCGGTGCCACCCTGTGTGGCCGGGTGGTACCCCCCTGTCGCGTACTGGTTATCGGGTCGTTACTAGTCAGTAACGACCCCCCTTGTGTCCGGGCCGCGAATGCACCACGATCGGCCACGCTCGGTCCAATACCCCCCAGCCCGACGGCCAGTCGACGCAGGAGGGTCTTTTGGGTCCCCACCGGGTGGTCGGCGGCAGTGGCGCCGATCGCGGACAGGGGGGTTCCTGCCCCTGGGCAGGGCCTGTCCGAACCGGTTGCGCAGACGCGCGGCCAGTGGTTGTCGCTCGGGGGTGATCGCCGGTGATTCGGATGCGGTACGCGCCTCCGGTCCGGGCGCTCTCCTTCCCGAGGACGTAGCACTTCTCCCATCCCAGGGCGGGCACCATGCCCGTACCGGAGATGTACGTCCGAGAAGGAGGAAATTTATGAGTTCGCAGGTTCGCGGTGGTACCAGATGGAAGCGTTTCGCTCTGGTCATGGTGCCGAGCGTCGTCGCGACCGCAGCGGTCGGCGTCGGCCTGGCGCAGGGTGCGCTGGCCGCGTCCTTCAGCGTCTCCGGCCAGAGCTTCAAGGTCAGCACCGACAAGCTCGTCGGTAAGGACTTCGTCCAGTACGGCAGCGTCGCTGTCGGCAAGGACATGAAGGGTAACGACGCGGCGCACCCGGTGGCCGTGTCGGGCTTCAGCAAGGCCACGATCACCAACATGTGCCAGTCGGTGGTCACGCCTGGCCTTCCGTTCGGTCTCGGCAGCGTCAGCCTGGAGCTGACTGCGGGTACCGACCCGAAGAAGCCCGTCGAGGCGACGAACCTGTACCTCGACGTCGCACAGCTCGACGCGGACGCGTACTTCGAGAACATCGACATCGGCGTCGCCGCCGGTTCGGTCGGTAAGCCCGGTATCCAGCCCGGCACAGAGAAGGCCGTCAACCCGAACGGCTTCGCGCAGCGTGCCGAGACGGCCACGCTGTCCAACGTGGAGCAGACGGCGTGGGCAACCACCGCCGGCACCTTCAAGCTCAGCAACCTGAGCATGAAGCTGCACAAGGGCGTCAAGGAGTGCTTCTAGCACTCGCCCGGGGCGGCCGGAGGGTGCCGTGAGGACCTCCGGCCGCCCACCCCTTCTCTTCTCACAGCAGTACCGGTTCCAGGGAGCTGTTTTCCATGAGCCCCGAGTCCACAGGGCAGAACGAGCACTACCTCACCGTCTACCGGCGGGGATTCCGCACCTGGCGGGGTAACCGGCCGTTCTGGGCGGGCCTGTTCACCATCCTGGGTGGTCTACCCATCGCGTACTTCCCGTACGCCAACATGCACCTCGGCAACATGACGATCGCGATGTCCACCACCGCGGGTGCGGGGTCGCTGATCATCGGAATCCTGCTGATCACGCTGGGATTCACGATGTGGTTCCACCACATCGTGCGGGTGTTCGCAGGCGTCGCCGCGATCCTGCTCGCGCTGATCTCCATACCCGTCGCCAACATAGGCGGCTTCATCATCGGCTTCCTGTTCGCCCTTCTCGGCGGAGCGCTGTCGATCGCCTGGGCCCCGGCCGAGGCGAAGAGTGTCCCGGCCTCCGAGGGCCCGGAGGCGCAGCTGTCCATGGACGACGCCCCTGGGGCGCCTGAGCACCGCCAGGCGCCCCACGGCACGGGTGAGGCCCCGCGGAGGCCGATGCTCTTCAAGGCGGCGGCGGAGGCCGACGGTGGGGGGCATCGTGCGGGGTGACGACAGGCAGATGAACGACTTCGGTCCGGAGGACCTTCCGGATCGGAGCGGGCCCCGCCACGCGGCGCCCAGGAAGTCACTCCTGACGAAGCTGCACATGCCCGCAGGCAAGAAGGCGTTCGCGCTCGCCGCGATGCCGACGGCCGTCTTCGTGGGCATGGGGCTCACCCCCAAGCTGGCCATGGCCGACGACAACTCGGACATACCCTTCGCGCCCGGGCCCTGCGTGACCCGCTCCGACGAGCCGTCCGAGTCGGAGGAACCGGAGACGGAGCCGACGCCGAGCGCCTCGCCGTCCGACGACGCCGGCAAGGACGACGCCGGCAAGGACGACGCGGACGAGGACGACGCCGGGAAGGACGACGCGACCGCGACGCCGACCCCCTCCGCGAGTGCGAGCGCGTCCGAGGACGAGAAGTCCACGGAGGCATCCGCCGACAAGGCCGCCACCTCGGCCACCCCCACGCCCACGGAGTCGAAGAACCCCCTCGACCCGCTGGGTGTCGGCGACGCGCTCAAGGACCTCTTCGAAGGACCGGACAAGGAGACGGCGAAGCCGTCCACCGGCGCCACCACAGAGGCCCCGAAGCCGACGGAGAGCGCCACCACGAAGCCCGTCGAGAAGGCCACGGACGCGGTGAAGGGCACGGTCGACAAGACCACCGACGCCATCCGTGACGCGGCCGAGAAGGCGGGCGAGGACGTCGAGGAGCTCGACGACGACGTCAAGGGCCTCGACCCGGTGAAGGACGAGGACATCCCGGACGGCGCCAAGGAGCGCTTCCCCTGCCCGACCGCCGACCCCGAGGCGCTCGCCGCGGCCGACCTGGAGGAGGGCCTCCCGCTGCTCCCGGACGACCCGTGGATGCTGGAGACCTCGAAGCTCACGCTCACCGGGCTCGACTACGCGGGCATCGTCGAGGTGAAGACGTACAACGGCAGCGTCAAGAAGGTGCTGAAGTTCACCGCCGACAGCGTCGACATCAAGGACCTGCACCAGCTGACGAAGGGTCCGGGCGGCACCACCGGCCACGTCAAGGCGGAGGAGGGTTCCACCTCCACCATCCGCAACGGCCAGGTGACGATGTACACGGAGGAGCTGAAGGGCAACCTCTTCGGCCTCATCCCCGTCACCTTCAGCCCGGAGACCCCGCCGCCGCTGAACGTGCCCTTCGCCTTCTTCACCGACGCCACCGTGAAGCAGGCCGGCCAGTTCGGCGGCTCGCTCAAGGTCCCCGGACTGCAGAACTACTTCACCGGCGGCAACAGCTAGCCCCAGGACCCGTTCGGGAGCCGCACGACGGCCGTGGCCCGCACCCCCGTGAGAGCGGGGGGCGGGCCACGGCCGTCGGTGCCGTACGGCGCGTCAGGCGCGCTCGCCGCTCAGGTGGTGCACCCGGACCATGTTGGTGGTGCCGGGGACACCGGGAGGCGAGCCGGCCGTGATGACCATCGTGTCGCCGTCGTTGTAGCGGTTCAGCTTCAGCAGCTCGGCGTCCACCAGGTCGACCATCGCGTCGGTGTTGTCCACGTGCGGCACGACGTAGGACTCGACGCCCCAGCTCAGCGCGAGCTGGTTGCGGGTGGACTCCTCGGTGGTGAAGGCGAGGATCGGCTGCGCCACGCGGTAGCGGGACAGACGGCGGGCCGTGTCACCGGACTTGGTGAAGGCCACCAGCGCCTTGCCGTCCAGGAAGTCCGCGATCTCGCAGGCGGCGCGTGCCACCGAACCGCCCTGCGTGCGGGGCTTCTTGCCCGGCACCAGAGGCTGGAGTCCCTTGGACAGGAGCTCCTCCTCGGCGGCGACGACGATCTTCGACATCGTCTTGACCGTCTCGATCGGGTACGCGCCGACGGAGGACTCCGCCGACAGCATGACCGCGTCCGCGCCGTCCAGGATCGCGTTGGCGACGTCGGACGCCTCGGCGCGGGTCGGCCGCGAGTTGGTGATCATCGACTCCATCATCTGCGTCGCCACGATCACCGGCTTGGCGTTGCGGCGGCACAGCTCGATGAGGCGCTTCTGCACCATCGGGACCTTCTCGAGCGGGTACTCGACGGCGAGGTCGCCGCGGGCGACCATCACGGCGTCGAAGGCGGCGACGACGCCCTCCATGTGCTCGACGGCCTGCGGCTTCTCGACCTTGGCGATGACGGGGACCCGGCGGCCCTCCTCGTCCATCACCTTGTGCACGTCCTTGACGTCCTCGGCGTCCCGCACGAAGGAAAGGGCGACCATGTCGCAGCCCATCCGCAGGGCGAACCGCAGGTCCTCGACGTCCTTCTCGGACAGCGCGGGGACGTTGACCGCCGCACCGGGGAGGTTGATCCCCTTGTGGTCGGAGATGACACCGCCCTCGATGACGATGGTGGTGACCCGGGGGCCGTCGACCGAGACGACCTTGAGCTCGACGTTGCCGTCGTTGATCAGGATCGGGTCGCCCTTGGCGACGTCGCCCGGCAGCCCCTTGTAGGTGGTGCCGCAGATGGACTTGTCGCCGGCGACGTCCTCCGAGGTGATGACGAACTCGTCCCCGCGGACCAGCTCGACAGGACCCTCGGCGAACTTCCCGAGGCGGATCTTGGGGCCCTGGAGGTCGGCGAGCACGCCGACCGCACGGCCGGACTCGGCGGCGGCCTTGCGGACGCGGTCGTAACGGCCTTGGTGCTCCTCGTGGGATCCGTGACTGAAGTTGAAACGGGCCACGCTCATGCCGGCCTCGATCAGAGCGACGAGCTGCTCATGGGAGTCGACGGCGGGACCGAGGGTGCAGACGATTTTGGAACGGCGCATGAGGCGGATCCTATCGGTTTGTTTCACTGCGGAATATTCCGTCTGGTGGAAGATACAAAGGGGCGCGGCCCCGCTCAGTTGTGGACCAGGTCGAAGGTCTGGCCGGCGATCTCCAGCTCCTCGTCCGTCGGCACGACGGCGACCGCCACCCGGGCGCCGTCGGGCGAGACCAGCCGCGGTTCGCCGGACCGTACGGCGTTGCGGCCGGCGTCCACGGCCAGGCCGAAACCCTCCAGTCCCGCGAGCGCAGCCTCCCGCACCGGGGCGGAGTTCTCCCCGACCCCCGCCGTGAACACCACGGCGTCCACCCGGCCGAGGACCGCCGAATAGGCGCCGATGTACTTCTTCAGCCGGTGGATGTAGATGGCGAACGCGAGCGCGGCACGCTCGTCGCCCTCGTCCACCCGGCGCCGGATCTCCCGCATGTCGTTGTCGCCGCAGAGGCCGACCAGGCCACTCTTCTTGTTCAGCAGGACGTCGATCTCGTCCGTCGACATCCCCGCCACCCGCTTCAGGTGGAAGGTGACGGCCGGATCGATGTCCCCGGAACGCGTACCCATGACCAGCCCCTCCAAGGGGGTCAGTCCCATCGACGTCTCCACGCACCGGCCGCCCGCCACCGCGGAGGCCGAGGCGCCGTTCCCCAGGTGGAGCACGATCACGTTCACGTCGGCCACCGGCCGGCCCAGCAGCTCGGCCGTCCTGCGTGAGACGTACGCGTGCGAGGTGCCGTGGAAGCCGTAGCGGCGGATCCGGTGCGCGTCGGCGGTCTCGACGTCGATCGCGTACCGCGCCGCGTACTCCGGGATCGTCGTGTGGAACGCCGTGTCGAAGACCGCGACCTGCGGCAGGTCCGGGCGCAGCGCCTGCGCCGTACGGATCCCGGTGATGTTCGCCGGGTTGTGCAGCGGGGCGACGGGGACGAGCCGTTCGATCTCCTTCAGCACCTCGTCGGTGATCACGGTGGGCTCGCTGAACTTCAGCCCGCCGTGCACCACCCGGTGGCCGATCGCCGCCAGTTCGGGGGAGTCCAGACCCAGCCCGTCGGCAGCCAGCTCGTCGGCCGCGGCCTTCAGCGCCTCGGAGTGGTCGGCGATCCTGCCGGTGCGCTCGCGGGGCTCCCCGCCCTTCAGCGGTGTGTGCACCAGCCGGGAGGAGGACTCACCGATCCGCTCGACGAGGCCGGTGGCCAGCCTTGAGCGGTCGCGCATGTCCAGCAGCTGGTACTTCACCGACGAGGAGCCGGAATTCAGCACGAGTACGCGGTGCGCGTCATTCATGGAGCGGAAACCTTCGGTGGTCGGGTCGGTGGTCATCGTGTCATTCCTCGCCCTGGGCCTGGATCGCGGTGATGGCCACCGTGTTGACGATGTCCTGGACCAGCGCGCCGCGGGAGAGGTCGTTGACCGGCTTGCGCAGCCCCTGGAGGACCGGGCCGACCGCGACCGCGCCCGCCGAACGCTGGACCGCCTTGTAGGTGTTGTTGCCGGTGTTGAGGTCCGGGAAGATCAGCACGGTCGCGCGGCCCGCCACCTCCGACGCCGGCAGCTTGGTCGCGGCGACGGTCGGCTCGACCGCCGCGTCGTACTGGATCGGGCCCTCGATCCTCAGGTCCGGCCGTGAGGCGCGTACCCGCTCCGTGGCCTCCCGCACCTTGTCGACGTCGGCGCCCGTGCCCGAGGTGCCCGTCGAGTACGAGAGCATCGCGATCCTGGGGTCCACACCGAAGCGGGCGGCGGTGACCGCCGACTGCACCGCGATGTCCGCGAGCTGCTCCGCGTCCGGATCCGGGTTGACCGCGCAGTCCCCGTAGACCAGGACCTTGTCGGCGAGGCACATGAAGAAGACCGAGGAGACGATCGAGGCGTCCGGCTTGGTCTTGATGATCTCGAAGGCCGGGCGGATCGTCGCCGCCGTGGAGTGCACCGAGCCGGAGACCATGCCGTCGGCCAGGCCCTCCTGGACCATCAGCGTGCCGAAGTAGTTGACGTCCGAGACGACGTCGTACGCCAGCTCCACCGTCACCCCGCGGTGCGCGCGCAGCACGGCGTACCGCTCGGCGAAGCTCTGGCGCAGCTCGGAGGTCTGCGGATCGACGAGCTGCGTCCCGGCGAGGTCGATACCCAGGTCGGCGGCCTTCTTGCGGATGACGTCGGTGTCCCCGAGGAGGGTCAGGTCGCAGACGTCGCGGCGCAGCAGCACGTCCGCGGCGCGCAGGACGCGCTCCTCGGTGCCCTCGGGCAGGACGACCCGGCGCCGGTCCGAACGCGCCTGCTCCAGCAGCTCGTGCTCGAACATCATCGGGGTGACCCGGCCGCTGCGGGCCACCGAGATCCGCTCCAGCAGCGCGCCGGTGTCCACGTGGCGCTCGAAGAGGCCGAGGGCGGTCTCCGCCTTGCGGGGCGTCGCCGCGTTCAACTTTCCTTCCAGGGCGAAGAGTTCACCCGCCGTGGGGAAGGACCCGCCGGTCACCGCGACGACCGGGGTACCCGGTGCGAGGCGGGCCGCCAGCCGGAGTATCTCCTCGCCGGGGCGCTCGTTCAGGGTCAGCAGCACGCCCGCGATGGGCGGCGTGCCGGCGCTGTGCGCGGCGAGCGAACCGATGACCAGGTCCGCGCGGTCGCCGGGGGTGACGACCATGCAGCCGGGGGTCAGGGCCTTGAGGAGGTTCGGCAGCATGGCGCCGCCGAACACGAAGTCCAGCGCGTCCCGGGCCAGGCCCGAGTCGTCGCCGAGCAGAACCGTTCCGCCCAGGGCGGTGGTGATCTGGGCGACGGTGGGTGCGGAGAGCGCCGGATCGTCGGGCAGCACGGAACAGGGGACCGGGAGCTGCGCCTTCAGCCGCTCGGCGATGTCCGTACGGTCCTCGGACGCCACCCTGTTCACGACCATCGCCAGGACGTCGCAGCCGAGACCGGCGTACGCCCGGTAGGCGTTGCGCGTCTCGGCCCGTACGGACTCGGCGTCCTGGTCCTTGCCGCCGACCACCGCGATCACCGAGGCGCCGAACTCGTTGGCGAGCCTCGCGTTCAGGGCCAGCTCGTCGGGGAGCTGGGTGGCGGCGAAGTCGCTGCCGAGGACCAGCACCACCTCGTAGTCGCGGGCCACCCGGTGGAAACGCTCGACGAGCAGCGAGACCAGTTCGTCCGTCCCCTTCTCGGCCTGGACGGCCGAGGCCTCCTGGTAGTCAAGACCGAAGACCGTCTCCGCGCTCTGCGAGAGCCGGTAGCGGGCCCGCAGCAGCTCGAACAGCCGGTCGGGTCCGTCATGGACGAGTGGCCGGAAGACACCGACCCGGTCGACCTGACGCGTCAGTAGCTCCATGACTCCCAGATCGACGACCTGACGGCCGTCTCCCCGGTCGATCCCGGTCACGTACACACTGCGCGCCACGCGTGGTCTCCCGTCCTGTATGGCTGGCATTGTCCCTTTGACGATACCTACCGGGGCAGGTGGGCCGCCCGCCGGGCAGGGTGCCCGGGGCGGGCCGCCACCGGGCCCGTACCGTCCGTGCGACGCGGTCGGAAGCGCGGGGGCCCGGCTCGGCGTGGGACAATCGTGGTGGCTCACGGTACGGGGGTTTCACGACGGTCCCCGGAATGCATGGCACTAGCGAGCAGGAGACAGAGCAGGATGCGCATCGGAATTCTCACCGCAGGCGGCGACTGCCCAGGCCTGAACGCTGTGATCCGGTCGGTCGTGCACCGCGCCGTGGTGGGCCACGGCGACGAGGTCATCGGCTTCGAGGACGGCTTCAAGGGGCTGCTCGACGGCCACTTCCGGCCCCTCGACCTGAACGCGGTCAGCGGCATCCTGGCCCGCGGCGGCACGATCCTCGGCTCGGCGCGGCTGGAGCGCGACCGGCTGCGCGAGGCCGCCGAGAACTGCGCGGAACTCTCCCTCCGTTATGGCATCGACGCCCTCATCCCGATCGGCGGCGAGGGCACGCTCACCGCGGCCCGCATGCTGTCCGACGCCGGGATGCCCGTCGTCGGCGTCCCGAAGACCATCGACAACGACATCTCCGCCACCGACCGGACCTTCGGCTTCGACACCGCCGTGGGCGTCGCGACCGAGGCCATAGACCGGCTCAAGACCACCGCCGAGTCGCACCAGCGGGTCATGGTCGTCGAGGTCATGGGCCGCCACGCGGGCTGGATCGCGCTGGAGTCCGGCATGGCCGGCGGTGCCCACGGCATCTGCCTGCCGGAGCGGCCCTTCCAGGTCGACGACCTGGTCAAGATGGTCGAGGAACGCTTCGCGCGCGGCAAGAAGTTCGCCGTCATCTGCGTCGCCGAGGGAGCGCACCCGGCCGAGGGCTCCATGACGTACGCCAAGGGCGAGATCGACCAGTTCGGCCACGAGCGCTTCCAGGGCATCGGCAACCGCCTCGCCGCCGAGCTCGAACGGCGGCTCGGCAAGGAGGCCCGGCCGGTCATTCTCGGCCACGTGCAGCGCGGTGGCACGCCGACCGCGTACGACCGGGTGCTCGCGACCCGCTTCGGGTGGAACGCCGTGGAGGCCGTGCACCGCGGCGACTTCGGCCGGATGACGGCGCTGCGCGGGACCGAGATCGTGATGGCCCCGCTGGCGGACGCCGTGACCCGGCTGAAGACCGTCCCCAGCGACCGGATGTACGAGGCCGAGTCGGTCTTCTGACCCTCCGCCCGCCCCGGCCGGACCTCTTCGGGCGGCCGGGGCTCTCCCGCGTACGCCGGCTCAGATGCCGGCCGTCCGCCAGAACTCCTCGACCACCCGGTCCAGGAACTCCCGTCCCTCCTCGCCCGCCGTCCCGGCCCGGTCCCGGCCCGTGGTGTTCCAGCTCAGCGTCGACACCATCAGCGACTGGTAGTCGGCGTGCAGCTGCTCCAGTACGTCCTGGACCAGGATCCGGTCCAGCGGTACGAGCTTGTCCACCGGGCGTACGTACGCCTGCCAGCGCGTCGTGACCGCCCTGGTCAGCAGGTCCGCCAGCTCCTCGTTCCGGCCGGTCGCCGTCAGGAACTGCGCCGCCGACATATCCAGCGCGTCGCAGAGCGCCAGGGCCTGACGCTCGTTGCCGCGCCAGCGGCCCGACTCCTCGATCCGCTGATAGGCGGCGGCCGTCATCCCGAGCGTCCGCGCCAGGTCGTCCACCGCCACGTCCCGGGCCAGCCGGTGCTCGCGCAAGGTGCTCGCGGCGGCCAGCAGTTCGCCCGGCGCGCACCACAGCACACCGGCCAGCGCCATCAGTTCGCGTTCGCCCGGCAGCGCCGTGCCGCGTTCCCAGGCCATCACGGTCTCGGCGGTGATCCGAAGTCCGTACTGGGCGCCGAGCCCGTACGCAACATGTCCGGGAGCCATTCCCAGCGCCTCGCGCAGGCGGCGCGCGGCGGGGGCGTTGAAGGGCGGGGTGGGGTGCACCGCCCCACCGTAGAAGGCCGGGAACAGCCTGGCTACAGGCTGTTCCTATCAGTTCACCCTTCGTATGATCCTCCTAGGGCGCCCTTCGGGGGCGGGCCGGACCATCAGCGGCTTTCAGCCACCCAGTGGTAGTGCAGCTCGGGCCGGCCGACCTGACCGTAGCTGGGCCGTCGCACGGCGCGGCCCACCGTCACCAGATGCTCCAGATAGCGGCGGGCGGTGATCCGGGAGATTCCCAGATCCTCCCCGGCGGCCGCCGCGGTCACCCCCTCCGGCGCCTCCCGCAGGGCCCGGGTCACCGCCTCCAGCGTCGGACCGCTCAGCCCCTTGGGCAGCGTGGCCGGGTCCGAGACCCGCAGCGCGCCCAGCGCCCGGTCCACCTCCTCCTGGCCGCTCGCCTCGCCGGCCGCCGCACGGAACTCGGCGTACCGGACGAGCCGGTCCCGGAGCGTCGGATACGTGAACGGCTTCAGCACGTACTGCACGACACCGAGCGACACGCCCTCCCGCACGACCGCCAGATCGCGCGCCGACGTCACCGCGATGACGTCCGCGCCGTGTCCCGCCGCCCGCAGTGAGCGCAGCAGCTGCAGACCGTGCCCGTCGGGCAGATAGAGATCGAGCAGCAGCAGGTCCACCTCCGTCCGGTCCAGCGCCCGTACGGCCTCCGCCCGGGTGTGGGCGACGGCGGCGACCTCGAAACCCGGCACCCGGCCCACGTACAGCTGATGGGCGTCCGCGGCCACCGGATCGTCCTCCACGACCAGCACCCGGATCACGGGGCCACCTCCGTCGTCGCCGTACGGCCGGCGAGCGGCAGCCGCACCGTGAACTCCGCGCCGCCGTCCTCCGCCCGGCCCAGCGCCACCGTCCCGCCGTTGCGGTGGACCGCCTGCCGGACGAGCGCCAGGCCCAGGCCCCGGCCCGTGCCGTGGGTCGTCCAGCCGCGCCGGAACACCTCGTCCGCGTCGTCCGGGCCGATCCCGGCGCCGGTGTCCGCCACCCGCAGCAGCAGCTCGCCGGAGTCCGTCCGCGCGGTCACGGTGACCAGGGCCCGTGTCGCGGTGCGCTGCGCGGGCACGGGGGCGCCGACGCCCGTCGCCGCCTCCGACGCGGCGTCCACCGCGTTGTCGATCAGATTGCCGAGGATCGTCACCAGATCCCGCGGCGCCAGCGAGCGCGGCAGGGCCCCGTCGTCGATCAGGCTGTCCTCGGCGAGCACCAGCTCCACACCGCGCTCGTTGGCCTGCGCCGCCTTGCCGAGCAGCAGGGCGGCGAGCACGGGCTCGGCGACCGCGCCCACGACCCGATCGGTGAGGACCTGCGCCAGCTCCAGCTCCGCCGTCGCGAAGTCCACCGCCTCCTCGACCCGGCCCAGCTCGATCAGCGACACCACGGTGTGCAGCCGGTTCGCCGCCTCGTGCGCCTGCGAGCGCAGTGCCTGGGTGAAGCCGCGCTCCGAGTCGAGCTCGCCCGACAGCGCCTGCAGCTCCGTGTGGTCCCGCAGCGTCACGACCGTCCCGCGCCGCTCGCCGCCGACCACCGGGCTGGTGTTGACGACGATCACCCGCTCCGCCGTCAGGTGGACCTCGTCCACCCGTGGCTCGGACGCCAGGAGCGCCCCGGTCAGCGGCGTCGGCAGCGCCAGCTCGTCGACCCTGCGTCCGACCGACCCCGGCGGCAGCCCCAGCAGCTCGCGGCCCGCGTCGTTGATCAGGGCGACCCGGCGCTGCCCGTCCAGCATGAGCAGCCCCTCGCGCACCGCGTGCAGCGTGGCCTCGTGGTACGTGTGCATCCGGCTCAGCTCCCGGGCGTTCATCCCGTGCGTGTGCCGCCGCAGCCTGGCGTTGATCACGTACGTCCCGAGCGCGCCCAGCGCCAGGGCGGCGCCCGCAGCCGTCCCCAGGGCCCCGAGCTGCTCGCGCACCTGTGTGGAGACCCGCTCGACGGTGATGCCCGCGCTGACCAGGCCGACGATCCTGTCGCCGTCCCGGACAGGCGTGACGACCCGTATCGAGGGCCCCAGCGTGCCGGTGTACGTCTCCTCGAACGTCTCGCCGAGCAGGGCGCGCTCGGTGTGCCCGATGAAGCTTCTGCCGATCTGGGTGGGGTCGGGGTGGGTCCAGCGGACCCCCTCCGGATTCATGATCGTGACGAACGCGATCCCGGTGTCCTCGCGGACCCGCTCCGCGTAGGGCTGGAGTACGGCGGACGGGTCGGGGGTACGGATCGCCTCCCGCACCGACGGCGATTCGGCCATGGCGAGGGCGGCCGCCCGGACCTGGCGGACTGCGGTCTCCTCCGCCTGGGAACGGCCCGAGGCGTATGCGAAGAACGCGCACCCGGCCACGACCGCGGCCACGAGCAGGGCCTGCATCGCGAACAGCTGGCCGGCCAGGCTGCGGGGGAGGGTACGGGGCAGGCGCATGCCTCACAGTGTGCCTGGCGGGGCCCACCGGCCCAAGGTGGCTGATAAGCGTCTGTGAACGATATGAACGCAAGGGTGACGGCCGTCACAGGGAAGTGAATAGTCACCGGGGCCCCCAGGGACGGGGAGCCGACGCATACCCGAGGAGACCCCCGTGGCAGAGAAAGCCGCACGACGGGACCGCACCCACTATCTCTACATCGCCGTGATCGCCGCCGTGCTGCTGGGCATCACGGTGGGCCTCGTGGCTCCGGACTTCGCCGTGGAGCTCAAGCCGATCGGCACAGGCTTCGTCAACCTCATCAAGATGATGATCTCGCCGATCATCTTCTGCACGATCGTGCTGGGGGTCGGCTCCGTACGGAAGGCCGCCAAGGTCGGCGCCGTCGGCGGTCTGGCCCTCGGCTACTTCCTGGTGATGTCGACCGTCGCCCTGGCCATCGGCCTGGTCGTCGGCAACCTCCTGGAGCCCGGCTCCAGCCTCCACCTCACCGAGGCGGCCCGCGCCGCGGGTGAGGCGCAGGCGGGTGAGAGCGAGTCCACCGTGGACTTCCTGCTCGGCATCATCCCCACGACCATGGTGTCGGCCTTCACCGAGGGCGAGGTCCTGCAGACCCTGCTCATCGCCCTGCTCGCGGGCTTCGCGCTGCAGGCCATGGGCTCGGCCGGCGAACCCGTCCTGCGGGGCATCGGCCACATCCAGCGTCTCGTCTTCCGCATCCTCGCCATGATCATGTGGGCGGCGCCGGTCGGCGCGTTCGGTGCGATGGCGGCGGTGGTCGGGGAGACCGGCGTGGACGCGCTGAAGTCCCTCGCGATCATCATGGTCGGCTTCTACGTCACCTGCGCGCTCTTCGTGTTCGTGATCCTGGGAGCGATCCTGCGCCTGGTCGCCGGGGTCAACATCTTCTCCCTGCTGAAGTACCTGGGCCGTGAGTTCCTGCTGATCCTCTCCACCTCCTCGTCCGAGTCGGCCCTGCCGCGGCTGATCGCGAAGATGGAGCACATGGGAGTCAGCAAGCCCGTCGTCGGCATCACCGTGCCGACCGGCTACTCCTTCAACCTCGACGGCACCGCGATCTACCTCACGATGGCCTCGCTCTTCATCGCCAACGCGACGGGCGACCCGCTGACCATCGGCGAGCAGATCTCGCTGCTGGTCTTCATGGTGATCGCCTCGAAGGGCGCGGCGGGCGTCACCGGCGCCGGCCTGGCCACCCTCGCGGGCGGCCTCCAGTCGCACCGCCCCGAACTGGTCGACGGTGTCGGACTGATCGTCGGCATCGACCGCTTCATGAGCGAGGCCCGCGCTCTGACCAACTTCGCGGGCAACGCGGTGGCCACGGTGCTGGTCGGCACCTGGACCAAGGAGATCGACCGGGCCCGGGTGGACGAGGTCCTCTCCGGCGCCCTCCCGTTCGACGAGCAGACGATGACGGACGACGCCCACGGCGGCGAGCCGCACGTCCCGGACGCCCGGGACGGCGGCGAGGAGCAGCCCTCGCTCGCGAAGGTGTGACGAGCGGGTCGTGACGCACGACTGAAGCGGCCGGTACGGGGTCTTCCGTACCGGCCGCTTCCGTATGCCCGGCCGGTGATGTGCGGACAGTGTGATCATTCCGTGCTGGTGCCGTGGGGCGGGTCCGAGCAGTATCACTCTCCCGGACAGGCGCAGAAGGTGTCCTGACCAGGCGCAAGGGGTGGGGACGCTGAAGACCGCACGACACCGGAGGGCCGCGGTCGCGCTGCTGCTGCCGGTTCTCATCGGCACGGCCGGATGCGGCGCGGGCGAGAAGGCCCCGGCAGGGGAGGCGGTCTACGGGCAGCCGCTCGCCGAGCAGTTCCAGGCGGCGACGGACGCCACCCGTGGGGCGGGCACCGCCGCTTTCGTCTCGACGCTGACGTACGGCGCGGCGGGCGGCGATGCCGTGCAGCGCGCGCGGGGGAACCAGGACTACGAGCGGGGGACGTCACGCGCGGACACCGGCCTCGACGCACCTCGCACGTTTCCGAAGGGCACGCTGGAGCTCCTGAGGGGAGCGGCTCCGGAGGGCAAGCAGGTGCTGGCCACCGCGGACGACGACGTCTACGTCCGCAACGGCGGCTCCGCCTGGCTGAAGTACACCCCCGAGGCCGTCAGCAAGTTCGGCGAGGCCACGGGCGACGTCGCCGGGCACGCGGCCGGGGACGCGGCGCCGTACAGCGGGACCCTCGCGGACCTCGTTCCGCGCGCGATCCCCCGAGAGGCCCCGGAGCGCCGCGCGGACGGCAGCCGGGTCTACCGGGTGGTCCTGCTGCCCGAGGTCGCGGCGGAGCTCCTGCCGCGTCACCTGCGGGGCGCCGGTGACGCCTGGGGGACGGAGTCCGTCGGGCTGACGGTGAAGCTGGACGCCGACGGCAGACTGGTCTCGGCCGCTGCCGACCTCGCGCCCGTGCTGGCCGCGCTGCACGACCAGGGGATGCTCGTCGAGGTGAAGCGGCTGCGGGCGGCGTACGAACTCACCGCCTTCGGCGAGCCGGGGAAGGCCGAGGGTCCCTCCGGCGGCGGCGAGGCGGTCGAGGACGCCGGAGAGGTGCTGGCACCCGTCGCCACGCTGGAGGCCGGCCGGTGCGCGGCCACCGGCGGCACGGGGCTGGCCACCGAGGAGATCGTCCGGCCCGTGGACTGCGCGGACCGGCACGACATCCGGGTGCTGGGCCAGGTGGAGGTGGACCGGGCGTTCTCCGGCAAGCGGGATGTCGGGAGCGGCGACCGCTACGGGAGAGTGGAGTGCGGGCGCGCCGATGCCGCCGCGCCGAAGGACTGGCGGCGCGGCGGCCGTTACGCGGACGGGTTCGGCATGCGGGGGAAGTCCGAGGTGAGCGTATCGGTCACCATGGACGGGGAACCCGGCAGCGGGACGGAAACGACGGTGACGGGCTCCTACACCTGTTTCCTCACCGTCGCCCGATGAGCGTCAGCCGAACGGGATGCGGATGACCGACTGGTTTCCGGTGCCCACGGTGCTCGTGCCGTTGCCGATGGCGTTCCAGACCTCCACTCTCACCTTGCCGTTGACCAGGTTGCCGTGGCTCCCGGTGGACGCCTTGAGCCCCTTGGCCTGCGTGTAGTGCTCGTACCCGTTGACGGGATCGGTGGCGAAGTAGTTGTACGTCTCCGTGCGGTCCCAGGTCCCGTCGCCCGTACGGTCGTAACTCACCCGCACCTGCTGCCCGTTGGCGATCGCGGTGCCCGAGTCGGCGAACACGTCGAACTGGGTGGAGCCGCCGTCGTACGTCCGGGTGATGCCGGTCGCGGTGAACGTCTGCGGGCTGTGCGGGGTGCCGTCGTAGTTGCCGCCGCCCGCCGATGCGACCGTCACCGACGAGGCGGCGGACTGGGCGGCGCCGAGGCCACCGGCGCTGCGCAGGACGAGGGTGGAGGAGCCGGTCGGCGGATCCGTGGGCGGGTCGGTGGTGCCACCGCCTCCCCGGGTCCAGACGCCGACGTAGTCGACCAGCATGGGCCGGCCGGGGACCGTCCCGGCGGTCGGGGTGGAGCCGCCGAGCGCGTCCGGGAAGGCGCCGCCGATCGCGAGGTTCAGCAGGAGGAAGTACCCGGCGTGGTCGGTCATGTTCGCCCACGTCGTGGCGTCCAGCTGGCTCTGGGTGACGCTGTGGAAGAGCTGGTCGTCGACGTACCAGCGCAGGGCGTTGGGCGTGACGGCGCGGTCCCACTCGAAGCGGTAGGTGTGGAAGGCGGACTGGCAGCTCGCGCCCGGGCAGACGCGGCTGTTGCCGAGGCCGGTGGTCTCGTTGCAGGGGCCGCCCGGGTTGACCCCGCAGTGCAGCACGCCCCAGACGGAGTTGATCCCGTTGACGTTCTCCATGATGTCGAACTCACCGATGCCCGGCCAGTTCCAGTAGTTGCCCCGGTAGGGCGAGCCCAGTGCCCAGAAGGCGGGCCAGTAGCCCAGGGCCGCGTTGCCGGTGACGTTCGGCATCTGGACGCGGCCCTCGATACGCAGGGTGCCGCCGGCCGGTGCCTTGAAGTCGGCCCGCTTGGTCTCGATGCGGCCCGAGGTCCAGTTGCCCGCGCCGTCGCGGAGCGGGGTGATGCGGAGGTTGCCGCTGCCGTCGAGGCTGACGTTGTCGGGGCTGGCGGTGTAGTTCTGGACCTCCCCGGTGCCCCAGTTGCCGGGACCGCCGGGATAGCCGTGACCCGTGTCGATCTGCCAGTTCGCGGAGGACGGCAGGCTGCGGTTCGCGCCGTTGAAGTCGTCACTCCACTGCAGGTCCCAGCCGGGCGTCGTCGGGACGTCACCACGGGCGGGCCCGGAGCCGGCGACGGTGATCACTGCGGCGAGGGTGAGGGCCAGAGCGGTGAGGGCGGCGAGGACGGTCGTTCGACCGTGGGGTCTGTGGGGGGTGGTGCGGCTCGTACGCAAGGGAACCTCCGGTGGGGACGTGCCGGGAAGGTTGTATATGAGAGCGCTCTCAGAGTTATTTAGACGCACCGGGGGCGCCCGTCAATGGCCCCGGCCGCTCCATTTCCTGAAGGCGGCGCCCTGCCCTGTGCTCACCTCGGCGCTTGCCTTGACGCCCACGTCAAGGACTACCGTCGCGGTATGCGAATCGGGGAGCTGGCCGAACGCGCCGGAACGACGACACGGACGCTGCGGTACTACGAGTCACGGGGCCTGCTGCACGCACGCCGCGCGGAGAACGGCTACCGCACGTACGACGAGAGTGACCTGCGGCTGATCCAGCAGATCCGGACCCTTCAGGACTTCGGGTTCGACCTGGAGGAGACCCGTCCCTTCGTCGACTGCCTGCGCGCGGGCCACCCGGCGGGCGACGCCTGCCCGGCCTCGCTGGCCGTCTACCGGCGCAAGCTCGGCGAGCTGGACGCGCTCATCGGCCAGCTCCAGTCGGTCCGTACGGAGGTGGGCGCACAGCTGGCCCGCGCCGAGACGGAGGCGTCGGCGATGGTGCCGGGCGGCCCCGAACCACGGTGTGAACTGAACTGGGAGGACGAGAGATGATCCACGCGGAAGGTGTCGCCGAGGTGACCGACACGACGTTCGACACGGAGGTCCTGGGAGCCGGCCTGCCGGTCCTGGTCGAATTCACCGCCGACTGGTGCGGGCCCTGCCGCCAGCTCGCCCCGGTGCTCAGCGCGATCGCCCGGGAGGAGGCCGGCCGGGTCAAGGTCGTCCAGCTCGACGTGGACCACAACCCGGGCATCACCAGCCGCTACGCGGTGCTGTCGATGCCGACGCTGATGGTCTTCCAGGACGGCGAACCGGTGAAGTCGATGGTGGGCGCCCGCCCGAAGCGCCGCCTGCTCCAGGAGCTGGAGGACGTGCTCCCGGCGGCGGTCTGACCGCCGGGCGCGCTCACAGATCGTCCGGGGCCGTCGAGTCCGCCCCATGGGCTGGCTGCCCGTCCTCCCCGGGTTCAGTCCGCCGGCCGGCTCTCGCGGGTCGGAGGGACGCCCCTGGGAATGCTCCTCAGCAGCGCGGGTTCGATCAGGGCCAGTGCGAGCGCCATCGCCGACAGCACCGCGCCCCCCAGGGCGACGCTGCGCACACTGACGGTCTCGACGAGTACGCCGCCGGTCAGCGCCCCGGAGGCGATGCCCAGGTTGAAAGCGGCCGAGTTGCCTGCCGAGGCCACATCGGTGCTGCCGGGGGCCACTTGCATGATTCGGTTCTGGGTGGCGATGGGGACGCACGCGCAGGCGAAGCCCGCGAGGCTGACGCACGCGATGACCACGCTCCTCTCCTCGCCGAGCGCATAGAGCCCGAGCAGTGCCACCACCAGGACGGCACTCGGCGCGGTGAAGGCCAGTCTCGGATGCCGGTCCGAGGTCGCGCCTGCTGCGAGGCCGCCCACCACCCCCGCGGCTCCGTAGAGCAGCAGCATCGGCGTGATCGCCTGCTCGGCGAAGCCGCTCACCTCGTCCAGGAAGGCGACGAGATAGGTGTACGTGGTGAACACGCCGGCCACCATCAGGGCGTTCGCGGACACCACGAGGGCGTACACCCGGCGGTCGGGATCGGCGCCCCTGGACGCGTGATTGTGCTCGGGATCGGTGTCCGGCAACCGAAGGACGACAACGACGAGGACGATGGCGGTGAGCACGCTCAGCGCCACGAACGCGATCCGCCAGCCGGCACCTTGTCCGATCCAGGTGGCTGCCGGGACGCCCAGGACACCGCCCAGTGAAGCACCTGAGAAGGTCAGCGCGATGATCCGCCCGCGCACGGCGGGCTGGAAGAGGCCGGCGACGGTGGGCGCGACTACGGCCCAGAAGACCGCCTGGCTCAGAGAGGTGAGCAGGCGGGCGAGGAGCAGCACCCAGTAGGTCGGGGCGGCCGCGGAAATCCACGTCGCCACCAGGAAGAGCCCGAGGATTCGAATGAGGAGGATCCGGCGGGGGATGCCGAGCGTGAGCTTGGCCACCGGTACCGAGACCACAGCGACCGTGAGGCCGTAAAAGGTGACCAGCAGGCCGACCGACGACACGGATGCATTCAGGTCGTCGGCGATCAGCGAGAGAAGACCGATGGGGAGGTTCTCCGTGGTGACGAAGGAGAACGCTGCCACCGCCATGGAGGCGACAATTCCGGCGGCGGTCCGCGGACTTATGTCTCCGACGGGGCTGAGTAACTTACCGCTCTTGCGGGTCGAAGGATGTGTCTCTTCTGGATGGGACACGCAATTTACCCTCCTTGGAGATCCTGCGCCGTACACAGTTTCGTCGCTGCGTGGAAGGGCCGAACCGTAGGCGCCCAGGCCCCGCACTCCGGTCCACCTCGGGCAGCGCGGGAGGGCCGGCGCATGGAAAGAAGCCCACGCCCGGCCCGTCCCGTGCCCTCCGCCCGTCAGGCCGGCCGCAGCCAGACCGTCGCCAGTGGCGGGAGCGTCAGCGTGATGCTGGTGTCCCTGCCGTGCGCCGCCACCGCCTCCGGCTTCAGCGGCTCCCCGTTGCGTACGTCGCTGCCGCCGTAGCGGGCCGCGTCCGTGTTCAGGACCTCGACCCAGGCCTCCGGGCCGTCCGGCAGGCCGATCCGGTAGTCCTGCCGCACCACCGGGGAGAAGTGGGAGACGGCGATCAGCGGTGATCCGTCCGCGTCGTAGCGGACGAACGAGAACGCGTTGTCCTCCGCGGCGCCGCCGTCGATCCAGCTGAAGCCCTCCGGCGAGGTGTCCCGCTGCCAGAGCGCGGGCAGGGCGTTGTAGACCGCGTTGAGGTCCGTGACCAGGGAGCGGACGCCCCGGTGGTCGCCGGAGGCCTCGTACGTCTCGTCGAGCAGCCACCAGTCCGGGCCGTGGCCCTCGGACCATTCGGCGCCCTGCGCGAACTCCTGCCCCATGAAGAGGAGTTGCTTACCGGGGTGGGCCCACATGAAGCCCAGATAGGCGCGGTGGTTGGCCCGCCGCTGCCACCAGTCGCCGGGCATCTTGGTGACCAGGGCCTGCTTGCCGTGCACCACCTCGTCGTGCGAGATCGGCAGCACGTAGTTCTCGCTGTACGCGTACACCATCGAGAAGGTCATCTCGTTGTGGTGGTACTTGCGGTGGACGGGCTCCTTGGACATGTACACGAGGGAGTCGTGCATCCAGCCCATGTTCCACTTCAGGCCGAAGCCGAGGCCGCCGTGGTCCGTGGCGCGGGTGACCCCGTCCCAGGCGGTGGACTCCTCCGCCATCGTGACGACGCCCGGGTTGCGCCGGTAGACCGTCGCGTTCATCTCCTGGAGGAAGGCGACCGCGTCCAGGTTCTCCCGGCCCCCGAACTCGTTCGGCGACCACTGGCCGTCCTCGCGGGAGTAGTCCAGGTAGAGCATGGAGGCGACCGCGTCCACCCGCAGCCCGTCGATGTGAAACTCCTCGCACCAGTAAGTGGCGTTGGATACCAGGAAGTTGCGGACCTCCTTGCGGCCGTAGTCGAACTCCAGGGTCCCCCAGTCCGGGTGCGCGGCCCGGTTCGGGTCGGAGTGCTCGTACAGCGGGCGGCCGTCGAATTCGGCGAGCGCCCAGTCGTCGCGCGGGAAGTGCGCCGGCACCCAGTCCATGAGGACGCCGATGCCCGCCGCGTGCAGCGCGTCGACCAGGAAGCGGAAGTCGTCCGGGGTGCCCATGCGGGACGTCGGCGCGTAGAAGCCGGTGACCTGGTAGCCCCAGGAACCGCCGAAGGGGTGCTCCGAGACCGGCATCAACTCCACGTGCGTGAAGCCGAGTTCCCGTACGTAGGCGGGGAGCTGGGCGGCCAGCTGTCGGTAGCTGAGGCCCGGCCGCCAGGAGGGGAGGTGGATCTCGTAGACGGAGAACGGGGACTCGTGGACCGGCCGGTCGCCCCGGTGGGCCATCCAGTCCGCGTCCTGCCACTCATGGCGCGAGGCCGTGACCACCGAGGCGGTGGCGGGCGGGACCTCCGTGTGCCGGGCCATCGGGTCGGCCCGCTGGGTGTGCGAGCCGTCGGGCCGGCAGATGTCGTACTTGTATACGGCACCCTCGCCGACACCCGGGAGGAAGATCTCCCAGACGCCGGTGGAGCCGAGCGAGCGCATGGGGAAGGCCGTGCCGTCCCAGTAGTTGAAGTCGCCCGTGACGCGGACCCCCCGCGCGTTCGGCGCCCAGACGGTGAACCGGGTGCCGGACACCCCCTGGTGCTCCATCGGCTGTGAGCCGAGCGCCTTCCAGAGCTCCTCGTGCCGGCCCTCGCCGATGAGGTGCAGATCGAGTTCGCCGATGGCGGGCAGGAAGCGGTACGGGTCGTCCACCTCGATCGTGTTGTCGTCGTACGCGACCTGAAGGCGGTACCCGTCCGGCACGGTGGACAGCGGCAGGACGCCCGAGAAGAAACCGTCGCCGTCGCTCTGCAACTCGGCCCGCTTGTCCCCGGCCAGGACCGTCACCGAGCGGGCGAAGGGGCGCAGCGCCCGGAAGAGCACTCCGCCCGAGGTCGGGTGCGCGCCCAGGAGCCCGTGCGGATCGTGGTGCTCACCGGCGAGCAGCCGGCCCCGGTCCGCGTCGTCCAGGGTGGTGGCGGGCAGCACGTTCTTGCTGCCCCCGCCGCGCCGGGGACGGGGCGGGGCGCCGGTGGCCGCGCCCGTCGTCTTCCTGGCCCCGGCGCGCTTCACCGGGGGCGGCGGGAGTGCGTCCGCGGGTGCTTCGGCGGGGACGGGAGCCGCGGCGGGTGGAGCCGCGGGGGCGGTGACCTCGTTGGTCACCGGCTCGGCCGTGGGAGGGACCTCGATGGGATCGGACGACTTGCGGGACGGCTTGCGGGCGGTCACAGAGACTGCCTCCTCGGAAGGCTCGGGGGTGAGTGGTGGGAGCGGAGGTCACGCGGTCGTGCCGGCCAGGCGCTGGATGGCGGCCATCGGTACGGGCAGCCAGTCGGGACGGTGGCGGGCCTCGTACAGCACCTCGTACACCGCCTTGTCGGTCTCGTGGGCGCGCAGCAGCTCCGGCTCGGCGCGTGGATCGGAACCCGCCGCGCGGGCGTAGCCCTCGCAGTACGCGGCACGGCAGCGGGCCGCCCATTCGGGGTTCCACGGGTGGTGCGAGCGGGCCGCGTAGTCGAAGGACCTGAGCATCCCCGCGACGTCACGCACCGTCGGCTGCGGGGCGCGCCGTTCGGGCAGCGGCCTGTTCGGCTCGCCCTCGAAGTCGATCAGCGACCAGAAGCCGTCGTCCCCCCGCAGGGTCTGCCCGAGGTGCAGGTCCCCGTGGACCCGCTGCGCCGCCCAGCCGCACCCCGTGTCCCCGAGCGCCGCGACCGCGTCGAACGCGGTGCGCAGCCCCGGTACGTACGGGACGAGGGCCGGGACCGCCTGGGCGGCGGCCTCCAGCCGCTCCACCATCCCGGCCACCAGGTCCCTGGTCCGGTCGTGGGCCAGGGGCGGCGTAGGCAGCGCGGCGGCCAGGGCGATGTGCACCTCGGCGGTGGCCCGGCCGAGCGCGTGCGCCTCCGGTACGAAGTCCCGCCCGGCGGCCAGCGCGGCGAGCGCCAGCTGCCAGCCGTCCTGAGCGCCGCGCAGGAACGGCTGCAGCACCCCGAGCGTGAGCGGCTCCGGGCTCGTCGTCGCCTCGAACCAGGCCACCGGGGCGGGTACCCGGCCGCAGCCCTCGCGGCTGAGCGCGAGCGGAAGTTCGAGATCGGGGTTGGTGCCGGGGAAGACCCTGCGGAAGATCTTCAGGATGAAGGCGTCCCCGAAGACGAGCGAGGAGTTGGACTGCTCGGCGTCCAGGACGCGGGGGGTGAGGCCCGGCGGGATCGGTTCCGCCCGGTCGAAGCGGAGAGGGCCGAGGGAACCGGGGTTACGGAATCGTTCCAGCAGAAGGTCGGCGACGCGCGGGTCGTGCAGCCCCTCGTACAGGGTGCGGCCGGCCAGCGGCCCGGCCGTGACCTGCCCGATGCGGGCTCCGGCCAGGCGCGGGGGCAGCGTGGTGCGCACGCCGAGCAGCAGCTGGTAGCAGTCCCCCTGGGCAGGCGCGGGGCGGCCGCCCGGCTGGTGCACCCGGACGAGCAGGTGCAGCAGTCCGGGGCCCGCGCCCGCGGCGTCCAGAGGCAGTATCTCGGTGGCCGCGACGAGGGAGAAGCCGGTGACGGCCTGCCCCTTGCCCGCGAACCACCGCTGCCGGGGCACCCACTCGTGGAGCAGCGGGGCGAGCGACGGCAGCAGGGCGGTCGTGCCCGTGGTGCTCGTCGAATGTCTTCTTGCCGTCTTTCTTGATGTCGTGCTCTTCGCCAGGGCGACTCGAGTGGATGCAGCCTCCGACATGGCATCGCGTCCTTTCCCCGGGCACACCACAGGATGCGAAGAGTGTCCCGGATTGCGGCAATGGCTGTCCGGCTGTGCGGGACGTGTCGGGTGAGGAAAAGTCCGTAGGGACTCGATCAAATGCTCGATCAATGGGCCACAAGTGCCCGGAGGAGCCGGGAAGTGCTCGATATGGGGGAGGGTGCCCCGTGCGGGGCGGCGGAAACCGCCCCGCGGGTGGCGCCCCGGAGGTGAGGCGCCGTCAGCCGTCCGCCGTCTCTGGTCAGCCGACCGGAGCGTCCTTCCGCAGCCGGAACCAGTAGAAGCCGTGCCCCGCGAGAGTCAGCAGGTAGGGCCACTGACCTACAGCGGGGAAACTCACCCCGCCGATCAGCTCCACCGGATGACGCCCGTCGAAGGCCCGCAGATCGAGCTCGGTCGGCTGCGCGAACCGCGAGAAGTTGTGGACGCACATCACGAGATCGTCCTTGTACTCGCGGGTGAACGCGATCACCGCGGGGTTCGACGACGGCAGTTCGCTGTACGAACCGAGACCGAAGGCGGGATTCTGCTTGCGGATCTCGATCATCCGCCGCGTCCAGTGCAGCAGCGACGACGGCGAGGCCATCGACGCCTCGACGTTGGTGACCTGGTAGCCGTAGACCGGATCCATGATCGTGGGGAGGTAGAGCCGCCCCGGGTCGCTGGAGGAGAAACCGGCGTTGCGGTCGGGCGTCCACTGCATCGGGGTGCGCACGGCGTCACGGTCGCCCAGCCAGATGTTGTCGCCCATCCCGATCTCGTCCCCGTAGTAGAGGATCGGGGAGCCGGGCAGGGACAGCAACAGCGCCGTGAACAGCTCGATCTGGTTGCGGTCGTTGTCCAGGAGCGGCGCGAGACGCCGGCGGATGCCGATGTTGGCCCGCATCCGCGGATCCTTGGCGTACTCCGCGTACATGTAGTCGCGCTCTTCGTCCGTGACCATCTCGAGCGTGAGCTCGTCGTGGTTGCGCAGGAAGATGCCCCACTGGCAGCCCGACGGGATCGCCGGGGTCTTCGCCAGGATTTCCGAGACCGGGTAGCGGCTCTCACGCCGTACGGCCATGAAGATGCGGGGCATCACCGGGAAGTGGAAAGCCATGTGGCACTCGTCGCCGCCGGCCGTGTAGTCGCCGAAGTAGTCGACGACGTCCTCCGGCCACTGGTTGGCCTCGGCCAGCAGCACGGTGTCCGGGTAGTTGGCGTCGATCTCCTTGCGGACCCGCTTGAGGAAGCCGTGGGTCTCCGGGAGGTTCTCGCAGTTCGTCCCTTCGCGCTGGTAGAGGTAGGGCACGGCGTCGACGCGGAAGCCGTCGATGCCGAGGTCCAGCCAGAAGCGCAGGGCCGAGATGATCTCCTCCTGCACCGCCGGGTTCTCGTAGTTGAGATCGGGCTGGTGCGAGAAGAACCGGTGCCAGTAGTACTGCTTGCGGACCGGGTCGAAGGTCCAGTTGGACGTCTCCGTGTCGACGAAGATGATCCGCGCGTCCGGGAACTGCTTGTCGTCGTCGGCCCAGACGTAGTAGTCGCCGTACGGCCCGTCCGGGTCGGTGCGGGACTGCTGGAACCAGTCGTGCTGGTCGCTCGTGTGGTTCATGACGAAGTCGATGATCACGCGCATGCCGCGCTGGTGCGCGGCGTCGACGAACTCCACGAAGTCGGCGAGGTCGCCGAATTCGGGCAGCACGGCCGTGTAGTCGGATACGTCGTAACCACCGTCGCGCAGAGGTGACTTGAAGAACGGTGGCAGCCACAGGCAGTCGACGCCCAGCCACTGCAGATAGTCCAGCTTGGCGGTGAGGCCTTTGAGGTCACCGACGCCGTCCCCG
The DNA here is from genome assembly GCF_044455985.1 of Streptomyces sp. NPDC051064. Taxonomy (NCBI): domain Bacteria; kingdom Bacillati; phylum Actinomycetota; class Actinomycetes; order Kitasatosporales; family Streptomycetaceae; genus Streptomyces; species Streptomyces sp. NPDC051064. Next base: position 971,839 of record NZ_JBITFK010000002.1, read on the forward strand.
TTCGAGTCCTGGAAGGACCGCACGAGTACCTCGTAGAAGACGGCGCGCTTGAACCAGTCGGGATCGCGGTCCTTGGCGGGAGTGTCCTCGAACAGGTCGTGGACAGGCTCATTGACGATCATGGTGTGGGTGACCCTCCGGTCGGCGGGGACGGTCGCAGGACCGCGATGTGCGCGGGTGTGACACCCGGCTCCAGACGCACATAGAAGGCCCTGCCCCAGTGATAGGTGTCGCCGGTGAGCTCGTCGCGCACCGGCACGCTCTCGTGCCAGTCGAGGCCGAGACGCGGCATGTCCAACGAGACCGTGGCCTCCTGGGTGTGGTGAGGGTCGAGGTTGACGACCACCAGAACGATGTCCGAACCCGAGCGCTTGCTGTACGCGATCAGCGCCTCGTTGTCGACCGAGTGGAAGTGGACGTCGCGCAGTTGCTGGAGCGCCGGATGGCGACGCCGGATCCTGTTGAGGGAGGTGATCAGGGGAGCGAGCGAGCGGCCCTCACGTTCCGCCGACTCCCAGTCCCTGGGCCTGAGTTGGTACTTCTCGGAGTCCTGGTACTCCTCGCTCCCGGGACGCACCGGGGTGTTCTCGTACAGCTCGAAGCCCGCGTACACGCCCCAGGAGGGGGACAGCGTCGCAGCCAGCACGGCCCGGGCACCGAAGGCGGGACGGCCGCCGTCCTGCAGGTAACCGGGAAGAATGTCGGGCGTGTTCACGAAGAAGTTGGGCCGCATGTACGAGGAACTCTCGCCCGAGAGCTCCATGACGTACTCGGTGAGTTCCTGCTTCGTGTTACGCCAGGTGAAGTACGTGTAGGACTGCTGGAAGCCGACCGAGGCCAGCGTGCGCATCATCGCGGGGCGGGTGAAGGCCTCGGCCAGGAAGATCACGTCCGGGTCGGTGCGGTTGATGTCGGCGATCACCTTCTCCCAGAAGACCACCGGCTTGGTGTGCGGATTGTCGACGCGGAAGATCCGTACGCCGTGCTCCATCCAGTACCGCAGGATGCGCACGGTCTCCGCGACGATCCCGGGCAGGTCCTTGTCGAACGCGATCGGATAGATGTCCTGGTACTTCTTGGGCGGGTTCTCGGCGTAGGCGATGGTCCCGTCGGCGCGGTGGTGGAACCACTCCGGATGCTCCGTCACCCAGGGGTGGTCCGGGGAGCACTGGAGGGCGAAGTCCAGCGCGATCTCCATCCGCAGCGTGCGGGCCGTCGCGACGAAGTGGTCGAAGTCCTCGATCGTGCCGAGATCCGGATGGACGGCGTCGTGCCCGCCTTCGGCCGAACCGATCGCCCAGGGCACTCCCGGATCGTCCGCTCCGGGGGAGAGGCTGTTGTTGGGGCCCTTGCGGTGGGTGGTGCCGATGGGGTGGATCGGCGGGAGATAGACGACGTCGAACCCCATCGCGGCGACGGCCGGAAGTCGCTCGGCGGCGGTCCGGAACGTGCCGCTGAGCATCCGGGGAGCCGGCGGCGGGAGCTGCTCGGTGACAGCCGCCGGGGCCTTCTTGCGGGTGGCGGCCGTCTTCGCGGTCTTCGTGGCCCGTGGCTTCCGGGCGGGCTTCGGGGGCTCCGCCGGCTCCGGCCGGGCGCCCTCGGAGCGCGGGAACATCTCGTACCAGGAGCCGTACAGGGCGCGCCGGCGCTCGACGGTCAGCGGCAGTGGCCGGGACGTGGTGACCAGTTCGCGCAGGGGATGCCGGCCGAGCGCCTCGTCCACCTCGGCGGTCAGCGCTGCGGCGAGCCGGGAGGCCGCCGGGCGCTTCGTGTCGCGCAGCGCGTCGACGGCGGCCAGCACCGCCTCGCGGCCGTCCTTCTTGGGCACGCCCTCGGCGGCGCGGGCGTACAGCTCGGCCCCCTCCTCCAGGACCAGCGCGGTGTCGATGCCCGCCGGGATCTTGATCCGCGCGTGCGAGCGCCAGGTGGTGACCGGGTCGCTCCACGCCTCGACGGTGTACGTCCAGTGCCCCTCCGACCCCGGGGTGACGTCGGCGCCCCACCGGTCCGTGCCCGGGGCCAGCTCGCGCATCGGCGTCCAGGGGCCGGGCCGTCCGCTCGGGTCGCACAGGACGACATTGGCGGCCACGGCGTCGTGGCCCTCGCGGAACACGGTGGCGCTGACCTCGAAGGTCTCACCCGCGACGGCTTTGGCGGGCCGTCTGCCGCAGTCGACGAGCGGACGGACGTCCAGGACGGGAATGCGACCGATCATGGAATCACCTGGGGGTCGGAGCTCGGCATGCACGGCGCGCGACGTGGGCGTGAAGGGTTGACCGCGCGCGCCGCGATGGTGGGGTTGCGTCCTTTGTAGCTGCTCGGTTGTGGGCTGGCGGGCTGTGGGCATGGCCGCTCCTGTCCGCGTTCACTCGAATGGCACTCGAATGGCAGGCGCGCGGGGGATTCGTGCTCCGACCGGGGCACCTGAGGATGTGCAGCGCGGGGGTCTTACCGAGGGAGCCTTCCCACCGTTTTCGAGTGGCCAACCCGGCGGTGTGTTAACTCCTGGGTGCAACCGGAGCACGCGCTGTGGGCCGCGCGCCGGTCCCCCGGCCGACGAGCGGGCACCCCCGCAGCCTTCCCTGAGGTGCGGGGTGTCACAAGTCCGCGTGAGGTGAGGAAATCAGCCATATCGCCCGTGACAGAAGGGTGCGTAACTGGCGCATCTGGCCCATGGGGCGAGAGGGGCCCGAGATGCCGGCGGGACCCCGGTGACAGGGGGCATCCAGGAGCCGGCTGAGGGAGGGCGCGCGCGGTGCAGCGCGGGGGACGGGAGCGGGTGGGCCGCCCCGCGCCGTACCCACTGAGCCGGTCGCGCGCCGTGGTCGCGTACGGCGGCACACCGCTACCGTCGAGGGTGACGGAGAGGGCGCCCACCGTCGTGCGTCCCCTCGGATCCGTACGTCCCCTGTAAAGGTGGGATACGTGAAGGCCATTCGTCGATTCACCGTGCGTCCCGTCCTCCCCGAACCCCTGCGACCGCTCAGCGACCTCGCCCGTAATTTGCGCTGGTCCTGGCACACCGAGACCCAACAGCTCTTCAAGGCGGCCGACCCGGAGGGCTGGCGGCCCGCGGACGCCGACCCCGTGCGTCTGCTCGGCGCCGTCTCCGCCGCACGCCTCGCCGAGCTGGCCGGGGACCAGCACTTCATGCGCCGGCTCACCGAGGTGTCCGAGGGCCTCCGGGACTACCTCGGCGGCCCGAGGTGGTATCAGGACCAGCTCTCCCGGGGCGCGGAGCTCCCCGCGGCCATCGCCTACTTCTCACCCGAATTCGGCGTCACCGCCGCGCTGCCCCAGTACTCGGGCGGGCTCGGCATCCTGGCCGGCGACCATCTCAAGGCCGCCAGCGACCTCGGCGTACCGCTCATCGGGGTGGGCCTGCTCTACCGGCACGGCTACTTCCGCCAGAGCCTGTCCCGGGACGGCTGGCAGCAGGAGCACTACCCCGTCCTGGACCCCAACGAACTGCCGCTCACCCTCCTGCGGGAGGCCGACGGCACCCCCAGCAGGGTGGTGCTCGCCCTGCCCGGCGGCCGGTCCCTGTACGCCTCGGTCTGGCAGGCCCAGGTCGGGCGCGTCCCCCTGCTGCTCCTCGACTCCGACGTCGAGGAGAACGCACCGGGCGAGCGTGACGTCACCGACCGGCTCTACGGCGGCGGCAGCGACCACCGGCTGCTGCAAGAAATGCTGCTCGGCATCGGCGGGGTGCGCGCCGTGCGCACCTACTGCCGGCTGACCGGGCACGCGGCCCCCGAGGTGTTCCACACCAACGAGGGGCACGCCGGATTCCTCGGCCTGGAGCGGATCCGGGAACTCTCCGAGACCGGGCTGGACTTCGACGCCGCCCTGGAGGTCGTACGGGCCGGCACCGTCTTCACCACGCACACCCCGGTACCCGCCGGGATAGACCGCTTCGAACGGCAGCTCGTGGCCCGTCACTTCGGTGACGACGGGGAGCTGCCCGGGGTCGGCGTGGAGCGGATCCTGCGCCTCGGGATGGAGACCTACCCCGGAGGTGAGCCCGACCTCTTCAACATGGCGGTGATGGGGCTGCGGCTCGCCCAGCGCGCCAACGGGGTCTCCACCCTGCACGGAGCCGTCAGCCGGGAGATGTTCTCCGGGCTGTGGCCGGGATTCGACCCTTCCGAGGTGCCGATCACCTCGGTGACCAACGGGGTGCACGCCCCGACCTGGGTCGCGCCCGAGGTCCTCCGGCTCGGCGCGGGCGCGTTCGGCTCCGAGCGCGCGGAGAACGCCCTCGCCGGCGCCGAGGTCGGCATCGAGGCCGGCGCCGACGGCGGGACGGCGGGCGCGGGGGGTACCCCCAGACGCTGGGACGCCGTGACCGCGGTCCCCGACCGCGAGATCTGGGACCTCCGCAGAGGGCTGCGCGAGCAGCTCGTCACCGAGGTGCGCAAGCGTCTCTACGCCTCCTGGCGCCGTCGCGGCGCCGGCACCGCCGAACTGGGCTGGATCGACGGAGTGCTCGACCCGGACGTGCTGACCATCGGCTTCGCCCGCCGGGTGCCCTCGTACAAGCGGCTGACGCTGATGCTGCACGACCGCGACCGCCTCCGTGAGCTGCTGCTCCACCCGACACACCCGATCCAGATCGTCGTCGCCGGCAAGGCCCACCCGGCCGACGACGGTGGCAAGCGGCTCGTCCAGGAGCTGGTGCGGTTCTCGGACGACCCGAGGGTGCGCCACCGCATCGTCTTCCTGCCGGACTACGGCATGGGGATGGCCCAGAAGCTCTACCCGGGCTGCGACGTCTGGCTCAACAACCCGCTGCGCCCCCTGGAGGCGTGCGGCACCAGCGGCATGAAGGCGGCGCTCAACGGCTGCCTCAACCTCTCCGTGCGCGACGGCTGGTGGGACGAGTGGTTCGAGCCCGACTTCGGCTGGGCCATCCCCACCGCCGACGGCTCCGCCACCGACGAGGAGCGGCGCGACGAGCTGGAGGCCAACGCCCTCTACGCGCTGCTCGAGGACCGGGTCGCCCCCCGCTTCTACGACCGCGACGCCGACGACCTGCCCCAGCGGTGGATCGAGATGGTCCGCCGCACCCTGGTCACCCTGGGCCCCAAGGTCCTCGCGGGCCGCATGGTGCGTGAGTACGTCGAAAGGCTCTACGCCCCCGCGGCGCAGTCGCGCCGGGCGCTGGAGCCGGCGGCCGCCCGCGAGCTCGCCGCCTGGAAGGCCAAGGTCCGCGCGGCCTGGCCGCAGGTGGCGGTCGACCACGTGGAGGCCGCCGCCGACACGGTCGTCGGCGGATCCGCCGAGCTGGGGTCCACCCTGGCGCTCCGGGTCCGGATCGCTCTGGGCGGCCTCGACCCGGAGGACGTGGAGGTGCAGGTGGTCGCGGGCCGGGTCGACTCCGGGGACGCGATCGCGGAGGCCCAGACGTACCCGCTGAAGCCGGCGGGCGGTCACGACCTGGAGGAACGCTGGCTGTACGAGGGTCCGCTCGCCCTCGACCGTACGGGCCCCTACGGCTACACCGTGCGTGTCCTGCCCTCGCACCGGCTGCTCGCCTCGGGTGCGGAGCTGGGCCTGGTCGCGGTGCCGAACGCGTCCACGGGCGACGGCGGCGGGGTGCTCCTGCGCTGACTCCCCCGCTCACGGTGGGCCCGGCGCGCAAGCACGCCGGGCCCACCCGTGTGTCCTGCGGTCCACCTGGTACCGGCAGGGGTGCATTCGGCGTGATCTCGCTAACATGACAGCCCTGCCGGTGTGGCCCTGAGGCCACCGACACGACAGCGAGGCGTCCCACCGGGCGCGAGTGGAGGTCAGCACGGTGAACGGCGGCGGAGGCCGAGCGAGACGCCTGACCCGTCGGCTGGCCGCGCAGAACGGCTCATCACGGCAGTTGCACATCCGCCGGCCGGAACCCGCGGGACCGCCTCGGGGGGACCGCTTCACCAACGCGGCCCGGATGCGCTGGCTCAACGAGGCGAGCACCCGGATCGGCACGACGCTCGACCTGGAGCGAACGGCCCAGGAGCTGGCCGGATTCAGCGTCCCGCGACTGGCCGACGCCGCCGCCGTCGATCTGCTGGAGTCCGTGCTGCGCGGCGAGGAGGGCGAGCGCGTCACCGGCGCCGCGGTGCCCGTCACCCGTGCCATGGCGGTGCGGGCCATCGACGCGCTGGCCGGACTCGAACCGGCCCCGGTGGGCGAGGTGGTCGACCGCCGGGAACGCCGCGAGACACTGCTGACCACCGAGTGCCTGCGCAACGGCCGGCCCGTGCTGGTCAGCCGGATGACCCCGGAGGACTACGAGCGCGTCGCGCCGACGCCGAGCGCGGCGGAGGCGATGCGCCGTCAGCGTGTCCACAGCTACATGGCCGTGCCGCTGACCGCCCGTGGCGTCCTGCTGGGCTCCGCCGACTTCGTACGCGCCGGTGACAGCCCGCCCTTCAGCCGCGTGGATCTGGACCTGGCGGGTCAGCTGGCCTCCATGGCGGCCGTGTTCATGGACAACGCGCGGCTCTACGGACGCGAGCGCGAGCATGTCGTCTCGCTCCAGCGCTCCCTGCTCCCGCGCGCCACACCGCACACCCCCGGACTGCGGGTGCACGCCCACTACGCGCCGGCCGTCGACGCGCACGGGGTGGGCGGTGACTGGTACGACGTGGTCGCGCTCCCCAGCGGGCGTACGGCGCTGGTCGTCGGCGACGTCACCGGGCACGGCCTGCCCGCCGCGGCCACGATGGGCAGGCTGCGGACCGTCGCCCGTACGCTCATGATGCTGGACATCGCCCCCGACCGGCTCCTCGCCCGGCTGGACCTGGCCACCCGCGATCTGGAGGACGACCAGGTCGCCACGTGTCTGTGCGCGGTCTACGACCCGGCGGACTCCAGCTACACGATCGCGAGCGCCGGCCATCCGCCGCCGCTGCTCGTCGAAGCGGACGGGACCGCCCGCTATCCCGACGTGCCGGTCGGAGCGCCGCTGGGTGCCGGGGTCATCCCTTACGACCCGCTGAGACTGCGCGGACCGGCCGGCGGCCGGCTCGTGTTCTACACGGACGGGCTGATCAAGACGCGCACCGACGACGTGGACGTACAACTGGAGGGGCTGCGCGCCTCCGTGTCGGCCATGGCGCCCGAGAAGCTCGACGCCGGTGGCCCGCTCACCTCGCCGCGGCGGGACGACGGCCGGTTCGACGAGGCGGTGCTGCTGGTCGCGGGGGGCCACGAGCTCACTCCTGACGTCCGGTTGCGGGAGTGGGACCTGCCCACGGAGGGCAACCCCGCCTCCACCGCCCGCAAGCTGGTCACCGAGCAGCTCGCCCGGTGGGGCCTGGACGAACTCGCCGATGTGACGGAGCTGGTGGTCAGCGAACTGGTCGGCAACGCCCTGCGCTACGGCGGCGGGCCCGGCCGGCTCAGGCTGCTCTGCGACGAGCGGCTCCAGGTGGAGCTGGCCGACACCGGGCCCGACCTGCCGCAGATCCAGCACGCCGACCTGAGCGACGAGGGCGGCAGGGGGCTCCAGCTCATCAACCTGCTGTGCCGCAGCTGGGGTTCGTGCCGGACGGCGTCCGGCAAGATCGTCTGGGCCGAGCAGAACATCCCCGGCCGGGACGCGAACTCCCCGCACTGACACGCGGAACAGCCCCGGGGAGGGTGCTCCCCGGGGCTGTTCCACTGCTGCCGCGCGTTCCGTGGCGACGCCCTGATCAGCGTCGTACGGTGCTCAGAAGGTGAGCTTGACGCTGTTGAAGGTGCCGGTGTCGCCCGAGTAGACGTCCTGGACCTTGAGGTTCCACGTGCCGTTGGCCGTCTCGGACGAGGCGTTGACCGTGTAGGTCGCCACCACGTTGTCCGCGGAGTCGCTCGACGAGGAGTTCTTCAGGCGGTACGCCGTGCCGTCCGGGGCGACCAGGTCGAGGACGAGGTCACCGCGGTAGGTGTGGCTGATGTTCACCGCCACCGACAGGTCGCTGGGCGCATTGCCGGTGATGCCGCTGACGATGACCGGGAAGCTGGTGGTGCTCCGGTCGGCGATGGCCTTGACGGTCGTGTTCTGGAAGACCGTGCCGCCCGGGTCGGGGTCGCCGCCGCCGGGACGGGAGCCGACGGCTATGCCGGCCCAGGCGTTGGCGACCGCGGTGTACTCGGCGCTCGTGGTGCCGTACAGCTCACCGGCCACGGCGAGGGTGCCGGTGCGGGCCGCGGCGTAGTTCGTGGTGGAGGTGAACTTCGTGGTGAGCGCCTTGAACCAGATCTGCAGCGCCTTGTCCCGGCCGATGCCGGTCACCGGGAGCCCGTCGGACGTCGGGGAGTCGTAGGAGACCCCGTTGACGGTCTTGGCGCCGCTGCCCTCGGAGAGCAGGTAGAAGAAGTGGTTCGCCGGCCCCGAGGAGTAGTGGACGTCGACCGAGCCGAGGCCCGAGTACCAGGAGTCCTTGGACGCGCCGTCCTTGCTGGGCTTGTCCATGTAACGCAGCGGTGTGCCGTCGCCGTTGATGTCGATCTTCTCGCCGACGAGGTAGTCGCCCGGGTCCGTGGCGGTGTTGGAGTAGAACTCCACGCCGGCCGCGAAGATGTCCGAGGTGGCCTCGTTGAGACCGCCCGACTCACCGCTGTAGTTGAGACCGGCGGTGTTGGAGGTGACGCCGTGCGTCATCTCGTGCGCCGCCACGTCGAGCGAGGTCAGCGGCGCGGCGTTGCCGCTGCCGTCGCCGTACGTCATGCAGAAGCAGCTGTCGGACCAGAAGGCGTTGACGTAGCTGTTGCCGTAGTGGACACGGGAGTACGCCCCGACGCCGTCGCCCTTGATGCCGGTGCGGCCCATGACGTTCTTGTAGAAGTCCCAGGTCTCCGCGGCGCCGTAGTGCGCGTCGGCGGCGGCCGTCTCCGTGTTCGACGCGCTGCCGTTGCCCCAGATGTCGTCGGGGCCGGAGAACAGGGTCCCGGTGCCGGACGTCCCGCGGTTCAGGTTGTACGTCTTGTGGTTGCCGCGCGCGGAGTCGGTCAGGTTGTACGAGCTTCCGGAGCCCGAGGTGCCCAGCGTCACCTGGCCGCTGTACTGCGTGTTGCCCGTGCCGGTCTCGATGGCCTGCCACTCGAAGAGCTTGGCGCCCGACGTGGCGTCCGTGATGACGTGCAGCTCGTTCGGGGTGCCGTCGTGCTGGAGGCCGCCGACCACGGTCTCGTACGCGAGCTGCGGGGTCCCGCTCGCCGCCCAGACGACCTTGCGCGGGGCCTTGCTCGCCTCGGTGCTCTTCGAGCCGTCGGCCCGCGCCGCGGTGAGCGCCTGCTTCTCGGCGGTGGCCGGTGCGACGTCCGCGGTGGTGCCGACCGCCTTCAGCTGCGCGCCGGTGGCCCTGGACGCCTTGGTGACGCCCTCGGTCGTGCCGGACTTCGACTCGGCCACGACCAGGTCGCCGCCGAGGACGGGGAGACCGTCGAGCGTGCGCTCGTAGCGGGTGTGCGTGGTGCCGTCGACGTCCTTGACGACATCGCGGACGACGAGCTTCTCCGTGGCGCCGAGACCGAGTTCGTCGGCGGTGGCCGCCTTGGTGGCGTTGGCCTCGCGGAGCAGTTCGGCGCGCTGGGCGGGGGAGAGCTTGGCGGGGAGCGCGCCGGGGTCGGCGCCCTTCACCGCGGCTACGGGAGCGGCGCTCGCGGCTTCGGGGGCGGCCGTTGCGGCACCGCCCTGCATTCCGACGGCGAGGAGGGCTGCTGCGGCAATCAGAGCGCCGGTCGCGGTGGCACGACGGCTGGGCGTGGGTCTCACGCGGACTCCTTCTGCGAGGGGGGCGACGGCCGACTGGGTGAGCCGGCCGGCAGAGCAGGCGGTGCCTAGAACGGGGGAAGAGTGTCAGCCGGAACAGGGGTGTGTCAGGACCGCGTCAACACATTGGCCGGAAGTCGTCCGTTGCCGGAATGGTCATGTTCGTTAAGCGGACGTTTCGCCGTGTGTCGTCGGTGTGGCGCAGGAGGTTGCTGAGATTGACATCCGCCGTACACCGCAGGGCAGAGAGGGGTTTCCGTCGGTACCCGCCGTGGCCGGGGTGCGCTCGGGGAAGCGGACGGGACCACGGGCTGAGACGGCCCGCGGGTATGGCCGGTTCCGGGCCGGGGGCGGGAGGTCCCGTCGTACGGTGTCAGCCCTCGATGTGCCGCAACGGGCCAGGCGCGCCCGGTCGTCTCACCCCGGAGGCGCGGTCAGGAGGCACGGTCAGGCTCTCACGGCTGGTCGTGTCGGGGCTGTGGCAGACGCCGTCGGCGGCAATCGTTCCGTCCGGATTCAGCTCCAGCGTCCGCCACGGGTCGGTCCATACGGTCGCCGTCCGGGCCGGACTCGGTACGGTCGGATCGCCGGCGGGCACCGGGGCGAAGCCCACCACTCTGTGCGGGACTCGGGCCCCCGGAACGGCGAGGTGCAGCCGGACCGGGGGGAGCGGACGCGACCTCAGGCCAGGCTCTCCCGCCACGCGCGGTGCAGGCCGGCGAACCGACCCGTACCGCCGATGAGTTCGGCCGGTGAGCCGTCCTCCACGATCCGCCCGTGCTCCATCACCAGGACCCTGTCCGCGATCTCCACGGTCGACAGGCGGTGCGCGATCACCACCGCCGTGCGGCCGTGCAGCACCGTGTCCATCGCCCGCTGCACCGCCCGCTCGCCGGGGATGTCCAGCGAACTCGTGGCCTCGTCGAGGATCAGCACCGCCGGGTCCGCGAGCAGCGCCCGCGCGAAGGCCACCAGCTGGCGCTGGCCTGCGGAGATCCGGCCACCCCGCTTGCGGACGTCCGTGTCGTACCCGTCGGGCAGGGAGCTGATGAAGTCGTGCGCCCCGATGGCCTTGGCCGCGTGCTCGATCTCCTCCGGCGTCGCCTCCGGACGGCCGATCGCGATGTTCTCCGCGATCGTCCCGGAGAACAGGAACGCCTCCTGGGTCACCATCACCACGCCCCGCCGGAGTTCGGCCGTCGCCAGGTCGCGCAGATCGGCGCCGTCCAGGAGGACCCGGCCCTCCGTCGGGTCGTAGAAGCGCGCCAGCAGCTTGGCCAGCGTCGACTTGCCCGCGCCCGTCGAACCGACCACGGCCACGGTCTGGCCCGCGGGCAGGGTCAGATCGAAGCGCGGCAGGACCTCGCCACCCGTGCGGTAGGCGAACCGCACCCCGTCGAACACGACCTCCCGGCCCGGGTGCTCACCGGTGAGGGCCGGCAGCACCTTCGGGGCCACGGGCTCGGGCACCGAGGGGGTCTGCGCCAGCAGACCGGCGATCTTCTCCAGTGAAGCGGCAGCCGACTGGTAGGAGTTGAGGAACATCGCGAGCCGGTCGATCGGGTCGTACAGCCGCCGCAGATAGAGCACCGCCGCGGCCAGCACGCCGAGCGCCAGCGTGTCCGACGCCACCCGGTAGGCGCCCCAGAGCACCATCGCCGCCACCGCCGTGTTGGCGACGAGCCGGGAGCCCACGACATAGCGGGCCATCTCCAGCAGCGCGTCGCCGTTCCTCCGCTCGTGACGGCGGTTGAACACCGCGAAGTCCTTGTCGTTGGCGCGCTCCCTGCGGAACGCCTGCACCGGGCGGATCCCGTTCATCGTCTCGGCGAACTTCACGATGACCGCGGCGATCGCCGACGAACGCGCCGAGTACGCCTTGGCCGCCCGGCGCCGATAAGCCCGCACCAGCAGATACAGCGGGGCGAAGGACGCCACGGCGATGGCGCCGATGCCGACGTCGAGCCAGAGCAGCATCAGGGAGATCGAGACGAACGACAGGACCACGCCGATGAGTTCCTGCAGGCCCTCGCTCAGCAGCTCCCGCAGGGATTCCACGTCGGTGGTCGAGCGGGAGATCAGCCGGCCCGAGGTGTAGCGCTCGTGGAAGTCCACACTCAGCGCCTGCGCGTGCCGGAAGATCCGCCCGCGCAGATCGAGCAGCACGTCCTGGTTGATCCGGGCGGCCGCCCGGATGAAGGCGTACTGGAGCAGGCCCGCACCGACCGAGCACACCGCGTACCCGATGCCCACGGCGGCCAGCGGGCCGTAGTCGTGGTCCCGGAACGCGGGCACCCCGCTGTCGATGGCGTAGGCGACCAACAGCGGCCCCGCCTGCACGGCGGCCTGCTGGACGAGCAGCAGGAGGGAGGCCACGAGCACCCTGGCCCGCAGCGGTGCGAGCAGGGACGTCAGCAGCGCCCGGGTGGCACCCCGGGGAGCGGGCAGGGCGTCGGCGTCGAACGCGTCCCCGTCACCCCCGGCCGGACCGGGCTCGCTCCCGGGGAGATCCTCGTCGTCGAGGGCGGGTCCGGCGGCAGTCGTACTGGTCATCGGGTGCTGCCCTCCTCGGGGGCGAGAACGCCGGTGCTCCGGTCGCCGGACATCAGCCAGGCGTACTCGGCGTTGGTGCGCAGGAGTTCCTGATGGGTGCCCACGGCGCTGATCCGGCCCTCGGACAGCAGGGCCACCCGGTCCGCGAGCATCACCGTCGACGGCCGGTGGGCGACGACCACGGCCGTCGTCTCCTCCAGGACCCGCCGCAGCGCCGCTTCCACCAGCGTCTCCGTATGCACGTCCAGGGCGGAGAGCGGGTCGTCGAGCACCAGGAAGCGCGGCCGGCCGACCACGGCGCGGGCCAGCGCGAGACGCTGCCGCTGGCCCCCGGAGAGGCTCAGCCCCTGCTCGCCGACCTGGGTGTCGACGCCCTGCGGCAGCTCGCGCACGAAGTCGGCCTGCGCGACCGACAGGGCCCGGCGCAGCTCCTGTTCGCCCGCGCCCTCCGCGCCCATCAGCACGTTCTCCCCGACGGTCGCCGAGAAGAGGGTGGGTTCCTCGAAGGCCACCGAGACCAGCTCGCGCAGCCGGGGCCGCTCCATGGTGGCGATGTCCTCGCCGTCCAGCAGGATCCGGCCGCCGGTGACCTCGTGCAGCCGGGGGACGAGCGCCGTCAGCGTCGTCTTCCCGGAACCCGTGGCACCCACCAGCGCCATGGTCTCGCCGGGCCGGATCCGGAGGTCGATGCGGGCCAGGACCGGCGGTGAACCCGGCTCGGCGTCGGGGTAGCGGAACTCCACCCCCTCGAAGACCATGCCCTGCCCGGCGGTCCCGGCCGCCTCTCCCGGGGCCCCGGACCCCGGCTCCTCCGCGACGTCCATGACCTCGAAGTAGCGGTCGGCGGCCGTCGCCGACTCCTGGCTCATCGCCAGCAGGAAGCCGATCGACTCGACCGGCCAGCGCAGCGCCAGGGCCGTCGAGAGGAACGCGACGAGTGTGCCCGCGGACAGATCGCCGTCCGCGACCTCGATCGTGCCGAGCACCAGCGCCGCACCGATCGCCAGCTCCGGGATGGCAGTGATGAGCGCCCAGATCCCCGCGAGCAGCCGGGCCTTGCCCAGCTCCGTGGTGCGCAGCCGCTGCGCGAGCGCGCGGAAGGCCAGAGCCTGGCTGCGGTTGCGGCCGAAGCCCTTGACGATACGGATGCCCAGCACGCTCTCCTCCACGACCGTCGTCAGATCGCCGACCTGGTCCTGGGCCTTCCGCGCCACCAGGGCGTACTTCGTCTCGAAGACCGAGCACAGGACCATCAGGGGGACGGCGGGCGCGAGCAGCACCAGCCCCAGCGACCACTCCTGGGCGAACAGGATGACGAAACCGACCAGAATCGTCGTGGCGTTGACCAGCAGGAACGTCAGCGGGAAGGCCAGGAACATCCGCAGCAGCATCAGGTCCGTCGTCCCGCGTGAGAGCAACTGCCCCGAGGGCCAGCGGTCGTGGAACGCCACCGGGAGCCGCTGGAGATGACGGTAGAGATCGGCGCGCATCGACGCCTCGACACCGGCCAGCGGCCGGGCCACCAGCCACCGGCGGAGCCCGAACAGCCCGGCCTCGACGATCCCCAGCAGCAGCAGCCAGAGCGCCCCCAGCCATACCCCGCCCGGATCGCGGTCCGCGACGGGACCGTCCACCATCCACTTCAGGACCAGGGGGATCACCAGCGCGAGACAGGACGCGAGAACCGCCACGAGCGCCGCGCTGATCCAGCGCACACGCACCGGTCTGACATAGGGCCACAGTCGCAGGAGGGAGCGCACGGCGGACCGGTCCGCGGGCTCTGCAGGTTTCTCGGGCATCAGGAGCGAGCCTATGGTTCACCACTGACATCGCTCACGTGGTTTTCCGGTCACACGCCGCTGGTCGGAGGGACCGGTCAACCGATCGGCTGATGCCGGTACGGGCGTGACGGCGGATACCGGCGTCGGCCGCCCGCCGGAATCCTTACGGGCATGGCAATCATCGAAGTACACGGGGTGCACAAGGCCTACGGCGGCCGCCCCGCGGTCGACGGGGTGAGCTTCGCCGTCGACGAGGGGGAGATCTTCGGGATCCTCGGCCCCAACGGAGCCGGCAAGACCACCACCGTCGAATGCGTCGAGGGGCTGCGGGTCCCCGACTCGGGCACGGTCCGGGTCGCAGGACTCGACCCCGCCGTCGACCGCGACGAGGTCACCCGGATGCTGGGCGCCCAGCTCCAGGAGAGCGAGCTCCAGCCCAAGCTGACGGTGGGTGAGGCGCTGGAGCTCTACAGCGCCTTCTACCCGCGCCCCGCCGACCGGCAGGCGCTCGCCGAACGGCTCGGTCTCGACAGCCACCTCGACCGCCGGTTCGCCAAGCTGTCCGGCGGCCAGAAGCAGCGCCTGTTCATCGCTCTCGCCCTCATCGGGAACCCGCGCGTGGTCGTGCTGGACGAACTGACCACCGGCCTCGACCCCCGGGCCCGCCGGGACACCTGGAGGCTCATCGAGGAGATCCGGGACAGCGGGGTGACGGTTCTCCTGGTCACCCACTTCATGGAGGAGGCCCAGCGGCTCTGCGACAGGGTCGCGGTGATCGACAGGGGCCGCGTCGTGGCGCTCGACACCCCCGGCGGACTGATCGGCGGAGCGGCGGGATCCACCGCCATCTCCTTCACCCCTTCGGAGCCGATCGCGTACCCCGAACTCAAGGCGCTGCCGGGCGCCGTCTCCGTCGACGTGACCGATCCCGGCGGGCGGGTGGTCATCCACGGCACGGACGACACCGCCAACGCCGTGATCACGCTGCTGGCCCGCCACCGCATCACCGCCCGTCAGCTGCGCGTCGCCGAGGCGGGCCTGGACGACGTATTCCTCGACCTCACGGAACAGGCATCATGACCATGACCACGACCGTAGCCACGACCGCGTCCCGTCCGGCCCCGCTCGCCGCCGTCCTCAGGACGGAGACCCGGCTCTTCCTGCGCGAACCCGGCAGCCTGTTCTGGATCCTCGTCTTCCCGACGGCCCTGATGACGATCCTCGGTCTGATCCCGTCGTTCCGGGAGGCCGACGACGCCCTCGGCGGCCGCAGCGTCATCGACCTGTACGTACCGGTGGCCGTCCTGCTGGCGATGATCATGGCCGGTCTGCAGGCCATGCCGCCGGTCCTCACCGGTTACCGCGAACGAGGCATCCTGCGCCGGATGTCGGCCACACCGGTGCGCCCCTCGGCCCTGCTCGCGGCACAGATCGTGCTGCACGGCGCGGCCTCGCTCGGCTCGGCGGTGCTGGTCATGGCCGTCGGACGGATCGCTTTCGGCGTACGGCTGCCGGGGCAGGCGTTCGGCTATCTGCTGGCCCTTCTCCTCGCCGTCGCCTGCGTCCTCGCCCTCGGCGCGACCATCTGCGCACTGTCCCGGACGTCCAAGGTCGCGACCGCCGTCGGTTCGGTGGCCTACCTCCTGATGATGTTCACCGCCGGGGTCTGGGTGCCCGTCCAGACCATGCCGGACCTGCTCCGCCGGATCGTCGAGCTCACCCCGTTCGGCGCCGCGTCCCAGGCCCTGGACCAGGCGGCCTCCGGGAGTTGGCCGGGCGTCGCGCACCTCGGCGTCATGGTGGTGTGGACCGCGGTGCTGGGCACGGCCTCGACCCGGCTCTTCCGCTGGGAGTGACCCGGGCACCGCGCGCGAGGGAGACTGGAGCACGGGCGGGGCCGGGGGAGGGGGCGTCATGGGCAGCGGTATGACGGTCGAGCAGCGCTGGGAGCAGTTCTACCGACACGGCCCGAACACGCTGCTCGGCATCGGCCTCCTGATGGCCGTGCTCTCCGCCGACCTCGTCGGAATGTCCGAAGCCGACCGGTACGCCACGGCCGCCCTCGTCGCGGCGGCCTGCGCGCTCCAGCTGTGGTGGGGCCGGTCCAGGTCCGGGGCCCCCGCGCGCGGGGCCGCCGCCCGGAGCTACTACGCGCTGCGGACGCTGATCGCCTTCGCCCTCTGCTGGAACAACCCGTTCTTCTCCATCTACGCCATTTCCGGCTACTTCGATGTCGGTGACCTACTGCCGAAACGCTTCGTGCGCGCCGGCCTGCTGTGCACCGCCGTCACCATGGCGGGCTCCCAGTCCGGCAGCGGCATGCCCCCGGCCTCACCTACCCATTGGGTGGCCTTCGGGGCACTGTTCGTCCTGCACTTCTCCCTCGCCCTGCTCTTCGGCAACATCAGCGCCCGGGAGACGGAGCGGACCGAGCGGCAGACCGAAACCATCACCGAGCTGGAACTCGCCAACACCCGTCTGGAACAGGCCCTCGCCGAGAACGCCATCCTGCACGCCCAGCTGCTGATCCAGGCGCGGGAGGCCGGCGTGGCCGACGAGCGCAGGCGGCTCGCCGCCGAGATCCACGACACCCTCGCGCAGGGCCTGACGGGGATCATCGCCCAGCTCCAGGCCGTCACCTCGACCGCGGACCCCGCAGTGGCCCGTGAGCACCTCGACCGCGCGGCAGGGCTCGCCCGTCACAGCCTCGGCGAGGCCCGCCGCTCCGTGCACAACCTCGTGCCCGTCGCCCTGGAGCACGACACCCTGCCCGGAGCGCTGAAGAAGACGGTCGGCGCGTGGGCGGAACGGACCGGTGTGCGCGCGGACTTCACCGTCACGGGCACCGTCGAGCCGCTCCACGACGAGGTCGGGGCCACCCTGCTCCGTATCGCGGAGGAAGCCCTCGCCAACGCCGCCCGGCACGCCGGGGCGGCACGGACCGGCGTCACCCTCTCCTACATGGGCGACGAGATCACCCTGGACGTACGCGACGACGGCTGCGGCTTCGACCCGGCCGCCCCGCACCCGCACAGCGGCACGGGCGGCTTCGGCCTCGGCGGGATGCGGGCCCGTGCCGGGCGGATCGCGGGTACCGTCGAGGTGGAGTCCGAGCCCGGCATGGGCACCGCCGTGTCCGCCCGGGTACCGCTGGTCCGGCGCATCTGAACGGACGTAGCCTGGAGCCGATATGACCGATGCCCCTGGAAACGCGCGCGTCATCACCCTCCTCGTCGTCGACGACCACCCGGTCGTACGGGACGGCCTGCGCGGCATGTTCGCCTCGGCCCCCGGCTTCGAGGTGCTCGGCGAGGCCGCCGACGGAGTGGCCGCCGTCGAGCTCACCACCCGCCTCGACCCCGACGTCGTGCTGATGGACCTGCGGATGCCGGGCGGCGGGGGTGTGGCCGCCATCGCCGAGCTCGCCCGGCTCGGTGCCCGCTCCAAGGTGCTCGTCCTCACCACCTACGACACCGACTCCGACACCCTGCCCGCCATCGAGGCGGGCGCGACCGGCTATCTGCTCAAGGACGCGCCCCGCGACGAGCTGTTCACCGCCGTACGCGCCGCCGCCGACGGCCGCACCGTGCTCTCGCCGGCCGTCGCCTCCCGGCTCGTCTCACGGGTGCGCACCCCGGCCGGACCCGGCCAGGAGTCGCTGTCCACGCGTGAGCGCGAGGTGCTCCGGCTCGTCGCCAAGGGCACCTCGAACCGGGAGATCGCCGCCGAGCTGTTCATCAGCGAGGCGACCGTGAAGACCCACCTCACCCATGTCTTCGCCAAGCTGGGGGCGAGGGACCGCGCGGCGGCCGTCGCCGTGGCCTACGAGCGAGGCATCCTCGGCTGAGGCCGGCCGGCCCGGCCCCGCCCCTCACTCCGCCACCCGCAGCAGCAGCACCGACCTGCCCTCCACCGTGAGCTCCGTGCCGCCCCGGTGAAGCGTGCCGGGGGCCGTGGCCTGCTCCTCGCGCGAGGTGTCCAGCACCAGTTCGTAGGCCTGGGCCCAGGGCGGGCCGGGAAGCCGGAACGCGCAGGGCCGGTGGTCCGCGTGCAGGACCGCCAGGAAGCTGTCGTCGGTGATCTGTTCGCCCCGGGCGTCCCGGCCCGGGATGTCACGCCCGGAGAGGTAGAGCCCGAGCGTCGCGGCCGGTGCGTACCAGTCGCCCTCCGTCATCTCCGCGCCCTGCGCGGTGAACCAGGCCAGGTCCCGCAGGCCGTCCGGGGCCTGCGGCGTACCGGCGAAGAAGGCGCGGCGGCGCAGCACCGGATGGCGGTGGCGCAGGGCCAGGACCCGGGCGGTCAGCTCGGTCAGCCCCCGCCAGCGGGGCTCCTCCAGGAGCGACCAGTCCAGCCAGCTGACCTCGTTGTCCTGGCAGTAGGCGTTGTTGTTCCCGCCCTGCGTACGTCCCATCTCGTCGCCCGCCACCAGCATCGGCACCCCGGTCGACAGGAGGAGCGTGGTCAGGAGGTTGCGCAGCTGCCTCAGGCGCAGGGCGTTGACGTCCGGATCGTCGGTCTCGCCCTCGGCGCCGCCGTTCCAGGCGCGGTTGTCGTTCGTGCCGTCCCGGTTGCCCTCGCCGTTGGCCTCGTTGTGCTTGTTCTGGTAGCTGACCAGGTCGCGCAGGGTGAAACCGTCGTGCGCGGTGACGAAGTTGACCGAGGCGTACGGCCGCCTGCCGCCCCAGGCGTACAGGTCGCTCGACCCGGTGAGCCGGTAGCCGATGTCGCGTACGTCGGGCAGGGCGCCGCGCCAGAAGTCGCGTACGGCGTCGCGGTAGCGGTCGTTCCACTCCGTCCACAGCGGCGGGAACGCGCCCACCTGGTAGCCGCCGTTGCCGACGTCCCACGGTTCGGCGATCAGCTTGACCCGGCGCAGCACCGGGTCCTGCGCGATCACCGCCAGGAACGGGGAGAGCATGTCCACGTCGTGCATCGAGCGGGCGAGCGCCGCCGCCAGGTCGAAGCGGAAGCCGTCGACGCCCATCTCCGTCACCCAGTAGCGGAGCGAGTCCGTGATCAGCCGGAGGACCTGCGGCTGCACCACGTGCAGGGTGTTCCCGCAGCCGGTGTAGTCCGCGTAGCGGCGGGCGTCCTGCTGGAGGCGGTAGTAGCCGCGGTTGTCGATGCCGCGCAGGGACAGCATCGGGCCGAGCTCGCCGGCCTCCGCCGTGTGGTTGTAGACCACGTCGAGGATCACCTCGATCCCGGCGTCGTGCAGGGCGCGCACCATCTGCTTGAACTCGCCGACCTGCTGTCCCGCCGTGCCGCTCGCCGCGTAGCCCGCGTGCGGGGCGAAGTAGCCGATCGAGTTGTAGCCCCAGTAGTTGTGCAGTCCGCGCCGCAGCAGATGGTCCTCGTGGGCGAACTGGTGGACCGGGAGCAGTTCGACGGCGGTCACACCGAGGCGGCGGAGATGGCCGATCGCGGCGGGGTGGGCGAGTCCGGCGTAGGTGCCGCGCAGCTCGGGCGGGATGTCCGGGTGGAGCTTGGTGAAGCCGCGTACGTGCAGTTCGTAGATGACCGTGTCCGCCCACGGGGTCTTGGGCCTGCGGTCCTCCGCCCAGTCGTCGTCGTCATGCACGACGACGGCCTTGGGGACGTACGGCGCGGAGTCCCGGTCGTCGCGCACGGTGTCGGCGACGTGCTGCTCGGGCCAGTCCCTCACATGGCCGTACACCTCGGGCGGCAGGGTGAACGAGCCGTCCACCGCACGGGCGTACGGGTCGAGGAGCAGCTTGGCCGCGTTCCAACGGGCGCCGGTCCAGGGGTCCCAGCGGCCGTGCACCCGGTAGCCGTAGCGCTGTCCCGCGCCGATGCCGGGAACGAAGCCGTGCCAGATCTCATGGGTCAGCTCGGTCAGCGGGAGACGGGTCTCGGTGCCCCGCTCGTCGAAGAGGCAGAGCTCCACGGCTTCGGCCCCACCCGCCCAGAGGGCGAAGTTGGTGCCCGCCACACCGTCCGGCCCCACCCGGAAGCGTGCTCCCAACGGCATCGGGGCACCCGGCCATACGGGTGGTTCGTCTCCTTCGCCCTTCACGGTCGGCCGGGCCGCCACCACTCTCCCCGTCGTACGCGGCGTTTCCTCCTGCTCGGCTGTGCTCGACACCTCTAGCCTCCTGCGGCTCGTAGGAGCGGCCACCCGCCGTAGGAGTGCGCGGCGTCCCGGCCGCGGCCTTCCGAGCGGTGTCCTCCCCTCTGTTCTGCCCATCGGCGGGCCCGCACTCACGTTTCCCCGGGGCGGCCACGTCGTTGGGGGGAGCGTGAACCACGTAGCGAAGAGAGCACGGGCGGGTTCGGCCGCCCTGCTGACATGGGCAGGACTGTTCACCGTGACGGCCGTACTGACGGGCTGCACCGAGACGACGTCGCTCTTCGGGGACAACCGGTCACCCGGCGACGCCATCCGGATCGTCCCCGAGGACGGCGCCGAGAACGTCGGCGCCGACGGCCGGCTCGGAGTGACCGTCCCCGACGGACGGCTCGAGCGGGTGAAGGTGACCCGGATGGAGGACGCGGAACACCAGGAGGTGCCGGGCCGGATCGCGGAGGACGGCCGTTCGTGGGCCCCCCGGGACGACGAGTACCGGCTCGGGCTGGCCGGGAAGTACAGCGTGGAGGCGGTCGCCGTCGACGAGGACGGCCATCGCTCGGCCCGCAGCACCACGTTCACCACGCTGGTCCCCAAGGACCGGTTCATCGGCTACTTCAAGCCGGAGAACCGGGCCACCGTGGGCACCGGAATGATCGTCTCCTTCGACTTCAACCGGCCCGTCAAGAACCGGGCCGCGGTGGAGAAGGCCATCAGGATCACCACGGAACCCCGGGTCGAGGTGGTCGGCCACTGGTTCGGCAAGGACCGGCTCGACTTCCGCCCGGCCCGCTACTGGGAGCCGGGCACCGAGGTGACCGTGGACGTCGGCCTGCGCGATGTGGAGGGCGCGCCGGGGGTGTACGGCAGCCAGCAGAAGAAGGTGGCCTTCCAGGTGGGTCGCTCCCAGACGTCCGTGGTGGACGCCCGGGCGCACACCATGGAGGTACGCCGCGACGGTGAGGTCGTCAGCACGGTGCCGATCACCGCGGGCGCCGCGAAGACGACCACGTACAACGGGAAGATGGTGGTCTCCGAGCTGCACGACGTGACCCGCATGGACGGCAGCACCGTCGGCTTCGGCGGTGAGTACGACATCAAGGACGTGCCCCACGCCATCCGGCTGACGAAGTCGGGGACCTTCCTGCACGGCAACTACTGGGAGTCCCCGGACATCTTCGGCTCCGAGAACACCAGCCACGGCTGCATCGGGCTCCGCGACGTGAAGGGCGGCAGCTCGGACACCCCGGCCGGCTGGTTCTTCGAGCGCACCCTCGTGGGCGATGTGGTCGAGGTGGTCAACTCCACCGACAAGATCGTCGCCCCGGACAACGGCCTCGGCGGCTGGAACATCGACTGGCCGCGGTGGAAGGCGGGCTCCGCCCTGCGCTGACCCCCGCCCGACCAGGGAAGGTCCCGGAGGCGAGCCCTCCGGGACCACCCTCCGGCAGTGCGGCGCGACTTGGGACCGAACAGTGACATTCCGGGGAACTCCTCCTTACGTGCGGTGTGATTATCTTGCGCCGAGCGTGCACATACAGCGCGCGGGGGTGCGGGCCATGGCGGGGCCAGGCCATGCGAGGGGAGACGACCACATTGAACGGGCAGCCGATATCGGGGGCATGGGCCGACGCGGGCGGGGAACGGCGCGGGCGCGGAACCCGGGGCATCCTCGCGCTGGTACTGGGCGCGCTGCTGTTGCTGGTGACCGCGTGCGGGGGCAGCGGTAACGCCGCCGACAAGGACAGCAAGGGGCCGGGCGGGAAGGTCGACGACACCAGTGCCTCGCAGGCGGTGGTGACGATCGCGCCCAAGGACGGCGCCGACGACGTGGCGACCAGCGGGGCGCTGAAGGTCTCGGCGGCCAACGGCAAGCTGAGCACGGTGAAGGTCGCGGACCCCAAGGGCAAGGTGGTCGAGGGCAAGATCGCCGCGGACGGCCTCAGCTGGGTGCCGGACCGCCACCTGGCCGCCGCCACCAAGTACACCGTGCACGCGGTCGCCAAGGACGACAAGGGCCGCCAGTCGGCGAAGGACACCAGCTTCACGACGTTGGTCCCGCAGAACACCTTCATCGGTCAGTACACCCCCGAGGACGGCTCGACCGTCGGCGTGGGCATGCCGGTGTCGATCCACTTCACCCGGGGGATCACCGAACCGGAGGCCGTGGAGAAGGCGATCAGCGTGACGGCGGAGCCCGCCGTGCAGGTCGAGCCCCACTGGTTCGGCAACGACCGCCTCGACTTCCGCCCCGAGAAGTACTGGGCGGCGGGCACGAAGGTGACCGTGCGGCTCGACCTCGACGGCGTCGAGGGGCGGCCGGGGGTCTACGGCAAGCAGGCCAAGACCGTGAAGTTCACCATCGGCCGCAGCCAGGTCTCCACGGTCGACGCGAGCTCCCACCGGATGAAGGTGGTCCGTGACGGCAAGCAGATCAAGGACATCCCGATCTCCGCGGGTGCCCCTGCCACGACCACGTACAACGGTCAGATGGTCATCAGCGAGAAGCTCAAGGTGACCCGGATGAACGGCGACACCGTCGGATTCGGCGGCGAGTACGACATCAAGGACGTGCCGCACGCGATGCGGCTGTCGACCTCGGGCACCTTCATCCACGGCAACTACTGGGGTGCGTCCAGCATCTTCGGCTCGACCAACACCAGCCACGGCTGTGTCGGTCTGCGGGACGTGCGCGGCGCCTGGGACAGCAAGACGCCCGCCGCGTGGCTCTTCGACAACTCCCTGATCGGGGACGTCATCGTCGTGAAGAACTCCCACGACAAGGTGATCCAGCCGGACAACGGCCTCAACGGCTGGAACATGGACTGGTCGGAGTGGATCAAGTAGATCCGTTCCAGGGGGCGGGCCCGGTGCTGTGACCAACGGCACCGGGCCCGTCGCCGTTAGTCGTGGTTAACCTGCCTCCCATGACCGTAACCCTCGAAGTACAAGACGACGTCGGCACGATCCGGCTGGACCGGCCGCCGATGAACGCCCTGGACGTCGCCGTCCAGGACCGGCTGCGCGAGCTCGCCGAGGAGGCGGGCCGGCGTGACGACGTGCGGGCGGTGATCCTCTACGGCGGCGAGAAGGTGTTCGCGGCGGGCGCGGACATCAAGGAGATGCAGGCGATGGACCATACGGCGATGGTCGTACGCTCCAGGGCCCTGCAGGAGTCCTTCACCGCCGTGGCGCGCATCCCCAAGCCCGTGGTCGCGGCCGTCACCGGCTACGCCCTGGGCGGGGGCTGCGAGCTCGCGCTCTGCGCCGACTTCAGGATCGCCGCGGAGAACGCGAAGCTCGGCCAGCCGGAGATCCTGCTGGGGCTGATCCCGGGCGCCGGGGGCACCCAGCGCCTGGCCCGGCTGGTGGGGCCGTCCAAGGCCAAGGACCTGATCTTCACGGGCCGTCAGGTGAAGGCCGAGGAGGCCCTGGCCATCGGTCTCGTGGACCGCGTCGTTCCCGCCGCCGAGGTGTACGAGCAGGCGCGCGCCTGGGCGGCGCGGCTGGCCAAGGGGCCCGCGCTGGCGCTGCGGGCGGCCAAGGAGTCCGTGGACGCGGGGCTGGAGACGGACATCGACACCGGGCTCACGATCGAGCGGACCTGGTTCGCGGGGCTGTTCGCCACCGAGGACCGCGAGCGCGGCATGCGCAGCTTCGTGGAGGAGGGTCCGGGCAAGGCCGAATTCCTCTGACCCAGCGTGAGTTGCGTACAAGGGCGCGTACGTTCATCCGTGCGGGCGGATTAGCTGGACCTTAAGAGAACCTTAAGGCGTGGCGCCCGCTCCGCTGGTGCAATTACTCGGCCTCCCGCCTCCGCCGCAGGTGGGCATGGCTGAACAGGGCTCCGTTCTGCCCCTGGCATATGCCGGGGAACCGGCGCGGAATGACTGGTTCCGGCAGAGGGATTCTGCCGGAACGGTCACAGAGAGCGTTCTGTGCGTCCATGATGGGTGGCATGGCGGGCCTGGAGGGTGTGGAGCAGCCGCGACAGCGCAGCGGCGCGACAGCGGCGCGATGGACGACTGCCGTCGAAGACGAACAGGCGTTCAAGGCGCTGGAGTTGTTCGGAAATCCGACGGAGGGCGAAGTCCGTCTGCCCTCCCGTCCGGAGTCCGCCGCCACTGCCCGGCGCATCACTTCCTGTGTGATGCTGCGTCAGTGGCAGCTTTCTCCACAGGCCGCCGAATACGGTGTGCTACTGGTCTCCGAGCTCGTGGGCAACGCGGTGCGGCATACCGGGGCGCGGGTTTTCGGGCTGCGGATGCTGCGCCGCCGCGGCTGGGTGCGGATCGAGGTGCGCGACCCCTCGCGTGGGCTGCCGTGCCTGATGCCCGTTCGTGAGATGGACGTCAGCGGGCGGGGTCTCTTCCTGGTGGACAAGCTCTCCGACCGGTGGGGCGTGGATCTCTTACCGCGCGGGAAGACCACCTGGTTCGAGATGCGCACCGCCGACCACTGACACGCAGAAGCCCCCGGTCCGCCTGGGTGCTGGCGTGTCGGGGGCTTCTGAGGGGGCCGTGGAATGGGGGGTGTGTCCACGGCCGCACAGGGGACCTGGCTCGGGTCGGAGGAGGTCGCGTCCCCGACTATGGCAGACGGGCGACCTCGGAGCCAAAGCGTCAAAATGGACAAGTTGCAACATAACTGCCCATTTAGTTTATGAATCGCAGGTGTGATGGGTCACTCGCCTGGCATTCTCTCCGTATCGATCGGTTTCTCTCGGTGATTCATCGATCACCTCATGGAGGCGGCCACACGCGGCCACCCCGGAATCTCCACGTGTTCCGCCTTACTGTGTCTCGGGTCTCGGGGAAACAGCACCCGAACCGACCCGCGAGGTGGACGTCCATGAGCGGCCGCAGGACACCGGTGCCCCGACGCAGCGCCCTGCGCACGGCGGCCGGAGCGCTCCTGGCAGGCACCTCGGCGGCCGGCTGCGCGCAGGACGGGGCGGCGCGGTCTCCGGCCCCTGCGGCCGCACGGAACGGCGAGAGCGGCCGGAGCGCGCCGCGTCCGGCCGCCACCCCGCGGCGCTTCCCCGGGCAGCCGGTGCAGATCGAGCACGGCTCCCGCGGCCGCCCCCGGGTCGCCCTCACCTTCCACGGCCAGGGTGACCCCGCCCTGGCCCGCACCGTCCTCGCCGAGGCCGAGCGGGCCGGCGCCCGGCTCACCGTCCTGGCCGTCGGCAGCTGGCTCGACCGGAACCCCGGTATGGCGCGCCGGATCCTCGACGGGGGCCATGACCTCGGCAACCACACCCAGAGCCACCTCGACATCAACGCGATGGACGGGACGCGGGCGTACGAGGAGATCACCGGCTGCGCCCAGCGCCTGCGCCGGCTCACCGGTTCGATCGGCACCTGGTTCAGGCCCTCGCGCGCCCGGTACGCCACCCCGCTCGTCCAGGACCTCGCGCGCCGGGCCGGCTACCCGCACGTCCTCTCCTACGACGTGGAGTCCCTCGACTTCACCTCGCCAGGGGTCGCGGCCGTCACACGCAAGGTCGCCGGTGAGCTCCGTAACGGCTCCGTGGTGAGTCTGCACTTCGGCTGCCGGGACACCATCGCCGCACTTCCCCTCCTCCTCACCGAGATCGACCGTCGCCGGCTGCGCGCGGTGACCGCCACGGAGCTGCTGACCTGAGTCCTCCCGTCCGCCGGCGGGTCCCGGGCCGGGGCCGGACGCGGTCGCCCGCCGGATCGGCCGTCCGGGCCGCCGGATAATCTGACCTCCGTCAACGATGCTCAACGAAGGGGCGGAACAGTGGCGGACATCGAGTCGGCACGCGTGGCATTCGAGCGCTTCGACCAGAACAGCGACGGCCGCATAACGGCCGCCGAGTACAAGAGCGCCATGGCGCAGCTCGGTGACCCCTATGTCACCGAGACGGTCGCCCAGGCCGTCATCAACGCCCACGACGGCAACGGCGACGGCGAGCTCACGTTCGACGAGTTCTGGGCCTCGCAGAACAAGGCCTGACCCGGTCCGGCAGGTGGCGGTCCGGCCCTTCGCGTCGGCGAAGGGCCTCGGATCGGCCGGCGCCCGTGCCCCTGGGCGCTCAGCGCGCCGGGCCGGACGGCCTGTTCACCTCGGGCTTCTGACCCGCACCATCCACGCGACAGGCCTCCACCCCCGTGGAACCGGGGGTGGAGGCCTGTGCCACGCGTGTGCGCGGAAGCCGGGGCGCCGACGCCCGAGGGGCGTACGGCTCTCAGGCCTTGCGCTGCATGTCCCGGCGCGCGGGGTTGCCCTGCTCCTTGGCCTTGGGGTCCTTCTCGCCGGCCTTCGCGCGCACACCCTGCTCGATGCGCTTGCCGATGGTGCCGTCGATGTTCGACCAGTAGGTGAAGGCCCGTTGCAGCACGGGCTCGGTCACGCCGTTGAGCAGGTGGCCGACGACGTTGTCCACCAGCCGGTCCCGCGCCGCGTCGTCGAGGACCTCCCGCACCATGGTGCCGGGTTGCCCCCAGTCGTCGTCTTCGGCGTGGTCGACATAGGCCGACCGGGTGATCTCGCCGTCGGCGTACCAGCTCGGCGGGGTTCCGTAACGCTCGGCGTCGGCCGCCGGGCCGCCCTTGGAGTTCGGCGCGTAGACCGGGTCGGTGGTCTTCCGGTACGCCATCGCTCCGTCCTTGGAGTACGTGCGCACCGGGACGACGGGGGCGTTGACGGGCAACTGCTGGTAGTTGCCCCCGATGCGGTGGCGGTGCGCGTCCGCGTAGGAGAACAGCCGCGCCAGCAGCATGCGGTCCGGGCTCGGGCCGATGCCCGGTACGAAGTTGTTCGGCTGGAAGGCCGCCTGCTCGATCTCGGCGTGGTTGTCGGTGGGATTGCGATCGAGCGTCATCCGCCCCACCTCGATCAGCGGGTAGTCGCCGTGCGGCCACACCTTGGTCAGGTCGAAGGGGTTGAACCGGTAGTCCTTGGCGTCCTCGTACGGCATGATCTGGACCTTCAGCGTCCAGCTCGGGTACTCCCCGTCGCGGATGTGCTCGAAGAGATCACGCGTGTGATAGTCCGTGTCCGCGGCGGCCATCTGGTCGGCCTCGTGCTGGGTGAACGTCTCGATGCCCTGGTCCGTCTTGAAGTGGTACTTCACCCAGAACCGCTGGCCCTGCGCGTTGATCCACATGTACGTGTGCGAGGTGTAGCCGTTCATGTGGCGCCAGGTGCGCGGGATGCCGCGGTCGCCCATCAGCCAGGTGACCTGGTGCGCCGACTCGGGCGAGAGGGTCCAGAAGTCCCACTGCATGTCGTGGTCGCGGAGGTTGTTGTCCGCCCGGCGTTTCTGGGACCGGATGAAGTGCTGGAACTTCATCGGGTCCTTCACGAAGAACACGGGGGTGTTGTTGCCCACCATGTCGTAGTTGCCTTCGCTGGTGTAGAACTTCACCGCGAATCCGCGGGGGTCCCGCCAGGTGTCCGGGCTGCCCCGCTCCCCGGCGACGGTGGAGAACCTGATGACCAGGTCGGTCGTGGTGCCGGGCTGGAAGAGCGCGGCCTTCGTGTACGCGGAGACGTCCGCGGTCACCTCGAACCGCCCGAAGGCGCCGCTGCCCTTGGCGTGCGGCTGGCGTTCGGGGATTCGTTCACGGTTGAACTGAGCCATCTGCTCGATCAGGTAGGAGTCCTGGAGCAGGATCGGCCCACCCGGGCCGACGGTGAGCGAATGCTCATCGCTCTCCACCGGGGCGCCCGAGTCGGAGGTGGTCGCCTTGTGCGAGGTGTCGGTCATTGCGTCGTTCCCCTTCGTCTTTGCCGCGGAGATGCCGGTGGCGGCTCCGCACCGGGCGCCTCCGAACCGAGCGCTCCGGTGAGGAGCGTCGAGGCGTGGGCGGAGCCGGTGAGGAAGAGCGCTCCGTGCCGCCCGGGCGGGGGCGTGCTCGTCCCCTGCGCATGCACTGGTAACCGTCTACCAATGTAGGCAAACATGGACAACCGGCCAGTCAAGGATGAGTCGGCGCCCGTGTGGAGCCCGGCACCGTCCGCCTGTCCGCGCAGAGGGGATTCACACGTGGACGCGGTCTAGCACTCGATGATGTTCACCGCGAGCCCGCCCCGGGCCGTCTCCTTGTACTTCACGCTCATGTCCGCGCCCGTCTCCTTCATGGTCTTGATGACCTTGTCCAGGGAGACCTTGTGGCTGCCGTCGCCGCGCAGCGCCATCTTGGCCGCCGTGACCGCCTTGACCGCCGCCATGCCGTTGCGCTCGATGCAGGGGATCTGGACGAGACCGCCGACCGGGTCACAGGTCAGGCCCAGGTTGTGCTCCATGCCGATCTCGGCGGCGTTCTCCACCTGCTCGGGGGAGCCGCCCAGGACCTCGGCGAGGGCTCCGGCGGCCATGGAGCAGGCGGAGCCGACCTCGCCCTGGCAGCCGACCTCGGCGCCGGAGATGGAGGCATTCTCCTTGAAGAGCATGCCGATCGCTCCTGCGGCCAGCAGGAAGCGGACGACGCTGTCGTCCTTCTCGGCCTCGGTGCAGCCGCCCGCCGCGAAGTTCATCCAGTAGTGCAGGACGGCGGGGATGATGCCCGCCGCGCCGTTGGTCGGGGCGGTCACCACGCGGCCCCCCGCGGCGTTCTCCTCGTTGACGGCCATCGCGTAGAGGGTGATCCACTCCATCGCGTGCGTCTGGGGGTCGCCCTCGGCCCGGAGCTGCCTGGCCGAGTTCGCGGCGCGGCGGCGGACCTTCAGGCCGCCGGGCAGGATGCCCTCCCGGGACATGCCGCGGGCGATGCAGGCCTGCATGACGCGCCAGATCTCCAGCAGCCCGGCCCGGATCTCGTCCTCGGTCCGCCAGGCCTTCTCGTTCTCCAGCATCAGGGAGGAGATGGACAGGCCGGTCTCCCGGGCGAGCCTCAGCAGCTCGTCGCCGGTGCGGAAGGGGTGCTTCAGGACGGTGTCGTCCGGGACGATCGGGTTCTCGCCGGCTACCGCGTCCTCGTCGACGACGAAGCCGCCGCCCACCGAGTAGTACGTCTTCTCCAGGAGCGGGGCGCCGTCACGGTCGTACGCGAGGACCGTCATCCCGTTGGCGTGGTACGGCAGGGCCTTCCGCCGGTGCAGGACCAGCTGCTCGTCGGCGTCGAAGGGGATGTCGTGCATGCCGAGCAGGTTGATGCGCCCCGAGGCGCGGATCTCCTCGACGCGGGCGTCGGCGCCCTCGACGTCGACCGTGCGGGGCGACTCGCCCTCCAGACCCAGCAGGACGGCCTTCGGGGTGCCGTGCCCGTGACCGGTCGCGCCGAGCGAGCCGTACAGCTCGGCCCGTATCGAGGCGGTGTGGGCCAGGAGGCCCTCGTTCTTGAGGCGGCGGGCGAACATGCGGGCCGCGCGCATCGGACCGACCGTGTGGGAGCTGGACGGGCCGATGCCGACCGAGAAGAGGTCGAAGACCGAGAGGGCCACGGGAGTACTCCTAAGGCGTTGGTGGACGTCGTTGTCCGCCGGGTGGTGCGGGGACGGGCCGGTGGGCCCGGGAGCGCGGGGCAAAGGGGTGGGGGCACCGGGCTCACTGTGTTCAGTGTGCGCGGTGCCCCCACCCTTCGTGCAAATTGCGGGTGACTACTTGATGCCGGGGTACAGCGGGAACTTCTCGGCCAGCGCGATCACACGGGCCTTGAGGTCGTCGGCGTCGTACGTGGGCTTCAGCGCGGCCGCGATGATCTCGGCGACCTCGGTGAAGTCCTCCGCCTGGAAGCCACGGGTGGCCAGGGCGGGCGTGCCGATCCGCAGACCCGAGGTGACCATCGGGGGCCGCGGGTCGTTCGGGATGGCGTTCCGGTTGACCGTGATGCCCAGCTCGTGGAGCCGGTCCTCGGCCTGCCGGCCGTCCAGCTCGGAGTTGCGCAGGTCGACCAGGACCAGGTGGACGTCCGTACCGCCGGAGAGGACGGAGACGCCGACCTCGGTGACGTCCGGCTGCACCAGGCGCTCGGCGAGGATGCGGGCGCCGTCCAGGGTGCGCTGCTGGCGCTCCCTGAACTCGTCGGTCGCCGCGACCTTGAAGGAGACCGCCTTGGCCGCGATCACGTGCTCCAGCGGGCCACCCTGCTGACCGGGGAAGACCGCCGAGTTGATCTTCTTGGCGAGCTCCTGCGTCGACAGGATGACGCCACCGCGCGGACCGCCGAGGGTCTTGTGCGTGGTGGTCGTGACGACGTGGGCGTGCGGCACCGGGTTGGGGTGCAGACCCGCGGCGACCAGGCCCGCGAAATGCGCCATGTCGACCATCAGGTACGCGCCGACCTCGTCCGCGATGCGGCGGAAGGCGGCGAAGTCCAGCTGGCGCGGGTAGGCGGACCAGCCGGCCACGATGAGCTTCGGCTTCGACTCCTTGGCGAGGCGCTCGACCTCGGCCATGTCCACGACACCGGTGTCGTCGACGTGGTACGGGACCACGTTGTAGAGCTTGCCGGAGAAGTTGATCTTCATGCCGTGGGTCAGGTGACCGCCGTGGGCCAGGTTCAGACCCATGATCGTGTCGCCCGGCTTCAGCAGCGCGAACATCGCGGCGGCGTTGGCCTGCGCACCGGAGTGCGGCTGGACGTTCGCGGCCTCGGCGCCGAACAGCGCCTTGATGCGGTCGATCGCGATCTGCTCGACCACGTCGACGTGCTCGCAGCCACCGTAGTAGCGGCGGCCGGGGTAGCCCTCGGCGTACTTGTTGGTGAGGACGGAGCCC
Source organism: Streptomyces sp. NPDC051064 (assembly GCF_044455985.1). Taxonomy (NCBI): domain Bacteria; kingdom Bacillati; phylum Actinomycetota; class Actinomycetes; order Kitasatosporales; family Streptomycetaceae; genus Streptomyces; species Streptomyces sp. NPDC051064. The sequence continues at coordinate 1,002,699 of NZ_JBITFK010000002.1, forward strand.
TGCGCCTCCATGACCGCGACCGGAGCGAAGTTCTCCGAGGCGATCATCTCGAGGGTGGACTGCTGGCGGTGGAGCTCGGCGTCGACGGCGGCGGCGACGTCCGGGTCCAGCTCGTGGAGGGAGGAGTTGAGAAGCGACATCAGTGGGTCCCTAAGGTCTCAGTTGCCGGAGAACGCGGTGTACTCGTCGGCGGAGAGAAGGTCCTTCGGCTCCTCCGCGACGCGCACCTTGAACAGCCAGCCGCCCTCGAAGGGGGCGGAGTTCACCAGCGACGGGTCGTCCACGACGTCCTGGTTGGCCGCGGTCACCTCGCCGGTCACCGGCGAGTACAGGTCGCTGACCGACTTGGTCGACTCCAGCTCACCGCAGGTCTCGCCCGCGGTCACCGTGTCACCGACCTCCGGGAGCTGGGCGTAGACGACGTCACCGAGCGCGTTGGCCGCGAACTCGGTGATACCGACCGTGGCCACGCCGTCCTCGAGGGCCGACAGCCACTCGTGCTCCTGGCTGTACCGCAGCTGCTGGGGGTTGCTCATGACCTGAATTCTCCTGTACGCGGGGGAGTGCTGATGAACGGTGGTCTTACGGTGTGAGACACGACTGCGTCACGTGCGCGGGCGCGGTGTCACTTACGGCGCTTGTAGAACGGCAGCGCCACGACCTCGTACGGCTCGTGCTTGCCCCGGATGTCGACCCCGACACCCTCGGTGCCGGGCGCGGCGTGCGCCGCGTCCACGTAGGCCATGGCGATCGGCTTGCCCAGGGTGGGCGACGGCGCACCGGAGGTGACCTCGCCCACGACCTGCCCGCCGGCGACGACGGGGTAACCGGCGCGCGGCACCCGGCGGCCCTCGGCGACCAGGCCGACGAGCCTGCGGGGCGGGGCGGTCTCCGCACGGGCCGCCGCGGCGGTCAGCGCCTCGCGGCCGACGAAGTCGCCCTCCTTCTCGAACTTCACGACCCTGCCCAGCCCCGCGTCGAAGGGCGTCAGCGCGGTGGTCAGCTCATGGCCGTACAGCGGCATGCCCGCCTCCAGGCGGAGCGTGTCGCGGCAGGAGAGCCCGCAGGGGATCAGACCGTACGGCGCACCGGCCTCGGTCAGGGCCTTCCAGAGCTGCTCGGCGTGGGCGGGTGCCACGAAGAGCTCGAAGCCGTCCTCGCCGGTGTAGCCGGTACGGGCGATGAGCGCGGGGACGCCGGCGACCGTTCCGGGGAGTCCGGCGTAGTACTTCAGTCCGTCCAGGTCGGCGTCCGTGACCGACTTCAGTACGGCGGGGGAGTCGGGTCCCTGGACGGCGATCAGCGCGTACGCGTCGCGGTCGTCCCGCACCTCGGTGTCGAAGTCCCCGGCGCGCCCGGTGAGGGTGTCCAGGACGAGCTGGGCGTTGCCCGCGTTGGCGACGACCATGTACTCGGGGGCCTCCGTCTCGCCAAGGCGGTAGACGATCAGGTCGTCCAGGATCCCGCCGTCCTCCGCGACGATCATCGTGTAGCGGGCCCGGCCCACGCCCACGGTGGCGATGTTGCCGACCAGCGCGTAGCTCAGGAAGGCCGCCGCCTGCGGACCGGTGACGGTGATCTCGCCCATGTGCGACAGATCGAACAGGCCGGCCCGCTCGCGTACGGCGTTGTGCTCGTCGCGCTCGCTGGCGTACCGCAGCGGCATGTCCCAGCCGGCGAAGTCGGTCATGGTCGCGCCCAGGGACCGATGCAGGGCATCGAGGGCGGTGAGACGGGGGGCGGCGCTCGGGGCAGTGCTCATGGACATGGCTCCAGGGCATGACGACAGGGGGTGGTTCCCTCCCCATCTGTCATCGGAACCTGAGAGGTTCGCCGAAAGCCCCTGAAAGGGTCCCGACGGGGTCGGCCCCGTCAGCGTCGGCTTGCACCTTGGGTGGAGCCGCAGAGCGGCCCGCTTTTCAGATCTGCCTCATCCACGCGGTACGGGGCCTGAGAGATTCAAGGGAGGAACTTGCTCCTTCGGCGCCCGGCGCACACGGTGACCGGGACTCTCCCGCGCGGATTCAAACGGCCTGTATGCAGTTGGCGGGGTCATCATCGCACGCATTGCGGGAGAGTGGGGCGTCCAGGCCCGGACGGGTGCCGGCACCGACACGTACGGGCGGAAGCGGTTGTGTCGCATTACCTTTTCTTTACACTTCTTGGGCAGGTCAGTGGGTGACTCGGCAGGGGGAAGGCGATGACGTTGCAGCGCTACGCGACAACCGCGGGGGCGGCACGCGGTGCGATGCCCCAGCAGCCGGGCGCGCCCGGCCGGGAGCGGACGGGCGGGCACGCTCCGGTGGTGCGTGATCTGCGGGGCGGGGGCGGCCGAGGACCGAGCGGCCTGGACTTCGCGGCGGGTGACGTGGTCGTGGTCTCGGGGCTGCCCGGCAGCGGGAAGTCGACGCTGATCCGGCGGGCGGCGAAGGAGCACGCGGTCGACTCCCAGGACACCAGGGACCGCTGGGCGGCGGCTCTGCCCCGATTGCTCCCGTACGCCCTCTACCGTCCCCTGGTGCGTGCCGCGCACTACGCCGGGCTGTGGCGGCGCCTGCGGTCGGGCGGACCCGTCGTCGTGCACGACTGCGGTACGCAGGCGTGGGTGCGGCGCTGGCTGGCGCGCGAGGCCCGGCGCCGCGGCAGCGGCCTCCATCTCGTCCTGCTCGACGTCACCCCCCGGGTGGCCAGGCAGGGGCAGCGGGAGCGCGGGCGCGGGGTCTCCGGATACGCGTTCGCCCGGCACCGGCGCGCGGTGGGCCGGCTGCTGCGGGACACGGAGACCGGAGTGCTGCCTCCGGGATGCGCCTCGGCGGTGCTGCTCGACCGTGAGACCGCGGCGGGCATCGACCGGATCTCGTTCCCGGAGACACCGCTCGCGCAGGAGTAGACCGCCCAGGGCGTCACTGTTCGCATACGCACAGTTCGCGGACCCCCGGCACGCTGTCCGGAATCTGGACGGCGCGGTGGACGGGGGCGCCGCCTCTGCCTGCGCCTCTGCCCTCCTGCCGCGACCCGGTCTAGAGTTTCAGCCGCACCGCACGGCGAGAAAGGGACACAGACACCGTGGACATTCCGGCTCAGGCCCAGGCCCCGTCGCATCCGTCGCAGGGATGGCCGGCCAACGAGCTAGAAGAAGTGCTCAGCGCCTCCCTCGGCGTGCCCGGCGCGGGCGGACGGCTGGTCGAGGTGCTCGGGCGCAGCCAGGTCTGGGTCCCCCTGCCGAACGGCGGGGGGCCCGACAGCATCGGCCTCGATCTGCCGACGGTCGACATCGACGGCGGCGCCTACGTCCCCGTGTTCAGCTCCGAGGCGCAGTTCCTCCAGTGCGTCGGCACCCATCTCTCCTTCACCGTGGCGCCCGCACGCGAGTTCGCCCGTGGACTGCCCCCGCAGCTCGGTATAGCGGTCAACCCCGGCGGCGCCGTCGGGGTGCCCCTGCCGCCCGCCGCCGTCGCCGAGCTCTGCCGGGCCGGGCGCACCCCGCTGGACGGCCCCGCGAGCGGCGGCCGGGTGCGGCTGTACGAGCCGGACTGGAAGGAGGACCCCGTCGACTTCCTCGCCGCGGTGTCCGCCGAATTCCAGGAGACCGCCGTGGTGAACACCGCGCGCCGGGCGCTGGCCAGCATCGAGGGCGACAGCCCCGTCCTCTTCGTCGGCGTCGAGTCCGCCGTGTGGGACGCCGCCGGTCAGAGCGCCCCGCTGGACGCCCTGGGCCGCGCGCTCGGCCGGGTCCAGGTGCCCTGGCCGGTCAATCTCCTGCTGCTCGACGTGGCGCAGGACCCGGTCGGCGACTGGATGCTGGAGAAGGTACGTCCGTTCTACCGGCGCGACGCGTACTGAGAGACGGAGCCCCCGTTGCCACGTGGCGTCAAGCCGGTGTCAGGGGCGGCGCATAAGCTGGTTGGATGACGAGGCCGCCCCGTGTGCCCGGGAGTGGCACCACAGCACCGTGCGGCACGCGGGAACAGCGGAACGAAGAGGGGCGGGACCCAGGGTGAGTGCGTCAGGCACCGCGGCGGCCGGGCAAGTGGAGCACATGCTCCGCCAAGTGACCCCGGGGCGCCTCGACGCGTACGAGTCGCTGCTGAGGTCCCTGGCGGACGGCCAGGTCTGGATGCTCCTCTGGCACGGCACGGCGGGCTCCCCCGACGCCCAGTACGGCAACATGGAGGTCGAAGGGCAGGGTTACGCCCCCTGCGTGACCTCCGCCCAGGAGCTCTCGGCCAGCGGCTGGAACCGGGCCCACGAGGTGATCACGGGCCGCGACATCGCCCGCTCCCTCTTCCCCGACCGCTGGGGCATCTGGCTCAACCCGCACGCCCCCGGCGGCGGCGTCGGCATCCCCTGGCTGGACCTGCGCCGCATCGCCACCGGCCTCGACAGGATGCCCGCGGGGCCGCTGCGGCTCTCCGAACCCACCATCGAGCTCCCGCAGTTCTACGCCCTGCTGTCGCAGAACGCCCATCGCACCTCCGCCGTCCGTGCGCTGCGCCGCGCCTGGGTGCAGCCCGCGCTCGGCGCCCCGTACCTCGCGATCGGGCTCGACCTCTACGACACCGGCCGGCCGTCCGTCGACGCGGTCCGCGCGATGATGCAGCAGTCGATCGGAGTGGTCCCCGACGGGCTGCCCGTCTCCACGGTCTCGCTGTCCGACGAGTACGACCCCGTCGCGATGTGGCTGAACGCCAACTCTCGCCCGTTCTACGACCGCGAGGCACACGCCCCGGCAACCGCGGTCCCGGGTTACGGCTACCCGCCCGCCACCGGCCCGGCACCGCACGCGTACTGAGAGGGCGTCGGGCCCGTCGCCTCGACGCACGGTCAAATAGTCACCTGAACAACGCGGTTGGGTGACATGTCCGTTAGCAGTGGATTGGTTCCCCGGGGGCCCGCTCAACAAGCACAGCTGTCCGCATAACGGAAGCCTCTTGGCAGCATCACGTTTGAGCAAACATTCCCCGTCAGGTCTGGCGGGTGATCGCAAAGTGGTTGAAGACTCCACACAGCAGGTGCTCCATGCCCGACGAACCCCTCCTTCAAACAGGGTCAGTTCGGCATGTGTGATCGCATCTGTCATGTTTTGTTAGAGCCGCTACAGCGGCGGTCACAGGCCGGCCACCGTCGGCCGAGAGGGGTCTCCAGCGCAATGACGGCACCGATCGAGACCACCGGGGCGGATGCGCGGCCCGAAACGGTGCTGGAAGGCGCCGGGCGCAAGGAGATCGAGGGCCGCTCGCTCGGCCGCATCGCCTGGACGCGCTTCAAGCGGGACAAGGGCGCCATGGCCGGTGGCATCGTTGTCGTGCTGCTGATCCTCACCGCGGTCCTGTCCAAGCCGCTCCAGTCGCTCCTCGGTCTCGACCCCAACGCCTTCAACCAGAGCCTGGTCGACCCCGTCCTGCTGGCGCCCAAGGGCTCCCTGGGCGGAATCAGCTGGGACCACCCCCTCGGAGTCGAACCGCAGACCGGACGCGACATCCTGGCGCGCATCCTCGAAGGCTCCTGGGTCTCCCTCGTGGTCGCCGTCGGCTCCACGCTGCTCTCGGTCGTCATCGGCGTCGTCATGGGCGTCGTGGCCGGGTTCTACGGTGGCTGGGTGGACAGCTTCATCAGCCGGCTGATGGACACCTTCCTCGCCTTCCCGCTGCTCCTCTTCGCGATCTCCATCTCCGCCTCCCTGCAGGGCAACGCCTTCGGGATGGAAGGGCTCACGCTGCGGATCGCGGTCCTGATCTTCGTGATCGGGTTCTTCAGCTGGCCCTACATCGGCCGCATCGTCCGTGCGCAGACGCTCTCGCTACGCGAGCGGGAGTTCGTCGAGGCCGCCAGGTCGCTGGGCGCCCGCGGCCCGTTCATCCTCTTCCGCGAGCTGCTGCCGAACCTCATCGCGCCGATCCTCGTGTACGCGACGCTGCTGATCCCCACGAACATCCTCTTCGAGGCCTCCCTGTCCTTCCTCGGCGTGGGTATCGCGCCGCCGCAGGCGTCCTGGGGCGGCATGCTCACGCAGGCGGTCGACCTCTACGAGGTGGACCCGATGTTCATGGTCATCCCCGGTATGGCGATCTTCATCACCGTGCTGGCCTTCAATCTGCTGGGGGACGGGCTGCGTGACGCACTCGACCCTCGTGGCAAGTAATCGCGGCAGTGCCGCACCGGACTAGCGAGGGGGCTTTCCTCAGCATGCAGAACAGAAAGACAGCAGCGGCCATAGCCATGGCCGTAGCGGTGTCGCTCGGCGCATCGGCCTGCAGTGGCAGCGATTCGGGCGGTGACAGCAACGGCGCTGGGGGCAACGCCAAGGCCGACGCCGGTCTGACGAGCATCGTCAACCAGACGGACAAGAAGGGGGGGACGGTCACGTACGAGCACTCCAGTGGCCCGGACTCCCTGGACCCGGGCAACACGTACTACGGCTGGGTGCAGAACTTCTCCCGCCTGTACGCCCGTTCCCTGGTGACCTTCAAGCCCGCCGCCGGCAAGGAGGGCCTGAAGGTCGTTCCCGACCTGGCCACCGGCCTCGGCAAGGCCAGCGCGGACGCCAAGACCTGGACGTACACGATCCGCAAGGGCGTGAAGTTCGAGGACGGCACCGAGATCACCTCGAAGGACGTCAAGTACGCCGTCGAGCGCTCCAACTTCGCGCCGGAGGCCCTGTCCAACGGCCCGACGTACTTCAAGGCGTACCTCGAGGGCGGCGACAAGTACAAGGGTCCGTACAAGGACAAGTCGGCCGAGGGCCTCAAGTCCATCGAGACCCCGGACGACTACACGATCGTCTTCAAGCTGAGCAAGCCCTTCGCGGACATGGACTACCTCGCCGCCTTCTCGCAGACCGCTCCGGTCCCGCAGAAGTCCGACACGGGTGCCAGCTACGTCCAGAAGATGGTCTCCTCGGGTCCGTACAAGTTCTCGGCGTACGACGAGAGCAAGGGCGCGACGCTGGTCCGCAACCCGGAGTGGGACCCGAAGACGGACCCGATCCGCAAGGCTCTGCCGGACAAGATCGAGCTGAAGCTCAACGTCAACCCCACCACGGTCGACGACCACCTGCTCAACGACGTCACCACGGCTGACGTCGCGGGCACGGGTCTGCAGTCCAAGACCCAGCCCAAGGTCCTGGTCAAGGCCGCCGAGAAGGCGAAGACGGACAACCCGTACGCCGGCGTGCTCCAGTACATGGCGCTGAACGTCAACGTGAAGCCGTTCGACAACGTCGAGTGCCGCAAGGCCGTGCAGTACGCCGTCGACAAGCAGAGCCTGATCGACTCGATCGGTGGCTCGGTCAAGGGCGACCCGGCCACCACGGTCATTCCGCCGACCGTCGCGGGCTACAAGAAGTTCGACCTGTACCCGACCGAGGGCAACAAGGGCGACATCGCAAAGGCGAAGGAGCACCTGGCCAAGTGCGGTCAGGCCAAGGGCTTCAAGACCACGCTGACGGCGCGTTCGGACCGTCCTGACGAGATCACCGCCGCCACGCAGCTCCAGGGCAGCCTGAAGGCGATCGGCATCACCGCCGAGATCAAGCAGTTCCCGTCGGACAAGTACTTCACCGACTTCGCGGGTGTCCCCGAGTGGGTCCACAAGAACAACGCGGGCATGATGATGATGCAGTGGGGCGCCGACTGGCCGACCGGCTTCGGTTTCCTGGACCAGATCGTGAACGGATCGGCCATCAAGCCGTCCGGTGGCACGAACCTGATGGAGCTCGACGACAAGGGTGTCAACGAGGCCCTCGTCAAGGGCATCGGCACCGTCGACACCACGGCGCGCAACGCCGCCTGGGGCGAGGTCGACCAGAAGGTCATGGAGAACGCCTCGGTCGTTCCCCTCATCTACCGCAAGAACCTGCTCTACCGTCCGGACTCCGCGGCGAACGTCACGGTCACCGACGCGTACCTCGGCATGTACGACTACGTGCTGATGACCTCGACCAAGTAACACCTGTTCATCAACAGCATCCCTTGAAAGGCAGGTGAAGGCGCCGGGCCGGCGGGCGTCACCCGTCCGCCCGCCCGGCGCCGCACGGCTGTGGCTGCGTACATCATCCGACGCGTATTCGCCGCGGTGTTGCTGCTGCTGGTGGTCAGCGCAGTCACGTTCGCGATCTTCTTCCTGGTGCCCCGCCTCGGTGGGCAGACCCTCGACTCGATGGCCGCCCAGTACGTCGGGAAGAGCCCTGACCCGGACGTCATCGCCGCGGTCAAGAAGAACCTGGGGCTCGACCAGCCCCTCTACATCCAGTACTGGGACTTCATCAAGGGCATCGTCGTCGGTGCCGACTACCAGTTCGGCCCCGACCCGGTCACCTGCAACGCCCCGTGCTTCGGGTACTCCTTCAAGACCCACACCGAGATCTGGCCGCAGCTCGTCGACCGCATCCCGGTCACCCTGTCGCTGGCCGTCGGTGCCGCGGTCATCTGGGTCGTCTCCGGTGTCGCGATCGGTGTCCTCTCCGCGCTGAAGCGGGGCTCGGTCTTCGACCGCCTCTCCATGGGCGTCGCGCTCGCGGGCGTCTCGCTGCCGATGTTCTTCACCGGCCTCGTCGTGCTGGCGCTCTTCGGCAACGGGGAGTACGTCCCGTTCGCGGAGAATCCGGTCGAGTGGGCGGGCAGTCTGGTCCTGCCCTGGTGCACACTCGCTCTCCTGTACTCCGCGCTCTACGCCCGGCTCACCCGGGCCGGGATGCTGGAGACGATGGGCGAGGACTACATCAGAACCGCGCGCGCCAAGGGCCTCAAGGAACGCAAGGTGGTCGTCAAGCACGGGCTGCGCTCCGCGCTGACCCCGCTCGTCACGATCTTCGGCATGGACTTCGCGCTGCTGCTCGGCGGCGCCGTCATCACCGAACGGGTCTTCTCCTTCCAGGGGCTGGGTGCCTTCGCCATCCAGGGCGTGACCACCGCCGACCTGCCCAAGGTGATGGGCGTGACCCTGGTCGCCGCCTTCTTCATCGTCATCTGCAACCTGCTGGTGGACCTCGTGTACGCCGCGATCGACCCCCGGGTGAGGCTCTCATGAGCGACGCAATCAAGAAGGACTCCCCGGCGGCGGACACCGTTCCGGCTCAGCGGTCCGGCGACGACAAGGAATTCCTGTCCGTACGCAACCTCAGCGTCCACTTCGACACCGACGACGGCCTGGTCAAGTCCGTCGACGGCGTCAGCTTCGACCTGAAGGCCGGCCAGACCCTCGGCATCGTCGGCGAGTCCGGTTCGGGCAAGTCCGTGACCTCGCTGGGGATCATGGGCCTGCACACCTCGGAGCGCGCCCGGATCGGCGGGGAGATCTGGCTCGACGGCGAGGAGCTCATCGGCGCCGGCCCCGAGCGCGTACGGAAGCTGCGCGGCCAGAAGATGGCCATGATCTTCCAGGACCCGCTGTCCGCCCTGCACCCGTACTACAGCATCGGCGCGCAGATCGTGGAGGCCCACCGGGTCCACAACAAGGTCGACAAGAAGACCGCGAAGAAGCGCGCGATCGAGATGCTCGACCGCGTAGGGATCCCCGAGCCTCACCGCCGGTACGAGGACTACCCGCACCAGTTCTCCGGCGGCATGCGCCAGCGCGCCATGATCGCGATGGCCCTGGTCAACAACCCGCAGCTGCTCATCGCCGACGAGCCGACGACCGCCCTCGACGTCACCGTCCAGGCGCAGATCCTCGACCTCATCCGCGATCTGCAGAAGGAGTTCGGCTCCGCGGTCGTCATGATCACGCACGACCTCGGTGTCGTCGCCGAGATCGCGGACCACCTGCTCGTGATGTACGCGGGACGGTGCATCGAGCGCGGCACGGCCGAGAAGGTGTTCTACGAGCCCCAGCACCCCTACACCTGGGGACTGCTCGGCTCGATGCCGCGTATCGACCGGGAGCAGACCGAGCGGCTCATCCCGGTCAAGGGCTCGCCGCCCAGCCTCATCAACGTCCCGTCCGGCTGTGCCTTCCACCCGCGCTGCCCGTACGCCGACGTCCCGCCGGACAACATCACCCGCACCGAGCGTCCGGAGCTGCAGCTGGTCAGCGACGGGCACTACTCCGCGTGCCACATGTCGCGTGAGCAGCGCGACCGGATCTGGACCGAAGAGATTGCGCCGAAGCTGTGACTGATCTGAACAAGAAGACTCCCGCGTCTCCCGCGGCCGGGTCGGACGGGTCCGGGTCCGAGCCGCTCCTCAAGGTCGAAGGCCTGGTCAAGCACTTCCCGATCACGAAGGGCGTGCTGAAGCGCAAGGTCGGCGCGGTGCAGGCCGTGGACGGGCTCTCCTTCGACGTGCGTCCGGGGGAGACCCTGGGCGTGGTCGGTGAGTCGGGCTGCGGAAAGTCGACCATGGGCCGGCTGGTGACCCGGCTGCTGGAACCGACCGGCGGCAAGGTCGAGTTCCAGGGCCGCGACATCACCCACATGTCCGCGGGGCGGCTCCGTCCGATGCGCCGCGACATCCAGATGATCTTCCAGGACCCGTACGGCTCGCTGAACCCGCGCCACACGGTCGGCGGGATCGTCGGCACCCCCTTCCGGCTGCAGGGCGTCAACCCCGAGGGCGGCGTGAAGGCGGAGGTCCAGCGGCTGCTGGAGCTGGTGGGGCTCAACCCCGAGCACTACAACCGCTACCCGCACGAGTTCTCCGGCGGTCAGCGCCAGCGCATCGGCATCGCGCGGGCGCTCGCACTGAAGCCGAAGCTGGTCGTCGCCGACGAGCCGGTCTCGGCGCTGGACGTGTCGATCCAGGCGCAGGTGGTGAACCTGCTGGACGACCTCCAGGAGGAGCTCGGGCTCACGTACATGATCATCGCGCACGACCTGTCGGTCATCCGCCATGTCTCGGACCGGATCGCGGTCATGTACCTCGGCAAGATCGTCGAGCTCGCGGACCGCACCTCGCTGTACGAGGCGCCGATGCACCCCTACACCAAGGCGCTGATGTCCGCGGTGCCGGTGCCGGACCCGCGCAGGCGCGGCGCCAAGAGCGACCGCATCCTGCTCAAGGGCGACGTGCCGTCGCCGATCTCGCCGCCGACCGGCTGCCGCTTCCACACCCGGTGCTGGAAGGCGACGCAGGTCTGCAAGACCACGGAGCCGCCGCTGCTCCAGCTGAAGACCGGGCACCAGGTGGCGTGCCACCACCCGGAGAACGGCGAGGACCAGGTCCCGGGTGACGCGCCGCTCGTCGCTGACGTCATCACGGTGAAGTCGGCGGGCGCCGCGGAGCCGGCCGCCGTGACGGAAGAGGCGACCGCCCCCGAGGCGGCGACCGTCCCCGAGGTGGCGGACGAGCCGGAGGTGACGGACGAGCCGGAGGCGTCGGACGAGCCGGAGGAAGCTCCCGGGTCCGCAGCCCCGGAAGGGCCGGAGGAGTCCGCCGAGCCCGCCCCCGACGGTGACGGCAAGGACTCCTCCGCGCCGTCCGCGGGTGCGGAGGACAAGACGAAGGAGTAGGACCGGCACAATTGCCCGGTGCTCAACGAACTCTTCACCCCCTCCGTCCAGCATTCGCTCGACATCGTCGGAATCTTCGTCTTCGCGATCTCGGGCGCCCTGCTCGCCGTACGCAAGAACTTCGACGTCTTCGGCATCGCGGTCCTCGCCGAGGTGACAGCGCTGGGCGGAGGGATCTTCCGTGATGTGATGATCGGAGCGATTCCTCCGGCGGCCTTCACGGATCTCGGCTACTTCGTGACCCCGCTGCTCGCGGCCGCCCTGGTCTTCTTCCTGCACCCGCACGTGGAGCGCATCCAGGTCGGCGTCAACGTCTTCGACGCCGCCGGGCTGGGGCTCTTCTGCGTGGCCGGCACGGTCAAGGCGTACGAGTACGGTCTCGGCCTCACCTCGTCCGCCGCCCTCGGGCTGGCCACTGCGGTCGGCGGCGGTGTGCTGCGCGACGTCCTGGCCAACGAGGTGCCGTCGCTGCTGCGCTGGGACCGGGACCTGTACGCCGTGCCCGCGATCGTGGGCGCCGTCATGGTGGTCCTCTGTATCCGTTTCGACGCCCTCAACGACTACACCAGTGGCGCCGCCGCGATCACCGCGTTCCTCCTGCGGCTCCTGGCCATGCGCTTCCACTGGCGGGCCCCGCGCGCCTACAACCGGCGGTCGGCCATGGCGGAGGAGAAGCCGGCCGTCATGTGACGGTAAACAAAAAGCTACCGCTCAGTAATGTGATCGGTGTACGGTGCATGCCATGGCACAGGCAGCAGCGCAGGAGTCGCGCGCGGTACAGGCGACCATCGGTGACAGCGAGTTCGACCGCGACACCACCGTCACGCTCCGGGAGGAAGGCGTCTACGACGCGGAGCTCTCCGCGGGGTGGACGATCATCCACGCGGTCAACGGCGGCTACCTGCTCGCCATGCTCGGCCGCGCGCTCGGCGAGGCGCTCCCGCACTCCGACCCCTTCTCGGTCTCCGCGCACTACCTCACGGCCTCCGTCCCCGGACCGGCCGTGATCCGCACCCAGGTCGTCCGCACCGGCCGCACGCTCTCCACCGGCGAGGCCTCGCTCTTCCAGTTCGCGGAGGACGGCACGGAGGTCGAACGCATCCGGGTGCTGGCCACCTACGGCGACCTGGACGGCCTGACCGACGAGGTCCGGACGTCGGCCGAGCCGCCGGCCATCGCGCCCCTCGACCAGTGCTTCGGCACGAGCGACGGGACGGCGCCGATCCCCGGCAGCTCCGCCATCACCGAACGGCTGGACATCAAGCTCGACCCGGCGACGGTCGGCTGGGCCGTCGGCGCGCCGTCGGGCAAGGGCGAGATGCGGGGCTGGTTCGCGCTCGCCGACGGCCGCGACGCGGACCCGCTCTCGCTGCTGCTCACCGTGGACGCGCTGCCGCCGACCTCGTTCGAGCTGGGGCTCAAGGGCTGGACGCCCACCATCGAGCTCACCACCCACATCCGCTGCCGCCCGGCCCCCGGGCCGCTGCGCGTCTCCATCACCACCCGCAACCTCGCGGGCGGTTTCCTGGAGGAGGACGCGGACGTCTGGGACAGCGCCGGCCGTCTCGTCGCCCAGTCCCGCCAGCTCGCTCGCGCGCCCCGCGGCTGAGGCCCGCAAGAATGGTGCGGTGAAGTCCGACCGGCTCCTCTCCATCCTGCTGCTCCTCCAGACCCGCGGTCCGGTCCCCGCCGGTGAGCTGGCCGAGCGCCTCGAAGTCTCCGTACGCACCATCTACCGGGACGTGGAGGCGCTCTCGGCCTCCGGCGTGCCCGTGTACGCGGAGCGGGGGCGCAATGGGGGGATCGCGCTGCTGCGCGGCTTCCGGACCGATGTCACCGGGCTCACCGCCGACGAGGCGCGCGCCCTGTTCGTCCTCGCCGCGCAAGGCGCCCACACCGCGCTCGGGCTCGACGCCGCGCTCGGCTCCGCGCTGCGCAAGGTGATGGCCGCGCTCCCGGCCCCGCACCGGCCCGCCGCCGAACAGACCAGCCGCCGCATCCTGGTGGACCCGGTCCGCTGGATGAGCGGTCCGCAGGCCGCCGTCGACGTGGGTGAGCTGCACGACGCGGTCTTCGCCGACCGGAGGCTGCTGCTCCATTATCGGCACAGCGGCACGGACACCCCCCGCGTCTACACCGTCGACCCGTACGGCCTCGTGGTGAAGGCGGGCGTCTGGTATCTGACCGCCGACCTGGACGGCGCACCCCGGCTCTTCCGCGCGGACCGGGTGAAGCGGGCGGTGCTCACCGAGGAACCCGTGGTGCGCAGGAAAGGCGTCGAGCCCGCCGACGTCTGGGAGGAGCTGCGCCGGCAGGTCGAGGAGCGGCCTGGGGACGTACGGCTCCGGGTGCGCGTGCACCGCTCCCGGCTGGATCTCTTCGTACGCCTGTGCGCGGGGGTGCTGACCGGCCGGCCGGAGCCGGAGCAGGCGACGGCGGGGGAGTGGCTGCTGGCCGAGCTCGCGGTGCCCGAACTCGGGTGGGCGCGCTCCCTGCTCTCCTTCGGCCCGAACCTGGAGGTGCTGTCGCCTCCTCAGGTGCGCCGCCTGCTCGCCGAGGCCGCTGCCGCGGTCACGGAGCTGTACGCAGAAAACGGGTGAGGGCCGCGGTGAGCTCGGCGGGCGCGTCCTCCTGGACCAGATGTCCGGCCCCCTCGATCAGCCGCAGCTCGGCACCCGGGATCATCCCGGCCAGCTCATGGCCGCGGGCGGCCGGGATCCAGGTGTCCTCCGTGCCCCAGCACACCAGCACCGGCAGCTCCAGCTCGCCGTAACGGTGCTGGATCTCGTCGGTGAACCGCTGGTCGTTCTGGGCGATCTGCCGGTAGAACGCGGGCTGCCCGGCCTCCGTGCACCAGGGGGCGACGAGGCTGTCCCGCACCGCCGGATGCAGTCCCCGGTGGCTGGCCGATCCGACGTACTCCGTCACCAGGGCCCGGTGCAGGCCGGGCGGCAGCTCGCCGAAGACCTCGGGCCGTCCTCCGAGCAGCCGGTAGGCGGGCGAGCCCCACGGGGCCAGCGCCACCGGGTCGACGAGGGCCAGACGCCGGTAGCGGGCGCCGTGCAGGAGATGGGCCCGCAGGGCGACGCAGCCCCCGAAGTCATGGGCGGCCACGGCCGGTTCGTCGAGCCCCCAGTGCTCGATGAGCTCGGCGAGCACCCAGGCCTGGGAGCGGAGCGACACGTCCTGGCCGTCGTACTGCGCGGAGGCGCCGTAGCCCGGCAGGTCCCACACGTACACACGGTGGTCCTGCGCCAGCCCCCGGGCGACGCCCCGCCAGACGTACGAGGAGAAGGGCGTGCCGTGCACCAGGACCACGGGCGGAGCCTGCTCGGGCCCCAGCGCGGCCCAGCGCACCTCGCCCGCGGAACTGATGAAGGTCCGGTCCAGCGTCCAGTCGTTCATGAAACCGACCCTACGGCCTGTCCAGCCAGTGGGCCCGGCCCAGCGTGACCAGGCGCAGCCGGCGCCGGGCCACCCGGACGACCTCCTCCTCGCCCTTCGGACCGGCGTCCAGCAGCGCCGACGCGGTCAGCACCATGTGGTCGACGTACAGCCCGCCCAGCATCAGGAGGTCCTCCCGGTCCCAGCCCGCCGACTCCGGCTCCTCGCCGAGGACTTGGGCGACCTCCTCGGCGAAGCCGCGCAGCTGGGCGGCGATGGCCCCGCGGACCTCCCCGACACCGCCGTGCTGCTCGCGGGCGATGAAGCGGAAGTGGGCGGGCTGCGCCGCGACATGACGCGCTATCAGCCCGACACTTCGGTCGAGCCGCTCCTCGCTGTCCCCCGTGTCGGCCAGGATCGCGCCGATCATGCCGTGCAGGCTGCCCAGGGTCTCCTCGACGAGGGCGACGCCGAGCGCCGCCGTGCCGTCGAAGTGGCGGTAGAAGGCGGTCGGGGTCACGCCCACGGCCCTCGTCACCTCACGCAGGCCCAGGCTGCTCAGGCTCTGGTGCTCCAGCAGTTCGAGTGCCGCGTCGAGCAGCGCCTGGCGGGTCTTCAGCTTCTGGGCCTGGCGGATGCCGACGGTGTGACTCATGCCATTCAGTAAACAACCGTTCTCCGAGTTTCGGAAGTGATGCAGGGTCTAGACTCATAAGTCAGTGCACAGTCGTACTCTCAAAGCTCGCGGAAAGGCCCGGACATGTTCGTGCTCGTCGCCGCCCTGCTCCTGCTGGGGGTTGTCCTCGGAGCGGTCGCACACCTCCCGCTCCCCGCGGCCCTGGCCGCCGCCGCCGTGATCGGTCTCTGGCTGGCGGTCTTCGGTGTCCGCGAACGCCTCGCCCGCCGCACCCGCTGACGAAGGAGCCGCACCATGACACTCATCACCGCACGCACCGCTCCGCGCGACTCCCGCTCCGACGGGGCCCGTTCCGGCGAGGCGCGTTCCGGCACCCGGGAGGGGGACGGGCTCGCCGTCGCCTCGTTCGTGCTCGGGCTGCTCGGCCTCCTCGTGATGAACATCCTGCTCGGGCCCGTCGCCATCGTCATGGCGATCGTCGCTCTCGCCCGCTCCACCGCCCGCCGGGGCCGCGCGCTGCTCGGGCTGGCCCTCGGCATCGCCGACCTGGTCGTCCTGGCCGTCCTGCTCACGGCCAACGGCACCGTCTCCTGGAGTCTCGCAGGCTGACCCTCCGCGCCGCCGCTCCGAAGGGCTACGCGCGAACCGACCGCCAGATCCGCTCCGGCAGGAGACGTGCCGCCTCGTCGAGGTCGACATCGCCGATGCCCGACAGCCACCGGCGGGCGACGGCGACGACGGGGCCCATGACGAGGGACTCGATCAGCGGCGGAGGCAGCGGGGCGAGCTCCCCCGAATCGGTGCGGAGCCGTATCCAGAGGCTCACCTCCGAGACCCTGGCCTCCTGGGCGTCGCAGAATTCCGTGCCCCGCGTCATGCTCTTGCGGTCCGCGAGAGGGGAGTGCAGGAGAAGTGCGGGGCCTCGGTGCTCCTGGACGAAGGTCAGGTAGGCCCGCACGGCGGCTGCGATGCCCTCGCGCGCGTTCTCCGAGTCCCGCAAGCCCTCGGCCAGTTCGCCCAGCAGCCGGTCCAGCCAGCGGTGCCCGAGAGTGGCTATGAGGCCGTCGAAGCTGCCGAAGTGGTGGTATAGGCTGCCCAGGCTGACGCCGCTGTCCTGGACGACGGCGTTGACCGTGAGCCCCTTCTCGCCCGACGCGACGAACACGCGCAGGGCGGCGTCCAGGAGCAGATCGGAAGTGACTTCGCCGCGCTGCTGTTTGGCGCTCATGGAGTGTCGTCCCCTGTGGTGCTCGAGGCGGGCTCTTCCGCGGTGAATTTCTAGAGCAATTTTCTAGAAGATGCTTCCTCTTCCAGTATCCACTGGTCAGACTTCCCTGGAACCGAAAAGGGTGTGTCACGGGGAGACGGTGTGGGCGTGTTAGACCTGACAGGCAGCGGGGCCAAGCCGCTGGAAGCGGACGATCCGGTGCAGATCGGTGGGATTCCGCTCGCGGGCCGGCTCGGCTCCGGCGGAATGGGGCGCGTCTACCTCGGTGTCCACGAGGGACGGTACGTCGCCGTCAAGCAGGTGCTGCCCTCGATCGCCGGTGAGGACCAGGACTTCGTCCGCCGCTTCGGCCACGAGCTGGACAACCTCGCCGAGCTTCCCGCGGAGGCCACCGCGCCCCTGATCGCCAGCGACCGCGACGCCCGGCCCCCGTGGCTGGCGACCGCGTACGTCCCCGGCCTCACCCTGAGCGACGCCATCAGGCTGCACAAGGGGCCGCTGCCCGCCGGAACCCTGTGGCTCCTGCTGCGCGAGGCGGCCGCCGGGCTGGTCCCCGTGCACGAGTTGGGCATGGTGCACCGCGACCTCAAGCCGTCCAACGTCATGCTGACGGTCGAGGGCGCCACGGTCATCGACTTCGGCGTGGCCCGCGCCACCGAGCAGAGCCAGCTCACCAGAAGCGGCATGGTCGTCGGCACCCCGGCGTACATGGCTCCCGAACAGGCCACGACGAAGCGGGACCTGACCGGCGCCGCCGATGTGTTCGCTCTGGGCTCGGTCATCGCGTACGCGGCCAGTGGCAGCCCGCCCTTCGGCGAGGAGTCCGGCCCCGCCGTGCTGTACCGCATCGTGCACGAGGAGCCCGACCTGGAGGCGGTGCGGGAGCTGGACCCCGGGCTCGCCGACGTCGTCGCGGCCTGCCTCGCCAAGGATCCCGAGGCCCGGCCCACCGCATCCGAGCTGGTGCGGCGTGCCACGGAGCGCGGGCCGTTCACGGCTCCGCTGTGGCCGGAGTCGATCAGCGGGAACCTCGACGAGAAGGCCGCCTTCGCGGCGGACGTCCAGGAGGTCGAACTGCCGCCGCCCGTGTCCATGGAGACGCGGAACCTCGGGCGGAAGCCGCGTACGAAGTTCCGTGACCGTCCGCGTCGGACCCGTGTCGTCTTCGCCGTCCTCCCCGTCGTCCTGACGGTGGGCGGGGCGACACTCGCGGTCCAGCTCCTCCCCTTCATCTCTGGGCCGGACGACCGCAAGGCCGCCGGGCCGTCCGTGCCCGCCACGGCCCCGGCGGTGCCCGCCGCCTCGGCCTCGGGTGCGAGCCCGTCGGGCTCGGCGTCACCGGGAAAGTCACCGAAGGGCAAGGAGAAGGAGAAGGGCGAGGGAGGAAACAAGACTGCGGACGGGGGTTCCTCCCCTGCCCCGGGAGCCGGAGGCGCGGGCGGCGGTTCCCAGGACGGCTCCGGCGGGTCGGATACGTCCGGCGGCTCCGGCGGGTCCGGCGCATCGGGCGGCTCCAGCGCTTCCGGCGGGTCCAGTGCCTCCGGTGGATCCGGCTCCGGGGGCACCGCACCGTCCGGGACCAACCGTTATCGCAACGGCGAGAACAGCAAGTGCCTCGTCGCTCCGTTCAACAGCTACCCGACCGTAGGCAACTGCGACGGGTCGGGTTCCTCCTGGACCCTCAGGCCCATGTCCGGCGGTTCCTTCGAGATGGTCCACGAGTCGGGCAGAAGCTGCCTGAGCGCGGGGGCCGGAGGGGTCCTGCTGCTCTCGTGCAACGAGGACGAGACGCGTCGCTGGCGCGTGGGGGCGGGAAGCACCCTCGTAAGCGTCTCCACCGGGGGCTGTCTCGGTCTCGGGAACGGGGGAGTCGTGGCGAGCGGGTGCTCGGGAAAGGCGTCCCAGCGCTGGACGGCTTTCTGAGCGGGCTCGGACGCGGGCGGGCCCCTCGGACCGGGCCCGGCCGGGCCCGGTCCGAGGGGCCCGCACCGGCCTCCTGCCGGGCGCGCGCGGCCCACGGCGCGATGCGCCCGGCACGCGCCGCGCCCCGGGCTCGTAGAATCGTCAGCACCATGGCTTACCTCGACCACGCCGCGACCACGCCGATGCTTCCGGAGGCGATCGCGGCGATGTCCGCGCAGCTCGCCGTCACCGGCAACGCGTCCTCCTTGCACGCTGCCGGGCGCCGCGCCCGCCGTACCGTCGAGGAGTCCAGAGAAACCCTCGCCGACGCCCTCGGAGCACGCCCCAGCGAGGTCGTCCTGACCTCCGGCGGCACCGAGGCGGACAACCTCGCGGTGAAGGGCCTCTACTGGGCCCGCCGCGACGCCGACCCCCGGCGCACCCGGGTCCTCGCCAGCCCCGTGGAGCACCACGCCGTCCTCGACGCCGTGGACTGGCTCGCCGAGCACGAGGGCGCCACCGTCGAATACCTCCCGGTCGACGCGTACGGACGTGTGCACCCGGACGCGCTGCGCGAGGCGCTCGTACGCGACCCCGACGACGTCGCCCTGGTCACCGTGATGTGGGCCAACAACGAGATCGGCACGATCATGCCGATACGTGAACTCGCCGAGGTGGCCCGCGAGTTCGGCGTCCCCATGCACTCCGACGCGGTGCAGGCGTTCGGGCAGCTGGAGGTCGACTTCGCCGCCTCCGGGCTGGCCGCCATGACGGTCAGCGCGCACAAGATCGGCGGCCCCTTCGGCATCGGGGCGCTGCTGCTCGGCCGCGACCAGGCCCCCGTGCCCGTCCTGCACGGCGGCGGCCAGGAGCGGCATGTACGCTCCGGCACCCTCGACGTACCCGCCGTGGCGGCGTTCGCCGTGGCCGGGCGGCACGCCGCCGACGGACGCGAGGGCTTCGCCCGTGAGGTCGGCGCACTCCGCGACGAGCTGGCCGCCGCCGTGCTGGAGGCGGTCCCCGACGCACTCCTCGGCGGCGACCCGGCCCCCGGCGGGCGGCTGCCCGCCAACGCCCACTTCACCTTCCCCGGCTGCGAGGGCGACTCCCTGCTGCTGCTGCTCGACGCCCAGGGCATCGAATGCTCCACGGGCTCGGCGTGCACCGCCGGCGTCGCCCAGCCGAGCCATGTGCTGCTGGCCACCGGCACCGACCCCGCGCTGGCACGTGGCACGCTGCGCTTCTCGCTCGGCCACACCACGACCGGACAGGACGTGGAGGAACTCGCACGGGCGATCGGTCCCGCGGTCGAGCGGGCCAGGACGGCAGGACTCAGCTAGCGCGAGACCCCTTGTCTCCCGCCGTGGACGCCGCGCGCACCAGCTTCATGTAGCGGGTCCAGTCCCAGTGCGGTCCGGGGTCGGTGTGGTCCGCGCCCGGCACCTCGACGTGCCCGATGATGTGCTCCCGGTCCACC
Organism: Streptomyces sp. NPDC051064; assembly: GCF_044455985.1. Taxonomy (NCBI): domain Bacteria; kingdom Bacillati; phylum Actinomycetota; class Actinomycetes; order Kitasatosporales; family Streptomycetaceae; genus Streptomyces; species Streptomyces sp. NPDC051064. The sequence continues at coordinate 1,022,773 of NZ_JBITFK010000002.1, forward strand.
GGGATCGCGTACCGCTTGCATATCGCGGCCGTCAGCCGCGCGGAGGACTCGTACATCTTCTTCGTGAAGTCCTGGGGGCGGTCGACGAAGCCCTCGTGCTCGATACCGATACTGCGTTCGTTGAACGAGCGGTTGCCCGCGTGGTACGCCACGTCGAGCTCCCGGATCATCTGGGTCACGCGGCCGTTCTGCCCGACGATGTAATGCGTGGCCGCCTGGTGTGCCGGGTCCTGGAAGACCTTGACCGCGCTCTCGTAGCTGCCCTGGGTGACATGGATGATCACCCGGTCCACGCCGTAGTCGTCGGGGCGGTCGGCCCGCCGCCAGTTCCCCTGGGAGGCCGCGACCCAGGTCGCCGGTGCGTAGTCCAGCTCGCCGGCCTCGCGGGGCTTCTCCACGCCGGGCACCCGCCACCAGACGCGCCGGACCTCGTCCACGGCCACGGCGGCCGTGGCCGCCGCCGCGGCACCGCCACCGATCAGCAGCGAGCGTCTGCTGATGCCGTGACCAGGACCCTTTCCCGGCGACCCGGCACTCCCGTTGTTCCCCATGTGCTCCTCAACGCATATCCGCGAGCATTCGGTTCCCGGAGCCCCGTACTCTGGAGAAGCTATGACTCAGACCTCCCAGCGCCCCCTCCGTGTGCTCGCCGCCATGTCAGGCGGAGTCGACTCCGCCGTGGCGGCGGCCCGAGCCGCCGAGGCCGGGCACGACGTGACCGGTGTGCACCTCGCCCTCTCCGCGAACCCGCAGTCCTTCCGTACGGGCGCGCGCGGCTGTTGCACCATCGAGGACTCCCGGGACGCCCGCCGCGCGGCGGACGTCATCGGCATCCCGTTCTACGTCTGGGACCTGGCGGAACGCTTCCGTGAGGACGTCGTGGACGACTTCGTCGCGGAGTACGAGGCCGGGCGCACGCCCAACCCCTGCCTGCGCTGCAACGAGAAGATCAAGTTCGCCGCGCTCCTCGACAAGGCGCTGGCCCTCGGCTTCGACGCCGTGTGCACCGGCCACTACGCCACGGTCGTGCTGAAGGACGACGGCACCCGGGAGATGCACCGCGCCTCGGACATGGCGAAGGACCAGAGCTACGTCCTCGGTGTCCTGGACGAGAAGCAGCTCGCCCACGCGATGTTCCCGCTGGGTGACACCCTGACCACGAAGGACGAGATCCGCGCCGAGGCCGAGCGCCGGGGCCTGGCGGTCGCCAAGAAGCCCGACAGCCACGACATCTGCTTCATCGCCGACGGCGACACCCAGGGCTTCCTGGCAGGCCGCCTCGGCGGCCCCGCGGAGGGCGACATCCTCGACGAGTCCGGCGCGAAGGTCGGCACCCACGAGGGTGCCTTCGGCTTCACCATCGGCCAGCGCAAGGGGCTGCGCATCGGCCACCCCGCCCCCGACGGCAAGCCGCGCTACGTCCTGGACATCTCCCCGGTGAACAACACGGTGACGGTCGGCCCGGTGGAGGCCCTCGACGTCACCGCGCTGACCGCCATCAAGCCTCGCTGGTGTGGCGCGCCTCCCACGGGCCCCGGCACGTACACCGCTCAGCTCCGCGCCCACGGCGGCGAGACCGAGGTGACCGCGGAGCTGACCGACGGCACCCTGACCGTCACCTTCACCGAGCCGGTCCGCGGCGTGGCGCCGGGGCAGGCAGTGGTGCTCTACGACGGCACCCGGGTCGTCGGCTCGGCCACGATCGCGACGACGGTGCGCAGGGAGAAGGCCTCGGCCACCGGCTGACGTACGGCCGGGCCGGCCGGGTCGCTCCCCTGCGACGGCCCGGCCGGCCCGGCGCGTCCCGCCGGATGCCGCCTAGGAGACGGCCGTACGCAGGAACGGGTCCCGGGCGAAGAAGTCCGCAAGCACCGGCGCGATCGCGTGCGGGGCCAGCTCGCGGGTCTGGCCGGTCAGGGTGCGGTGCCTGGCCCGGGGGACCGCGGCCGCGAGGGCCAGCGTCGTCCGGTGCGCCTGTTCCGTGCTCAAACCGCCGGTCACCACCAGGGTGCGCGCCGTGACGGAGGAGAGCCGCCCGGCCGGGACCGAGCCGTCGCCCAGCAGGGCGTCGTCGTACGCGAGGGTGTGGGCCACCGCTTCGAGGCCGGACCAGACCGGGGCCCGGCGCATGCGGGCGATCATGTCCTCCGGGACCCCCGTCCGCGACAGATACAGCTCGACGGCGCCGCCCCGGTCACCCGCCGCCAGCAGCCGGTGCAGCAGCGCCGTGCAGCGGGACTTGTACAGGAGGCCGGCGGGGCCCGGGGTGTACGGCGGCTCGTAGACCGCCAGGAGGTCCACGGGCAGCCCCGCGGCCTGCGCCTCCAGGGCCAGCGCCCCGCCCGACAGCATGCCGAACACCGAGACGCGCCCGCCCGCCGTCGCCGCGACCGCGGCCAGGTCCTCGATCTCGCGGCGCAGCGCGTACGGCCCGCCGTCGCCGCTCGCCCCGCGGCCCCGGCGGTCGTACGTGACGACCGTGAAGCGCGGGGCCAGCAGAGCGGCCAGTGGTGCCTCGTCGGCCGCGGTGCTCAGGGCACCGCCCACCAGGATCACCGGCGGCCCGTCACCGTGGCGGCGATACGCGATCGGCGTCCCGTCACGGGAGAGAGTCTTGTCCATACGAGGGTGGACTGCCGTGCCCCGCGGAACTCATCGGTGCGGCGGAGCAATATTTCTGACGGTCAGTCGGTGACCACATCCGTGGAGTAGAAGCAGAAGTGGTCCTTGATCGCCGCGACTTGTTCCTTGGGCTCCGGGTAGGCCCAGACGAGGTCCGCCGCGTCCGGCAGCGACCAGTACGACGCGTCACCCTTGAACGGGCAGTGCGTACGGGTGTCCGAGGGCGTCAGCAGGTCGGTCCGCACATCCTCGGACGGCAGGTAGTAGCGGTCGGGACAGCCCGTCTCGCGCAGCACCAGGGGACGGCGGCTCTCGGCGAGCACCTGCCCGTCGTGCACCGCACGCACGTGCACGGCTTCGGGTCCGACGGTGATGGTGTGTCCTGTGGTGGAGGTCATACCTGGTTCAGCCGAGGGGGAGCCCGGTTTCTTCCCGCGCCCGGGGCCGGTCGTACGGTATCCGCATGAACATCTGCGTCTTCCTCTCCGCCGCCGACCTCGACGACCGCTACACCGGCCCCGCCCGTGAATTCGCCGAACTGCTGGGCCGGGGCGGACACACCCTGGTCTGGGGCGGCTCGGAGAGCGGGCTGATGAAGGTCGTCGCCGACGGCGTCCAGGAGGCCGGCGGACGGCTCGTCGGGGTGTCCGTGGACTTCCTGGCGGCCAAGGCGCGGACGAACGCCGACGAGATGGTGATAGCCAACGACCTGGCCGAGCGCAAGGCGCTGCTCCTGGAGAAGTCCGACGCGATCGTGATCATGGTCGGCGGGACGGGAACGCTCGACGAGGCGACGGAGATCCTGGAGCTGAAGAAGCACGGCAAGCACACCAAGCCCGTCGTCCTGCTGAACACCGCCGGGTTCTACGACGGCCTGCACCAGCAGTTCCGGCGCATGGAGGACGAGGGCTTCCTGCCGGTCCCGCTGACCGAGCTGGTCTTCTTCGCCGAGGACGGCGTCGGGGCGCTGGCCCACCTGGAGGAGTCGGCCGGCCTGCAGTGATGCGAGCATGAGTCCATGCCTACTCATCTCATCACCGGCGCCGGCTCCGGCATCGGAGCGGCCGTCGCCCGCCGTCTCCTGGAGCGCGGCGACGAACTCGTGCTGCTGGCCCGCGACGCGGGACGCGCCAGGGAACTGGTCGCGCTCCACCCCGGGGCCCGCACGCTCGTCGGCGACCTCGGCAACCCCGACCGGCTCTCCTGGGCGTTCGGGCAGCAGCCGATGCCCGAACGCCTCGACTCGCTGCTGCACATCGCGGGCGTCGTCGAGCTCGGCACGATCGGCGACCTCACCCCCAAGGCCTGGCACTTCCAGCTCAACGCCAACCTGGTCTCCCCGGCCGAGCTGACACGGCTGCTGCTGCCGCAGCTGCGCGTCACCAAGGGACACGTCGTCTTCGTGAACTCCGGCGCCGGGCTCGCGGCACACGCCGAATGGGGTGCGTACGCCGCGAGCAAGCACGGGCTCAAGGCCCTCGCCGACTCGCTGCGCCACGAGGAGCACGGCAACGGGGTCAGGGTCACCTCCGTCTACCCCGGCCGCACCGCCAGCCCCATGCAGGCCAAGGTCCACCAGCAGGAGGGCAAGGAGTACGACGCCTCACGCTGGATCGACCCTGAATCGGTGGCCACCACGATCCTGCTCGCGCTCGATCTGCCGAGGGACGCCGAGATCAACGACCTGACGGTCCGCCCCGGCCGCTGAGGACCCGCGCCCCGGGGCCCGTAGGCTTTCCGCGTGAGCGAGAAGAGCGGGTTCAGCGCGAGTGCAGCCACCGGGATCGGTTCCATGCCGGGGGGAGACGCCCGGGAGGCGGCCAGAACCGTCACCGGGTCCTTCGCCGACGGCCAGGGCATGCCGTATCTGGCGGAGCTGCCCGCGCGGGGCCCCGGCGCGGACATGACCGGGCGCACCATCGGCCTGCTCGTCGAGATGTACGGCCATGTCGAGCCCAGCGGCTGGCGGATCAGCGACCGTCCAGGCCGCGACACCCGCCGCGCCCGCTCCTGGCTCGGCGAGGACCTCGACGCGCTGGAGGAGTTCACCCAGGGCTACGAGGGGCTGCTCAAGGTCCAGGCCGTCGGACCCTGGACCCTGGCCGCGTCGCTGGAACTGCGGGGCGGCGAGGCCATGCTGGGCGACCCGGGCGCCTGCCGTGACCTGGCGGGCTCGCTGGCCGAGGGGCTGCGCTCCCACCTCGCGGAGGTGCGGCGCAGGATCCCCCGCGCCGAGGTCGTGCTCCAGCTCGACGAACCCTCCCTGACCGCCGTACTGCAGGGACGGGTCAGGTCGGCGAGCGGCTACCGCACCTACCGAGCCGTGGACCGCCAGGTCGTGGAGGGAACGCTGCGCGAGCTGCTCGCGGTGAACGGCGAGGGCCCCACGGTCGTCCACTCGTGTGCCCCGGAGGTGCCGTTCGCGCTGCTGCGCCGCGCCGGCGCCGGCGGGGTCTCCTTCGACTTCTCCCTGCTCACCGAGCGTGAGGAGGAGGCGATCGGGGAAGCCGTCGAAGGCGGTACCCAGCTCTTCCTCGGCGTGGTTCCCGGTATCGACGCCGCCTCGACCGCATTGTCGGACCCGGGCGGTAGCGTCATGGAGGTCAGGACGTTGTGGAGCAGGCTGGGGCTGAATCCGGGGACTCTCAGCGAGTCCGTCGTGGTCACCCCGTCCTGCGGGCTGGCGGGAGCGTCGCCCGCGTACGCGCGCGCCGCGCTCGCCCACTGCGCCCGGGCCGCGAGGTCGCTCGCGGACAACCCTGAGTAACGGGTCGTCGTAGAGGTCTTAATGGGGCAACGGAGGAACAGTCGATGGCCGGCGAAGAGCAGGCGCAGCAGCTGACCGGTGTGCCGGCGGAGGTGCAGGAACAGCACGCACTCCTCGCCGAGCAGATCGAGGAGCACCGCTTCCGGTATTACGTGAAGGACCAGCCCGTCATCGACGACGCCGAGTTCGACCGGCAGATGCGCGCGCTGGAGGCCATCGAGGACGAGCACCCCGAGCTGCGCACACCGGACTCGCCGACCCAGAAGGTCGCCGGCCCCTACACCACGGAATTCACCTCCGTCGAGCACCGTGAGCGCCTGCTCTCCCTCGACAACGCGTTCGACGACGCGGAGCTCGCGGCCTGGGCCGATCGCGTGGCCAAGGACGTGGGCAGGGGCGGGTACCACTTCCTGTGCGAGCTCAAGGTGGACGGCCTCGCCGTCAACCTCACGTACGAGCACGGCAGGCTGACCCGCGCGGCGACCCGGGGCGACGGGCGCACGGGAGAGGACATCACCCCCAACGTCCGTACGATCGCCGAGATCCCGCTCCGCCTCAAGGGCGACCGCGTCCCCGAGCTCGTCGAGATCCGGGGCGAGGTCTTCTTCCCCATGGAGGCGTTCGAGGGGCTCAACGCCCGGCTGGTCGAGGCCGGCGACAAGCCCTTCGCCAACCCGCGCAACGCGGCGGCCGGTTCGCTGCGGCAGAAGGACCCGAAGGTCACCGCCACCCGCCCGCTCCACATGGTGGTGCACGGCATCGGAGCCCGTGAGGGCTTCGACATCGACCGGCTCTCCCAGGCCTACGACCTGCTGAGGGAATGGGGCCTGCCCACCGCCAAGCACAACAAGGTGGTCGAATCCCTCGACGAGGTCCGGGAGTTCATCGCCTGGTTCGGCGAGAACCGGCAGTCCGTCGAGCACGAGATCGACGGCGTCGTCGTCAAGCTGGACGAGATCCCGCTCCAGGGCAGGCTGGGCTCCACCTCGCGCGCGCCCCGCTGGGCGATCGCCTGGAAGTACGCCCCCCAGGAGGTCAACACCAAGCTGGTCAACATCCGGGTCGGCGTCGGACGCACCGGACGCGTCACGCCGTACGCCCAGGTCGAGCCGGTCGAGGTGGCCGGTTCGGAGGTCGAGTTCGCCACCCTGCACAACCAGAACGTGGTGAAGGCCAAGGGCGTCCTCATCGGCGACACGGTGGTACTCCGCAAGGCGGGCGACGTCATCCCGGAGATCCTCGGCCCGGTCGTCGATCTGCGGCACGGCGGCGAGCGGGAGTTCGTCATGCCGTCCGAGTGCCCCGAGTGCGGGACGGCGCTGCGGCCCATGAAGGAGGCCGACATCGACCTCCGCTGTCCCAACGCCCGCTCCTGCCCTGCTCAGTTGAGGGAGCGCCTGGCCTATCTCGCAGGCCGCAAGTGCCTGGACATCGACCACTTCGGCTATGTCGCTGCCGCGGCCCTGACCAAGCCCCTGGAACCCGCCGAACCGCCCCTGCTGGACGAGGGGGATCTCTTCGGCCTGACGGTGGAGCAGCTGCTGCCGATCCGGGCGTACGTCCTGGACGCCGACAGCGGACTGCCCAAGCGTGACCCGAAGACGGGCGAGGAGAAGATCGCCACGGTCTTCGCCAACCAGCAGGGTGAGCCGAAGAAGAACGCCCTCGGCATGCTGGAAGGCATCGCGGCGGCCAGACAGGCCCCGCTCGCCCGGATCCTCACCGGCCTCTCGATCCGGCATGTGGGCCCGGTGGCCGCCGTCGAGCTGGCCCGGCAGTTCCGGTCCGTCGACCGGATCGACGCGGCGTCCGAGGAGGAGCTGGCCGCGGCGGACGGGGTGGGCCCGATCATCGCCGCCTCGGTCAAGCAGTGGTTCGCCGAGGACTGGCACCGCGAGATCCTGCGCAAATGGCGGGAGGCCGGGGTCCGGATGGAGGACGAGGGCGCGGGCGAGGACGAGGGGCCGCGACCGCTGGAAGGGCTCACCGTCGTGGTCACCGGCACCCTGACCGCGCACACCAGGGACGGAGCCAAGGAGGCGCTCCAGAGCCTCGGGGCGAAGGTCACCGGCTCCGTCTCGAAGAAGACCTCCTTCGTGGTGGTGGGCGACAACCCGGGGTCCAAGTACGACAAGGCGATGCAGCTGAAGGTGCCCGTACTCGACGAGGACGGCTTCGCCGTGCTCCTGGAGCAAGGGCCGGATGCCGCCCGTGAGGCCGCTGTTCCCGCCGAGGAGACCTGATCGAGGCACGATCGAGATGCCGGCGACGCGTGGTCGTGAGCGACGGGGGAAGTAAGGCAACGAGGCGACGCGGGCGGCCGGTCGGCCCGCCCGCATCACCCGTTCGGCGCTTATCAGAAGGTGAGCGGTGGAGGACCGCATTCGGGCAAGAGCTGCAGAGCGCTGCCCGTGGGGGCCCTCGTCGGCCTACTGTTGAACGAGCACCTGCCGTGCCCGGCCGCGTGGTGGGATCTGGGTCGTGGTGGCATGGGAGCGGGGGCCACCATGGGACATCGGCACCGCCGGCTGTGAGAGGGACGGAATGAAACCGACCGAGAGCGCCGCACCGGTGTCGCGTCTGCAAGGTTTCGTGGGCCTCACGTCCAAGGTGGGCGCCGTCGTCGTGGCGGTCGCCGCCGTGCAGCTGGCGACCGGGTTCTACCGCACGGTCCACGACGGACACGCGCTCTTTCCCGCCGGCACCGCCGGCTGGTCGCTCGCTCTGCTCACCGGAATCATCGTGGGCCATCTGGTCGCCCTCGGGCGCGACCGCTGGTGGGGCGGCACCGGTTCCGGCGCCGCCCTCGCCCTCGCCGTCCTGCTGCTCTACGGCTGGGTGGCCGCGGGCCTGGTCAGCCTCGTCGTCGTGGTGCTCGTCGGTACGGCCAGGCGGCACCGGTGGTGGCAGGGGCTGCTGCACGGGGCGGTGGACATACTCGGCATAGGGGCGGCCGCGCTGGTCCTGTCCGCCTTCGGTGAGGTCCCGAGCGTCGAAACGCCCTGGCGGCCACTCCACTGGGGTATCGACGCCGTACCGGAAGTGCTGCTCGCCGCCGGCACGTATCTCCTCGTCACCCGCTTCCTGCTCTGGTACGCCAGGGCGTCCCACGGCGGCGGGCTGCCGACGATCGCCCGCACCGCCCTGCTGCGCCAGGGGCTCGTCGCGGTCGCCCTGCTGGGCATCGCCCCGCTGATCTGCGTGGTGGCCTCGGCCAAGCCCGTGCTGCTGCCGCTCTTCGCCGTCCCGCTGATCGCCCTGGACTCCACGCTGTGGATCGCCCGCGCACGGGCCGAGGAGCAGCTGAGGGATCCGCTCACCGGCCTGCCCAACCGTCAGTGGCTCCTGGAGAGAACGTGGACGGCGCTGGAGGAGGCCGGCGGCACCGGCACCAGAACCGCCCTGGTCCTCATCGACCTCGACCGCTTCCGGGCCGTCAACGACACCCTCGGACATCTCGCCGGCGACCGGCTGCTGCTCCAGATAGCGGAGCGGCTGCGGCTCGCCCTGCCGCGCGGCGCGGAGGCCGCACGGCTCGGCGGCGACGAGTTCGCCGTGCTGCTGCCGACCGCGAACTCGGCCACCAGTGCCCAGCGCATCGCCCGCCATCTGGTCGCCGAGCTCTCCTCGCCCCTCGACCTCGACGGGCTCACGCTCGTGCTGGAGGCGAGCGCGGGGGTCGCCGTCCACCCCGACCACGCGCTGGACGCCGAAGGGCTCCTCAGGCGGGCGGACGTGGCCATGTACCAGGCCAAGCGGGACCGCACGGGCGTGGAGGTCTACGAGTCCAAGCGCGACAGCAACACCCCGGACCGGCTCGGCCTGCTGGGCGATCTGCGCCGGGCCCTGGACGCCCGCGAGGTGGAGCTCCACTACCAGCCCAAGGTTCGCTTCGACGGCCAGGTGGCGGGCCTCGAAGCGCTCGTGCGCTGGGTGCATCCGGAGCGGGGGCGGGTCCCCCCGGACGAGTTCATCGCGATCGCGGAATCCTCCGGGCTGATGCCCCACCTCACCGAGTACGTCCTGGAGACCGCGCTGGCCCAGGTGGCCCGGTGGCGGGCCCAGGGACTGTTCGTCCCCGTCGCGGTCAACGTCTCGCCGCGCGACGTCCACACCCCCGGCTTCGCGGGAAGCGTCGCCGCACGGCTCGCCCGGCACGGGGTCCCGGCCGGTGCGCTGCAGTTGGAGATAACCGAGCACGTCCTGCTGGAGGACCCTCAGCGGGCCGCGGACACCCTCGCCGCGCTGACCGGGCACGGCGTGAAGATGTCCCTCGACGACTTCGGCACCGGCTACTCCTCCCTCGTCCATCTGCGGAAGCTGCCGGTCAGCGAACTCAAGATCGACCGGTCGTTCGTCGCACGGCTGGCCGTGGACCACGAGGACGCCGAGATCGTCCGCTGCACCATCGACCTGGCCCATTCGCTCGGCCTGATCGTCGTCGCCGAGGGCGTCGAGGACGACGAGACCTGGGAGCGGCTGCGGGACCTGCGCTGCGACGCGGTGCAGGGGTGGCTCGTCGCCGCCGCGATGCCGCCGCAGGAGACGACGGCCTGGCTGCGGGCCCGCGGCGAGCACGGGTGGCGGCGGCCCGCCGACCAGAAAGCCGCGGCCGCGGCGGCGGCGCTGCAGCCCGAGGTGGAGCAGCAGCGCCCGGCCGGGCGGGCGGTCTCCGGCCCGGCGACGGCCTGAGGACCGTACGGCCCCACCCGGTGGGCGTTTTGTCCTCAATCGCCGGACGGGCCCGATGTGGCCGGACCGGGATTGTGAGGCGGCGGGCGGTAATGCAGTCGGGGCAGTGTCCGGCGACCCCATAGGATTGGGCCAAAACCACACACCAAACCCTGAGGATCGCTGCATGCCTGGCATCACGCGCGAGGAGGTCGCCCACCTCGCCCGGCTGGCGCGTCTGGAGCTGAAGGGCGAAGAGCTCGAACACTTCGCCGGTCAGCTCGACGACATCATCGGCGCGGTCGCCCGCGTCTCCGAGGTCGCCGACCAAGACGTACCGCCGACCTCCCACCCGCTGCCGCTGACCAATGTCATGCGGGCGGACGAGGTCCGTCCGTCGCTCACCCCCGAGCAGGCGCTCTCCGGCGCCCCGGCCCAGGAGCAGCAGCGTTTCAAGGTGCCGCAGATCCTGGGGGAGGACTAACAGCCATGACGGACATCAGCACCATCATCAAGCTCACCGCGGCCCAGATCGCCGCGAAGATCGCCTCCGGCGAGCTGACGGCCGTCGAGGTCACCGAGGCCCACCTGGCCCGGATCGACGCCATCGACGAGAAGGTCCACGCCTTCCTGCACATCGACCGCGAGGGCGCGCTCGCGCAGGCCCGCGCCGTCGACGCCAAGCGTGAGGCGGGCGAGAAGCTCGGCCCGCTGGCAGGCGTCCCGCTCGCGCTCAAGGACATCTTCACCACCCAGGACATGCCGACCACCGTCGGCTCGAAGATCCTCGAGGGCTGGGTCCCGCCGTACGACGCGACCCTCACGAAGAAGCTGAAGGCCGCCGACGTCGTCATCCTCGGCAAGACCAACATGGACGAGTTCGCCATGGGGTCCTCCACCGAGAACAGCGCCTACGGCCCGACCGGCAACCCCTGGGACCTCACTCGTATCCCGGGCGGTTCCGGCGGTGGCTCGTCCGCCGCGCTGGCCTCCTTCGAGGCGCCGCTCGCCATCGGCACGGACACCGGCGGCTCCATCCGCCAGCCCGCGGCCGTCACCGGCACCGTCGGCGTCAAGCCCACCTACGGCGGCGTCTCCCGCTACGGCATGGTCGCCTTCTCGTCCTCCCTCGACCAGGGCGGCCCCTGCGCCCGTACGGTCCTGGACGCGGCGCTGCTCCACGAGGTCATCGGCGGACACGACCCGCTCGACTCGACGTCCATCGACGCGCCGGTCCCGCCGGTCGTCGAGGCCGCGCGCAACGGCTCCGTACAGGGCATGCGCGTCGGCGTGGTCAAGCAGTTCGCGGGCGAGGGCTACCAGGCCGGCGTCGTCCAGCGGTTCAACGAGTCCGTCGAGCTGCTGAAGTCGCTCGGCGCCACGATCGTCGAGCTGGACTGCCCGTCCTTCGACCTCGCCCTGTCGGCGTACTACCTGATCGCGCCGTCCGAAGCCTCCTCGAACCTGGCCCGCTTCGACGCCATGCGCTACGGCCTGCGGGTCGGTGACGACGGCACGCGGTCGGCCGAGGACGTCACCGCCCTCACCCGTGAGGCCGGCTTCGGCGACGAGGTCAAGCGCCGCATCATCCTGGGCACGTACGCACTCAGCTCCGGCTACTACGACGCGTACTACGGCTCGGCCCAGAAGGTCCGCACCCTCATCACCCAGGACTTCGAGAAGGCGTTCGAGCAGGTGGACGTCGTCGTCTCGCCGACGACGCCCACCACCGCCTTCCCCATCGGCGAGCGCGCCGACGACCCGATGGCGATGTACCTCGCGGACCTGTGCACCATTCCGACCAACCTCGCCGGCAACTCCGCCATGTCGCTGCCCTGCGGCCTGGCCCCGGAGGACGGCCTGCCGGTCGGACTGCAGATCATCGCCCCCGCCATGAAGGACGACCGGCTGTACAAGGTCGGAGCAGCCGTCGAGGCCGCTTTCGTGGAAAGGTGGGGGCACCCGCTGCTTGAGGAGGCTCCGTCACTATGAGCGCAATGGCTAAGAAGGCCAAGAACTTCAAGAAGTCCAAGTCCGGTGTGTACGTGTCCCTGGGCACCACCGCCTTCGGCGCCCTGAGCGTCGTCAAGCAGGCGAGGATGGCCCGCCAGGACAACGACACGCTGCGGCTGGTCGACGCCGCCGTATCCGCCGCCGCGATCGTGACCGGACTCGCGATCCTCTACCGCGAGCTCAAGCGTCTCGGTGACGACGACGTCCTGCTGGGCTGAGAGGGAAAGTTTCATCGTGACTGTCATCGACCTGGAGTCGTACGAGGATGCCCTCGCGACGTACGACCCCGTCATGGGCCTCGAGGTCCATGTGGAGCTCGGCACCAAGACCAAGATGTTCTGCGGGTGCTCCACCGAGCTCAAGCAGGACGCGAACTCGCAGACCTGCCCGGTCTGCCTCGGACTGCCGGGCGCGCTGCCGGTCGTCAACGAGATCGGCGTCGAGTCCGCCGTCAAGATCGGTCTCGCGCTGAACTGCGAGATCGCCGAGTGGTGCCGCTTCGCCCGGAAGAACTACTTCTATCCGGACATGCCGAAGAACTTCCAGACCTCCCAGTACGACGAGCCGATCGCCTTCAACGGCTATCTGGACGTCCAGCTGGAGGACGGCGAGATCTTCCGCGTGCAGATCGAGCGCGCACACATGGAGGAGGACACCGGCAAGTCGACGCACGTCGGCGGTGCCACCGGCCGTATCCACGGCGCCTCCCACTCGCTGCTCGACTACAACCGTGCGGGCATCCCCCTCATCGAGATCGTCACCAAGCCGATCGAGGGAGCGGGCGCACGCGCACCCGAGGTCGCCAAGGCGTACGTCGCCGAGCTCCGCGAGCTCATCAAGGCGCTCGGCGTCTCGGAGGCCCGGATGGAGATGGGCCAGATGCGCTGCGACGTCAACCTGTCGCTGCGCCCCAACGGCACCGAGAAGTTCGGCACGCGCTCCGAGACGAAGAACGTCAACTCGCTGCGCTCCGTCGAGCGTGCCGCCCGCTTCGAGATCCAGCGTCACGCCGCGGTGCTGAACTCCGGCGGGACGATCGTGCAGGAGACCCGGCACTTCCACGAGGAGGACGGCTCCACCACGGCCGGCCGCATCAAGGACAACGCCGAGGACTACCGCTACTTCCCCGAGCCGGACCTGGTGCCGGTCGCCCCTTCCCGCGACTGGGTCGAGGAGCTCCGCAAGGGACTCCCCGAGCTGCCCCGGCTGCGCCGCAAGCGGCTGAAGGAGGAGTGGGGTGTCAACGAGCACGACATGCAGTCCATCCTCAACGCCGGCGCGGTCGACCTGATCGTCGCCACGACGGAGGCGGGCGCCCCGTCCGACCAGGCACGCAAGTGGTGGATGGGCGAGCTCGCCCGTAACGCCAACGAGACCGGCCGCAGCCTGGACGAGCTGCCGGTCACCCCGGCGCAGGTCGCCCGGGTGGCGGAGCTCGTCGCCTCCGGCGACCTCAACGACAAGCTGGCGCGCCAGGTCCTCGAGGGTGTCCTCGCGGGCGAGGGCGACCCCGACACGGTCGTCGAGAAGCGCGGCCTGAAGGTCGTCTCCGACGAGGGTGCGCTGTCCACCGCCGTCGACGAGGCCATCGCGGGCAACGCCGCCATCGCGGACAAGATCCGCGGCGGCAAGGTGGCCGCGGCCGGCGCTCTGGTGGGCGCGGTCATGAAGGCCACTCGCGGTCAGGCGGACGCGGCACGCGTGCGCGAGCTGATCCTGCAGAAGCTCGGCGTCGAGGGCTGACCCCTGATGCGCCTGAGGGGCGGTGCACCCGTTGACCGGGTGCACCGCCCCTTCGCTCTGCCCGGGCACTCCGGGGCGGGACGGACGGACGGACCGTGGGCCTCAGCGTGACCTGGGGAAGGCGGCGCGGAGCGCGGAGCCCCGGGTGAGGAGCGCGACCCGGATGACGGGCAGCATGCAGACGACGTGCGTCACGGCGTACCAGGGCGGGCAGACACCGGGGATCAGGTCGACGCCGATGATCGCGACGGGCATGATGACAGGCGTGCGGGCACCAGGTGGTGGCGACGGCGACCACTGGGCCCGAGACGATCGATGCGCTGCTGACGCATCGTCCGGATGTCGCCGTCATCGACGTCCGCATGCCGCCGACCCAGTCGGACGAGGGCCTGCGCGCCGCACTTGCCGCCCGCAGCGAACTGCCGGGACTGCCCGTGCTGATCCTTTCCCAGTACGTCGAGCAGCTGTACGCCCGCGAACTCCTGGCCGACGGCGCCGGTGGCATCGGCTACTTCCTCAAGGAGAGCGTCTTCGACGCCGAGCAGTTCATCGACGCCCTGCAACGCGTCGCCGGTGGCGGGACAGCCATGGACCCGGCCGTCATCGCCAAATTGCTGTCCAGCGGGTCCTCGAACCGGCGACTCGAACGGCTCACCGAACGTGAACACTCCGTGATCGGTCTCATGGCCGAAGGACTGTCCAATCAGGCCATCGGCCGACGGCTCTTCCTCAGCGACAGTGCCATAAGCAAGTACACGACCTCGCTGTTCGGCAAGCTCGGGATCACCGACGACGACAGCAACAACCGCCGCGTCCTCGCGGTCCTCACCTACCTGAACAACTCCTGACACGCCCCGTGCCGCCGCGCCGGCGACGCGTGATGGTCCCTCTGCGGGGGCCGTTCACCGCCAGTCCGTGCGCCGGTCTTCCCGTAGCCACCCGGCGTGACTAGCTTCCAGCCGTAGATTCGGAATCGGGAGGCTCACTTGACCACGGACATGTCACGGCGGCGGCTCTTCGCGCTCGGGGGCGGTGCGCTCGGCGCCGCCGCGGCGGGATCGTTCCTGCCCCCGTCGCTCCAGGCGGCGATCGCCGCGCAGCCCGCGGCCAAACGGTCCGGTGGTGCGGGGCTGGACGCCATCGAGCACGTGGTGATCCTGATGCAGGAGAACCGTTCCTTCGATCACTACTTCGGGACGCTGCGCGGAGTACGCGGCTTCGGCGACCGTAACGCGATCGAACTCCCCTCCGGTCGGCCCGTCTTCGAACAGCCGGGGCCGGCGGGCACGACCGTGCTGCCGTTCCCCGTGCGGGAGGCCGCTGAAGCACAGAAGAAGGACCTGCAGTACATCGGCGCCCTCGACCACTCGTGGAGCGGTGGCTCCAAGGCGTGGGCCGACGGCTGGATGAACGGCTGGGTCACCGCGAAGACCGCCGCGACCATGGCGTACTACGACCGCGGCGACATACCGCTGCACTACGAACTCGCCGACACGTTCACGGTCTGCGACGCCTACCACTCCTCGATACACACCTCCACCAGCCCCAACCGCAACCACCTGTGGAGCGGCCGCACGGGCGACGAGCCGGACGGCAGGCGCGCGGTGGGCAACGACGCGTACGACGAGGGCACCCACCCCGGATACGACTGGGGCACCTACGCCGAGCGGCTGGAGAAGGCCGGGCGGAGCTGGAAGACGTACACCGAGTGGGAGAACTTCACCGACAACCAGATCGAGTTCTTCGCCACCTTCAAGGCCATCGCCCGCAAGGCCCTGGCGAAGACCGACGGCCACACCTACATGGAGTCCTTCTACGCCACCGTGCGCGACGCGGACGGGGCCGCCGAGCGGGAGCGGCTGCTGGGCCTGCTCGACGAAGGTGTCGCCGCCCTGACGGCGGCCGAGCGCAGTCTGTTCGAGCGGGGGCTGCGCCGGGTCGAGACGGGCACGCTCGCCCAGGAGTTCGCCGACGACGTGGCGGCGGGGACTCTGCCCGAGGTCTCCTACCTGGTCCCGTCGGCGGTCGATTCCGAGCATCCGAGCGTCTCCTCGCCGGTGCACAGCGCGACCGTCGTCTACAAGATCCTGGACGCACTCGGCAAGCACCCCGATGTGTGGCGGCGCACCGTCGTCCTCATCAACTACGACGAGAACGACGGATTCTTCGACCACGTGCCCCCGCCGGTCGCCCCCGCGGAGGTGACGGAGGAGCACTGGGAGGGCAAGCCCACCGGGCTCGGCGTGCGGGTGCCGCTGCTGGTCGTCTCCCCGTGGTCCGTCGGCGGGTACGTCTGCTCCGAGGTCTTCGACCACACCTCCGTGATCCGCCTCCTGGAGCGCTGGACGGGGGTCGAGGAACCCAACATCGGCGACTGGCGGCGCAGGGTCACCGGAGACCTCACCTCGGCCTTCGACTTCACCCGTGCGCGGCGGCAGCCCGAGACGGAGCCCCCTGCCGCGATCCCGCCGTTCGGCGGACGCTGGCAGCCGAAGCCGCCCGCCGTCCAGCACATGCCCGTCCAGGAGGCCGGCGCCCGTCCGGCCCGGCCCCTGCCCTACCAGCCCGACGCGCAGGCCAGGCGCGTGGCCGGCGGGCTGCGGCTGGACCTCGGTAACACCGGCAGGTCCTCCGCGCACTTCACGCTCTATCCGTACGCGGGGGAGTTCCCCGCCCCGCAGCACCGGGACGTCAGGGGCACGGCACGGTGGGCGGTGCCGCTGACCGGTGAGGCGTACCGCTTCACGGTCACCGGTCCGAACGGCTTCCGGCGGGAGTTCGAGGGCGCGTCCGGCGGTGGCGCGGAACTCGCCTCCCGCATCGATGCCCACGAGCGGGACCTGCACCTCACGCTGCGCAACAACGGCAGGCGGACGCTGACCTACACCGTGCGGCCCCTCGGATACGTCGACGAGGACGACCTGCGGAACTGGACCCGGACGGTCGAGGTCAAGCCCGGGCGCAGCCGTACGGTCGTGCATTCGGCGGCCGACGCCCACGGCTGGTACGACATCGAGGTGACGGCCGACGAGGCGGGCTCCTTCCGGCGCCGGCTGATGGGCCACATCGAGAACGGCCGGGCGAGCGTCACCGGCTGACGGGCAGGGGGCGGGCGGTGGGGGCGGCTGTACGACGAGGGGGGCGAAGTCAAGCCACCCCTCACCGCGGTGCTGACCGTGGCCGCCTCCTTCGGCGTCGTCGTCGCGGTCTTCCGGTGGGATGGGGGAGCGAGCCGGCTGGAAAACGGATCGGTGACGACCGGCGGTCAGGTGGCTCCCCGCCCGGCTGGACCGGCTGCTCCCGCATGTCAGCATCGAGCCGCCGGACCGCAGGGCACCACGTGCGAGGATCCCGGGGGAGCGCGCGGGAGAGAAGGCCCCGGCGGCCCCCCAGCGCGTTCACCGAGACAGCACGAGGACCGAGGAGATTCACTGTGTTCACGGTGTCACTGGGGGACGACGGAGCGGAGCTCCGGCCGATCGAGCCCTGGCAGGCCGAGGAGTTCCTGGCCCACATGGACCGGGCGCGCGCCCTGGTCGACCCCTGGATCCCGTTCGCCGCGGCCGCCAAGGACCTCACGTCCGCACGCGCCCTGCTCCAGCGGTACGCGGACAAGCAGGCGGCCGACACCGGCCGGCTCTACGGCATCTGGCTGGACGGCACGCTGGTCGGCGGCGTCCTGTTCCGGACATTCGAGGCGGAGACCGGCAACTGCGAGATCGGCTGCTGGCTGGAGGCGGCCGCCGAGGGCCGCGGCCTGGTCACCCGGGCGTCGCGGAAGCTGATCGACTGGGCCTTCGGCGTACGGGGCATGCACCGCGTGGAGTGGGTCGCGTCCTCGGCCAACAGGCGCAGTGTCGCCGTCGCCGAACGGCTCGGCATGACCCGCGAGGGTGTACTCCGCGAGGCCTATCCGTACCGCGGCAAGCGTCACGACGAGGAGATCTGGGCCCTTCTGGCGTCCGAATGGCGGCAGAGGAAGGGCTGAGGCGGTCGGTCTTAAGGAGGTTCTCATACGGGACCCCTAGCGTGCGGCGCATGAACACCTCCCCCTCCACTCCGACCACTGACGACACCGAGGAGAAGAAGGCGGCCGACGGAACCGCCACCACGCCGAGCGTGACGAAGCAGGCCGGGCCGACGGAAGACGCCGTACCGGACGGAGTCGCACCGGGTGTGACCGCGTCGGACGTGACCGCCATGGACGTGGCGGCGACGGACGCGGCCGCGGAGGACGGCCTCGAGACCGACCTGGAGCCCGACCCCTACGCCGAGGCCGAAGCGGCCGCGGCGTCCGGGGCCGGAACCGGAGCCGCGGCCGTGGTGGCCGCCGGGCTGGGCGTCATCTCGCTCTCGGGCGCCTGGACCGGCCGTGTCGCCGCCGAGCGCGAGACCCTGGTCGGCCAGATCAAGACCTCCGGCGGCACCGGCAGCGCCGCCCAGCAGATCTCCGAGCTCTACGGCGACGCGTGGCACAGCACGGCCCTCGTCAACGGGGTCTTCGCGCTGCTCGCGCTGCTCGTCGGCGTCTTCGTCCTGGTCCGGCCCTCCTTCGGCACCCCCTCCCTCGTTCCGCAGGCGGGCTGGGTCCGCTCGGTCGCCATGGCGGGCATCGCACTCGGAGTCCTCGGCCTGCTGATCTCCGTGGGCATGTACCTCGACCTCTTCGTCGCGCTGCCCTCCGCGGCCGGCTGAGGACCTGGTGGCACCCGGCTCGGACCGGCCGGCACACGGGAACCGGCCGGTCTAAGGCATCCGCCACCCGGGCCTAAGGCCCCCCACCCGCAGAGATGCGGCACTCGCCCGATGTGGCGGCAACCCCTGGCGGACGAGAGTGGGGGCACGGCAAGAAGCCGTGCCCCCACTTTCCGTTCCACCAGGGAGAACACCATGTACGAGTACGAGACCCACCAGCTCGCCGTCGCCGAGCTGATCCGCAGGGCCGAGGAGCAGCGGACCGTGCGCCAGGCGGTTCTCGCCCGTCGCGCCGCCCGCCGTTCCGGACAGGACGACACCGAAGGGCGGGTGGGGAGGAACCGGAACTGGTTCGTCCGAGCTGCGTAGCGATGGACCACCCCCGAAAAATGGTCGCCGGGGTGTCGTACGCGTATGCGATGCTCGGCGACGTGGAGACCAACACCGTCAGCCCCGTCTTCGTCGGCCGAGCCGGTGAACTCGCCGCGCTCACCGAGACGCTCGCCCGCGCCGTCGCCGGGGAACCGCAGGCTCTGCTCGTCGGCGGCGAGGCGGGCGTCGGCAAGACCCGGCTGGTCGAGGAGTTCATCAGGGCGGCCTGCCGCCGGGACGCCGTCGTGGCCGTCGGCGGGTGCGTGGAGATCGGGGCCGACGGCCTGCCCTACGCCCCGTTCGCGACGGCGCTCCGCGCCCTGCGCCGGGCGCTCCCGGAGGAACTGACCGAGGCTCTGGCCGGCCAGGAGGGCGAGCTCGCCCGGCTGCTGCCCGAACTGGGCGAGGCCGACCGGGCGCCGGACGACGAGCACGGCACCGCCCGGCTCTTCGAGCTCGCCGCCCGGCTGCTGGAGCGCGTCTCCGCCACCCGCACGGTCGTCCTCGTCCTGGAGGACCTGCACTGGGCCGACGCCTCCACGCGCCATCTGCTCGCCTATCTCTTCCGCACCCTGCGCAGCGGCCGCCTCGTCGTGATCGGGACGTACCGTGCCGACGACGTCCACCGCCGCCACCCCCTGCGCCCACTGCTCGCCGAGCTCGACCGGCTTCGCACGGTCCGCCGTATCGAACTCGACCGCTTCAGCCGCGCCGAGGTCGGCCGGCAGCTCACCGGGATCCTCGCGATGGTCCCCGACGCCGCACTGGTCGACGACATCTTCGAACGCTCCGACGGCAACGCCTTCTTCGTCGAGGAGCTCGCCCGCAGCGTGGAGTGCTGCGGCGACAGCTCCGGGCTCTCCGACTCCCTCCGCGACCTCCTCCTGGTCCGCGTCGAGGCGCTGCCCGAGGACGCACAGCGGATCGCCCGGATCATCGCCGAGGGCGGCTCCACGGTCGAGCACCCGCTCCTCGCCGCCGTCGCCGGCCTCGCCGAGGACGACCTCGACGAGGCACTGCGGGCGGCGGTCGGCGCCAACCTGCTGCTGCCCGCCCCCGACACCGACGGATACCGCTTCCGCCACTCCCTGGTCCGCGAGGCCGTCAGCGACGACCTGCTGCCCGGCGAACGCACGCGCCTCAACCGCCGCTACGCCGAGGCGCTGGAGGCCGACCCCTCCCTCGTACGCGCCGACGAGCGCGCCGCACGCCTCGCCAGCTACTGGTACGCGGCGCACGACGCGGTCAGGGCGCTGCCCGCCGTGCTCCAGGCAGCGGTGGCGGCCCGGCGCCGCTACGCGTACAGCGAGCAACTCCGGCTGCTGGAAAGGGCCATGGAGCTCTGGGACGACGTCCCCGACGCGGTGCGCGCCACTCTGCGGCCGCTCGACCACGCCGAGGCCTACCCGGGGTGCCGCTGCGATCCGGCGGACCCGCTGGGCTACCTCGACCTGATGGCCGAGGCCACGGTGTCCGCCCGCTTCGGCGGCGACCGCGAACGGGCCCTGGCCATCGCGAAGAAGGCGCTGCGCATCCTGGACCGGGACCGGGACCCGCTGCGCGCGGCGTGGTTCTGGGTGCAGCGCTCCCTCCTGATGCAGAGCCTCTCCCGGGGGGACGGCCGGCAGGAACTGGCCACCGCCGAGGACCTGGTGCGGGGGCTGCAGCCGTCCGCCGTGCACGCCGACGTCCTCGCCTCGGTCGCCGGCTGGGGCGCCCTGCACCGGCCCGGACCCGAGACGCTGGTCGCGGCCGACCGGGCCGTGGAGTACGCCCGGCTCGTCGGCGAGGAGTCCATCGAGCTGCACGCCAGGCTCACCCGCGGCTGGCTCACGATCGACGCGGGCGACGTCGAGGAGGGCGTCGCCGAGATGTACGCCGTCCGCGACCGGTCCGAGGAACTGCACCTGGTGGGCGTCATGAGCCGTGCCGCCGTCAACCTGCCCTCATCGCTCGAATCCTGCGGCCGCTCCCTGGAGGCGGTGGCGGCCGCCGACCACGGCATCCAGATCTGCCACAGCCACGGGGTCCCCGAGTCCGAGGCCTGGACACGGGCCAACCAGGCGCAGTCGTACTACTCGCTGGGGCTCTGGAAGGAGAGCCGGGCCGCCGCGGAGGCCGCGGCCCCGCTGGCCCGGTCCCGCAAGTCGAACGCCCTGGTGGCCGCCCGCCGCACCGACCTGGCCCTGGCCACCGGCAACTTCGAGGAGGCCGAGGAGCAACTCGCCCTGAACCGCCGCCATCTCGGCCACGACCCGCAGCCGCAGCACCTGATCTGCCCGGTCCGGCACTCCATGGTCCTCGCGGCCCGGAAGGGCCTGCTCCCCGAGGCGCGGGCCGCGTTCGAGGCGCAGTCCGACATCGGACTGCCACCGGGAACCCAGCGGTACTCCCTGCCGCTGCTCCACGCCGCCGCCGCGATCGAGGCAGACGCCCGCGGGCTGCCCGCCACGGATCCCGGACGGCCGGCGGTCCTGGAGCGGATCCGGGGCCACCTCAAGCGGCTGCCGATGCTGGTGCCCGTCTGGGCGGCGTACGGCGTGCTGATCGAGGCCGAACTGGCCCGGGCGGAAGGGGCGGACACCCCGGACCACTGGTGCCAAGCCGCCACCGCCTTCGCCCCGCTCCAGCGCCCCTACGAGCTGGCCCAGATCCGCCATCACTGGGCGGAGGCGATCCTCACCGCCTCCGGTGACCGGACACCCGCGGCGGGACTCCTGCGCGAGGCCCACGCGGTCGCCGTACGCCTCGGGGCGCGGCCGCTCGCGGAGAGCGTCGAGCTGCTGGCCGGGCGGGCCCGTATCGCGCTCACCGGGCCGGACGACGTGGCCGGGGGCGAGGCCCGGCCCGCCGGACCCGCCCCGGCGGTGGACGCCATCGAGTCGTTCGGGCTGACCTCGCGGGAGCAGGAGGTGCACCGGCTGGTCGCGGCGGGCTACACCAACCGCCGGATCGCGGAGGAGCTGTACATCTCGCCGAAGACCGCCAGCGTGCACGTGTCCAACATCCTGGCCAAGCTCAGGGTCTCCAGCCGTGGCGAGGCGGCCGCCCTGGCGCACCGCTTCCGGCTGTACGCGGCGGGGTGAGACCGGGCCGGCCCGCGGCTCTCAGCCGTAGGGCCGGTCGTCGTGGCCCCGGTCGTCCTCGGGAGGCGGCCACCCGCTGTGCTCCCTCCGGCCTGCCGCCCGTCCGGCCCGGTGCGGCCGGACGGGTCCTGACGGGCGGGCCCGGGACGCCGCTACCGTACCTTCAGGAGCAGGATCCTGTCGTCGCCCGGCTTCGCGGAGCCACGGCCGTCCGTGTTGCTCGTGACCAGCCACAGCTTGTCGCCGCCGGCGGCGAGCACCGTGCGCAGACGGCCGTACTTCCCCTCCAGGAACGCCTGAGGGGCGGCCAGGGGTTCCCCGTCCGCCTTGCCCGACAGCGGGATCCGCCAGAGCCGCTCACCCCGCAGACCGGTCATCCAGACCGATCCCTCGGCGTACGCGATACCGCTCGGCGAGGCCTCGGAGGTCTTCCACTGGGCCACCGGGTCGACGAAGCCCGCCTCCCCCTTCCTGCCCTCGACATCGGGCCAGCCGTAGTTCTTGCCCGGCTCGATCAGATTCAGCTCGTCCCAGGTGTCCTGGCCGAATTCCGACGCCCAGAGCCGCTTACCGCTGTCCCAGGCCAGGCCCTGCACATTGCGGTGCCCGTACGAATAGACGAGCGAGTCGGCCTCGGGATTGCCGTGCACCGGCTCGCCGTCGGGCGTCATCCGGAGGATCTTGCCCGAGGGGGACGCCTTGTCCTGGGCGAGGCCCGTGTCGCCCGTCTCGCCGGTGCCCACGTACAGCATGCGGTCGGGGCCGAACGCGATCCGGCCACCGTTGTGGACGGCGCCCTTCGGGATCCCCCGCAGGATGGTGTCCGGGGCCCCCAACTGCTGTCCTGCGGGCTTCTTCTCGTCGTACTGGAGGCGGGCGACGCGGTTGTCCGACTCGGTGGTGAAGTACGCGTAGATCAGGTGGTCCGCGCCGTAGGTCGGTGCGACGGCGAGGCCCAGCAGACCGCCCTCACCCGCGGCCGCGACCCCCGGCACCGAGCCCAGCAGGGTCTTCTCGCCGCTCTCCCCGTCGACCAGGGTGATCGTCGCCTCGTCACGCGAGGAGACCAGCAGGTCGCCCCCGGGCAGCGCCGCCAGGCCCCAGGGTGACGCGAGGCCGTCCGTGAGCGTCTTCACCACCTCGACCGAGCCCTTGGCCGGCGGCAGGTCCGCCGACGGGCTCGCCGAGGCCGGGGGAGCGGACGTGGCGCTCGCCGGGGGCGAGGAGGCGCCCTCACCGGCCGCCGGGCCGTCGTCGGACGAACAGGCGGTCAGCAGGAGGGAGGCCGAGGCGAGCAGGGCCACTACCCCCTTGCGCAGCACGGGAGTTTGCACAGCACCGATCCTTTCGAGGTCGCACGACTATGTTCTTACACCGCCGCTCCGCCCCGGGTTCCCGATCTCCGTCAGTTCTCCCGCCCCGGAGCCGGGCCGTCCTCCTGTGCCGGCCGTCTCAGTCCCACGACCCGCGGGCACGCGGCAGCCCGGCTATCTCGGCCAGATCCCGGTCCGTGAGCACCAGTCCCGCCGCACCCGCGTTCTCCACGGCCCACAGCTCCCGCTTCGTGCCCGGCACGGGCACCACATGGCGGCCCTGTCGCAGGACCCAGGCCAGGGCCACCTGCGCCGGAGTGGCGCCGTGCCGCTCCGCGATCCTGCGCAGCCCCGCCACCACCGGCTGGTTGGCCGCCATCATCTCGCCCGTGAAGCGGGGATGCCTGGCCCGCGGGTCGTCCGGCTCGAAACCCTGGCCGGGCTTGAGCGTGCCCGTGAGATAGCCGCTGCCGAGCGGCATCGCCGCGAGCACCCCCACACCCCGGGCCGCGCACCACGGCAGCAGATCCTCCAGCGCCTCGGGCGACCACACGGAGAGCTCCGCCTGGACCGCGCTGACGGGAAAGACCTGCTGCATCCGCTCCAGCTGCCGGATGGTCCCGTCGTGCATCCGTGCCCCCGGCCCGCGCCCGGCCCGGGCCCCCACCGCACACAGGCCGAGCGCCCGCACCTTGCCCGCCGTCACCAGGTCCGCCATCGCGCCCCAGGTCTCCTCGACGGGCACCTCGGGGTCAGCCCGGTGCAGTTGGTAGAGATCGATCACATCGGTCTGGAGCCGTCGCAGCGAAGCGTCACAGGCACGGCGTACATAGCCCGGACGCCCGTTGGCCACGATGTGCTGATCGCCCACCAGCAGACCGCACTTGGTGGAGAGGAAGGCCTCGGAGCGGCGGCCCTTGAGCGCCCGGCCCACGAGCAGCTCATTGGTGAAGGGCCCGTACATGTCGGCGGTGTCGAGCAGTTGGACGCCCGCGTCCAGCGCGGCGTGCACGGTCCGCACCGAGCGGTCACCGCGCTGCTGCGACGTGTTGTACGCCCAGCTCATCGGCATACAGCCCAGCCCGACCGCACCCACGGCGAGTGCCGTCGCACCGATAGTCCTGCGCTCCAACTCCCCGAACCCTCCCTCGGCCCATGATCACGGGGCCACCAGCACCCCAAAGTAACCTCTACGGCTCCGCGCCCTTCGCATAGCCTCCTGACCATGACTTCTACATCTGCCACCGACGTATGGCTGCCGTTTCCCGCCGATGAGATCGACGGCCTTCCCGAGGGCCTCGACTACCGCTTCTGGGACGGCGGCCGGGACTACCCGGCGGACCCCTCCGACTGCGCTTTCTACGTCGTTCCGTACATGAAGGGTTCGGAGGTCGCGGTCCGCCCGCTCGAGGGGATGAAGGCCGTCCAGGTCGTCCAAACCCTCTCCGCGGGCATCGACCACGTGGAGCCGGGGCTCGGCCTGCTGCCCGCGGGAGTGCGGCTGTGCAACGCCAAGGGTGTGCACGAGGCCTCGACGGCCGAGCTGACACTCGCCCTGATCCTCGCCTCGCTCCGGGGATTCCCCGGATTCGTGCACGGCCAGGACAAGGAGGAGTGGCGGTCCGGCTTCTATCCGGCGCTCGCCGACAAGTCCGTTCTCGTGGTGGGTTACGGATCGATCGGCGCGGCCATCGAGGACCGGCTCGAACCCTTCGAGTGCGCGCGGGTGGTGCGCGTCGCGCGCTCCGCACGGACAACCGTGCGCGGCCCCGTACACGCGCTCGACGATCTGCCCGCCCTCCTCCCCGAGGCCGACATAGTCATCCTGTCCACCCCGCTGAACCCGTCCACACAAGGGCTGGTGGGCCCCGGCTTCCTCGCCGCGATGCGCGACGGCGCACTGCTCGTGAACGTCGCGCGGGGCGCCGTCGTCGACACCGCGGCCCTGCTGTCCGAACTCGAGTCCGGGCGCCTGCGTGCCGCACTCGACGTGACCGACCCCGAACCGCTGCCCGCCGGCCATCCTCTCTGGCATGCTCCCCACACACTGATCACCCCCCATGTGGGCGGCAGTACCTCCGCGTTCCTGCCCCGGGCCAAGCGCCTGCTGGCCGGACAGCTCACCCGGTTCGCCGCGGGAGAGCCGGTCGCCAACCTCGTACTCACCACCGGCTGACCACGCTCCGGAGCGGTTCCGGCGCTCTCTGTTCCACCGATGCCGCAGGTGGTGACGGAGAGTAGAGAAGCTATGTCCCTGAGTGACGGCTCTGGTGTATCGTCCACAAGAGGGCTGCGCCGTGGAAGGGACGGCGCCGGGGGAAGCGGAACGCGAGGGGGCGACGGGCATGTTCGGCCAGCGGAGAGACGATCCGAGGCGGCGTGGCGGGCAGGCGAGGCGGGCGGCGGCGAGGGCGCCAGGGCCTGCCCGTGGAGCTTTCCGGTGAGCGCCCTCGTGGCCCTGCTCTCCAGGCGGCCGGCCTCGGGACGGACCGTGGGGCTGCGCTCCCAGCTCGTCCTCGGTGCCGTCTGCGCCGGATACGCGGTGGGAGCCGCCCTCGGCTGGGGATCGCCCGGAGTCGCCCTGTTCATGGGTGACTTCGGCCTCTGCATCGCCGCCCTGATCGCCGCGGCGTCCTGTTTCCTCTACGCCCGCTCCGGCGGAAGCCAGTTCAGGCCCGCCTGGCTCCTCTTCTCGCTCTCCTCGGCCATGGCCGCCGGGGGCAACGCGGTCTGGGGGTGGTACGAGGTGGTGCTGAGGCGCCCCGTGCCCACCCCCTCCCTCGCGGACCTGTTCTTCCTCTGCTTCGCGCCGCCCGCCATCGTGGGGCTGCTCGTCCTGGCCAAGCGGCCCGTCACCCGGGCCGGCTGGGTCTGCCTGGTGCTGGACGCCTGGCTGATCGGCGGGTCCCTGCTGACGCTCTCCTGGAGCCTCGCGCTGGCACACACCGCCCATGCCGCCAACGCCGCCGGCGAGAGCGTGGCCAGGGCGGCGCTCTCGCTGGCCTACCCGCTGCTCGACATCGTGCTGGTCTCCATGGTCCTCGCGCTGCACTTCCGGCGGGTCAACATGAACCGCTCCGCGGTGAACACCGCCATCGCCGGCCTCGCCCTGACCGTGCTGTGCGACGCCCTGTTCACGGCCCCGCTGCTGCGCTCCGCCTACCAGTCGGGCCAACTGCTGGACGCGGGCTGGTTCTCCGGCTCCCTGCTCCTCGCGTACGCCCCCTGGGGCGTCCGCCGTGGGCAGGGCAACGCTGTCGAGGCTCCCTCCCTGGAGCCGCGAGCCGCGAGCCGCCCGATCGCGGGGTCCCTCGCCGCGCTCACTCCCTATCTGGCCGCGGCGGTCTGCACCCTCGGCATCCTGTACAACGTGGTGGAGGGCCGCAGGGTCGACCGGGTCGTGGTCCTCACCGGGTGCACGGTCGTGCTCGCGCTGGTCCTCCGGCAGGCCATCATGCTCCTCGACAACATCGCGCTCACCCAGGAACTCGCCCAGAAGGAGAACCATTTCCGCTCCCTGGTGCAGGGTTCCAGCGACGTCATCATGATCGCGGAACCCAGCGGCAGGCTCCGCTACGTCAGTCCCGCGGCGGCCGGGGTCTACCTGCGGGACGCCGAGGACCTCGTCGGCGCGGAGCTGTCGTCGATCATCCACCCCGACGACCTCGGGGGAGTGGTCCACGAGTTGCGGCGCTTCCTCGCCGTGCCGTCCCGGGAGGAGCCCACCACCCGGATCGAGTGCCGCTTCAGATCGGGCACGGGGGACTGGCTCCACGTCGAGTCCACCGTCAACCGCCACGAGGGCGGCCTGCTCCTCAACAGCCGCGACGTGACCGAGCGGGTCAGACTGCAGGCGCAGTTGCAGCACAACGCCGAACACGACCCGCTCACCGACCTGCCCAACCGCGCCCTCTTCACCACCCGCGTCGGACAGGCGCTCGGAGGGCGCAGGGCCGGGGACCCGGGCACCGCCGTGCTCTTCATCGACCTCGACGGCTTCAAGGCGGTGAACGACTCCATCGGCCACCAGGCGGGCGACGAGCTCCTCGTCCAGGCCGCGCGCCGTCTCCAGGAGTCCGTACGCACCTCGGACACCGCGGCCCGCCTCGGGGGCGACGAGTTCGCCGCGCTCATCGTCGGGGACGGCATCCGCGACCAGGCCGCCAGGGAGTACCAGGTCCACGAGATCGCCGACCGGCTGCGCCTCAGGCTCTCCCAGCCGTACCGGATCGGCACCGGCGAGGTCCGGGTCGCCGCCTCCATCGGGGTCGCCTTCGCCGAGCCCTCCATCACGCCCAAGGACCTCATGCGCAACGCCGACCTCGCCATGTACCGGGCGAAGGCGAGCGGCAAGGACCGGGTCGAGCTGTACGCCCCCCAGATGCAGGCGGACGTCGTCCGCCGCTCGGAGCTCGCGTCACGGCTCCGCACGGCCCTGCGCGACGGCGAGTTCGCCCTGCTCCACCAGCCCGTCGTCCACCTGGCCAGCGGCACGGTCGCGGCCGTCGCCGCCCAGGCCCGCTGGCGCTCCGCCCAGGGCATCCTGTTCACCCCCGCCGAATTCCTCCGGGTCTCCGAGGGCAGCGACCGCGCCGCCGAGCTCGGCACCTGGCTGCTGGAGGAGGCCGTCGAGCAGGCCGCCGACCGGTCCCGGGCCGGACATCCGGTCTCCGTGTCGGTGCGCGTGTCGGCCGCCCGGCTCCTGGACCGCGCCCTGCCCCTGGGGTCCGTCGAGGCGCTCCTGACCCGGCACGGGCTGCCCTCCGGCGCCCTGATGATCGAGGTGGCCGACAGCGACCCGCGGATCTCCATCGACGAGTTGGAGCGGCGGCTGGTCGCGCTGCGCCGTCTCGGCGTCCGGATCGCGCTCGACGGCTTCGGCAGCGGGTACGCCGCGGTCAACGCCCTGCGCCGGCTCCCCGTCGACGTACTGAAGCTGGACCGGTGCCTGGTGGAGGGCGTCGTCGAGTCGGCGAGACTGCACAAGATCACCAGCGGGCTGCTGCGCATCGCCGGAGATCTCGGGATGCAGTCCGTGGCCGACGGGGTGGACGTACCCGAACAGGTGCGCGCTCTGCGGGCCATGGGGTGCACACACGGCCAGGGGATGGCCTTCGCCGGCCCGCTGGACGAGTACCGCCTGCGGCGCACGCTGATCCGGGGGAAGTACCCCGTCCCGGGCATCGGCCCGGCCGCTCAGCCGGTGCTGGCGGGCGGCGCGATCCCGCTCCAGGGACGCTCACATGGTGAGACTCCCATCCCACCCACTTGACACCGTGTGCGTGCCGGAGAGAGGGTCAATGCCATGCGCACCCGAATCCTCGTACTTGGAAAGCGCGTCGGCTGAAGCAGGGTCACTCATGGACACCCTGCAGACCGCACCGGCGCGCTCCCCTCGCTTGCCTCACGGCACGAGGGGTTTTTTGTTGCACCGGGACCTTTCAAGACCCCACAAAAACACCGCATAAGCCCTCAGCTTCGAGAAGAGAATGCCGATGACCGAGCAGGCCACCGGGGCCCAGCACCCGCAGCCGCGGGCCCGTAACGGCGGACCGTCCTCCGCCACCGTTGAGCACCTCACGGGCGCGCAGTCCCTCATCCGTTCTCTCGAGGAAGTCGGCGCCGACACCGTATTCGGCCTCCCAGGCGGCTGCATCCTTCCGGCGTACGACCCGCTGATGGACTCCACCCGCGTCCGCCACATCCTGGTCCGCCACGAGCAGGGTGCCGGTCACGCGGCCACCGGTTACGCGCAGGCCACCGGCAAGGTCGGTGTCTGCATGGTCACCTCGGGTCCCGGTGCGACGAACCTGGTCACCCCGATCGCCGACGCGGCCATGGACTCGGTGCCCATGGTCGCGATCACCGGGCAGGTGGCCTCCGCGGCCATCGGCACGGACGCCTTCCAGGAAGCCGACATCTGCGGCATCACGATGCCGATCACGAAGCACAACTTCCTGGTCACCCGCGCCGAGGACATCGCCCACACGATCGCCGAGGCCTTCCACATCGCCTCCACCGGCCGTCCGGGCCCGGTCCTCGTCGACATCGCCAAGGACGCGCTGCAGTCGAAGACCACCTTCAGCTGGCCGCCGACGATGGACCTGCCGGGCTACCGCCCGGTCACCAAGCCGCACGCCAAGCAGATCCGCGAGGCCGCCAAGCTCATCACCCAGGCCAAGCGCCCGGTGCTCTACGTCGGCGGCGGTGTCATGAAGGCCGGCGCCACCGCGGAGCTGAAGGTCCTGGCAGAGCTCACCGGAGCGCCCGTCACCACCACCCTGATGGCGCTCGGCTCCTTCCCCGACAGCCACCCGCTGCACGTGGGAATGCCCGGCATGCACGGTTCGGTCACCGCCGTCACCGCGCTGCAGAAGGCCGACCTGATCGTCGCGCTCGGGGCCAGGTTCGACGACCGCGTCACCGGCAAGCTGGACAGCTTCGCCCCGTACGCCAAGATCGTCCACGCGGACATCGACCCGGCCGAGATCGGCAAGAACCGCGCCGCCGACGTCCCGATCGTCGGTGACGCCCGCGAGGTCATCGCCGACCTCGTCCAGGCGGTCCAGGCCGAGCACACCGAGGGCAACACCGGCGACTACGCCGCCTGGTGGAAGGACCTCAACCGCTGGCGCGAGACCTACCCCGTCGGCTACGACCTGCCGGAGGACGGCAGCCTCTCGCCGCAGCAGGTCATCGAGCGCATCGGCGAACTCGCCCCCGAGGGAACGATCTTCGCGGCGGGCGTCGGCCAGCACCAGATGTGGGCCTCGCACTTCATCCAGTACGAGCAGCCCGCGACCTGGCTCAACTCCGGCGGCGCCGGAACCATGGGCTACGCCGTCCCGGCCGCCATGGGCGCCAAGGCCGGCATGCCCGAGCGCGCGGTCTGGGCGATCGACGGCGACGGCTGCTTCCAGATGACCAACCAGGAACTCACCACCTGCGCGCTCAACAACATCCCGATCAAGGTCGCCATCATCAACAACGGCGCGCTCGGGATGGTCCGCCAGTGGCAGACCCTGTTCTACAACCAGCGGTACTCCAACACCGTGCTGCACTCGGGCCCGGACGCGGACGGCAACGCCGCCAAGGGCACCCGCGTCCCGGACTTCGTCAAGCTGTCCGAGGCCATGGGCTGCTACGCGATCCGCTGCGAGGACCCGGCCGACCTCGACAAGGTCATCGCCGAGGCCAACGCGATCAACGACCGCCCGGTCGTCATCGACTTCATCGTCCACGAGGACGCCATGGTGTGGCCGATGGTCGCCGCCGGCACCTCCAACGACGAGGTCATGGCAGCGCGCGGCGTCCGCCCCGACTTCGGCGACAACGAAGACGACTGAGAGACAGAGAGAGACCGACTCCATGTCCACCAAGCACACGCTCTCCGTCCTGGTCGAGAACAAGCCGGGTGTCCTCGCCCGGATCACGGCCCTGTTCTCCCGGCGCGGCTTCAACATCGACTCGCTCGCGGTCGGTACCACCGAACATCCCGACATCTCACGCATCACCATTGTCGTGAATGTCGAGGGCCTGCCCCTGGAGCAGGTGACCAAACAGCTCAACAAGCTGGTCAACGTCCTGAAGATCGTCGAACTCGAGCCCTCCGCAGCGATCCAGCGGGAGCTCGTCCTGGTGAAGGTCCGCGCCGACAACGAGACCCGCTCCCAGATCGTCGAGATCGTCCAGCTGTTCCGCGCCAAGACCGTGGACGTCTCCCCGGAGGCCGTCACGATCGAGGCGACAGGGGGCGCCGACAAGCTGGAGGCCATGCTCAAGATGCTGGAGCAGTTCGGCATCAAGGAGCTCGTCCAGTCCGGCACCATCGCCATAGGGCGCGGCGCGCGCTCGATCACCGACCGTTCTCTGCGCGCACTCGACCGCACGGCGTGACCCCGCACGGGTCGCTCCGCCGCTCGTATGGCGAGACCCGGCAACGTATCCGACGCACCCCGCCGTACGGTGGGACGCAACACCTGCACACCAAGGAGAAGACCCAGTGGCCGAGCTGTTCTACGACGACGATGCCGACCTGTCCATCATCCAGGGCCGTAAGGTCGCGGTCCTCGGTTACGGCAGCCAGGGGCACGCCCACGCGCTGTCGCTGCGTGACTCGGGTGTCGACGTCCGTGTCGGTCTGCACGAGGGTTCGAAGTCCAAGGCCAAGGCCGAGGAGCAGGGCCTGCGCGTGGTGACCCCGTCCGAGGCCGCCGCCGAGGCCGACGTCATCATGATCCTCGTCCCGGACCCCATCCAGGCCCAGGTCTACGAGGAGTCCGTCAAGGACAACCTCAAGGACGGCGACGCGCTGTTCTTCGGGCACGGCCTGAACATCCGCTTCGACTTCATCAAGCCGCCGGCCAACGTCGACGTCTGCATGGTCGCCCCGAAGGGCCCGGGCCACCTGGTCCGCCGCCAGTACGAGGAAGGCCGCGGCGTCCCGTGCATCGTGGCCGTCGAGCAGGACGCCTCGGGCAAGGGCCTGGAGCTCGCCCTCTCCTACGCGAAGGGCATCGGCGGCACCCGCGCCGGCGTCATCAAGACGACCTTCACCGAGGAGACCGAGACCGACCTGTTCGGTGAGCAGGCCGTCCTCTGCGGTGGCACCGCCGCCCTGGTCAAGGCCGGTTTCGAGACGCTGACCGAGGCCGGCTACCAGCCGGAGATCGCGTACTTCGAGTGCCTCCACGAGCTGAAGCTCATCGTGGACCTCATGTACGAGGGCGGCCTGGAGAAGATGCGCTGGTCCATCTCGGAGACCGCCGAGTGGGGCGACTACGTCACCGGCCCGCGCATCATCACGGACGCCACCAAGGCCGAGATGAAGAAGGTCCTCGCCGAGATCCA
This sequence comes from Streptomyces sp. NPDC051064, assembly GCF_044455985.1. Lineage (NCBI taxonomy): Bacteria > Bacillati > Actinomycetota > Actinomycetes > Kitasatosporales > Streptomycetaceae > Streptomyces > Streptomyces sp. NPDC051064. The sequence goes on from NZ_JBITFK010000002.1 coordinate 1,054,905, forward strand.
GGACGGCACCTTCGCCAAGGCGTGGATGGCCGAGTACCACAACGGTCTGCCCAAGTACAACGAGTACAAGAAGGCCGACAGCGAGTCCCTGCTGGAGACCACCGGCAAGGAGCTCCGCAAGCTCATGAGCTGGGTCGACAACGAGGACGCCTGAGTTCTCGCCGAGGGGCAGGTCCACACCGGGCCTGCCCCTCGGCGCACGGCCGGCCTCACACCCCGTGTCACTGCGGGGAGAGGTGGGTGGCAGGAGGCGGCACCGTACGTCTGTACAGACCGTCCACCCCGTGCGGGTGATCCTTCCACCGGGGCGCAGTGTGCGCCCGGCCGCATGACTACACTCTCAACAACACATACACGCGTCAGGGCCCACAGTGTCGTGCGTCTTCCACGCGGCTAGCCCCTCCACCGCCTGCGGCCGTCGGGACGGCCGTCCGCACTGGACTTGTGAGGACACACGTGAGCTCGAAACCTGTCGTACTCATCGCCGAAGAGCTGTCGCCCGCCACGGTCGACGCTCTGGGTCCGGATTTCGAGATCCGGCACTGCAACGGCGCGGACCGCGCCGAACTCCTCCCCGCGATCGTCGACGTCGACGCGATCCTGGTGCGCTCCGCCACCAAGGTCGACGCCGAGGCCATCGCCGCCGCGAAGCAGCTGAAGGTCGTCGCCCGCGCGGGTGTCGGTCTGGACAACGTCGACGTCTCCTCGGCCACCAAGGCCGGCGTGATGGTCGTCAACGCCCCGACGTCCAACATCGTCACCGCCGCCGAGCTGGCCTGCGGTCTGCTCGTCGCCACCGCGCGCAACATCCCGCAGGCCAACACCGCCCTGAAGAACGGCGAGTGGAAGCGCTCCAAGTACACGGGTGTCGAGCTCAGTGAGAAGACCCTCGGCGTCGTCGGCCTCGGCCGCATCGGCGTCCTGGTCGCGCAGCGCATGTCGGCCTTCGGCATGAAGATCGTCGCGTACGACCCCTACGTGCAGCCCGCGCGCGCCGCGCAGATGGGCGTCAAGCTCCTCACGCTGGACGAGCTGCTCGAGGTCTCCGACTTCATCACGGTGCACCTGCCCAAGACCCCCGAGACGCTCGGCCTGATCGGCGACGACGCGCTGCACAAGGTCAAGCCCTCGGTGCGCATCGTCAACGCCGCGCGCGGCGGCATCGTCGACGAGGAGGCGCTCGCCTCCGCCCTCAAGGAGGGCCGGGTCGCCGGCGCCGGTCTGGACGTGTACACCAAGGAGCCCTGCACGGACTCCCCGCTCTTCCAGTTCGACCAGGTCGTCTGCACCCCGCACCTCGGCGCCTCCACCGACGAGGCCCAGGAGAAGGCGGGCATCGCGGTCGCCAAGTCCGTCCGCCTGGCGCTCGCCGGCGAGCTCGTACCCGACGCGGTCAACGTCCAGGGCGGAGTCATCGCCGAGGACGTGCGTCCCGGGCTGCCGCTCGCCGAGAAGCTGGGCCGGATCTTCACCGCGCTCGCGGGCGAGGTCGCGGCCCGTCTCGACGTCGAGGTCTACGGCGAGCTCACCCAGCACGACGTGAAGGTGCTGGAACTCTCCGCGCTCAAGGGTGTCTTCGAGGACGTCGTCGACGAGACCGTCAGCTACGTCAACGCCCCGCTCTTCGCGCAGGAGCGCGGTGTCGAGGTCCGCCTCACCACCAGCTCCGAGTCGCCGGACCACCGCAACGTGGTGACCGTCCGCGGCACGCTGTCGAGCGGCGAGGACATCGCGGTCTCCGGCACGCTGGCCGGCCCCAAGCACCTCCAGAAGATCGTCGCCATCGGCGAGCACGACGTCGACCTGGCCCTCGCCGACCACATGGTCGTCCTGCGGTACGAGGACCGTCCCGGCGTCGTCGGCGCGGTCGGCAAGATTCTCGGTGAGGCCGGGCTGAACATCGCCGGCATGCAGGTCTCCCGGCAGGACGCGGGCGGCGAGGCGCTGGTCGTCCTCACGGTCGACGACACCATCCCGCAGTCGGTCCTCAACGAGATCGCCGACGAGATCGGCGCGACCTCGGCCCGCTCGGTGAACCTCACCGACTGACCGGTTCTCCGCACATACGACCGCGCCCGGCGGACAGACGTCGCTCTGTCCGCCGGGCGCGGTCGTACCCGGCCCCGCACGTCTACAGCCGGTTCTGCTTCAGCGCCATGTGCAGCAGGAGCCGGTCCTCGCCGTCGCTCAGGTCGAGGCCGGTGAGCTGCTGGACCCGGGCGAGCCGGTAGTAGAGCGTCTGCCGGTGGATCCCCAGCTCCGTGGCCGTCCGGCTCGCCTGGCCCGCCAGGTCGAGGAACACCTCGGCGGTGCGCGCCAGCTCCGCGTGGGGTGGGGTCAGCAGGGGGCGGACGGCCCGGTCCGGCGCGGTGTCCGGGGTGCGGGGCAGGGCGGTCAGGAGCCGGTAGGGGCCGATGGACGACCAGTCGGCGACCGGGCCGAAGCGGGATTCCGCCGAGGCGGCTCGGGCTGCGGACAGGGCCTCGTGCCAGGAGTCCGCCAGCTCCGCCAGGCCCCGGCGGGCGGCGGCGAGGCCCGCGGTCGCGGCGGGCCCGGCGGTGGAGCGCAGCCGCTCCGCAGCCGTCGTCGCCGGGTCGAGTGCCTCGGGGGAGCGCAGCCGGACCAGGGCGGCCAGGGCATGGCCGCCGGCCCAGGGCGCCGTGGCGAGGGCCGCCGCCGACGGCACCGTACGCACGGACGGCGTCTCGCCGGGCCACGGGGACACGCAGACCACCGTGTGCAGCCCGTCCGCGTCGGCTCCCAGGGCCTCGCGCAGCGCGGCCACCGCCATGTCGCGCTGCCAGCCGCGCCCCGCGACGAGCACCGCGCCGAACTCCCGCGACAGGTCCGCGCCCGCCCGCTCCTCGTCGGCGAGCAGGGCCCCGATCCGGGACGCCACGTCCATCGCCGCGGTCAGCTGCCCGTCCGTCGGCCCCGGATCGGCGTCCAGCAGCCACACGTAGCCCAGGACGACACCCCTATGGCGTACCGGAAGGCAGATGCGGTCCCGGAACACCCCGGCCTCCGGGGCGGCCGGGATGCGGACCGGGCCCGTCGCACGGGTGATGCCGAAGCCCTCGAACCAGGCGCGGACCGCGGGGGTGGAACGCCGGGTGAGGATCGAGCGCGTACGGACAGGGTCCATGGCCGTGTCGTCGTCGCTGTCGTGGGCCCCGAAGGCGACCAGGCCGAAATCGCGGTTCTCCAGCGTCGCGGGGGCGCTGAGCAGCGCGGAGATCTCGTCGACCAGCTCCTGGTAATCGCCCTTCACCCCGCCATTCTCGCACCCCATCAGACATATGTCTGAGATCCAGTACACGGATGCGTGACAGCTGTCGATGGCAGGCGGGTACCCGGGTCCCTAGATTTCACAGTGGTTCTCCGTGCCGTCCCGGTCCGTTCACACACGTACCGGCCCGGTCTCGTTCGTACTCCGTGGAGGTGCCCCGTGCTGGGTCCCGTGATTCTCGCCGCGTCACGCAGCGACAAGATGCGTCGTTTCATCTCGGCCGCGCCCGGCACCAAGCAGGTCGTCGACCGCTTCATCGCCGGTGAGGGCGTCGACCAGGTCGTCCCCGTCATCCAGGACGCGGCCGCCAAGGGCCTCGAGGTCACCCTGGACGTCGTGGGTGAGGACATCACCACCCCCGAGCAGGCAGCCGCCGCGCGCGACGCCTACCTGGAGCTCATCGGCCGCCTCGAGAAGCTCGGCCTCGGCGCCCGGGCCGAGATGTCCGTCAAGCTGTCGATGTTCGGCCAGTCCCTCCCGTCGCCCACCACCGCCCTCGACGGAGAGCCCTCCGGGCCCGCCCCCGAATTCCCGGGCGGTCACGACCTCGCCCTCGCGAACGTCCGCCCCGTCGTCGAGGCCGCCGCCGCGATCGGCACCACGGTCACGCTGGACGCCGAGGACCACACCACCCTCGACTCGATGTTCGCCATCCACGAGGAGCTGCGGAAGGACTTCCCGCAGACCGGCTGCGTGATCCAGTCCTACCTGTTCCGCACCGAGGCCGACGCCCGCCGCCTCGCCGCCGCGGGCAGCCGGGTCCGCCTGGTGAAGGGCGCCTACAAGGAGCCCGCCTCCGTCGCGTACCAGAGCAAGCCGGAGATCGACAAGGCGTACGTCCGCATCCTGAAGACGCTGATGCTGGGCGAGGGCTACCCGATGATCGGCTCGCACGATCCCCGTCTCATCGCCATCGGCCAGGAGCTCGCACGCCAGGCCGGGCGCAAACTGGACGAGTACGAGTTCCAGATGCTGTACGGCATCCGCAGCGACGAGCACATCCGGCTCGCGGCCGAGGGCCACCGGATGCGCGTGTACACGGCGTACGGCACCGACTGGTACGGATACTTCATGCGCCGCCTCGCGGAGAAGCCGGCCAACCTGCTCTTCTTCGCCCGCTCCGTCGTCACCAAGGGCTGACCTGCCCGGCCGACCACCCACCTCAACCAAGGAGACAAGGCACTCATGGACGCTGTCACCCAGGTCCCCGCGCCGGTCAACGAGCCGGTCCACTCCTACGCCCCCGGCACCGCCGAGCGAGCCCGCCTGGAGGCGAAGCTCAAGGAGCTCGCCGAGAACCCCATCGACCTGCCGATGACCATCGGCGGCGAGAAGCGCATGGGCGGCGGCGAGCGTGTCGACGTCGTGCAGCCGCACAACCACAAGGCCGTCATCGGCACCTTCGCCGGTGCCACCGAGCAGGACGCCCAGGACGCCGTCGACGCGGCTCTCGCCGCCGCTCCGGCCTGGCGCGCCATGTCCTTCGACGACCGCGCGGCCATCATCCTGCGCGCCGCCGAGCTGCTGTCCGGCCCCTGGCGCGAGACGCTGGCCGCCTCCACGATGCTCGGCCAGGGCAAGACCGCCCAGCAGGCCGAGATCGACTGTCCCTGCGAGCTCGTCGACTTCTGGCGCTTCAACGTGCACTACGCGCGCCAGATCCTCGCGGAGCAGCCCCCGGCGAACTCCCCCGGCGTGTGGAACCGCATGGACCACCGCCCGCTCGAGGGCTTCGTCTACGCGATCACGCCGTTCAACTTCTCGGCCATCGCGGCCAACCTGCCCACCGCGCCCGCCCTCATGGGCAACGTCGTGGTGTGGAAGCCGTCCCCGACGCAGACCCACGCCGCCGTGCTGCTCATGCAGCTCCTGGAGGAGGCCGGGCTGCCCAAGGGCGTCATCAACCTGGTCACCGGCGACGGCATCGCCGTGTCCGAGGTGGCGCTGAACCACCGCGACCTGGCCGGTGTCCACTTCACCGGCTCGACCCCCACCTTCCAGCACCTGTGGAAGACGGTCGGCAACAACATCGCCAACTACCGCACCTACCCGCGGCTCGTCGGCGAGACCGGCGGCAAGGACTTCGTCGTCGCGCACCCGAGCGCCGACCGCGCCGTCCTGAAGACCGCGCTGACCCGTGGCTCCTTCGAGTACCAGGGTCAGAAGTGCTCCGCCTCCTCGCGCGCCTACGTCCCGGCCTCCATCTGGAACTCCGGTTTCAAGGAGGAGTTCGCGGCCGAGGTCGACTCCATCACCATGGGTGACGTCACCGACCTGTCGCACTTCATGGGCGCCGTCATCGACGCGCGGTCCTTCGCGAAGAACAAGGCCGCCATCGACCGCGCCGCGGCCGACCCCACGTGCACGATCGTCGCCGGCGGCACGTACGACGACTCCGTCGGCTACTTCGTCCGCCCGACCGTCATCGTCTGCGACGACCCGGCCAACGAGGTCTTCACGACCGAGTACTTCGGCCCGATCCTCGCCGTGCACGTCTACGAGGACGAGAAGTACGACACCATGCTGGAGCAGATGGAGTCGGTCTCCGACTACGCGCTGACCGGCGCGGTCATCTCCAACGACCGCGCGGCCGCCGCGTACACGATGGACAAGCTCCGCTACGCCGCGGGCAACTTCTACATCAACGACAAGTCCACCGGTGCCGTCGTCGGCCAGCAGCCCTTCGGTGGCGGCCGTGGCTCGGGCACCAACGACAAGGCGGGCGCCCCGCAGAACCTGCAGCGCTGGACGCTGACCCGCGCCATCAAGGAGACGCTGGTCCCGCCGACCGACTACACCTACCCCCACCAGGGCTGACGGCCCCCCGGGGCGCCCCCTCCGGGCGCCCCGCCGCGAACTCCGCCTCCCGACCGGCTCCCCCCGCCGGCCGGGAGGCGGTTTCCATATCCGAGGCCGCCTCGACCCCTCACATGAAGCCTGGGCCCCTCACAGAGAAGCCTCACCCCTCACAGAGAAGCTTCAGCCCTGCACGGTGAGACCTCAGCCCTTCACGGTGAAGCCGGCCCGCAGGAGGGCGTCGTCGGACGAGGACGGGCCGACGAGCAGCTCGAAGGCGCCGGGCTCGACGACGCGCCGGCCGGCGGCGTCCACGAGGGTGCACTCGGAGACAGGCAGCTCCAGCAGCACCTCGCGCTCCTCGCCCGGGGCCAGCGTCACCTGCCGGTAGGCCTTGAGCTCCTTCTCGGCCCAGGTCACGGACGTCACCGTGTCGCTGATGTACGCCTGCACGGTCTCCAGGGCAGGCCGCGCACCCGTGTTGCGGAGGGTGACGCGGGCCCGCAGCGTGTCGCTCTCCCCGACGCTCGCCGTGAGCACCTCCAGACCGGAGTACGCGACGGTGGTGTAGCTCAGGCCCTCGCCGAACACGAAGGCCGGGCGCTGGGTGAGATCGGCGTACCGGGAGCCGTGCTGCCCGCGGATCTGGTTGTAGTACGTCGGCTGCTGCCCCGCGTGCCGGGCGAAGGAGACGGGCAGCCGGCCCGACGGCTCGACGAGTCCCAGCAGGACCTCGGCCACCGCACGGCCGCCCTGCATGCCCGGGTTGAAGGCGTGCAGGATCGCCGCCGCGCCCAGCGCGGACGGCGGCAGCACCAGCGGCTTCGAGCTGATGACCACGACGACCAACGGCTTGCCGGTCGCGGCGAGCGCGTCGAGCAGCGCCACCTGGTCACCGACGAGTTCCAGGGTCGCGGTCGAGCGCCCCTCGCCGACCAGCTCGATGCGGTCGCCCACCACGACGACGACGTGATCGGCGGCCTCGGCAGCGGCGACGGCCTCGGCGATCAGGGTGCCGGAGGGCTCCGCGGGCACGACGACATCCGGGCGGGGCTGCCCGTCCGGAAAGAACGCGCCCTCCGGGTCGGGACCCACGGAGAGGATCTCGGCGCCCCGCGCGTAGGTGACGTGCCAACTGTCCGGGACGTGCTCGCGGAAGCCGTCGAGCACCGTACGGATCATGTCGCGCGGGTGGCCGTCCGGCAGCCAGTCCGCCTGGCCGGAGGAGCCCGCCCAGTCGCCCAACTGGGTCTGCGCGTCGTCCGCGTTGGGGCCGATGACGGCGACCGTACGCGGCGCGGAGCCCGCTCCGGCGACGGCGCGTCCGTCCTGGCCGACGGTGAGTCCGCCGGCCAGCGGCAGGTTGCCGTCGTTGGTGAGCAGGACCAGCGAGCGGCGGGCGGCCTCCAGATTCAGCACAGTGTGCCGGGAGCTGCCGATGACGGCGGCCTGGCGGGCGGTGTCGGGGTGGCGGGGGTTCTCGAAGAGGCCGAGCTCGAACTTCAGGGTCAGGACGCGCCGCACCGCCGCGTCGATCTCCGCCTCGTCCAAGGTGCCTTCGGCGACCGCGTTCTGCGCGCCCTCGAAGAACTGCGGGGTCGTCATCACCATGTCGTTGCCCGCGCGGACGGCCGCCGCGGCGGCCTGGGTGTGGTCGGAGTAGATCTTCTGCTCCCACACCATGCGGCCGACGTTGTCCCAGTCGGTGACCAGTGTGCCGGTGTAGCCCCACTCGCCGCGCAGCACCTCGTTGAGCAGCCAGTCGTTGACGGTGATCGGCACCCCGTCCATGGACTGGTAGCCGAGCATGAACGTACGGCAGCCCTCGCGGGCGACCCGCTCGAACGGCGGGAGGAACCAGGAGCGCAGCTTGCGCCGGGAGATGTCGGCCTCGCTCGCGTCTCGGCCGCCCTGCGTCTCGGAGTACCCCGCGAAGTGCTTGGCGCAGGCCAGCACCGCCGTCGGGTCACTCAGCCCCTCGCCCTGGTAGCCGCGGACCATCGCCGATGCCAGCTCGCCGATCAGGAAGGGGTCCTCGCCGAAGGTCTCGCTGACCCGGCCCCAGCGCAGGTCCCTGGTGATGCAGAGCACCGGCGAGAACGTCCAGTGGACGCCCGTCGCCGCGACCTCGACTGCGGTGGCCCTCGCGACGCGCTCCACGAGCTCCGGGTCCCAGGTGGCCGCCAGGCCCAGCTGCGTGGGATAGATCGTGGCCCCCTCCCAGAAGGAGTGGCCGTGGATGCAGTCCTCCGCGACGAGCAGAGGGATGCGCAGCCGGGTCCGCTCGGTCAGCGCCGCGGCTTCGAGGACACGCTCGGGGGAGGCGTGGAGGATCGAGCCCGCGTGCAGGTCCTCGATGAGGTGACGTACCCCGTCCTTGGCGTTCAGCTGGAGCATCTGACCGGTCTTCTCGGCCAGGGTCATGCGGCCGAGGAGGTCGCCGACCCGCTCGGCGACGGGGAGGGCGGGGTCGAGATAGGGCAGGGAGGGGGCCACCGGGGGGTCCTTTCGCGACATGGTTCGCCTTCACCATAGAGTCAATACCGACCACCTGGTAAGTATCTCCGGGGCTCAATCTCCGGGCCGGACCCCGGGCGGTTGAATGGGTGTCCGATGGACCGAAGTGCCGGCCTGACCCAGGCCGGCGGACCGGGAGAGTGGCGAGTGTCGGCCGAAGCACCGCGCGGCTACGCGAAGGGCCGCGCCAAGCGGCGCGAGATCCTCGATCAGGCCATGTCCCTGTTCGGTGAGGCCGGTTACCGGGGCGCGTCGCTGCGGGTGATCGCGACCCGCTGCGGCATCTCGCACACCGGCCTGCTGCATCACTTCCCGACCAAGGAGGCGCTGCTGCTCGCCGTGCTGGAGCACCGCGACGACGTGGACGACGAATGGCTCTCGCTCGGCGGCACCACCGGCGTCGAGAGGCTGCGGCGCTTCGCCGAGCTGGCCGCGCTGAACTCCGAGCGGCGCGGGATCGTCGAACTCTTCTCGGTGGTCTCCACCGAGGCGACGGCCGCCGACCACCCCGCCCACCGGTACTTCGTGCGCCGCTACGAGAACTCGGTCGCGGGCGCACAGCGCACCTACGAACAGGTGCGCAAGGAAGGCGCGTTGCGAGCCGGTATCGCCCCGGCCGCGGCGGGCCGGCAGCTGATCGCGCTGATGGACGGGCTCCAGGTGCAGTGGCTGCTCAGCGACTGCGCCACGGACATGGCGGGCATCCTGCGCGCGCACATCGAGGCGCAGCTCACCGTGGAGTTCTGAGGCCCGGCGAGACGGCCGGCGCGCTCCGGCCGTCTCAGATAGTAGGAAGTCCGAGTATCTGTAGAGACAGATGGCCCGCGCTGTCCTAACTTTGTAGAAGCCGAACGAATCGCTGATCCAGCGACCGGCGTGTGAGCGTGCCCCGAGCAGGCAATCCCTGCGGCAGCTCCCCGCCCTGCCGGCGCCTCGAAATCCCGATCTCGATATCCGTCGTGCGAAGTCCCGATCTCGAAATCCACGCGATCTCAAGGAGTCGATCCCTCATGGCCGAGACCACTGTCCGCCGCGTCCGTCACAGCTCCCGCTCCGCCGACGCCGAGACCACTGTCCGCCGCGTCCGTCACAGCTCCCGCTCCGCCGAGTCGGAGCGCAAGAACGCCGCCGCCGCCCTGCAGCGCGCCCTCGATCGCCGGGACAACGGCGGGTCGACCGGCCACTGAGGTCCGGATCCCGCCCCATGGCACCCGTCCCCCGCGGGGACACACGGTGTCCGTATCGTGGACGTCGCATGTCATGGGGTGGGACGGAAGCTAGGGTGCCTGTATGTCTCGCAGCATCGATCTCGCAGTGATCCCCGGCGACGGTATCGGCCAGGAGGTCGTCACCCAGGGCCTCAAGGTTCTCAACGCTGTTCTCCCGCAGGATGTGAAGCTGGAGACCAAGGAGTACGACCTCGGCGCCCAGCGATGGCACCGCACCGGTGAGACCCTCCCCGACGCGGAGCTCGAGGCCCTCAAGGGCCACGACGCCATCCTGCTCGGCGCCATCGGTGACCCGTCCGTGCCGTCGGGCGTGCTGGAACGCGGTCTGCTGCTGAAGCTGCGCTTCGCCTTCGACCACTTCATCAACCTGCGGCCGTCGAAGCTCTTCCCGAACACGGCCACCCCGCTGGCCGGCCGCCCCGAGATCGACTTCGTCGTCGTCCGCGAGGGGACCGAGGGCCCGTACACGGGCAACGGCGGTTCCCTGCGCACGGGCACGGAGCACGAGGTCGCCACCGAGGTCAGCGTCAACACCGCCTACGGCGTCGAGCGCGTCGTGCGTGACGCCTTCGCGCGTGCCGCGGCCCGCCCGCGCAAGAAGCTGACGCTGGTCCACAAGAACAACGTCCTCGTGCACGCCGGCCACCTGTGGAAGAACACCTTCGACAAGGTCGCGGCCGAGTTCCCCGAGGTCACCACCGACTACCTGCACGTCGACGCCGCGACGATCTTCTTCGTCACCCAGCCGGAGCGCTTCGACGTCATCGTCACCGACAACCTCTTCGGTGACATCCTCACCGACCTGGCCGCAGCCGTGACCGGCGGCATCGGCCTGGCCGCGTCCGGCAACATCAACCCGACGGGCGCCTTCCCGTCCATGTTCGAGCCGGTGCACGGCACCGCGCCCGACATCGCGGGCCAGGGCAAGGCCGACCCGACGGCCACGATCCTCTCCGTCGCCCTCCTGCTGCGGCACCTCGGCTACGAGGCCGAGGCCGTGCGCATCGAGGGGGCCGTCTCCGCCGACCTCGCGGAGCGTGACGGAAAGAACGCACGTACCACCGACGAGATCGGCGACGCGCTCGCGGTACGCGTAGCGAGCTGACCCGACGTCTCCACTTAGAAGCCGCCGGGTCGCAAACCGCACCCGGCGGCTTCTTCTCGCGGTCTCCGGGTGCCACCATCGACCCCTGGACCGCGTTTTCGCGTCGCGTGAGCGTCACGGTGAACGTCACCGCAATCACATCATTTCGTGCACAGCCGCCCCCGGGAGATAATCGAACGCGGGACCGCGGCACGCGGTAGAGCTCGGACGTCCTACAACCTGCCCGGCGGCTGCCGGGCGGGAGCGGGCGTGAGCGCGGTCCATCACACACAAGACCGGTGAAGGACACGCACTCATGACGACGCCCACGATCGAGCTCAAGCCCTCCTCGCACCCGCTGTCCGACGCGGAGCGCGAGGCGGCCATGGCCAACCCCGGGTTCGGCCGGTACTTCACCGACCACATGGTGACGATCAGCTGGACCGAGGGCCGCGGCTGGCACGACGCGCAGCTCGTGCCGTACGGCCCCCTATCGCTCGACCCGGCCAACATGACCCTGCACTACGGGCAGGAGATCTTCGAGGGCCTCAAGGCCTACCGGCAGCCCGACGGCTCGGTCGCCACCTTCCGGCCCGAGGCCAACGCCGCCCGCTTCCAGCGGTCCGCCGCCCGCATGGCGATGCCGGAGCTGCCCGTCGAGACCTTCATCGAGGCCTGTGACGTCCTGGTCCAGCAGGACCAGGCATGGGTCCCGCCGCACGGCGGCGAGGAGTCCCTCTACCTGCGCCCGTTCATGATCGCCGCCGAGGTGGGGCTCGGCGTCCGCCCGGCCAACGAGTACCTCTTCGTCGTCATCGCCTCTCCCGCCGGCGCCTACTTCCCCGGCGGCGTGCAGCCGGTCTCGATCTGGCTCTCCCAGGACCGGGTGCGTGCCGTCCCCGGCGGCGTCGGCGACGCCAAGACCGGCGGCAACTACGCCGCCTCCCTCCTCGCCCAGGCCGAGGCGGCGGAGCAGGGCTGCGACCAGGTCGCCTACCTCGACGCGGTCGAGCACAAGTGGGTCGAGGAGCTCGGCGGCATGAACCTCTACTTCGTGTACGGGCAGGAGGACGGCGGCAAGCGGATCGTCACCCCCTCCCTCACCGGCTCGCTGCTCGCCGGGATCACCCGCGACTCCCTCCTCACCGTGGCCCGTGACCTCGGTTACACCGCCGAGGAGGGCCGCGTCTCCATCGACCAGTGGCGCACGGACACCGAGAACGGCACCCTCACGGAGGTCTTCGCCTGCGGCACCGCCGCCGTCATCACGCCCGTCGGCACCGTGAAGTCCGCAGGCGGCGAGTGGACCCAGGGCGACGGCACCCCCGGCGAGGTCACCATGAAGCTGCGGGACCGTCTGCTGGACATCCAGCGCGGCACCGCCGAGGACACCCACGGCTGGATGCACGAGCTCGGCTAGTCATCCGCCGTGCCCACGAAGGCCGCGTCCCCCACCCGGGGGCGCGGCCTTCGTCGTCCCACGAGTTTTGAGCGCTGCTCAAAACCTGGTTAGAGTACTGCTCCAACCAGGAGGTGCCGTGACGTGCGACTGACACCGACCGAACGCGACCGGCTGCTGCTCTTCGGCGCGGCCGAGCTGGCCAGGGCCCGGCGCGCCCGTGGTCTGCGGCTCAACGTGCCCGAAGCGACCGCCCTGATCGCGGACACCGTCTGCGAGGCGGCCCGGGACGGACGCAGACTGGCCGAGGCGATCGAGGCCGCCCGCGCCGTCCTGGGGCCGGACGACGTGCTGCCGGGCGTGGCCGACGTCGTCACCGAGGTGCAGGTGGAGGCCGTGTTCGAGGACGGGTCCCGGCTCGCCGTCGTCAGCGCCCCCCTCGACGGCGGGACGCTCGGCGACGACGCCCCCGGCGCGCTCCTCCCCGGCCCCGCGACGCCCGGGCCGGAGCCCGCCGTGCGGCTCACCGTCCGTAACACCGCGACCGTCCCGGTCAGCGTGACGTCCCACTTCCACTTCTTCGAGTCCAACCCCCGGCTCCACTTCGACCGCGCGGCGGCGTACGGGATGCGGCTGGGTGTGCCGGCCGGCTCCTCCGTCCGCTTCGGCCCGGGGGAGACCGCCGAGGCCGCACTCGTCCCCATCGGCGGCGACCGGATCGCGATCGGATTCGCCGGGCTCGTCGACGGGCCGCTCGACGCGCCGGGCGCCAAGGAGGAGGCGCTGCGCAGGGCGGCGGCCTGCGGCTACCTCGGAGCGGGGGAGGGGGAGTGATGGATCCGTACGCATACGCCTCCGTGCACGGGCCGCGCGCCGGGGACCGGATCAGGCTCGGCGACTCCGGGCTGACCGTGCGCGTGGAGTCCGACGCCCAGAAGCAGGGCGACGAGTTCCTCGCCGGCTTCGGCAAGACGGCCCGCGACGGCCTGCACCTCAAGGCCGTCGCCGTCCGGGAGACCTGCGACGTCGTCATCAGCAACGTCCTGGTCATCGATGCCGTGCTCGGCATCCGGAAGGTCTCGATCGGCGTCCGTGAGGGCCGCATCGCCGCGATCGGACGGGCCGGCAACCCGGACACCCTCGACGGGGTCGACGTGGTCGTCGGGACGGGCACCACCATCGTCTCCGGCGAGGGCCTGATCGCGACGGCGGGCGCCGTGGACCCCCATGTCCATCTGCTCTCCCCGCGCATCATGGAGGCGTCCCTGGCCTCCGGCGTCACCACGATCATCGGCCAGGAGTTCGGCCCGGTCTGGGGCGTGGGCGTCAACTCCCCGTGGGCCCTGCGCCACGCCTTCAACGCCTTCGACGCCTGGCCCGTCAACATCGGCTTCCTGGGCCGCGGTTCGTCCTCCCACGAGGCGCCGCTGGTCGAGGCGCTCGCCGAGGGAGGCGCCTGCGGCTTCAAGGTCCACGAGGACATGGGCGCCCACACCCGCGCACTGGACACCGCGCTGCGGGTCGCCGAGGAACACGACGTCCAGGTCGCCCTGCACAGCGACGGGCTGAACGAGTGCCTGTCCGTCGAGGACACCCTGAGCGTGCTCGAAGGCCGTACGATCCACGCATTCCACATCGAGGGCTGCGGCGGCGGACACGTGCCCAACGTGCTGAAGATGGCCGGAGTCCCCAACGTCATCGGGTCCTCCACCAACCCGACGCTCCCCTTCGGCCGGGACGCGGTCGCCGAGCACTACGGGATGATCGTCTCCGTCCACGACCTCAAGACCGACCTCCCCGGCGACGCCGCGATGGCCCGCGACCGGATCAGGGCGGGCACGATGGGCGCCGAGGACGTGCTGCACGACCTGGGCGCCATCGGGATCACCTCCTCCGACGCGCAGGGCATGGGCCGGGCCGGCGAGACCGTACGCCGCACCTTCGCCATGGCCGCGAAGATGAAGGCCGAGCTCGGCCCGATGGAGGGCGACGGTCCGGACGACGACAACGCTCGTGTGCTGCGCTACGTCGCCAAGCTCACCGTCAACCCGGCCATCGCCCACGGTCTGTCGCACGAGGTCGGCTCCATCGAGACGGGCAAGCTCGCCGACATCGTCCTCTGGCGCCCCGAGTTCTTCGGCGCGAAGCCCCAGCTGGTCCTGAAGTCCGGCTTCCCCGCCTACGGAGTCACGGGCGACCCCAACGCGGCCACGGACACCTGTGAACCCCTCGTCCTGGGGCCGCAGTTCGGTGCGTACGGGGCGACGGCCGCCGACCTCTCCGTCGCCTTCGTCGCCGAGGCCGCCACCCAGCTGGGCGCCGACCTGATGCCCACCCGCCGCCGCAGGGTCGCGGTCCGGGGCACGCGCTCCATCGGACCGGCGGACCTGCGCCTCAACTCCCGTACCGGGACCGTCGGCGTGGACGGCGAGACCGGCCTCGTCACCCTCGACGGCGACCCCCTGCGCTCACCGGCCGCCGAATCCGTCTCCCTCAACCGCCTCTACTTCCTCTAGGCCCTCTCGTTCGGGCCGTGCCGGGCGCGCGTGGCCTGGCACGCACTCCCCCAAGGCCTTGAGGGCCCACGCACCAGACCCCGCTCCCTGATCCCGCCTGACCCGGACGAAAGAACCGAGGACCCGCCATGACCTTCCGCATGCCGCCCGAGTGGGCCCCCCACGAGCGCACCTGGATGGCCTGGCCGGGCCCCAACCCCACCTTCGCCACCGGCGCCGAGCTCGACGAGGCCCGCCGGGCCTGGGCCGGCGTCGCCCGCGCGGTACGCCGCTTCGAACCCGTCACCGTGATCGTCGGGCCGGGCCAGGAGGACAGCGCCCGGGAGCTCCTCGGCCCGGACATCGAGACGGCCGTACGTCCCCTCGACGACGCCTGGATGCGCGACATCGGCCCCACGTTCGTCACCGACGGCCGACAACTGGCTGCGGTGGACTGGACGTTCAACGGCTGGGGCGCCCAGGGATGGGCCCGCTGGGAGCACGACCGGCACATCGCGCGGGCCGTCGCCGAGCTCGCCGGCGTCCCCGTGCACAGCTCGCCCCTGGTCAACGAGGGCGGCGCGATCCACGTGGACGGCGAAGGCACCGTGCTGCTCACCGAAACCGTCCAGCTGGGCAAGGAGCGCAACCCCGGCTGGACCCGGCAGGCCGTCGAGGACGAGATCCACGCCCGCCTCGGCACCGAGAAGGCGATCTGGCTGCCCCGGGGCCTGACCGGGGACTACGGAACGTACGGCACCCTCGGCCATGTCGACATCGTCGCAGCCTTCGCCCGCCCGGGTGTCGTCGTCGCCCACGTCCAGCCGGACCCCTCCCACCCGGACCACGACATCACCCGCGAGACCGTCCGGACCCTGCGGGCCGCCACCGACGCCCGGGGCCGCCCGCTGGAGGTCGTGGAGGTCCTCGCACCCACGGCGCTCACCGACGCCGACGGCGCGTGGGCGGACTACTCCTACATCAACCACTACCTCTGCAACGGCGGAGTGGTCCTCTGCGCCTTCGACGACCCGAGGGACGAGGAGGCGGCGGCCGTCTTCGGCGACCTCTTCCCCGACCGTGCGGTGACACCCGTCGACGCCCGTACGATCTTTGCCGGTGGTGGAGGCATCCACTGCATCACGCAGCAACAGCCCAGGATCTGAACCGTGCCCCGTACCCCGCGCCGTCGCAACATCGCCCCGCCCAGGGAGGACGTGCTCGCCGCCGTCATGGCCACCGTCGCCGAGCGGGGGCTCGACGGGCTCACCATGGCGGGACTCGGCCGGGAGGTGCGGATGAGCAGCGGCCACCTCCTCTACTACTTCCGCACCAAGGACGAACTTCTGCTGCAGACCCTGGAGTGGAGCGAGGCGCGGCTCGGCGCCGAACGCCGGGCCCTGCTCACCGGCCCCGGCACCGCGCGTGAGCGGCTCGACGCCTACATCGCGCTGTACGTCCCCGACGGCCACCGCGACCCGCACTGGACGCTCTGGCTGGAGGTCTGGAACCGCTCGCAGGGCGCCGACGACGACGCCCGCGCCCGGCAGGCCGCCATCGAGGACGCCTGGCACCGCGACCTCACGGAGCTGCTGGCCGAGGGCATCGCGCGCGGCGAGTTCCGCGCCGTCGACACCGACCGGGCCGCCACCCGCCTGCGGGCCCTGCTGGACGGCTTCAGTGTCCATGTCACCGTCGGCATCCCCGGCACCGGACGGGAACAGGTCCTGGACCAGATGCGCAGATATGCGGACGAGACGCTCACGCCTCCCGGGCCGGCCGCCCCTGCGACGGACATCACGCCCGCATCCTGAGACGGGCCGGGACCCGGGAGCGCCGCTGTGCCAGACTGCGGGCGTGTCCTCGTTCGCCATGATTATCGGCAGCAGGCGCGCCGGTCCGCAGTGACCGTCCCGTACCACCACGTACGGAACGGACATCGTGCCCCAGACCCGCGCGCAGACCTCTCGCACCCGCGAGGGGTTTTTTCGTTTTCCGGCCCACACCACGGCCGGGGCGAGGCACGCGAGATGATGGGGGCAAGTGGAGCCGATTCGTCCGGATCCGCTCACCCGACAGGAGTCAGATCAGCATGACCACCAAGGCCACGGCCCCCGACGACACCTTCCATGTCTTCGACACCACCCTGCGCGACGGTGCGCAGCGTGAAGGCATCAACCTGACGGTCGCGGACAAGCTGACCATTGCCCGGCATCTGGACGACTTCGGCGTGGGCTTCATCGAGGGTGGCTGGCCCGGCGCCAACCCCCGTGACACCGAGTTCTTCGCGCGCGCCCGGCAGGAGATCGACTTCGAGCACGCCCAGCTCGTCGCCTTCGGCGCCACCCGCAGGGCCGGCGGCAGGGCCGCCGAGGACCCGCAGGTACAGGCGCTCCTGGACTCCGGCGCCCCGGTGATCACGCTGGTCGCCAAGTCCCACGACCGCCATGTGGAACTGGCCCTGCGCACCACCCTGGACGAGAACCTGGAGATGGTCCGAGACACCGTCAGCCACCTCCGGGAGCAGGGCCGCCGGGTCTTCGTCGACTGCGAGCACTTCTTCGACGGCTACCGCGCCAACCCGGGGTACGCCAAGGCGGTCGTGCGCACCGCCCATGAGGCCGGCGCCGACGTGGTCATCCTCTGCGACACCAACGGCGGGATGCTCCCCGCCCAGGTGCAGGCCGTCGTCTCCACCGTCCTCGCCGACACCGGCGCCCGGCTCGGCATCCACGCCCAGGACGACACGGGCTGCGCGGTCGCCAACACCCTGGCCGCCGTCGACGCGGGCGCCACCCATGTGCAGTGCACCGCCAACGGCTACGGCGAGCGGGTCGGCAACGCCAACCTCTTCCCCGTCGTCGCCGCGCTGGAACTCAAGTACGGCAAGACCGTCCTGCACGAGGGCGCGCTCGCCGAGATGACGCGTATCTCCCACGCCATCGCCGAGGTCGTCAACCTCACGCCCTCCACCCACCAGCCGTACGTGGGTGTCTCCGCCTTCGCGCACAAGGCCGGGCTGCACGCCTCCGCGATCAAGGTCGATCCTGACCTCTACCAGCACATCGACCCGGAGCGGGTCGGCAACACCATGCGGATGCTGGTCTCCGACATGGCCGGCCGTGCCTCCATCGAGCTCAAGGGCAAGGAGCTCGGCATCGACCTGGGAGGCGACCGCGCACTCGTCCAACGGGTCGTCGAGCGGGTCAAGGAGCGCGAGCTCAAGGGCTACACCTACGAGGCGGCCGACGCCTCCTTCGAACTGCTGCTGCGTTCGGAGGTCGACGGCAGGCCCCGCCGCTACTTCCGCGTCGAGTCCTGGCGGGCCATCGTCGAGGACCGCCCCGACGGCACCCACGCCAACGAGGCGACCGTGAAGCTCTGGGCCAAGGGCGAGCGGATCGTCGCCACCGCCGAGGGCAACGGCCCGGTCAACGCCCTGGACCGGGCGCTGCGGGTCGGCCTGGAACGCATCTACCCGCAGCTCGCCAAGCTGGAGCTGATCGACTACAAGGTCCGCATCCTGGAAGGCCGCACCGGCACCGAGTCCACCACCCGGGTGCTGATCACCACGGGCGACGGATCCGGTGACTGGGCGACGGTCGGCGTGGCCGAGAACGTCATCGCCGCGTCCTGGCAGGCCCTGGAGGACGCCTACACGTACGGCCTGCTGCGCGCGGGCGTCGAGCCGACGGACTGACGGCGCGACCCTACTGGAGCCGCCACTTCTGGTTGGCGGCTCCGGTGCAGGTCCAGATCTGGACTCGGGCGCCGTTCGCCGAGGACCGATCCGTCACGTCGAGGCACTTGTCCGCTGCGGTGTTGACCACGTCCCCCGTCGACGCGTCATACGTCCAGCGTTGCGCGCCCGAGCCGTTGCAGGTGTACAGCTGGACCTTTGCTCCGTCGGCCGTGGAGCCCGAGGTGACGTCCAGGCAGGCGCCGAGCACCGTGATGCTCCCGTCGCCGCCGACCGTCCAGTGCTGGTTGGCCGCGCCGGTGCAGTCCCAGATCTGGACGGGGGTGCCGTCGGCGCCGGTGTTGCCCGTGGCGTCCAGGCACGTGCCGCCGGTACCCGCGAGGGCGCCGCTGCTGCCCGAGGAGCCCGACTGGGTGCCCGACCAGGTGAACGTGGCCGAGGTGCGGCCGGGCAGCGAGTAGGTGAACTTCTGCCCGCCCCAGTTGACGGTGACCTGCTGGGCGGACGCCGATCCGTTGTACGCGATCAGCGCCTTCGAGCCGTCCGGGTTGCGCCACGCCACGTTGGGGACGGTGGAACTGCCCGTGGAGGCGATGCGGGCGGCGCCGGGCCGGACGTACTTCGTCAGGTGGCCCATCGTGTAGTACTCGATCGTGTAGTCGACCTGACCGTGCCTGCTGTCCCCGTTGTGCACGGTGACCAGCCCGTCGCAGGTGCCGCAGCCGCCGTTGTGCGGGCCCCGGTTCTGGTCGACGGCCAGCGACCACTTGGTCACCGACTTCGCCCAGTTGCGCGTGTAGTCGATGATGTCGAGCATGTCCTCGCGCTGCTGGTCGGCGATCCACGTGCCGCCCGAGTGCTCGGTCTGGAAGGCGTCCAGCTCCGGGTACCGGTTGTGCACGGTGGTCTGCTTCGCGATGTCACCGCCGTACCCGTGCCAGGCGATCCCGCCGAAGTTCGGGTGGCTGCGCACCGCCGCGTCGTCCACCGTCGCGGCGGCGTACGCGTCGTAGGTGTCCCAGTTCCAGTCATGCGCCAGCACCTTGGTGGACAGGCCCGCCGACTGGAGCTTCGGCAGCAGCTCGCTCTTGGTGAAGTAGGCCAGCCCGGAGCCGTTCCAGCTCATCGACGGATAGCCGGAGCAGCAGGTCGGCTCGTTCTGCGCGGTGACGTAGTCGACCGGGACGCCTTGGTCCTTCCATGCCTGGAGGTACTTCACGAAGTAGTTCGCGTAGGTGCCGTAGTTCTCGGCCTTCAGCCAGCCGCCGTTGAGCTGTCCGCTGTCCTTCATCCAGGCCGGCGCGGTCCACGGAGAGGCGACCGTGGTCAGCGCGGGGTTGAGCTGCTTCGCCTGCCGGGTGAGCGGCAGCACGTCCTGCAGATCGTGTGCGATCGAGAAGCCGGCGAGGCTCGGGTCCGTCCGGCCGGCCGGCATGTCGTCGTACGTGTAGCCGAACCGCGCCAGGTCGGAACCGCCCATGGGATTGCGTACGAACGAGAGCCCGATGCCCTCCGTGGGGGAGAAGAGCTTCTTCATCGTCTCGTCGCGGGTGGCCTGGCTCAGTGCCCCGCTGCCCTTCATCAGCCAGGCCGCCGTGTCCGTGAACGAGGCGCCGCCGCCGGTGAAGGTCTGGTAGCGCGTGTTCTCGTCGACGGTGATGTTCGTGCCGGAGCTGCCGTTGCCGGAGCCGAAGGCGATCGGCGTCTGCTGCTGGAGACCTCGGGTGACATGACGTCCGCCGGAGTCGTCCGTGGTGGTCAGCACGATGTTCACGGTCTCACCGGCGGCCTGTGCGGTACCGGAGGAGAGTCCGGCCAGTCCCGCGGTCGCGAGCGCCGTCGCGACGAGGACTCTCACCGCTCTGCTTGTCCGAATCATGGGCTGCTGCCTTTCTCGGCAGGGGCGTGGGGGAAGTGCCGTCGAACGAGCCGTGAGTGAACTGCTCTTACGTGTTCGCGTCAAGACCTTCGTTCGTTCGAGAAGTGAACAGAAGCTCCGCCGGACCTGCTTCGATCTTGGGTACGGACCAATGTCGGCGTGAAGTATTGACGCCTCTGTTCCGGCGCGGTTAACTCCAGCCGCAACGCCGGTACCGGTTCCGGGACCGGTTACGGAACCGGTACCGAAGCCCGGCCCCACCCCCCGTCCTGCCTTGTCCCTGGAGGCCCCGTTGCGTGTCACCATCGCCGATGTCGCCCGTGAGGCCGGCGTCAGCAAGACGACCGTGTCACGGGTCATCAACCTCAAGGGCGAAGTGGACGGTTCCACCGCCGCCCGCGTTCGTGAAGTGATCGCGGACCTCGGCTACGTACCCAGCTCCGGCGCCGTCGGGCTGGCACGTGGCCGCAGCCGTACGGTCGGCCTGCTGGTGCCCTCGTTCACCTGGCCCTGGATGGGTGAGGTGCTCCAGGGGATCGTCGACACGGTCGAGGCCGCCGACTACGGGCTCCTGCTCTTCACGTGCACCCGGGGCGCGCAGTCCGTCGAGCGCTTCACCACCCAGGTGTCGGCGCGCGCCTTCGACGGGCTCGTCGTCGTCGAACCGGAGAACACGCTCGACCAGCTCACCGCACTGCACCGGTCCGGGCTGCCGATCGTCCTGATCGACGACCGGGGCCACCACCCTGAATTCCCCTCCGTCGTGACCACCAATCACGAGGGGGGCGCGTCCGCCGCCCGCCATCTGCGGGACGGGGGGCGCACCAGGCCCCTGGTCGTCACCGGCCCGCGGCACTTCGGCTGCGTCCGCGACCGGCTCGAGGGCTTCCGTTCGGTCCTGCCCGCCGACCTCGTCGTGGAGGGGGACTTCACCGAGCGCCGTGGCCGTCTCGCCGTGGAGGAACTCCTCGCGGCCGGCACGGAGTTCGACTCCGTCTTCGCCCACAACGACATCACCGCGACCGGGGTCCTGCGGGCCCTGAGAGCCGCAGGCCGCCGCGTACCCGACGACATCGCGGTGGTCGGCTTCGACGACATCCCGATGGCCGAACACACCGAACCGCCGCTGACCACCGTGCGTCAGCCCACGCGGCAGATGGGCGAGGCGGCGGCGAGCCTGCTGCTCTCCCACCTCGGCGGCACCGCCGTACCGGACGGACCGGTCGTGCTGCCCACCGAACTGGTCGTGCGCCACTCGGCGCCGTAACGGACCCGGCCCCGCCGGTCACCCGTCCGCATCCCCGAACCAGCCGCACCCGCACACGCCACACCCGCACCCCGCGCGTCCAGCGCTGCCACCACCGCCGGATCTCCCAGACCCGCAGTCCTCCTGGAGTCGCCATGTCCGTACGCCGTCGTCACACTCTGAGAGCGCTCTCAGTCGCCACCGCCGTGGTCGCGCTCGCCGCCGGCTGCTCGTCCGCCAACTCGGGTGCCAACAAGGGGGGCGGGGCCGGTGCGTCCGGTGTCCTGACCCTCGGCAAGCCGGACGGACCGCAGACGAACAACAGCAACCCGTTCCTCGCGACCTCGGCGAGCGCCACCCTCGGCTACCGCTTCATGATCTACGAGCCGCTGGCGATGACGAACCAGATCCGCCCCACCGACAAGGCGGACCCGTGGCTGGCGACCGCGTGGGACTGGGAGGCCAACTTCACCAAGGTCACCTTCACCCTGGACGACCGGGCCAAGTGGGCCGACGGCAAACCGCTGACCGCCGAGGACGTCGCGTTCACCTTCGAGCTGCTCAAGAAGCACCCGGCGCTCAACGGCAACGGCATCCCGTACGACGGCATCACCGTCGAGGGCAAGAAGGTCGTCCTGACCTTCAAGGACTCCCAGTTCGTCAACCAGAACAAGATCATCACGACGTACGTCGTGCCCAAGCACATCTGGGAGAAGGTCGAGAACCCGGAGACCTGGCCCAACCGCACCCCGGTCGGCTCCGGCCCGTACAAGCTGAAGACCTTCACCCCGCAGACCACCACCCTGACCGCCACGCCCACCTACTGGAAGGGCGAGACCAAGGTCAAGGAGCTGCGCTACACCGCGTACAACGACAACAGCGCGGCGACGACGGCCCTGGCGAACGGCAAGGTCGAGTGGTCGTTCGTCTTCATGCCGAACTACAAGCAGCTGTACGTCGCCAAGGACCCGAAGAACCACAAGCTCTGGTTCCCCTCCGGGCTCGGCATCCACGGGCTGTGGTTCAACACCGCCCGCAAGCCGTTCGACAACCCGGCCCTGCGCAAGGCGATGGCCATGGTCGTCGACCGCAAGGCGATCCACGTGCAGGCCCAGGCGACGCTCTACCCGGAGATCAGCAACCCGACCGGCATCCCGCTGCCCGCCGGTGACCCGTTCCTCGCGCCGGAGTACAAGAGCGCCACCACCGAGCCCGACGTGGACGGCGCCAAGGCGCTCCTCAAGGACGCCGGGTTCCAGCTCAGTGGCGGCGTCCTCAAGGACCCGAGCGGGAAGCCGGTGGAGCTGACCTTCACCGACCCGGCCGGCTGGAACGACTACATCACCGGGCTCTCGATCATCAAGGACAACATCAAGCAGCTCGGCATCGAGGCCAAGGTCAAGACGCAGACCGCCGAGGCCTGGGGCAACGACGTGGCCACCGGCAACTTCGACGCCACCCTGCACTGGACCAACAGCGGCGCCACGCCGTACGACATGTACCAGAACATCATGGACGGGGCGATCCTCCAGCCCGTCGGCAAGAGCTCCCAGCTGGGCAACTTCGGCCGCTTCAAGAGCCCCGAGGCCACCGCGGCCCTGAAGGAGTACGCCAACGCGACCGAGGACGCCACGCGTACCAAGGCCATGAACACGCTCCAGAAGATCATGGTCGAGCAGGCGCCGGTCATCCCGACCGCCGCCGCTCCGATCGGTGCCGAGTACTCCACGAAGAACTGGGTGGGCTGGCCCACCGAGGAAGACCCGTACGCAGCCCCGCAGCACACCCAGCCCGACGCGCTGGAAGTCGTGCTGAACCTCAAGCCCGCCAAGTGAGCACGGGGAAGAACCGGCCATGACCACCGAACAGTCCGCAGACGTGCGCACCGCGACCGACGTGGTGCTCGAAGCACGCGGAGTCACCAAGCACTTCCCCGTACGGCGCACCGCCGGCGACCTCGTCGCCCGCAGACGCCGCACCGTCCACGCCGTCGACGACGTCTCGCTGAAGCTCCGGCGCGGCACCGTCACGGCCCTGGTGGGGGAGTCGGGCTCCGGAAAGTCCACCGTCGCACGGCTGCTCGCCCAGCTGTACCCGCTCACCGCGGGCGAGATCCAGCTGGGCGGCACGGCGGTGAAGGCCGGACGTGGCCGGTCCTTCCGCAGATACGTCAAGCAGGTCCAGCTGATCTTCCAGGACCCGTTCGCCTCGCTCAACCCGGTGCACACCGTGCGCTACCACCTGACCCGCGCCCTGAGGATCCACGGCCGGGCGGGGAGCGGGGACGCGGAGCTGGAGACGAACCTGGCGGCCGTGCTGGAACGCGTCCAGCTGACTCCTCCTCATCAGTTCCTGGACAAATTCCCGCACGAGCTGTCCGGAGGGCAGCGCCAGCGCGTCGCGATAGCGCGCGCGCTCGGCGCCGATCCTCAGGTGCTGCTCGCCGACGAACCGGTCTCGATGCTCGACGTGTCGATCCGGCTCGGCGTCCTCAACCTGCTGCGCGACCTCAAGGAGCGCCTGCACCTCGCGATCCTCTACATCACCCACGACATCGCGTCCGCCCGCTACTTCGCCGACACCACCCTGGTGATGTACGCCGGCCGCATCGTCGAGGGCGGCGACAGCGAGCAGGTCACCCAGCAACCCGCGCACCCCTACACCCAGCTGCTGATCGCCTCCGCGCCGGACCCCGACCGGGTGGCGGACGAGGAGGCGCAGGAGGAGACCGGGAGCGGCGAGCCGCCCTCCCTGATCGCCCCGCCGGACGGCTGCCGCTTCCACCCCCGCTGCCCGAAGGCCATGGAGCGCTGTCGCACCGAACTGCCGCCCCGCTTCGACCTCGCGGACGGCCAGTGGGCCGCCTGCTGGCTGTACGACGGCACCACCGCCGAGGGAGCAGCGAAGTGAAGTACATCCTCCAGCGGATCGCCTTCTACGCGGTCACCGCGTGGGCCGCCATCACCATCAACTTCCTGATCCCGCGCCTGATGCCGGGCGACCCCGTGGAGGCTCTGATGAGCCGCTACCAGGGGCAGCTCGACACCACCGCCATCGCCTCCCTGAAGGCCCTGTTCGGGCTCGACGAGAACCAGTCCCTCTGGTCGCAGTACACCGACTACTGGTCGAGCCTGCTCGACGGTGACCTGGGCCTCTCCTTCACCTACTTCCCGACCCCGGTGGGCGAGGTGCTCTCGGACGCGCTGCCCTGGACGCTCGCCCTCGTCGGGGTCACCACCCTCATCAGCTTCCTGCTCGGCACCGGCATCGGCGTCTACAGCGGCTGGCGGCGCGGCTCGTGGCTGGACGGACTGCTGCCCGTCACCACCTTCATCTCGTCCGTCCCCTACTTCTGGCTGGGACTCATCGCCATCTCGCTGTTCGCGGTGAAGTGGCCGCTGTTCCCCTTCGAGGGCGGCTACGACAGCTCCCTCGTCCCGGCCTTCGACTGGCCGTTCGTCTCCAGCGCCCTGTACCACGGGGTCCTGCCCGGGATCACGATCGTGCTCAGCGCCGTCGCCGGCTGGATCCTCGGCATGCGCAACATGATGGTGACCGTCTCCTCCGAGGACTACGTCATGGTGGCGCAGGCCAAGGGGCTCTCCGAGCGGCGGGTGATGTTCTCCTACGCCGCCCGCAACGCGGTCCTGCCCAACATCTCCGGCTTCGCCCTCTCCCTGGGCTTCATCGTCAGCGGCACGCTGCTGGTCGAGATGGTCTTCAACTACCCGGGCATCGGCTTCCGGCTGCTCCAGGCGGTCGGCGCGAAGGACTACCCGCTGATGCAGGGCGTCTTCCTCATCATCACGCTCTCCGTGCTCGCCGCGAACCTGCTGGCCGACATGGCCTACGCCCTCCTCGACCCCCGCACCCGGAAGGAGGCCTGATCACCATGGCCGTCACCGCCACCGACGTCGCCGTACTGGACGACCCTCCCGCCCCGGCCGCCGCGGGCCGTGCGAAGTTCCGCTTCCTGCGCGGCGGGAAGACCCGCGCCGGCCTGCTGATCCTCGTGTTCTTCGCGCTCTTCGCCGTCATCGGCCCCTGGATCGCGCCGTACGACCCCGATGCGATGAGTGACCAGCTGCTCCAGCCGCCGTCCGCGGACCACTGGTTCGGGACCACCCACACCGGGCAGGACGTGCTCTCCCAGATCCTGGTCGGCACCCGGGGCGTGCTCATGGTCGGCTTCATCGCCGGGTTCCTGGCCACCGTGCTGTCCGTGCTCATCGGGGTCACCGCCGGATTCCTCGGTGGGGCCGCCGACGAACTGCTGTCCATGCTCTCCAACGTCTTCCTGGTCATCCCCGGGCTACCGCTGATCATCATCATCGCGAGCTTCGTCGAGGACACCACCGACCTGCTGATCGCGGCCGTCATCGCCCTCACCTCCTGGGCCTGGGGCGCGCGCGTCCTGCGAGCCCAGACCCTGTCGCTCCGGCGCCGCGACTACGTGGAGGCGGCGCGGGCCACCGGCGAGTCCACCTGGCGGATCATCCTCTTCGAGGTCATGCCGAACCTCACCGCCGTCATCGCGTCCGGGTTCGTCGGCACCGTCATCTTCGCGATCCTCTCGGAGATCACCCTCGCCTTCATCGGCGTCGCCGACATCTCCCACTGGAACTGGGGCACCGTGCTCTTCTGGGCCCAGTCCAACCAGGCCCTGGCCCAGGGCGCCTGGTGGTGGTTCGTGCCCGCCGGACTGTGCATCGCCCTGCTGGGCACCGCCCTCTCGCTCATCAACTTCGGCATCGACGAGTTCGTCAACCCGCGCCTGCGCACCGCGACGGGCTCCTCCCGGAAGGTCCGGATGCGGGTCGGCTTCACCCCCGTGGCCCGCGCCACCGCGCCCGAGGAGACCGCGCCCGGCTTCACGCCGGTGGCCCGCGCCGCCGCACCCGCCGCACCCGAGTCGCCCGGAACGCCCAGCAAGGAGCACAGCGCATGACCGCCGAGCCGATCCTCACCATCAGCGGCCTGAACGTCGACTACGGCACCGGCGCGAACGGCGTCCGCGCCCTGCGGGACATCGACCTCACCCTGCACCGCGGCGAAGTCCTCGGCCTGGCGGGCGAGTCCGGCTCGGGCAAGTCCACCCTCGCCTACGCCGTCACACGGCTGCTCTCCCCGCCCGGGGTGATCACCGGCGGCGACGTCCACTACCACCGGCCGGGCGGCGGCGAGCCCGTCGACATCCTCTCCCTCACCCCGGACGAGCTGCGTGCCTTCCGCTGGCAGGAGCTGTCGATCGTGTTCCAGGGCGCGATGAACTCGCTGAACCCCGTGCACACCGTCCACAGCCAGCTCACCGACGTACTCACCGCGCACCGCCCCGGCATGCGGGCCGCCGAGCGGACCGTGCGGGCCCAGGAGCTGCTCAGCCTCGTCGGCATCTCCGCCGACCGGCTCGCCGCCTATCCGCACCAGCTCTCCGGCGGCATGCGCCAGCGCGTGATGATCGCGATGGCGCTCGCGCTGGAACCCGAGATCGTCATCATGGACGAGCCGACCACCGCGCTCGACGTGGTGATGCAGCGGCAGATCCTGCGCAAGCTGGTGGAGCTGCGGGAGCGCCTCTCCTTCTCCGTCGTGTTCATCACCCACGACATCTCGCTGCTGATCGAGTTCTCCGACCGCATCGCGATCATGTACGGCGGCCGGATCGTGGAGCAGGCCGGCGCGGCCGAGATCTACCGCGACCCCCGCCACCCCTACAGCGACGGCCTGCTGCACTCCTTCCCCGCGCTGCACGGCCCCCGCCGCGAGCTCACCGGCATCCCCGGATCGCCCCCGCACCTCTCCGCGATGCCCACCGGCTGCGCCTTCCACCCCCGCTGCGGCAAGGCCTTCGAGCCGTGTGCCGAGCGGGTCCCGGCGCTCGCCCCGCCGGACGCCGGCCAGGACCGCGAGGTCGCCTGCTGGCTGCACCACTGACCGACCGCACCGCCGCTCACCACCCCACAGCAGAACCGGAGTTCGGAGACCCATGAATCTCGTCACGCCCCGCAGCAGCCTGCAGCCCGCCGCCGTTCAGGGACTCCCTGCCGACTTCCGGTGGGGCGTGGCCACCTCCTCGTACCAGATCGAGGGTGCGGCCTCGGAGGACGGCCGCACCCCGTCCATCTGGGACACCTTCTGCCGTGTGCCGGGCGCCGTGCACAACGCGGAGCACGGCGACGTGGCCTGCGACCACTACCACCGGATGCCCGAGGACGTCGAGCTGATCGCGGGCCTCGGGGTCGACACGTACCGCTTCTCGCTGGCCTGGCCCCGCATCCAGCCGGGCGGCCGCGGTCCGGCCAACGCCAAGGGCCTCGACTTCTACAAGCGGCTGGTCGACGAGCTCCAGGGCAGGGACATCACCCCCTGGATCACCCTCTACCACTGGGACCTGCCGCAGGAGCTGGAGGACGCCGGCGGCTGGCCGGCCCGCGACACCGCCCTGCGCTTCGCGGAGTACGCCATGCTCGCGTACGAGGCCCTCGGCGACAGGGTCGAGCACTGGACGACCCTGAACGAGCCGTGGTGCTCGGCGATGCTCGGTTACGCCTACGGAGCCCACGCCCCCGGCCGCACCGACATGGGCGACGCCGTGAGCGCCGTCCATCATCTGCTGCTGGGCCACGGGCTCGCCGCCCGGCAGATGCGCGAGGCGGCGGGAAGCAGCCCGCTGGAGCTCGGCATCACCCTGAACCTCGGCACCGCCACCCCGGAGACCGACAGCGAGGCCGACCAGGAGGCATGCCGCCGCGCCGACGGCATGGGCACCCGCCTCTACCTCGACCCGATCGTCCACGGCAGCTACCCGCAGGACGTCGTCGACGACCTCGCGGCCCAGGGCATCGAACTGCCCGTCCAGGACGGCGACCTGGCCGCCATCGCGACGCCCCTCGACATCCTCGGCGTCAACTTCTACCGCGGCGCCCTGTTCTCCGGGGTGACCGAGGACGGTTCGCCGACCGACGCCGACGGCCTCCCCGTCGTCCGCGGGGTGGAGCGCGACCTGCCGCGCACCGCCATGGACTGGGAGATCACCCCCACCGAGCTCACCGACCTGCTGCTGCGGCTCCAGCGCGACTACGCGCTGCCGACCGTCATCACGGAGAACGGGGCCGCCTTCGACGACACCGTCGCCGCCGACGGCTCCGTGCCCGACACCGACCGCACCGCCTATCTCGCCGACCACATCGCCGCCGTGTCCGAGGCCCGTCGCCAGGGCGCCGACGTCCGGGGCTACTTCGCCTGGTCGCTGATGGACAACTTCGAGTGGGGCTACGGCTACGACAAGCGGTTCGGCATCGTCCGCGTCGACTACGACACGCAGCTGCGGACGCTCAAGGACAGCGCCAAGTGGTACCGCGACACGAT
Organism: Streptomyces sp. NPDC051064; assembly: GCF_044455985.1. Taxonomy (NCBI): domain Bacteria; kingdom Bacillati; phylum Actinomycetota; class Actinomycetes; order Kitasatosporales; family Streptomycetaceae; genus Streptomyces; species Streptomyces sp. NPDC051064. The sequence continues at coordinate 1,083,907 of NZ_JBITFK010000002.1, forward strand.
CCACCTCACCAGGAACGCCCCCACCGACCGAGCCGTGTAGGAGCACCCCCACATGCCTTCCCGTACGACGTCACTCGTCACCACCACCGCCGCGTGATCCTCGACCTTGCCCTCGGCGGCGCCTGTCCCGCCGGCTGGAACAAGGTCGCCCAGCCCTACCGGGGTCTCCCGCAGTCCAGCGTCGACCGGGTCGCGCGGGGCGGCATCAAGGCGGAGACCGACCGGGTGCGGGTCGAACAGAAGTAACCGCACCTCCGACACACGGAAGAGAGCCGCACATGCCCCGTCCACCGCACGCCCGCGCCCGCCACCGGGCGAGACCGGCTACGGCCGCCCTCGCCGCCGCCACCGTCCTCGCGTCACTGCTCGCCGGAGCCGTCCCCAGCGCGGCGGCCGACGCGGAGGATCCCGCACCCGTCCTCGTCGACCGCTTCGAGGGCGAGGTCCCGCTCGGCAACCCGCCCGCCGACTCCCTCTTCACCTGGGGCGGCGACGCCGACGACCACCCCGCCCTCGCGTTCGAGGAGCGCACCGACGCCCCCGAGGGCGCCAAGGTCCTCCAGGGCACCTACGACATCAGCGCCTACGGCGGACTCAGCCACGAGTTCGCCGTCGACCAGCCCCCGAAGGACTGGACCGCCCACAAGGGCATCCGCTTCTGGTGGTACGGCCAGAACACCGCGCCCCTGCCGCCCGGTTCGGGCAAGCGGATCAACTTCGAGATCAAGGACGGCGGAGCCAACGGCGGCGCCTCCGAGCTGTGGACCACCTCCTTCACCGACGACTGGGAGGGCTGGCACCAGGTCGAGATCCCCTTCGCGGACTTCGTCTACCGGGCCGACTACCAGCCCGTCGGCGGCATCGACCAGGTCCTCGGTCTGAACGAGATGTGGGGCTACGCCCTCACCCTCCCGACCGGCGCCCCCGGCTCCTTCGCCATGGACGCCGTGGAGCTGTACGGAAAGGCCGACCCGGCCCTGAAGTCGAGCGTCGTCGTCGACTCCGCCGTCCACACGGTCAAGGAGGGCGGCACGGCGGACATCAAGATCTCCGTCGCCACGACCGGCTCCGCCCCCACCGAGGAGCCCGTCACCGTCGCGTACACGACCAAGGGCGGCAGCGCCGGGTCCGGCGAGGACTACACACCGGTCACCGGCACGCACACCTTCCCGGCGGGCACCGCCTCCGGCACCAGCCACACCGTCTCCGTGGCCACCGTCAAGGACAAGGGCGCCGAGTCCGCGGAGACGATCCCGCTCGAACTCACCGTCACCGGGGCCAGGGCGCCCAAGGAGAACCCCCAGGTCGTCATCGACGCCCACGGGCTGCCGTACCAGGACGCGAAGCTCCCGGTGAAGAAGCGCGTCGCCGACCTGCTGTCGCGGATGTCCCCGGCCGAGAAAGCCGGCCAGATGACCCAGGCCGAGCGCAACGCGCTGAGGTCGCAGGGCGACATCGCCACGTACGACCTCGGCTCGCTGCTCTCCGGCGGCGGCTCCGTACCCACACCGAACACGCCCGAGGCCTGGGCGAAGATGGTGGACGCCTACCAGCTGCGCGCCCAGGCCACCCGCTTCCAGATCCCGCTGGTCTACGGCGTGGACGCGGTGCACGGCCACAACAACGTGATCGGCTCGACGATCATGCCGCACAACATCGGCATCGGGGCGGGCCGTGACCCGAAGCTCGCGGAGAGGACCGGCGCCGTCACGGCGAACGAGGTCCGCGCCACCGGCATCCCGTGGGACTTCGCTCCCTGCGTCTGCGTCACGCGGGACGAGCGCTGGGGCCGTTCCTACGAGGCGTACGGCGAGGACCCGGCGCTGGTCGAGGCCATGGAGACGGTCATCACCGGCATGCAGGGCAGCCCGTCGGGGAAGGACCTCGACCGCAACGACAAGGTGCTGGCCAGCGCCAAGCACTTCGTCGGCGACGGGGGCACGGAGTTCGGCTCCTCCACCACCGGGTCGTACACCATCGACCAGGGCGTCACGAAGGTCACGCGTCAGGAGCTCGAAGCCGTCCACCTCGCGCCGTTCGCCGAGTCCGTGAAGCGGGGCGTCGGCACGGTCATGCCCTCGTACTCCTCGCTCGACGTCCTCGGCGACGACGCGGGCCCCGTGAAGATGCACGCCAACGCGGAGATGATCAACGGTGTGCTCAAGGACCGGATGGGCTTCGAGGGCTTCGTCATCAGCGACTGGCAGGCCATCGACCAGATCCCGGGCGACTACGCGAGCGACGTGCGCACCTCGGTCAACGCGGGCCTGGACATGATCATGGTCCCGACGGCCTACCAGGACTTCACGAAGACACTCCAGGACGAGGTGACCGCCGGCCGGATCAGCCATGCCAGGATCGACGACGCGGTGTCCCGCATCCTCACCCAGAAGTTCCGCCTCGGCCTCTTCGAGAAGCCGTACGCCGACACGTCGAACCTGGACGGGGTCGGGTCGGCGGCACACCGCGCGGTGGCCCGCGAGGCAGCCGCCAAGTCCCAGGTCCTGCTGAAGAACGACGGCGCGGTGCTGCCGCTCAAGGCGTCGCAGAAGGTATACGTCGCAGGCTCCAACGCCGACGACCTCGGCAACCAGGCCGGCGGCTGGACCATCAGCTGGCAGGGTGCCTCCGGTGCCACCACCCCGGGCACGACGATCCTGAAGGGCATCGAGAAGAACACCTCCTCGGCCACGTTCTCCCAGGACGCCTCCGCCCCGACCGAGGGATACGACGTCGGAGTCGTGGTGGTCGGTGAGAAGCCGTACGCCGAGGGGATCGGGGACGTCGGCAACGGCCACGACCTGGAGCTCACCGACGCCGACAAGAAGGCCGTCGACACGGTCTGCGCGGCGATGAAGTGCGCCGTCCTGATCGTCTCGGGCCGCCCGCAGCTCATCGGCGACCGGCTCGGTGACATCGACGCCCTGGTCGCCTCCTGGCTGCCGGGCACCGAGGGCGACGGCGTCGCCGACGTCCTCTACGGCAAGCGGGCCTTCACCGGGCAGCTCCCGGTGACCTGGCCGAAGTCCGAGTCGCAGCTGCCGATCAACGTCGGCGACGCGGCGTACGACCCGCAGTTCCCGTACGGCTGGGGACTGACCACTCTGAGGAAGGCCCCGACGGGCGGCGAAGCCGCCCTCACCGGTCTCGCCGTCGCCGCGCAGCTCGCCGAGCGGGCGGGCCTCGGGAAGACCGTGGCGGGTAAGGAGATCGTGGACCGGGCGAGGCTGCTGGTCCAGCAGAAGACCGGCGGAAAGCCGACGGCGGCGGTGTCCAAGCCGTTCGCCGACGCCGACCATCTGCTGCTCACCGGTGACCTGACCGGAGCGGTGGCGAAGCTGCGCACGGCGTACCACGCCGCGTAACAGCACGGAGGCAGCCCGGGCGGGCGACGCATCATTCGCCCGTTCGGGTTACTTTCGGAGTATGCGGAAAAGGCTGTTCGCTCCCCTGTGGGCCTGCCTGCTGCTGATCGTTTCGGCGGCCGTGCTGGCGATGATTCCCGCTGCCCAGGCCGCCGCCCCCTCGACGATCGACGACGTGGCCACCGCCCTGCGCGAGGACCCCGTCTACGTCGACCCGGCGGCGTCAGGCCAGCTCTCGGCGTCCCAGGAGGCCGCCCTGGAGAAGAAGATCGAGGACGCCGACAAGCCGGTCTTCGTGGCCGTGCTGCCCGCGACGTCCGAGTACCCGCCCGAGAACCTCCTGCAGAACCTGCGCACCGACACCGGAGTCACCGGTGTCTACGCGGTCCGACTCGGCGACGGCTTCGACGCGGGGGCCGACCCGCAGGTGATGCCGACCCGGGCCGTCGAGAATCTCACCACCGCCGTGAAGGCACCCGGTACGGACACCGACGCCGCGACCCAGCTCAACGCCTTCGTCGACCGTGCCGTCGACGAGGCCAAGGGCAGCGCCCCGGCCTCCTGGTCCGGCGGCGGTGCCGGCGACGGTGCGAAGAACGGGGCCCCGGTGGCCGGTCTGATCGTCCTCGGCGGCGTGGTCCTGGTCGGCGGAGGCACCGCGTTCGCGGTCGCCCGCCGCAACAGGAAGCGCAAGGAGGAGGAAGAGCGGGCCGCCCTGGAGAAGCTCCGGGTCGTGGTGGACGAGGACATCACGGCGTACGGCGAGACCCTGGACCGGCTGGACTTCCATCCTGCCGAGAAGGGCGCGAACGACGCGATGCGCATCGACTACGAGCGCGCGCTCGACTCCTACGAGGACGCCAAGTCCCGCATGGGCGACGCGCAGCACCCCGCCGACGTACGAGGGGTGACCCAGGCCCTGGAGGACGGCCGTTTCTCGCTCACGGTCCTGGAGGCCCGGCGCAAGGGCCGGGCGCTCCCGGCCCGCCGCCCGCCCTGCTTCTTCGACCCGCGCCACGGGCCTTCGGTCGCGGACGTCCTGTGGACGCCCTCCGGCGGAGAGGCCCGCGAGGTCCCGGTCTGCGGCGCCGACGAGGTGCGGCTGCGCGACGGCGAGGACCCCATGAGCCGCACGGTGGACGTAGGGGACGGCCGACGGCGCCCCTACTGGGAGGCGGGCCCGGCCTACGGCCCCTGGGCCGGCGGCTACTTCGGCGGCGGCCTGCTCCCGGGCCTGCTGGTCGGCACCATGCTCGGCTCGATGCTCTCCACCCCGGCGTACGCGGCTGAGTACGGCGGCGGCGACTTCGGCGGAGGCGGCGGGGGCGGTGACTGGGGCGGCGGCGACGTCTCCGGCTCCGACTTCGACTCGTCCGGCTTCGGCGGTGGCGGCTTCGGCGACGGCGGTGGTTTCGGAGGCGGTGGAGGCTTCGACGGCGGCGGGTTCTAGACGCCGGGCGCTTCAGGCCTTCCCGGCCGCGCCCTCCCAGGTCTCCGGCGCCCACATGCCCGAGCGCTTGAGCGACGCCGGGCAGTGCAGATAGATCTCGTCGATCTCCACGACCAGGGCCAGGTCGGGGCGCCGGCCCTTCACCGTCATCCCGTCGAAGAAGGGTGCGTCCGTGAGGATGCGGGCGCGGCCGTTGATCCGCAGGACGGTCATCACACCGGGTATCAGGTAGAGCAGGCCGACGTGCGGGTTGGACAGGATGTTGTGGAAGCTGTCGCCACGGCGGTTGCCCGGCAGGTCGGGCAGGGCGAGCGTCCGCGCGTCCAGGACCCGGGTGAAGCCCGGTGCGCCGCCGCGCGGGGAGGTGTCGCAGTTGCCGTCGGCGTCGGACGTCGAGACGGCGCAGAACGGCGCGCGGGCCAGGAGGTCCAGGTCGTCCTCGGTGAGCTCCTCGTGGACCTTGTCGATGACGAGCGGCCACGGAGTGCCGAGGATCTCCCGCAGCTGCTCCGCCGACCGCAGGGGCACCGCCCTGGCCAGGGGTAACCGCCGGGGGAGGGGACGTCGGTCGTGGCGGCGACGGGCGCGGCGTTCGACAAGGGATTCTCCGTACCTCGCGGGGGCGCAGCAGCGGATCGCTGACCTGGCACTGTTAGGGCAACCTTACTTACAAGAGGTCCCGTACTCGCGGGCCCCTGCCATTGGTGGCGCGGGACGCGAACGGGTGACAAGCTTGACCAAATGGACCGTGACCGGGTGGAGAAGCAACTGCTGGACGGCTTGACCGTCGACACCAGCAGGCCCGAGCAGCCGATCCTGCTCGACGAGGCGGGCCTGCCGATCAGGACCTGGCGCGAGAACTACCCGTACGACCGCAAGATCCGCCGCAAGGAGTACGAGCGGATCAAGCGCATCCTGCAGATCGAGATGCTCAAGCTCCAGCGGTGGACCAAGGACACCGGCGCACGGGTCGTCGTGGTCTGCGAGGGGCGGGACGCGGCCGGCAAGGGCGGCACCATCCAGCGGTTCACCGAGCGCCTCAACCCGCGTGGCGCGCGCATCGTGGCCCTGGACAAGCCCACGGACCGCGAGCGCGGTCAGTGGTACTTCCAGCGGTACGCGGCCCATCTGCCGGCGCCCGGCGAGATCGTCTTCTTCGACCGCTCCTGGTACAACCGGGCCGGAGTCGAACGCGTCATGGGCTTCTGCACCCCGCCCGAGTACGAGCTCTTCCTCAAGCAGTGCCCGGACTTCGAGAAGATGCTCGTCGACGACGGCATCATCGTGGTCAAGTTCTGGTTCTCGGTCTCCCGCGCCGAGCAGCGCACGCGCTTCGCCATCCGCCAGGTCGACCCCGTCCGCCAGTGGAAACTCTCGCCCACGGACATCGACTCCCTCGACCGCTGGGACGACTACACCACGGCGAAGGTCGACATGTTCCGCGCCACCGACACCGAGCACGCGCCCTGGACCGTCGTGAAGAGCAACGACAAGCGCCGGGCCCGCCTCGAAGCGATGCGCAGCCTGCTCGCCCGCGTCGACTACACGGCGAAGAGCGACGAGGCCGTCGGCAAGCCGGACCCCCTCGTCGTGGGCCCGGCCGCCACCCTGCTGGAATCCGGCGAGGAGGACACCGCTCTCTCGCCCACCCGCCTCGCCCCGCACACCGAGGGGCCGGGCGAACACCCCTGACGGCTCTCAGCCGCGCGTGGCGGTGACGTCACCGTTGACGGTGGCCAGGGTCATGTCGTGCCCGTTCCGCTCCGTGGCGGAGGGGAAGGCCACGGAGGCCCGGCCGTTCCGCGTCGTCGCGTCGACGACGTACGCGGGCGCGTCGTGGGGCAGCGCCACCCGTACCGAGCCGTTGGTCGTCGCGGCGTCGAGACGGGACGGTGAGGTGGCGCTGTCGAGCGTCACGTCCCCGTTGACGGTCTCCGCGTGCAGGCGTGCCGAACTCAGGGTCCCGGCGCGCACGGAGCCGTTGCGGGTGGTCAGCCGGACGGTGGCGTCATCGAGGCCGGACCGGACGGCCGTCACGTCCCCGTTGACGGTGGCCAGGTCCAGTGCCGTCGCGACGCCGGCCACGTCGATGCCCGCGTTCCTGGCGGTGACCGTGACCGGGACCCCGGCGGGTATGCCGACCGCGGGCATGCGGGGGCACGGTCCGTCCTCGTGATCCCCGTGCTCCTCGTGCCGGGGGCAGGACAGATCGAGGACCCAGGTGTCGTCGCGGTGGGACCAACGGCTGCCGATCCGGGCCTCGGTGACCGCCCGGTCGCCATCGGCGGGGCGCAGGCGCACGCCGTTGTCGGTCGTGATCACCAGGTGCGTTCCGCGGCCCAGGGCGGGTGGTGCCCCCTCCGGGCGTGCGCCGGGGTCCCCGCCGCACGCCGCGAGCAGGGGGACGACCGCCAGCAGTGAGGCCCGTCGCCGTCTGTGCGTGAAAGCCGTGATGTCCATGCCTGATCGCCTTCCCTGCGACGGGCCCTCCCATGGCAGGCGGTCGTGAACGGCCTTTCTCGCAGGGTGCGTCGAAGCGGCCGCGCCGCAGGACATTCCGTACCGGGGCCGCTCAGCGGGACAGCAGCTCGATCAGCTGGTACGGGACCAGGAAGAACCCGAGGAGCAGCAGCGACGTGCCGCCGCAGGCGACACCGATCTGCCACACTTATTGAGTGATCGTCAGACTCGCGCAGGAAGAGGACCTGGCCGGCTTCATCGCCCTTGCGGCCCAGGTCGAGGACTGGTTCGGGCCGATGGTCGAGGATCCCGGCTTCCATCGTGCGGTGGAAGACCACATCCGCAGGTCCGCGGCGCTCGTCGCCGTCTCGTCGGACGCGGAGACCGTCGGAGGCCTGCTGTTCGGCGCGGAGGCGCCGGTTCATCATGTGCACTGGCTCGTCGTGACCGAGAAGGCGCGCGGGGCAGGTGCCGGACGGGCACTGATGGCGGACGCCTTCCGCAGGTACGTGCGGGGCCCGGGCACCGTCGAGGTGGTCACCTTCGGGGCCGACCACCCGGGCGCCGTGGCGAGCGGGGCGCGCGTCTTCTACGAACGCCTCGGTTTCACACCGGCCGAGGCCGCCGAGCCCGGCCCGGAAGGCGGTTCACGGCAGGTCTATCGCCGGACCGTCGCCTGAATGCCTGCGACATCGAGCCCGGCAGGGGTGCCGAGGGCGGCGGGAGCCTGTACAACCGGCCCCGGTCGCCCCGGACTTCCCCCCGTGTCAGCTCCCGCCGACCGCCATCTCGCCGAGCAGCGACCAGTCGTCCTGCGGGACCTTCACGTTGACGATCCTGGGGGTCGCGGCGAGATGCGGCGGCAACGCCCGCTGTGCCGCCCGGAAGTGGGCCGAACCCACGTGGGCCGCACCGGCCTCGTCGTCCCGGAAGGCCTCCACCAGGACGTATTCCGACGGATCATCGATGCTGCGGGACCAGTCGAACCACAGGCAGCCCGGTTCGGCGCGCGTCGCCCGGGTGAACTCCGCGACCACCTCGGGCCACCGGTCGGCGTGTTCGGGAAGGACGGCGAACTTCACGGTGATGAAAATCAAGGGTTCACTCCCTCTGTCGTTCGGGGCGGGCTCACGGGACGAGGATCGCGCGGCCGCGGATCCGGCCGCTCCCCAGATCGTCCAGTGCGTCCTGGAAACGCTCCAGCGGATACGTGGCGGTGTGCAGGCGCACCCGGCCCTGCGCGGCGAGGACCATCAGCTCGCACAGGTCGTTGTACGAGCCGACCAGGTTGCCGATGAAGTTGATCTCGGCGGAGATGATGTCGATGGTCGGTACGTCGATGTTCTCGCCGTAGCCCACCACGTGGTAGTCGCCCGCCTGCCGCAGCATGCCGACACCGTCCTTGGTGGAGCCGCCCTCGCCGACGAAGTCGATCACCGCCTCCGCCCCCTTGCCTCCGGTCAGTTCACGCACCCTCTCCACCTGGCCGCCGTCGGCGACCACCCCGTGGTCCGCCCCGATGGAGACGGCGAGGTCCACCGCGCCGGGGTGACGGTCGACGACCACGATCTCGGCGGCCGTGATCGCCTTCAGCACCTGTACGCCGATGTGTCCGAGCCCGCCCGCGCCGATCACGACGCACCGGTCGCCGGGCCGCAGCGTCCGGGCGGCCTTGGCCGCGGCGTGGTAGGCGGTCAGCCCCGCGTCGGCCAGTGCCGCGACATCGGCCGGTTCGAGGGAGTCGTCGATCCGCACGACACTGCGCGCCGAGGTCCTCAGGTACTCGGCGTAACCGCCGGCGGTGTCGATGCCGGGGAAGAGGTTGTTCTCGCAGTGCACGTCGTCACCGGCCCGGCACGCCCGGCACAGCCCGCACGTGATCAGCGGGTGGACGATGACCTTGTCGCCCTCGGAGACATTGGTGACGGCGCTTCCGACCGCGTGGACCCAGCCGGCGTTCTCGTGTCCGATCGTGTACGGGAGCGTCACCCCGGACTTCTGCGCCCACTGACCCTCCAGGATGTGGATGTCCGTTCGGCACACCCCCGCCCCGCCGATCCTGACGATCACGTCGTACGGGCCGGCGACCTCCGGAGCCGGCACCTCGGCCATCTCGAGGTTCTTGCCGTAGCCGACGACCTGGACTGCTTTCACGAGACGTTCTCCTTCACGGGGTCCCCGGCGCGCGGGGACTGGTCGGCCGCGGACTGCGGATACCGGGTCCGGAGCAGGCCACGGCAGAAATGGGCGTTGCCGTCGATCGACACCCGGACGGCACGGGCGAAACGCAGCCGGAGCGGGATCTCCCCCCGCGGGTAGCGCCGCCCGTCCTCGTCCACCAGGACCGGGTCGGACGGTGCCACCCCCAGGCCCAGCGCCGCGCGCCGCCGCAGCAGCGCACCGGACGCCGCCGCGTCGGGGAGGCCGCCGAGGACCACGTCGTGGAGGTCCTCCTCGGTGAGGTCGGGATTCTCACGGAGCACGAGAGCCAGCACCCGCTCCATGGCGGCCGTGTGCGCCTTGCGGCGGAACGTCAGCCGCAGCGCTTCGAGATCCTTCTCCGCCTCGTCCCCGAACGTCCCGCGGTAGCCCGCGTCCGCGGCCAGCCCCCGGTTGATCAGGTCCGAGTCGTGATGGTCGTCGAGCAGCACCACGACGTGCCGCGCCCAAGGCAGCGACGTCAGCGCGTCCTTGGAGTCCGAGGCCATCAGGTACGCGAAGTTCGGTGAACAGAACGAGGTGGGAAGCCTCAGGCGGACGGTGAGAACACCGTCGGCGGTCACCGTCACGGAGCGTACGAAGCCGAGATCGGTGATCGGCTCGTCCAGCTCCGGGTCGAGGACCGCGTCCAGTGCCGCGCGGGCCTCCCGCTCCCATGAGGCGGCGGACATGTCAGGCCACCACCGGTTCGGCGACGCCCAGCCCGTCCGGCACCTCGATGCCGTACATGGCGGCCGCGTTCAGCCCGAGGATCTTCTTCTTCTGTGCCGTCGTGATCGGCGCGTACTCGGTCATGTCCTCGGGGATCTGGAAGTCGACGAACCGCTCGATCAGCCAACGGGGCGTCCACAGCGCGTAGTCGCTGGAGAACTGGATGCGGTTCTCGTCCAGCCAGTAGAGCAGTTCGCCGATGATCTGCGCGAAGTACCGCGGCCGGCTGTGGATGAAGGGCATCGCGACCGCGAGACCGGCGTGCACGTTCGGCTCCTGCGTGGCGATCCAGCAGAAGTCCTCCAGCCGGGGCAGGCCGCAGTGCTCGACGACGAAGTTCATCTCCGGGAACTGCGTGGCCGCCTTGTCGACGTCCGCGACGTCGAACGCGTCCCGGTCGAGCGGCCGGATCGTCGGCCCCTTGTGGATGTGGATGTTGTTGATCCCGAGCTCCTGACAGGCCTCGATATAGCGGTACGTCCACGGGTCGTCGAGCTTGTAGCCGCGGCTGTCGCCCTTCCACTCGGCGGTGTACAGCTTCGCGCCCTTGAGCTGGAAGCGCTCGGCGTCCCGCCGCAGCTGATCGAGCCCCTTCTGCTCGTACCGGGGGTCCCAGGAGTGGTTGTACGTCAGCTTGTCGGGGTGCCGCCGCGCGAGCGCGAAGGACTCCTCGGTCTGCCCGAAGCCGTTGCGGTAGAACGCTCCCAGCCGCGCGGGCTGGAAGATCGCGTGGTCGACGTACCCCTCGACGAAGAGGTCCTTCATCAGACGCTCGCCGCCGTAGTAGAGGAAGTCACCCTCGTACGGCCACAGCTCCGATTCCGGGCTCAGGTTGCGGTGGTAGTCGTAGAAGCAGTCGATGAACTGCTTGCCGTGGATGTTGAGCTGGTTCTCGGGGCGCGCGTCCCAGAGCGCGACGTGCGCGTCCACGATGAAGTAGTTCTCGCCGTCCTTGGAATACATCTCTCTCCTCAGTTCGCGACGGTTGACCGGCCGGGTGCGGGCTCGACGCCCCGCGTCAGGAGAACTGGATGCCGCCGTCGATCATGACGGACTGACCGGTCATGTAGTCCGAGTCCCGTGAGGCCAGGTAGGAGACGAAGGAGGCGACGTCCGCGGGCTCCTCGATCCGGCCCAGCGCGATCGCCTCCGCGTACTTCTTGATGGCCCGGCCCTTCTGCAGGCCCTCCTCCTCCGCCAGCCGCTCGTCGATCAGGTCCCACATGTCGGTGCCGACGATCCCCGGGCAGTACGCGTTGACCGTGATGCCGTGCCGCGCCCACTCCATGGCCGCGGCCTGGGTCAGACCGCGTACGCCCCACTTCGACGCCGAGTAGGTGCCGAGCAGCGCGAACGGGCGGTAGGCCACGATCGAGGCGGCACCGATGATCTTGCCGCCGCCGCCCTGGGCGATCATCTGCCGTGCCGCGGCCTGGTAGGAGAGGAAGACGCCACGCAGGTTCACCGCCATGACCTGCTCGAACTCGTCGATCCCCGTCTCCAGCAGCGGGGTGACCCTGGCGATACCCGCGTTGGCCACATAGACGTCGACCCTGCCGAAGTGGCGCGCGACCTGCTCCACGAGCGCGTCGGTCTGCTCCTTGCTGGTCACATCGGCGTGCACGGCGAGGGCCCGGCGCCCCGTCTTCTCGATACCGGCCGCCACCTCGCCGAGCTCCTCGCCCATGCCGGGCAGGTCGGCGACGGCCACGTCCAGTCCGTCCTGGGCCAGCCGCTGCGCGATGCTGCGGCCGATGCCGCGGGCGGCGCCGGTGACGATGGCGGTACGGGCTGCGGTGCCGGCGGAAGTCATAGGTGCTCCTGTGCTCGACGGGTAAGCGGCCGCACCCTTCGTGCGGCGCCGTCCATCAGCGTGGGGGCGGGAGACGGCGTCGAGTTTTTCAATGTGGAACACCACCGCCCGTGCCCTGATCAGGGCACGGGCCAACACACGGGAAAGTCGTGGCGAACCACCCGTTGACAGGTGCAAACGCGTTCGTAATATGGCGGAAACACGCTCATCGGAGGCGCCATGCTCAGTGACAGCAGCGCGCGGGACCGGACCGTCGCACGAGCACGCCTGAAGTTCCTGGAGACCGCGGAGCTGCCTGCGGCGATCGTGTCCGAGGGGATCCGCAACTCCTGGCAGCGTTCCAAGTACCTCGGGATCGGCACCGACGAGGTGGTCGTCCCCTACCAGCCCGACTACGACCGGGAGAGCCGCCTGGTCCGCGCCGCCACACCGGTCCTGGACCGCCTGGAACGGGCCCTGGCCGGTTCGGACGCCTGTGTGATCGTGACGGACCGAAAGGGCTGGGTGCGGGACCGCCGCGTCGGCGAGAAGCGGCTCTCGGCGCACCTCGACCGGGTCCACCTGGCGCCCGGCTTCAACTACGCCGAGGAGTTCGTCGGCACGAACGGCATCGGGGTCGCGCTGGAGGAGCGCCGGCCCAACGTGGTCCTGGGCACGGAGCACTTCAACGAACGTCTGCAGAACGTCGCCTGCGCGGCCGCCCCGATCCGTAACTCGGTCACCGGACGGGTCGAGGGGGCCATGAACCTGACCTGCTGGAACGGCCCCGCGCGCCCCCTCATGGCAGCCCTGGTGCAGGAAGCCGCCGGCGACATCGAGCGCGTGATGTACGAGTTCAGCAGCTCGCACCAGCGCGCCCTGCTGGAGGCGTTCCAGCAGGTGACGCACTACGGGGACCGGCCGGTGCTCTGCCTCGGCCAGGACCTGGTGCTCGCCAACTCCGCCGCGTCGGCCAGGCTCACCGGCGACGACCACCGGCTGCTGCACGAGGCCGCCGCCGAACTGGGACACGCGCCCCGCACCCGCAAGCAGGTGCAGCTCCCCGGCGGCGAGACCGTGTCCATGCGGTGCCGTCAGGTCGACAGCTCGGCGGGCGCGGCCGGATATCTCCTGGAGCTGGCCTTCGAGGACCAGCAGCCGGACCGGACCTCCGGCGGCGGGACCCGCCCCCGCACAGGCCTCCGCTCCCGGGACGACCAGGACGCGGCCCGGCCCTGGCCGCTGCCGGGCCTGACCGGGAAGGACCCGGTATGGAACACCGTCGCCCGTACGGCCTCACGCTGCGCCCGCGAACGGACGCCGCTCCTGCTCCACGGCGAGACCGGGACGGGAAAGTCCGCCCTCGCCCGCGCCGCGCACGCGCTCACCGGGGCCGCCTCGACGCCCGCCGTCTTGGACGCCGGGACCGGTCTGCCGGCCGCCCTGGACGCGGCGCCCAGCGGGCCCGGACGGACCCTGATCCTGCGCAACGTCGACGCCGTGCCCCCCGAGGAGGGCCCCGCCGTCGCCCGGGCGCTGGACGCCGCGGCGGCACAGGGCACCTGGATCGTGGGCACGCTCCACCGCGCGCCGGGCGTACCGGACGCCCTGCGCCGCTGCTTCACCGAGGCCGCGGCGGTACCCGCCCTCCGGCACCGCCTCGCCGACCTCCCGGCCCTGGTCGACTGCCTGCTGCGACGCATCGGCGAGGGCGTGGAGTGCGCACCGGACGTCCTGCCCCTGCTGCGCAGGCACGACTGGCCCGGCAACATCCGCCAACTGGAATCCGCGCTCCGCCAGGCATCCGTCGGCCGCCGCACGTACCGGATCGAGCTCCGCGACCTGCCGCCGTCCCTGCACAGCGCGGCCGGCCGCCCCCTGAGCGCCTGGGAGGCGTCCGAGCGGGACACCCTGGTCCAGGCCTTGCTGGAGGCGGACGGCAACAAACTGCTGGCGGCACAGCGGCTGGGCATCTCCCGCACGACGATCTACCGCAAGATGCGCGCCTACGGCATCACCCTCCCGTGAGCACTCCGCGGCGTTGGAAAGTTACGGACCGGAGTGGGGGCGTTACGTCCCGGTTCTCGCGTCCGTCACCCCAACGACGGGGCGGGCCCGGGATCACTCGGCCGCCGTCGTGAAGCTCGTTCATGCCGAGTCGGAGTCACACGCACTGCGGACGTGGCTCGATGAACGGGCGGACACCGCGTGGACGAGTTCTGTGCTGACCGAGATCGAAACGGCCAGGGCGCTGGCTCGTCACGCACCCGCAGCCGTTGCCCGGCTGCACTCGGTTCTCGACCTGATCGACATGGTGGACATCGACGCCGGCGTGCGGATTCTGGCGCAGACGGTGAAGCCGGCGACCGTGCGCAGCCTCGACGCCATCCACCTGGCGACGGCCCTGCGGGCCCGGCCCCGGCTGACGGCGTTCCTTACGTATGACAAACGGCTCGCCGACGCCGCACGCGAGGCCGGACTGCCGGTGGAAGCGCCTGCTTGAGGGGTACGCGTCGGAGCGCCGGGGGGAGCCTGTTCCCTCGGTGCTCCGACGCGCCGTCAGCAGTCGACGGGTGCGGAGTCGACGGTCACGTCGTCGAACCACAGGGTGTCGTCGCCGTTCCCGTAGCTCTCCCAGCCCAGCCGCAGGGCGGTGGGCCGGGGCGGGGTGGTGCGGGAGAGCCACTGCTGGTCGATGTCCTGGGTGGGGGCACCGTCGGCGTGCAGGCCGGGTACGAGTTCGTCACCGAGCCAGGTGTCGAGACCCGGGGCCGTCGTGTCGATCGCGAAGCGCAGGCACTGCCAGCTCTCCGTCGGCAGCGGCCTGCTCAGCGCCACTCCGACGGGGCTCTGAGCCGGCAGGGTGGCGTCGTCGCTCTCCCGGTTCCACTGCAGGGCGCCGTTCTGGCCCCCGACGCGCAGGCTCCGCCCGGCCTGGGAGGCGTCGGGCAGGGAGACGAACGTGACGTGGGCGGCGGGGAGCGCGGTGGTGTGCCTCACCCACATACGGACGTACATCACCGGGCCGGCCGAGGACAGGTCCGCGGTGGAGGCGACGAAGGCGTGGTTGCAGTAGCCGGCCCGGCCGTCGATCCGCAGGGATCTGCTGCCGCTGTGCGCGACGGCGGTGTCGACGGCAGCCGTGCCGGTGCCCTGACAGTCCGGCGCGGTGAACTGCCAGGCGCCGGACGGAGCGGGACCAATCTGGTCCTCGAAATCCGCACAGATCGTCGCGCTGCCGCAGTCAGCGGTGGCCGGCGGGGGAGCGGGGGACGCGGCGGACTCCGCGCCGCTCGCGGATGTCGCGGTGAAGCCCGACGCCAGCAGTGCGGCGGCCATGAGGACCGCCGTCCGTGGCCGGCGCGGTAATCGGGGGAGAAGGGCGCGCACGTGTGCCTCCGAGGCAGGGGGTGAGGAGGTGCGGAAGGGAGTGGCGGGGGGGGGGGGGGGGGGCCCCCCCCCCCCCCCCCCCCCGCGGGGGGGGGTGGGAGTTTTTTGGTCTGGGGAGGGTGGTTGTGTACCCGCCCCCCGTGCGGCGCCCCCCCCCGCGATAGACACCCCCCCCCC